>NZ_CP146986.1:1082500-2496250 GCF_037126175.1 Pseudomonas sp. RSB 5.4
GAAGGGCCATCGCTCAACGGATAAAAGGTACTCCGGGGATAACAGGCTGATACCGCCCAAGAGTTCATATCGACGGCGGTGTTTGGCACCTCGATGTCGGCTCATCACATCCTGGGGCTGAAGCCGGTCCCAAGGGTATGGCTGTTCGCCATTTAAAGTGGTACGCGAGCTGGGTTTAGAACGTCGTGAGACAGTTCGGTCCCTATCTGCCGTGGACGTTTGAGATTTGAGAGGGGCTGCTCCTAGTACGAGAGGACCGGAGTGGACGAACCTCTGGTGTTCCGGTTGTCACGCCAGTGGCATTGCCGGGTAGCTATGTTCGGGAAAGATAACCGCTGAAAGCATCTAAGCGGGAAACTTGCCTCAAGATGAGATCTCACTGGAACCTTGAGTTCCCTGAAGGGCCGTCGAAGACTACGACGTTGATAGGTTGGGTGTGTAAGCGCTGTGAGGCGTTGAGCTAACCAATACTAATTGCCCGTGAGGCTTGACCATATAACACCCAAGCAATTTGACTACTCGAAAGAGCATCAGATTGCGGTGTGTGAAGACGCAATGAACCGAAAGTTCGCGATGCTCACAAGACACCTGTATCACATACCCGATTTGCTGAAGCGAGGCCAACAGGTCGCGAGTCAGTACCCGAATTTCTTGACGACCATAGAGCGTTGGAACCACCTGATCCCATCCCGAACTCAGAAGTGAAACGATGCATCGCCGATGGTAGTGTGGGGTTTCCCCATGTGAGAGTAGGTCATCGTCAAGATTAAATTCCGAAACCCCAATTGCGAAAGCAGTTGGGGTTTTGTTTTGCCCGCAGGAAAGTGGTTTGATCGCCAATTCAGGTGCTAACTGAGTGTTTTTGCCTCGATCTGGCGTGAAAGCCACGCACGACTGTAGGCAAGAACACGCCTGGCCATGTCAGTCGGGAAATGGATAAAGCCATGGGCGGAAGAGGGCAGCAGATGTACTTCAACCGGCGCAGAATGCTGCCAGCGCTCAGCCAGTTCGAGCGTGTCGTCGCGCAGCGGATCCAGTTCACCGGTGAGCATCAGTGCCGGCGGCAACCCGCTGAAGTCGCCGTACAGCGGGGAAAGCGGTGCCTGTCGGCGTTGCTCATCGCTCAATCCCGGTGTCAGCAAGCGCAGCGCCTGGGCCATGCCCGGGCCGTCGAGCACCAAAGTTTCAGCAGTTGCTGCGTGCACGCTCGGAGTACCCGCGAGGTCGTAGACACCGTAAAAAAGCAGCGCACCGCGGACCCGCTGCAGCAAACCGGGTGATGATTTGAGCGCCAACAGCGTTGCGGCGGCCAAGTGCGCGCCCGCCGATTCGCCGACAACGATCACCGGCAGGCCGGCGAACTCTGTGCAGACGTCGCTCAGCAGCCAGCGAGCGGCGCAGAGGCAGTCCTTCATCAGCCCCTCAACCGGCGTATCGACCGCCAATCGATAGTCGACCGAGACCACGGCGACATTGCAGTCCTTGACCATGGCGATGTTGAGGTCGTCGTTCATCTGTGCATTGCCAATCACCCAGCCGCCACCGTGGTAATCGAGCACCACGCCTTGAGCGTTTCCTTGCGGGCGGATGATTCGGACGGGCACCGAAGCACCTTGCGAAAAAACCACTGTGTTCTGCGCTTGAAGGTCATGTTTGACCGGCTTGTCCGCGCTGACAATCTGACTGGCACGCAGCAGCCCTTGGACCAGACGTGGCGTCAGTCGATTGCGGATGCGAAACCGTGGCAGCCAGGCGAGCTTGCGGTTAAAGCGTTGCATCTGCGCCAGATCACTGTCGCTGAACTCAAGCGTGTTATTGGCCAAATTCCTTCCTCGAGTCAGGGTTGTTGCGCAGGATCGAAAAATTGCGCCTCTCAAACCGTGGCGATAACTGCGTCGCGTCGGTCTGCCAATGTCTCCGGTACTGCCAGCCACAACAGCACAAACGCCAGCCCGGCAATCACCGCCAGGGTCAAAAACGCCGCGTTGTATCCGGCCTCTTGTAACACAATCCCCGCGACACTACTGCTCAATGCCGCGCCCAGGCCAAACACGGTCGAAAGGGCGCCGAGGCTGATGTTGAAGTGTCCGGTGCCCAGGGTCAGGTCTTTCACTACAACCAGGAACAGCGCGCCGAAGATCCCCGCGCCGATGCCGTCGAGCATCTGTACCGCCACCAGCCAGTAAGGATCCGCGGACAAGGTATAGAGCACGCCGCGCAACGGCAGAATCAGGAAGCCTGCGAGCAGCAGCGGCTTGCGTCCCCACTCGGCCTTGGCCCCGACCAGCAACGCGACCGGCACCATGACCAGTTGCGCGGCGACGATGCAGGCCGAAGTCAGTGGCGTCGCCATCTGCAGATTGACCTGCGCCAGTTTCTGGCTCACCAGTGGCAGCATCGCCGCGTTCGCCAGGTGGAAGAGGGCACAACAGATGGCGAACATCAGCAACGCCTTGTTGGTCAGCAGCACCGCCAATCCCGAAGGCGCCTTGGCGTGTGTAGCGTCGCTGGGGTCTAGGCCTCGCGCGAGATCATGGTTGATCGCGTTGGCATCGACGAAGCTCACGGCAATCACACTGCATAGCGCCATGACCGCCATCAGATAAAACACCGCCACCGGCCCGAACAGGTAGGAAAAACCACCGGCAAGCAGCGCCGCGCAGGCGTTGCCGGCATGGTTGAAGGTCTCGTTGCGTCCGGTGCGCCGAGTGAACGCTCGTGGGCCGGTGATGCCGAGGGTGATCGCCGAAATGGCCGGGGCGAACACCGACGCCGTGGCGGCGCTCAAGGCTTGAGTAATTGCCACCAGACTGAAGGAGGTGACGAAGGGCAACACCAGACAGCTGCCGGTCACCAGTAACGCGGCAACCGCAATCACCGCCCGCTTACTCCGGGTGTTGTCGACGAGGGCCCCGGCGGGTGTCTGGGTGACAAGCGCAGCGATCCCGGCGAGGATCATCACCAGCCCGATGCTGGCCGGCTCCCAGTGGTGAACCGCCAACAGATAAATCGCCAGATACGGCCCGAGTCCGTCGCGCACATCGGCGAGGAAGAAGTTCAGGCTGTCCAGCGAGAGGTTGTTGCGACGATCGTTATGAGTGACCACGCTGGCATCTTCAATAAACGAGGTTTGGCGAAATGCCTCAACCTCCGCTAAGTCAGTGACTAGTCGCCCGCGGATTTAGTTTCGTGCAGGGTGCAGGCGCCAGGCTCGAATCGCTCGACGTTCTCCCGAGCAATGGCAACCCGAAAAGGGTCAAGCCAATACCGAACAGGGCGCTGACACTCAGCGGATCGTCGAACTGCAGCCACGCCCACAGCAGCGTCACGGGTGGCGTCAGAAACAGTGCGCAACTGATGCGTTGCATGCTGAAACGCTGCAGGCAAAGCCAGTAAAACCCATAGCCGCCGAAGGTCGAGAAAATCACCAGCCACAGCACGCCACCGGCGAAATCCGTACTGATGGGCGGGCGCAGTTCACCCTCGACACCGGCCAGCAACGCAAACAGCGGCACCACGGCACACACCTGAATGAACAGCGCTGTAGTGACCGGCATTGCCACGCCGGCGCGGGCTTTTTCAAACAAGGTGGCCGCCGCCAGCGACAGCACCGCCAGCAATGGCAAGCTGTAGACCCACAGCGTCGCACTGGCCCATTCGACACTCGCGGCGCTGGCCAGCAGCATGCCGATCACACACAACGCCAAACCCAGCCATTGCCAGCCGCGCGTGCGCTGACCCGGGACGCTGCCCGCCAACAATACAATGGTCAGCGGCAACAGATTGGCAAACAGTGACGCGGTGCCCGGCGTGACGCCAAGTTGAATCGAGGCAGCAATCGGTCCGATGTAGCCACCAATAGCAAACAGCCCCAGCAGTGCCTGATGCATCACATCCTTGCCGCGCAAACCGCGCAAACCGCGCAAACCGCGCAAACCACGCAAGCCAGCCCAGGCGAAGGGCAGCAACAGCAACGCCGCCAGCATAAATCGCCACAACGAGGCCAGGTACACGCTGCCCTGATCGGCGATGTAGCGATAACCGATGAATCCGGAACTCCAGCTGACCACCATCGCCATCAGCAAGCAAAAATTCAGCAGTGAAAATCGAATCGGCATGACGTTCATCGAATGGCACCTGACAGAGGGCTGAGTTCGATGATATGAATCAACCGCTGATGCATTCAAACGATACGATTCGCACCACTGATGCAGGAATTCTCAAGCATGGCCGAAGCCCTTGATATCGAACTGTTGCGCACCTTTCAGGCGATCGTGCGCTTCGGGCAATTTCTCGCCGCCGCGACTTTCCTCAACAAGAGTCCGTCGGCGGTCAGCCTGCATGTGCGGCGTCTGGAAGCGCTGGCGGGCGGGCGATTGCTGGAGCGCGATAACCAGACTGTCAATCTCACGCCGCTGGGTCGACGCTTTGCCCTGCAGAGCGCCGAACTGTTGCGCCATCACGATCAATTACTGGCCAGTTTCAGCACACCGCTGGCAAGCGGGCGGGTCCGCCTGGGGATTTCCGAGGAGTACGCCGGCGCGGTGCTCGGTTGTACGTTGCCGCACCTGTCGGCAGATTTTCCGCACATCGAGCTGGAAGTCGAAACCGGTGCCAGCGGCCGTCTGAGTACGCGCCTGGAGCGTGGGCAACTGGATCTGGCGTTGCTGGTGGTCGTCGCCAATGCGCCGCCATCGACGCGTTGTGCAAGGATGCTGGGCCTGACCCAGCCAGTGTGGGTCGCCGCGCACAACTACACGCAGGATCTCACCCGGCCGGTACCGCTGGCGTTGCACGGCAAGGGTTGTCCTTATCGCAGCGTTGCCGTGGATGCATTGAGCGAGCAGGGTCGGCGGTGGCGCGCAGTGATTGTCAGCGCCGGTGCGAGCGCGCTGGAAACAGCCATCGAGGCCGGACTGGCGGTGGGCATTGTTGATCGTGCGCAAGTGCGACCCGGCATGCGGGTGCTGAGCAGTGAGGAGGGTCTTCCCGAGTTGCCGCTGCACGAGTTGCGCCTGATGCGGGCACCGGGTGAATTGAGTGAGGCGGGGGAGGTTTTGGTGCGTTTGATCGGTGACGGCTTTGTGTTGTGAGGTGTTGATCGACGGCAGCCCTGGGCAGGGCCGCCGTCAGTCATCGCATCAGTTTATCCGCGGATGCTGCTGCACCAACTCCTTGCGCTTGGCTTCCAGCTCGGCAATTTCGGCGTCGATGTCTTCGATTTTCTGCTCGATGTTGTCGTGGTGTTCCTTGAGCAGTTCCTTGGCTTCTTCAAGGTCCGACGCGGCCGGTGCGGCGCCGCGCAGTGGCTTGTTGGCGGTTTCCTTCATGGTCACGCCGGTGATCAGGCCGACCACGGCAATCACCATCAGGTAGTAGGCCGGCATGTACAGATTGTTGGTGCTTTCCACCAGCCAGGCCACGGCGGTCGGCGTCAGGCCGGCAATCAGTACCGAGACGTTGAACGCGGCGGCCAGTGCACTGTAGCGGATGTGCGTGGGGAACATTGCCGGCAGGGTCGAGGCCATGACGCCGATGAAGAAGTTCAGCAGCACCGCGAGGATCAGCAAGCCGGAAAAGATCAGGCCGATCTTGCCGCTGTTGATCAGCATGAACGCCGGAATCGCCAGCAGGAACAGGCCGATGCTGCCGACCACAATGAAGGGTTTGCGGCCGATCTTGTCGCTGATAAAACCAATCGCCGGCTGCACGAATAGCATGCCGACCATGATCGCGATGATGATCAACACGCCACGGTTTTCGCTGTAGTGCAGGTTGTGCGACAGATAGCTCGGCATGTAGGTCAGCAGCATGTAATAGGTGACGTTGGTCACCGCCACCACACCGATACAGGTCATCAGGCTGCGCCAGTGTTTGGTCGCAACTTCCTTGAACGAAACTTTCGGACCGCCCGCCAGACCTTCGCGATCACCTTCCTCGAGTTTCTCGACATGCTGTTGAAACGCCGGTGTCTCTTCCAGAGCATGACGCAGATAAAGGCCGATCATGCCCAGTGGCAGCGCAAGGAAGAACGGCAGGCGCCAGCCCCATTCAAGGAATTTCTCTTCGCCGATGATCGTCGAAATCAGCACCACCACACCGGCGCCGAGGACGAAACCGGCAATCGAGCCGAAGTCCAGCCAACTGCCGAGGAAGCCGCGTTTACGGTCGGGCGCGTATTCGGCGACGAAGATCGACGCGCCGGTGTATTCGCCGCCGACCGAGAAACCCTGAGCCATTTTCGCCAGTAACAACAAGATCGGCGCCCAGATGCCGATCGACTCGTAGGACGGAATCAGGCCGATGGCGAAGGTGCTCAGCGACATGATCACAATGGTCGCGGCGAGGACTTTCTGGCGTCCGTACTTGTCGCCCAGGGCGCCGAAGAACAAACCACCCAATGGACGGATCAGAAACGGCACCGAGAAGGTCGCCAGGGCAGCAATCATTTGCACGCCAGGATCGGCGCCGGGGAAGAAGATCTTGCCCAGCGCGTAGGCGACGAAGCCGTACACGCCGAAGTCAAACCATTCCATGGCGTTGCCCAGTGCGGCGGCGGTGATCGCCTTGCGCATCTTGGCGTCGTCGACAATCGTGATGTCTTTCAATCCGATGGGATTGACGGTGTTTTTCCTTGATTTCATGCGGGTCACTCATAGCTGATCGGATTCGCTGCCATTGTTTTGCTGGCATAGGCTCTTTCCGTCAGATACAAGAAGACACGAAAAAATTCACTGCTCAGGGCATTTTTGTCGCTCGCCTGTGCCGATGCCCGGCGCAACGCGGCCGCCCACACGGCGGCGATTACGCAAAAGCACAAGACGTCAGGCTGAAAACCCGGATAATGGCCGCCAATTCGTTTCTGCTCTCTGGTAAACCCGCATGGAAATCAAGGTCAACTTTCTCGACAACCTTCGACTTGAAGCCAAGTTCGACGACTTCACGGTGATCGCTGATCAGCCCATTCGCTACAAGGGTGATGGCTCGGCACCGGGGCCGTTCGACTACTTCCTGGCGTCGTCGGCCTTGTGCGCGGCTTACTTCGTGAAGCTGTACTGCGAAACCCGCAACATCCCGACCGACAATATTCGCCTGTCGCAAAACAACATCGTCGACCCGGAAAACCGCTACAACCAGATCTTCAAGATCCAGGTCGAATTGCCGGCAGACATTTCCGAGAAGGATCGTCTGGGCATCCTGCGTTCGATTGATCGCTGCACGGTGAAGAAGGTTGTGCAGACCGGCCCCGAGTTCGTGATCGAAGAAGTCGAGAACCTCGACGCCGATGCGCAAGCGCTGCTGATGCCGCACTCGACCTCTGAAGCGGGTACCTACATCGCCGGTAAAGATCTGCCACTGGAGCAGACCATCGCCAACATGTCGGGGATTCTCGCCGATCTGGGGATGAAGATCGAAATCGCCTCGTGGCGCAACATCGTGCCCAACGTCTGGTCTCTGCACATCCGCGATGCGCATTCGCCGATGTGTTTCACCAACGGCAAGGGCGCGACCAAAGAGGGCGCACTGGCCTCGGCATTGGGCGAATTCATCGAGCGCCTGAACTGCAACTTCTTCTACAACGACCAGTTCTGGGGCGAGGACATCGCCACCGCCGAGTTCGTGCATTACCCGAACGAGCGCTGGTTCAAGCCCGGCCCGAAAGATGAACTGCCGGCAGAGATTCTCGACCAATACTGCCTCGACATTTACAACCGCGACGGCGAGCTCAAGGGCTCGCACCTGTTCGACACCAACTCCGGCAACACCCAGCGCGGTATCTGCTCGCTGCCGTTCGTGCGCCAGTCGGATGGTGAAGTGGTGTACTTCCCGTCCAACCTCATCGAAAACCTGTTCCTGAGCAACGGCATGAGCGCTGGCAACACCTTGGCTGAAGCACAGGTGCAGTGTCTGTCGGAGATCTTCGAGCGCGCGGTCAAACGCGAAATTCTCGAAGGCGAAATGGCTTTGCCCGACGTGCCGCAGGAAGTGCTGGAGAAGTACCCAAGCATTCTCGCCGGGATCAAAGGGCTGGAAGAGCAGGGCTTCCCGGTGCTGGTCAAGGACGCGTCGCTGGGCGGTGAATTCCCGGTGATGTGCGTGACCCTGATGAACCCGCGCACCGGCGGTGTGTTCGCCTCGTTCGGCGCGCACCCAAGCCTGGAAGTGGCGCTGGAACGCAGCCTGACCGAACTGCTGCAGGGCCGCAGCTTCGAAGGCTTGAACGATCTGCCGCAGCCGACTTTCTCGGGCCAGGCAGTGACCGAACCGAACAACTTCGTCGAACACTTCATCGACTCCAGCGGGGTGGTGTCGTGGCGCTTCTTCAGCGCCAAGTCTGATTTTGAATTCGTCGAATGGGACTTCTCAGGTCAAGGCGAAAACTCCAACGCCGAAGAAGCCGCAACCCTGTTCGGCATCCTCGAAGACATGGGCAAAGAAGCCTACATGGCGGTCTACGACGACCTCGGCGCCAATGCCTGCCGGATCCTGGTGCCGGACTACTCGGAAATCTATCCGGTGGACGACCTGATCTGGGACAACACCAACAAGGCCCTGCAATTTCGCGCCGACATCCTCAACCTGCACAGTCTGAGCAAAGTCGGCCTGCGCAACCTCGCTCAAGGCCTGGAAAACAGCGAGCTGGATGATTACACCGACATCACCACGCTGATCGGCATCGAGTTCGACGACAACACGCCGTGGGGCAAGCTGACCATTCTGGAACTGCGCCTGCTGATCTACCTCGCCCTGCAGAAATTCGAGCAGGCCAAGGATCTGGTCGAAGCCTTCCTGCAGTACAACGACAACACCGTCGAGCGCGGCTTGTTTTATCAAGCGGTAAACGTGTGTCTGGAAATGGAACTGGACGAAGACCTGGAACTGGCCGACTACGAGGCCAACTTCCGCCGCATGTTCGGCGACGAGCGCATGGACGCGGCGATTGGTTCGGTCAACGGCAGTGTGCGTTTCTACGGCCTGACGCCGACCAGCATGAAGCTCGAAGGGCTGGATCGTCACCTGCGTCTGATCGACAGCTATAAGAAGCTGCACGCGGCGCGGGCTAATGCGGCGGCGTTGAATCGCTGATAGCACACGATCACTTTTGCTGAGTAAACCTGTAGTGAGGGGATTTATCCCCGATGGCGCGCGAAGCGGGCCCGGCTTCTTCAACCGATCAAGAAGCGGCCTGCTGCGCAGTCCATCGGGGACAAATTCCCTCGCCACGGGTGAGTGTTCTGGGGACATGGAGATACAAGGATGGAAGAGAAGGTCGTGAAGTCGAAGCTGGTCAACTTTCTGGTGGCTGACGTCGAGGTGGATTACGAAGGTGTCGGCGATTTCTATGATGTTGCCGGCAGTGGCCATGTCAGCGCGTTGGCCGGTGTGCTGGAGGGGTTCAAAGAGGTGTACGGCGGGCTGTGGGTCGGCGGCAAAATGACCCTGACCAATACCGCTGTGTACCTGAATGCCAACGCCATGAACCGCATGGTTCAGGACGGCACACTGGACATCAGAGTGCCGCTGGGGATGATCCGCAAGGTCACGCTTGAAGGTGGCTTCATCACCAAAATCGTCTGCCTGGATACGGATGCTGGCAGCATTCTGTTCCGTTGTTATGGGGCGAAGGACATCGTTGCACTGATCGAAAAGTCGATCCAGCCACGGGTTTCGACAGCGGTGCTCAAGCGCGGTGTTTAGCCGTTGGTCTATTGCGGCGCCAGATCGCCGTACCAATACGCCGCCGTCACACCCCCATCCATCAAGAAATCGCTACCTGTAATAAACGTGCCTTCCGGCCCCATCAACAACGCACCGACCGCGCCGACTTCATCCGGCGTGCCACCGCGTCCGGCGGCGCTGAGGTCTATCATGCGCTGGTAGCCTGGACCACGCGGGCCGCTCAGTTCGTCGCGCGCCAGTGGGGTGAAGATGATGCCCGGGCTGATGGTGTTGACCCGCGCCCCGCGCTTGCCCCAGCGTACGGCCTCGGCCATCACCCGCAAGGAATTGCCGCGTTTGGAGATCTGGTAGGCGTGCAACGGATCCCTGATCTGATCGGCCTGCAGCATCGGTAACGCCAAAAGTTCTTCCACCGGCGTGGTGGCCAGCGCCTTGTTCTGCTCGACACTCAAAGCCGGCAGGCGATGGCCAGACTGCGAGGCGATCACCACCGCCGAGCCGCCGTTGGCGATTACGTTGCCGAATTCCTCCAGTACCAGCGCCGTGCCATACAGATCCACCCGAAGAATCGTCGCGACTGGCGCCTGCGAGGGGGAAACGCCAGCGGCATGGATCACGCCGCTGATTTCGCCGATGGCGGTGGCGGTCTGCACCAGTGCCTGCACCGATTCGCGAGAGGCGATGTCGACAACCGTCGCGGTGACCTCAAACCCTGCATCGAACAGGACTTTGGCCGCCGCATCGGCGTTCTCCTGCTTCAGATCGGCCAGCACCACATGCTTGCCGGCACTGACCCGGCGGGCGATGGCCTGGCCAATAGAGCCGGGACCAATGACGACGATCACTTGCGCAGGATTTTTCATGGTGGGCAGCTCTTTTCAGATGATGCGTCACCTTATAGGGCGGCTCATTGCTCAACAATACGGCTTTGATTGCTAGGGCTCATGAGCAGAACTCATCAATTGCCCTCAGCGTTTGCACTGCGCCTGCACAACCTGGCAGGTGTTCGGCGTACCTCCGGAGCGGCTCGCGTAACGCATGCAGTTATTCAGCGATTTCTTGCGCGCCATGCTCAAGGTATCGCCCCAGGCCAGACCCCCTTCGCCGGAAGTGGGTACGGCTTTGGCGTAGCAGTTCGAACCGTTGGTGGCGTAGCGCTTGCTTGAACATCCCGCGGTCAGCGCCAGGGTGGTGGCGAGCAGGGTGAGCAGCAGCCATGAGGTGCATCGGCGTACGTTTGTTGCAGTCATCACGGTTCCCCGTTGGGTCAGGCGCATTGATTGCCTGTCTGTCAGGCGTTGGGCATTATCCAGCAATCGACATAAGGAAGCGTCCCCAATGCGTGCACCCACCCTACACCTGATGTGCGGCAAGATCGCCTCGGGCAAATCCACACTGGCCCAATCTCTGGCTGAGCAGCACGGCGCGCTTGTGCTCAGTGAAGATCAGTGGCTGTCGCGGCTGTATCCAGAGCAGATCAAATCCGTGGCGGATTACGTTCGATGTGCGCGGCAGATTCGCGGGGTGCTGGGGCCGTTGGTGATCGATGTGCTGACGGCCGGGGTGAGTGTGGTGCTGGATTTTCCGGCCAATACCGTGGCGGATCGGCAATGGCTGCGAGGGCTGGCGGATACTGCAAAAGTGCCGCATTGCCTGCACTATCTCGCGGTGGATGACGATACTTGCCGCGCCCGGCTGCATGCACGCAACGCGTTGGCGGAGCATGAGTTTGCCGCTTCGGATGCAGAGTTTGATTTGATCTCCAGCTACTTTCAGGTGCCGGAATCGGGCGAGGAGCTTGAGATCGTCATGCACCGAAATCGCTAGCAGGCTAGCTCCCACTTTGAATCTCTGGCAGCCGCCAATCCTGAGCTCACCGCAAAAAAACTGTGGGAGCTGGCTTGCCAGCGATAGGGCCGTGTCAGTCTCCATCACTTTGGCAGGCTCGCCCCAATCGCCAAAAGGCCAGTTCCCACAATGATCTCCACCGCCTGATCCACGGAGAGACTCGTGGTGTCGAGCCGAAGGATCGGCTGCGTCCAGGCTTCATATTCGTGATTCACAACAGAAGACCAGCTCGGGGGAGTCAGTCCCGTTATGTCTGATTGCCGATGCTCAACCCGACGACGATGCTCACGTCGATCCGAGCAAATCACTTCGATGTTGAGCAACGGCGCTCCCGAGCGAGCCGCGATGTCGGCCCACGCTTGCCGGCTTTCAGCGACCGGATTCACACAATCAACCACGACACTGTGGCCAGGACGCAGGTTGTTCACGGCCAGCTCGTTGGCGACCCGGTAACCGCTGGTACCGACATCATCGGCCAGAACCCCGGCGTTGCGGATGGCTTGTTCGATCGTGTCGATACGCAGACAGGTCGCATCCAGCCGGATCGCGAGTGATCTGGCGATCGTGGTCTTTCCGGTTCCCGGCAGGCCGCTGAAGACAATTAGCATTGGCAGTCCTTGTTCGCAGCGGCCCAGGTCGTGCGCAGAAGTGGATGAAGACCTGACTTACAACGCCCACATCCGAATCAGGGCAAATTGCAGATCCACAGTGACGCATGTCCGGCCATCCACCCATTCATCTTCGCGTAGACGGCGTCCGGTATTGGTTTCGCGCTCGCCTTTGGCGATGACCAGGACGAACAGGCGGGTAGGGCACTCGAAAGAGCGCAACCGATCAACATCGGCCCGCACCGACCAATCGCCTTCCAGGCACTTGGCCTGCGAGACATCGCCCAGACATTTGATTTCGGCGACCATCCTTGCCGCGCCGTTGTCGTCCAATGAGTACAGGTCCGCCTTGCGTCGGTCGCCTATCGGCAGATCCGTCCAGATCTCGACCTCATCTTCGAACCAGGCTTGCAGACTGATCTGGGCCTGAATCCAATGCTCGCGGCAACTATTGAGTTGCAGCACTTGCTCAAGATTCTTTTCCATCCCGCGAAAGGCGCGCTCGAACAAACCGAGCCATTGAGTGGTGTCCATTTCACATTTCCTGTGTCAGTCCATTTAGGGGGAGGGATTATGGACGGAATCTCCTTCAACCGAAAACTCCAGACTCATCACCGGCAGACATCATTCCTGTGGCCAACACAAACAACTGTGGGAGCTGGCTTGCCAGCGATGGGGCCGTGTCAGTCTCCATCCTTCCCGGCTGATCCACCGCCATCGCTGGCAAGCCAGCTCCCACAGGGTTATCTGTTGCTCCCGCAATTCGCGAAACAAACTGATCCATGACGGACAAAAAACGCAGCCCACGGCCCAATCGCGCAGGCATTTGCGTGCGCAGTCGTTCTGTCATATTCAGTATCAGTTGATTGCAGATATTAGCCAGCCCAACGCTAATTCCAATGAGGCTGCACTGTGTTCCAACGTCTTGTGTGTTCGCTGTCCGTTCTGAGCCTGTCCATCGCTGCTGCTCACGCTGCCGAGCCCGTCGCGCTCGACACGCCACGCCTGAAAAGTATCGACAACTTCCGTGATGTCGCTGGCCTCACCACCGCGTACTCCACGGCCCATGACGGCACGATGCGCGGCGGTGTGTTCTACCGTTCCAACGCGATCACGCCGTCGGCGGCGGATCTGGCGACTCTCAACAGCCTGGGCATCAAAGCCGTCTACGACCTGCGCACCCCGAGCGAAATCGCCGCCACGCCAGACACGCTGCTGACCGGCGCGACCTACCAGAACATCGACATTATCGGCAGCACCACCTCGGGTGCGAACATCACCACCGTGTCGTTCAAAAGCGCGGCCGACGCCATCGCCATGATGGAACAGACCAACCGTGCCTTCGTCAGCGATGCGGGGATGCGCGGCCAGTTCGGCAAGCTGTTCAACGAACTGGCCAGCACCGACGGTGCGCAACTGTTCCACTGCACCGCCGGCAAGGACCGTACCGGCTGGACCGCCGCTGTGTTGCAGAGCATCGCCGGGGTCGACAATGCGACCATCATGGCCAACTATCTGGCGACCAATGACTACACCGCCGCCCGCGTCGCCGCGACTCTTAAAGCAATGCCGCCAAGCATGGCCTCGGTCTACGCGCCGTTGCTCGGCGTGCAGGCAAGCTATTTGCAGGCCGGGCTCGATGAAGTCACCGCCGAATACGGCAGCATGGACAACTACCTCAAACAAGGCCTCGGTCTGTCGCAGGCAACTATCTACGTGCTGCGCGGCAAACTGGTTGAGTACAACAGCCTGCCGGGTCAGGCCGGGTTGATTGGCAACGCCGCTGCCGGTGCCGAATTGTTGCGCGAGTTGCAGAACACCAGCCTGTCCGGCACCTACAGCGCCTACAACTATTACCTGCAATCGGCGATCGACGCCGGCACCCTCGGCGGTGTTGAATCCCAAGTCGGCGGTCAGGTTCACGCTGACGCCGCCAGCTACCTGCTGCGCCAGAACGCAATGATCGAACAAGCCGCCGCACCCTACGCCAGCGGCTCCGATCTGAAAGTCGGCCAATACCGTTTGTGGACCACCGCGCTGGCCGGCTACCTCGGCACCGACGGCTCATCCCACGCCGAGAGCAGCAATGAACACAGCCAGGGCCTGATGGTCGGCGTCACCCAGCGCTTCTCCGAACAACTCAGCGCGCGCGGCGGTTTCGGCTACAGCAAAGGCACCGTCGGCGGCGCGGGTGGCGAGGCCGATACCGACTTCACCTTCTTCAACCTCGGCGCGCGCTACGCCTTCACCAGCCTGGAACGCGGCTTGTTCGTCGACGCCAACGCCAGCGCCGGCTACGTCGATTACGACAGCAAACGCGAACTGGGCGGCGGCCTCGGCACGGCCAAGGGCGACACCCACGGCAACCTCACCGGCGCGACGCTGGCGCTGGGTTACCGCGCACCGGTCAACGGCATGGTCCTCGAACCTAGCCTCGGCCTGCGCGTCAGCCACCTCGACCTCAAAGGCTTCAAAGAGAAGGGCAGCGAACTGTCACTCGACGTCGACGACAACACCGCCACCCGCCGCAGCGCCGTCGCCAACCTCAACGTGGCGTTCGCCCCGGTCGCGATGGGCGCCTGGCAACTGGTGCCGGGCGTGCAAGTTGGCTACGAACGCACGCTAGGCAACAACGACGTCAACAGCCAAAGTCACCTGCTGGGCCTCGACATCGAACAACGCGCCGCCTTCGACAACCGCGACCAGTTCAGCGGTGGCGTCAACCTGATGGCCAGCCTCGGCGCCGTCAGCGTCGGCGCAGAAGTCGGCGCCAGCGGCGGCGGTGACAGCCACGGTTTCAGTGGCAGCCTGAAGGCCAGTTACGCGTTCTAAAGAAGGGGAGGACTAACAGGTCAAGGATGACCTCAATCCTCAAGGCACCCCAAAAACAGAAGGTGCCCCCCCAACCTGTGGCGAGGGAGCTTGCTCCCGCTGGGCCGCGAAGCAGCCCTAAAAACAAGCCTTGTCAAACACACCCAACCAGCTCACCGACCTGACCATGCAGTTCCGCAATCCCCCCATACCGCTCCCCAACAAACCCCACAAACTCCCCTGCAGGCATCGGCTTCGCAAACAACCACCCCTGCCCGAAATCCACGCCACGACTGCGCAAATAATCCAGCTGCGCCTCCGTCTCAATCCCTTCAGCCACCAGCTTCAAGCGCAGACTCTTGGCCATGTCGATGATATGCGCGGTCACCGAACTCGCCTCCGGATCACGCCCGATAGTGTCGACAAACGACTTATCGATCTTCAACACATCCAGCGGCAGCTGCTGCAAATGCTGCAGGCTGGAAAACCCGGTGCCGAAATCATCGATGGCCGCCAGATGCCCCAATTCGCGTGCCTGATTCACTGTCTGCCGCGCCGATTCGATCTGCACAAAACCGCGCTCCGTGGCCTCCAGCCAGATCTGGCTCGGCCACACATCAGCCTTGCTCATGGCCGACTTGAGCCGTGGCAGGAACCGCCCGCTGCTGATATCCGCCGCCGCCAGATTAATCGCCACATGCAGGCTGCGTTCTTTTACCAGCAGCGGCCCGAGATCCTGCATGACGTGATCGATCACCTGATCAGTGATCGGCAGAATCAGCCCACTCTGCTCAGCCAGCGGAATGAACAGATCGGGCCGCACCAGGCTGCCGTCCGGATGCCGCCAGCGCACCAGCGCTTCGGCCCCGACACAGGCGCCATCGCTCAAATCAATGATCGGCTGATAGTGCACGATGAACTCACGATTACGCACCGCCAGTTCCAGCTCGGCCAGTGGCGACAGACGCTTGCGCGTACGCCGCACAATCACCAGCGCAAGCATCCCGGCAATCAACCCGCCGATCGGCAGCAACAGCATCTCCCGGCGCACCAGACCTTGCAGCAACTCATGGCGCGACACCGCTGCAATCGCCACCCAATCACCGCTGTGCACCAGCGTATACAAATAACCGTCCTCCAGCGCCGAAGCGGGGCCCAGGTGCACGCGACTCATGAAACGCTCCGCCCCTGGCCGCGACGCACCGACCAGTTGCCCGGCAGCGGTGCCGACCATCAAGTGCACATCGTCCTCGACCATCACCTGCAAAAACTGCTCGGGGTCGACCAGCACATTGAACGCCGCATACTGCAGCGCCATCATCGGCTTGGCCGGCACAATCCGCGCCTGCACGCCGAGCGACACGCGCACCCCGTCAGCGGTGACAAAATCTTCCTTCCACGGCGTCACCCGATGGCCCACCGCACCCCACGAACCGCAGGCATAAATCTCTTCCTCGACATAGCCGATCGACTTCACCGCAAACGTGTTGATCGTCAGTAGACGCATCTCGTCGATGCTCTCCGGCGTACATGGCGCAAGGCTCGACGCGGCGACGCTCTTCAGCACTCCGGCGGCTTCTTGGAAGGTATTGTTGGCGCGGCTGGAGGCCACGGACGCCAGCGATTCGAGACGTTGCTGCGCCGCTGCCAGGTTCAACACCCAGGCGACGTAACCCATCAAAAGTACTGGAAGCAAGACACACGGAAGGCCCAGGAGAATGCTCCCCCAGACAATGCGTTTTTTGTTCATTTGACGCCACCTTGGCCCACGGCCCGTGACGTGCGGCTGCACGGCTGTTAATCAGCGACCACAGATTAGCGCTGGCGCCGTCGACCGATCTTGCCGCAGATCAATATTTCTGCCGCCCACGCCTGTCAGCGTCGCGGGTGCGTGCCCGAGCGCAAATCCGCCGGACTCACCCCATACGCCTGCTGAAAATACTGACAAAACCGCCCGACATTACTGAAGCCAAAGCGCAGCGCCACCTCCGTCACCGACGCCGAATGCCGCTGCCTCAGCGCCTCGAAAGCGCGCTCCAATCGCACCTGCCGCTGATACGCCACAATCGACGTCCCGACAAACCGCCGAAACCCATCCTGCAATGCGCGCTGACTGACATTGCTCAACCGCGCCAACTCGACGCCACTCACCAACTGCTCCGGATGCGCCTGAATAAACTCCATCGCCAACTTCACATGCCGCGGCGCCACCCTCGGCGCGGGCTGGCGCAACACCTCGGTAAAATTGTGCGGCCACGCCTCCAGCACCGCATCAATCAACATCTCGCGCAACCGCGACGGCATCAGCGTGCCGCTGTTGAGCAACAAATCAAACTCCGTCCCCGTCGCCAGATCAATCAACGCCTTGATCCCCTGAAACGCCGCCGAGTGCAGATCCACCGCCGGCTCAAACACAATCTTCTGCACAATCGGCCGCCCCAACAACGCCGCCAACCGCTCCGTGAGCTGCCCCCGATTCACCGAAATCCCGTGCTGCGCATGATTGTCGAGAAACCGCATCGAACGGATATCCGCCTTATCAATCGCCAACCCCACCTGGGCCATGCCGACGGACTCGGTGCGGTGGTTGAACACAATCTTGCCCGCCGTGGGAATCACGAACGTGATCTCATCCTGCGGGTCGGGGAAGGTGACGGTGAAATCACCGTGGTAATGCATGCGCCGGAAACTGACGCCGTCGTGCCTGCCGTAGACGCCGCTGATGATGATGTTGGAGGGGATCGGCGGGGTGTCGGCGTAGCGATTGCCGAAGAGCCGGGAGAAGAGGGCGCCGAAGTCTTCGCAGTGGAGGTTTTCGGAGCGGAGGATGATTTTTTGGTGGGGGCTTGGGGACACCTTGGGGGGCACCTTGGGTTGGGGGCTCTTGGATAAGGGAGGCGGAGGGATGTTAGCAGTTTGGGGGTGACAGATTTGTGACCGAAAATGAGTCACTGGAAATAGGTACGCTTTCGGCCAAAAGCAGCCTTTCAGCCAAGTTTTGATCGGACTCAATTCCGCGGCTTTGAAAGTAATGCGTCGTAGCAGCAGTGGTTTCCCACCGAACGGGATAGAGGACATGATCAGATTCTGTCAGCTATTGCTGCTCGCAAATCTGTCCGTTTGATCGACACTCTTGTCAATTGCCCACTCGAGAAACCCGTCTATAGTCAATGCTGCATTTCGCACAGGTAGAAAGGTCAAGTCGATGTCAGCAGTCTTCTACGCTCGTAATGTTCCTGCGCCACCCTACGCGTTTCATGTTATGGCCAAGCCCAGCGGGGCTGATTGCAATCTGGATTGCGATTATTGCTTCTATCTAGAAAAGGCCGCGCTGTATCGTGACGAGCGTCGTCACCGAATGAATCTGGATGTGCTGGAAAGTTACGTCGCAAACTACATCGCTTCGCACACCGACCAGACCGAAGTAGCGTTCACTTGGCAGGGCGGCGAGCCAACACTGATGGGGTTGGAGTTCTACCAGCATGCGATAAGAATGCAGGCGGTTCATGGCGCTGGCCGCAAGATCACCAACAGCTTCCAGACCAATGGGTTATTGATCGACGACAAGTGGAGTCAATTTTTAGCCGAGCATGATTTTTTAGTGGGCTTGTCACTAGATGGTCCGGCCGATATTCACGATGAGTACCGTGTCACCTCCAGCGGTCATGCAAGCCATGCCTTGGTCCTGCGTGCCCTTGAGTCGCTGAAAAAATATAAGGTTCGTTTCAACATCCTCGCATGCGTCAACCGACGCAGCTCCCAGGATCCCCTCAGGGTGTACGAGTTCTTCCGTCAGCTCGGCGTCGAGTACATCCAGTTCATCCCCATCGTCGAAAGGCTTCCCGACGTGGCGGATGCCGCCATGGGTTTCACCTTGCACGGTCCGGACAGTGATCTGGTTTTGAGTGCTTCGCACAAGGCCGAACCAAATCTGACCTCCTGGTCTGTTGGCTCGGAAGACTACGGCACGTTTCTCAACGCGATCTTCGATGTCTGGATCAAGCGTGATGTGGGCCGGATTTACGTCATGAATTTCGAGTGGGCGCTTGCGAACTACATGGGCGAGCCCGGCGCGGCCTGTCACCACCAGCCCACCTGTGGCCGGGCGGTGGTCGTCGAGCATAACGGCGATGTTTTTTCCTGTGATCACTACGTGTATCCAAAATTCCGCTTGGGCAATCTCACCCAGCAGTCCCTGTCCACTTTGCTGCAATCCCCGGAGCAACAGAAGTTCGGCCAGGACAAGCTGACCTCACTCCCCAAGCAGTGCCAGCAGTGCAACATGTTGAAAGGGTGTTGGGGCGGCTGCCCAAAACATCGTTTCATCGAAACAGATGAAGGCGAACCGGGGCTCAACTATTTGTGTAAAGGCTACTACCAGTTCTTTGCCCATACAGCGCCTTATCTGCGAGCCATGTCCGGATTGATTGCTCAAGGCCGTTCACCCAGCGAGATCGTGGGTGCCACGTTGATGATTACCAGGCTTGGCTGAGTTTTATCAGCTGATTGCCTGAGACTTTTGAATGCAAAGGGAGTTGATGCATGTCCAAACCGAGTAAACCGTCATTCATGCTGGCCACCGCGTTACTTGGCAGTGTCGGCTCGCTGACCGCCCAAGCCGCCCCCGCAACAGCGGGCGCCAGCCTGCCGCTGCCGACAGCACCGTTCGGTGGCACCGTCGGTGAAACCTACAAAACGTCCAAGTCCGACTTTCCGCAACCTGTGACCCCGCCCAAGGATGCACCGAATGTTTTGGTCATCCTGATCGACGATCTCGGGTTCGCCGGTACTTCGGCTTACGGCGGCCTGACGCCAACGCCCAACTTTGATCGACTGGCCGAGCAAGGCCTGCGTTACAACGAGATGCACAACACCGCGTTGTGCTCACCGACTCGCGCCGCGTTATTGTCTGGGCGCAATCATCATCAGGTCGGGATGGGCGGCATCACTGAAGGCGCAACGGGGTTCCCGGGCTACAACAGCGTCTGGGAGGACAACAACGCCGCCATCGGTCAAGTGCTCAAAGATCACGGCTACACCACCGCTGCGTTCGGCAAGTGGCATGACACGCCGGACTGGGAGACCAGCTCGGCCGGGCCTTTTGATCGTTGGCCAACGGGCAAGGGCTTCGGTTATTTCTATGGTTTTCAGGGGGGCGAAACCAGTCAGTTCTACCCTCAGCTTTTTGAAAATACCGTGCCGGTAGAGCCGTCAAAAACTCCGGAACAGGGCTACAGCTTCAACGAAGACCTGGCCGATCACGCGATCAACTGGCTGCGCGAGCAACAATCGGTAGCCCCCAAAAAACCTTGGTTCGTCTACTACGCTCCCGGTGCCATGCATGCGCCGCATCAAGTTCCTGCGTCCTACATAGAACCGTTTAAAGGCAAGTTCGACATGGGCTGGGACAGCTATCGCGAGATGGTGTTTGCCCAACAGAAAAAACTGGGGATTGTCCCTGCTTCAGCCAAGCTCACCCCGCGCCCCGCAGAACTGCCGGCCTGGGACACGTTATCCGACGATCAAAAGCGCTTGTACAGTCGGCAGATGGAAGTCTTCGCCGGTTTTCTGACTCAGACTGATGAGCAAGTAGGGCGAGTACTGGATGCCGTGGCTAAAAGCCCGAATGCCGATAACACTCTGGTCATGCTGGCACTGGGTGACAACGGTGCCTCTGCCGAAGGCGGATTGAATGGCACGGTCAACAACATGGCCACGCAAAACGGTATCCCGGACAACGTGCCGAACATGCTGAAAGTCATCGACGAAATCGGCAGCCCCAAACATGAGAACCATTTCTCAGTGGGCTGGGCATGGGCTGTGGATACGCCGTTTCAGTGGACAAAGCAGGTGGCGAGTCACTTCGGCGGCACGCGCAGCGGTTTCACCGTCAGTTGGCCTGCACGTATCAAAGCGCATGGAGAGGTGCGTAATCAGTGGCATCACATGATTGATGTGGCGCCGACCATCTACGAGGCGGCCGGTATCAAAATGCCGGAGACCGTCAACGGGCAGAAACAGGTTCCGCTGGCGGGTGTCAGCATGCTCTACAGCTTCAACGATGCCAAAGCGTCGACCCGGCACACCACCCAATATTTCGAAATCATGGGCAATCGCGCGATCTACCATGACGGCTGGGTAGCGGCCGCCCGCCACGGTTTGCCGTGGGAATTGCTGGGGCGCAAGGGTGACTTCGAGAACGACAAGTGGGAGCTTTACGATTTGAGCAAGGACTTCAGTCAGGCGGATGACCTGGCGGCGAAGAATCCGGCCAAACTCAAACAGCTTCAGGCGTTGTTCGAATCCGAGGCCAGGAAGTACAACGTACTGCCGCTGGACGACCGTTTCGTGGAGCGTGGAAATGTTCCGGACCGCCCGAGCCTCTCACGCGGGCGTGACCATTTCACGTTCTATCCAGGAACTGTGCGTGTGCCGGAAGGGACCGCGCCGAACGTCAAGGCTCGCTCTCACACGGTGACAGCTGTGTTTGAAGTCGACGCGAAAACCGAGGGCGTCATCGTCGCCCAAGGTGGCAGCGCGGGATACACGCTGTTCGTCAAGGACGGTTACCTGGTGTACGAGAACAACTTCTTTGGCAAGGAACGCGACCAGATCAAATCCCCGGAAAAACTGCCTGCCGGTAAGGTGGTCGCCGAATTCCAGTACACGCATGAAGACAAGACCTTTGGCGGTGGCGGTACTGGTGTGCTGCTGATCAATGGCAAGGAGGTCGGGCGCGCCCATTTTGCCCACGTGCCGCCGATCCGCTACAGCGCAACCGAGACCTTCGACATTGGTCGCGATACTGGCGAAGCAGTCTCCAACGACTACGAGGGGCCGTTCCCGTTTACCGGCACTCTCGAAAAAGTGGACATCAACATCCAGCCACAGCAGTTAAGTGCAGAGGCTCAAGAAAAAACTAAAAAGCTGGAACGTGACGCAGCCATCGCTACG
Organism: Pseudomonas sp. RSB 5.4; assembly: GCF_037126175.1. NCBI lineage: Bacteria > Pseudomonadati > Pseudomonadota > Gammaproteobacteria > Pseudomonadales > Pseudomonadaceae > Pseudomonas > Pseudomonas sp. RSB 5.4. The sequence continues at coordinate 1,104,403 of NZ_CP146986.1, forward strand.
CAATAAGGAGCAGTTATACCGGAGCCTGAGTCAGGCTTCGGTTTGTTCCGTTATTTCTAAATGCGGATGGCAGTTTCTGGCCGAAAGCAGTCGATTCTCGCGTTTCGGTTTCTGGCAGATCCCTCCTTGGGCGCTCACCATAGAGCGCCAAGGAGAGAGCGTTCGTTATGCCATCGGCACAACATTATCCAACGCCTGATTCACCGCCAATTCCCCCAGCATCACCACCTGCGCAATGCCCAGCAGCGTCTTGCGAATCGGCCCCTCAACCAGCGCCGCGACATCCCCCAACATCACCGTCGCCGAACCCAGTGATTCACTGGCGTTCGCCAATAATTCCTCGGTGGCAATTTTGGGGTTGGCGAGGAACATGGCGTTGGGTGTGTAGGGCGTGGCCATGATTTGGCTGGCGGGGTTCAGGTAGTGGTCGAGGGCGCGTTCGGCGGCTTCGCTGAGTTTTCGGGAATCGGGGGATTCGTAGGGGGAGACCGTTTCGGTTTCGGGTGGGTTTGGTGTGACCTTGAACATAGTGACGCTCCATATGTGGCTAAGGGAACCATCACATTCGCTACCAAACGAGGGTGGTGGCCATTACGAAGGTTGGTAGACCGGCACACATGGAAAAACCGGCGCGCTCGAAAGCGCCCTGCGCATGGCCACCATAAAACACAGGCGCCAGAAAGCATCTGCGTAAGGTGACGTTTTGCGCCATGTGTGAAACCGGGCTACCAAACCCGATCGCTGCTTTTCAGCGACCGACCCACGATAGAACCCGCACCCTGGGCGCACAAGCCGGCGGATTCTGGCGTAGTCGTAGGCAATGGCGCAAGGCGTTGTAGCCTTGGGGACGTAACACCGGGTGTCATATAAACAACTCTGTTTAAACGCGTCATCGCGCGCCATTGGTAGGGTCGCCCTCGGCCAGCATGTGTTTCATGTATTCGCGTTCTGGCGCGCCGGGCAGGACGCCGGTGGTGATAGCTTCGAGCACGGTGATGTGTTGTTCGTTGAAGACGCTGACTTCGGCTGTTGCGTGGCCTCGCTCGTCGATGCTGGTGATGAGCCAGTGGCAGGTGATGGTTTCGCCGGGATAGACGGGGCGCTTGAACTGGAGGTTCATGCCGGTGGCGAGCCAGCCGATCTGGCCGCCGATTTCGGTCATCAGGCTGGCCGTGAGCAGGCCGTGGGTGATCGGCGCTTTGAATGCTCGCAGTTGCGCATAGTGCGCGTCGCAGTGGACGGGGTTGTAGTCGCGGGACAGTTGCGCGAAGTGATGGACGTCGTCGGGTGTGAAACGGCGGACGACGTTGAAGCGGTCGCCCACCTTGAGGCCTTCGGCGGCGCGTTGTCTCGGGGTTTGCATGGGGGCCTCCTGCTGCTGGCGGTTGGTTAAAAGGTGTGTTCGGGGCCGGGGAAGGTGCCGGCCTGTACGTCGTCGGCGAAGTCTCTGGCCGCCGTTTGCAGGACGCTGCGCAGGTCGGCGTACTGTTTGACGAAGCGCGGCAGACGTCCCTGGCGCAGGCCGGCCATGTCTTGCCAGACCAGCACTTGCGCGTCGCACTGATTGCCGGCGCCGATGCCCACAGTGGGGATCGCCACCGCTTGAGTAATCGCTGCGCCAACGTCGCCGGGCACCATTTCGATCAGCAGGGCGAACGCGCCGGCGGCTTCCAGCGCTTTGGCGCTGTCGATCAGGCGCTGCCCGTCTTCGCCCCGGCCTTGTACACGATAGCCGCCCAATTGATGTTCCATCTGCGGGGTGAAACCGATGTGGGCCATGACCGGGATGCCCGAGACGCTGAGCTTGGCGATGTGTGGCAGCAATTCGACACCGCCCTCGATCTTCACCGCATGGGCGCCAGCCTCCTTCATGAAACGCACGGCGGTTTGCAGGCATTGTTCGGGTGAAACCTGGTACGAGCCGAAGGGCAGGTCGGCGATGACCAAGGCCCGCCGGGTTGATCGGGTGACGGCGCGCACCAGCGGGAGCAGTTCGTCGACGGTCACGGCCAAGGTCGAGTCGTTGCCAAACACGTTGTTGGACGCTGAGTCGCCGACCAGCAGGACGGGAATGCCGGCGTCCTCGAAAATTACTGCGCTGTACATGTCGTACGCGGTCAGCATCGCCCATTTGCGCCCTTCGACTTTCATCTGTTTGAGCTGCGGGATGCGCAGGCGTGTTGCCGGCTTGGTTAGGGCAGTGGTGTCGTAGGGTGAGGTGTGTTCGGTCATTGGCAGATCTCGTCAGGAGGAAGAATCAGGCGTGCAGCTGTTCGATCAGCAGCCCCAGCGCAATCGCAATCATGATCAGCCCTGAAACTCGACTGACCCTGCGTGCCGCTGCAGGCCGGGCGCGCAGTACCACCTGTGAGCCAAACCCGACCAGCAGATAGATCACCGCGCAACTGGCGGTATGCACCAGGCCGAGCGCGACCATTTGCAGCGGCACGGGCCACGGCGCGCCGGCGTCGGTGAATTGCGGCAACAGGGCGAGAAACAGCAAGAACACTTTCGGGTTGAGCCCGCTCACGCAAAGACCCTTCAAGGCCCAGCGCGCCCATGAGTCGCTGGTCTGGCTCGCTGCGGCGTGCGGAGTGGAAGGGCGGGCGAACAGATTGGCGCCCAGCCACAGCAGGTAACCGGCGCCGGCTACGGTCAGTGCTGTCAGGGCCAGCGGATGTCCGGCGATCAGCGTGCCTACCCCGGCCGCCACAATCAGCGTCGCGAGTAAGTGCCCGGACAGCAGACCGCCCACGGCGGGGAGTACGACGCGGTGCTTCAAGCCTGCGGAAATCGCGTAGGCCCAGTCGGCGCCGGGGGTGATCACAAACAGAATCGATACCGCCCAGAAAGCGGCGAATACGCTGAAGGTCATGGCGTCACCCATGGCCGTTGACGTGGCGTTGCTTTGCTCATGTTGGTTTTCCATCAATCAAGTGCCGCGCCGGTTGCAGCGGTGCGGCAGTTTTTGGTTGAGGGAGAATAAGCAAACTCGGCTAGAATATATTTCCAAAGATGGTCGTCATGGCGCATCAGATTAGAAGGTTTTATTGCGTGGACAGAACTGATCGGAAGATTCTTGCTGAGCTGCAAAAGGATGGTCGCCTGTCGGTCACCGAACTGGCCGATCGCGTGGGCCTGAGCCTTTCACCCTGCCACCGCCGCGTGCGGGCGCTGGAAGAGTCCGGGGTGCTGCTCGGCTACCGGGCAAAACTCGACCCCGCCGCGCTGGGCCTGAACTTTTCCGCGATGGTCTTCGCCACGTTGCGCGAAGGCGACCGGCAAGCGGTGGAGGCGTTCGAGGCGGCGCTGGTGGAGATTCCGCAGGTGGTGGATGCGCAACGGTTGTTCGGCGAACCGGATTATTTGCTGCACGTCATCGCTCAGGATTTGCCAGCGTTTCAGCGCCTGTATGACGAGTGCCTTTCGACTTTGCCGAATGTGCAGCGGCTGACCTCGACGCTGGTGATGAAGCGCGTGGTGCAGGATCGACCGTTGCCGTTGTAAACAGAGTGATACGATCGGGGCGTGCCTCCCACGCCACAGAGCAGAATCGTCCACCATGAAACCCAGTTTCGAAAAAATCCCCACCGAAGCCACTGCCTCCTGGACGCTGCTGAACCGGCGCCTGCCAGGGGCAATTCCGTTTGAATGGCATCACCATCCCGAGTACGAACTGACGCTGACCTTGAACAGTCGTGGCCATCGCTATATCGGCAATGACGTCGCGGCTTACGATGACGGCGATCTGATTCTGGTCGGGCCGAATGTGCCGCATAGCTGGTCGTCGGCGGAGCGGGTCGACGCCGGGCAACCGCATGTGGCGTTGGTGATCTGGTTTTCGGCGGCGTGGGCGGAGTCGCTGGTGACGTTGTTTCCGGAGATGGGGTCGCTGCGGCAATTGCTTGTGGCGGCGCGGCAGGCATTGAGTTTCAGTGCGGCGGCGTCGCGGGAGATTCGGCCGCTGATTGAGGCGATGGTCGAGCAGGAGCTGCCCGAGCGTTTGATCGCGCTGCTGACCGTGTTGAGCAAACTGACACGGGACGTTGATGCCAGGCAAATCCTGTCGGCGCCGGACTCTCAGATTGGCAGTCAGATCGTTGAGGATCCCCGTATACATCGGGTTCTGGATTACGTGCATGGACACTACGCCGAAGCCATCAGCATTCCGGCGTTGGCTGAGATGGCATGCGTCAGCGTGTCGGCGTTTCATCGAATGTTCCGTCGGCATACGCGCTGCACGGCGCTGGACTACATCGTACGGCTAAGAGTCGGACATGCCTGTGCGCTGTTGATGCAGGGACATTCGACGGTTTCGCTGATTGCCGAGGCAGTGGGATATTCGTCGCTGGCGCTGTTCAATCGGCAGTTCAAGGCGTTGAAGGGGCTGACGCCTTCGGAGTTTCGTCGTCAGCACGGTCATCACTTTCAGTAAGCAGCGCGCCGCTACAACGCCACAATCGTATTACTCGACGCGGCAATTCAGGCTGCCGCCGACACCATCGGAAGTGGTCCCATACCTGCACCAACAACAAGGTCTGCAGGTCCCCCGATGAGCAAATATCAAGCATTCGAGAGCGCAACGCTTCCGGAGAGTTACCGCGACAGTATCGTAAAAATGAAACGCACCTTGCGCGCGCAGATCGGCGATGTGCAGGGGCTGTTCGCCGAGGTCAGTGAGTTTATTGCCGGCGAGATTGCGTCGGTCAAAGCCCAGGAGGCGCAGACCGGGTCGGGCTGGCCGGTGCTGGAGTTCGCTGATATCGCCGCTGGCACAGTGACTGCCGAGCAGTTGGCTTTGATCAAGCGTCGCGGTAGCGTGGTGATCCGCAATCACTTCCCCCGCGAGCAGGTGCTGCAGTGGGACCAAGGGTTACTGGATTACCTCGACAAGAACCGGTTCGATGCGTTTTACCGTGGGCCGGTCGACCAGTTTTTTGGCAACCTGGAGGCTTCGCGACCGGAGATTTTTCCGATCTATTGGTCGGCGGCGCAAATGCAGTTGCGTCAGCATGAGCGGATGGGCACGGCGCAGGCGTTTCTCAATCGGTTGTGGAAGACTCATTCGCACGGTCAGGACTGGTTCAATCCGGACATCAACGCGCTGTATCCGGATCGGGTACGTCGGCGTCCGCCGGGCACGCACTCGAAAGGCCTTGGCCCGCACACCGATTCCGGGGCGCTGGAGCGCTGGCTGCATCCGGCGTATCTGAAAGTCTTCGACAAAATCTACAGCAACGACTTCGCGGCCTACGACCCGTGGGATGCGGCGTTTCGTACCGAGGTGGATGAATACGCCTACAAGGACACGGTGAAGTGTTCGGCGTTTCGCACGTTTCAGGGCTGGACTGCGCTGTCGGACATGCAGGCCGATCAAGGCGTGCTGCACACCCTGCCGATCCCCAAGGCGATGGCCTACTTGCTGTTGCGGCCGCTGCTCGATGATGTGCCCGAAGACGAGTTGTGTGGAGTGGCGCCGGGCAAGGTGCTGCCGGTGTCGCGGCAATGGCATCCGCTGCTGATCGAGGGGCTGAGTCCGATTCCGGATGTGCAGGCCGGTGATTCGGTGTGGTGGCATTGCGATGTGATCCATAGCGTTGCGCCGGTGCAGAACCAGCAGGGCTGGGGCAACGTGATGTACGTGCCGGCAGCGCCGATGTGTCCGAAGAATCTGCGCTATGCGCGGGATGTGTTCAGGGCGTTTGAGCGGGGTGCTTCGCCGGATGATTTTCCGCGGGAGGATTATGAGCGCTCGTGGGTGGAGCGTTTTGCTGTGGAGAGTCTGAATCCGTTGGGGCGCGCGGGACTTGGGCTGGAGTAGGTATTTGGAAATTGCGGCCGATTCGCGGCCCCTTCGGACGGTGTGATGTTTCGTTAAACCTTTCGCCATGGGTGTTGTGTTGTCTGATCGCTGGCGGTGGTCTCGGGTAGTTTGTTGGCTGAGCTGGCGCCTTCGCGAGCAAGCCCGCTCCCACAATGGTCTTGCGGTGTTCGCGAATGTGGTGGCGGGCACAAAACCTGTGGGAGTGAGCCTGCTCGCGAATCGGATATCCACGGTACTCAAGTCTATTCATTACCCTTTTGGACACAGTGTTTGTCCAACCGACCGATTTTTGCCGTGCGCCTGAACCCCTAACATCGTCTGCAACCCGTGACCCAACACGGTTCCCCACAAGACGGTGAACATCATGAAACTTGCAAAAATCGCTCTTCTTCTGGTCCTCGGTGGTATCGGCGCGCAAGCCTTTGCGGCGGATGAAACCGCGCAAGTCGAGGCGTACAACGCCGCCGCTCAAGCAGACATCGCCCACGTGGTGTCGATCTCCGAAGCGGCCAATCAGTGCGGCGCGGTGCCGGTGCAGATGACTTATGAAGACTCGACCGGTGCGCGGCATGTCGTGCAATACCAGGTGATGGGTAGCGGTTGTTCCAACGGTTAATGTCGGTGCAAGCGCTGGAGGGTCGACACTCCAGGTCTGCGGCACTAAGCGTTGGCGAGTGGTCTGGCGCCGGCCATGTCTTCATCGGATGCCAGCAGTTGCGGGATGGCGGTTTTCAGGAACTCCACCCAGGTCTTGATTTTGGCGTCGACGAATTTGCGCGACGGGTAGATCGCGAACAGGTTGTATTCCTCCAGGCGGTACTGCGGCAGTACCCGCACCAGTGTGCCTCCGACCAATCCTTCGACGGCTGATGCCAGCGGCTGAATGCCGATGCCCATGCCATTTCTGATTGCCGTGGCCATGCCGTCGGCGGTGTTGATGTGGAAGGGCGAGTCGGGGATATTCTGGGTTTCCATGCCTTGTGGGCCTTCGAACACCCAGTTTTCTGCAGGCATCACCGTGTTGACGATGCGCAGGCAGTCGTGCGCGGCGAGGTCGGCGGGTGTGGCGGGATGGCCGCGTTTGGCCAGGTACGCCGGTGAGGCGCAGAGGATGCTGTAGGTGGTGCCCAGGCGTTGCGCGACGAAGCCGGAATCGGGCAGGTCGCGGGCGAGGACGATCGACATGTCGTAGCTTTCTTCGAGCAGGTCGGGCAGGCGATTGCTCAGGGTCAGGTCGAACATCACCGTGGGGTGAATCTCGCGGTAACGGGCGATTGCATTGATCACGTAGTGGTTGCCGATGGCGGCCATGGCGTGAATCTTCAGACGCCCGACCGGCAGGGTCTGGGCGGTGCCGGCTTCTTCGTCGGCTTCGCGCAGGTCATCGAGGATTTTTTCGGCACGCTGCAAATAACGCACACCGGCTTCGGTCAGGGCGAGGCGGCGAGTGGTGCGGTTGATCAGGCGCGTGTGCAACCGGGCTTCGAGGCTGGAGACGGCTTTGGAGACGTTGGTCGTGGTGGTGTCGAGCACGTCGGCCGCAGCGGTGAAGCTGCCGCTCTGGGCCACGGCGACGAAGCAGCGCAGGGTCTGAATGACGTCCATCGTTGTTGTTGGCTCTGTGGCTGGGATGGCCATTCTAGGGTTTGCCGTGGGTGGTGTTGCAAATGTTTGCGAACGAGGGCGGGCGCATGGCGGGTGAAGGGCTTGAAGACATTCTGGCGCCGGGGCTTTCGGTGGTGTTCTGCGGGATCAATCCGGGGTTGCTCGCGGCGGCGCAGGGGCATCATTTTGCCGGACGCGGCAATCGCTTCTGGCGCACCTTGCACCTGGCCGGGTTCACCCCGTATGAAGTGCGGGCGGAGGATGATCGAAGCCTCCTGCAATTTGGCTGCGGGTTGACGGCGGTGGTCGAGCGGCCGACGGCGCGGGCGGATCAGTTGGCGGCGCAGGAGTTTGCCGCAGCGGCCCTGGGCTTTGAGCAGAAAATCAGCTGCCATGCGCCGCGCTGTGTGGCGTTTCTTGGCAAGGCTGCGTATGCGGCGTTGTCGGGGCAGAAGGTGGTGGCGTGGGGGCCGCAGGCAAGGACCTTCGGCGGCGCGCACGTGTGGGTGTTGCCCAATCCCAGTGGGCGCAATCGGGCGTTCTCCCTTGAGCAACTGGTCGCGGCATATCAGGAGTTGCATGAGGCATTGATCGCGAGCGGGTAAATCATGCGTCCAGCGTTTTTCGGTTGGCCAGCTACGATTGATGCAGTCAAATCGCCGAGGAGGACGCCCGCCATGAAGCCCGAAAACCCAAACATCGACGCCTCGGCGCTGATCGACGCTCGAATCGCCGAACTCGCCGATTGGCGCGGCGCGATCCTCGGCGAGATTCGCAAGGTCATTCGCCAGGCCGATCCCGAGGTGGTGGAGGAGTGGAAGTGGCGCGGCGTTCCGGTGTGGTCGCGGGGCGGGATCATTTGCACCGGAGAGACTTACAAGGCGGCGGTGAAGATGACCTTCGCCAAAGGCGCGGCGCTGGCCGATCCAGCGGGGTTGTTCAACGCCAGCCTTGAGGGCAACACCCGCCGGGCGATTGATTTTCACGAGAGCGACCCGGTCGATGAGCAGGCCTTGAAAACGCTGATTCGCGAGGCGATCAAGCTGAATTTGTCGAAGTGAATCGCGGCGTTTGCCTTGGCTCAGAAATAACTGGCTGTTTTAAAACAAATTTTTTTGCATTCAGGGCTTCCCAGATCAAAAAAAGGTTGGTAAATTGCGGCCCATTCTCGCAGAGCTTGTTACAGAGCTTGAGATACAGGGGCGTCGCCAAGCGGTAAGGCAGCAGGTTTTGATCCTGCCATGCGTTGGTTCGAATCCAGCCGCCCCTGCCATATTCAGAAAAAACGCCAGTCCGAAAGGGCTGGCGTTTTTTTATGCGCGCGATTTGGGTCTGGCATCGACAGTGGCCTGAGCCGGAGCGGGGACTGATGTAAACTGCCCGCGCAAAAGTCCCGGTGCGTCGTTGGCCGGCGACCCTCAATCTCTCCAGACAAGAGACTTTCATGGCTAATCAAGACCTCAGCTTCACCCCTGATCCGGATGCAGATTCGATTTCCTCCGATGTTGTCGGTTTCAACGGCATTCTGGTTTCGACCCAGATCCCGACCCGTGCCGACGGCAGCCTGGAGCTGGGCGACATCACCCTGCAAAGCGAATGCACCCTGCAGGCGCTGAAAGTGGCGCTGGAGCGGGCCGGCAGTTCGATGGATCGGGTCATGCACCTGACCATCTACCTCACCGACATGGCTGACCGTGCGGCATTCAACGAAGTCTACAAGCGCTTCTTCGCCAAGCCATGGCCGGTGCGCGCGGCTGTGGGCGTGGCGTCGCTGGCAGTGGAAGGCATGCGCGTGGAAGTCACCGCGATGGCTGCCAAGGCCTGACCGCCCCCTGTAGGAGTGAGCCTGCTCGCGATAGCGGTAAATCAGCCACCATCAACGTTGACTGTGCCACCATCATCGCGAGCAGGCTCACTCCTACAGGAGACTCTCGTGTCGGATTGGAGCGAGGTCATCTGCCACTTGGCAGCACAGGCGTGCCGCTCGGGCGTTTCGCGGCTACAATGCGCGCCTTAACCGTGACAGCCTGACTAAAAAAACTATGTCCTTGCCCAAGCATCATCTGGAATTGCTCAGCCCCGCCCGTGACGTGGCGATTGCCCGCGAGGCGATCCTGCACGGCGCCGATGCCGTGTACATCGGTGGCCCGAGCTTCGGCGCGCGCCACAACGCCTGCAACGAGGTGAGCGAAATCGCCGAGCTGGTGGAGTTTGCCCGCCGTTATCACGCGCGCATTTTCACCACCATCAACACCATCCTGCACGACAATGAACTGGAGCCGGCGCGCAAGCTGATCCACCAGTTGTACGATGCCGGTGTCGACGCGCTGATCGTCCAGGATCTGGGCGTGATGGAACTGGACATCCCGCCGATTGAGCTGCATGCCAGTACCCAGACCGACATCCGCACCCTTGAGCGGGCGAAGTTCCTCGATCAGGCCGGTTTCTCGCAACTGGTACTGGCCCGCGAGCTGAACCTGAAAGAAATCCGCGCCATCGCCGACGAAACCGATGCGGCCATCGAATTCTTCATTCACGGTGCGCTGTGCGTGGCGTTCTCCGGGCAGTGCAACATTTCCCACGCGCAGACCGGGCGCAGCGCTAACCGTGGCGATTGCTCCCAGGCCTGCCGTTTGCCGTACACCCTGAAAGACGAAAAGGGTGGGGTGATCGCCTACGAAAAACACCTGCTGTCGATGAAGGACAACAACCAGAGCGCCAACATCCGCGCGCTGGTCGAGGCCGGTGTGCGCTCGTTCAAGATCGAAGGGCGCTACAAGGACATGGGCTATGTGAAGAACATCACTGCCTATTACCGCCAGCGCCTCGACGACGTGCTCGAAGATCGCCCGGACCTGGCCCGCGCTTCCAGCGGCCGTACCGCGCACTTCTTCCTGCCGGACCCGGAAAAGACCTTCCACCGTGGCAGCACCGACTACTTCGTCACTGATCGCAAGATCGACATCGGCGCGTTCGACTCGCCGACCTTCACCGGTCTGCCGGTGGGCACCGTCGAGAAAGTCGGCAAGCGTGACATGCAGGTGGTGACTCAGGAGCCGCTGTCCAACGGCGATGGCCTCAACGTGCTGGTCAAGCGTGAAGTCGTGGGTTTCCGCGCCAATATCGCCGAGCCGAAGGGCGAGTTCGAAGAAGACGGCGAGAAGCGCTATCGCTACCGTGTCGAGCCGAACGAAATGCCCGAAGGCCTGTACAAGCTGCGGCCGAACCATCCGCTGAACCGCAACCTCGACCACAACTGGCAACAGGCGCTGCAGAAGACGTCTGCCGAGCGTCGTGTGGCCCTGAGCTGGGTTGCTCGCCTGCGTGAAGAACAGCTGGAAGTGACTGCGACCAGTGAAGAGGGGATCAGCGCCAGCGTGACCCTGAACGGTCCGTTCGGTGTAGCCAACAAGCCGGAGCAGGCGCTGGAGCAATTGCAGGATCTGCTCGGTCAGCTCGGCACCACCCAGTACCACGCCACCGACATCAAGCTCGATGCACCGCAGGCGTTCTTCATTCCGAACTCGCAGCTCAAGGCCCTGCGCCGCGAAGTGATCGAAGCGCTGACCGCCGCCCGTGTCGCGGCGCATCCGCGTGGCAGCCGCAAGGCTGAAACCACGCCGCCGCCGGTGTACCCGGAGTCGCACCTGTCGTTCCTGGCCAACGTCTACAACCAGAAGGCGCGCGACTTCTATCACCGTCACGGCGTGAAGCTGATCGATGCGGCCTACGAGGCGCACGAAGAGGCTGGTGAAGTGCCGGTGATGATCACCAAGCACTGCCTGCGTTTCTCGTTCAACCTGTGCCCGAAACAGGCCAAAGGCGTGACCGGTGTGCGCACCAAGGTCGCGCCGATGCAGCTGATTCACGGCGACGAAGTGCTGACCCTGAAGTTCGACTGCAAGCCGTGCGAGATGCACATCATCGGCAAGATGAAAGGCCACATCCTCAACATGCCGCAACCGGGCAGCGTGGTCGGCCACATCAGCCCGGAAGACCTGCTGAAAACCATCCCGCGCGCGCCACACTGAGTGACGGGCAGGCGTGGCGCTACGGTGTCACGCCTGCGCGGGCTCTCGCTCGGCCAGCTCTTCGAGCAGGTCGGCTGACGGCACAAAGAACAATCCCCCGGTGACTGCGGTGCTGAAGTCCAGCAAACGGTCGTAGTTGCCGACGGGTTTGCCGACAAACATGTTCTCCAGCATCTGCTCGATCGGTTCCGGCGAACGCGCGTAACCGATGAAATAGGTGCCGAACTCGCCAGCCCCCGGACGACCGAACGGCATGTTGTCGCGCAGGATCTTCTGCTCCTGGCCGTCCTTGGTGATGGTGGTCAGGGCGCTGTGGGAATTGCTCGGTTTGACCTCTTCACCCAATTCGATATCGGCCAGTTTGGTCCGGCCGATCACCTTCTCCTGAGCTTCGACGCTTAAGGCATTCCACGCGTCCATCTTGTGCAGGTACTTCTGCACCAGCACATAACTGCCGGATTCGAACGCCGGGTCTTCGTTGCCTATCAGGGTGAAGTGGTCTGCCTTGCGGCCCACCGGGTTCTCGGTGCCATCGACAAAACCGATGATGCTGCGCATGTCAAAGTAGCGGAAACCCTGCACCTCATCCACCACGGTGATCGCGCCATTGAGTGCACTGCACAGCTGCGTTGCCAGTTCGAAACACAGGTCCATTTGGTCAGCACGGATGTGCAGCAGGATGTCGCCAGGCGTTGCGACGGCACGACGGCCCTCGACGCCGAACTCACGGAACGGATGCAGCGAGGCTGGGCGTGGGCTGCCGAACAGGGCGTCCCAGGCGTTGGCGCTGAACCCGCAGACACACGACAGGTTACCGTTGGGCACACGCTTGCCGACAGAGCGGGTGAGGGCGGCGATGTCGCCGCACCAGCCGCGCACCTGACTGGCGGCGTCGCTCCCGGGCAGCAGCGTGGCGACGATGAAGATCGCGCTGCTGGTGATCGGGTTGCAGATTGCTTGTGGCTCGGGTGTCTGGTTATCCATTGATGAGGTCATAGTCGGTTCCATATGCGCGGGGCCAAGGTCGGCGCTCAGTATGAAACCAAAAACGTTTCATCGATATCTCAGAAGCGACCGAGTCGATAGGCACCCAGTGCCGGCAAGCCGGAGTTCGCTGAGGGTGATACCAGATGCGCGACCATCTCTGCGGTAATCGCCGCTTGAGTCAGCCCCAGATGCTGATGACCGAACGCGAGCAGTGCCTTGCCGTCGCAGACCTTGTCGATGATCGGCAGCGAGTCCGGCAGCGACGGACGAAAGCCCATCCACGGCGTCGCGTCTTCAGCGTTCAAATCACGGCGAAACAAACCTTTGCTCAAGCGATGCAACTGCCAGGCGCGCTTCATGAACGGCGGGCGCTGCAGGCCGGCGAACTCCACCGTACCGGCCAAGCGCAGGCCGCCGGTCATTGGCGTCATGATGAACTTGCGCTCCAGCGACGTGACGGCGAACGGCAGGCGCCCTTGCTCATGCGGCAACATCAGGTGATAGCCGCGTTCGGTGTCCAGCGGCACGCGTTTACCGGTCAGTGCAGTGGTGAGCTTCGCCGAATGCGCGCCACAGGCGATCAGCACCTGCCGCGCGGTGAAACGCCCCTGATCGGTGATCAGCGACACGCCATGCGCCTGCAACTGGCCGCCCTGAACCTCCTGCCGGAAGAACTGCACGCCGGCCGTTTTGGCCGCACTCACCAGTTCGCACACCACTTGATACGGGTCGAGAAAATGCCCGGTGCGCGGGTAGAACAACCCGCCCTGAATCTGTTCGCTGAGCTGCGGCGCGCTTTCTCGCACGGCGCTGGCCGACCAGAAATCCACCGGCACCTGTTGCTGACGCATGCGCGCCTGCAAGGCTTCGACGGCTTGTCGCGATTCGGCGCGCTCGAATACCAGCAGCGAGCCGTCCTCCTTGAGCAGGTCGGGGCGGGCGATGCTCTGCAGCAGTCGCTTCCAGGCATCGAGGCTGCTTTCGTTGAGCGCGCGCAAACCGGCCACGGTGCGCTGAAACGGCGCCGGACGCAGGTTCAGCAACAATCGGCTGAACCACGGCACGGCGCGCGGCATGTACTTCCAGTCCAGGCGCAGCGGCCCCATCGGGTCCATCAGCATCGCTGGCAGACGCATGAGGATCGACGCATCGGCAATCGGAAACACCTGCTCGGTGGCCAGATGCCCGGCGTTGCCAAACGAGGCGCCCTGACCGGGCGGCTGCTTGTCGATGACCACCACCCGCTGACCCTGACGCGCCAGCTGCAGGGCACAGGCGACGCCGATGATGCCGGCGCCGATCACCGCTATATCGGCGTTGTCCGCTGTGAGGTTGTCGGGCATGGTCAGGCTTCCCTCTGACCGTCGAGCAAGCGTCGTAATTGCAGCGGATTCGCCTGTTTCAGCGGCGGCGGCAGCAGGCTGTCGGGAAAATCCTGATAACACACCGGACGCAGGAAACGCAGAATCGCCGCCGTACCGACCGAGGTGCTGCGCGAGTCCGAGGTGGCCGGAAACGGCCCGCCATGCACCATCGCATCACACACCTCGACCCCGGTCGGCCAGCCGTTGACCAGCAGGCGTCCAGCCTTGCGCTCCAGTGTCGGCAGCAAGGCCCGGGCGCGATCCAGATCGGCGTCATCCAGGTGCAGGGTGGCGGTCAGTTGGCCTTCGAGGCGTTCGCAGACCTGACGGATTTCATCGTCGTTGGCGCACTGGACGATCAGTGATGCTGCACCAAAGATTTCACCTTGCAGGCGTGCGTCGGCGAGGAAGTCCTGCGCCTGGGTCACGAACAGCTGCGCCTGACACTGGTTTGGCCCTTCAGCCGCTAGACCGATGGCCACGCGTTGCGCTTGCGGATGTTCGGCCAGCGCGCCGACGCCAGTTTCATAGGCGCGGAAGATTCCCGGCGTGAGCATGGTCTGCGCCGGGCTGCGCTGGACCCCTTCGGTGGCGGTGGCGATGAAAGCGTCCAGCGCCGCCTCTTGGCGAGCAATGACCAGCCCGGGATTGGTGCAGAACTGCCCGGCGCCCTGCGTCAGCGAGGCGACAAAACCCTGCGCCAACGCCTCACTGCGAGCGGCAAGCGCTGCGGGAAACAGCAGCACCGGATTGATCGAACTCATTTCCGCGTACACCGGAATCGGCTCGGGCCGTGCCTGTGCCGCTTTACTCAGGGCGAGACCGCCACTGCGCGAGCCGGTGAAGCCCACCGCCTTGATGCGCGGATCGCTGACCAGGGCGATGCCCACTTCGTTGCCCGAACCGAACAGCAGCGAGAACACGCCGTCGGGCAAACCCGATTTTTTCACTGCACGCGTCAGCGCCTGGCCGACCAGTTCACTGGTGCCGGGATGCGCGCTGTGCGCCTTGACGATCACCGGGCAACCGGCGGCCAATGCCGAAGCGGTGTCGCCGCCCGCCACCGAGAACGCCAGCGGAAAGTTGCTGGCGCCGAACACGGCCACTGGCCCCAGCGCGATCTGCCGCTGGCGCAAATCAGAACGTGGCAGCGGCTGGCGCTGGGGTTGTGATTGATCGACGCGAACGTCCAGCCACTCGCCAGCACGCACTGTGCGGGCAAAGATGCGCAGTTGCCCGCAGGTGCGTCCGCGTTCGCCCTGGATACGGGCGCGTGGCAGGCCGGTTTCGGCCACGGCACGGTCAATCAGCGCATCGCCAAGGGCTTCGATCTCATTGGCGATGGTTTCGAGAAATTCGGCGCGAGCGTCGAGGGACGTCTCGCGATAACGATCAAACGCTTGCCACGCCAGTGTGCAGGCCTGTTCGACATGCTCGCTGCTGCCCCCGGCATAGGCCGGTTCCAGCACCGCGTCAGTGGCGGGATTGATCGCGCGGATCGCTTCACGGCTGCCGGCAATGGCTTGGCCGCCGATCAGCATGTGGCCTGTCAGAGTCATGGCGCTTCCTTGATAAAAGAGGTGAAGCCCCGGCATCACACCGGGGCAGGGACTGCGGTCAGGCGAGGTTCTGTTCGGCGGACCAGTTTTTGTACCACTGGCGGAACAGCGCGTACTGGGTCTCGGCGTAACGACGCTGGGCATCGCTCAAGGCGTCGGTTTCGTTGAAGTGCAAGGCGTATTCGCGGTCGCCGTTGAGCACCATCAGGTGCTTGTAATACAGCACCAGGTCGCAGCCCTCATCGAACGACGACAGCACTGCCAGCGCCGCTTCAAGTTCGCGCGCCAGACGTCGGGCCTTGGCATCGCCCTTGGCCGCTTGCTTGCTCAGCGCCACCAGTTGCAGCACTTCGCGGGGCAGGGCGTTGCCGATGCCGGTGATCGCGCCGGTGGCGTTGCAGTTGACGAAACCGTGCACCACTTGCGTATCGACACCGACCATCAAGGTCACGGCATCGTCCTGCGAGGTGATGTTCTCGGCGGCGTAGCGCAAATCGGCGCCACCGCCGAACTCCTTGAAGCCGATCAGGTTCGGGTGTTCGCGGCGCAGTTCGAAGAACAGCTCGGCGCGGGTGGCGAAGCCGTAGTAAGGGCTGTTGTAGATCACTGCCGGCAGGTTCGGCGCGGCGTTGAGGATCGCGGCGAAGTGGGCTTTTTGTGCGGTGGCCGAGGCACCACGGGACAAGACGCGCGGAATCACCATCAGGCCATGGGCGCCGACTTTCGCCGCATGTGCAGCGTGGGAGACCGCTTCACGGCTGTTGACCGCGCCAGTGCCGACGATGGTCGGAACCCCGGCGGCCACCAGACGCGCTACGCCTTCCTGACGCTCGGCCTCGGTCAGCAGCGGCCAGTCGCCCATCGAGCCGCAGTAAACCACCGCGCTCATGCCGATATCGATCAGCTCGCGACCCTTGGCCACCAGTGCGTCGAAGTCAGGTTTGCGCGCGGCGGTGCACGGAGTCATCAGCGCGGGAATGCAGCCAGTGAAGATGTTATCGCTCATTGTTGTAGCTCCTCGGGACATTCATTCAATCGGTAAAAAAGCGGGGCACTCAGATGCCCCACGCGAAAGGGTCCTGCTCGTCGATCAGCAGGGTGGCGTCGGCGGTCATGTAGGCGCGGCCGGTAATGAATGGGCGCACGCGCTCGCCATGCCATTCGAAGCGGCCTTCGAACTGGCTGCCGGTGATGCTCGCTTGCGTCCAGACCTGGCCTTCGGCGAGTTTGCCGTCGGCGGCGAGGCAAGCGAGTTTGGCGCTGGTGCCGGTGCCGCAGGGCGAGCGGTCGTAGGCCTTGCCCGGGCACATGACGAAGTTGCGGCTGTCGGCGTGGGCGTCGTCGGCAAACAGCTCGACGTGGTCGATCAGCGCGCCGTCCTCACCGTGAATGCCTTGGGCTTCCAGAGCCTTGAGCATCGCCCAGGTGTAATCGGTGAGGGCTTCGACGTTGCTCATCTGCAGGTCCTGGCCGTGCTCGGAGACGAGGAAAAACCAGTTGCCGCCCCAGGCGATATCGCCGACCACGCGACCGTAACCGGGCACGTCCACCGGCACCTGTTTGCGGTAGCGCCATGCCGGCACGTTGCCCAGCGTCACGGCGCCGTCCTCGTGCAGAGTGGCGCTGACCGGGCCGACCGGGGTGTCGATCTTGTGCACGCCCGGTTCGATCTGCCCCAGGTAATGCAGCGAGTTGACCAGGCCGATGGTGCCGTGGCCGCACATGCCGAGGTAGCCGGCGTTGTTGAAGAAGATCACCCCGCAAGTGGCATCCGGCGAGACCGGCGCGCAGTACAGCGCGCCGACCAGTACGTCGTTGCCACGCGGTTCGAGCAGGCAGGCGCGGCGCCATTGATCGTGGCTTTCGCGTAGTGCGTCGCGCTGCTCGGCGATGCTGTTGCCGGGCAGCTCGGGGAAGCCTTTCATCACCAGGCGCGTGGGTTCACCGCCGGTATGGGAATCGATGATGTGCAGTCGTTTCATGAACGCGTCCCTTCAATCAAAGTCAGGCGTGAGCAGGGCGCTGGCCCTGTGCCGAATGGGTGGAGGATTCAGCGGCTTCGCTTTCGTCGTCCTCGGTTTCCAGACGAATCAGGTGTGCCGGCACGCCGGTGGCGGCGCCCCAGTAGTAGATGCCCAGTGCGCAGACCGCGACGATCACGGTGTCGAACGGATGGCTAAGCACGCCGATACCGCCAAAACTGCCGAGTTTGGAGAGGACGATGGTCACCGCGTAGAAGCCGATCAGCCACGCCGACGAGCGAACTTGCCGGCCGAGGTTCAAGTGCGCGGTCGGCACCATGCGCCCACACAACAGGTAGATGACAAACATCAGGATCTGCAAACCGAGCAACCACGACACGGTGCCCCAGCCCGACCAGTAGACGATCAGCGCGGCGATGATGAACGACAGCGGCCCGAGCACACGCATGCCCTTGACCCGGAACGGACGCGGCATGTCCGGCGCGTTGCGGCGCAGTGCGGCCACCGTCACCGGAGCCACCGCATAGCTCAACACCAGCGCGGCGGAGACCACATTGATCAGCGCTTCCCACGACGGGAACGGCAGGGTCCAGAACACCGACAGGCCAAAGGTCAGCCACAGCGCCGGGCGCGGAATGCCGGATTTTTCATCGATGCGGGTGAAGATCTTGAAAAAGGTCCCGGTCTGCGCCCAGCCGTAGATCACCCGTGGCGTGGCGTTCATGTAGATGTTGCCGCAGCCGCTGGGCGAGATCACCGCGTCGGCCACCACCAGATACGCCAGCCAGCCGACGCCCAGGGCCAGGGCGATGTCGCGATACGGCAGGGCCAGTTCCTTGGCGACGCCGGCCCAGCCATTGGCGAGCATTTCAGTCGGGATGCCGCCGAGGAAAGCGGTTTGCAGCAACACGTAAATCGCGGTGGACAGCAGTACCGAAAGGATCAGCGCAATCGGGATCGTGCGTTGCGGATTCTTCACTTCACTGGCCACGGAAATGATCGGCGTCAGGCCCAGATAAGCGAAGATCACCCCGCCGGCCGACACGGCCATTTCGATGCCGGACAGACCGAACGGCGCAAATCCATGCACTTCGAAATTGGCCGGTTTAAAGAAGGTGAACAGCACGCCGATCACCAGCAGCGGCACGATGAACTTGAACACGCTGACCAGATTGTTGGCCATGGCGAAGGTCTTCACGCTGCGGTAATTGAGCAGGAAAAACAGGCACAACAGCCCGAACTGCACGAACCAGCCAAGCACGGTCGGGTCGCTGGAGCCGACCTTGGTCAACTCGGGAAACCACGCCGCCGCATATTGTCGCGAGGCAACCACTTCGATCGCCACCAGACTGGAAAACGCGATCAGCGTGATGAAGCCCATCAAGTAGCCGAGCAGTGGGCCGTGGGAGTAAACCGGGTAGCGCACCACACCGCCGGCACGGGGCAGTGCGGCGCCCAGTTCGCAGTAGACGATGCCCAGCAGCAACACGGCGAAGCCGCCGAGCAGCCAGGAAAAGATCCCTGCCGGGCCGGCGATGGCCGACACGTGACTGGCCGCGAACAACCAGCCCGAACCGAAGATCGCCCCCAGCCCGATGAACGTGAGGTCTATCAGTGAAAGTTGTTTCTTGAACTTGCCTTGGCCTGTCATAGCGTCGCCTTCTTGTTGGTTGTTGGAGGGGCGTGCAGTGGCGCTACAGTGAACTCATCAGGCGATGCGCGATTGATGTTTTTTGCCGGTGACGATGACGAAATCAGCACAATGGCCAACGGCAAAGGCCCGGCTCGACAGGCTGTCGGCCATCGGGCAATCTGCGCGCAAGCCAAAGCGCACCGTGGGGAGTGACAGTCATGACGCAGAATGCGTTTGCGATCCTGAGCCAGCAGAACGAAGCGAGCCGACCGCAGAGTCTCGACGATCTGCTCGCCAGCGTGGCGCTGCTGTTGCCCATGCTCGACGTGATTCCCAACGCGGCGATCTTCATCAAGGACCTGCAGGCGCGCTATGTCATGGCCAACCAGACTTTGGTGCAGCGCTGCGGTTTGAAAGACCTGCGACCGTTACTGGGCAAGACCAGCGCCGAGGTGTTTCCGGCGCAATTGGGCCCGGGCTACACCGAGCAGGATCGGCGCGTGCTGGAAGAGGGGTTTGTGCTGGAGGATCAGTTGGAGCTGCATCTGTACGGCAGCCGCGAACCGGGCTGGTGCCTGACGCACAAGCGTCCGCTGTACAACCGGGATAATCGGATCATTGGCCTGGCGGGAATTTCCGTCGACCTGCAAACCGCCAGCGAAACCCATCCGGCGTATCAGCGACTGGCGGCGGTGGATGAATACATTCGGGCGAATTTCAATCGCCGGGTCAGCCTCGGCGAACTGACGCGCATCGCCGGGATTTCAGTGGCGCAACTGGAGCGCTACTGCAAGCGCGTGTTCCACCTGACGCCGCGGCAGATGATCCAGAAAGTGCGTCTTGAGCATGCACATCGGCTGTTGCACGGCGAGTTGCCGATCACCGAAGTGGCGCTGCAATGCGGCTATACCGATCACAGCGCGTTCACCCGGCAGTTCAAGGCGTCGACCGGATTTACCCCGCGCCAGTATCGGTTGGCGACGGCGCAGTGAGGTTTGCCCGTCAGGCCTTGACCCAGCGCTGCCGGCTCCAGGCGCTCAGCGAATCCACGCCCAGCACCAGAATCAGCATCGCCAGAATCACCGTACTCGCCTGCGCTTCCTGAAACAGGCTCAGGCTGACATACAGCATCTGCCCCAAACCGCCGGCACCGACGAAGCCCAGCACGCTGGCCATGCGGATGTTGTTTTCCCAGCGATACAGGCAATACGCGAGCAGTTGCGGAGCGAGGTTGGGCAGGGTGCCGTAGCAGAACGCGAGCACCGGATTGCCGCCCTGCAAACGGATCGCTTCGGCAGGTTCCGGCGGCGTATTTTCCAGTGCTTCGGCGAACAACCGGCCGAGCACGCCAGTGGTGTGCAAGGCCAGCGCGAGGGTGCCGGCATTCGGGCCGAGGCCGGCGGCGAGCACCATCAGCGCCGCCCACACCAGTTCCGGAATCGCCCGCAGGCCGTTGAGCAACAGGCGCGAAGCGCTTTGCAACGGCCAGCCGAAACGCCCGGCCGCGGGCAGCGCGAGGAGAATGCCGAACACCGCCGCGAGCAGGGTGCCGAGGGCCGACATGGCGAGGGTTTCCAGCGAGCCCTTGAGGATCGCCTGCAAATGCGTGGCGCTCAGATCCGGGCTGAGAAAGCGCTGCGCGTAGGCACCCATCTGCTTGAGGCTGGTGGCGCTGCCGAGTTCACCGAGGTCGAGTTCGAGGTAACCGAACGAGGCGATGACTGCGACGCCAATGCCAACGATCAGCAACAGATTGATCAGGCGATTCATGTCAGCCTCCAGCGCAGCAGGCGGCTGAGTTGGTCGGCACCGAGCACCAGAATCAGGAACGTCAGCAACATGCTCGCCACTTCACCGCTGGCGAACATGCGCAATGACAGGTCGATCTGTTGGCCGAGGCCTCCGGCGCCGACGAATCCCATCACCACCGACGCACGAATCGCGCACTCCCAGCGATACACCGTGTACGACAGCAGCTCGGCCGCGACATTCGGCAGAATCCCGTAGGCGAACGCCGCGAGTCGTCCGCTGCCGGCCTGCATCAAGGCGTGCGCCGGGCGTTGGTCGGTGGATTCGAAAATTTCCGCGTAGACCTTGCCGAGCATGCCGCTGTAGGTGATGGCGATCGCCAGCACACCGGCTGCCGGGCCGAGGCCCACGGCACGCACAAACAGCAGCGCCCAGACGATCTCCGGCACGCTGCGCAAGAAGATCAGCAACCCGCGCACCGGCCAGCGCAGCAAGCGCCCGACCCGACTGGGAATGCCGCTCCGGGATGCCGCCGACAATGACAGCGCGCGGCTGGCAATCAGGCTGGCCGGCACCGCCAGCAGCAGCGCCAGAGCCATGCCGGCGGTGGCGATGGCCAGGGTTTGCAGAGTGGCTTTGAACAGCAACTGGAGAAAGTCGTGGTCATGCGCCGGTGGCCAGAATCCGGAGATGAAGCGGCCCATTTCGGTCTGGCTGTCGCTGTGCAGCAACACCCCCAGATCCAGTTCGCTGAGCTGGATGCCCGGCCACAACAAGGCCAGCGCCAGCAGGGTCAGCATTAATCGCGGCACGGCGGCCGGGTCGCGTGAATCAGCCCTCAGCATCGCGGGATCTGCACAATCAGCGGCGCACTGGGCGTCGTCGGGCTTTGCAATTGCTCGTTGGCGTACAGCGTGTCGAGCATTTCGCGGCTGACCTGTCCGGCTGGGCTGTCAAACAGGATCTGGCCGTCGCGCAGGCCGATGACCCGCGGGAAATGCGCCAGCGCCAGTTCCACCGCGTGCAGGCTCGCCACCAGTGTGACGTTGTGCGCCCGCGCGTGCTGCGCGAGGATCGACAGGGTGTGCCCGGCGAGCACCGGGTCCATCGCCGATACCGGTTCGTCCGCCAGCAGAACCTCCGGCGCCTGATACAGCACCCGGGCAATGCCCACGCGCTGCAATTGGCCGCCGGACAATTGCTGGCAGTAAGCGAAGAGTTTATCGCCCAGATCCAACAGGGCGAGGGCGGCACGGGCGCCGGGAATGTCCGTGGGATGCAGCAGATTCAGCAGGCTTTTGCCCAGACTCCACTGCCCGAGTTTGCCGGCCAGCACCGCCGTCACCACCCGTTGGCGCGGCGGCAGCGGCGGTGCTTGGTGAACCAGGCCGATGCGCGCACGCAGGCGTTGCCGTTGATGGGCGGATAGGTGCCAGGGACGCTCGCCCAGCACCTCGATTTCACCGCTGCTGGGGCGCAACGCGGTGGCCAGCAGATTCAACAGACTCGACTTGCCGGCCCCTGAAGGGCCGATGATCGCCACCTGTTCGCCCACGCCAATCTGCAGGTCAACGCCGCGTAACGCGTCGACCCCGTTGGCGTGGTGCAGGCTGGCGTGTTTGAGGCTCAGGGTCATTTCAGCAGGTCGGCAGCGCGAGCGGCTTCCTCGATGCCCTTGTAGTTCTCGGGTTTGGTGTCGATGAAGCGGCTGGCCGCCTGCAGATCAAGAATCTTCTTCTGCTCAGGGTTGGCCGGATCGAGGTCGAGGAAGGCTTTCTTGATCTTCGCCGCCAGCGCCGGGTCGAGGGTGCCGCGCACGGTCCAGTTGTAATCGAAGTAGGCCGGGGTGGTGGCGAACACGTGGACTTTGTTGGTATCGACCTTGCCGGCATCCACCAGTTTCTGCCAGACGCTGGCATTCAGCACACCTGCGTCGACCTTACCGGCCTGGACCCAGGCCACGGTGGCGTCGTGCTCGCCGGAGTAGGCAACGCGGCTGAAATAGGCTTCAGGCTTGATGTTGTCGTTCTTCAGCATGAAATAACGCGGCATCAGGCTGCCGGACGTCGACGACACCGAGCCGAAGGCAAAGGTCTTGCCCTTGAGGTCGGCCAGACTCTTCACGTTCGGGTCGGCGGTGATGAACTTGCTGGTGAACTGCGCATCCTGCTCACGCTGCACCAGCGGGATAACCGGGGTGGTGGCGTCGGTCTTCAGGCGCGCCTGAACAAAAGTGAAACCGCCCAGCCAGGCCATGTCGAGGCGATCGGTCGCCAGCGCTTCAACCACCGCCGGATAGTCGGCAACGGGAACGAACTGCACTTTCATGCCCAACTGCTGCTCCAGATACGCGCCCAGCGGCTCGAACTTGCGCAGCAATTCGGTCGGGGCTTCATCGGGAATCGCGCTGACCCGCAACACATCGGCGGCATGCGCCACCAGAGCAGAAAAAGACAGGGCCAGACCAGCAGTCAGTGCCAGGGTTCGTTTGAGCATGGAAATCTCCGTTTCATGAGCGTCGCATTCTAAGTGCCAGGGCGCGAGGTGTCGCGCTCGGGCGCTCAATCAGGTTAGACGAAACGGCGAGGTTATACGCAGCCGGGCAGTCAAAGGCCAGCGCGGGTGCCCGGGGATGTTTTGCTCCACGTTTCATGCCGGCGGTTGGGGCTGAGATGCAACAACTGATTCAGTATCGCTCGGTGCCGCTTTGGCGGTCGCTGATGCGCTGTCGGGTGTCTTGGTCGATCAGCTCGCGCAGGGTGGCGAAAACCGGGTCGGCACTGGTGTATTTCTTGCCGTAGCCCAGATTGAAACCGTAATCGAAATCCACCGGGTTCAAACCTTGATTGTGCTGCAACAAGGTCTCCAGCTTATCCAGTGCCTTGACCGCTTTGGCTTCGGCGGACTGCGCATTTTCGTAGTCGTCCCACAGCGCCAGAATCTCGTTGCGCAGTGCTTCATCGAGCGAACGGGTCAGCAGCAAAAGGTCGTTGCGCTCCTGTTCGCCCTTGTCGGGGAACGCGGCCTGATTGACCGCAGGAATATCGCCATTGATGGCTTCGCCCAAATCGTGAATCACGCACATCTTCAGGACTTTGAGCAGGTCGAGGCCGGCCAGTTGATCGGCGAAGACAATCGCCACCAGGCACAGGCGCCAGCTGTGTTCGGCGGTGCTTTCGGTGCGGCCGCTGGAGGTGTGCGCGCTGCGCAGGACGTCCTTGAGTTTTTCTGCTTCGCGCAGAAATTCGAGGCGGCCCTTGATGATTTCGAGGTTCATGTGTCTGCCTGGCTGAATACGCCGAAAAGCTCAGCCTAGAACTGAAGACACTTGGCGTCCACGCATAAAATATGCGTTCAGAGGGTTTCCACCAGACGCGCGGCGCTGCCGTCAGACAGCGCAATGCGCGTCCAGCGGCACAGGCTGGGACGAATCGGTACGAGGTCGGAGGCATTGCTGCCGGTGCTGAATTCCACGGCCGGCGGCGCCTGAATCTCGTGCCAGCCATTGCTCGTCAGGGCCGACTCTCTAAGCACAATTTCCGGCGTTGCGAAGTGCCACAGCGACTGTCCCAGCAACGTACTCAAGGGCTGGGTGAACTCGGCAGCACGCGCAGGAGAGCAGGCCAGCAAACGGTGGGTGAGGTCGCAGATCAGGTGCATCGGCCGCTGACTTTCCCCGACCAGACGCGCCAATACCTGATCGGCGGCGCTGTCCAGGCGCGCAGCCAGCAAGCGCTCCAGCTGTTGCTGCGCGACAGGCTCCAGCGCCTGCACACCGCTTTCCCAGCGAGAAATGGTCGACTGAGTGACGTTGAACAACTGCGCCGCATGCGTCTGTTTGACGCGATGCAGCAGGCGCCAGCGTCGCAAGGCGATACCGGGCAGGGCGGGCTTCAATAACAGGTCTGACATGGCGGTTGTGGAAAATGGGTAGGCGGGTCGGACAGTCTGAAGACTGCCGACCCCCGGTGCAAATCCGCCAGACGATCAGGCCGTTTCGCGCAGCCTGGCGATTACCTTGATCTCGAACTGAAACCCGGCCAGCCAGGTCACGCCGACCGCAGTAATCGTCGGATACGGTGCGCTGCCCCAGAACTCCGGTACCACTTCCCAGATGGTTTCGAAGGTCGATTGTGGATCGACCATGAACACCGTGACGTCGACCGCGTCGGCGAAGCTGCCACCGGCGGCGTCGAGAATCGCATTGAGGTTGTTGAAGGCCAGGCGCACCTGGTCCTGCAGATCCGGCTCGGGCGAACCATCTTCACGGCTGCCGACTTGTCCCGAGACGAACAGGAAACCGTTGGAACGAATCGCCGGCGAATAGCGATGACGCTCGTAAAGCGCATGGCGGGCTGGCGGGAAAACGACGTCGCGCTGGGTCATGGGTGTCTCCATCATTGTTTGGTCATTGACGATGGGGTGACTTTAGGGACTTGCGCAGCCGCGATAAACGCGCAACCTTGGCGTTCACTGTTTGCAAAACCCAAACAATCCGAGGGCGAGAAGTGGACCGTTTTGATGCAATGCAGGCGTTCGCCCGGGTGGTCGAGGCGGGGAGTTTCACCAAGGCTGCCGAGACCTTGCACATGAGCAAGACCACCGTGACGCAACGGGTGCAGCAACTGGAGGCTCGGCTGCGGGTCAAGTTGCTCAACCGCACCACACGCAAGGTCAACGTCACTGCCGATGGCGCGATTTACTACGAGCGAGTGATCAAGTTATTGGCCGATATGGACGACGCTGAAACCAGTCTGTCCGGCGCCTCGGCGTTACCCCGAGGGCGCTTGCGCGTCGATGTGCCAAGTCCGCTGGCGAGGCTGATCCTGGTGCCGGCGTTGCCTGAGTTTCACGCGCGTTACCCGGATATTCAGATCGACATGGGCGTCAGCGACCGCATCGTCGACATCATCGATGAGAACGTCGATTGCGTGGTGCGCGGCGGCGAATTGCTCGATCAGTCACTGATGGCGCGGCGGGTTGCCGATCTTCAGCTTGGGGTCTTCGCCGCGCCGAGTTATCTGGCCCGCGCCGGCACGCCGCTGCATCCACGGGAGCTGGAAGACTCGCATCATCGGGTGGTCGGCTTTCTCTGGGCGCGCACCGGAAAACCGGTGCCATACGCCTTGCACAACGGCAGCGAACATCTGCAGATCAAGGGCCGTCACATCCTCGCAGTCGATGACGGCAATGCCTACCTTGCGGCAGGTCTGGCCGGCATGGGCGTGCTGTGGTTGCCCAGGTACATGTCGCACGCACATCAGGCCCGGGGTGAGTTGGTGCCGCTGTTCGAGGACTGGCAACTCGAACCGATGCCGCTTTATGTGGCATATCCGCCGAACCGGCATGTCAGCCTGAAACTGCGGGTGTTCATCGACTGGATCATCGAGCTGATGGCGCAGCATGCACCGGTCATCGAGCGCCGAGGTTTTTGATCAGCCACTCGCTGAAGCATCGCGCCATCGGGTCATTCTCGCTGTCGCGATGCGTCAGCAGCGCCCAGTTCGGGCCACGAATGGTTTGCTCGACCAAGGGTTGCAGCAGCCCGTTTTCCTGCGCCTGACGGCTGAGCAACTGACTGACCAGCGCAATCCCCAACCCCGCCGCAGCGGCATCGAGCAACAAGCCTGGATCGGAAAAATTCAGCCCCTGATCCTGCTGCCCGACATCGACGCCAGCCTCCACCGCCCAGTGGCTCCAGTCCATTTCCCGCTCACCATGCAGGGTGGTGCGCTGCGCGGCAGGTTGCGCCAACACGCTGGGATGACACGCCGGAAACAGGCGGTCGGCATGCAGCACCTTGAAGCTGCATTCGGCCTGGGAGCTGATGTCGTCGCGCACCGCCAGATCGATGGTTTGCGTGGCCATGTCCGGCACTTCGTCGGTGCTGAAAATCCATAGATCGACCTGCGGATGCTGGCGCCGAAAATCCGCCAGACGCGGCAGCAGCCAGTGCCGGGCAAACGCCGGCGTGGTGTTGAGCACCAGTTGGTTGGGCTTCTGATATTGCCCCAGACGCCGGATGCCAACCGCCAGTTGCTGCAGCATCGCTTGGGTGGTGCTGAGCAGATCGTGGCCGGCGTCGGTCAGGGCGACGCTGCGACCGTTGCGAAAGAACAGTGGCTGTTCGAGGTACGCCTCGAGGCTGCGGATCTGCTGGCTGATCGCCGATTGAGTGAGGCTCAACTCATCGGCCGCCTTGTGAAAACTGCCGAGGCGCGCAGCTGCCTCGAAGCCGCGCAGCGAGCTGAGCGGCGGCCAGTGCTTGAGCATATCGATAAGTTCCTCTAATCAGTTGTGCGCTAAATCCATCGTTTGTTGGCGCGGTTTCAGCTCAGTAGCATTCACCTCAAGCCAAATCACGGCAATTTCCATTGAACACAATGGCTTAATCGAGAGGTGCTTGTCATGCCGCGCAACGAGAATAACAACAACGCTTGGATGATGCCTGCCGAATGGGTGACGCATGCCGCGACGTGGATGGTCTGGCCGCATAACCAGGCGCTGTGGGAATCGGGATGGCGCGTGACCTTGCCGCTGGTGCAAGAGGATTTCGCCCGGGTCGCCAACGCCATCGCACGCTTCGAACCGGTGAAAATGGTCGTTGATCCCTCGGCGGTAGCGAGCGCCAAAGCCCTGTGCGGGCCGAACATCGAGCTGATCCCGCTGGCGGTCAACGACAGTTGGTGCCGCGACTCTGGCCCGAGCTTCGTCTGCCACCCGCAACAAGGGCTGGCCGGTGTCAGCTGGCGCTTCAATGCCTGGGGCGGCAAGTCGGCGCATGAGCTGGACGAAAGCCTCGCGCGGCGCGCACTCAATCATCTGGGGCTGGAATGCTTCGGTACACCGTTGAGCAACGAGGGCGGGGCGATTCATGTCGACGGCGAGGGCACGCTGATCACCACCGAATCGGTGCTGCTCAACCCCAATCGCAACCCGGGGATCGGCAAGGCCGAGATGGAAGAAATCTTCCGCCGTCTATTGGGCGTGAAGAAAACCATCTGGTTGCCGGGCGATCCGGATTACGTCACCGGCGACATGACCGACGGCCACGTCGATGGTGTCTGCGCCTTCGCCCGTCCCGGCGTGTTGCTGGTGGATGCGACGCATGACCAGAGTTCGGTGTACGCCGAAGTGGTGCGGGAAAATCGCCGCGCATTGGAGTTGGCGACCGACGCCCAAGGGCGCAAGTTCGAGCTGATCGAACTGTTCGAAGCCAGCGAAGCGGTGGACAGCGACGCCGAAGTGTTCTGCGCCTCGTACACCAATTTCTACATCGCCAACGGCGCGATCATCATGCCGGCCTACGGCATCGAGGCCGACGAGGTGGCGGCCAAAGTGCTGGCGCAGGCGTTCCCCGGACGCGAAGTGGTGCCGGTGCGCATCAATCATCTGGCCCATGGCGGCGGAGGGGTGCATTGCATCACCCAGCAGCAACCCGCCTGGCCAGTGGAGGGTTGAGCAATGAGCCATCTGACCATCGCCACCACCCAGATGCCGTGCACCTGGGACCTGCCGAGTAATCTCGATCAGGCCGAGCAACTGGTGCGTGAGGCCGCCGCGAAGGGCGCGCAGGTGATCCTGTTGCAGGAGCTGTTCGCCACGCCGTATTTCTGCATCGAACAGAGCCACAAACATCTGGCGCTGGCCGAGGAATACCGCGACAGCCGTGTGCTGCAGCGTTTTGCTGCCCTGGCCAAAGAGCTGGGCGTGGTGTTGCCGCTGAGCTGGTTCGAGAGGGCCGGCAACGCCTACTTCAATTCGTTGAGCGTGGCCGATGCCGACGGGCGTCTGTCGGGGGTGTATCGCAAGACCCACATTCCCAATGCCATCGGCTATCAGGAGAAGGAATATTTCAGCCCCGGCGACAGCGGTTTCCGCGTTTGGGACACCGCGTTCGGTCGCCTCGGCGTGGGTATCTGCTGGGATCAGTGGTTCCCCGAGACCGCACGCTGTCTGGCATTGATGGGTGCTGAAGTGTTGCTGTTCCCCACGGCCATTGGCTCCGAGCCGGGATGCACGGCGCTGGATTCCCGCGATCACTGGCAGATGACCATGCGCGGTCATGCTGCCGCCAACCTGCTACCGGTGGTAGCCGCCAACCGGGTCGGGCGAGAAGTGGCAACCACTGATTCGTCGCTGCAAATGAGCTTTTACGGCTCGTCGTTTATCAGCGATCACAAAGGCCAGTTGCTCGCCGAAGCCGATCGCGACAGCAGCGGCGTGCTGGTGCACCGCCTCGATCTCGACGCGATGCGCGAAGAGCGCCTGAGCTGGGGCATCTACCGCGACCGCCGGCCGGACATGTACGGCGCGCTGCTCAGTCAGGACGGCCGCCACCTCCATGCACGCTGGAACACTCAAGGGGTTTGAACATGGCTACGCACCACAAAAGACTGCTGGGCGCGCTGGGTCTGGCGCTGACATGCGTGATCCCGTCGCTGCACGCCGAGGACAAAACCCTGCGGCTGTACAACTGGGCCGATTATTTTGCCGAAGACACCCTGAGCCGTTTTACCGCGGAAACCGGGATCAAGGTGATTTACGACGTCATGGACGGCAGCGAAACCCTCGAAGCGAAGATGCTCTCTGGTGGCAGCGGCTATGACCTGATCTTCCCCGGCGACACCGTGGCCGAGCGCCTGATGCGGGCCGGCAGCCTGTTGCCGCTGGATCAATCGAAGCTGACGGCGCTGGCCGACATCGAACCCGGTTTGCAGAAATTGCGCAGCCATTACGAACACTCCAGCCAGGCCACCGTGCCCTACACCTGGGGCACCATCGGCCTGACGTACAACGCGGCGCAGATCCAGCAGCGCATGGCCGACGCACCGGTCAACAGCCTGGACATGCTGTTCAAACCGGAGCTGGCGGCGAAGTTTGCCGACTGTGGAATTTCGCTGATCGACTCGCCGGATGAAGTGCTGGCGGTGGTGCTTAATTATCTGGGCCGCGATCCGCGCAGCGCGAAACCGGCGGATCTAGCAGCGGCCAGTGAGGTGCTGATGAAGCTGCGGCCTTACGTGCGCAAGTTCCAGTCGCAACCGGTGACCGATCTGGTCAACGGCAACCTGTGCCTGTCGCTGGGTTACAGCGGTGACATGACCCAGGCCCAGCGCACCTCGGACAGCGCCGGCAAGACCACCCGATTCGAATACCGCATCCCCCGCGAGGGCACCACGGTGTGGATGGACACGATGGCGATTCCGGTCGATGCGAAACACCCGGAATACGCCTACGCATTCATCAACTTTGTGATGCGCCCGGAGAACATGGCGGCGATCACTAACTTCACCGGTTACCCGACTTCCAACGTCAAGACGCGGGCCAGCGTCGATGCGGCGATGCGCAACAACCCGGACATCTATCTCGATGAGGTGACCTACGCTCGATTGATCCCGGGCAAGGACATTCCTCAGGCCGATATGCGTGCACGGATGCGCACCTGGACCAAATTCAAAACCGCCACTCAGCCATGATTCAACCGCCGGCGCCCGGTCGCCGGCTCTTTTCAGGAAAACCAGATATGTCGACGCGTCGAGAGTTCATCAAACAGGTATCAGTCGCCGCAGGTGTCAGCGCCGCGGTCATGGGCCTTGGCCTGACGCCGGGCAAATTGCTGGCGGCCAGCGCGGGGGATTGGTTCATGCCGGACGAGGGCGACAAGCACGAGCGCGCCTTCATCGCTTTCGGCGCACAGGATGCGATCTGGGAAGATTTCACCGCGGATGTGCAGGCTGCGCTGGGCCGCATTGCTCGCACCATTGCCCGTTATGAACCGCTCACGGTGTTTTGTCGCAGCGGCGAACGCAGCCTTGCCGAAGAGTACTGCGGCACCCGCAACGTCACCTACGTGACCGCCGCGCTCGACGACATCTGGATGCGTGACATCGGCGCCAATTTTGTCATCGACGACAGGGGCGGACTCGGTGCCGTGGACTTCAATTTCAACGGTTGGGGCGACAAACAGCGGCACAGCAAGGATGCAAAAATCGCCGCGCGAGTGACCGCCGACGCACAGGCGACTTACCTGCGCAGCGAGCTGGTGGGCGAGGGCGGCGGCATTGAAGTCGACGGTCACGGCACCGGGATCATGACCGAGAGCAGCTGGATCAACAGCAACCGCAATCCGGGCTGGAGCAAGGCCGAGGTCGAGGCTGAATTGAAGGCGCGTCTGGGGCTGCGCAAAATCATCTGGCTGCCGGGGATCAAGGGCAAGGACATCACCGACGCTCACGTGGATTTCTATGCGCGGTTCATCAAGCCCGGTGTGGTGATCGCCAACCTCGACAGCGACCCTGAATCCTACGATCACCAAGTCACGCTGGCGCACCTGGAGATTCTCAAGAAAGCCACCGACGCTGATGGTCGCAAACTGCAGATCCACACGATTTCGCCGCCGCTCAAGCCGCGCAAAAGCAAGTTCAATCAGAACAACCCGGATTTCGCTGCCGGTTACATCAACTACTTCGTGATCAACGGCGCGATCATCGCCCCGGAATTCGGCGACAAGGCCGCCGACCAGAAGGCTTACGACCTGCTGTCGAAGCTGTATCCGGAGCGCAAAGTCGAGTTGCTGAACATCGATGCGATTGCTGCCGGTGGCGGCGGGATTCACTGCGTGACCAGTCATCAGCCGCAAGCGTGATTGACTCTTTGGCCCGGCAAGCCAACTATCGGCGGATAACAACATGACCGATGGGCCAGACCTTGATCGAACGACGTCAATTCAGCGGAGGCATGAAGGGCAAAAACCTCCGCTATCTGAATGAGCAAGCCGCCGAGACCCGCATCACCCGCACCGGTTTCCTGTTGCTGGAACACTTTTCACTGCCGGCCTTCACCCAGGCGCTGGATACCATCATCACCGCCAATCTGTTGCGCAGCGGACTGTTCAGCTCGCGCACGTTCGGTCTGGGCGAGGGAGAGGTGATCAGCGATCTGGGATTGGTGATTCGTCCGGACGCGCGGATTGACCCGGCAAGTCTTGCGCAACTGGATCTGCTGGTGGTGTGCGGCGGCTACCGCACCGAGCTGAAGGCCAGCGAGGAGTTGATCAGCCTGTTGCGCTGCGCCGCAGAGCGCGGTGTCGGTCTGGCCGGATTGTGGAACGGTGCGTGGTTTCTCGGCCGCGCTGGGCTCCTTGATGGCTATCGTTGTGCGATCCACCCGGAACATCGTCCGGCGCTTACGGAGATTGCCAAAGCCACCCAGGTCAGCAGCGAGCCGTATGTGATTGATCGTGATCGACTCACCGCGTCGAGTCCGTCCGGGGCGTTCCATATGGCGCTGGACTGGATCAAGGGCCTGCACGGCAAGGCGCTGGTCGAAGGCATCGAGGATATTCTGGCGTTCGAGGAGTCGCGGTACCGGCGGATCAAACCGGACGAAAACCTCTGCGTCAGCGCGCCCTTGCGCGAGGTGGTCAAACTGATGGACGCCAACCTCGAAGAGCCGCTGGAGCTGGAGCAATTGGCGGTGTATGCCGGCCGATCGCGGCGTCAGCTGGAGCGTTTGTTCAAGGAGCAACTGGGAACCACGCCGCAGCGCTATTACCTGGAATTGCGCATCACCGAAGCCCGGCGCCTGCTGCAACACACCGAGCTGTCGCAGATGGAAGTGCTGGTGGCCTGTGGTTTCGTTTCGCCGAGCCATTTCAGCAAATGCTACAGCGCGTTCTTTGGCTACCGACCGTCCAGGGAAAAACGCCTGGTCAAATAACCCGCGCTGTTTCTATTGCCAGCCACAGACCGACCCCTGTGGTTGGTGTCAGAACCACTGGCTCAGCGCAGACCAATGTGGGAGCGGGCTTGCTCGCGAAAGCGGTGTGTCAGTCAGCATATGAATTGCCTGATGCGACCTCTTCGCGAGCAAGCCCGCTCCCACGGTTTTAATTGGGTGGTGTCAGAACCACTGGCTTAGCACAGACTAATGTGGGAGCGGGCTTGCTCGCGAAGGCGGTGTGTCAGTCAGCATATGAAGTGCCTGACATGGCCCCTTCGCGAGCAAGCCCGCTCCCACAGGTTTAATTGGGTGGTGTCAGAACCACTGGCTTAGCACAGACTAATGTGGGAGCGGGCTTGCTCGCGAAGGCGGTGTGTCAGTCAGCATATGAAGTGCCTGACATGGCCCCTTCGCGAGCAAGCCCGCTCCCACAGGTTTAATTGGGTGGTGTCAGAACCACTGGCTTAGCGCAGACCAATGTGGGAGCGGGCTTGCTCGCGAAAGCGGTGTGTCAGTCAGCATATGAATTGGCTGACACGGCCTCTTCGCGAGCAAGCCCGCTCCCACAGGTTTAATTGGGTGGTGTCAGAACCACTGGCTTAGCGCAGACCAATGTGGGAGCGGGCTTGCTCGCGAAGGCGGTGTGTCAGTCAGCATATGAATTGGCTGACGCGGCCTCTTCGCGAGCAAGCCCGCTCCCACAGTTTTAATTGGGTGGTGTCAGAACCACTGGCTTAGCGCAGGCTAATGTGGGAGCGGGCTTGCTCGCGAAAGCGGTGTGTCCTTCAGCATATGAAGTGGCTGACGCGGCCTCTTCGCGGGCAAGCCCGCTCCCACATGTTTAATTGGGTGGTGTCAGGTCCACTGGTTTAGCGCAGGCCAATCAAGCTATAGGCCAGTGACGCTTCATCGGGCCCGTAGCAACTTGCGGTAATCCACCGGTGAGATCCCGCGTGCCTGTCGGAAGGAGTGGCTGAAAGAACTGGCCTGCGAGTAGCCCAGCATCAGGGCGATGTTCATGATGCTGGTCTCGGTGCGGCGCAGGTAATGGTCGGCCAGTTCCATGCGCATGGTTTCCAGTACCTGATTGAAGTTTTCGCCTTCGGCCGCCAGTTTGCGCTGCAAGGTGCGCGGCGAAATCGCCAACTGCCGGGCCAGGCTTTTCAAGCTGAAATCGCCGGTCGGCAATTGTTCGGTGAGCAATGCACGCAAGCGATCGGTTACGGAAAATGCCGGGTACGTCAGACACAACTGCCAGTCGGCCTCCAGCAGCATGTTGCGATGCATGCGCGGGTCGGCGCCCTGGATTCGCGTCGAGAGTGTCGACTCGGCAAACACCAGTGCATTGCTCCCGGCCTCGAACTGCACCGGACAGCCAAAAAAGTCTTCGTACAGCGCCGGTTCGCCGACCGCCGGATGCATCATCCGGACCTCCAGCATCGGCTGGTTACTCGCGATCAACCAGCGGCCGAACGCTGCCCAGCCGACCATCAGGGCTTCCTGATGCAGGGCGCAGTAAGGCTCCAGTTCACTGATGCGCTGATCTTCGAGGGTCACGCGACCGTCGCCGATGACGATCCGGGTCTGGCTGGCAGGGCTGTCGTAAACGATCTTGCCGAAGCGCAGAATCATGTTCAGCGATTCGCCGAGCGTCGCGCTGGTCATCAGCACATAACCCAGCACACCGTAGGTGCCCGGGCGCACGGCGGTGCCGACCAACAGACCGAAATGCGGCAGGTTGCTGCTGAGTGCCGCCAGTTCCAGCAAGGCACGCAGTTGGCGCATGGGAATGCGCACAATCGAGTCGGACAACTGCTCGCGTGAGAGTCCGGTCTGCTGCAACAGCCAATCGCCATCGCAGCCGTATTGTTCGGCGACATCAAGGACGTGGTTAACGAAAGCAGCGCTGGAAGTGGCGGGTCGCATGGGGGGAGGGGAAGTCCGGTAATCCGGTGATCTTGCTTTTCCGAAAGGTGAAGAAAGCGACGTCGCCAAGGCGCGCGGCGTCAATAGACCCTACATGCGTCCGATCACCGGAATGCCGGTGCCGGTGACGGCCGACGCTTGTTCCGAGATCAGAAACAGAATGACCGCCGCCAGTTGCGCCGGTGTCACCCAGCGCTGATGTTCGGCGTCGGGCATGGCCTCACGATTTTGCGGGGTGTCGAGAATGCTCGGCAGCACGGCATTGACCGTGATGCTCATGTCCTTGAGCTCTTCGGCGAGGCTTTCGGTCAGGCGCAGTACGCTGGATTTCGACGCAGCGTAAGCGCCCATGCCGAGCCCGGCTTTGGCCGCCATGCTCGCACCGATGTTGACGATGCGTCCTGCCGAGGATTGCAACAGCAATGGCAGCAGGGCTTTGCTGGCATTCAATGCGGTTCGAAGGTTCAGCGAGTAGAGCCGATCCCAGGCCTCTATCGCACCGCCCAGCAACGGCTCCCACGCATAGCCGCCGGCGCCGTTGACCAGCGCATCGAGGCGACCGAAATAGCGATTGATCTGATGGGCGACTTCCTGGCAATCGGCAAAGGAAGTCAGATCAATCCCGGACAGGACCAGTCGATTGTGCGAACTGGGCAGCGTAATCATCGCCCGATCGATCAGCACCAGATCTGCGCCCTGGGCTGCGGCCATGTCCGCCAGGGCCTCGCCGAGATTCCCCAGGGCGCCGGTAATCGCCACAACGCGCCGTGAGAGTGACTGAGTCATCAAGAGTCCTTTCCTTTTTAAGGGCGCATACTCTAATGATATCGGTGACCCGTGGCATGCTTTTGGATGTCAACTTGTTGTGCAAAAGTGCCAAAATTTTATGCCTGGCAAAACAGGGGAAAAGGGTCGTGAAACAGGCGTCAGAAAGTTGGCTTTGGGGTTGCGCAGCCCTGTCAAATCTTGAAAGCCTGGCGACGGTTTGGACTGGCATTCTTGTCGTTGTTTTTGCGCTACATAATCTATCCACCGCTGCTTGTATTCTTCTTCAAAACAAGGACAAATGGCCGCCGCCATTGCGTCGATCCACCAGTCGTTGAAACGGAAAACCGGACTTTCCCAAAGGTAGTAATGTGAAGCGTGATACCCACCTGGTTGTGCTTTTGTTGTTGGTGATCGGTTGTTCCCTCGCGTCACTGACGGTGTGGAAAGTGTTGGCCTCCCGAGAGCGGGCACTGGAGGAAGTCAACGTTCATGGCTTGAACCTGACCCAGGCGCTGGCGACTTACTCCGAAGGGATCGTCCACCAAAGTTCGTTGCTGCTGCTTGGGCTCGTCGAACGCCTGGAAACCGAAGGTAGCGGCCCTGCGCAGATCCAGCGTCTGAGCGCGCTGGTCAATCGTCAGGAACCGCTGATGCCACAGCTCAGCGGCATCACCATCTACGACAATCAGGGCCGATGGTTGATGTCGTCCAACCGACCGATTCCGGCCGGGGCCAACAGCAGTGATCGTGTTTATTTCATCCATCATCGTGACGATCCAAGCCGCGAGACTTTTATCGGTCCGCCGATCCAGAGCCGCTCCAATCAGGAGTGGGTGATTACCGTCAGCCGCCGTTTCAATGATGCGCACGGCGAGTTTGCCGGGGTGGTGGCGGTGACCCTGGGCGTCGAAAACTTCCTGCGTCTGTTCGGCAAGATCGATGTGGGGCAGGAGGGCGCCATCGGCTTGTCCTACACCGACGGAACGTTGCTGGTGCGCTATCCCTTCCGTGAGCAGGACATGGGGCGCAACTTTTCCAAATCGCCGATCTATGAGAAGTATCTGGTCGATCGATCCGTCGGCACCGCGTCGTTTACTTCCAGCCTGGATGGCGTCGAGCGGCTCTATGCGTTCCGCAAGAGTGACCGGCTGCCGCTGATCACCACCGTCGCACTCGGCAAGCGCGAGGCCCTTGCTGCGTGGCGCATGGAGGCCTGGCTGTCGGCAGTGGTGGTCGCGGGGTTGTTGGGGCTTACCGGGCTCATCGGCTGGTTCCTGATTCTGGATATCCGCAGGCGTACCAGGGCTGAAGATCAATTGCGCGGTACGCAGCAGCAATTGCTCGCATCCAATCGCCAGCTTGAGTTGCTGGCGATGAAGGACGCGCTGACTGGTCTGGCCAACCGGCGCTGCTTCGATGAGAGCCTCGCGATGGAAGCACGCCGCGCGCAGCGTGACGGCACGACGCTGGCGTTGCTGATGATCGATATCGACTACTTCAAGCTGTTCAACGACTCATTCGGGCATGTCGCCGGCGATGCCTGCCTGCAGAAGGTCGGCAGAATCCTTGAGGGATGTGTGCGGCGCCCGTCGGATCTGGTGGCACGTTACGGCGGCGAGGAGATGAGCGTGATCATGCCGGCCACCGACAGTGAGGGGGCCGCAGTGGTGGCTCAGTTGATCCTCGAGCGTTTGCAACAAGAGAACATCTCACATCCGTCCAGTCCGTTCGGACGGCTGAGTGTGAGTATCGGCATCGCTACGGCCACGGGCGCGCAACTGGAAAGCCTGCAAGGGTTGATCGAGGTCGCAGATCAGGCGTTGTACAACGCCAAGACGCTGGGGCGTGACCGGTTTGTGCAGGGACTCTGGTGATCTGCGTCGTTACCGACCCGATGCACTCGTCGATCTGGATCTCGTCATGGAGCATGACTGAAACCGTTGGTCAGCTTCCAATGCAACCTGGCTGCCAAGCGACTACTTTTGTGGCTCGGTCGTTAAAGTGACAGGAGGTACCACACAGTATTTAAACGATGCTTCAGTTGGCCTCAATGACGTTGATTTCAGGAAGGATCTTGAATAAGGCGCGGTGCATCGCTCTAGCGAATGTGTATCCAGACTCCCGGTCTGTAACGCAGTGCCCGCCACCTTTTGTTTGTTAAGGAGAACACAGATGGCAATCAGCCGAGTACCCGAAACATCCGATAAAAGCGCGCTTGTCGAAGCAGAGGTATACCGTTGGTACAACCTCTTTTTCCCGTGGTCACGCGGTGTGGCTTCGCAATCCGAGGGCGCCATCAAACCCTTGTACGATGCGCTGGCGAGCGACTTCCGAGTGGTGCTCACGGATGGTCAGATCATGGATCGGGCGGACTACTGGGAGCGACTTTGGGGGCTGTACGGGAAGCGTGTTGGCAGCCCCGAATCGCACATCATCAATCTTTCGATCACGCCTCTGCCGGGCGACCTGTTCCTCACGGTTTTCGATCTCGTCAAAGACGGAATCACCAAGAAGAAAGTCGATTCGGCGCTTATGCGTCTGGACCCCACATCGCCTTCGGGAATCTCGTGGGTTTATGTTCATGAAAGCGAGCATGAGAGTGTGGCTGCGTAGTGGCTGAGGACGCACTAGCCATTCTGATTTGCCGCCATCCAGATGCGCCTGGCAGAAACGACAAAGCCCTGATTATTCAGGGCTTTGTCGTATATAGATGATGTATGCGATGGGGTTTTACGTTAAGTATTTCTAATCATCGATGAAATCTACTTCGTTTTACTTCTTTTAAATATGGATCTGTCCAATCATGTCCTATGCCGCCTCGATAAGGCAATACGGCCCCTCTCTTCGCCTCGAGCCATAGGTTTCCGGGTTCTCAAGAGTTTCATGTTTAGTTCAAGGTCTGCGCAGTCGAATGCTTCTGTTAATTCGAGGGCTGTTACCTGCGTGGGTTTCGAGTATGGAAATATATTATGGACGTTTGTCTCCAAAGGATTTTAGAGATTGAAGTTGTAAAGGTGTTGCAAAATGAAAACCGAAAAAGTACTGGTCCTGAGAACATGCGCCAATAACATGGCCGACTACTGTGGTCTGATATGGCCCGTGTCAGGACCGGTGGAATGCAGGTTTTGGGAGCCGACGAGAAAACTTGAAAATGGGCTGGCTGGCTTGCTTTGGGGCCAAGGGACAAGCGCCCATTTGAGCATGCAGGCGGATGCGCGATGGGTTGTGTGCGAAGTGGCGGTACGCGACTTGATATTTCTCGAGGACGACGAAGGCGTCAAGTTTTGCCGTGCAGAAGTCGTTCACGTGGGGACACGAAATAGCGCATTGGATTACATCGCCGATAATGCGGCTGATTATGAAGCGTCGACGAAGAACTTGATTGAGACTTTTGAGTTTCCTGAAGTGCAATCCGAGACAATCGAGACACTTCCCGGGCTCCCGGTTATTGCTGGCAGTCTTCCCGATGTCATCAGTCACCGTACAACTGTAAGGGCCACGCAAAAGCTCGAAACAGCGGTTTATGGCAGTACGCTCACTGGCGCCAGTCAGAGCCAGCTCATTGCAGGCTACGGCAGCACTGAAACCGCCGGCGATAGCAGCACGCTTATTGCGGGATACGGCAGCACCGGGACTTCGGGGTCCGACAGTTCGATCATTGCAGGGTATGGCAGTACACAAACTGCCGGAGATGAAAGCTCGCTGATGGCGGGTTACGGCAGCACACAAACAGCCAAGGCAGGTAGCGATCTCACCGCCGGTTACGGCAGCACCGGCACCGCCGGCTCCGACAGTTCACTGATTGCCGGCTATGGCAGTACGCAGACTGCCGGTGGCGAAAGCTCTCTGACCGCTGGTTACGGCAGTACGCAAACGGCTCAGGTGGGGAGCGATCTCACCGCCGGTTATGGCAGTACCGGCACCGCTGGCTCCGACAGTTCACTGATCGCCGGCTATGGCAGCACCCAGACTGCCGGCGGAGAAAGCTCCCTGACTGCCGGTTATGGCAGTACGCAAACCGCCCAGGAGGGCAGTGATCTCACCGCCGGCTACGGCAGCACAAGTACCGCAGGTTCGGACAGTTCGCTCATAGCCGGTTATGGCAGTACACAGACTGCCGGTGGCGAAAGCTCTTTGACCGCAGGTTACGGCAGTACGCAAACCGCTCAGGTGGGTAGCGATCTCACCGCCGGCTACGGCAGCACCGGCACCGCCGGTTCCGACAGTTCGCTGATTGCCGGCTATGGCAGCACGCAAACGGCTGGCGGAGAAAGCTCCCTGACCGCCGGTTATGGCAGCACTCAGACAGCCCAAGAGGGCAGTGATCTCACCGCCGGTTACGGCAGCACCAGCACCGCCGGTTCCGACAGTTCACTGATTGCCGGCTACGGCAGCACCCAGACTGCGGGGCAGGAAAGCTCGCTGACCGCGGGTTACGGCAGTACGCAAACTGCCCAGGAAGGCAGTGACCTCACCGCCGGTTACGGCAGCACGGCCACCACTGGCCCCGGCAGCATGGTGACTGCCGGTTACGGCAGCTCGCAAACCGCCGGTCACGGAAGTGCGCTGATTGCAGGCTATGGCAGCACCCAGACTGCCGGTTACCAAAGCATTCTGACCTCGGGTTATGGCAGCACTCAGACCGCCCAGGAAAGCAGTGACCTCATTGCAGGCTACGGCAGTACGGAAACCGCGGGTTACGACAGCTCGTTGATCGCCGGTTACGGCAGTACGCAAACTGCCGGACACGGCAGCATCCTGACTGCCGGTTACGGCAGTACACAGACCGCACAGGAAGGCAGTTCGCTCACAGCCGGATATGGCAGCACGAGCACCGCCGGCCCTGACAGTTCGCTGATCGCGGGTTATGGAAGCACACAGACCGCAGGACACGAAAGCACCCTGACCGCGGGCTACGGGAGTACCCAGACTGCTCAGGAAGACAGTTCACTTACTGCGGGATATGGCAGTACCTCGACCGCTGGATTCAACAGTTCGTTGATCGCAGGTTATGGCAGCACTCAAACAACGGGATATGAAAGCACCCTGACTGCCGGATACGGCAGTACACAAACCGCGCAGGACAATAGCTCACTGACCACTGGCTACGGCAGTACGTCGACGGCCGGCTATCAAAGCTCGCTGATTGCCGGTTACGGCAGCACCCA
The DNA here is from genome assembly GCF_037126175.1 of Pseudomonas sp. RSB 5.4. Taxonomy (NCBI): domain Bacteria; kingdom Pseudomonadati; phylum Pseudomonadota; class Gammaproteobacteria; order Pseudomonadales; family Pseudomonadaceae; genus Pseudomonas; species Pseudomonas sp. RSB 5.4. The sequence continues at coordinate 1,144,723 of NZ_CP146986.1, forward strand.
GACCGCAGGCTACGAATCCACGTTGACGGCGGGTTACGGCAGTTGCCAGACAGCTCAGGAGCAAAGTTGGTTAACGACCGGCTACGGCAGTACCTCGACCGCTGGCTACGAAAGCACACTGATCGCCGGTTATGGCAGTACGCAAACCGCTGGCTATGGCAGCACCCTTACCGCCGGCTACGGCAGTACTCAGACCGCCCAGGAACAAAGTTCGCTGACCACCGGTTATGGCAGCACTTCAACGGCAGGCTACAGCAGCACGCTGGTTGCCGGTTATGGCAGCACGCAAACCGCCGGCTTCAACAGCAGCCTGACGGCAGGTTATGGCAGCACTTCGACCGCAGGGTACGAGAGCACCCTGATCGCCGGATATGGCAGCACCCAGACCGCGGGGTACGACAGTATCCTGACGGCGGGGTATGGCAGCACGCTCACTGCACTCGACAGCAGTACCCTGACCGCAGGCTACGGCAGTACGGAAATCGCAGGATTTGGCAGTTCGCTGATGGCCGGCTACGGCAGTTCGCAGACTGCCGGTTACGAGAGCACGCTGACGGCGGGTTATGGCAGCACCCAGATGGCGGCGCGCGACAGCACACTCACCGCCGGTTACGGCAGCACCGGGGTTGCAGGACAAGACAGCTCGCTGATCGCCGGTTACGGCAGCAGCTTGACCAGTGGCGTTCGCAGCTTTTTGACCGCCGGTTACGGCAGCACACTGATCAGTGGACTGCACAGTGTCCTGACTGCCGGGTATGGCAGCAGCCTGACCTCCGGAATGCGCAGCAGCTTGACGGCCGGATATGGCAGCAACCAGATCGCCAGTCATAAGAGTTCCCTGATCGCGGGCCATGAAAGCACGCAGATTGCCGGGCATAAAAGCATGTTGATCGCCGGCAAGGGCAGCTCGCAAACAGCGGGTTCTCGCAGCACGTTGATCGCCGGTGCCAACAGCATTCAGATGGCGGGTGATCGCAGCAAGCTGACTGCCGGTGCCGACAGCACCCAGACAGCCGGCGACCGCAGCAAACTCCTGGCTGGCAGCAACAGTTACCTGACGGCGGGCGATCGCAGCAAACTCACCGCTGGCGACGACTGTGTGCTGATGGCAGGGGATCGCAGCAAGCTGACCGCCGGCAAAAACTGCGTGTTGACCGCTGGTGCCGACAGCCGACTCATCGGGAGCCTCGGCTCAACGCTTTCAGGCGGGGAGAATTCAACCCTGGTCTTCCGCTCCTGGGATGGCAAGCGCTACACCAACGTGGTCGTCAAGACCGGAATCGACGGGGTAGAGGCTGACGTTCCGTATCAGATTGACGAGGACAGCAATGTGCTGGTCAGGGCTGAGGACACCGACAAGATGACTCAAGCGATCCATATCACACCTGAACAGGACGTGGAGTGATAAGGCCTGATGCGCTGCGGTTTTTCGTCAGTTCTTTTGAACCTGAGCAGAAGCCGGTTACTCAACCGGGAAATGTTCGGGGATGATGTAATGAACGCTTTCAAGAATCAGCTGACACTTGAGCAAGAATCAAGACTACATGCCCTGGATGCCTGGTATCGGGCGTTGGAAAATCGAGAGCTGCGCATGGAATCTCCCGATGCCTATCACGAGGAACTGTTGCGCAAGTCTGATGAGATGGATCGATTGGGGATGTTGACTCTGACCGAATTGCGCGACCTGCGCAGGGACGCGGACGCGGCCTATCTGCTTGCGGTCGCCGGCAAGGATTATCACTGAGATGTGCCATCGTCGCCCGAACACAGCCCCGCGGGCGGGCGAAGGCAGCCTTGACGCATAAATCCGCACGCCATTTGACGCGCGGATTCACTCGTCCGGTCCACGTATCGCCGGCTTCAGGTCGTCAACAGTGTTGCGCTGCCGTCGGTCTGTGGCACAGCGATGTGGCTGTCACCGGGTGTCAGAATGACTTTCCGGCAGTCCTCTTGTTTTTTATCAAAGATCTTATATCCCTCGGCGGCCTGCTCAAGTGACAGGCGATGGCTGATGATGACTTCCGGTGCAAGACGACCCGTTTCGATGTGATCCAGGAGCTCAGGCAGGAAACGGTGCACATGGGTCTGCCCCATCTTGAAGGTCAAACCCTTGTCGAATGCATCGCCGAACAGGAAGCCATGAATGAACCCGGAATAAACGCCCGGGACGCTGACAACACCTCCACGTCTGACCGCAGCGATACACTGACGCAGCGCTTTGCCGCTACTGCCCTCAAGCTTGAGAGTCGCGAGGACCGTTTCCGTCGTGCTTCCCTTGGCTTCGAACCCGACCGCATCCACGACGCCGTCGACGCCTCGCATCCCTTTGGTTTGCCGGATGATCGTATCGGCAGGGTCGTCGTCTTCGTCGAAGTTGATCGGAATTACGCCATAGGTTTTCTGCGCGTAAGCCAAGCGATAAGGATGGTGATCAACCATGAAAATCTGCTCGGCCCCGAGCATCCTGGCACAGGCCGCGCTCAACAAACCGACGGGGCCCGCGCCATAGATGGCGATGCTCGAGCCATGACCAATGCCGGCGTTCGTCACGGCCTGATAGGCAGTGGGGAGAATGTCGGATAGGAAGAGGACTTTTTCATCCGACAGCGTCCCCGGCACTTTGAACGGCCCGGTGTTGGCCTTCGGTACGCGTACGTATTCAGCCTGACCGCCAGGCACCCCGCCGTACATATGGCTGAAGCCGAAGAGAGCAGCGCCTGGTGGTATTGCCTTTTTATTGACGATCGCTCCACGCCCCGTATTGGTTGTCTCGCAGGCCGCGAACAGATCCATCGCGCAAAAGAAGCAGCTGCCGCAGGCGATGACAAAAGGAATGACCACGCGGTCGCCGGGTTGCACAGCGGTCACTGCCGAGCCTGCCTCCTCGACGATTCCCATGAATTCATGACCGAAGATATCGCCGTGCTCGACGGTTGGAATTTTTCCTCGGTACAGATGAAGGTCAGAGCCGCAGATCGCCGTTGCTGTGACTCGCAGGATGATGTCGTCATTGTCCTCGATAACCGGATCCGGAACGGTGTCGACCTTGACGCTGTGCGCGCCGTGATACGTGAGTGCTCTCATGACCTCTTGCCCCTTGCTTCATCTGAATGTAAGTGGGAGAGGACTGCCGGCCAACGTAAGTTCACAGTGATAGCGCCACAAGTGACTAGCGGTCGACAGGCGAGCACCTGGCGCAATTTTTTCAAACCTTATGGAACAGAGAAGGGTCGACTGCAGATTCCTGCCTTCCTTGGAGTAAGTGCTGCTGCCGTGATTCGCTGTCCCTGCACGGTATCGGCTTCTTGTCAGTTTACACACGCGACAAATGCAACAGCCCTGAACATTCAGGGCTGTTTTTAGTTATTCGCTAACGCCTTAGCCGTTCTTGCTGTAGCCGCTGCCGGCCTCTGTCAGATTCGAGTAGAAGATGCAGCCGATCAGTCTCGCGAACAGGCCTAACGTATCCGCCAGATCCGGGTCGTCGAAAATGACTGCCCTCGAGTCCAATGCGCACAACGCGCCCCAAAGTTGTCCGTCAGGAAGAAAAATAGGCGCCCCTGCGTAGCTTTCAATCAAATACTGCTTCACCACAGGACGTGTCGAAAACCTGCCGTCGCGACTTATTTGTGGCACGAAAAGCACCTGCGGGTCTCTGCGAAACTCACTGCAAAGTGTGGTCTCCAGTTCCAGGGTGTCGCCGGTGTTGATCCCAAGCTCGATAGGATCGTAGGCGGAACAGACGATCCATTCCGTGTCGGTGAATTTTGCGATTGCCGCGAAGCGTGTCCCGGTCATGCGTGTGACGAGCTGCAGAATATTGGTTGTAGCTTCAATTTCAGCGATAGAGGAACGCTCCTCCGCGCTTAGCAACGCTCTGTGAATGGTTTCACTGAGAGGCATGCATTGTTCTCCGGTAATGATTGATCGAGCTGGCGACGGCTAAACGCTTTTGAAACTGCCCGTTTTGATATCAAGCAAAAGGAATTCGTTCACCTGAAAGGTTCCTGATAGCTGCAATAGCGAAGGTTCATTGGTGTCAGGCTTGAGGCGCCGTTATCGGCGGCGTAGCCTTGATCATACAATTTGTTGGATCTCGCATTGAATGCAGGGTGAGGAAGTGGAAGGCGTAGTGTTGAACGAAAAGATGCAGCGTGAAGCTGATCGGCTTCTGGCGCAGATTGTCCGGGCAGACTCGATGATCATCGCGGTGAAGGCGGGGGCTCGCGCAGATGGCTTCGTGCTTGGGTTGGAAACCAGTGGGGTTTTGCGTGCCGGCGATGCTGAAAGGCTGTACGTCATTTTTGAAGCGGCTTTGGTCGAGCGGCTGAAAACGCTTTCGCGGCCTTGAGCTGCGTGTCAGTCGCGCGCGGGTGGGCGGAAGGGAAAAGGCATAGCGGGGTAGTGGGGCCGGCGGTGGAGGCTTAGTCCGAGCCACCGGCAACGAGCATGGTTATTCTACGATGCAAATCCAGCGGTGGTTCTGCCGGTATGGCGCGCGAGTGAAGTGAACATCTGAAACCAGATTCATTCCTTGCTCTTGGAGCGCTTCGGTCAGTTGTACGAGCGTCTCTGCCTGGATAGTCATTGCTGTCACCTCGTCAGATTTTCTGCGTTCATAATTCTTGACCAAAAGGACAACTGGCTAATTCAATTTTTCTACCTGACGGATATGCAAATCACCAAGACCCGCTACTGGCGTCTGTCTGGGTTTGTAGCATCAAATTGTCGACATGCGAGGGGGGCGTACTTCATTCGGCCGATGCGCGATGACATCGATGGCCCAATGTGTCGTCAATTGAGAATGCGGGTTGCATTCAGAACAGTGACCAGCCACTTCGATCTCAACGGAGTGCTGCAGCAATTCTTGATCGCGGTAGCAGGATGGCTTGATCGATCTTCGGGCCTTAGACTGCGAAGAACCGAAGATTGGAGCTTTTTTTAGATCCGATGGATCTGAGTGATGTGCGGCTTGCCATTAATTGGCGCGTAGATTTCTACGATCGCTTGCCAGCCGTTTGGAGAACCCGGAAGCGTAGCTTTCGACTTGTAGCGATAGTTGGTGCCATTAACGACTTGGCTGGAAACCTCTTCGGGCGTGTAGCTCACGCCAACGAAGCCGGCCAGTGCTTCTTTGAAGACTTCCTGATCCTTGGGAGTCAGTTTGTGGTAAGGGGTCCATCCACCAACAAGATGTTCTTGAGCTGTCATGAATTAAATCTCCCTATTTAAATTCCTACTCGTTTGGCTTTTCGGAGTACGCCCCGTTTATTCAATGGTTTCCGGAATCCATTTCCTGAATAGTTTTCCGTGCATCCCTGACTGCGTTGAGATGATTGTCCAGGAAAACACCGATACGAGCTTACTGCCGGTGCCGGGGAGTGTAGGTGAAGAGGGGGGGAGGTCAAGGCGATTGCAGCGAAGAGGTCAGGGGCGACGTCTTGTAAAAAAGGCAATCGGCGCTGGCATATGTCGAATTGGTTGGAGCGCTAACCACGAGCGTCCAGTTGCGCCAAGTGCACTTTTCCGGCACCGGTTTCAAAAAGTCGAGGCGATTGCCTGGGCGAGTTGCATGTCGGTCATCAACGGCGAGCCGTACGTCGAGCGGTAGTATCGAGACGCTTGCTCAAATTGAGCGCCGCGGATCTCGCCATCTGAGCCAATGAATGCAAGAGCATCAGCCTTCGCAGGCTTGAAGTTTTTTGCCGCCAACTCAGACAGTCCAGTGGTTCCTGACAGGAGGAATGTTGGAGCCATCGTTATCATCATCATCGAGTTTTCGTACGAACCCTTATCTTCCGCAAGGGTTTGGGTGCTGATCAGTGCGAGAGTGATGATGCCGTAGGCTTTCCATGAGTCCATATTACAACCGCTTCCTTGCTGTCTAATGTGATGGCGCAAAGATAGCAGAGTAGGGTGTTTGCTCGAAACAAGAAGCCCGGCGCTGGGCCGGGCTTTCAGGAAAAAATCAGGAGCTCAACTGCGGTTTATTTGTGTAAGCGGAAATCGCAAGTTAAGCGACGGACACGGGGAGCGCCTTTCTTACGGCTTGAGGAATATACAAGTACCCGCATTCCAATGTCTGCTTCTGGCCGATAGCGCTGACTCGGGCGCCATCAAAACGGCCAAGGTCATCTTGATGAACTCCTCGTTGTGGTCGATCGTCCAGAGTGCGCCGCGCACGTTCTCGGCGACATCTGCCGATCCGCGCTGCTCGACCCAGTTGGACAGCTCCATGATGGCGGCTTCGAAGGCGAGTTGGTTTTCGTTGATCTTGAAGAACAGGGAAGGGAGCAGGTCGGAGTTGGGCATTTTGGTTTCCTTGGCGGCCAAGGAATGAGCGCAGCACCGTGTTACATGAAGAGTGTTTTAACGATTGGCAGGGCGCCGGAGAGGGGAACAATCGCTCGAGTTATGGAACGCGTCCACAAAAGATATGGAACACATACCGAAAGGCAGAAGTTTTCATAAACACCAGAAACGACAAAGCCCTGAATAATCAGGGCTTTGTCGTACATAAGATGGCGGAGGCGATGGGATTCGAACTCATGGACCTGTTACAGTCGACGGTTTTCAAGACCGATATTCAAATCCTCTAAATACGCGGCTTGCAGAGGATTTTCGTTCCAATACTTTTATTTTTAGGCACCCCTGTAGACCGCATTCTACAAGGGGCACGTTTTGAGTTTTGTAACGAGTTTTTGAGCTATTTCGATGGTTTGGCAATAGCGCCGATGCGGCGGTAGACACGCTCTGTGATGTCACCTTTGGTGTGACCAAGCAGCAGGCTCGCATCAGCCACGTCGATGATTTCAGAGGCCGCTTTTGGCCGAATGTCGCGAAACTGGAAGCTCCCGATTTTCTCAGCCAGTAGCGTGTCACCCAATTCCTCAGCCTGCTTCTTGGCCTTTTCTCGGGCTTTGTCCCAGCGGTCGCGCAGCATCTTCGCGGTCATGCGCTTGCCGCGCTCACTCACGATCAAATAGCTGCAATTGTGCTGGGCATTGCGCTCAGCCATTGCTGTAATCAGCAGCCCCAAACTGTTCAACTCACCGCCGTCAGTCATCTGGATGCGCAGCTTCTTGTGCGTCTTGTTCTGCTGGACGGTGAGGTATCCGCCTTGGATATCATCGTCTCTCATGACCAGCACATCTGCCGGCCGCTGACCGGTCAGATAAGCCAAGTCCATCGCGTCTTTCAGCTCTTGAGCTGCCTTCCTGTAAACCGCCTCCCAAACCACGTCGTTCGCGTAGTAATCCCTCGGTGTCTCTTTGTTTTTGCGTACGCCCTGACAAGGATTTTCCTTTGTCGTCAGGCCCCACTCCCGAGCAATGTTGAAAATATGGGAGAGGGTGGCTATTTCCCGGTTCGCCCGTACCTTTGCTGATCGGGCGTCGCGGTAACCAGCGATCGTCGCCGGCGTGATCGAGTCAATCGGTGCGCTATCGAACATCGTCCGTAGCTGCTTGATTTCCGCCAAGTTGTCCTTTTGCGTGCGCGGGGCTTTCTTCGGCACGATGTCGCGGATGTACCTATCGAAAATCCCCTTCATCGTGCGCAGGTCGAGTGGTTTTTCCTTGGCTTCCAGCTCTGCCCATTTGATTCTGGCCTGGTCCAGGTCTTTGCCCAGCGGTATCGCTTTTCCGGTGAGGTCCAGATAAAAATAGGAGATCCAGACCTTTCCGCTTTTCCGTGTTCGCGTCCACTGGTACATCCGGGGTGGCAAGTTGCGTGTGTCGGCCTTGCGGGGGCGCATATCAGTTCACTCGCGAATAATCAGGTGTCCATACCGGTGAAGCCGGCGGCGGGTTCGGATCGGCAATCGTAGGGCTGATCATGCCCAGCTTCATGCGGGCATACATCCGACCCACCAGTGGGCGCTTGCCGCGGCTTTCGACGAACACCCACTGGCGATCTATCAGCCAGCGGCGCTGGTAGGCCCGGGCCTTGTAGCCGGTGAGCTCGGCCAGCTCCTCGTCGGAGAGAATTTCAGTTTCCATTGTGTTGCTCCATGCCGCGCGTGGCGGCAGAAGGTGGTGATCGGTTATGCGCCGGCCTTGGCCAGAACTGCGTCGGCGACCTTCATGGCAGCCTGGGCATCGTTCACATAGGCAGGGTCGAAGCCGCCGCACAGGTGGATGGTCGCTTGGCAGGCTCGCAGGTTTTCGCGGTTGAGTTTCAGCGCTGCGACCAGCTCTTCGTGCAGTCCTCGCTCCTCCCGGCCGATATCCCAGAAGCGCTGACCCCAGTGGCCGTCCGGTGGTGGATTGCTGTTCTGCGCGCCGAGCGCCAATGCACCGACTACAGAGTCCAGCAGGTCGCGCTTGTAGGCGTTGTCACCATCAATGCTCAGGCCTTGGCGGCGTAGCGCGTCGAGCGCGTTATTCAAATTCGCCTCGGGCGACGGCAGCACCAGGTCAAAGTCGGCCTTGCCTGGCCGGCAGGCGATGACGAACATCTGGCAGTCGAGCGGCAGGTGCTGGGCGATATCCATGATCGCTTCGATAATGGCTTCGCGCAGGTGATGTTTTTGATCGGACATACGAATTCCTCGCCCGCCGTACACCGGCAGGCTTTGTGGTTAAATGAGATGTTTTCTTAAGGAAAGGGATCTATGAAAAAGGCATTTCAAAACCCGTTGTTCTTAACCGGTCTGCCGCTGACCGTCTGTGGCGTTGCGATTACTGCCCCGGGTCTTTGGATTCCGGGACTGGTGCTGATGGTTGCTGGCTTGGCTACGAAAAAAAGAACCTGACTTCATCGCCACGGCCCCCTGTAGATCAGGTAGGCCATGTAGAGCGGGGCGAAGATCATAGTAGGTGCGCTCCTGCTTCGAGTAGACCGTCGCGGTCTTGGCGTAGCGCCTCATTCTCAGCGATCAGGGCCAGCACCGCCTCGGGCGAACACTCCTTGAGGAATTGTTCGTCACGGTGCAACAACCCGGCGTCCTCGATCATGCCTGCCCAGCCGTGTGAACGAATGACCTCGTCGCGGCAGCGCTCGGCGAGTTGTTTAAGTTTTGAATGGTCTGTCATGGCGCCACCTCGCGGCGAGCCCACCAGCAGACCGGACCATTGTCAGTGTCGTGAATTGAAAGGCAGAACCAGCCTTCGCCGTCAGGTTTATCCGGATCCCAGTAGCTGCAATCCGAATCGCCCGCGTCGAAGTAACGGTCCGAGACTGTTTGGTCGCTGTGGTATTCGAGCTCGACCATTTTCACCTGCAGGCCCTGCTCGACGATCCAGGCCTTGCACTTGTCTCCGTCGCCTTCATCGAAGTCGGGCAGGTCGGGATGCTGGAACATGCCGTCCTCATCGCGAACGACCGGAGCTGGCTGGATCAATTTGATTTCTTCAGGCATGACTTCGTCCTTGCCGCTATAGCGGCTGACTTTGAAGGGGGAGGGAGTAGAGGTTTTTGAAGCTACGGCTACTATCGATGAGAGTCAGTTATTGCGGTGGCCCAGATGCTCAACGAGACAGATAAGGTTGGAGAGACGTTCAAGCGTGCGTTCTTCCGCGTCGATGGCGTGGCGATGTACTTCTTTTGGGCCGTCTGGATGGGGTTAGCAGTCTGGCAGCTATTTGATCCAAGCAAGCCAAAAGGCGTGTCTCTCATTTTTGTTGTGGGTGGCATGATGAACCCTTTTATTTTTCTCCTGTTCGGCGTGATGCGCACACCCGCTCCCTGGACTGCGTTACTTATCGTCGGGCTAAATGTTCGCTTCCTGATATTTGGCTGACTTTGAAGAGGGTAGGGAGTAATTTTGCGCGAGGAGTACAGATGTACTCCTGTCAGGCGGTGGCGGACTTTTGCGCCTTCTTCTGCTGACGAGCCCGGTGCCGCTCATATGGCCCATCCGGCAGATCGGCGATTGCGTTGGCCGCTTTGATGAGCAGGTTGCCCAACTTCTCTTGCGCTTTCGGCACGAAGTGTTTGAAGCGTGAGCCGGCCGGGTAATAGGTCTCGTACGCCATGCGGCTGCACAGGGTCGAGGCCTCATCGAGGCCATTGCTGCGACCGTATGCGATCAGGCTTTCGCGCTCATTGGTCAGTTCATCAATCCGCTGATCCGCTGCGTTCAGGCGCTGCTGCAGTGCGGCATTCTCGGCGGTGACCCGGTCGAAGTCGCGCAACAGGTCTTGCGCCACGGCATGGAACTGGCTTCGAGACATCGCACTCGCCATGGCGACCGCGATCGGTGCCTGAATCGCTGTCCTTGTTATTTCGCTCATCATGCACGATCCATCAGTTGTCTGAATTGGTGTAGGTGCGCCAAGGCACCTTCACGCCGTTTACGAGGAATCCCCAGTCACCGCGCCACTTGCTGGTGATGAAGAGGGTGATGACGCCGCCGGGTGATACCTGGTCGATGCGGTGGTATTCGCCGTGGTTGAGGCGGGCGGTGTCGCCTTCGGAGCGCTTAAGCCATTCGCAAGCATCTTTCATGACCCATTCAACGATCTTCGGGTCTGGGTTTGGAACCATCGACGACCTGACCGCTTTCTTCCACCAATCGCTCGCCGGTCGCTGCTCGCTGTACCAACCGCGCAAGATGATCGTCCGTGCGTTCCACGGATGATCGTGCAGGTCCCGGTCTTCGTCCGGACGCATGATGTGGTGAATGCGGAACGACCACGGGCACCACCACAGCGCAGGCATGTGCGTCTCCCGGCTGTACGGGTTGAACAGCCACCAGCGGCCCATGTACATCTCGGTGCCGTCGGCGGACATGATGTGCTGGTACGGGGTGAGCTTGGCGCGGGCGATGAGCCAGTCGGCGATAGCCGGGCGGGCCAGCAGCTTGGCGACGATCCGCCAGAAGAGATTGATCATGCTGCCTCCTGCTGCGGCTGTTCTTGGCGTAACGCCTGCTGCACCGCGAAGATGATTCGCTCGAGGTAGGCGTAATCGGGATTGGGCTCAGTGGCATCGCTCGTCATGTGCCACCATTCGTCGCCGAACAACTTGGTCATCAATTCGCTGTGGGCGCCGTGGAGATGATCAATCGATGGCGAGTCGCGCAGATCCTCTGCCGCGTCGAACATTTCGCGGGCTTCGTCCGATGTGTAGTCGAATCGACGGCGCTCTTTCAGCACCAGGCGCTGCGCTTCGTTCGCCAGAGCATCACCGCTGAATTGCCGTGATCTCAGGGCTTGGTCGAAGTAGCCGATGATGTAGCTGGTGTTCAACTCGCAGAAGAACTGCGCAATGGTGTGGCCGTCCCACATGCCGCCCCAGTAAGCCGTCCAGCTCTTCCCCCAGCAGCTGACAGTGATCTTGCCGCGCTTGGGTGCTATGTCTTCGAGGAACACGGTGATCGGGTCAAGGTTCGGCGCGCCGGTGATCACCAGCTTCGTGACAGTCGAGCGCTCAACCTTCAGCAGCTCGGCCGGTTTGTTTTCTGTGGGCATGGGGCGTCCTATGCCGGGGCATGCCCGGGCGGTGGATAAGTTGGAATTCAAGCGTTTTATTGCCGGTGGAGGAGTCGTGACGGAATGATCTGGCTATCAACAACGCCTGAGCGCTTCCGCATGAAAAAACTGACTGACCTGATAAACCTGATCGCTGCGGTGGTGAGACTGATCGACGCGATCATCCGTACGGGCTGGGTGTAATCTGCTTGAGGATGCGCCGGCCGATCCAGCGTACGCACGGCACGGCCTTGCTGTTGCCGATCGCTTTGTAGCGCGGCCCGTCCGGGCATTCGCTGGCGGGCTTCCCGCGCCACGGGATCAGCGTGTAGTCGTCGGTCATTCCCTGGAGGCGCTCGCACTCTCGCGGGATCAGGCGCCGAACCTTCGAGCCACCGACGAGCATTTCAGCCTCAGTCATGGGGTTGCTGTTGTTACGCATGTTCCCGGATCGGAGCGTTGGCGACAGTTCAGCAACCATGACGGCGTGCTGGCTGGCTTGATCAAGCGTGTACATCGGGTCGGCTGTCTCGCCGATTCCGAGGCCGTTCTGTGCCTTGCCACGAGTGGCGTTCTGGATCGGATAGGCGATTGTTGGCGCCACAAAAAAGGTCTCGCTTTCCATGTCGAGCCGTGTGTCCTTCGCGGTCAGCGTTGCCGACCGCGCAACAGATCCGCCAAGAGCATGGCCGCCGAACGCCGGTACGCCGCAGAACACGCCAACCGCCGGCCCTTCGCCACCCTCGCAGTTTGGGCAGCCGTACTGCCCTAATGACTCGTCGAAGGTGTATCCGCATCCGCACTGGAGCGCAGGGCCGAAAGGAGCTGATCCGGTAACGTCTTGCCCCTCGCCTCGGCGCGGCGCAGTATCCCGGCGCACGCCTTCTCGCTCAAAAAGTACCTCGGTGGGATCGAATCCGTCTCGAGCACTTGCGACAACGAACACACGGCGGCGTCGTTGGGCCAGGCCGAAATATTGGGCGTCCAGGATCCGCCACGCGATTGTTCTTTTGGGTCCATACACACAACCAGCGTCCGGCCACTTCTTCCCTGAAGGCTGCAGTTCGCAGTCTTCCCCAGCAAGCGCGCCAAGAAAGCATCCGAAGGCGTTGCCTTTGTCGCTGAGGACGCCGGGGACGTTTTCCCAGACGATGACGCAGGGCGGCTTTCGCTGGCCTGCTCGAACATAGTCAACTGCATCTGCGAGCTCCACGTATTTGATGGTGAGGGCGCCGCGCGGATCGGTGAGGCCTTCGCGCATCCCGGCGACCGAGAAGGCCTGGCACGGGGTGCCGCCGACCAGCACCTCTGGTGCCGGGATCTTGCCGGCCAGCACCAGGGCGGCCAGCTTGGTCATGTCGCCGTGGTTCGGCACGTTGGGGTAGTGGTGGGCCAGGACCGCCGAGGGGAACGGTTCAATTTCGGCGAACCAGGCGGCGCGCATGCCCAGCGGGTGCCAGGCCTGTGTCGCGGCTTCGATGCCGCTGCAAACGCTTCCGTAGGTGATGGGCATGATGGCTCCTAGCCGGTATAGTCCTGCAATTTCGGAAGGGGTGGACAGGTATGTCTCTTTGCTTCGCAATCACTGACGCTGACTGGGCCCTGACAAAGGATGTATTGGGGGTCATAACACCTATAGCCGGAGCACTAATTAGTGCCGGCACTCTTTGGGTGGCGTACATATTTGGGCGAGAAGGCTTGAATACATGGAAAAGGCAGCTAAAGGGAACTTCTGATCACGCACTTGCCAGATCTGCAGCAGTTGCAATCTATAAGTATCGCGACCTTCTGATCATTCTCTGGGAGGTTGGCGGGCATGCTATAGATGAAATTGAAAGTAATCGCTGGATCAGCCCAGACGATGACAGTAATTTTTCGAGCACCTTCTTCCAATCATGGCTGGATAAGATGAGGGCTGCGCGTTCGGAGTTGGAGGCGATAGGGGTAGAGTGTGCTGCGATTTGGGGCGGAGTATTCGAAAATGGCTTTTCTGAAATTTATCGCCGCGAAGGTGAATGCTCAGAAGCCATCGAGAACTGTCTATATCTTTATTCTAGGGGTGGATTCGATCCGAGCATGGAGTATACGTCAGATTACTCACAGCTCAGGTGGTTGAAGTTTAAAAAGGAAGTGGGCAAGGATAGGGTTAGCGTCAAGAAATACATTGATGGCCTGTTCGCGCCTCTAGTGGCCGAGATTAATTCAAAACAGCTTAAAGACATTTAATATCGCCTTGCACGAATGGCGTTATCGTTGATTAGGGGAAGGCGCTGGCGGGCAGAGCCGGAGAGTCATGCCCGTTCTTCGAGTGGCAGCGGCACTTGGATTTGATCGGCAATACCGGCAGGACGGATGGTGTTGAACCCTGCGTCTACCGCCGATAGCGCCTCGATCCAGTGGCTCTCGCGCTGGGTGATGTAGACAGCCCGGCTGGTGCAGTCCTCGGGATAGGTGATCACTTCGAGGACCGAGAAGTCCCAATCAGTGATGTCGCTGCTGGTCAGCGCCGAGTGGAACTTGCAGCCCGTGGGATTGGTGAGATGCTGCCACCAGCGCAACGTGAACGGCTGGGTGGTCTGGCCGACGTATGCCTTCCCGGTGGACTTCTGCCGCACCTGGTAGATCACCGCGGGCAGCTTGCCCTCGTTCGCCAGACGGAATTCCTGCACGTCGCGGAAGCGAGCAGCCTTCAGGCAGGCATCGGTGCAGTAGTCGTGGCTGGTCGTTTCGGTATTCGGGTCGTTGTACTTGTCGATCAGCTTGAACACTGTGCCGCATTCCTTGCAGGCCGTGTCTTTGAAGCGGCGCAGAAGGTAGCTATCGTGCTCGCGCAGCTCTTGGATGTGTAGGAGATAGGCGTGCTCGGTCGTGTCAGAGCGCAGCACCCGCATTGGGAACTGGCGGTCGTACAGCTCTTCGACCTGGGCCTTCGCTTCCTTGCGGGTTTCAGCCTCGACCATACCGCTGAACACCGGCGGCCAAGCCCATTCGGCTACGCGACTAGGGCCGGCAGGCTGGCGGCCTTTGATCTGGTAGTAAAACTTGGTCATGGCTTTCTCCATGCATGCGCCGCCCTCCGTGAACGGTGGTGGCAATTTGGTTTTGGTTGGGGTATTACAGGTGACCGGCATGGAGCCGGATAAGGGAGAGACAGATGGCAAACCAAAATCAGCTCGACGCGGTAGAACAGCTACTGATGGCTTTGTTGAACACACCAGAAATGAATCTGGTATCGAGCAAGGTTTTTGAAAAAGCCCAGGCCGCGTTGATGGGTAGTGATGGCCCGCCAGGCACAAAGCAAAAAACCGATGCAGCTAACTATTTGGCTCACCTGAAGCTGCAGTTGAAGTAGTAGATCTACCTAGGCTTGACGATTTCGTCGTCAGGCTCTGGCGGATCATCAACGAGCGACTTCAAGCCGGCAGCCTGAATAATTCGCGACACCTTTTCAGATACAACAAAAGGTGTCGTGACACACTTAAGCATCTTGGCCTGGGTTTCGAAGTCGGCCGCGATCAGGTTCCGCAGCAGGTTCTGATACACCTCCTGCTGGTTGTTGAAGCCGTGGGCGGCCATGACTCGCTTGAGGTCAGGCTTGAACACGCCGGCGACTTCAACCGTAAACTTCTCGACGCCCAATGCAGCGTCCTTCGCTGCTGCCTTCTCGCGCTTCTTGCGCTGCTTGATGGCTTCCGCCGTCGGCTGCGGTTCTTCCGGCGCAAGTTCCTGTTCTTCGGCCATGGCCTACCTCTTCAATTCCGCTGGCCGGCAAGTCCAGCCAGGTCTGTCGGCGGCGCGTGGCCGCCCGGTTGATGGTTCGTCTCACGCTGCGACCTTCACCTGATGCCAGGCGCCGGCGGCGTAGAACAGCTTCCCGGCTTGGGCTTCATCCATCGAAACCTCGTCGGGGATGGCGATCCAGCCCGAGGCCACCAGATGGTTAGGGTTCGCGCTGTTGCGCAGCTCCAGGTAGTAATGCTCGATGGCATCGGTCAGGCGCTCGACCTTGTAGATGCCCTCGGGCGAGATCTCCACCGACTTGATGTACTCGGCGCCACGCTCGTCGCGACACATGGCGCCGATGTAGATCGTCCAGCGGTAGGAGAAGTCGAAGATCGCATTGGCGATCGCCAGACTGCGGATCTGCCGGCAACTCTTCCAGTTCGCCATGATCTGGCTGCCGCTGGGATCAATGTTCACCACCGCGACGTGGTTGGTGCGCAGCAGCGCCCGGCAACTGCGTTCGGCCCGGGCGAAACCGTTGTTGGGTTTGCGTTTCGATTTCATAGTGCGTCCGCCATCTTGCGCAGCGCCTTGCGATCAGCGGCCGATATCGGCTTCGGCCGGCGCTTGAGGACCGTTTCAGGGTCTATTTTGTTCGAGCGGGGCGGTGGCAGCGGATTGCGCGGCGGGCTCTTCAGCTTGTCGATCTGACCCCCAGCTGCCAGGTACTGGGCGACCTGCGCCGATATCGCCTCGGCGCTTTGTCGCTGCTGCTCGACCAAGTTGAGGTGGTTGCTGATCATGCTGCGATCCCCAGCACTTGGTTCATACGGTCCTCAAGGATCTCGTAGAAGGTTTTCACCCGCTCCGAGAGCTTGCGGATCATCGCTTCGTCGCGGTAGGCGCGCTTGATGAAAAGCGGCATTCCCGGCCAGTAGCAAACAAAGTCGATCCACTCGCGTTCTGAGACCCACAATCCTCCCTGGCATTGGGCGATGTGCTCTTTTGGGATCTCATCGGCGAGGATTACCTCGACCTGCAGCTTCGGCAGCTTGGTCTTGATCTCAGTGAGGCCCTTGTCGCCGATGAGCGAGTCGGGCGAGTAGCCGATGCCGTGGTTCAGGATGATACCCACCTGGTGGGCTTTCACATCCTCGCGGCTTTCGTACAGGCCACGGGCGATACCCTCGTACTCATGGCCGCGCTCGGTGTGACGGTTGCCCTGGAAAGGATCAGCCGCTTCGCCGGTGATGCGCTCACCGATGAGGGTATTCATGTAGGTGAAGGCGCCAGCGCCGAATCCCGCTTCCCCCTTGCCGTTCACCAGCAGGCTGTCCAGTTCGCTGCAGGTGATGATGCCCAGGCGCAGGTCCAGCCACGCCTGGGTACCTTGCTCAACGTCACTGATGATCTTCATTGCCTTCCCCTTCAGGTTTCTTCGCGTTCTGGTTTGCCGACTTGGTGAGCATGGCCAGCACCTGATCGAACATGCATTTCTCGACTGCCGACGGCGTGCCGTGGATGCCCGCGAACGCCTTCTTGGCTTTCTCGCTGCACTTGTCCAGCAGCATGGCCAGTTGGGCAGCCTGGGCGGACGTGATGCGCGAGGTAACCGCTGCACCGCCGCCATTGCCGTCGTCGTCCTCGCCGGTGGTGGTGAAGTTGAGCAGGGCGCCGGCGGTGTAACGCTTGCCGTAGCTCACGCTGGAAGCCACCGCCTGGACACCGTTCTTGCTGCCGCTGGTGTCGGCGGGCAGCAGCAAGGAAGTGGTTTCCCGGTGGCCACCGCGATGGCTCAACACACCTTCCACTTCGATCCCGCGCTCATTGCGCGGCGTGCGGAAGGTGATCGCGAAGCCGTGTCGGGCCAGCACCGGCTTGATCACCTCGTTGATGTCTTCCCAGAGCGCGTAGGTGCTCTGGATACGGCCGTTTTTGTCCTTGATACCGCCGCGCTCGCCGATCACCGGCAGTTCTTCCTGCATGCGGGCCAGCGCTTCGTCGTAATGCTGCTTGGCCTGCTGCGCCTGGAAGCGTTCGTGCATCGCCATCAGCCGCTCCATCTTGTCGATGTCAGCATCCGGAGACATCGCCACCTGCTGGATTATCGACATTATTGTTGCCGACTCGTTTTGGACGGTCGGGACACGCTCGACCTTTTCTGTCACTGCAAGATTGCTCATGGCGACCTCAGTAGCTGATTGAAATGGCGGGGATCTTGCGCTGGGCGATCAGGGTGATTGCCTGCTTTGCGCACTCCTCAGGCATGCCGCCGGCGATGAAGGCTTCCAAGGCAGCACGATTGATTGCTCGGCGGTGCGATTCGTCGCGCTCCCTGGCTTCTTGCTGGCGGACGATTTCAGCTGCGGCAGCATCAGCGCGGCGGCGCTCTTCGATCCGGGTTTGCTCTGCAGCTTGCTCGGCACGCTTCACTGCGGCTTGGCGCTCCTGCTCAGCGCGTTGCTCGGCGGCGATGCGATTCGATTCCGCCTGCTCTGCAGCCAGTCGAGCCTGCTCGGCCTGCCGCTCAAGCTGGAGGCGCTGACGCTCGGCCTGTGCCTCTGCATCGCGGGCAGCCTGTTCGGCAGCGCGTTGCACGGCGGCGGCCTGATCAATCAGCTCCTGCTCGCGGCGAGCTGCAGCGTCTCGTTCGGCCTGGGCGCGCTGCTCAGCTTCACGGCGGGCACGCTCCTCAGCTTCCCGGGCGATCTGTGCATCCCGATCGCGCTGAGCCTGTGCTTCGGCTTCGGCGCGCAATCGGATCAGTTCGGCCTGCTCGGCTTCGTACCGCGCTCGCTCGGCGTGCAGTCCGCGCAGTTTGATCAGCGTCTGATCTTTCACCTGGGCAGCTTCTGCCAAGAACTCTTCCCAGCTGTCTCCGATTTCAAGCAGTTCGAGATCGGCAATGACACTGGCGAGGTGACCGGATGCTGGAGCCTCGTCGAAGATGGCCAGGTCCTTGATGCGCTGGATGGCGTCGACGTGCGCATCCGTCCGGGCCTGCTGTTTCTGTTCCCAGTCTGTCAGCGGCTGGCGAGTGGCATCGCGCAGCGCGTCCATCTTGTTGACGAAGTCGCGCAGCTCGGCCTCCACCACCTTCGGCATTTCCTTCAGGCGCTTCAGGTAGTCTCGACCGGGCTTTTCGACGGCGGTCTTCGACTTGCTGACCTTGGCGGCCAAGGAGGCGATGCGCTCGCGACCCTTGCGAGTCGTCAGATCTGGCACTTCGGCGGTGACTTCCGCCTGCACAGCCTCGAAGAACTGGCCAAGGCCACCGGCAACGTAAATGGCTGGCGCGTTCTCGGCGCTGATGTCGTCGATCTTGATCATTTGCTGTTGTGCGGACATGGGGAATCCTTGCCGCGCCCAGCGCAGCGATTGAATGCTTGGGTTATTGAGCTTTTGCGAATGCTTGAGCCATTGCTGTTTGCGGGCCTGACTGCTCGACGGCTCGTTCCGCCGAGAGGCATTCGGCATGATCGAACCATCCGAAGTGGCAGACATTTACATCGATGCCCATCTTCTCGGCCAGCCACTGGTAGGCACCGGTTCGGCTCATGCCGGCCTTCTCCATGTGGTCGTGGAATGCTGCCTTGCTTCGGTTCCGCAGGGCTCGCAACTTATCGTCGGCAAGCGTGCCAAGCGGGATGTCCGTTTGTGGATGCAGGCCGACGTAAGCTCGGCAGCCCCGACACAGGTAGGCATACGGCCAGTCACCGTAGCTGCGACCTCGGTAAATTTCCGAGTTACAGACCAGGTGCACGTCATCCCCGCAATACCGGCAGTCCGCTGGTGCGGGGATTGGATTCTTCACGCGTTTGAGTGCGCGTCGGCTGACGTGAGGCAGCGGAGCAGGCGCAGCAATGCGCTCGGGGGCGTTCGCCCGAGGATCGAGTGGCATATCGGTATTTCCTATTGAGTGATGCGATCGGCGAGGGCGCTGAGCAGCATCAGGAATGTGAAAACGCCAAGGGAAGAGAACGCGCCGCGCCAGATGATCAGGCGGCGCGCCCATTGGCGACTGGTCACGGCCGAACTCTCACGGCGATGCGCTTGCCCTTCATGGACGGCG
Organism: Pseudomonas sp. RSB 5.4; assembly: GCF_037126175.1. Lineage (NCBI taxonomy): Bacteria > Pseudomonadati > Pseudomonadota > Gammaproteobacteria > Pseudomonadales > Pseudomonadaceae > Pseudomonas > Pseudomonas sp. RSB 5.4. Next base: position 1,163,932 of record NZ_CP146986.1, read on the forward strand.
CCAAGCGCTGTGGGAGACTGGCGACCAGATCCTCGCGCTTGCGACCGATGACCTCGTTGAAGGGAAGGCCGAAGCCGAGCAGGGCGATCTTGTTTTCGATGTCCTCCAATTGCTCGTCGATCAGCGATTTAACCGGTGCCGTACTCATGCGTCCTCCTTGCGCCGCTGACAGGTGTCACGCAGGCGTTTGCAGTAGTGGTTGAACTCGTCGGTGGTGATCGCGCCATCGGTGAAGAGGCGGGTGATCAGCCCCTGTACCAGCAGGCTGATGTCTTCCTCGCCGGCGGGCGCTGACACCCCATCAAGGGCTTGGTCGATCAGGATGTGAGGGCTCAAAACCCGCACTCCCGCTCTACGCGATCGCTTTCGCGCTTGGCATCTCGGTATTCGTTGGCGTGCACCGCGACCAAGTCGCCGGCGAGCGTTCGAACGATCTGCGGATCACCGCCGACGGCTTCGATGGCCCACTTGTGCAGTACACCGCCATCCCCGCGACAGATCAGTTCGATCAGGATCTTCTCGATGTAACGATCGGGATCAGGGTTCGCGGCCATGTGATCGGCCAGCGCCTCTGGTAAGTGGTCCGCGTTGACCAGGACCCTGCTTCGACCTACCGGGTTGGGCGCCTCGACGTGGCGCCGATAAAGCAGATCGTCGACCGACTCGGTCAGCCATTCCTGACCTGCCTCCGTGTCGAGAAAGTCGTCTTCCGGGATAGGCTTGCGTAGAGCTGACATGGTCGTCTCCAGAGTGGCGGGGTGTTGATCCAACAAAACTCGGATGCACTCGTTCGCTCCGCTGTTTGCCGTTGGGCGCGGAGGGGAGTGCATTCGGGATTGGTCGGGGAGGGGGTCCCGGTCTCGCTACTGGCGACAGACCGGGTTTGCAGCATCAGATTGTCGACGTGCGTAGGGGTGGCCTACCTCATTCGGCCGATGCGCGGTGACATCGACGGCCTACTGTCCGCTGCCTGTATGAGTGATGGGCGCCGGCCTTCAGGCTTGCCGCGCCGCGCGAGGTGGATCAGGTCATCTATTTCATGATGGTCATCCTCCAGTGCGCGCCGTTGGCATCTTGGCGGGCGCTCGCCGCTCTCAGGTTTTGCTGCATGCAGGCGTCCAGTGTCTGCTGGGTTGGCGTCCGCATCGGGGTGTGATCTACGCGAGGTCGTCACCTCTGGCTTTGCCTGCCGCCGCGCTTCGTCGACGGTGCTCAGTGGCTGGTCTGATTACGAGTCAGGTGCCTTGCTCCGCTGTAGATCACACCCCGATGCGCTCTCATAGAGAGGATCGGGCAGTTAACGACAGGCTGTCGTGGTACCTGTTTTTACAGGGACAGGCTCCCTGTTTCCTCGCTTTCCACAGTCGAGGGAAAACCATATGCTTCGACCTCCACAGTCGAAACAAGGAGTGCAGTTATGGCGGAATATATGGCTCGAGTTGAGCTGTTCAGGGCCGATGGCGAGGACTACGCCGACCTTCACGAAAAGATGGAGGCTCTAGGCCTGAAGAGAACGGTTAGATTTGATGACGGGAAAACATACAGCATGCCGATAGGCACGTACTTCGGAACAAGCGCCCTAAGCACGTCCTTATTGAGAGATAGGGTCAAATCCATTTCTGACCCACTGACCTCAAGACAGTCAGCATCTATCTTTCTCTGTCGCGTACAGGATCAGGAATGGTCGGCATTTCTTTACGAGGCCTGACTCGATCCGCCGCTGGATGATGCCTCTCTTCCTTTTGGCATTTCACTGACCCAGTAAGCCAAGTAGTTCGATGCGATCGCGAAAGCCTCATCAAAACTGACGCTCTCGTCGGTCGCAATCTCTTGAACAATTTGGCGAAAGCGTTCTATCTGTTCGTCGTTCATTTCCTTCCTCCGGTTGTTTTCCCAATGCACCCGTCACCAGGTGCATCAGTGAAACTTTCCGCCGTGACCCGCTACTGGCGGCCGTCATCGGCTTGAATCGAATGTCTGGTCACTCACCGCGCCGCCGGTAACCGGTGGGCGAAGCTCGATTCCACCCAATTACCGCCGGGGAAGGCGGGGCGCATTGCTTGCCGGGTTACTCACACGGTTAAGGCGTTTCACCATCGATCAGCCGTACAGGTTTTTCCTGTCGTGGGCAGGCTTTCGGGCCTGTCTGATCGCCGGTCGCCGGTAGAGGCAATGCGGTCTGTTGTTTGGTTGTTGCGCTGACTGTTAAAGAGCGGCGCGGCTTTCGCGGCTGGGCCGGTGTTGTCTGGCTTGCGAATAAAAGTAGCAGTGCTGCTATTTAAAGTAAATAGCACTGCTAATAAATAATTTGTGGGCGTAAAAATGCCCGCGCTTGGCGGGCTGAAGAACCGTATCTTGGAAAGGGTGTTGTAGCAGGCGGGCAAAGCCTCAAAAGGAGGTGGCGATCGCCTGGGCTAATTGACCGTCTGTCATATGCGGGAGAGGGTAGTACGCACGGTAATGTCGTACCGCTTGCTCAAATTGAGCGCCTCGGGTCTCGCCGTCTGAACCAATGAAGGCGAGTGCATCGCCTTCCGGCTGGCGAGCAAGTGCTATCTTCGAGGGCAGCCTATTTTGAAAGATCGAATGGACAGCGCTTCGTTCCTAGCGTCTTTCTCATCTTGATTTTTCATTGAGAATGTACCGTCTTGATAGCTCTTGGCCATGGCACTGTTATTTCTATCGATCTCGCCGTAAATGTGAGCGCACTCAGCGGACTTTGCTTCGGCAGTAGCCGGCGGCGGTGCGTTTTCGACATCGAGTACATATTGAGACTTTTGATAGGCGCATCCAGCCAATATGGATAGCGAAAGAAGTGCAATGATGTTTTTCATGAAACCTCCGTGTCATTTTCTGTGAATCTAGTGCCCTAAACAGCGCCAGCTTGAGGCGCGCCGCGGAAGACTTGCGGTTTTCGATGGGGCGAGCCATCAGCGTGCTGGATCCTTGGCCGCCATATTCGTCACATCGCGCTTATAGCCTTGTTGGGCTTGCTGAGGGGCATCCCATACCCCTACACATTAACGTGAGTACATCGCCCACCAGAACACATGCCCCAGAATCGAAATCTGCTGCTCCTGGATCTGCTGGAACGTGTAGTCCTCGTCAGGATGTTCATCACGGTTGAAGCTGCGTAGGCGAATTCCGATCGGGATCCGATAGACCTGCTTCACTCGAAGCTGCCCGTTGTGGTTGATGGCGTACATCTCGCCGTCGACGATGTCACTCAGTGAGTTTTTCCCCACGTTCACGCCTACAGTGGCGCCGTCGCGCAGCACGGGCACCATACTGTTGCCGCCTACTTTCACGCATTTCGCATTGCTGAACTGAACGCCGTTGTGGCGCAGATCCTTCTTGTTGAAGCGCAGACGCGAGTTGGCGTTTTCCTCGATGGCAAATCTGCCAGAGCCGGCCGCCAGTTCGACTTCGTGAAGGAAGGGGACGTAGACCTCGTCGTCATCGAGAGGGGTGTCGTCGTCCCAGGTCTCGATGCTCCCTAATTTTACGCTTGGCTGTATGCGCTCCTGCTGCACGCTGGCAACAGTGGATACCAGTCGAGAGCTGACCTCGCTTGCATCGAAGTTGAGCGCCTTTGCGAGCTTCAGCAGCGCTTCAACATTTAGTGGCACCTTCCCGGTGGCGTATTGGCTGAATGCGCTTTGCCCGGACCATCCGCATGCTTCGGCAACGTCCGCCTGCGTCAGGCTGCGCCCGGCCGCTTTAGCAGCTGATTTCCGCTGTTCGTAGATAGCTTTGAGCCTGGCGCTCTCGGCGACTTCTTCGGGGGTGAGGGGGCGACGTATTTTCATACGAATAAGAGTATTAGCAGAGCTGATATCCAAGCAAACAGCACTGCTAGTATTTTGTTGCTGATAAAAAGCAGCGCTGCTACTATCCATGGCAAATATCAAGCCGTGGAAATTCCATGAAAAAGATCCCTTTGAGCAAATACCTAGAAGAGCACGGCACTCAAGCCGCGCTTGCTGCTGCTCTCGGCGTGAACCAGAGCGCGATCTCGCAAATGGTTCGAGCCGGCAGAAGCATTGAAATCACCCTTTATGACGACGGCCGTATTGAGGCGAATGAGATTCGTCCGATCCCGGCGCGCCCAAAGCGAACAGCTGCCTGAGGCAGTCATTGCTTACTGCCCGAGCAAATGATCGCCCACGCACTGGCAGGGCGCCACGGAAACAAATTTGAGGTTTTACGAATGGAAGATTTTCTGCGGGCCTGCCAGAGCGCTGTCCTCGACAACGAAGCCAAGACCCTTGCTGCAAAGATGGGCGTTCCTCACGTTGGCCTGCTTCAGCGCGCCAACCCGGACAACGATGCACACCACCTGACCGTGGAGCATTTGTTCGGGATTCTGTTGCACACCGGCGACATGCGCCCTCTGGCAGCACTGGCGAGTGAATTTGGTTTTGACCTCATTGCGAAAGCTGCGCCGGAGCCGCAAGCGTTGACCAAATCACTGATCAACGTCGGCAAAGAGGTAGCCGATCTGACCATCGCGGTGCACCAGGCGCTGGATGACAACCACGTCAGTTCTTTCGAGAAGAGCTTAATCCGCCAAGAGATCAACCACGTTCGGCAGAGCCTAGACGTGATGGATGCCTCGGTGAAGGCCGCCTGAATTCCGGGCACAAAAAAGCCGACGGAGAAGGTCGGCTGATTCGCAAAACCAGAGAGGCCCGATTATGCAGAGCCATCCCATTTCAAGCAATACCTTCAACAGTGTCGCGACACGTTTTCAAATTTCTCAAAACGTGTCGCGAGCTTTTGTCTTTTCCGCTCACGTCAGGAACATCTGACATGCAGTTCACCGTCACGATCAATCAGGTGAAGGCGTTGGAGTGGGGGCTGAATTCTCAGCAGGCCCTGCTGTTCGCTTTCGTCTACGGCTGCCCGAGCTGGACAAAGCCAATCAAGACTGACGACGGGATCTTCTTCGCGCTGAGCATGGCCAAGATCATCGAGGAGCTGCCGCTGCTCACTGACAAGCCAGACACTGCTTATCGCATGCTGAAGGCCCTGGAAGAGGCGGATTTGATTGAGCTTTCCAGCACCTCGAACATCACGCTGTTCCGCCTGACCGAGAAGGCGATCGAGTGGAACCCGAATCGCATGGGGCACGTCAGCGCTTATCAGCCGGCTATCCAGCCACCTCGTCGCCGAACAAAGAAAAAGCCCATCCCTTCAAAATTGCGAACTCTCGTTTTTGCTCGGGATGGGCATGTCTGCCTGCGCTGTGGCTGTTCGGTGCGACTCCGCTTGAGAGTTGACCATGTCATTCCAGAGAGCCAGGGTGGCGAAGCATCCATGGAAAATCTTCAAACACTGTGCATGTCCTGCAATAGCTGGAAGGGTGTTCAGACCATCGATTTTCGCGGTATCACCGGAGGTGCCGCATGAGCATGGGCCTTATGGTCGCCGCTATGAAGCTTCGCGTTGGTAACCCACTGCGTAAGCTGGTTCTCATCAAGCTGGCAGACAATGCCAGCGATATGGGGGAGTGCTGGCCGTCCTACCAACACATCGCCGATCAGTGCGAGATCAGCAAGCGTTCGGTTATGAACCACATCACCGCGCTGTGTGAGTCAGGGCTGCTGCGCAAGGAAATTAGGAAGGGTGGGCCGAAGGGCAACTCGTCGAACGTTTACTTCCTGACCCTTGATGGTGGTGCACCTCCTGCACCAGGGGTAGTGCAGCAGATTCACCAGGGTGGTGCAGCAGGTTCACCCCCTAGTGAATCTCCTGCACTAGGGGGTAGTGCAGGAGCTGCACCCAGAACCAGTCACTCTTCTGAACCAGTCAATGAACCGGTCATTGAACCAATTGCACCCCCGGCTTCCGCCGAGGTCGTGCCGGTTCAGTCCCGCAATCTGGTTCTGGTGGTTGATCGCACCGATGCGCCCCGGGTTGAAATTCCCGCGGACATGCCGGGCCCGAAAGACCAGTCCTGCAAAACCTTCAAGGTCTGGGCGAACTACGCCATGGCCTACCGCAAGCGCTACAGCACCTGGCCTGTGTGGAACGCCAAGGTTGGTGGCCAGCTCGGCCAACTGGTCGACCGGCTCGGCACCGATGTCGCTCATCACGTCGCCGCGCACTACCTGAAAACCAGCGATGCCGCAGTCCTGCGCAAGTGCCACAGCCTCAACGAACTGCTGGCAAATGCCGAGAGCTACCACACCCAGTGGGTGACCGGTCAGCGCATCAACGGGACAACCGCGCGCCAGATGGAACGCACCGAGGCGAACGTCTCCGCCGCCGAGCAGGCTGCACAAATGGTCTTGGCCAAGCGCCAAGCAGGGGAGCGCAATGAGTACCTTTGAAATGAACGACCAGCAGGTTGCTGGCCTCGCCGCCGCGATCTGCGCCACCGCCGAGGCCATGGGGCAGGAAATGAACCCAGGCACTGCGGCGATCATGGCTGAAGATCTTTGCGCTTACTCGGTGCCCGCCGTGAAAGCCGCGCTGAAGGCTTGTCGCTTCGAGGTGAAGGGAAAGCTCGCCATGGCTGACATCCTCCAGCGAGTGCAGGCCGCCGACGGGCGCCCGGGCAAGGACGAAGCTTGGGCGATCGCCATGACCACCAATGATGAATCTGAAACCGTGGTGCTGACCGACGAAATCCAGCTCGCACTGGCTGCTGCAAAACCTGTCCTCGATGCCGGCGACAAGGTTGGTGCGCGCATGGCGTTCAACAGCGCTTACGAGCGTCTGGTGGGGCAGGCTCGGGAGGACAGCAAGGAGGTGAACTGGCATGTGTCTGTCGGCTTCGACGCCAATCGCCGCACGCAGGCAATCACCAAGGCCTTGCAAATGCAGCGAATCCCACAGGAGCGCGCTCAGCAGTACCTGGCCGACTTGAGTGTTGCGCCGGTAACTGAAGACGGCCGGGCCGTGGTTGCGCTGCTCACCGGTGAGGTCGCGCGGCCTTCCCCAAAACTGCGCGAGAAGCTCGCCGCGGTGAAGGACTCGATGCTGGCCATGCGCAAAGCCTCGGACGAGGAAAAAACAGAACTGCGAATTTTGGCAGCCAACAAGCTGGCCGATCGCCGGGCGCTGCTGATTCGGCAGGCCGAACAATTGAAAGCAGGGAGCGCGGCTCAATGACCGATACCACTGAACAGAAAAAGCAGGCTGAGGCCGGCTTCAAAAACTTCCACCGCAGCCTTTGCGAGCGCTTCGGTTACTACCACGACGAGATCGACTGGCAACGTGATCAGGTGTCGCTGGAAGAACACATCGCCACGCAGTTCAGCCACGTCAATGCGGAGAACGCTGCGCTGCGCGGGCAGGTTGAGGCTTTGCAGCGGGGCGCCGGGCAGCTCCAGGAGCAGAACGAGGCTCTGATTCAGGACGCCGAGCGCTACCGCTGGCTTCAGCACGGTCACAGCGGCTACATCGAGGTCGTCGAATGGATCGGTCCGCACGCTGCCGGGATGATCGGCGAAGATCTCGACGCGCTTGTCGACGCTGCCATGGCCAAGGCGGTGCAGCCATGAACAATTTCTTTGCAGGACTATTTTTTGCCGCTGTGCCAGCGCTGCTTGCCGGATTCGCATTTGCGCTAGTTAGCCCATGGCTTGGTCTTTTCGTGGGCATCGGCATGTTCGGATTCGGCCTAGATCTGTGCTTTCGCGGTAGCGGAAAGGATGGGCGGCCATGAACCCCGAATACACGATCCGAGACCAGCGAGACATCAATCGCCTTGCCGGCGTGCTGCACGCCATCGACCTGAGCAAGCCAAAGGTAGTGGTGATCCGCGACGAGAAACGCCCGGACGTCTGCAACCGCAAGATGTGGGCAATGCTCAAGGACGTATCCGAGCAGGTCATCTGGCACGGCAAGAAGCTGACCAGTGAGGACTGGAAGTGCCTTTTCAGCGCCTCGCTGGAAAAGCAGCGTGCTGAGCCCGGGCTCGACGGTGGCTTCGTCGTGATGTCTGTATCGACCCGCAAGCAGTCGCAGAAGTGGTTCAGCGATCTGTTCGAGCTGATGCATGCCTTCGGCGCCGAGTATGGCGTGCGCTGGACTGAGCAAGACAAGTGGGGAGGGCGCTACTGATGCGGACTGCCATCAAGGAAAAGAAGGCGCCCAAGCCGAAGAAATGCCGTGTTGCCTCCTGTGGGGCCTCATTCGTCCCTCAGCGTTTGGGTCAGGCAGTTTGCAGCCCAGCCTGCGCGCTGAAGGACGCGCCCCGGAATGAGCAGAAGGCGAAGAAGGCCATCGACCAGCGTGATCGCCGCGAGATCAAAGTCCGCAAAGAGGAACTGAAGAGCAGGGCGGACCACTTGCGCGAAGCCCAAGCCGCGGTGAACGAGTACGTCCGCCTCCGCGATGCGCACCTGCCGTGCATCAGCTGCGACTCAATGCCGAACGACAACGACCTGATCACCGGCAGCCGCTGGGACGCCGGCCATTACCGATCCGTCGGCGCCTGTCCGGAACTGCGCTTCGAACCCCTGAACATCCACCGCCAGTGCGTGAAGTGCAACCGCAACCTGTCCGGCAACGCGGTCGAGTACCGAATCCGGTTGGTGCAGCGCATCGGCGCCGACATGGTGGCCTGGATCGAAGGGCCTCATCAGCCCCGCAAGTACACCGTGAAAGAAATCAAAACCATCAAGGCCGAATATCGGGCAAAGAACAGAGAACTGAAGAAGGGGCACGCAGCATGAAAATCAATTCAGCGCGCCAGGCATGGCACGACTGCAACTACAACCCGGCCCCGGGCCAGACTTCCGACGCTGCGGAACTGGGGGTAGTAGTTCAGAGCACTGAGCGAGGTCCGACAGCGTATCCTGCGATGCACGCAACGCTTGCCGGTCATATTCAGTCGGCCATTGCCCGGCTTCACTTTCAACTCCGGGCATTCGGCAACGCAATGTATGCGGCTGAGCCGACAGGTGACGATCGGGAGGAGGCCGAAGCTGCGGTTTTCAATCTCGCCTGTTCGCGGGCAGCACGCATGACCGCCAGCAAGCGGGAGCGGGCCGAATACGTTGCCAAAGGCGTTTTTCGTCGTTACCGCTACATGCACCAAGGCGGACAATCGGCCAACGCAGATCCGCTGATAAAGCCTGAGTTGTTCAGAGCCTGGATGAAAGGGGAGTACGACGTCGAGCTGCCATCCGCAGCTTGGGGCCGTGATTGGGAGCCATTCGTGCAGCTTTGCTTCGATGCCTGTTACGACATCGACGCGCGCGCATTGAGTCCAATTGGCGGGGTGATTTATAAAATGAAAGAGGCCGCTTGACTTCCCGCACGGCTGAGGGCATGATTTCTCCATAGTTAGTATTTTGCCTTCGGCAACTTACTTGAGAAAGCCGGTTCTGAAACCGGCTTTTTTATGCCCGCCAGATAGCAAAAAGCCCCGACAAGTTCGGGGCTTTTTTATGCGCGGTGAAAAAAGAGAGGGCGACTCCAAAGGGTGCTGTAACACCCAGGGGAGACGCTAGATCGCAGATAGAGCCTGCAAGCCAGCCAAGGCCCTCACTGCTCGCGCGAGCGGGACGGAGCCTAGCAGAAAACCAAATGGACTTGCAGATGTTAAAAGAATGCAGATGCGGAAAATGCAACAGACTTCTCGCCCGCGTGGGTGAGTTTACCGAGCTCCAGATCAAATGTTCCCGATGCGGGACGTTGAATCATGAGAAGGCCGCGAGCCTCGAGCGATCGCCTGTGAGCGACATGAAAGCGGAATTCTCCGCGAACAATCATTCGACTCAAAAGGTATGCTAATGGAACTTCCACCAATTAATGTTACAGCTCCTGAACCATTTTACCCTGGACTTAATCAAAGTGGCGGCGGTACTTTGCAAAGCCCCGCGGTAGTTATGAACCAAATGCAACTAATTCGGAATAACTACTACGTCAAAGGGATGTGGCGTGAGGTGATCGTTAAGCTCTGTTCGGAAGCAGAGTATTATATGAATAAGAGTGGCGGGCAGTTCGCAGAATGGATGGTCGGAGAGCCATTTCGCCGCGATTTAAAGGTTTTGCCATATGCGGACAATTATATGTGCGTAACTGGTCTGTCTCCTGAGGCGGCATTGTGGTATGCATATCGCAACCCTCTGCTTGTCACTCAAGCAAATGCTGTAATGCAATCAAATCAGCTATCCGCCACAGATTTGGGCCCTGTATCTGCTTTGGGCCACTTCATCTATGGCGATGGCAATAGCGTTGTGATGGATATCAACAAGCTAGGATTGAAGCCTTCCGTTACGAGCATTCCACTTTTGGACCAGCATCTAGCTTCTATGCCAATCGGCACGTCTAGTGTCCTGATTGACAAAGTTCCTTATGATACTTTTGCAGATTCGTTTAATACTGGCGTAATTCTTGGGCATATCACCCTGAAGATTGAAGGTACCGCTACGAAGTCTGAAAGCGGGGCGGTTACTTTCAATGGGGAGGCCCGCGCCTATCATGACAAGTATGACGCAAACCAGGGATCGTTCAGAAACGCGCTTCCAGAGGCTGCCACTACTATTTTGCGCAAAATCCAAGAGGTGACAAAAGCCAAAGAGTATGAAATTGAAATCAGAGGTTCTCTGCCAATCAATATTCAGCGGTAATTGAGTTGTTGGAGAGGTGAGTCACTCGCGTGACCTCCCTAGAAATATCGTCATGCCGGCTACCAATCGGCATGACGAATATTGTGTGTGGAGTTTGTGTGTATTTTGTGTGGTTTTTTTGTGATTTTGAGTTAGGAGTTTGACGGAGTCGTTTCGATGGACCTAATATTCGTCATCTCTTATGGATTGATTTGACTGTAGTAGGTGGACGCTAAATGAACTCTTGGAAACGGCTTTTTTTTTCTGCTTGCAATTTCTTTGTCAGCTTTTTTGTTGTTTGCGTATTCAATTGCTGGTATGCCGGAAAACCCTAATGATTTGACCGATACGGTCGGCGTCCCCGCGGCTTATATGTTTGCGATTTTTCTTATGGTTTTTGGAGTCTTTTCTTGGGGTGTTTCATTAATAGGATTGCTAATCCATGGCATCGTGAATGATGAACGTGCCATGTTCCGAATTTTTATTTTCTGCATCATGAATTTCCCTTTATTCCTAACTTCTGCATTCGGGGTTTTCTCGGTTGCAGTATTTTCATACGACTCAATTATTGGTATCTTGGCTGGTATTTTGTTTTTTTCGATAATGGTCTGTCTCTTTTTAATGGTGCTGCCAGCTTCAAAGGATAAGCGGAAGCTGATGGAGCAGGATCGCCTATAGATACATTCTGATGCAGCATTCCAGGCCGTACTGACTCCGGGTGGCTCGAGACTGGACTGCGAGATCGATACAAAGGGGCGTCGACGCTGGGATAATCTTCGACCGACAGTTCGGCAAGAGGAGTGCACCTATTCAGGGCCTCTGCCAATGCAGGGGCTTTTTGTTTTTCGCAAGAAAGCTATTTGCAAAAGGAATTTGCAGATGTTGAAAGAATGCAGATGCGGAAAATGCAACAGACTTCTCGCCCGCGTGGGTGAGTTTACCGAGCTCCAGATCAAATGTTCCCGATGCGGGACGCTGAATCATGTGAAGGCCGCGAGCCTCGAGCAATCGCCCATGAGCGCCATACGCCCAATATAGAGGCCTGAACTTAAATCAGCTCAGTAACGGAGTTTAAAATGGAAAACGCAAACTCAGCGTCTCAAACCTTGCAAGATCTTTGGACTCAAGTACAACCGGTGGATAACACCGGCATGCTTAGGCGCGTGGTTTTTGCGCAAGGCAAGTTTTATGCGGTTGGTGGCAACGGTCTTACCACAACCACTCAGGTTGTCAGCGGAGGCGCAACTGGTACAGCGTGGACCAAGCTTAAGGGCGCCCTCACCTCTGATAGCGGAAAGGTCCTCAACGAGCTGTACTGGAACGGTATTGGGTCATCGCTTCAAGCCCTTTCTCAATCCGGCAATCTGTTCTTCGGCAGCGCAGACCACCCTGAAAGGGTTTGGACAGACCTTACGGCAACTGTTCGCGCGTCCGCAGACTTGCAAGGCATTGTGTTTTATCAGCCAATTTACGGCGAGAACTACACCTGGATACTGGTTGGGTCTAACGGTAAAGTCTTTTCCCGTTATGGCGATTGGTCAGGCCAGGTGGAGCGCACTACGACCTTCACCTCTAGCGAGACTGTGCACTGCGTCAACGTCATTGGCAGTTTTGTGTTGATTGCGGGATCGAATGGGAAGCTGCTTAGCGCTGTGAAGATGGCGACGGATAATCCGCAAACATTCACGACCAGAACCAGCACCTTCGGCTATAGCACCATCCTTTCCATGAAGCTTTGCAACGGGAAAATGTTTATCGTTGGTGCGGATGGCAAGATGGCATATTCATCCGATGGGCTTAGCTGGACTGCTGTTGAAGATACCAGTTTCGGTGGAACCATCATCCGCGACATTGCTTACGGTAATGGCAAGTATGTAGCTGTCGGCGACGGCGGCAAGACAGCCGTTTCCGAGGATGGGATCGGCTGGGTTCAGCAAGCCAACACTTTCGCAGGAACCGATATCCGGAGCGTCGCCTACGGCAACGGCAATTTTATAGCTGTTGGTGCAGGCGGCAAGATTGCTTACTGGACTCCATGATCTTCTATCTCCTTGCGTAATAGAGCCCAGCCGTCGCGCTGGGCTTTTTCATTTCTGATTCAGGCTCGTCACAGCCAGGGTGGCCCTTCGGGGGATGCCTGGACGTCGATAGCCGGATAGTGCGACGTACGGAATCAACACCGGCAGCCCGCGCACCCTGACCTCAAACTTGCTTTCGGGGTGGCGCGAGACTGGATCATCGAGATCGATGCATAGGGGCGTCGACGTTGAGAGAGTCTTTGGCGGACAGCTCGGAAAGACGAGCGCACCTATTCAGGGCCTCTGCATTCGCAAGGGCTTTTTGTTTTCGGCTCCCCACCCCCATAGCTCTGAGCTGGGAGTGCAGCGGGGCCGACCTATTCACATGCACCCACGGAGTCGAGCGCATGGATTCTTTACACCGCCTGCTCGAGCTCATCGACAGGTTCGGATTGCTGATCGCGGGATTGGTCGGCGCCGTTGTCGCCAGTTGGTGGCATAAGGACGATCTAACGGATTGGCGTGCTTGGATTGTCTTTCTGATTACGGGAGTCGCCTGCTCGATTTATTTGACGAGCATGGTCAGCGCCTACCTGGGCGTAACAGAGCCGAAGATCGTTGCAGGTATCGGCTTTTTGCTTGGGGCATTCGGTGGGTCGCTCCTTGCAGCCATCAACCGTGCAATCAAGTCCGCTGACCTCTGGGCGCTCATTCGCCAGCGGTTCGGGGGAGGCAATCCACCATGAATTTTGAACTGATCAACTCTATTGCCTGCGGCTTGATTGCCTTGTGGGCGACCTGGTGTGTTCTGAGCGGTCGGGTGCGTGACGGTGTAATTGGCAAGCTGATCTATTCGGCGATTGCCATCAGCGGTTTTGTGGTGATGAGCCGGGAGCAGACCATCTTCATGATGGGGCCGACCACTGCCGGTATAACCCTGCACGTCTCGCTGGCGCTGGCCGGCATGCGCCACATCTTCATGGTCATCTGGTGGCAGCGGGTGAAGGCCTGGCTCTGCCGGACGCTGAACTGCGAGCACTGCCTGCGCTGCGAAGAGGCGCCGGGCGGGATCGACCGGCGCGGCAAATAAGTCGTGTCATCCTCTCTTGGAGGCAGTCACTTCACTTGCTATTCGAACCGGGACTTCTTGATATCGCCATGCTTGTTTTGCAAATAAATGGTGTATGGCAGAACGAGAGTGTCCGCGACTGCTGAAATTCCCATGTCCAGGGCGATTAGAGCTGCAGCGGGGTGTCCGTCAAACCCATTGGTACGGCGCGGCTCCGCATTCAATGTGCAGTAGTCAAGGATGGCACCACCGTAGATGCGAGACACCGAATCGCAATGGGATTGCCAGCGAGCCAGTTTATTGCTGGTGATGGAATCGTCCCGGAAAGTCGTGTTGATCGTTCCGCACCCGGTCACTGAGGCGGCCGCGAGCATCAAAACAATGTATCTGAAGGTCATTGGTCGATTCCGTTCGAAAGAAATGAATGGTAGCTGTTTATCTGGAGTGGAGAAATCCACTTTCACAAGTCGCGACACGTTTCGCGAATCAGCAAATTGTGTCGCGACACGGGAGCAGCGCATGACCGCAGAAATCCATGACATCGCCGACCAACGCCCGCACCTGACAGTAGCGGCGGTTGACGGTGTCCACGTGATTCCTTGTGACCTGGTGCGTGCGGTGATCGCTGGCGATAAGACATCGACCATCCTGACCGAGCCGGTTCTGCGCCGGATCATTGAAGAGTGGTTCGGGATTGTGGAGCAATAGGCGCCGGAGACGATTGCGGGTGGCCTTATGATATTGTCCGCTTCCGTCTGCGTAAAAAGGAGAGAATGATGTCTGTATATTTGGAGCCTATCGTTGGTGGAGACATCCCCGAAACTATGCGAGGCCCTGACGTCAAGATGGTATTCGCCGTTGTAGCGAATGGTACGGTTATGAAGTATTTCTATTCAAAAGACGAGGCGCTTAGTTTCGCGGCTCATCTTGAGCAGCTGGAGGAGGAGCGACGGCCCAAGTTCAGTTCTGGTCCAGGCATGTAAAAATGAACCCAGCTATCAAGCTGGGTTTTTTGCATTTAAAGGGAGGTGAGATGGGCAGGCCATACCCTCCAGCGTCGCTAATTGAGTTGTCCGAACTATCCGATCTTGGCATTCGACTAATCCCTGCCCCTGAAGTATGGGAGTGGCTGCAAGTAGAGATCCTCGCCGACACCGGAAGCATTCACAACGAAGATCACGCCCATCTGATCGATGCAGACATTCGCGTGATGTGGGCGTCCTCTGCCTTCACAAAGAAGGGTCGCACTGTGGTTGGTCAAGCTGAGCAGGTGGCGTTCCGCGCTGGCGGCTGGCAGAAGGCCCGGATGGAACAGCAGATGCGGGATTGGTTCGGCGACGTGCCGGCTTTCATCATCACTCTGGCTGCTGACTACTGCGCCGACTGTACCGATGCTGACTTCTGCGCACTGGTCGAACACGAGCTGTATCACATAGCCCAAGCGACCGATAAGTACGGCCAGCCAGCATTCACCCAAGACGGATTGCCAAAGCTTGAGATGCGCGGACACGACGTCGAGGAGTTCGTCGGTGTGGTGCGTCGCTATGGAGCAAGCCCAACAGTTCAAGAGCTGGTGGACGCTGCAAACAATCCTGCTGAGGTGGGGAAAATGAACATATCGAGGGCCTGCGGAACCTGTCTGCTCAAGTCGGCCTGATTCTGGACAGGCTCTGGACGGATGAAAACCTATGGCAGCCCTTCAAAACGACGTGAAGGCCTTTATCGTTCAGGCCTTGGCATGCTTCGACACGCCGTCACAGGTTGTTGAAGCCGTCCAAAAGGAATACGGGATAACGGTGACTCGCCAACAGGTAGAGACGCACGATCCCACAAAGACATCAGGGAAAGGCCTGGCCAAGCGCTGGGTGACGATGTTTGAAGACGCCCGCAAGCGCTTTCGCGAGGAAACCGCCGAGATCCCGATCGCCAACCGCGCCTACCGTCTTCGGGCCATGAACCGGTTTGTCGAGCGGGCCGAGACGCTGAAGAACATCGGCCTCGCCATGCAGATCCTCGAGCAAGCCGCGAAGGAAGTCGGCGACGTCTACGTCAATCGACACCGGAAGGATGAGCCTGACGACGAACCGGCAATCCCGACGCGCATTCAGGTCGACGTAGTGGATGCGAGGAAGCCGAATGCCGAGCCTTAACGTTCCGCAGTCGCAATTCCTGCTGTTGCCCCATAAGTTTCGCGCTTTCGTTGCTGGATTCGGCTCCGGAAAGACCTGGGTCGGATGCTCAGCCCTGAGCAAGCATTTCATGGAATGGCCCGGCGTCAACGCTGGCTACTTCGCTCCGACTTACCCGCAGATCCGAGACATCTTCTATCCAACGATGGAGGAGGTGGCCTACGACTGGGGGCTGAAGACCAAGATTAACCAGGCGAACCATGAGGTTCACATCTACAGTGGTCGCCAGTATCGCGGCACTGTGATTTGCCGGTCGATGGAGAAGCCGCAAACCATCGTCGGCTTCAAGATCGGTCACGCTCTGGTCGATGAGCTGGACGTGCTGACGTCGATCAAGGCGCAGCAGGCCTGGCGCAAGATCATTGCCCGGATGCGGTACAACATACCCGGGCTGAAAAACGGCGTGGACGTGACCACAACGCCGGAAGGCTTCAAGTTCGTCTTTCTTCAGTTCGTGAAGCAGTTGCGCGACAAACCGGCGCTGAAGGAAATGTATGGGCTGATCCAGGCCAGCACCTTCGACAACGAGCTAAACCTGCCTGATGATTACATCGCCTCGTTGATGGAGTCGTACCCCGAACAGTTGATCCGCGCTTACCTGAACGGTCAGTTCGTCAACCTGACATCCGGGTCGATCTATCACGCTTACGATCGCAAGCTGAACCAGTGCTTCGACACGGTCCAGCCCGGTGAGCCTTTGTTCATCGGCATGGACTTCAACGTCGGCAAGATGGCGGCGATCACCCACGTCAAACGTGAGCAGGGCCTGCCGCGCGCCGTGGACGAGTTGATGGATGGCTATGACACGCCGGACATGATCCGTCGGATCAAAGAGCGGTACTGGGAACACACCGGCAACGACTACAAGAAGACCTGCGAGATCCGGATCTACCCGGACGCCTCCGGCGATTCGCGCAAGTCGGTCAATGCCAGCCTCACCGATATCGCCTTGCTCAAGCAGGCCGGGTTCACGGTCATCGCGCCGGCGGCAAACCCGCCGGTGAAGGATCGAATCAACGCCATGAACGCCATGTTCTGCAATGCGCAGGGCGAGCGGCGGTACCTGGTCAACCCGCTTAAATGCCCGACCTATGCCGACGGCCTGGAACAGCAAATCTGGGCGCCCAACGGCGAGCCAGACAAGAGCCAAGGCAACGACCACGCCAACGATGGCGGCGGTTACTTCATTCACCGCGAGTACCCGATCATCAAACCGGTCACCGCCATCAAAATGGGATACGCCCGATGAGCAACGACGTCTCCTTCAAACGGGCGGACTACATCGAAGCGCTTGGACGCTGGGCTACTGTGCGCGACGTGTGCGCCGGACAGCACCGGGTTGTCGACCGACTGCCGTACATGAACGCACACGACAAGTCGCCGGAGAACGTAGACCGAAACAAGGCCTATCGCGAACGGGCGGTGTTCAAGAACGCCACCGGTCACACGCGCAATGGCTTGCTCGGTTTGGCGTTTCACAAAGACCCGACGCTGACCGTCGCCAAAAAGATGGAATATCTGCAGGACAATGCCAACGGCTCCGGGGTGAGCATCTACCAGCATTCGCAGGGCACGCTCGAAAAGGTGCTTGAGGCTGGGCGGCATGGTCTGTACGTCGACTATCACCAAGACAGCGGCACCGGTGGGCACTCGGTGATCCTGTCGTACTGCGCAGAAGACATCATCAACTGGCGCACGGGCATGGTGAACGGACACTGCGTGCTGACTCTGGTGGTGCTGCGCGAATCACCGGAGATCGAAGACGGCTTCGGTTTCAAAGTGGTTGAGCAGTACCGGGAGCTGGCACTTGAGGCCGACGGCTTTGTTTGCCGAGTTTGGCGCCGGTCCGGGCCGAAAGGCGGCGGGCCGCTGGCTGTTGTTGAGGAGTTCAAGCCCACCGGTGCCGCCGGCCGCTTGAAGGAAATCCCCTTCACCTTCGTCGGCGCGCAGAACAACGACCCGAGTATCGACGAATCACCGCTCTACGATATCGCCATGATCAACTTGGGCCACTATCGGAACAGTGCCGACTACGAGGACAGCGTCTTCTGGTGCGGCCAAGCCCAACCATGGATTTCCGGTCTGGATGAACAGTGGCGCGACTGGATGGAGAAGAACGGCGTTTACGTCGGCTCCCGCGCCCCGATGATGCTGCCAACAGGTGGCGCCTTCGGTTATGCGCAGCCGCTGCCGAACACATTGGTGAAGGAGGCCATGGCCGACAAAAACCAGATGATGATCGAGCTCGGCGCACGGATGGTCGTGGCTTCTCTCTCGTCCAAGACGGCGACCGAAGCCCGTGGTGATCAGTCGGCATCGACATCGGTGCTCGCCGGCTGTGTGGCGAACGTCAGCGAGGCGTACACCCGGGCAATCATGTGGTGCTGCACCTACATGGGCGTCGACGACGCGAAGGTTGCGTACCAGATCAACCAGGAATTCGTGGAACTGACGGCAGATCCGCAAATGATCACCGCGCTGGTCGGCCTCTGGCAGAACGGTGGATTCGCCAAAGCGGATCTTCGGGCCTATCTGCGCAAACTGGGCCTGATCGCGCCAGAGCGCACTGACAAGCAGATCGACGGTGAGCTGGCAGAGCAGGGCGACGGCCTGGGCCTGGACGATGAGGACAAAGTAGATGGCGGCAAACCAAGCAATCCTTGACGCCACGATTCGGCACGCGGTCTTCCTCGAAAAGCTGAAGGCTGGGGAGGTCGGCAAGTTCGCTCCCTTCCTGAAGGAGATCGACCGCTCGATCCGCGACCGGCTCACCCAGTCGGATCTGACCGAGTACAACGTGAAGCGGCTGGAAGCGCTACTGAAAGAGGTCGACAGTCTGCTGCTGGGCATCTTCGACCGCTACAGCGCGCAACTGAACCTCGACCTGATCGACATCGCCAACTACGAGGCTGAGTTTGAGGCTTCGAGCCTGGCCCGGTCTGCGCCGGTTGGTGTCTCGTTGGATGTGGTTGCGCCGACGGCAGCGGCTATCCGCACGGCGGTATTGACCAACCCCCTCAGTGTGCGCGGCACCGGCGGCGGTAAGCTGCTGAAGTCGTTCATCAAGGGCTGGACCAGTGCCGAGCGCGAGCGCGTCACCGGCACGATCCGGCAGGGCTTCTTCGAAGGGCAAACGAACTTCCAGATCATCCGCAACATTCGAGGCACCAAGGCAGCCGGGTACAAGGACGGCATCCTGGCCACCACCAACCGCAACGCCAGCACGGTTGTGCACACCGCGATTCAGCATGTGGCGTCCCAGGCGCGCATGGAGGTGGCCAAGGCCAACACTGACATCGTGTCCGAAGTCGAGATGGTCGCCACGCTGGACAGCAAGACCAGCCAGCAATGCCGCTCGATGGATAAGCGACGATTCCCGGTCGATTCCGGCCCGCGCCCACCGTTTCACCCGAATTGCCGAACAACGTTCGTCCTGCTGACCAAGCTCAGCGAGATGTTCGCCAAGGGCGCTACGCGGGCAGCTGTGGGCGCAGATGGAGCAGGGCAGGTTAGTGCGGGCCTCGACTATTACCACTGGCTTCAACAACAGCCCGCTTCGTTTCAGGACGTGGCTATGGGGCCGGCGCGGGCAAAGCTATTCCGAGAAGGCGGCTTGAGTGTCGAGCGCTTCGCCGAGCTGCAGCTTGATCGCAATTTTGCTCCGCTGACTTTAGCGCAGATGAAAGGTTTAGAGCCGTTGGCATTTGAGAGAGCAGGGTTGGTATAACACTACTTTCTCAACGGAAGTAACGCATGGATACGATCAGTTCTATCTACAAAGCTGCGGCGAATGCTCATGCAGATAGCCAGTCCGTTACCGGGCATCTCGATAAGCTCAAGAGTCTCCTGGGGAACAGTGACTTTTACAGGGAGCTGGAAAAATCCCTCGGATACAACGACAAAATCAGTAGGAACATCGCTGCTTCGGGTACGCCTATGGCCAGAGCGCTGGAAGTAAACCAAATGAGCGAATCCGAACGGTTGGAGCTGACCATGCAAGTGGATCTGGGGCTCTGACCGCCGAAGATCGCTTCATAACCCGCCTCGGCGGGTTTTTTTATGCCTGCAAAGCGGGCAACACATACCCAAGGGGTGCATCAACGTGGCAGAAGAAAACGAAATCGACCTGGACAATCCGGCAATCAAGGCCGCTATCGCGACTGCCGTTGAGGCCTCCGTATCTGGTCTGAAAACCAAGAACTCCGAATTGCTGGGCAAGCTGAAGGACACCACTACCAAGCTGTCGCAGTTCGAAACCCAATTCGAAGGCATCGACATCGACGCCGTCAAAGGCCTTCTCAGCCGGGCCGGCCAAGACGAAGAAACCAAGCTGCTGACTGAGGGCAAGGTGGACGAGGTATTCAACCGCCGCACCGAGCGCCTGCGTGGCGAATACGACAAGCAGTTGAAGACCGTTACAGCGCGCGCCGAGAAGGCCGAGGCATTCGCCACCAAATTCCAGGGCAAAGTCTTGGGAGATTCGGTTCGCGGCGCAGCGCTGAAAGCCGGCGCGCTGCCGGAAGCAACTGACGACATCATCCTGCGCGCCAAAGGCGTGTTCTCGCTGAACGAAGAGGGTGAAGCGGTCGCCGTTGATGAATCCGGCCAGGTCATCCTCGGCAAGGACGGCAAGACCCCTCTGACTCCCCTCGAATGGGCGGAATCTCTGCGCGAAAGCGCACCTCATCTGTGGCCAAGGGCCTCAGGGACACAAGCCCCGGGCGGGGGTGGCGGCCAGGCTGCATTCAAGCGCTCCGAAATGACTGCCGAGCAAAAGCGTGACTACCAGCGCAAGCACGGCCAAACCGCATACCTGCAATTGCCCAAGTAAGGGGATTCACCCATGGCAACGACTGTGAACAGCGACCTGATCATCTACAACGATGAGGCGCAAACCGCATACCTGGAGCGTGTCCAGGACAACCTCGATGTGTTCAACGCATCGTCCAATGGCGCGATCGTGCTCGATAACGAGCTGATCGAAGGCGACTTCCGCAAGCGCTCGTTCTACAAGATCGGCGGATCGCTGGAGCATCGCGATGTCAACTCCACCGGCAAGGTGACCGCGAAGAAGATCGGCGCGGGCGAAGCCGTTGGCGTCAAGGCGCCGTGGAAGTACGGCCCATATCAGACCACCGAAGAGGCGTTCAAGCGCCGCGGTCGTCCGGTCGACGAGTTCTCCCAGATCATCGGCGCCGACGTTGCCGACGCCACGCTGGAAGGCTTCATCCAGTACGCCACTGCTGCGCTGCGCGCCTCGATCAGCTCCAACGCTGACATGATGGTTTCGGCCAACATCGAGACCGACGGCAAGAAGACCCTGACCCGAGGCATGCGCAAGTTCGGCGACAAGTTCGGCCGTATCGCGCTGTGGGTCATGCACTCCAGTGCTTACTTCGACATTGTCGACGAGGCGATCGCGAACAAGGTCTACGAAGAAGCCGGTGTCGTCATCTACGGCGGCCTGCCAGGCACTCTCGGCAAGCCGGTGCTGGTCACCGATACCGCGCCCGCAGATGTGATCTTCGGCCTGCTGCCAAACGCTGTTGTGATCACTGAGTCTCAGGCGCCCGGTTTCCGTTCGTATGCGGTGAACGATGAGGAGAACCTGGGTATCGGCTACCGAGCTGAAGGCACCGTCAACATCGACGTTCTCGGCTACAGCTGGAAGGAAGCCGCTGGTGGTGCGAATCCAACGCTTGCCGCCGTGGGTTCGGCTGCGAACTGGGTCAAGCATTCCAACAGCAATAAGGTGACTGCTGGCGTGCTGATCACCCTGACCACCACGCCACCAGCCGGCGGCTGATACCGGCCCTGACAGCGGCCAGCGATGGCCGCTACGGAGAGTTTTATGGAGCTGGTTTATTCCACTCAAAATTCGGACTTCGATCCGGAAAAACGGTACCGCAATCCGGCTCACTTTGATCGGCCTGAAGCGGGTGTGACCCATGCGGTGGTGATTGGCGACTGGCCAAAGGTGGTCGACGCCTATGAGGCGCAGGGCGTCGAAGTCTCGATATTGAAGCCTTTGGTCAGCGAGTCGGTTAATTCGGATCGTGCCGACACCATCGCCAGCCTGGAGCAGGACAACGACATGCTTCGCGCCGAGCGCGACGGCATACTGCGACTGATCGAAGCCGCCGAGGGGCAATCCGAACTGGAACACCCGGGCGCCGGCGAAATACCAATCCGTTTGTTCGGTGCGCTGAAAGCCATTCATGAAGGTTTCGAAACCCTGACGGGTGAACGTGACAACCTGGCTGGCGAGGTTGAATCGCTCCGCGCTGAAGTCGAACGCCTCAAGGCAGCAGCGGAACCGGTCGACAATGCCGAGAAGATCGCGAACCTCAAAGCGCAACTCGACGCCGCCAACGTGACGTATCGGGCGAATGCTTCGGTAGAATCGCTGGAAAAGGCGGTCTCTGAGCTTCCAAACGCATGATAATCCGGGTACGCATTCACTGGTGCCCGGCTCAAATAACACAGCGAGCTGATTCATGACTCTCATCATCGAGGACGGTACCGGCAAGCCTGACGCCGAAAGCTACGCATCCGCCGAGGATCTTGCCATATACGCCGTGAAGTTCGGCGTGATCATCCCGGCGGAGATTTCAGCACAGGAAGCGCTGCTACGCCGGGCCGCGCTGGCAATGGACGGCATGACGTGGAAAGGGCGAAAGTCCAACAGCGAGCAGGCTCTGTCCTGGCCACGCCGCGGTGTCGATCTGGATTACGAGATCAAGCCCGACCACTACCTGCCAGCGCGGATCCAGTACGGCCAGATGGCTTTGGCCGCCGAGATCCACACTGACGACGTCGACCCGATCGAGAAGCGCAAAGGCGCGGTAACGCTGGAGCGTGTCGAGGGCGCGGTAACTCGCGAGTACGCGACGATCCCGAACACCAGCGGCCGACTGTTGCCAGCGGCGCCGGATCGCCCGAGCGCAACCCAGTTTGCTGACTATCTGCAGCGACGTGGGTTGTTCGCTGTAAGGTCGTGAGGTAGCGTAGATCCTTCATTTAAATGGAGGTTTTATGATTTTCAGTAATGACCAAAAAAATGCTTTTTGGGAAAAGGCTTACCTTGCTGCGATAGCAGGATTGTCGGCTCGACCGAATGTTTCCGAAAGCGATGTCGTCAATCGAGCAGTTGATACTGCCAATAAAGCTCTCGACGCTTATGTGACTCGGGCTGCTAGATTCACTGGTTAGACGATTACCTCATGATTTGGAGCCACCATGGCCTTCTACGACGAAATGGCCGTGATGGCTCTGGAGATGATCACAGAGTTTGGCCAGCCCGTGACCATCAGCAAGACGGAGCCGGGCGAGTATGACCCGGAGAAGGGCGGCGAATCGCCAGGCACCACCATCGAGCAGACCGCCCAAGGCATCCTGCTCGACTTCACCGGTCAGGAATTCCAGAACAACAGCCTCATCAAGCAGGGCGACAAGAAATTGAAAATCGCTGCGCAAGGGTTGGAGTGGGTTCCGGACTTGCTGAACAAGGTGATCATTCAGGGGCGCACCTGGTCCATCGTGCCGCCGCTGAAAGAGGTCAACCCCGCCGGCACGCCGATCCTGTATGAGCTTCAGGTACGGTCATGAGCAAATACTCAGGCCTCAACGGCAGTTTCGCCGAGAACATCCGCCAGTTTGCCGAGCAGGCCCAGGCCGGGCTCGACGCCACCTTCCGCGAAATCGTGATCGAGATTGGAAGTAGCGTCATCCGGATGTCTCCGGTGGGCAACCCCGAGATCTGGGCCGCGAACGTGGCGCATCGCGCAACCAATACCCGCGCCGCCGATGACTACGATTTCAAGGTCGCCGTGCGCAACACCCTCATCAATCTCGATGAGAGCAATTTCACCAAGGCCGGGAAGCTCAAGCGCGGCGTGAAGTACGCCAAGCCGCTGACAAAGACCGAGCGCGACCAGAACTTCAGCGTGAATGGACTGGTTGCTGGCAAGGATTACGTCGGCGGCCGATTCCGCGGTAACTGGCAATTCTCGATTGGAACGCCGGCTGAAGGTGAGCTTGATCAGGTCGATCCGGCCGGCGGCGTCACGCTGGCGAAGCTCAGGCTTCAGGTCGAGCAGCTGACCATCGGGCAAACGGCGTACATCGTGAACAACCTGCCATATGCGGTGCCGCTCGAGTACGGCCATTCTAAGCAGGCACCGGGCGGCATGGTGCGCATCACGCTCGCGCGGTTCCAGCAGATCGTCGACGAAGCCATCAGGAACAACCAGGTATGAGCCACAACATCATCGCTTCGATCTTCGAGGCCAGACTGATCGCCTGGGCGAAGGCTTTGCCGACACCCCTAAAGGTTGTCGTCGAGAACGAGGCCTATGAACCCGGAAATAGTGTCACCTACCTGCGAGCTTTCACTCTGCCGGGCGACACCGCAAGCGGCACGCTCGGCGGCGATCACAAGCTCTTCAC
Source organism: Pseudomonas sp. RSB 5.4 (assembly GCF_037126175.1). Taxonomy (NCBI): domain Bacteria; kingdom Pseudomonadati; phylum Pseudomonadota; class Gammaproteobacteria; order Pseudomonadales; family Pseudomonadaceae; genus Pseudomonas; species Pseudomonas sp. RSB 5.4. Next base: position 1,188,224 of record NZ_CP146986.1, read on the forward strand.
CGGTGTGTTTCAGGTCAGCATCGTGACACCAGCAGGGAAGTATCGCGGCGCGGCGGGCGCGCTGGCTGACCAGATCGCCGCGCTGTTTCCGCTGTACGAGCGAATCACGAAGAATTCGTTGACCGTGGTGACCATAACGCCGGTCGATCAGGGGCCAGGTATTCCAGGCGACACGACCTTCACCGTACCGGTGTCGTTCATGTACCGAGCCGATACCAACTAATCCGCCCATTGGGCAAACCCAGAACCCGCCATTGAGCGGGTTTTGTCATTTCTGAAAGAGAGGAAAACCCCATGGCCGGCATTCAAATGCCCAACGGCGCAACGTTCGAAATTGCTTCCGCCTATGGCGCTGCAATCCCATTCACTGCCCTGACCAATGCCAACCCGGCAGTGGCGACCGCTGCAGCGCACGGACTGGCCGAGGGCGACATCATCGCCCTCAGCTCTGGCTGGACCCGCCTGGACGGCCGCGCCGTGCAAGTCGGCGAGATTGCCAGCGGCACCTTTGCGCTCGATGGCGTGAACACCACGAACATTCAGCAGTATCCGGCCGGCTCGGGCGTCGGTGCCACCCGCGAGGTGACGACCTTCACCGAGATCTCGAAAATCACCGAGCTCGGCTCGAGCGGCGGCGACCAGCAGTTTCTGACGTTCGGCTTCCTGGCTGACGATGACGACCGCCAGATGCCGACCACCAAGAATCCGATCACCCTGACCATCACGGTCGCCGACGATCCGTCGCAGCCCTATGTCGATGTCTGCGAGGCCGCGGACGACGACAAACAGGCCCGCGTTCTGCGCCTGAACCTGCCGGGCGGCAGCCGGATCATCTACAACGGCTACGTCTCGATCACTTCGACCCCGACCATGTCGCGCAACAACCTGATGACCCGCGTTATCAGCATCGCGCTGACCGGCCGCCCAACCCGTTACAGCGCCTCGGCGTAAGGAAGGCACATGGCAAAGTTCACACTCGCCCGGAATCCAACCTTCAGGTACGTCGTCATGCTGCCAACGGTCGGTGGCGATCCGGTTAGCGTCGAGTTCGAGTTCAAGTATCGCGACCGCACCGAACTGGCTGGCCTCTACGCAGAGTGGGGTGAGCGTCACGAGGCGCTCAAGGAGAAAGCGGAAGAGACCGGCATTGAGCAGTTCACGGCTTTGCTGATTGATCTGCAGGTCGAGCAGCTGAAGGCGATTGTCGCCGGCTGGGATATTGCCGAAGAGTTCGCCGACGAAAACCTGCGCATCCTGGTCAAATCAATCGCCGCCACGCCGGGCGCGGTGCTGGCCGCTTATTCCGATGCCTTCAGCAACGCACGCTTGGGAAACTCCTAAGCGTCTCCCGCAAGCTGTACGAGCCGGGGCCGTCAGCCGAATCGCTGGCGGCCTTCGGCCTTTCTCTTCGTGACATACCCGATGAGATCTGTGAGGTCTGGCCTGATGTCTGGCAGGCCTTCAAGGTCTTCGAGGCTATGGGCACCCAGTGGCGTACAGGCGCGTGCGGCGCTACCGGACTCGATTACACGTCAATTCGCCATGTTGCCGGCTTTCTCGGCCTTACCCGCTCGGAGGTCGCCGACGTCTTTCCAGACATCCGCGTCATGGAAGCCGAAGCCCTGCGGGTGATGGCGGAACAGAGGGACAGTAAATGAGCACCACCTTCGCGTCCCTCGGTATCGAGGTGAACTCCTCGTCGGCATCCAAGGCGGCTGACGATCTCGACAAGCTGGTCGATTCGGCGGTCGATGCTGAAAAAGCGATTGATGATCTCGGCAAGTCGGGCGAAGGCCTGGCCAACACTGGCAAGAAGATCAGTCAGGCCGAGAATGAGGCTGCTCAGGGTATCGACAAGGCCACAGGCGCCAAAGAGCGCCAGGTCGATGCCAGCCGCAAGGCAGGCGCCAGTGCGGCCAGTGAAATCGCGATCATCAGCCAGCTCGACAAGGCGATGTCCGGCAACATCGGCAGCATGGAGCAACTGATCCAGGCTGAAGGTTTGCTGGAGCGCGCTCGCAGGGGCGGTCTCGTCACCATTGAGCAGCAGGAGGCGTACCAGGATCGGCTCGGAAAATCCTTCGATAAGATCGAGAAAGCTGAAACCAAGGAGGTGGCTCAGAAGCAACGGCTGATCGAGGCTGAAAACCGCCGGATCGAAGCGCTGAAACGGACTGTAAATGGCATTGATCCGGTCACGGACAAGCTGGCCAAGCTTGAGGCTCGTGAGCGGGCTCTCAACGAACTGCACAAGATCGGTGAGTATGATGCTGTTCGCTACAACGAAGCATTGGCAAAAATTGGAAAGGAGCGCTCCGGTCTCACCGCGACAGAAACTGCATTCGACAAGCTGAAGCTCGGCACCCGCCAGGCGCAAGAAAACGTGATGCAGCTGACCAATGCTCTGCAGTCTGGGGATTGGGGGAGTGGTGCACGGGCTGTTGCTCAGCTCGGCGCCGGTGCGGGGGCGTCTGCCAAGAGCCTTGCCGCGGCGCTGATTCCCGCCGGCTTGCTGGCCGGTGTCCTCGGCGCGCTGGGTTATGCCTACTTCGACGCACAGAAGCGGGCCCGCGAGTTCAACGTCGCCATCAACGGCGGATCGAACGATGCTGGTCAGAGCATTGCCAGCCTCAAGGTGATGGCCGATACCGCCGGGGCGATCACTGAGAACTTTGCAGGCGCTCGCGAGGCGGTGATTGCACTGGCTTCCGGTGCCGCTACCAGCGGCGTCCAAATGCAGAACTTGGCTCAGGCCGCCGCAGCAATAGGTGAAGTGACCGGGAAGGGCGCTGGAGATATCGCCAAGTCGCTCGCGAATGCCGGTGGCACCGCCACAGAAGCAGCGGAGAAGATCAGCGACCAGTATGGGCTGCTCACCTACGAGCAGTACCAGACGATCAAGGCGATTGATGATCAGGGAGACCATCAGCGAGCGCTGGACACCCTGAGTGAAGATCTCAATCAGTCGGCCCAGGAGCGCTTGAAGAACTACCGCGAATCGCTATCCGATATCGAACGGGATTGGGATCGAGTGAAGGTGGCCATCAAGGGCGCCTACGCTGAAGTCCGGTCAGAGATTTTCCCTGACTTGGCAAAGCAGATCGAGATCACCCAGCGCGTGCTGGATACTCGGAAAGGGGGCGGGGTCACAGGTGCGATATCGAATGGGCTGAGCTCACTCAATTCCTTTCTGGGGCTAAACGGCGGCGAGAACGACGACTCGACGCCGGCACTGGAGGCCAAGCTTGTAGGATTGAAGGCGCGCTTATCAGCGAGCGAAAGCAACACTGCCGCGACCGGCGAAGCGACTCGGGCGAACAAGGAATTGATCGCTGTCCAGAAGGATCTGGACAAACAGATGGACAACCTGAACCCGCTCGCAAAGCGTCAGGAGGCGTACAAGAAGCTCGATGACCAGTTCACCAAGCTCTATCAGAACGCTGACAAGACCAGCCAGAAGTCGCCACTGCTTGATGGCGTGAATTTCGATGGAAAGAAATTCTCTGGTGGTGCCTACGACAAGCTGCGCAAGGCGATTGACGACCAAAACAAGGATGCCAAGGCAGGCGCTGGCAGCGTCGATCTATCCGGGTTCAATGACTCGAAAAACGCGCTCAATGCCGTGCTTGCCGAGTACAAAAATGCTCAAAAGGAGTTGGAGGCTTCGCAGAAGGCTGGGCTGATCTCGCAGGCTGACTACCTGCAAGCGCGTGAAGCCATGATCGGCAACGAGCGCGACGAGGTCACTGCTGCGTATGAGGCTGAGATCACCGCACTGGAAGCGGCGAAGAGCAAAGCCGGCACATCGGCCGCACAGCGCATCCAGCTTGACCAGAAAATCGCCGACGCCCGGGCCGCCGTGGTCAAGGTGCAGCAGGATGCTGACACCGAACTGAGCGTGCTGGCGAAGAACGAGGAGGGCCGGCTGAAGAAACAGACTGAGGCCGTCAACACCTACAGCAGCGCGCTGCAGCAACAAGTCAAAACTCTGCGTGAGCAGGGTCAGCGTGCGGCGGCGGGCATCGGCCTCGGCGATCGTCAGCGTGATCTGATGAGCCAGCAGAACGGCATCGACGATCGCTTCAATCAGCAGAAGCTGGATCTGGCGAACCAGTACGGCGATGGCTCGCGCGGCATGAGCCTCGACGAGTACACGCAGAAGCTGGCGGCACTGAAGGCCACTCAGCAGGATCTGCACGATACGGTTCAAGCCAACTACGACGAGATGACGGCAGCCCAGGGCGACTGGAGTGCCGGAGCCTCGTCGGCATGGCAGAACTATCTGGAGTCCGCACAGAATGCGGCGGGACAGACGAAAAGCCTGCTCACCAATGCATTCAGCTCGGCAGAGGACGCTTTAGCCAGTTTCGCCATCAACGGCAAATTCTCGTTTTCTGACTTCACCAAATCGGTGTTGGCGGATATGGCGAAGATCGCCACTCGACAGGCTACTTCTCAAGGACTCAGCGCTCTGTTCGGTATTACTGCATCAGCAGCTGGCTCCTACTTCGGTGGCGGCGGCGGGAATGGATTGGCCGCTGGATCTGCCGGTGCCGTGTCTTCAGATCTCGGAGCATCGCAGGCCGGCTACACAGGGTTTGATCTCTCCGGATATCGGGCTGCTGGCGGGCCTGTTGCGCCGAACTCTCTGTACGAAGTCAACGAACTGGGGCCGGAGCTCTACAACGAGGGCGGCCGGTCGTTCCTGATGACCGGTGCCAACGGCGGCAGCGTCACGCCGTTGACCACCGGCGGCGGGCCTGCTCTGGCCGCAATGTCCGGCGGTGGCGGCAACACGTACAACTTTCCGGTAGCGGTCTCGGTGCAGACTTCTGGGAGCGACGGGGCAGGTGTTTCGCAAGAGACAACCAACCAACTTGGCAAGAGCATCCAGCAGGCTGCGAAAACCGAAGCGGAAACTGCGATTGCCCGAGCGCTGCAGCCGGGCGGTTCGATCTGGCGCCTGACAAATGGGAGGGCCTGATGGCCATCGAGAGATTCAACTGGCCGACCGAGCGCGGGGAAACACCCGATATCAACTATCGGGTGCGCACCTCGAAATTCGGCGACGGCTATGCGCAGAACGTCGGCGACGGCCCGAACAACAAAGAGGACTCCTACCCGGTTACCTGCGTCGGCCAAAAGGCCACGGTGCTGGAGATCATGAAGTTCCTCGACCGGCACGCCGGCGCGAAAGCGTTTCTCTGGACAACGCCGCTCGGCGAGGTCGGGCTGTTCACCTGCAAAAATCCCGCTCCCACTCCCATGGGCGGCGGAGTCTTCAAACTCACCGCCACGTTCGAGCGGGCATTCCAACCATAAGGGGCAATCATGCCGCTGATCAGTGACATCCAGGTTCTCGAGCCTGGCAGCGAAGTGCTGCTCTTTGAATTGGACGGCACAGACTACGGCGCGGACGTACTGCGCTTCCACGGGCACGCGATCCCCCATACGGCGGCCGAGCTGATCGCTGCCGGCGACAACGCGGACCAGCTGCCGGCGAAGGCGATCTACTGGCAAGGCAACGAGTACAGCGCCTGGCCGATGCAGATCGACGGCATCGAGGCGAACGGCGACGGAACTGCCGTCCGGCCCACGTTATCGGTGGGTAACGTCAATGGGCGCATCACGGCGCTGTGCCTCGCGTTCGAAGATCTGCTCGAGTTCAAGTTGACCATGCGTCATACGCTGGGCACCTACCTCGACGCGGCGAACTTCCCGGCCGGCAATCCGACGGCAGATCCAACCCAAGAGACGATCGAGGTCTGGTACATCGACCAGAAGACGAACGAAGACGGGGAGAACGTTAGTTGGGAGCTGGCCAGCCCGGGCGACGTTGGATACGAGTCCATCGGCCGGCAGGCCACGACGCTGTGCCACTGGTGCCTTACCGGCGGCTACCGAGGGCCGAGCTGCGGCTACACCGGCCCGTACGTGACCAAGGACGGTGTTGTCACCGACAACCCTGAACTGGACGAGTGCGATGCCACACTGGGCAAGGGCTGCATCCCGCGCTTCGGCGAGGGCAACCCGCTGCCTTTCGGCGGCTTCCCGGCCGTTTCGCTGATTGCAAGGAGCTGATATGCGCAAACACATTTTGAATGCGATCCAAGCGCATGCAGCTGCCGAGTACCCGAAAGAGTGCTGCGGGCTGCTGCTGGCCGTGGGCCGCAAACAGCAGTATTACCCGTGCCGCAACGTCTCGACCGAGCCGAACGAGGAATTTCGAATCGACCCAGAGGAATACGCGGCGGCCGAAGACGTCGGCGAAGTGATCGGCGTGGTGCACTCGCATCCAGACGCTACCAGCCGGCCTTCGCCGCGCGACCTCGCGATGTGCGAAGCGACCGCGTTGCCCTGGCACATTCTGAGTTGGCCCGAGGGCGATCTGCGAACCATCACACCGTCCGGCGAGGTGCCGCTGCTAAAGCGGCCTTTCGTACACGGCGCCTGGGACTGCTGGCAGGTCTGCGCGGATTGGTACAAGCGCGAATGGGGGCTTGAGTTCGAGGCCTTCAAGCGCGCAGATGGTTGGTGGGAGAACAAGGAAAACACCAGTCTGTACGAGGCGAACTACGAGGCCGCCGGGTTCTACCGGGTCGACCAGCCGCAGCGCGGCGACATGATCGTGATGGAAGTAGGGCGGACGGTTTACCCGAATCATGCTGGGATCTTCCTCGGCGCTGACCCGGCGCTGCGGGGTGAGGACGCGACGACGTTCGGCCCCGGGCCGTTCCTGCTGCACCACCTGTACGGACGACCATCGGAGGTCATCGTTTTCGGTGGGCCGTGGCTTGACCGGACGCGCATGATCCTCAGGCACAAAGATGCGAAATAAATCAGCTATCGCGCCAAAGCTGCAAGGAGGGCTTTATGAGTCGATCTGCTTGGATTGAGGAGCACGCAATGGCGAATCTAGCAAGATTCGCCGATTGCACGTCAACTGAAATATCCAATGTAATTGTTACGGATGTGATGGTCGAAGCTGCCATGGAGTACGTTTACAGCCTGTACGACCCGCTCATCACAACTCTCTTGTTGGAAGATCTCTTTAGGATCATGTCAGTGCATCAACCGAAGGCTCCGGTAGAGAGAGCAGCGCTTCCCTGACCTTGATTTCAATCTCATCAAACTGTTCGAACCGCTCTGTCACTGTCGATGCTGGTGTCCTGCCTGTAATAACGTCGGCTACCAGCTCGAGGTTGGAGCTGGTGAATATCAGGTTAAGCGCGAGAACTTTTAGATTCTCCAGTGTAAATTCTTTTATTATCTGCCCGCCCTCCGAGTCCCTGCGGATATCGCAGGCTGCATTCGCATACTCGGCACCTTCTGGAGACGGATACCACTGCCAGTGAGCAACTTCGTTACGAATTTTCGAAAGTTCCTCGTAGTCCTTTAAGCATCTGTTTAAGCGCTCTAAGATAGGTGCAGGCGTAATGGGGGGCGTGGTTTTTGTCTTGTGGTTGGCGAAGTCCTTGACTACACGAAGCAGCGCGCTGCCACGTAGTCCCAGTGATTTCGCCAAGATAAACGATTTCGCCTCGGGGACCTGGGTGTAGTACTGGAACAGCCTCATCAGAGGAGACTCAAAAAGGGCGTGATTTACCGCAATTTGTCCGATTTCTTTTTTCATCGCGTCACTTGGACCAGCCCGATATCCCCATTTCCCGCTATCACTACTCACATCGACCTCCAGGTCATAAACGCGCCGAAATTGGCGCAATCCCAGTCCTTGGGCTTGCAGGCAAAGGACTGGGGAATCCTTTAGCCTTTTGTCTGAGTCTTGACTATCAGCTGCCACTGCACGGGAACCGATGAGTTGGCGTGCTGGTGCCGATTTTGTGGCGGGAACTTATCGCCCTTGTTGGAGGTGATTTCATCGCCGCAACCTGTGCACCGATAAATGCCAGAAGCCGGTACAGCTGCGCCAATGCCGTAAACGTATTGCCACTTCTCTACCTCATCAAGAATCGTCGGCGCGATCTTCCTAACATAGTGAGCGGTGTTCGCAATTACCTCTGCCATCTTCAATCCCTCGTATGGATTTATCGGAGGCATAACGCTACTACGGGCATGTTGGCGGTGGTTACTGGAGTTCCATCCAGACTGGATGCCTGGACAGGCTTGGCCAGCGCGAGTGATGGCAATTTGACTCGTACTTGAGTGTGACTGTAGATTTTGCAACGCGCGACCGGCTCGGATCGTGAATAAACTCAGCAGATGAAGGGAATGAAATTGGCCAAATTTATGTGGATCGTCACCATCGTTATGTCGTTGATCGGTGCACTTGTTGGGTTCGGCGGGATGTTGTTGGCAAAAAGCGCTCCTCAAGAAGCCGCAGCGGCAGCGATGGGATTGACCTGCGCGGTGATTCCATACTGCATCGCTCGAGCGTTCAGCGAGCTTCGTTCGCTATAAATTATCAAGTGGTACAGAAAGCCCAGTCTGCGCTGGGCTTTTTCATTTCCGTATGCCCCGGTGATATCGTGCACCGTTTACACAGGAGTGACCTGCATGAAATTGATCGTAGGGGCGTTGGCAGTAGCGCTGTTGGCGGGGTGCTCTGATAGCGGACCAATAAAGGTTGGGCCTGACACCTACACGATTTCGACTCGGGTGCCTTTCGGCGGACCTGCCTCTGCGAAAGGCCAAGCCTTGAAGGAGGCGAACGTGTTTTGCGCCTCACAGGGGCGTGAAATACTCCTCGACCACATGCAGGCAAGTGAATGTGCGCTGCATGGTGGTTGCGGCGAAGCGGAGATCTATTTCTTCTGTTTGGCAGCCGGTGATCCTCAGTTGAAGCGGCAGAAGTACAGTCCTGATCCAACTCAGAAAATTGAGATCGACCAACGATAATCGCTGAGGCGCCTATTAGGTCCGATCGGCCGACGATCAAATTCATAAGGAACAAGTATGCGGATTTTTATTGGAGCGCTGGCGGTAGCGCTGTTGGCGGGGTGTGCGACTTCGCCGGTGCCGTCTGGAAAGGCTGACCCTGTGCCGAGCTCGCGCCTGTTCGCATATCAGAAGCCGGCCTCCGGTGACGCTGTATTGATCATTACCCGTGATTCCGGCTTTGTTGGTGGCGGCTGCAACACATCCGTGAGCATCGACGGGCGAAAAGCTGCCGAGATTGGTTCTGGTGAAACTGCAAAGTTCTACGTCACCGCCGGTGAGCACATCGTCGGTGCATCGTCATGCGGCAGCGGACTTAAAGAGCGGGAAGCCAACATAAAGGCTGGTGCCACCAAGAAATTCAGGATATCCATCGACTCATCAATGAGCATGGATTTATCACCCACGATGCAATGACAAAGCCGCCTACGGGCGGTTTTTTATGACCGGAGAAAACTGTGGCAGCGACGGTAAGTAACAACCCAGCCATGACGACCATTCTTCTTTCAGGGCCGCTTATCAAGCTGTTTGGTCGTGTCCATCACCGCGAGCTTGGCAGCAAATCCGTGGGCGAGGCATTCAAAGCGTTGAAGTGCACTATTGAAGGATTCGAAGGCGCCATTAAAGATCTTGAGCGCAAAGGGATGCGCTTTGCCATTTTCAGAAACCGGAAAAACGTAGCTGAAAAAGATTTCGGTCTCGGCGGAGCCCAAGAGATTCGAATTGTCCCAGTGATTTCCGGGAGCAAGCGTGCAGGTCTATTACAGACAGTAATTGGAGCTGTGCTAATCGTCGCCGGCACCTATTTCGGCCAGACCTGGGCCGTCCAAATGGGGGTTGCCCTCGTTGCTGGCGGCGTCGTGCAGATGCTCAGCCCACAGGCCAAGGGACTTTCTCAAAGCGCATCTCCTGAAAACGCACCGTCCTACGCCTTCGGCAGCGCCAAGAACACCACGGCCAGCGGCAATCCGGTACCGATCTGCATCGGAGAGCGCCGGTGGGGTGGAATGATCATCTCGGCCTCGATCCTGGCTGAAGACAAAGTGTAAGCAGGACAGCAACACACCAACCGCCCGCGAGGCGGTTTTTTTATGCCTGGAGGAAAGCATGGGCGCAGCGCAACAGATCGAGATCCACGGCGAGAAGGGCGGCAGCAGCAAGCCGAAGTCGCCGGTCGAAGCCAGCGATAGCCTGCGCTCGACCAACCTTGCGAAACTGTTGATCGCCGTGGGCGAGGGGGAGTTCGACAGCGTACCGACCGATTACGACATCTACCTGAACAACACACCGATCCGCGATGCCAGCGGCAACTACAACTTCCCGAACGTGAAGTGGGACTGGCGCTCTGGCTCGGTGGTTCAGACCTATATCCCGGGCATCCCGTCCGTGGAAAACGAGACCTCGTTGAACATTGAGCTGCGCAGCGACGCGCCGTGGGTGCGCTCGATCAGTAACACCCAATTGTCGGCGGTGCGCATGCGCTTTGCGTGGGAGGCGCTACAGCGCGCAGATGATGAGAGCAATGTCGGCGGCTACCGCATCGAGTACGCCGTCGACTTAGCCACCGACGGCGGCGCCTATCAGCAGGTGCTGGTGGACGCTGTCGACGGCAAGACCACCACGCGCTACGAGCGTTCGCGCCGTATCGATCTGCCGACTGCCACTACGGGCTGGCAGATCCGCGTGCGCCGCCTGACGCCGAACCAGAACAGTAATAAGGTGGCTGACAAGATGGTGATCGCCGGCTACACCGAGGTGATCGACGCCAAGCTGCGCTACCCCAACACCGCGCTGCTCTACATCGAGTTCGACGCCGAGCAAGTCACCAACATCCCGGCGGTGACCGTGAAGTGCAAGGCCCGGCGCTGGATGGTGCCGAGCAACTACGATCCGATTCAGCGCACCTACACCGGGACGTGGGACGGCTCGATGAAATCGGCCTGGACCAACAACCCGGCGTGGATCACCTACGGCATCTGCACCGAAGACCGATTCGGCCTCGGCAAACGCATCAAGCCGTTCATGGTCGACAAGTGGGAGCTTTACCGGATTGCCCAGTATTGCGATCAACTGGTGCCGAACGGGCTTGCCGGTCAGGAGCCGCGCTTCCTCTGCGATATGAACCTGCAGGGCAAGGCCGACGCCTGGTCGCTGCTGCGCGATATCTCGGCGATTTACCGGGGCATGACGTATTGGGCGCAAGGCCAGCTGGTGATGCAGGCCGACATGCCGCGCGCGCAGGACTTCGACTACGTCTTCACCCGGGCCAACGTGATCGACGGCAAATTCTCGTATGGCAGCGCCTCGGCGAAGACCCGGTACACCCGGGCACTGGTCAGCTACGACAACCCGGCCAACAACTACGACACCGACGTCATTCCGTTTGCGGATCTGGATCTGCAGCGCCGTTACGGCGACCGGCCGACCGAACTGAGCGCCATTGGCTGCACCCGCGCATCCGAGGCCCAGCGCCGCGGCAAGTGGGCGATCTTGAGCAACAACCAGGACCGCACCGTGTCGTTCAAGACCGGCATGGAGGGCGTTATTCCGCTGCCGGGCCATATCATCCCAGTGGCGGATTCGCTGCTGGCTGGGCGGGAGGTCGGCGGGCGGATCTCGTCAGCGGCTGGCCGCGTCGTCACGCTCGATCGCGATACCCAGGCCAAGGCCGGCGACCGGTTGATCATCAACCTGCCGGGCGGCCGCGCCGAGGGCCGCACCGTGCAGAGCGTCAATGGCCGCGCGGTGACGGTGACTGTCGCCTACAGCGAGCCACCAGTCGCGCAATTGCAATGGGCGCTTGATGCCGATGATCTGGCGATCCCGCTGTACCGCGTGCTGCGCACCAAGCGCACCACCGAAGGCGACTTCGAGATCAGCGCGCTGCAGTTCGAGCCGAGCAAATTTGCCCACATCGATACCGGTGCGCGCCTGGAAGAGCGGCCGATCAGCGTGATTCCGATCACCGTCGTACCGGCTCCGGCGAGTGTGTCCCTCGCATCGACGTCGTCGGTGGTGCAGGGCCTGTCGGTGGCTACCATGACGATCAGCTGGCCCGCCGTTGATGGCGCGGTCGGCTACGACGTGGAGTGGCGCAAGGACAGCGGCAACTGGATCAAGGTCCAGCGTACCGGCATGACCAACGTTGACGTGGTCGGCATTTACGCTGGCGCCTACGTGGCCCGGGTTCGCGCGGTGAGTGCGTTCGACATCTCGTCGCAGTGGCGCAACTCGATCCTGACCAACCTGAAGGGAAAGCAAGGGCTGCCGCCGGCGGTGTCGTTCCTGACAGCCACAAGCCTTGTCTATGGCATCAGATTGGCGTGGGGTTTTCCACCAGGCGCAGAGGACACTCAGCGAACAGAAGTCTGGTACAGCAAGACGACGTCTCAAGACGACGCGATTAAGCTCGGTGACTTCGCCTATCCGCAGGCATCGTACGAAATGCAGAACATCCTGGCCGGTGCCAGTTTCTTCTTTTGGGCTCGTCTAGTGGATCGAATCGGTAACATCGGGCCATGGTATCCGGTAGGCCTCGGAGTCAACGGCCAAGCCAGTTCGGATCAGACCGAGTACGAGAAATATTTCTCCGGCCAGATCGGCGAGTCTGCGCTGGGCAAGCACCTCGGCGATCGTATCAACCTCATTGACGGGCCTGCCGATTTGCTGGGGTCGGTCAACAACCGTATCCAGGTCGTGTCCGGTGAAGTGGATGCGATATCGGAAAAGGTTGATGGGGTGTTTGCACAGGTCAATCCGCCTTTGGCGGGTGAAACTGAAGGCTATGCGGGCTCGACTCAAGCCTTCGTTGGCGTCTGGTCATTGCAGTCTGCTGTAATCGAAGGCGACGTCGCCACTGGCAAGCTCGTCGAGACCGTTCAGGTCGAGATGGGTAAGAACAGCGCCGCGATCCAGGAGGTCAGCCAAGCGCAAGTTTCCCTCGACGGAAAGGCGTCGACGATGTGGTCTGTGAAAATGCAGATCGACTCAAACGGTCGTTACATCGCGGCAGGCATTGGGCTCGGTATCGAGAACGGCCCGGCGGGTCTGCAGAGTCAGTTCCTGGTGAGTGCTGATCGGTTCGCTGTTGTGAACGGCTTGGGCGGTAGTCCCAGCGCACCGTTCGTAGTGCAGAACGGACAGACATTTATCAGCTCGCTCTTCGTGGCAGACGGGACGATCACGAACGCCAAGATCGGCAGCTACATCAGCTCGACCAACTACATCGCTGGCCAGCAGGGCTGGATTCTCAACAAAGACGGAACGCTTGAGATCAACGGAATCGTCCCGGGTCAGGGGCGGCTGGTGATCAACTCGCTCAACGTCTCTGTCTACGACGCTAACAACGTGTTGCGTGTGCGGCTCGGCTATTTGGGGTGATCAATGGAAGATGGCATGCGGATCTGGGGCGCCGATGGCGCGCTCCAGGTCGACGAAAACTCGTTCACCATCCGCGTGGTGCTATCGACGTTGGTGACTTTTAGCAACGCCGCGAAGACCAACCAGGATTTTTCGGTTCCAGGCGTTGGACCAGCGAACGGTTGCGCGATTGTGGTTCCAATTGGAGCGTACACCGACCAACAGCAGCAGTTTGAAACTGAACTCGTCGACAACGTGGCGAGGGTCTACAACCACACGCGGGGGTACGCCAGTACGATCGCTTCAGGGACGATGAGGCTGATCGTGATGAGGTTTAACTGATGGATTATGGCCTCCAGTTCAAAAACACCAGCGATGTAGTGACTATCGATTCTGAATTTTCCCGTCTGATGGTGATCGCTAGTGGAAGATATGCGCCGACTGAAGAAGGCGGCATGGGCTCAACAACTTACTTCGCGAGGGCTGTTACATCCCAAGAGCCGCCGCTGGTTTTTGTCCGCCCAGGCAACAGCGCTCTGATTGCAGGCCTGAGCAGTGTGCGGATGATAGGGACGGCCGGGAACTGGACTGGGTTCTATGTTCGCACTTACAGCAGCGCCACTGCTCAGCCGAACGGGCGCTATTTTGTGGGAGCGTTCGCAGCGCAAGCTGTCGCGCAGTACGGCATGCGGCTTTGGGACGGAACTGGAAAAATGCTTTTCGACTCCGGAACGCCCAATGCAACATTCACGCGAGCTTTCCAGAATTGGACATACGTGAAGTCGGATCAGACCGATCAGGGTCTGTACCGAAACTACTACTCCGTACCGTTCAGCTTTCCCCAAAACGAATTCATGCTCATCAATAACTTTGGAATGACCATGGTTTCTGGCGGGACGATCCCAAGGCAGCTTTATTGCACTTGGGATTTCTCTACGGGAACGCTTTACGCCGTAACTGTTGCCGCCAATAACCCTTACGCGTTTTTCCTTCCGGCTGTGTTTGCCAAGATGAACGCGTGAGATCGCGTAATTACTCATTCAAAATCAGGATTTTTTAATGGCCAAGCAGACGATAAATCTCGGCACTGCTCCTACCGGCGTGGGCGGCGATACGCCACGCAGTGCTTTTACAAAGGCCCAGTCAAACATGGATGAAATCTACGCCATGCTGGGCGCGACAGGGTCACCACAAGCGCTTCCCGCGGTGCTGCAAATCGCGCAGGGCGGCACCGGAAACAGCACGGGGACCGCAACGAAACTGGCACCCGCCGCGATTCTTGGTTTCGTCACCCAGTCTGGTGGCGTGCCTACTGGATCAATTGTCGAGCGCGGTTCCAACTCGAATGGCGAGTATGTGAAATTCGCCGACGGCACGCTTATTTGCTTCATGAATCCTCAAGGCAACCCGAGTATTGCAGCCAATGCGTTCGCCGCGTTTGGCCCATACGGGACGCCGGTCAACTTCATCAGCAACATCTTCTTCGTGAGCGCGGTGGTAGTTCCCAACTCTTCGAACGACACCTACGGCGTGCTCACCAGCTACTCGCTGAGCAACAACACCGTGGGGTTCGTTTTCCGCAACGGTGCCTCGGCTCAAACCTTCGGCAATATCAAGATTCTCTGCGTCGGGAGATGGTTCTGACGATGATTAAACTTTCCCCCCAGCGCCGGGATGACACCCTGCATGTGGTTCGAACGGGCGACGCTCTTGCGGTCAATGGCCAGGTGTTCGACTTCGCCCGGGTGGCCGAGGGCGATACCTTGCCTTGGGCGGCGATCAGCTCTGAGTGGTTCGCCGGCGACGTGGAACGCGTCAATGGTCAGTTGGTACTTACGCTGTGGTTACCCAATCCATGGAACTACAGCCCGGAACAGGCTTTCCCGGTTCCGCTGCTGGACGTGCCAGATGGTGTGGTGCTGTTCCCGGCGCCGATCCCGGTCGACGGTGAAAGTGCCGCGCCGCTGCCAGCGCCCGAGTACCAGCAAGGTGTTGGCGCCGTCGATTGGAGCCTGCTGGTCACGGCGCAGATGAAAGCGGCCACCGCGGCGGCGGCCCAGCTCGCCCAGATGAAGGCATTGCTGGCCACCAAAAACACCGCAGCCAATGCGCAGATCCTGCGGATTCAGGATCGGATCGATACGCTGGGCTATGGCATCGACGCCGGCGAGGCGACCGAGGCAGACGAAGACGAGCAGTCCGCGCTGTTCATCAATCTGAAAGCCTGGAAGGCCTACAAGTTCTCGCTGGGCAAAGTCACCAGCCAAGTGACTTGGCCTACCGCGCCGACATGGCCGGCGGAGCCTCCCATTCCCGATATCAAAGCCTCGCCGATGGCGCGAGCGACCGACGAGAGCTGATTCGAGCACAAACCGAACACCCGCCGCCGAGCGGGTATTTTTTCGCCTGGAGAAAGCCATGCCCATCACTCAGCAGCAGTTGCTGCAGATACTCCCGAACGCCGGCGCCAAAGCCGGCGTTTTTGCACCTGCCCTCAATACGGCGATGCAGCGCTATCAGATTGTTGGCACCAAGCGCGTTGCCGCGTTCATCGCGCAGATCGGCCACGAATCCGGCCAGTTGCTGTATGTGCGCGAGATCTGGGGGCCGACCGCCGCTCAGCGCGGATACGAAGGTCGCAAGGATTTGGGAAACACCGTGGCCGGTGACGGCCTCAAGTACCGAGGGCGCGGCCTGATCCAGGTGACCGGGCGCGCAAACTACGCCAAGTGCGGCGAGGCGCTGGGTCTGGACTTGCTCAGTCATCCTGAGCTGCTGGAGCAGCCGCAATATGCGTGCATGTCGGCTGCTTGGTTCTGGGCCACCAACGGGCTGAACACCTTGGCCGATGCCGGCGACAACGCGAATATCGGCAGCATCATCAACACCGGCCGGCGAGGGCGGGTTCCGAACGGCGCCGAGGATCGCGCTGCACTTTACGCCAAGGCGCTGAAGGTGGTGGCGTGATTGCCGTTCCGTGGAAAGCGGTGGGCGCGATAGCGCTGGTGCTGATCGGCGCCGGCAGCGCCTGGCAGTTTCAGGACTGGCGGTACGGGAAGGTGTTGGCCCAGCAAGCCCAGCAGCACGCCGAAACCCTCAATCAACTGACCCAGGCTGCCGCCACTGCTCAGCAGGCCGAGCAGGACAAGCGCCTCGCGCTCGAGCAGCGGCTGGCGGCAAGTGAGCAAACCCACTTCGAGAAAATGACCGATGCTCAAAAGAACCAAGATCACCTGCGCGATCGCCTTGCCACTTCTGATTTGCGGTTGTCAGTTCTCATCGACGCAACCGACGCTGCCAAAGGCTGTGGGGTGCCAGCCACCGCCGGCGCCGGCGGCGTGGATCATGCAGCCGTACGAGCCCGACTTGACCCACCGCATGCTCAACGAATTATCGCCATCACCGACACCGGTGATCGGGGATTGATCGCGCTACAGGCGTGTCAAGAATATGTGCGGTCAGTGTTTCGCCGCTGAAGAAAGAGATGGCGGAGGAGCTTGATTATTATTAAGAGCTATGTGATTGGGCAGCAGATGCTAAATGTAGCCGTGCTCGCGAAGTGCTTCGCGAGCAGGTTTTTAATGCTAAAGAGGGTTGACCGATCAGCGGGCTTCCATTTGAGATTGCTCGTTGTAGGCACGTATCGTTGAAAAAATCAGGCGAGCAAATACCACGGTCAATGGCCACGCGAGAATCATGACGATTACACCGCAAAAACACGTCAGCCTATCGAACTGCTCAAGTCCTAATTTTCGAAGGACAAAATCGAATACCGGGTTTGTAGGAATTTTGAAGGGCTTGCGATCAATCCAGTCGATGCGAATTTGATTGAGCTGGTAGCAGGCGCCAGTGATGAGGCACAGCATCCAAATCGAGATCAGAGCGCAGCTGGCCATTGAGATGAGGCGCATGATTGAGTTGAGATCCATTTCTAGCACTCCATGATAAAAGGTCCACGATGATATCATTGAGCTATGCGGGGATCACAAAAATGTTACATCTTGATGAATGTGCAGGCGCTTGCGCTGTTCAATGACACCTGCCTGTGCCAGCGCTTGTCCAGCGCAGGTCATAGTTTTCACGCTCACTAAGCGATCAAAGCAGCTTTGGCAAACGCAGAAGACTGCCCACCGAGTGATGGCTCGGCGCTATCGTTGCGAGGTGAACACCGGTAAACCATCATTTACGTTCGATCTGGATGATGCGGGCACATGGACAAGCAACTGGCTGGCTACTCAATTGTGATGACGATTATCTGGGTTTCAGTCGTACTTTCTGTCATTTATTGGATGTCGTAGTGAAGGTAATAGGTGGCTGATGTGGAAGGCGTGGTGCTGAGCGAGAAGCAGAAACGAGAGGCGGATCGGTTGCTGGCGCAAATCGTCGGGGCTGATTCGATGATCATCGCTGTGAAGGCGTGCGCGCGGGCGGATGGTTTCGTGCTTGGACTGGAAACCGGCGGGGCTTTGCGCGCCGGCGATGCGGAAAGGCTGTACATCATTTTCGAAGCCGCCTTGGTAGAGCGGCTGAAAACGCTGACGCACAGTTGATCAATCGATCGGCTTGATCAGGTCCGGGCCTTGGTTTCGGACATTCCCCACCGCCCGGTCAACTTTGAACCACTCGAACACCTCTGTCGGTTCCCCCTGGTGCAGCACCATCTGTTCGGCACGTTCTTTCGGCGTGGCCGGATCCAACCATTCCCGGGCGAGTTCAGGCGATAACGCAACCGGCCGCCGGTCGTGGATATCGACCATGCCGCCAGCGCTGTCGGCTGTGATGATCACAAAGCCGTCATGCTCGCCCGGGCCGTGCTCTTCGTTCGGGTATTGGCCAATGGCGGCGCACAGGATCGGCGACTGGTCCCGGTGCCTGATCAAATAGGGCTGCTTTTTCGGCCCGCCTTCGTCGACCCACTCGAACCAGTTGTTGATGGCTATGATCGCCCGGTGCGGCCAGATTGCGCGGAAGAACGGGCCGTGGGCGACTTTCTCAACGCGTGCATTGATTGGCGCGGCACGATCCTTTGCCCAGTGTGGGCGCCATCCCCACCGAACCATGTCGGCGTGCAGGAACTGACCTTCCTGGTGAAAGAGGGCAAGCTGGGCGGTCGGCGCGGCGTTGTAGCGCTCGAGCGGTTGCTCGCCGGTCGAGTTGACCAGAGCGTTCGGCATGCTCAGCGCTGCCACGAAGTCGTGAATGCCACTGTACTGGGATAGTCGTCCGCACATTGCCCGATCCTCGCATGGTTTCTTCAGCGTAGACCCGCGGGCGCGGGCTTCGTCACAAAACCTTTTCCGGAGCAGGTTGGGCAGTCTTCCCGGGCGCCAAACTGATCGAGGCAGGCAGGACACATGCAGAAGGCCGCCGACTCGATGTGCGGGCGCACCTTTTCAAAAGCGCGTAGGTCTCGCTCTTCTTTGGCGATTTGAGCCGCATCAACCAGAGCGCGGTAAGCGTCTGGATCATCCATTGGCTTGTAATCAACCCCGCAAACAACCCGCTCGGTTTCAACGAGCTGGTACCGGCGCCCATTCAGTTCCAGAAACAGGCCCGAGATTGTCCCGATCTTTCGGGAAAGCCCCAAGGTCAGCCGCACTCCGTCCGCGCCAGAGTAAACCTTGCCGTCGTAGGGAAACGAGGCGCCGCGTGGTTCGTCGCTTTCGAAGTTGAAGATGGAACGGCTGATATTGCCAAGCAGCCTACCGGTGTCGACCTGCACGACATCGTAGGTCGATGCTCCGCGGTACTGGGCCGGCGAGTTTTGAAGTTCCTCGACAGAATGCCAGTAGGCGGCGTCTGCCATCTCGTTCATGTCGAACTGCTCAAGCTGATCGATCAGTCCCTCTGTGTGCAGGACAGCAGCCATTTGATGAAGCGTTTCCCGGTGTGCCTCCGGGTTTTGCATGCGAAAGTCCTGGTCGTCGAGAGTCGCGCGCCATTGCTGGAGCCGGAGAGATTTGGCTTGGTCGAAATTCATGGAAGGTGATTCGCTGTACAAATGCTGTATGCATGTACAGTAATTCAGGCCGAACAGGTGGGCGAGGGTGAGGCGACGAGTTGCGTGTCAGTCGTCTGGCTGAACTAAAAACTGACTAAAAAGTCAGGTTGATTGTAGGTATCCACTCATCGAGGCCAATTCATGCGCAACTACACGATCCACTATCTGTTCAACGGCGAGCCCCGTACACAAGAGATTGAGCTGAACCAATCTGAGCTCGCCGTTCACGATGCCGCCATGCATCTGCTCGAGCTACATTTTGGAGATGGCGAGAACAGCTTGATCATGCCGACAGCCGATTCGACTGCTGGAGAGATCCTGGAGCAGGCCAGCCTGGTAGGAATTACTAAAATCGAAGTGCAGGCTGTTGGGGAGATTTGACGACACGGGTTGCTGTCGCGTTATTCGGATTTTTCGGGCGGCGGCTTTCTGCCGATAACGGTCATTCTGGCGCCATCAAAACGGCCAAGGTCATCTTGATGAACTCCTCGTTCTTGTCGATCGTCCAGAGTGCGCCTCGTACGTTCTCGGCGACATCTGCCGATCCGCGCTGCTCGACCCAGTTGGACAACTCCATGATGGCGGCTTCGAGGGCGAGCTGGTTTTCGTTGATCTTGAAGAGCAGGGAAGGGAGCAGGTCAGAGTTGGGCATTTTGATCTCCTTGGCAGCCAAGGAATGAGCGTAGCACCGTGTTACATGAAGAGTGTTTTAACGATTGGCAGGACGCCGAAGAGAGGAAAGTTTTGTAACGCGTTGCAAAAAGTTTTGTAACGCCTTGGAAAAGTCCAAAAAAAACTCAACCGCCAGAAACGACAAAGCCCTGAATAATCAGGGCTTTGTCGTATCAAATATGGCGGAGGCGATGGGATTCGAACTCATGGACCTGTTACAGTCGACGGTTTTCAAGACCGTTGCCTTAAACCACTCGGCCACACCTCCGTTGCGTTGCGGGCGCCATAATACCTGAATGAAACACACTGTCAAACTCTGTGCATGGCTTGTTACAGAGCGTCTGTTATGATCTTTGCGACTGAACGTTTCAAACCAACAGGAGTGTCGCCATGCGCGAACAGGATTACGCAGTTCACAACAGCGTGCAGGCTGAGCAGCTAGAGGTTAGCCGCGTCCTGCGCAACACATACGGCTTGCTGGCACTCACCCTCGCATTCAGCGGTGTGATGGCTTTCGTGGCTCAGCAGATGCGCGTCGGCTACCCGAATATTTTCGTGGTGCTGATCGGCTTTTACGGGCTGTTCTTCCTTACCAACAAACTCCGTGATTCCGCGTGGGGTCTGGTGTCTGCATTTGCGCTGACCGGTTTCATGGGTTTCCTGCTTGGCCCGATCCTCAACCGTTACCTGGGCATGCAGGGCGGCGCTGAAGTGGTCAGCTCGGCATTTGCGATGACTGCGCTGGTGTTTGGTGGTCTGTCGGCCTACGTGCTGATCACCCGCAAGGACATGAGCTTCCTCGGTGGCTTCATCACCGCCGGTTTCTTCGTGTTGCTGGGTGCAACGCTGGCGGGCATGTTCTTCCAGATCAGCGGTTTGCAACTGGCGATCAGCGCCGGTTTCGTGCTGTTCTCGTCGGTCTGCATTCTGTTCCAGACCAGCGCGATCATCCACGGTGGCGAGCGCAACTACATCATGGCGACCATCAGCCTGTATGTATCGATCTACAACCTGTTCATCAGCCTGTTGCAGATCTTCGGCATCATGAGCCGCGACGACTGATCGCTGTTTGTGAATCAACAAAAAACCCGCTTAGGCGGGTTTTTTGTTGTCTGGGGAAAAGCGTAAACCGGATCAGTTGATGACGATGCTGCCATCGGCCTGTTGCTTGTAAATGGTGTAGGGCAGCAGAAATGTATCCAGCACACCCGAAACCGCCGCATCGACCACCAGGCCAAGGGAGGCGTTGTTGTAATTGAACGCGTCGACGTCATCCGGCTTTTCGGCGTGCAGCATGCAGAAGTCGTAGGTCACACCGCTGTAAATGCGCGGAACAGCGCCGCAGTAGCTTTTCTGGGTTTTCAGTTGATCCACGGAAGCCTTGTCGCTGAGTGCAACGGTCTGCACCGTTCCGCACCCGCCAAGCATCAACACCGTCAGCATCACTGCCTGAATTCTCATTACCGCCAATCCTTCGTCGGAAAAACGTCAATCTACGCCGAGCATGCCGAAAAGGCACTCACGCCATCGGTGGCAAGCGGCGTTTGACCGGGGTTTTCTTGACGATCGCGGTATTGGTTTCGGCCAGCGTATTGAGACGGTCGAGCAAAGTATCCAACTGTTCCATCGAACGCACGTGCAGGCGGGCGATGAAGCAGTCCTCGCCTGTCACCTTGTCGCACTCGGTGAACTCGGGGATCGCCATGATCTGCCGTTCAACCTCCTGCAATTGGCCAGGGAGTGGCCGCACCCGGACGATGGCCTGGAGTTGATAGCCGAAGCATTTGGGATCGATCTCGACGGTATAACCCTTGAGCACGCCGCGTTCCTCGAGGCGGCGCAAACGTTCTGCCACACTAGGGGACGACAGGCCACTGATCTGCGCCAACGCCTTGAGCGAGCGGCGCGAATCCTCCATCAGGGCACTGATCAGCATCTGGTCGATGTCGTCGGTCATGGTGCAACTCCCACATTAGGCAATTACCGCTATCCACCCGCGATAAAAAAGGTAGAAACCGAGTTTAGCCTGCTTTTTGCGCTGGAGGCACGCGGTGTCGACTTGGCATACTTTTGCCACGCTTTCGTCAAATGCCAAGGGAGATTAATGATGGACACAACAACCCGTCGCGGCTCGTTGGAGATGACCGCCGCGATGCTGATTTCCGGAACCATCGGCTGGTTCGTGCTGGTATCCGGGCAGCCGGTGCTGGACGTGGTGTTCTGGCGCTGCGTGTTCGGCGCCGGCACCTTGCTGTTGATTTGCGCAGCGTTCGGCTTCTTGCGCCCGGGTATTCTGACCCGCACCACGTTCCTCCTCGCGGTACTCAGCGGTGTGGCGATTGTCGGCAACTGGGTGTTGTTGTTCGGCTCGTATTCCCGGGCATCGATTGCCATCGGGACGGCGGTCTACAACGTGCAGCCGTTCATGCTGGTCGGCTTGGCGGCGTTGTTTCTCGGCGAGAAAATCACCCTGCAGAAACTGTTCTGGCTGGCGATTTCCTTTCTCGGCATGTTGGCGATCGTCAGCGCCCATGGCGGGCAGGGTGAGGGCGGTGGCGAATATCTGCTGGGCATTGCACTGGCGTTGGGCGCGGCGTTGCTCTACGCGATAGCGGCGCTGATCATCAAGCGTTTGACCGGCACACCGCCGCATCTGATCGCCCTGATCCAGGTCTGCACCGGGGTGCTGCTGCTCGCGCCGTTCGCGCACTTCAACGGCCTGCCGCAAACCAGCGGTGCATGGGCCAGTCTGGTGACGCTGGGCATTGTCCACACGGGCCTGATGTATGTCCTGCTGTACGGTGCGATCCAGAAACTTCCAACGGCACTGACGGGCGCGCTGTCGTTCATCTACCCGATTGCGGCGATTTTCGTCGATTGGTTCGCCTTCGGCCATCGCCTGGAAACCCTGCAATGGCTCGGTGTGGCGGCAATTCTGCTGGCCGCCGCCGGCATGCAGCAGGGCTGGGGGCTGAAAACCCGGCGTCAGCTCAAATCGGTTTGATCAGATCCTTGAACAGGCCTTTTAGCTGCTGATTGCCGGCATCCACCAGATGATTGTCATCGAAGTAAAACGGCACGCCGTCCCTGGACCCCATGCAGTTGCCGTTGGGGCACAGGTACGGCGTCGGGTCGATCACCGTCGCGTTGCAGCGGCTGGCGGCGGCTTCGATCGTCGCGATGGCGATGCGGTTGCGCTTCTCATATGTCTGTAATGGCAGGGAAATATCCGTGGTTTGCCGGAACAATCGCCGGTTCAGATTCAGGCCCTTGTAGACGCTGAAGGGCATTTCCGGGATCGGTTTGACGATATACACCGGATGGTTTTCAGCGATCGAACACACCGTGCTGACGTACTCTTCGGTATAGGCGTCGGCAAACGAGGCCTGCCGCTCGGGAAAGGAAATCCGGTAGCTGTTTTCCCGGCCCGAATCCGCATACAGCGCCGCACGGCTGAACAGCACCACCGGCACGCCGGCGTACGCGGTTTTCAGTTGTTGCAGCTTTTCCTGATTGAAGCCCCGGCACTGGCTTTCGACGGTCTTGTCGTGCATGGCGAAGTGGGCCAGGGTCGGGCAACCGCCCCGGGACCAGGACAGCGCCGCCTGCGGGTTTTCCATTTGCACCGCCGCTGCAGTCGATTGCGCATGACTGTCGCCATACAGAATCACCGAAACCTCGCCGGTACCCAGTTTGCAATCCGCCGCCCCGAATTCGTTCGGGTAGCACTCCTGCGGATACAGCTTGCTGGTGTATTCCGGCTGGCCGAGCTCGACCAGCGCCGGGCGCCAGTCGGGGTGGTCCTTGACCAGCGAAGACGTCACCGCAGACACGGCAACCACGGCCACTGTCAGCGACGCGAACCTGATCACCGTTCGTGTGGCGGTCGTACCGTTCTTCACCCTGGATTCAACCAGGTAGTAGGACAGGGCGCCCATTGCGAACGACGCAATCATTGCGCCGATCACGTGCGGCCAACTGTTCAACAGTCCGCACAGGTACAACAGCACCACCAGCGGCCAATGCCACAGGTACACCGAGTAGGAAATGCTCCCGACAAATTGCAGCGCAGGATGGCTGCTGAACGCGGACCGGGTGTTGCCGTGAATCACCAGCATCGTCCCCAGTACCGGCACCAGTGCAAGGTAGCCCGGCCACACATCAGCTTCAGAAAAAAACAGCACGCTGATGCCAATCGCCAACAGTCCGAGTCCTTCACAAATCGCGCCGCCGCGCTGGCTGAGCCGCAAGGGAAACAGAAAGACCAGCCCGCCAGCGATCATTTCCCACGCGCGGGTGGGCAACATGTAGAACGCAAACGTCGGGTTGAGGCGTGTCATAACGACGGACGCCGCGAGTGAGATCAGTGCCAGGGCGACCAGGGCCAAGCGGGTCTTGCCGGTACCGAAGAATCTGTGCAATCCCATGATCAACACGGGATAGAGCATGTAGAACTGCCACTCGACCGACAGCGACCAGGTGTGCAGCAGCCAGTTTTCATGCAGCGGCGCAGCGAAGTAATTGCCGCTTTGGGCGAAGCTGAAGTTCGAGCTGAACAGCAGGCTGCTCTTGATCGTGCGGATGGTTTCGCGCAAATCGTCCAGCGGCAGATAGGCGTAGCCAAAGACCAGCAACGCAACGCACAGGGTCAGCAAGGCAGGAATGATGCGTCGGGCGCGGGAGGCGTAGAAACCGAGGAGGGAAAAGTTCTGTTGTTGCACGCCATTGAAGATGATGCCGGTCATCAGGAACCCGGAAATGACGAAGAACACGTCTACCCCGGCGAATCCGCCTTCAAACCCTGGCACCTTGAAATGAAACAGCACGACCGCGAGCACAGCCAGTGCCCGCAGGGCGTTGATACTTTTCCTGAATTGCATTTATGCGTCCATGTCACATCCGTTGTGCGGCGCATTGTAGTGATGATGTCAGCTTTGTTACATGGGTTTTTTCCGACGACTCAGATGTTCCAGCGCGGCGCGGTCATTGCCAGGCGTTGACGCAATTCGCCGATGTTCGCCGCCAGTTGTCGGGTCAGCAAGCGGTAACCGTCCAGCGTGCTGTAGACCGGTGTGTCGAGGCTGGCGTCCGGCAACTCCAGCGGGCGCTGCAGACGTTGCGTGGCGCCGGACTTCAAGGCCCGGGCCATGCCGATCAGTTGCACGCGGATCACCCGGTGCTCGGCCCGCAGCGCCGATTGCAGATGCGCCATGGCGTCGGGGTCGTTGGCATCCGGGCGGGTGTTGCCGAGGATTTCCAGGGTACTGACGCACATTCGCAGGTTGCGCTGAATCGCGTCCAGTTCGGTCATGGAAATCTTCACTTCCTTGGACACTGAAGGCATCAGCGAGCGCAGTTGCACCATAACCGTAGTCACCCGGCCCATCAGCTTCAGATGTTCATCGGCGCTGACCGGTTGGCCGCTGATGATCCGCCCGTACAACGTGGCGCAGTCGCGCAAGGCATCGGCGAGGTTGTAGCGCCACGAATACACCGCGTACAGCGGCAGGGCGAAGGAAAACGCCAGGGCCAGGGCGATGCCGATCAGGATGTCGACGCCGCGCCACAAGCCGTCGGTGATCGGGTTGTCGCCATGTCCGGCGACGATGAACACGGTAATTGCCGAAAGCAGGGCGGTGTAACCGCCCTTGCCGATGGCGTGATAGGAGAAGAATCCGCAGACCACGGCCATCGCAAAGTAGGTCAGCCACGGCATGCCGAGCCATGCCTGTTGGGCCACCAGCAGCAGACCGACGCCGGCACCGATCAGGGTGCCGGTGGCGCGTTCGGCGGCTTTCTTGCCGATGTTGCCGTGGTGTTGCAGGCCGCCGATCACCACCAGCATGGTCACCGAAGCCCACTCGCCGTGGGGCAGGTTGATGCCGGTGGTCAGCAGAATGGTCGCCAGCAGCCCCAGTGCTACCCGCACCGCGTGAATCACTCGGGCGTGCTGGTAGCGGCGGTACGGGTCCAGCAACGGACGCAGGATTCGCCGCAGCAGCGGTGGCAGTCGGTGGGTGCTGAAGGTGCTCAGTGCAAAGTCCTCGTCAGAAGATGTAGTCGGTGGTCAGGAAGCTCGAATCGCGGCCGCGAATGATTTCGCTGATCAGATCCTTGTTGCTGTCCTGGAACTTGGTCGCCACCAGTGTGCGGATCGAAAACACCCGCAGCGCATCGTGTACCGACAGCGTGCCTTCGGCGGAGTTCTTGCGCCCGTTGAACGGGTAGGTGTCCGGCCCGCGCTGGCACTGGGCGTTGAGGTTGATCCGCCCGACCTGGTTGGCGAAAGTGTCGACCAGTCGGCCGATCGCCACCGGGTTGGTGCCGAACAGGCTTAGTTGCTGGCCGAAATCCGACTCCAGCACGTAATCGATCACGGTATCGAGATGACGATACGGAACGATTGGCACCACCGGGCCGAATTGTTCTTCGTTGTACACGCGCATCTGCGGCGTCACCGGGTACAGCACGGCTGGGTAAAAGAACGACTCACGACTCTCGCCGCCGTTCGGGTTGACCACTTGTGCGCCCTTGCTCTGCGCATCGGCCACCAGGCCGTGCAGGTAGTCGACCTTGCCCGACTCCGGCAGCGGCGTCAGCGCCACGCCGCTGTCCCACGGCATGCCCGGCTTGAGCGTGGCGAGTTTGGCGTTGAATTTTTCGATGAAGGCGTCGACCACGTCCTCGTGCACAAACAGGATCTTCAGCGCGGTGCAGCGCTGGCCGTTGAACGACAGCGAACCGGTGACCGCTTCGCTGACTGCGTTGTCCAGATCGACTTTCGGCAGGACGATGCCGGGGTTCTTCGCATCCAGACCCAGCGCGGCGCGCAAACGGTGC
This sequence comes from Pseudomonas sp. RSB 5.4, assembly GCF_037126175.1. NCBI lineage: Bacteria > Pseudomonadati > Pseudomonadota > Gammaproteobacteria > Pseudomonadales > Pseudomonadaceae > Pseudomonas > Pseudomonas sp. RSB 5.4. The sequence goes on from NZ_CP146986.1 coordinate 1,214,991, forward strand.
GGTTTCGGGTGCAGTTTCTTCAGGTCGCTGGCAGCCTTGTTGGTGCCGATGAAGGCGAAGATGTCGATCTTGCCGCTGGCCATCAGCGCGCTGACCGTCTCGCGGCCGCTGCCGTAGATCACGTTGATCACGCCAGTCGGGAAGCTGTCGCGGAACGCCTCGAGCAGTGGGCGGATCAGCAGCACGCCGAGCTTGGCCGGTTTGAACACCACGGTGTTGCCCATGATCAGCGCCGGAATCAGCGTGGTGAAGGTTTCGTTCAGCGGATAGTTGTAAGGGCCCATGCACAGTGCGACACCGAGCGGCACGCGACGGATCTGGCCGAGGGTGTCCTGCTCCAGTTCGAAACGGCTGGAGCGGCGGTCGAGTTCCTTCAGCGCGTTGATGGTGTCGACGATGTAGTCGCAGGTGCGGTCGAACTCTTTTTCCGAGTCCTTGAGGTTCTTGCCGATCTCCCACATCAGCAGCTTGACCACGGCTTCGCGCTGCTGGCGCATACGCCCGAGGAACGCTTCGACGTGCTGGATCCGTTCGGCCACGCGCATGGTCGGCCACTGGCCCTGACCGCGATCGTAGGCGCGCACGGCGGCATCGAGGGCGGTGAGGGCGGTGTCGGCGTCGAGCAGTGGCGTGCTGCCGAGGATCACTTGTTCATCCCCGCTTTCGCCATGGATATAGACCGGGCTACGCACTTGTGCGAGCGGGCCGTCCCAGCGCCGCAGTTCGCCATCGACGAGGTATTCGCGTTGCTCGACCTGACCGTCGAGGCGGTATTTTTCCGGGATGTCGCTGACAGAAGGGAACAGATTGCCAAGGATGTTTGCTGTGGTCATGTCGCTACCCCGTGTTGATGTCCGTATACAGATCAAAAAGTCTTTACAGGTTATACGCCTGAATGCGCCGACATTTAAACCCGCCAATGTCACGCGAATGTCACGCAGAGATGCGGAACAGAGCTCTGACTGGTTTATGAAATCCAATGTGGGAGCGGGCTTGCTCGCGAATGCGTCCTTTCAACTGACATCCTCATGGCTGACACACCGCATTCGCGAGCAAGCCCGCTCCCACAGTTGAATTGTATGGTTTGAACATTTTCTGCTGGCCCCCGAAGTTCCCCTCACTGTCCCGCAATGCCCTCAACCCTCTGGCGCCGCTGCCTTAAGGTGGGCTCACAACAATAAACGGCATCCCACGCGAGGATCGTTATGCGGGCATTGCGATTGACCTTTTTGCTGGCGCTGGCGATTGCGCTGCCTGGCTGCGGCGATGACGCCAAACCTCCAGCCACCCATCGCGTTGCGAGCAACGCCACCCCCTCCGACCCGGCACTGGCGCAGATCTACGCCAACAGCTGCCAGCTGTGTCACGCCAATCCGGCCGCCAACGCACCATTAACCGGTGACCGTAAAGCCTGGGAACCGCGTATCCAGCAGGGCGCCGACACGCTGCTCGACCACGCCATCAACGGCTACAACGGTATGCCGCCGATGGGCCAGTGCGTCGAGTGTTCGGAAGAACAATTCCTGCAACTGATCGGCTTCATGGCCGACCAGCCCCTCCCACAATAAGGGTGCGCGCATGAGCATGGATCTGACACGCCGGCAGTTGTTGCAGCGGGCAAGCATCGTCGGCGCGTTCACTGCACTGGCGGCCAATCCCGCGCTGGGGCAATTGATGCGCGCACCGCGACTGATTCCCTGGCGCAACTGGTCGGGCGGGCAGAGTTGCCTGCCGGCGGCGCGGTTGGCGCCGAAGAATCTCGATGAACTGAGCGCTGCGATTCGCCAGGCCCAAGGCAAAATCCGCCCGGTCGGTTCGGCGCATTCGTTCAGTGCGCTGGTGCCCACCGACGGCACGCTGCTGTCGCTGAGTTATTTCACCGGGCTGCTCGATCACGACCCGAAAACCCTGCAGGCCGAATTCGCTGCCGGCACACCGATGTCGCGCATGGGCGTGCCGCTGAAGGACGTTGGCCAGGCGCTGCAAAACATGGCCGACATCGACTATCAGACCCTCGCCGGGGCGATTTCCACCTCGACCCACGGCACCGGCAAAACCTTTCAGTCCTATTCCGCCCACGTCTGCGGCATGCAATTGGTGACGGCCAATGGTGAGGTGCTGGACTGTGACAGCCAGCGCCATCCCGAGGTGTTCAACGCTGCGCGGGTGTCCTTGGGCGCACTGGGCGTGGCGACGAAAATCCGCCTGCAAAATCGCCCGGCCTATCGCCTGCGCGAACGCCAGTGGATCGCCAGGACCGAAGAGCTGCTGGAAGACCTCGACAAAAACACCCGCGAAAATCAGCACTGGGAAATGCTCGTGGTCACCCATTCCGATTACGCCTTGTCTATCGCCCTCAACGAAACCAGCGACCCGGCCACCCCGCCAATCCCGCCCGAAGAGGAGGGCGGCAACGAGTTCGTGACCCTGATCGAGAAGATCGACAAGTACGGCAGCGATTTCCCTGAGCTGCGCAGCACGCTGCTCAACAGCCTGCGGCATCTGGCGAATTTTGATGATCGGGTCGGTGACTCGTTCGACATCTACGCCAACGTGCGCACCGTGCGCTTCAACGAAATGGAATACTCGGTGCCTGCCGAACACGGCCCGGCGTGCCTGCGCGAGATCCTCAAACTGATTCGCGACAAAGACCTGCGCACCTGGTTTCCCATCGAGTATCGCTACGTGAAAGCCGACGATATTCCGCTGAGCATGTTCGAGGGCCGCGACAGCTGTTCGATCTCGGTGCATCAGCACTATCAGATGGATCACCACAACTTTTTCGCGGCGGTCGAGCCGATTTTCTGGAAGTACAACGGTCGCCCGCACTGGGGCAAGTTGCACACGCTCAACGCCCGCACGTTACAGCCGCTGTATCCGCGCTGGCGCGAGTTTGTCGAGGTGCGTCAGGCGCTGGATCCGAGCGGACGCTTTCTCAATGCGCATCTGTCGTCAATTCTGGGGGTGAGCTGATGGCGCTCAATCGACGCAATTTCATGCTCGGCACATTGGGTGTCGGCGCTTTACTGGTGGGCGTGGGCGCCTGGCTGCGACCGGGTGATCGAGGTGCGCCGTACTGTGAATATTTCCGCGCGCTGAACAATGAACTGAAAGACAAAGGCCCGATGCGCCCGGTGCTGTTGATCGATCTGGATCGCCTCGATCACAACATCGACGTGGTGATGCAGTCGGCCAAACGCGGCGGCAAGCAATTGCGTCTGGTGGAAAAGTCCCTGCCGTCGCCGGGGCTGTTGAGCTACATCGCGCAACGGGCCGGGACGCAAAAACTCATGTCGTTTCACCAGCCGTTTCTCAATCACGATGCGGTCACGTTTCCGCAGTCCGACATTCTGCTCGGCAAGCCGTTGCCGGTGCGTTCAGCCGAGCTGTTTTATCAAAACCACAAAGGCTCGTTCGATCCTTCCAGGCAACTGCAATGGCTGCTCGACGGGCCTGAGCGCCTGCAGCAATACCTCGCGCTGGCGCAGGGGCTGGGCACGCGGATGCGCATCAACATCGAGCTGGATGTCGGCCTGCATCGCGGCGGGGTCAGTGATGTGAATGTGTTGGGGCAGATGCTCACGCTGATCAGCGCCAATCCGCAGCATCTGCAGTTCGCCGGGTTCATGGGTTACGACCCGTTCGTGGGCATGGGCGTACCGGGGATTCTCGGTTCGCCCGAGGAACTGTTCGCCAAAGTCATGGTGATTTATCAGCGCTGCGTCGATTTCACCCGCCAGCAGTATCCGACGTTGTGGAATGACAACCTGTGCCTGAACACCGCCGGCAGCCCGAGTTACCGCATCCATGAAAACGAGCGGCTGAGCACCGAGGTTTCGGTGGGCACGGCGATGCTCAAACCGACGCACTACGACCTGCCGTCGCTGGTCGATCACGTGCCGGCGACCTACATCGCCACGCCTGTGTTGAAGAGTACGGGGGCGGTCAACATTCCGGCGCTGGATGACAAGTCGCGGCTGTTCTCCTGGTGGGACACCAACCAGCGCCAGACCTTTTTCATTTACGGCGGCAACTGGATGGCCGAGTTCGAATCGCCGCCGGGTTTACAGAGCAATGGTGTGTACGGACGCAGCTCGAATCAGGAGATGGTCAACGGCTCCAACGCCGTTGGCTTGACCATCGAAGATCAAGTCTTCCTGCGCCCCACCCAGACCGAAGCGGTGTTGTTGCAGTTCGGTGATCTGCTCGCCGTGCGCAGCGGCAAAATCATCCAGACTTGGCCGGTTTACGACTAAAAAATATTCAACGTAATCTTTTTTCCTATGCTTGCCCACTGTCAACTCTGACAGTGGGCAAGCATGTATTTATATGGGGTAATAGTGACGGCATTATTCTCATTGTTTTGAGTTATGTCTGGATTTTTAAGTGTCCTTCTTGATTGAAAATGTTCGAAAAATGGAGTGTGTGAAATGAAAAATAAAGTTGAAGTTAAGCGGAATGAAAGAACCACAGGAACTTTTAAAATTGAAATCGTCGGTGGTCTTACCGAGTTTGTTCACGATCAGATTTCGTTTGATAAAAACAATCAACGTATTCAGATTTTTGCATACGAGGGCGCGACTGGCGGTACCATGCGGCCTCGGAAGCGTCTGACGTTTGAGTTCGCGCCCGGAACGCCTACTGGTCATTACGATGTCAAGAATATTTTGGAAGCCTCATTGGTCGATTATTCGGACATGCATTCCTTCAAGTACATTCCCGAGTCAGGATGGATTTCTATTGTTTTCCACGAATCACCGCAGCGAGCGTACGGCCTGTTTACCATGAAGATGAAAAATATTGGCGAGCCTCATGGTCCTGCGAATATTGAAGTTTTTGGTAATTTTGATTTGATCAACCAATAAGCGAGCACTTCTTGACATGCATGCCTGTGTGGGAGTGACTTTGCTCGCTCCCGCCTTGCAGCTGTTCAGTTTCAAAAAAAAGATGCCTGGGTGTTTGATTTTTCGCTTTTGACTCCGCCTTTAATGAAGCTTTTATGACAAAAGTTCGGTAGCACATAGCCAGTCCGGTCATGCCTATGTAACGCGCTTGAGGGGCCCAATGGGGCGCTTTTCACAAGCCGAGGCGGGACGCCGGGAGTGAGGCAATGGGGACTATGGAACGCTACTCGAAAGTGGGCATGCAGGAACTCGATCAGCGCCTGTCGAAGATCGTCGAAGCGGCGCGCAAGAAGCCGGTTTCGGTGTATCGCTACGGTGCGCCGTGGGTCTGGATCGTGTCGCAGGATGACTGGCAGGGTGCCTTGAAAGAGGTCTCCAGCTACATTCCGCCAGGCCATTCGCTGGTATTGCTGCGCCCGCAGATCGACGACTTGCTCGATGCCCATCAAGACCTGCTGCACGAACTCAATGCCGAGCCCGGCATGCTCATCCCCGCGCAAACCGTCATGCACATTCTGCTCCTGCAACTGCTGTATTCGGTGCCCAGCGAGCAGCAACTGTATGAACAGCTCAATTACAACCTGCTGTTCCGCTGGTTCGTCGGTCTTGGCCTGAACCAGAAAGTCTGGAGCTTCAACGTCCTCAGTCGCGACATCGCCACGCTCCTCAACAACCGGCGTGCGGTGCAGCTCATTCAGAAAATCATCGGCGAAGTGTTCTGCGGTGCCTTGCTGCAAATGCCCGAGTTCTCCTTGAACTTCGCGTTGTTGCATACCTGGCTCGGCAAGCACAGCGGTGCCGCGCACGTCAGCAATTAGCCGCGCCAGCCATTGGATGCAACACACAAGGCGTGCAACAGCGCCAACAGGTCATCGCGAATTCAGGGGGTAGTGTGGATCAGATTTTCACGTCACGGCTGGCGCTGTGGGGCTGGCTGCTGGTGACGGCCGGCGCGCAACCGGCATTCGCCGAAGAGATTGCCGAAGCTGCTGCGCCGCAACGTCTGGTGGACGTCAACGAATACTTCGTGCGCGGCAACACCGTGCTCGACGCCAGGGCCATCGAAGAAGCGGTGTACCCGTTTCTCGGCCCGCAGAAAGCCATGAGCGACATCGAAGGCGCCCGCGATGCCTTGCAGAAGGCCTATCAGGAGCGCGGCTACCAATCGGTGTTCGTCGAACTGCCGGAGCAAGCGGTGGCGGACGGCATCGTCTATCTGCAAGTCAGCGAAACCAAGGTCGGCCGGGTGCGCGTGGTCGGCGCCAAACACTATTCGCCGCTGGACATCCGCGACAACGTCCCGGCCCTGAAAGAAGGCGAAGTGCCGGACTTCGCCAAGGTTCAGGGCGAACTGGCGCAGCTCAATAAAACCCCGGGCCGCCAGGTCATGCCGCTGGTGCGCGAAGGTCAACGCCCCGGCACCATGGACGTCGATTTGCAGGTCGAAGACCAGAACCCCTGGACCGGCAGCATCGGCCTCAACAACGACTACAGCGCCGACACCGAAAAGCTCCGCGCCGTGACCAGCCTCGGCTACAACAACCTGTGGCAGCTCGGCCACAGCATCAACCTGACATTCTTCACCGCGCCGCAAGACACTGACAACGCCAAGGTCTGGTCGGGCTCCTACACCGCGCCATTGACCGAGCGCTGGAGTGTGCAGTTCTCCGGTTATCAGTCCGACAGCAACGTCGCCACCATCGGCGGCAGCAACGTGCTGGGCAAGGGCCATTCCTACGGGGTGTCGGCGATCTACACGCTGCCGTCCAGTGGCAGTTGGTCGAACTCGCTGTCGGCCGGTATCGACTTCAAGGACTTCGACGAACGCCTGACCCTGTCCGGCGAGAGCGACAAGGTGCCGCTGAAATACGCGCCGTTCACCTTCGCCTACAACGGCTTCCGCTACACCGAAAAAAGTCAGCTTGGACTCGGCCTGAGCCTGGTCGCAGCCACCCGCAGCATTTTCGGTTACGGCAGTTCCGACGAAGACTTCGACTACAAACGCTACCGGGCCAACCCGAGTTTCGCCGTGCTCAAGGGCGACAGCAACTTCACCTGGACCTTCGACAACGACTGGCAGAGCGCGAGCAAAGGCGCGTTCCAGCTGGCGTCGGGGCCACTGGTCTCCAACGAACAGTTTTCCGCCGGCGGCGCGACTTCGGTACGCGGCTATCTGGCGGCCGAGCGCACCGGCGATGACGGCGTACTGCTCAGTCAGGAGCTGCGCACGCCGTCGCTGGCGAAATACGCCGGCAGCTGGATGCAGGAATGGCGCTTCTACGCCTTCGCCGAAGGCGCGCAACTGTACCTGCGCGACGAACTGCCGGACCAGGACGCCAGTTACGCCCTGGCCAGTGTCGGCCTCGGCACCCGCGCCAGCCTGAGCAAATGGCTGTCCGGCAGCCTCGACTGGGGCTACCCGCTACTCGAAGGGCCGAACACCTCGAAGCAGGAATCGCGCCTGCACTTCAACCTTCAAGCCACTTTTTAAAGGAGCACGTTCATGCAGCGCCTCATTCTTTCGTTGTTGATCTGCCTGGGCTTCGTGCTCCCGGCCACGGCTCAGGCCTGGTGGCAGGACGACTGGCATTACCGCAAACAGATCGCCGTCGACACCACGCCGCAGGGCGCCGGGATCAATCAGGCGCTGGGCCGCACCGCGTTGCTGGTGCGCCTGCACACCGGCAACTTCACCTTCGATGGGGTCAAGGAAGATGGCGCGGATTTGCGCTTCGTCGCCGCCGATGACAAGACCGTACTCAACCACCAGATCGAAAGCTTCGATGCACTGATGGGCATGGCGCTGATCTGGGTCGATGTACCGAATGTCGAGGGCGGTCAGCGTCAGGACATCTGGATGTACTACGGCAACCAGAAGGCGCCGGCCACCGGCAACGGCCAGCTGACCTTCGATCCGAATTACACCGCGCTGTACCACTTCGACGGTGCCACCGGCACCCCGGCCAAAGACACCACCGCTTACGGCAACACCGCGCAAAGCGCCACTGGCGCGGCGATTGACGGTGTGATCGGGCGCGCCTTGCAGTTCAGCGGTCAGCCGCTGCTGCTGCCGGCCAGTCCATCGTTGCAGCACAGCGCTGGCAGCGCGTTCACCTTCAGTGCCTGGCTGCGTCTGGATCAGGCCAATGGCGAGCAACTGATTCTGGCCCGCCGTGAAGGCGCCAACAGTCTGCTGGTCGGGGTCAATCAGGGTGTGCCGTTTGTGGAGATCGAGGGCCAGCGCGCCGTGGCCACTCAGCCGCTGAATCCCGGCCAATGGCAGCACGTCGCGCTGACCGCCGAAGGTTCGAAAGTCAGCCTGTACATCAATGGTCGTGAGAGTGCGACTCTCGCTCAGGCGATGCCGGCGTTCAATTCGGTGATGGCGATTGGCGGCGATCTGGCCGCAGGCCCGTACCAGCCATTCGTGGGCGCCATCGACGAACTGCGCCTGTCGAAAGTCGCGCGTCCGGCGCCGTTGCTGCTGGCTGATGCGACCTCCCAAGGCGCCGAGTCGAAACTGGTGGCCTACGGCGTCGACGAAGAACAGTCCGGTTTCGGCTTCGGCAGCCTCGGTTTCCTGCTCAACGCGGTGCCGGTCGATGCCTGGGTAATCATCGCCGTACTGGTGCTGATGATGTTCCAGTCGTGGATCATCATGCTGCGCAAGAACCGCACCCTCAGCCGCGTGAGCAAGGCCAACGAGGATTTCCGCGAGCAATTCGCCAAGGTCGGCACCCGCCTGGAAATGTTCGCTGACGACGCGCAACTCGCTCAGCGTCTGCAGCATTCGCCGCTGTGGCGCCTGTACTCGGTGGCGGTCAAGGAAATCCGCACCCGCCGCGAGCAGGGCGCCGATACCTCCTCGGTTTCCGCCGCCACCATCGAAGCCATCCGTTGCTCGATGGACGGCGTGCGCACCCGCGAGAACCAGGCCCTCAGCTCGAAACTCTCGACCCTGTCCAACGCCATCGCCGGTGGCCCGTACATCGGCCTGCTCGGCACCGTGCTGGGGATCATGGTGGTGTTCCTCGGCACCGCCATGGCCGGCGACGTCAACATCAACGCCATCGCGCCGGGCATGGCCGCCGCATTGCTCGCCACCGCCATGGGCCTGTTCGTCGCGATCCCGGCGCTGTTTGGCTACAACCGCCTGATCACCCGCAACAAGGAAGTCAGCGCCGACATGCGCGTGTTCGTCGACGAGTTCATCACGCGTCTGGCGGAGATGCACGGCGAGAGCCAGTTCAGTGAGGCGTCGCATCAGCGCGGTCATCACGCCAACCACTCCGTACCGGCCTGAGGAGCACTGCCATGGCGTCCGTAAATGCCTCCCACGACGATGACGAAGATGCAGCGGTGGACAGCATCAACATCACCCCATTGGTCGACGTGCTGATGGTGGTGCTGGTGATGTTCATCCTCACCGCCACCGCGCAGGTCTCCGGGATCCAGATCAACCTGCCCAAGGCCAGCGCCTCGGTGTCGCTGTCGGAGGCCAAGACCAAGGCGATTTCGGTCAACGACGGCGGTCAGGTGTTCCTCGACGCCTACCCGGTGACCCTGGCCGAGCTGGAAGAACGCCTGCGCATCGAGAAGGCGCAGAGCCCGGACTTCCCGGTGATCGTGCGCGGCGACGCGACCGTGCAGTACCAGAAGGTCATCGAAGTGCTGGATCTGTTGCGCCGGCTCGAACTGTCTCAGGTCGGTCTGGTGACCGGCAAACCGACGCAGGGCTGAGTGATGACCGCACAACTCCCGATCGAGCCGCTGCCGGTGAAGCGTTCGCCATTGCGTTACCTGAAGTGGGGCGCCGGGCTGCTGCTCGGCGCGCTCGCCGCGTGGTTCCTGTGGCAGTGGGCCAATGACATGAGCGGCGTGCGCCGTGAAGCGCCGAAGGTGCCGACGATCATTCCGTTGCCGCCACCGCCGCCGCCACCACCGGAAAAACCGCCGGAGCCGGAAACCCCGGTGGAAGAAAAGGTCGTCGAGCCTGAGCCAACGCCCGAGCCGCAGGAGGTCAAGCCCGAGGAAGAGGCGCCGCCATCACCGGCGGACGATCTGGCCAACCCGATGCAAATGGACGGCGATGCGCAGAGTGGCAATGACGCTTTCAACATCGGCGCCGGCAAGGGTGGCGGCATGGCCGGTGCGGGTGGCGGACGCCTGGGCACCGGCACCTACAGCCAGTTCCTCGCGTTCACGTTTCAGCGCTTGCTACGCGAGAACCCCGACCTGCGCAACCTCGCATTTTCGCTGCAGGCCGATGTGTGGCTGAGCAGCGTCGGCGAAATCACCCGGGTCGAGCTGGTCAAGTCCAGCGGCAATCCCGAGATCGACACCCAGGTACTGGCGGCGCTGCGTAACGCGCCGCACCTGAGCGAACGGCCACCGGCCTCCATGACTTTGCCTGTGCGCCTGTCCCTGCAAGGGCGGCGTCCGGGTTAACCCACTTATTCATTGCCAAGCATTCAAGCTTTGCCAAAAGGAGTTGTGTGCAGATGATTTCCAACGTGAATCGATTGTCCCTGGCGGTCGGCATGGTCATCGCGACCCTGGTCGGTCAGGCCGCGGCAGCGCCTGCGCCCTCGGAGAACGCCACGATCAATCTGATCCGCTTGCTGGTCGAGCAGGGCATTTTGAAACAGGACAAGGCCGACGCGCTGATCGCCCAGGCGCAGAACGAAGCTGCCCAGGCCAGGCAGGCAGCGGCATCGACTGCGGTGGCGGCAGGTCCGGTCGCAGCGCCGGGCGATGTGCGCGTGCAGTACGTACCGGCCGCGGTGCGCGACCAGATCCGCGATCAGGTCAAGGCCGAGGTCATGGCCACCGCCAAGCAGGAAAACTGGGCGGCGCCCAACACCTTCCCGGACTGGGCTTCGCGTATCAGCTTCGATGGTGACATCCGCCTGCGCGACGAATCGCGCTACTACTCGGGCAGCAACAGCAACGAAATCGTCGACTTCGCCAAGCTCAACAACAACGGCCCGTACGACGTGAACCCCAACAGCAGCACCAGCCTGCCGCCGCTGCTCAACACCCGTGAAGACCGCAGCAACCTGTTCCGCCTGCGTGCGCGGTTGGGCATGAAAGCGGTGATCTCGCCGGAGTGGACCGCCGGCATCCGCATCGGCACCGGCTCGGACAACAACCCGGTGTCGACCACCCAGACCCTCGGCGGCGGTTTTGCCAAGAAGGACATCTGGCTCGATCAGGGTTACCTGAACTGGAAACCCACCGATGAGCTGACCCTGACCGGCGGGCGCTTCGCCAACCCGTTCATGTCCACCGACATGCTGTATTCCAACGACCTGAATTTCGACGGCGTGGCGGCGATATTCGACCACAAGCTCAACCGCGACTGGGGCGTGTTCGGCACCGTTGGTGCGTTCCCGGTGGATTACACCAACGACACCACCACCAGCAACGGTTTCGACAAGGAAGAAAGCGACAACAAGTGGCTGTACGGCGCGCAGATCGGCGCCAAGTGGGCGATCAACAGCAATAACCGCCTCAAGGGTGCGTTGGCCTATTACCGTTTCGACGACATTCAAGGCCAACGCTCCAGCCCTTGCGAACCGTGGGCCGGCGCCCCGGGCTGCGACACCGATGGCACCCGTGCGGCGTTCATGCAGAAGGGCAACAGCGTATTCCTGCTGCGCGACATCACGCCGAACCCGGCCAACCCTACCACCACGCCGCAGCCGCAATTCGTCGGCCTGGCATCGGAGTTCAACCTGCTCGACCTGAACCTGGTGTGGGACGCCGACCTGCCGCAAGACTTCAAATTGCGCAGCCAGGGCAACTACATTCACAACCTCGGATACGACGAAGGCGACATGCGCAAACGCTCCGAGGGGCAGATCGTCAACAACCTCAACAGCAGCGGCGACATCGAAAGCGGCGCCAATGCGTGGATGGTGCAGTTCACCCTCGGCAACGCGCTGGACCTGAAGAAGCAGGGCGACTGGAACCTGTTCGCCGGCTACAAGTACATCCAGCCAGATGCCTTGCCTGACGGCTTCAACGATTCCTCGTTCCACCTCGGCGGCACCAACGCCAAGGGCTACTTCCTCGGCGGCAATTACGGTCTGGCGAAGAACGTCTACGCCACTGGCCGCTGGCTGAGCACCGAGGCGGTGTACGGCGCGCCGTTCGACATCGACGTCTTGCAGCTTGAGATCAACACGCGCTTCTAAGGCGCCGGGAGTACGGTCATGCACGCACGAGTTTTTCTGTTGGGGCTGAGTTTTTTCATCGCACAAGGCGCGCACGCCGAAGGCATGGAGGAACGTCTGCGCACCCAGTTGCGCAGCACCACCCAGCAGTTGCAGGCCCTGCAGAGCCAGCAGGCCCAGGCCAGCGCCGCGCAATTGGCGGCGCAGAACGAGGCCAAGGCTGCGCAGGCGCAGATCAAGCAATTGACCGCCGAACTGGCCAAGGCCAAAGGCGTGGCCGAGCAGTTGGCCGGCCAGCAGCAGAACCTGCACAGCCAGGCGCAGGCGCAAATCGCCGCCAGCAGCGAACAGGTCGGCAAGTTCAAGAAAGCCTACGACGAGTTGTTGGTCATGGCCCGTGCCAAAGAGGCAGAACGGTCTAAGCTTCAGGCGCAATTGGCTGAACGTGACACACAAGTGCAGCAATGTTCAGTCAAGAATCAGCAGATGTATGGCGTCGCCAAGCAGATCCTCAGCGCCTACGAAAACATCGATGTGGCCGAGGTGATGAAGATCCGCCAGCCCTTTGCGGGCAGTGCCCGGGTCAAGTTCGATGAGCTGGCCCAGGGGTTCGGTGACGAGCTGTACAAGACTCAATTCGACGCGCCGCAAGCCGCGCTCGCACACTGATTTACCAACAAGGAAGAAGTCATGACCCAATTGATCAGCCATGTGTCCCCACAATCCCTGACCGAAGTCCTGCAAGCGGCCGGTTATCGCGTCAACCAGACCGAACAGAACGGCATCGTGCAGTTGCTCAGCGCCAGTCAGGGCATCGGCTATGCCGTGCGTTTCGGCAACCCGGCGGTGGAGCAGGGCAGCTACGTCGATTTCACTTTCAGCTGTGCGCTGCGGGTGCAAGGTGAGTTGCCACAGGGCGTGGCCGAACAGTGGAACGCCACCCGGCGTTTTGCGCGGTTGTCGTTGCAGGGCGAGTTTCTGGTGATGGAAATGGACGTGGTGCTGGCGGCCGGTGTGAGCCACGATCACCTGCGCGGCAATCTGGAATTGTGGGATCGCCTGTTGCAGGAGTTCATCGTCTACCTGCGTGATTTCAGCCAGGCCGCACAAGCTTCGACGGCAAAAGTCGCCACCGCTGAGCAAGAGGAAGTCGCGCTGTGAAAAAGCCTGCCATGGTGATCGGCGCCGGGGCAGTGGCGCTGTTGGTGGTAGCCGTGGCGCTGGTGCTGCGACCGGGCACTGACCCGGTTGCCGCCCAGCAATCGTCGCCGTTGGCGGCGGTTGCAGCGGGGCCTGCGGTGGCGCGGTTGGGCAATCAGCAAGTGACGCCGCAGGAGTTGCAGGCGTTGCTGGCGACCGTCCCGCCGGCGACTCGTGAGCAATTGCGCGGCAACCGTGAAGCGCTGGAGCGCTGGATTCGTGCGCGGTTAGCGGAGAAAGCCGTGCTGGAGCAGGCCGACGCTCAGGGCTGGGCGCAGCGTCCGGACGTGGTGCGGCAAACCCGCGCGGCCACCGAGCAGATCGTCTTTCGCGATTACCTGCGCTCGGTCAGTACAGTCCCGGCGGACTATCCGAGTACGGCCGAGTTGCAGCAGGCGTATGACGCCGGCAAGGCCAACTGGCAGACTCCGGCGCTGTATCGGGTCAGCCAGATTTTCCTCGCGGTGCCAGATGCCCAGAGTCTGGAAAACGTGCGCAAACAGGCGTCTGAGCTGAGCAAGAAAGCCCAAGGCGCGCCGGGGGATTTTGCCGCGCTGGCGACCCAGTATTCGCAGGATCGCCTGACCGCCGAGCGGGGCGGTGATAGCGGGCTGCAACCGTTGCAGCAACTGGTGCCGGAGGTGCGGGGTGCGGTGGCGAAGTTGAAGGTTGGTGCGGTGTCCGAGCCGGTGCAGAGCGCGGCGGGTTTCCATGTGATCAAACTCACCGAACAGCAACCGGCACGTACCGCGACCCTCGACGAACTGCGCGATCAACTGACCCAGGCCTTGCGTGCGCAACGTCAGGAGCAGATTGCCCAGGCGTATCTGGACGGGATGCTCAATACCGCGACGTTGAGTATTGATGGGGCTGAGCTGAACAAGGTCCTGGAAGAGAAGCACTGATCGTGATTCTCCGCAGATCCGGGTGGGAGCGGGCTTGCTCGCGAAAGCGGTGGGTCATTCAACAAACAAGTTGGCTGGCATGGCCCCTTCGCGAGCAAGCCCGCTCCCACATTAGAACCGTGGCGTTTTCCAAAATACAAAGATCGACAGGGAGTCATCGATGTCATTCACCGAACCCGCAGGACGACAGGGTAGCCCCGACTATCGCTGGGCACAGGGCGAGCGCGAGCCATGGCTGGCGCAAGCCGCGACCATCGATGCCGACGTCGCGCAATACTTTCTGGTCAGTGCCCGCTGTGGCTGCTTCATGCAGGCGGCGCGCAGTCTCAACGTGCGTTCGACTCTGCTGCGCAAACAACTGGCGCAGCTCGAGCAGGAACTGCAGCACTCGCTGTTCAGCTTTCAGGGCAGCGCCCTGAGCCTGACCCGTGAAGGCCAGCAGCTGCAGGCGCAACTGGTCGCGCTGGCCCACGAGCGCAAACTGCCGGTGGTCGAGCAACCGTTGATCCGCCTGGCGGTTGCCGAATCGATCCTGCATGACATTCTCGGTCGCGACCTGATCGCGTTGCTGCGCCGCAATGCCAGCGTGCGCCTCGAGATCATTGCGCTGGACAGCGAGTTGGCCTTGCGCGCAGTCAGCGCCGACGTGGTGCTGTGGCTGGCTCACGGCGAAACCCCCAGCCCCGGCCCGACCTTCGCCACCAGTCAGCCGCAGGCCCTGGCGCGTCTGGATTACCTGCCGCACATCGCCAAACGCTATTCCCGCGTCACCGCACGCCCGGAGAGTGCCGAAGATCTCAGCGATTTCATGCTGGTGCAATGGCAACACGACCGGCAGATCGACAGTTTCCGGCCGTGGAATGAGTTGGTCGAACAGCGTCTGGCGGGCGTGGTGCAGATGCAGTCTTATGAACTGATGCTGGAAATGATCCGTTGCAGCGCTTGCATTGGTTTATTGCCGGCGTACATGAGTCGTTTCGACCGGGGGCTGGTGGCGTTGCCGGGGCTGTTTGATGAGCCGATGCAGCTACAGGCGTGGCTGGCGGTGAATGCTGAATCCCTGAACGTCGCCGAGGTGCAAACCCTGGTCGAGCTGATCCAGCACACCTTCGATGAGCGCCAGGAGTGGTTCCAGACCTGAGCCAATCCATCCAACACCCCCAATCCCCTGTGGGAGCGGGCTTGCTCGCGAAGGCGTCAGCACATTCAATATCCGCGACACCTGGCACACCGCTTTCGCGAGCAAGCCCGCTCCCACAGTTTGAAACCTCGCCAAATTGATAACCGGCAGTTTAGAGTGATCAGCCACACATCGATCCAGGAAGGATCTGCCATGCCCGACCACAACCCCGCTATCACCCTCGAACGCTTCAACGAATCCCACATCGAGGCCGTTACCGCGCTGTACAACGATCCGGCCGTGACCCGGCAGGTGTTGCAGATGCCGTTTCAGTCCACCGATATCTGGCGTCAACGGCTGCTGGCGGAGAACGAGCGGATGGTCAAACTGGTGGCGCTGCACCAGGGCGCGGTGGTCGGTCATCTCGGGCTGGAAAACTATTCGCGGATTCGCCGCGCGCACGCCGGCAGTGTCGGCATGGCCGTCGCTGTGGCGTGGCAGGGCAAGGGTGTCGGGTCGAAACTGCTGGCGGCGGCGCTGGACATCGCCGACAACTGGATGAACCTGCACCGGGTCGAACTCTCGGTGTACGCCGACAACGAGGCGGCCATCGCCCTGTATCGCAAGTTCGGTTTCGAGAACGAAGGCCTGTTCCGTGACTACGCCGTGCGAGACGGGCAATGGGTCGACACCCTGAGCATGGCCCGTCTGCGTCGTCGATAAGCCAAAAAGTTCTGTGGAGTCAATCGTCCAAGGCGAACGCCACCGCCGACTGCGCATGCAGCTCGGTGGTGTCGAGCAGGGGCAGGGCGCTGTGTTCGGGTTTGAGCAGCAGGCCGATTTCCGTGCAGCCGAGGATGATCGCCTGAGCGCCGCGCGCGGTCAGCGCTTCGATCACCCGTTGATAGATCTGGCGCGACTCGTCGCTGATCACCCCGACGCACAGTTCGTCATAAATGATCCGGTGCACGTCCTTGCGCTCGGCGTCGTCCGGCACCAGTACCGTCAAACCCTGCGCAATCAGGCGCTGCTTGAGAAAGTCCTGTTCCATGGTGAACGCCGTGCCGAGCAGGCCGACCGTGTGCGCCTCTATATCCAATGCCGCCTGCGCCGCCGGTTCGGCAATGTGCAGGAACGGAATGCTGATAGCCGCCTGAATCTGCGCCGCGACCTTGTGCATGGTGTTGGTACACAGCACCACGCATTCGGCGCCGCCGGCCTCGAGCCTGCGTGCAGCATCCACCAGAATCGCCGCCGCAGCGTCCCAGCGCCCGGCGTGCTGGGCCTGTTCGACCGGGCCGAAGTCGACGCTGTACATCAGGATTTGCGCCGAGCGTAGCGGGCCGAGGCGGTCGCGGACCTGTTGATTGATGAGACGATAATATTCAGCGCTGGATTCCCAGCTCATGCCGCCGATCAGCCCGATAGTGCGCATTGAAATTCCTCGAACGATGGCCCGTAGCGAAAAAGTCGGGCCCGGGCCGAGTGTCCATCGGTTCAGGGGCGTATGCCAGTACAAAGCAACTGTACCGTTGATCCTTTTGCCAAGTGTCACGGTGCCGACGCCCGAGGTTTAACGTACGCCGGCGCGTCGATCTGTCACTATCGACTATCGCAGGCTCTCCCCGAGGAACGTACCGATGAACGACGTACAACAACTGGGCGAAATGCTTCGTCACTATGCCGAGAGTGAAGCACACAAGAAGCAACTGTTCGAAACGCAGTCCCAGGCGTGGGCCAGCCGCATCACCGAACTGTTCGGCCATATCCAGCAATGGCTGGAGCCGGTACAGGCACCGAATCTGCTGGAGGTGAGCCGCGAGGCTTACGTCGCGTTCGGCCCGAGCACACCGGTGGAAACCTCGACCTTCAAGACGGAAAAACTCAGCATCGTGATCGCCGGCAAACCGGTGGAGTTCGTGCCGGACGTGATGGGCAGTGCCGGGCAGATTTCCCTGGCGGTGATGGGGCTGACGGCGGCGCGCTATGGCAGCATTTCGCTGGTGGGTTTGCCCAGTGGCGAGTGGCAATGGCGCAAGACCAATGGCCTGAAGGATCCGGACACGTTTGTGTTTGATGCGGACTTTCTGGCGCAGCAGCTGCAGAGCCTGATTCCGCGCGATCGCAGCTGATATCAGGGCTTCACCCATTTCCCATTGTGGGAGCGGGCTTGCTCGCGAAGGCGGCAGCCCATTCAACATTGATGGTGACTGACATACCGCTTTCGCGAGCAAGCCCGCTCCCACAGTGGATTGAGGTCGATCCTACATCTCGAGGTTGACCCAGCCCGGTTTCGCCTCTTCCGGTGCCACCGCCTTCACGGGTTTCCCCGTCGCCAGCTCCACTCGCCGTGCCACCTCCGGATCATCGGCAAACGGCACCATGCTCGCATCGTCGAGGCTTTCCTCCGTCTGGTGGCGCAGGCAGTACTCCACCGCCAGCCACAGAAACACCACGCCCAGCACATTCAAGAAAATGTCGAACATCGTCGGCTCCTTGCCTCAGGCGATCTGTGCCTGGCTGCGCGCCAGCGACACGTCGGCAACCCGCACCGTGCGCCAGACGTTATAGGCCATCAGCAGCATGCCGCTGAGGAAGAACACCCCGCCGGCAAAGCGCACGATGAACCCCGGATGACTGGCCTGCAGTGCTTCGACGAAGGAGTAGGTCAGCGTGCCGTCCTCGTTGATCGCCCGCCACATCAGGCCCTGAGTGATGCCGTTGACCCACATCGAGGCGATGTACAACACCGTGCCGATGGTCGCCAGCCAGAAGTGCAGGTTGATCAGCGGCGTGCTGTACATCTGCTCGCGGCCAAAGACTTTCGGCACCATGTGATAAGTCGCGCCAAAGGTGATCATCGCCACCCAGCCCAAGGCCCCGGCGTGAACGTGGCCGATGGTCCAGTCGGTGTAGTGGGACAGGGCGTTGACGGTCTTGATCGCCATCATCGGGCCTTCGAAAGTCGACATGCCGTAGAAGGCCAGCGACAGCACCAGGAACCGCAGAATCGGGTCGGTGCGCAACTTATGCCAGGCACCGGACAAGGTCATCATGCCGTTGATCATCCCGCCCCAGCTCGGCGCCAGCAGGATCAGTGACATTGCCATGCCCAGCGACTGCGCCCAGTCCGGCAGCGCGGTGTAGTGCAAATGGTGCGGGCCGGCCCAGATGTACAGGGTGATCAGCGCCCAGAAATGTACGATCGACAACCGGTACGAATACACCGGGCGGTTGACCTGTTTCGGCACGAAGTAATACATCATCCCGAGGAACCCGGTGGTCAGGAAGAAACCCACCGCGTTATGCCCGTACCACCACTGCACCATGGCATCGGTGGCGCCGGAATACACCGGATAGGATTTGAACCAGTCCACCGGGATCGACAGGTGATTGACTACGTGCAGCATGGCGATCACCAGAATGAACGCACCGAAGAACCAGTTGCCGACGTAGATGTGTTTGGTCTTGCGCTGCACCACCGTAGTGAAAAACACGATGGCATACGCGACCCAGACCACCGCCATCCACACCGCGCCGGAGAATTCGATCTCGGCGTATTCCTTGGTGGTGGTGTAGCCCATTGGCAGGGTGATCAGCATGATCACGATCACCGATTGCCAGCCCCAGAAAGTGAAGGCCGCGAGCTTGTCCGAATACAGCCGCACCTGGCAGGTGCGCTGCACCGCGTAGTAACTGGCGGCGAATTGCGCGCTGCCGGCAAACCCGAAAATCACCAGGCTGGTGTGCAGTGGCCGCAAGCGGCCGAAGGTGGTCCAGGGCAGGTCGAGGTTCATGTCCGGCCACACCAGTTGCGAGGCGATCAATACCCCCATCGCCATGCCCACGACACCCCAGAAAACCGTCGCGATAACGAATTGGCGGACGACCTTGTAGTTATAAGCCTGTCCGATTGTTGCTGTGCTCATGGTCAGTTCTTCCACGGTTGCAAAGTCTTGCCAGGCCACCCGGTCTGGCACGAGCTGCACTGTAGGAACAGCACAGGAAACAAAACAGGCTCAGGAATATTTCATTTGTACGGATCAGATTGAAGTGCTGCCTGCGGCCATCTGCCGCGCCCTGATACGGTTTTTATCGTTTCAGGTGAATCTATTGCGTGCTGCGCTGCTCGTCCATAGTCAGGGGAAAATCCTGTGGGAGCGGGCTTGCTCGCGAAAGCGGTGTGTCAGTCAACAAGTCAGTTGCCTGACACACCGCTTTCGCGAGCAAGCCCGCTCCCACAGTTTTGAATTTGTGTTCAAACCTGATGAGGTGGCTGCTGCATGTATCAATACGACGATTACGACCGCGCACTGGTGTTCGAGCGCGTTGCGCAGTTTCGCGATCAGGTCGAGCGCTTCATGGCCGGAGAGTTGAGCGAGGAAGAGTTCCTGCCGCTGCGCCTGCAAAACGGCCTGTACCTGCAGAAGCACGCGTACATGCTGCGGGTAGCGATTCCCTACGGGACCCTGAGTGCCGAACAGATGCGCACGCTGGCGAGCATCGCCGCCGATTACGATCGCGGTTACGGCCACTTCACCACACGGCAGAACCTGCAATTCAACTGGATCGAACTGGCGCAGGTACCGGACATCCTCGAGCGCCTGGCACAGGTCAACATGCATGCGATCCAGACCTCCGGCAACTGCGTGCGCAACATCACCACTGAAGCCTTCGCCGGGGTCGCGGCGGACGAAATGATCGACCCGCGCCCACTGGCAGAAATCCTCCGCCAATGGTCGACGATCAACCCGGAATTCCTGTTTCTGCCACGCAAGTTCAAGATCGCCATCTGCTCGGCGAAGCAGGATCGTGCGGCGATCATGATGCATGACATCGGCCTGTATCTTTATCCGGGGCGCGACGGGCAAATGCTCCTGCGGGTGATCGTCGGTGGCGGGTTGGGGCGCACGCCGATTCTGGGTTTGCAGATCCGCGACGGTTTGCCGTGGCAGCATCTGCTGTCCTACGTCGAGGCGGTACTGCGGGTCTACAACCGGCATGGCCGGCGCGACAACAAATACAAGGCGCGGATCAAGATTCTGGTCAAGGCGCTCGGCATCGAGGCGTTCGCCAAGGAAGTCGAAGAGGAGTGGCAGCACCTCAAGGACGGCCCTGCGCAGTTGACCGAGGCCGAGTATGAGCGGGTCGCCCGAGCGTTCGTGCCGCCGATCTATCACACCCTGGCCGACACCGATCTGGACTTCGGCACGCGTCTGGCCGAAAGCCCGGCGTTCGCCCGTTGGGTCGCGCGCAACGTGCAGCCGCACAAGAAACCTGGTTACACCAGCGTGGTGCTGTCGACCAAACCGGGGCCGTCCGCGCCGCCGGGTGATGTCACCGGGTTGCAGATGCTGGCGGTGGCCGACTGGTCGGAGCGTTTCGGTTTTGGCGAGATTCGCATTGCCCACGAGCAGAACATCGTCCTGCCCGATGTACGAAAGTCTGACCTGTACGAACTCTGGCAGCTTGCCTGCGAGCGCAATCTGGGCAGCGCCAACGTTGGCCTGCTGACCGACATCATTGCCTGCCCGGGCGGCGATTTCTGCGCGCTGGCCAACGCCAAGTCGATCCCGATTGCCCAGGCGATTCAGGCGCGTTTCGACAACCTCGATTACCTGCACGATCTGGGCGACATCAGCCTGAACATCTCCGGTTGCATGAACGCCTGCGGCCATCACCACATCGGCAATATCGGCATTCTGGGTGTCGATAAAAACGGCAGCGAGTGGTACCAGATTACCCTCGGCGGCGCGCAAGGCAAAAACAGCTCACTGGGCAAAGTCATCGGCCCGTCGTTCAGCGCAACCGAAGTGCCGCAGGTGATCGAACGGATCATCGGCACTTTTGTGCGTTACCGCGAAAGCGAGGAATTGTTTGTCGACACCGTGGCGCGCATTGGCCTGGAGCCGTTCAAGGAACGGGTTTACCCGAAAGTGCTGGAGGTGTCGGCATGAACAATTTGCTGCGCTTGGAACAAGGTGTTGCGCGGCTGATCGAGGATGATCCGTGGACGCTGGTTCGCGAGCCGGAGCAGGGCAGGCCTGCGGGGTTGCTGATCCTGCCGCTGGCGCACTGGCTGCAATCGCCCTCGACCCACGCGGTGTGGCTGGGGCCGGATGACGAGGTCGAAAGCGTGGTGCCGTGGCTGGCCTCGTTGCCGTTGATTGCCCTGGACTTCCCGAGCTTTCGCGACGGTCGCGCCTACAGTCAGGCGTATCTGCTGCGCAGCCGGTTTGGCTGGGCCGGCGAGTTGCGGGCGATTGGCGATGTGTTGCGCGATCAGCTCAGCCATATGCGTCAGTGCGGGTTCGACAGCTTTGCGGTGCGCGAGGACAAATCGGCCGAAGATGCGCTCAAGGGCTTGGCGGGGATGAGCGTGCTGTATGGCCGCTCGGTCATAGAACCTCGCCCCTTGTTCCGTAGACGCTGAAGACTCTGTGGCGAGGGAGCTTGCTCCCGCTGGAGTGCGCAGCACTCCCAAACAGGCATGATGCGATCCGTCAGATAAATCGCGTTGTCTGGTTTGGGGCGGCTTCGCCACCCAGCGGGAGCAAGCTCCCTCGCCACAGGTGTTTTGCGGTGACATGCAAGGGAAACCCTTACATCCCGCAGCATTCCCGGATTTTTCCTTGGGTCGATGCTGGCCTTTTGGTAGAGTCCCCGTCGCCAGCGGGTTTTCGGCTGGACGACGGAACGAAGAAGGGAGTCTGGGTAGTGAGTGCGGGCAAAAAAATTTTGGGCCTCACGGCGTTGCTGTTGATGCTGACGCTGTGGGCCAGTTACTTCTATGTTTTCAAGGAAAACCGCGACGGCCAGTTGGGCGGCGCCGGTGAAAGCACCGCGTGGTGCGGCGCGCCGCCGTCCACCGAAGCGGCGCTGTTGGGCAAGGATCAATTGACCTTGCGCGTCACCAACAACCTGCGCGGCGAGTTCATGCTCAGTGGCTCGCTGGTGGTCTCCGAACGCACCTTCAACCGCTACGATCTGGGCCGCAACGAACTGCGTCTGCGCCTGGAACCGTTGCAGTGGTCGTACGGCGTCACGCCGATCTTCCTCGAACAGGTCAAGGTCCAGCCGCTGAGCCGCAACCTCGCCTCACCGACCAAAAGCGCCTACGCCGAGCTTGAACCTCGCCCGATCGGCGTGCAGGGCCAGGTCACCGACTTTCCGTTCGACACCTATCGCTACGGCTACAAGCCGGTGCTGTATTATCTCAAGGGCAGCGAGCGCATCGACCTGCGCTTCAAGAACATCACCACGCTGATGGACCTGTCCAACACCTTCACGCCGATCCAGAAGTACAACCGCGTCGAGTACATCAACGAGAAAAACTCGATGATTCGCGACGAGGACTACAAGGCCTACGGCCCGCACGAATGCGCGTTCAGCGTCGAGCGCAAAGGCTCGTTCAAGGTCGTGGTGCTGTTGTTGCTGCTGGTGCTGTGCCTGCCGTTGCTACACGTGTTCTATCGCGATGAGCCGGGGATCGACTTCCTCGCGACGCTGGTGGCGATTGCCGTGGTGCGGGTGCTGCTGGTGGGGCCGGTGCAGGACTTCCAGCTGTACAACATCGACTTCCTGTTCGGCGCGGCGATTCTGCTGGTGGGTTCGGTGTCGCTGATCAAGGCGATGCGCGCCAACAGCCGGCGCGAGATGGCGTTGAAGAGTGGGGCGACGTCTTCCTGGTAACACTCAGTGTTTGAGTCCAATCACTGACCCTGTGGGAGCGGGCTTGCTCGCGAATGCGGTACATCAGTCACCCTTGATGTTGGCTGAGGGAATGCATTCGCGAGCAAGCCCGCTCCCACAAGGGATCCGCGTCATTCCTTACCGGTCACTTCAGCGCCGGATCACCCATGTTCATCTTCTTCCACCCCTGCAACAGCACCTGCGCCTTCGGCTCCTGGCCGTTCTCCAGGTAGTACTGGATCAGTGACAGCCGCGCATTGCGGTTCGCCGGTTGCGCCTTGAGCAAACGCTCCAGCTCGTCACACGCCTCGGTTACCTTGCCACTGTCGTGCAACGCTACCGCCAGCACATAACCGTACTGCGCGTTCTGCGGCTCCAGTTGCGCGGCTTTGTGCAGGGCGCTCATGGCTTCGGCGGTCTTGCCGGCGCGGATCAATGACAGGCCACGGGTGTGTTGCAACAGCGCTGCCTCCGGGTGCGCCTTGAGGCTGTTGTCCAGCAGGGTCTGGGCTTCCTGACCGCGACCATTGGCCTCCAGCCATTGCACCAGCGTCACCAGCGCCGGGTAGAAGTCCGGATCGCGCTTGAGTGCCGTGCGCAGCAATCCTTCGACCTCGGCAGCGCGGCCACTGGCTTGATACAACATCGCCAGGTTCAGGTTGGCCTCGGCCCGTTCTGCGAGACTTTTCTGCACCGCCTCATACTCGGCAATCGCCGCGTCCCAATTGTCCTGCGCGGCGCCGAGGCCGTTGTTGCGCGCAACGCCGAGCAGATCCCGCGCCGCGACAATGCGCACGGCTTTCACCGGATCATTGAGCATCGGCGTCAGCAACGCTGCGCGCTCCGCGGACGGCAGGAAGGCACTGATCGCCCGCACCGCACTTTCGCGTACCTGCGGCGCTGGATTTTTCAGGTCCTGCGTCGCCAGCTTCAGGGATTGATCGCTTGGGTAAAGCGGCAGTTCGGCCAGCAACGTCGCCCGTTGAATCGCCGGCAGATTGCTGCGCTGTAATTGCTCATGCAAAGCGTCCGCCGCGCCCGGCTGGCCGTTGCGGATCAGCCACAAACTTTCGTCATAACGTGGCGCCTGCGCTGCAGTCGCGGAAGCCTTCCACAACTTGAACTGCGCGGTGACCTTGTCGCCGGCCTTGCCCTGGTGACAGCTCAGGCAAGCGTCCGGCGTACCGAGTTTCTGCGCGCGCTCCGGGTCGGGAATGCTGAAGCTGTGGTCATGGCGGAAGTCGTTGCCCATATAAAACTTGCCGGGCATGTGGCAATCCACGCACTGCGAGCCGGGCTGGCCCATGGTGTGGCGGGTGTGTTCGATGGAATCGTAGTTTTTCGCTTGCAGGCCCTTGCCGTCGACGCCTGCGACCGAAGTCTTGCCAGCGGTGTTGTGGCATTGCAGACACACCGCGTTGCCCGGTGCCTTGAGTTCGGTACTGTGCGGGTTATGGCAATTGCTGCAACGCACGCCCTTGTCGAACATCTTGCTCTGCAGAAACGAGCCGTGCTCGAACACTTCATCTTTGATCTTGCCGTCCAGTGCATACAGTTCGCGGGTGAGGGTGCTCGGCAGGTAGTCGTCCATCAGCCGTTTGCCGACGGTGTAGCCATCGCCCAATGGCGCACGGCGCGCGTGGCAGCGGGCACAGGTCTCGATTTCGACGGTGGCGTTCTTGTCCTTGAGGTCGACGGCAAAACCCTTGTGGATCAGGTCGTCTTTTTTCTGCGTCCACTCCAGGTGATTCGACGCCGGACCGTGGCAAGCCTGACAGCCGACGCCGAGGCTGTTCCATTGGCTGTTGAAGGTGTTGCTGGCCGCATCGAAATTGCGCTTGAAGCCTGTGGTGTGGCACTCGACGCACATGAAGTTGGCGTTCTGGCTGGGTTTGCTCCAGTGCAGTGGATTCTTGAAGTTCACGCCCTGGCCGGGGTAGAGGTGAAACCAGCGGTGTTTCTCGGTATCCCACGCCACGCCAAGCGCCTGCAAACGGCCTTCGCCGACCTCGATCAGGTATTGCTGCAACGGGGCGATGCCGAAGGTGTAGGCGACTTTGAAGTCAGCGCTCTGGCCATCGATGCCCGGCGTATTGACCCAGAATTCGTCGCCCTTGCGCGAGAACCGGGTGGTCTCGTTTTCGGCCTTGAAGCTGACGATGTTGAAGTCGCCGAGCACGGTTTCGGCATTCGCTGCCTGCATCGCCAATTGGTGATGCGAGCCTTGCCAGTCCTTGACCTGCTCGGTGTGACAGCCCTGGCATTGTTGCTCATCGACCATGGTCGCGGGCTTCTGCGCCAGCGACTGCGGTTTGCTGGCAACCGGTGCGGCGGCTGCAGGTGCGCTGATCAGCGGCGGCTTCTGCGGCGCGGGCGCGGGACTGAACAGAAACCAGCCAATGCCCGCCACTGCCGCCAGCAGCACGCCGATGGTGATGGGGAACAGATAACGTGAAAGGGACGGTCGGGACGAATCAGGATCAGGCTGTACGACTTTATTTTTATGCTTGGGCATTAAGACTTCCGTGGTCCAGGTGCATTTGCCTGCTGGCGTGCGTTCAAGCTCGGTGCAGCTTTGCCGGATGCCCGGCATCTGTCAATTGACGCTTGTGAAGCAGTGCCCGGTGCTGTGTGAATTTTGTGGTTTTTCAATCGCAATCGCCGGGGTTTTAGCTATACCTGTAACTCCTCCCTACGCAATATATTCAGGCCTTCTGACAGGAGTTACAGCATGAAGCTAGCAGTAATGATGGGCACCCTCTGCATTGCCACTCTCGGCGTGGTGGGCTGCTCCAGCAAAACCGTCGCTCCCGATGAGTATTCCGGCTTTCTCAAGGACTACAGCCAGCTCAGGGAGGCCAAATCGCCTTCCGGTGCAGAAGTGATGCGCTGGATTGATCCGAAGGTCGACATCAGCAAGTTCACCAGCGTGTACGTCGAACCGACCCAGCTCTATCCAAAGCCGCAGCCGACCGCGAAGATTTCCCAGCAGACCCTCAACGGCATCACCTCCTACTACGATCAAGCCCTCAAGCGTGAAATCAGCAAGGATCTGCCATTGGCGAACGGCCCCGGCCCAGGCGTGATTGTGGTGCGCGCGGCGATTACCGCCGTGAGCAGCAAGACCGAAGGCCTGCACGCGTATGAAGTGATCCCGGTCGCCCTGGTGGCGGCAGCAGTCAGCACCGCCAGCGGTATCCGCGATCAGGAAACCACCCTGGCCACCGAAGCGGTGTTCCTCGATGGCGGCAACAACAAGGTCGTGGCGCAAGTGGTGCGCAAAGGCACTGGCAAACCACTGGAAAATGACACCCAGGCGATGAAGGCCACCGACGTCAAACCGGTGATTGATGGCTGGGCGAATGACATGCATCAGATGTACCTGAAGCTCAAGGCCAGCTCCAAATAATCCAGCGAGGCGTGGGCCCATTCGCGAGCAAGCCCGCTCCCACCTTGAGATCTGCGCCGGACACTCAGCCTGTGTCCACTGTAGATCCCCTGTGGGAGCGGGCTTGCTCGCGAAAGCGGTCTTTCAGGCACCCCATTACTGCCCGGTAAACCAACGGAAGTACGGGTTGCCGCCATCCCAACGCATCACGTCACGCATATCCCGCCCCCAGGCATCCCGATCCCCGTCATACGCATGCAGGCTCGCGCGGTAGAACTGCATCAGACGCTGGCGGTGGGTCTCCATTCGCTCAGTGAACCCGGTATCGGCATTCACCAGCGGCGGCGGCACATACAAATCCAGCAGCGCCGGCAGCACCCGGGTAATTTCCTTGCTGCGCACCCACGGCGCGTACTCGATCCGGGGCTGATCGTCAGTCACCGCCGGGGCGTTTGCCGCGAAGCGCTCAAGGCCTGCGCGGTCGGTGACCCAGGTCGCGAGCAACGCTGGCGCCGAGCCAATCCCGACATCCTGCAAAGCGCTGCGTACGCTGGCCTGCTGGAAGCGCTCGGTGATTTTCGTCGCGTCCAGTTCCATCGGCTGCAGCGAACCGACCAGCAGCATCTCGTGGAACTCGCTGGTCCACAGCGAGGCATACGGGAACACGTCGAGGAAGCTGCGCACCAATGAGCGCGAGTCATCGATATTCTGGGTCGGCAACGGTAGCCATTGCGCGACGATCCCTTGCTGCTGCAACCGACTGGCGGCCAACTGATAGAAGTCCCGCGAGTACAGATTGACCACACCGGCCGCCGACGGCGGGGGCGGTTCGAGGGTGATCAGGTCGTAGGTTTGCGGGCTGCGCAGCAGTTCCTGACGGCCATCGCGCAAGCGCACATCGACGCCGGGATCGCTGGCGGCGTTGAAGTTGCCTTTGAACAGGGGTGCTGCCCTGACCACCGATGGCAGCAGCTCGGCGACCACCCGATGTTCCAGCCCCGGATAGCGCAGCATGGCGCCGGCAGTGATCCCGGTGCCGAAACCGATCACCAGCGTCGAACGCGGCTCGCCATTGTGGATCAGCAGTGGCAGCAGCGCCTGGATGCGCATGTAGCGCAGCGATGGCATGGCATCGCCGGTATTGGACACGCCCTGAATGTACAAACGGTGGAACGTGTTTTCACCACGACCCTGAGCGACCACGGCCACGGTGCCGCCACGGCCTTCTTCGTAGAACGCCAGCGTGCCGTTGCGCGCCCCGGGCAGCAGGCTCGCGAGTTTGTCCACCGGGGTCAGCAGCGCAAGTGCGACCGACACCAGCCCTAGCGCGACCACGGCTTGACGCCGACCTTTCTTGACGTGGTGGCCCTTGCGTACGGCCACGTAGCCGATGCTGGCAGCGATCACCGCCAGCAAGCCCAGCGTGCGCACCAGCCCCAACAGCGGGATCAGTAGAAAACCGCAGAGCATCACCCCGACGATGCCGCCCAGGGTATTGAACGCGACCACGGCACCGACGTCGCGACCGACGCGCTCACGCCCCACACTCAAGCGCAGCGCCAGCGGAAACGCCGCGCCGAGCAACAGCGTCGGCACGAATACGATGCTCAGTGCCGCCACTGCAAAACGTGCGCTCATGCCGGCCAGCTCGCTGGCGCCCAAGGCCAGCACCCAGCTCTCGGCATGACTCTGGGCCAACACCAGCCAGCGACCGAGCAGGGCGATTTCCAGCAAGGCGATCAGCCCGGCACCGGCAATCAACAGACCGAACACGCCCCAGGGATCACGGATGCGCTCGACGCGACGGGCGAGCAGAGCGCTGCCGATGAACAGCCCGGTCAGATAAGTGGCGAGCACCACGGCAAACGCGTAGGTGCGGGTGCTCATGAACTGCACGATCGACTGCGACCAGACCACTTCATAACCCAGCGCCACGCCGCCGGCGATGGAGTACAGCCACAGTGCGGTATGGTCCGCAGCTTTCTCGGTGTGATGTTTGACCGCAGCCGTAATCGGCGTCGGAACCTGACGCTGCAACCACAGCGCACCCGCTGCGGCCAGCAGATTGAGCATCGCCGCAAACAACGCACTGCCACGCACACCGAGGGTGGCAATGAGCACGAACGCGGCGAGCAGGGTGCCAACAATCGCGCCGAGGGTGTTGGCCGCATACAGCTGACCGCCGGCCTTGCCCGGGTCAGCCGCCAGCGAGCGCACCAGTACCGGAAGCGTGCCGCCCATCAACACCGCCGGAATCCCCACCAGCGTGAACGGCAATAACCAGGCGAGAATGCCGACATGGCCTTGTAGCCAGGCAAACGGGCTCGCCGCCAGGCTCATCGCAACCGTCGCGCCAACACCGAGTATCGCCACCAGCACTTCCAGCCCGGCATAGAGTAACACCGGTTGCTGCAAGCGATCGGCCCAACGCCCGAACAGCCAGCCGCCGATGGCCAGCCCGGCAAAAAACGCGCTGATGCCGGCAGTGATGGCATAGACCTCGACGCCGACCACCAGCGACAGCTGCTTGATCCACAGCACCTGATAGACCAGCGCGGCAGCGCCGGAGAGGCACAACAGCAGGGCGGGGATCAGCCGCGCCGGGGTGGCGGCTTGCACGGTGGGTATGGCCGACGGCTTGCTGGCGATACGTGAGGACATGCGGTTTGCCTTATTTCAGTTCAGAAAGTGCTGTGACGGTGCTGGCCTCTTCGCGAGCAAGCCCGCTCCCACAGTGGACTTGTGTCCTCCACAAATCCCCTGTGGGAGCGGGCTTGCTCGCGAATGGGCCGACACGGTTCCAAGTTGGAAACAGGGCCGCCCGCCGATGAGGGCGGGCGGCGGTTCAACGGTGTTACTGAGCAGCCGGTGCCGCTTTCATTTTTTCAGCGATTTTTGCGTCAACTGCAGCACGGATCTGGTCGATGCTGAAACTCGCCGGTTTCTGGCTTGGCGGGTATTCGATGAAGGTCTGCAGGAACGCTGCTGACTTCTGCACCGCTTGCGCCGCCAGGTAAACGTTTTTGGTCTGCCAGTCGTAATACTGATCGGAAACCACGTCGGCACGTTCGTACGGGTCCATCCTCAGGTTGAGGATTTTCGGCACGCGCAGGCATACGAACGGTTCGCTCCACACTCTGAAGCCACCCGGCTCGCGCTGCTCACAGAACACCACTTTCCAGTTATCGAAGCGCATCGACACCAGCACGCCGTCGTCGTTGAAGTAGTAGAACTCCTTGCGCTCGCCTTTAGGCTGTTGGCCGGTCAGGTAGGGCAGCTGATTGAAGCCATCCAGATGCACTTTGAAGTTGGTGCCGCCGGAAGTCGGTGCCCAGCCCTTGAGCAGTTTTTCCTTGACGTCAGTATCGCCGGCAGCGGCGAGCAGGGTCGGGAACCAGTCCATGCCCGAGAACAGTTCGTTGGACACCTCACCCGGTTTGATCTTGCCCGGCCAGCGAATCATGGCCGGAACGCGATACGCGCCTTCCCAGTTGGAGTTCTTCTCGTTGCGGAACGGCGTGGTCGCCGCGTCCGGCCAGGAGAACTGGTTCGGGCCGTTGTCGGTGGTGTAGACGACAATCGTGTTGTCGGCGATTTTCAGGTCGTCGATGGTTTTCAGCAGTTTGCCGACGTCGGCGTCGTGCTCGAGCATGCCGTCCGCGTATTCGTTGCCGGGCATCCCGCTCTGGCCCTTCATCGAATCACGCACGTGGGTGAACACGTGCATGCGGGTGGTGTTCATCCAGACGAAAAACGGTTTGTCGGCCTTGGCCTGTTTCTCGATGAACGCTTGCGCGGCGGCAGTGGTTTCGTCGTCGATGGTTTCCATGCGCTTGGTGGTCAAGGCACCGGTGTCTTCGATCTTGCCGTCGGCGAAGCTGTGAATCACCCCGCGCGGGGTGTTGGCCTTGACGAATTCGGCATCGTCTTTCGGCCAATACGGACGCTCAGGCTCTTCTTCCGCGTTGAGGTGATACAGGTTGCCGAAGAATTCGTCGAAACCATGGTTGGTCGGCAGGTATTCATCCTTGTCGCCCAAGTGGTTCTTGCCGAACTGCCCGGTGGCATAGCCCAGGCCCTTGAGCGCCTGGGCGATGGTGATGTCGCGTTTCTGCAGGCCAACCGGTGCACCCGGAATGCCGACTTTCGACAGGCCCGTGCGCAGTGGCGTCTGACCGGTGATGAACGAGGATCGTCCGGCGGTGCAGCTGTTCTCCGCGTAGTAGTCGGTGAACATCATGCCTTCTTTGGCAATCCGGTCGATGTTCGGGGTCTTGTAGCCAACCACGCCCATGGAATAGGCGCTGATGTTGGTCTGGCCGATGTCATCGCCAAAGATCACCAGAATGTTGGGTTTCTCAGCCGCTGTGGCAGTTGCCGACAGCGCCATCACCGAGGTTGCCACCAGGGCGAGTTTCGGTAGCCACTTGCGTATGCGAGTCATCTGACTTGCTCCTTATCGCGGGGGTCGTTGTTGCGACTTACGTTTCTTGCAGTCCTGCATCACGCTTTTTCTTATTGCACCTGCCCGGTTGCCGGTGGATCGAACGGGTAGATCCGGCGCCATTCGGTCGCCATGTCCACCACGGTCCAGCCACGGGAATTCGCTTCGTCGAGGGCTTTGTCCAGCCGCCCGATATCGGATTTTCGGTCATAGGCCCACTCGCGCTTCGCATCGGTGTGGTGCACCAGCCCCATGAAGCGTTTGCCGGGGCCGGCGGCGGTCCACTGCAGCATTTGCAGGTCGCCGTCGGAGTTGCCGAACGCGAGGATCGGGCGCTTGCCGATCACTGCGTCGATGCTCTCCGGTTTGCCCGGGCCATCGTCGTTGTGCGCCAGTTTTTGCGTACGCAGAATGGAAGCCTTGCCATCCTTGAACTGGAACGCGGTGACGAACGTGGTGCCGATCACCTGCTCCGGCGGGATGCCGTAGACCTTCTCGGCGAAGGCGCGCATGAACGCGGTGTCGCCGCCGGAAACGATGTAGGTCTTGAAGTCCTGGCTGCGCAGGTAGTCGAGCATTTCCAGCATCGGCTGGAAGATCATTTCGGTGTAGGGCTTGCCGGTTTTCGGATGCCGCGCCTGGCTCAGCCAGGTCTTGGCGTAGTCGTCGAAAGCCTCGGTGGTCATGCCGGTGTGGGTGGCGCCGAAGATCTTCAGGATGCCGTCCATGCCGCTGGCGGCCAGTGCGTTGTGGTCGTTTTCCAGCACGGCTTTGAATGGCTGGGTGGTTTTCCATTCCGGGTGCTGCGGCGAATTGCGCTTGACCTCGTCGAGGGCGAACAGCAACTCGAAATACATCGGCTGCTCGCTCCACAGGGTGCCGTCGTTGTCGAACACCGCGATACGCTCGGCGGGTTTGACGAAGTCCTTGCTGTGCTGATCGGTCACCGCTTGCACGAACGCGATGATGTTTTGCTTCGCCGGGCCGTCATTCCATGACGGCAGTGGCTCGCTGGCCTGGGCCAGCAGTGGCAATGCCAGCGCAAACAACAGCGCAAGGCTGAAACGTTGACGCTGCGGCGGCGGGTTGGTCATGGGAAATCCCTTTCATGAACGGGGTTGAGCGGGCGCAGGGCCGACGCCGGTTTGTGCGCCTTTTGTTCGGCCTGACTGTGAAGCGTAGTCAACGATTCACGCAGTTGATCAAGTGTTTGTGCAGTCTGCGGATCACGTCCGTAAAGTCCGCGCAACAGGCCTTGCAGGCGCGGCCCGGCACTCACCAGTTGCAGCCCCAGCCGACTGCGGCGCAGCCACAGGTACAGCGCGCTCAACTGCGTCGGATGAGCTTGCAGTTGCGGGTTGATCTGTTGCCAGGCGAAGTCGGGCGATTGCTCCCAGGCCAGTCGCCGCGCCTGCTTGCGCGCCTGCCATTGGCGCCGGGCGCGCATCAGCGCCGGACGCAGCCAATAACCCGTGCCAATACAGACCGCGAGCAGTGCCAGCCACAGCAGCCAGCGCGTGGAAAAATGCAGGTTGTTGTGGTTGAGTTGCTTGAGATCTTCGGTCACTGAAAACACCGGTTTGGGGGCGCTGCCGGCAACGGCCTCGAACGTTACGACCGGCACCTGCGTGGTGCGAATTTGCTGCGCTTTGACATCCCACCATTTCACCTCGATGGCGGGCAGGGCGTAAGCGCCAGGCTTGTCGATGCGGTAGGTGGCGGCGTCGATCCGCTGACCACCGAGAACGTTGCCGCGACCGTCATCCAGGCGCATGACTTGTGGTGTCTTCAGATAACGACTCAGACCGGCAACGTCGCTCAATGGCGGAACCGGCAGAGCCATCGCCAGTGCGCCATCGGCCTGCAGGATCAATTGGCGGGTGATGCTGTCGCCGATTTTCAAGGGCGTTGCCGAGTTGCTTACGGTTTGGCTGAAGCGCAGCCCGCTGGCCACCAGCGGCGTTTCTCCGGGTTCGAAACCGGGTGGCTGGACGGCGCTGAAGTGCAGAGGCTGACTTTGTGCGCTGAGTGCTGTAGTGGCCTGACCCGGTGTCGCGCTGACCGTCAACGCCGGAATGTCGAAGCTGCGTGCGACATTCGGGGTGATCAGATAGCTGTAGCGCAAGCCGCTGAAGGATTGCCCGTCGATGGTCTGATTCAGGTGTTGGGCCTGACCGTCGGGCGGCGTTACCAGAGCACCGTCGAGTTTCAGCTCGGGCAGGGTGGCGGCGCGGGTGAACCAGGTGTCGGTGAGCACGTCGACTTGCAGCTCGACCAGACCGCCGACCATGGCGCCTTCGGCGGGTTGCAGGTGGGCCTGGATTTTCAGTTGGGGTTCGGCGGCAGAGGCGTGGATTGTGAAAAGGCAACT
Organism: Pseudomonas sp. RSB 5.4; assembly: GCF_037126175.1. Lineage (NCBI taxonomy): Bacteria > Pseudomonadati > Pseudomonadota > Gammaproteobacteria > Pseudomonadales > Pseudomonadaceae > Pseudomonas > Pseudomonas sp. RSB 5.4. Next base: position 1,248,193 of record NZ_CP146986.1, read on the forward strand.
GGTGAGCAGGGTCAGCAGGGTTGCGGTGATCAGGCGGGCGCCATCGCGAGCAGGCTCACTCCTACAGAAGATTTTCGGCGCAAACAAATCCCGTGTAGGAGTGAGCCTGCTCGCGATGGCCGCAACCCGGTTCATGGTTTGGCCCCCGATTGATCCTGCAAACTGAACTTCTGCTTGAGAAATTTCGCCGGCGAAGTTGTCAGGTTCTGCAACCACAATGCATCGGAGGTCGCCTGCTCGGTCTCGACCTTTTTGCTCTGGCCCTTGCCCGGTGCCTTGTCGAATTTCACCTCGTTCGGTTTGGTCTCGGGGGCGTTCTTTTCGGCGCTGTCGGTGTCCTTGAGCAAGGCCTGAGCCAGCGCCAGATTGGCCGTGGCTTCGGGGAACTGCGGTTGCCGCTGCAAGGCCTGGGTGTAAGCGGCAATCGCCTGATCGAACTTGAAGCGCCGCACGTAAATGTTGCCCTGGTAGAACCACGCTTGCGGCGTGTCCAGTCGAGCGAACGTCGCCAGTGCAAGGTCATAGTCCGCCGCGTGATAGGCCGCCACGCCTTTCCAGTACGGATCGACAAACAGCGCCGCCGCCTGCGGCCAATGCTCATGCTCGACGGCCCAGCGCCCTTGTTGATCGCGGGTGAAAAACGCATCGGTCAGTGCACTGGCCTGTACCGGTGCGGCCGGCCAGCCAAGGCCCGCGGCCAGCACCAGCGCCGGCACCCAGTTGACGCTCCAGCCCTTGCGCAGACCCACCAGCGCCAACAAGAGAAGCGGCCAGCACAGCCAGTAACCGGCGTCCTTCCAGTGCAATTGCTGCTGTTCGGCGCTGGCAGTCTGGAAGTGTTGCTGGGCGTGCAATTCGATCCAGTCAAGATCATCGTCGTCGAGGGTGAGACTGCCCAGCGGCGCGTCGACAGCGGCGGCCAATTGCTTGAGTGCCGCCGGATCGAAATGGCCGAGCAGCGGACGCCCGTTGCTGTCGACTGCCGGCTGGCCGTTGGCGCCCTGAATGATGCCGCCATCCTCGTTGCCGACCGCCAATACCAACACCTGCAATTGGCTGCCTTTCAATAGCTTGTCGAGGCCATCGAGTTGCGCAGTGTCGGCACCGTCGGTGATCAGCAGCAGGCTGCCCGGGGTTTGCTCGGCGCTGAGCAGGCGCCGGGCCTGCTCGATGACGGCGCCGACGTCCTTGCCGGGTTTGTCGATCAACCCGGTGCCCAGCGCTTGAATGAAGGTGTCGAGCAGCGCCGGATCGTCGGTCGGCGGCAACACCAGGTGTGCGCTGCCGGCATAGGCAATCAGCGCCGTGCGAGCGCCGGCGCGACGCTGGATCAGGTCGTGCAGTTTGTGTTTGGCCGCTTCCAGGCGCGTCGGTGGTACGTCACGGGCATCCATCGATGGCGACAGGTCCACGGCGACGATCAGGGGGGCGCGGTTTTCCAGAAAGTCCGGGCGATCCTGCTCCCAGGTGGGGCCGGCGGCAGCGATGGCGCCGAGTACCAACATCGCGCACAGCCAGTGCACCGGGCGCAGGCGCTGCCGGTCCTGCGGAGTGACCAGCAGATGTGGCAGCAGGTGTTCGGCGATATTGCCGCGCAGCCGTCGCTGCAGGTCGCGGCCACGCCGCCAGATCGGCGGCAGCAGCGCAGCGCACAGCGCGAGCAGCAGCCACAGTGGGCGCAGGAAGTGCAAGTCACCGAGATTGATGTCCATCTCAGGCCTCCTGCCGCTGGCGGGCAAGCGCCAGTCGCGGGCGCAGCAGGGCGCCGAGGTGATACAGCGCTAACAGGGCCAGCGCCGCGCCCAGCGGCCAATGGAACAACTCGCGTTGCGGCTGATGGCTGAGAGTTTTCACCTGATGCGGGGTGAGGCGATCGAGGGTGCTGTAGACCTGGTCCAGCGCGGTGCGGTCTTCGGCGCGGAAAAACTGCCCGCCGGTAGTCTGGGCGATTTGTTGCAGCCCGTGCAGATTGACCTGCGCCTCGCCGGAGGCCGTCGGATCGCCGATGCCGATGGTGTGGATCACCACGCCCTTGTTGGCGGCCATCTCGGCAGCATGATCGGGGGTGATCGCGCTGCTGGTGTCATTGCCGTCGGTGAGCAGGATCAGCACCTTTTGCTGTTCGTGCGCCTTGTCCAGCAACTTCAGGCTCAAGCCGATAGCATCACCGATGGCGGTATTGGGCCCGGCCATGCCGATGCCCGTGTCAGCCAGCAACAGCGAAAGGCTGGCGTGATCGAGGGTCAGCGGCGCCTGCGGATAGGCGCCGCTGCCGAACACGATCAGACCGATGCGGTCGTCCTTGCGCTTGTCGATAAAGCCTTGCACCACCTGTTTGACGGCAGCCAGGCGATTGATTTTCTGGCCGTCGGCATTAGTGAAATCTTCGGTTTCCATCGACTGCGAGATGTCGATGGCGAGCATCAGGTCGCGTACCGGTTGCTGGCGCTCAATGGGTTTTTCGACAAATACCGGTCGGGCGGCGGCGAGCAGGATCAGCGTCCAGACCAGCAGGTTCAGCAGCAGTTGCCAACGGTTGTGGCGATTACCGACCCGGCTCGGCGTCTCACCGACCGCACGGCTCATGGCCCCGAAAAACGGCACACGCACGGCGCTGCGCGCTTCCTGATACGCCGGCAGGTAACGATAGGTCAGCCACGGCAGCGGCAGCAGGAGCAACAGCCACGGGTAATCAAGCTGCCACATGGTGCTGCTCCACCCAGTGTTGGCAGGTGTCGAAAAGCGCCTGACGCTGTTCGGCGGGAAGGGCGCGCAGGGTGGCGTCGGGGGCGTAGGCGAGTTGGGCGAGTTGATCGCTGAAGTCATCGGGCAGCTTGGTTTTGCAGTGCTGCTGCAGAAAGGCTTGCCACTCATCTCTCCCCAGCGCCGCCGGCCCCTGTGGGAGCGGGCTTGCTCGCGAAAGCGCTGTGTCAGGCGCCATCAATGTTGGATGTGCCGACGCCTTCGCGAGCAAGCCCGCTCCCACAGTGGTTGTGTTCCAATTCCGGGCTTGGGTCGGCATCGAAAGCGCCACGCGTTTGAGCAGTTCGGGCAACTCGCGCAGAGCGTTCAAGTCATCACTGCGCCCACGCAACTGCGCCAATCGCACCAGCGCCTCGCGCCGATACTGATTCCGTCGCCATTGCCCATAACGTCGCACACCAACAATCAGCGCCAGCACAACCAACAGCGCGAACAACACCCACCAACCCCAGGTCTGCGGCGCATAACTGACCGGCGCCGGCAGGCTCAGCTCCTTGAGCTGGCTAATGTCGGGGATATTCGGGTTCATCGCCGCGGGCCGGCAGACTTGCCAAGCTCGGCACGCAATTGCGCGTGGGCCTCTTCGGCGGTGCTGAACATCATCAGCGGCACCTGACTGCGGCGCAGCAGGGTGGCGACATCCTTGAGCCGGCCACCGAGGTAATCGCCCAATGGCTGATGCACGCTGCGTTTGTCGACGGCCAGTTCCACCTGCAATTGGCCCTGGGTGATCAGCAGTCGTCCGTTGCTCGGCAGTTTCAAGGCCAGTGGGTCGTAGACTTGCAGGGCGATCACGTCGTTGTGCGCGCGCAGTTGCCGCATCAATTGCAAGGTGCGCTCACCGGCGCCTGCAAAGTCGCTGGCGATGCAGATCAAATGGTCATGCCCGGCCAGTGCGAGGCAGCGCTGCAAGGCCTTGTCCAGTTGATCCTCGTCTTCGGCGTCGGGGTTGGCCGCGTTCAGCGCCTGATTCTGTTCTGCCACGCGGCTGAGCAAGGCTTCGACCCGTTTGCGGCTGCGTAACGGCGCGATGCTGTCGATGCGTTGATCGTTGAACACCAGACCGCCGACCCGGTCACCGGCGTTGAACACCATCCACGCCGCCAGCGCCGCGAGTTCGGCGGCGAGGGCGGATTTGAAGCTGCGTTGCGAGCCGAAGAACATCGACATGCGCTGATCGACCACGATCAACGCCGGGCGATCGCGTTCTTCGGTGAAGGTGCGTACCACCGGTTTGCCGGTGCGCAGCGAGGCGCGCCAGTCGAGGTGGCGTAAATCATCACCCGGCTGGTAGCGGCGCAGCTCATCGAAGTTCAGACCACGGCCACGCAGGCGCGAGGCATGGTTGCCGGCGAGGATGCTGCCCTGGGGCTGGCGCGCCAGAAAGCTCAGGTCACGGGCCTTGAATTCCAGCGCCATCAATTGCGCCAGAGACACGTAGACCAGGCCATCCGTGTTCATGCCGGAATCGCCACTTTATCCAGCAAACGGTCGAGCACCTGATCGGCAGTCACGCCATCCGCGACCGCGTCGTAGCTCAATTGCAGGCGATGGCGCAACACCGGATGCACCACGGCGCGCACGTTGTCCGGCGAGACGAAATCCTGGCCCTGCAACCACGCATCGGCCCGGGCGCAACGGTCCAGGCCGATGCCGCCCCGGGGGCTGGCGCCAATGCTGATCCAGCGTCCGAGGTCTGCGTCGTAATCGGCCGGGTGGCGAGTGGCGTTGATCAGGTCAATCAGGTAGCGGTCGATGGCGGGTGAGACATGCACCGCGCTGACTTCCTTGCGCGCGGCGAAGATCACTGCCTGCGAAAGACTGAAGCCCTTGCCCGGCGAGGTGTTCGCGCCCTGAGCAAACTCTTCGGCGCGCAACAGGCGCAACACCTGGCTTTCGTTGTCGGCGCTGGGGTAATCCAGCAGCACCTTCATCAGGAACCGGTCCATCTGCGCTTCCGGCAGCGGATAGGTGCCTTCCTGTTCGATCGGGTTTTGTGTCGCCACTACAATGAACAGCTCCGGCAGCAGGTGACTTGTGCCAGCCACGGTAATCTGCCGCTCTTCCATGGCTTCGAGCAGCGCGGCCTGCACTTTGGCCGGAGCGCGGTTGATCTCGTCGGCAAGGATCAGATTGCCGAACAGCGGCCCTTGCTGGAAGCGGATCTCGTTTTGTCCGGCGACCTGATGCAGCACTTCCGCGCCGGTGATGTCCGAGGGCAACAAGTCCGGGGTGAACTGGATGCGACTCATCTTCGCGTCCAGGTGTGTGGCCAGCGCCTTGACCGTGCGCGTCTTGGCCAGCCCCGGCAGGCTTTCCAGCAGCAAGTGCCCGTTGGCCAGCAGGCCGAGGAGGATCTGCCGAATGACCTGATCCTGGCCGAGTACGGCTTCGGCGATGCTCGCTTGCAGGGCGTTGAGGTCGGTGAGTGCGGTCATGGGACAGTCCTTTGTGGCCGGTCTAGAAAAACGCCAGGGTCATGTTGACGGCAATGCCGTTGCCTTCAGGGCGGTTCTTGGTGTCGAACTCCGGCACCCAGCGCGCACTGAAGCTCGCCTGGGCGTCGGCGAATTTACCGGCCCATGCCACCACCGGACCGGCGCCGACGGAGCGGCCACGGAAGCCATTCAGGCTGTCGGCGGTCTGGCCCTTGTCGTCGGTGACCTGCTGGATATAGCCGGCCGCCAGGCCGGCGCTCCAGCCACTGCCGAAGCCGTGAGTCCACAAGGCATCGAGGGTGAAGATGTTGCCGTTGCGATAATCGGTGGCAGTGTTCTGGGTGTAGAACTCCAGGCCACTGGACAGGGTGAACTCGCCACCCTTGCCGTCCAGATGGGTGAAGGCCACGGTGGGCATGAACGTGTAATTGTTCTGCCCCGGGTTGGCCAGGCGATTGTCGTTGTAGGCGCCGGTCGGCACGTAGATCGGCAGGGAGAACGCGATGTGGTTCAACTCGTCGAAGTGGTAGCCGGCGGCAATCGGGGTGACCAGCGCGTCAGCGAACTGGGTGCCGGAATCGCTGGTCCCGAGGGTGCGTCCGCGCGGGCCGGTGATGGCCGCGTCGATGTCGGTGTACTGCAGCGGAACACCGATTGCCGAGGCGAAGTTCCATGGGCCTTTGCCGGTGTCCCAGATGTGCGTCAGGTTGGTCATGGTGTAGGAGACTTTCATGTCGATCCCGGCACTGACTTCACCGGAAATCGGCGCGCCGCGACTGCCCTTGAGCGATCCGTCGTACCAGATGCTGGTCACCGAGACGACCCAGCCCGGTTCCGGCGGGATGATCCCGGCGTTGGAATACACCTGTTGCCCGGTAATCGGCCGGCCCACGCCACCCTCGGCTGCATAGAGTTGAGTACTGCCGATCATGCACAGCGCCAGCAGCGGACGCACAACGTTAGGCTTGACCATCACTGGCTCCGTTTATTGTTTTGAGTTGACCGGGGTGAGCAACGGCATTTTCCACTCGCCGCTGGCCACTTCCGGTTTCGGCAGGTACAGGCGCAACACGCCGTAGAACGGCCCGTTCGGTGCCGGCAGCCAGTTGGCTTGCTTGTCCTTGCCGGGATTGTTGTGCTGCACGTAGAGGGTCAGTCCGCCGTCGGCATCGAGCTTGAGATCCGGCAGCATTCGCGAGTTGATCAGGTAGCGATTGAGCGGGTTGGCCACCAGTAATTTGCTCTTGCCGTCGTACATGGTCAGCGACCAGAAGGCGTCGGCCGGCGGCAGGGCGCCCTTGTCGAAATGCAGGGTGTAGTCGTGTTTCGCTGCGTCGGCCGGCTGGCCGTCCTTGTCGACGAAATAGCCGATGTAGTTCGCTTCTTCAGCGGAGTTGCCGAAGATGCCCATGTTGGCGCCGGCGTAGCGATACAGATAATTGCCCTTGAGGTGATCACGGGTGCCGAACAGATCGCCGCTGCTGATTTGGTGCGTGTCGACCTTGTCTTTCTTGAACGCGGCGAATTCGACCTTGGCGTCACTGATGCCGTCTTCGAGGGCCTTGCGTTGCTCGGCGCTGAGCTGTTTCAGGTCGAACGGCTGACCGGCACCGATGCCGATTCTGGCGAAGCGTGCGAGCAGGTCTTTTTCGACATCCTGCGGCGGGGTGAAAGCGAGCATGAAGTTCAGGTAGCGGAACAGCTCCGGGGTTTCGCTCATGGTCGGCGTCGGTTTCGGCCAACTGACTTTCGGTGCCGGCGCCGGGGCTTTCTGTTTCACATAGTGGCTCAGGGGTTCGACCTTGTAGCCTTTCTGGATCTGCTTGACCTTGCCCAGATCTTTTTCGTCGAACAGCTGCGTGCGATACAGCGCGTAGGCGATGTTGCTTTCACTGCGCACCAGCCGGTCGATGTTGATCGGTTGCTGACCCTGCCAGTCAGGCCCGGCGATCATGAAGTGGCCACCGTTATTACCGGTACTGCGGGTGCCCAGGTAAGCGAAGTTCTGCGTGTAGGCATCGATCAGTTGCACTGAGTAATAACGGTGCTCTTCGATCGGCGGCAAGGTCAGGATCAGCGGTTCGCTGCGCAGGTCCATCCAGACGAACGAGTAGGGCGTGTCGGCGTTCGGCGTGACGAACGCGGTGTCTTTGGCAGTGAAAGCCTTGGCAGTGTTGCCGATCTGGTTGAACGGTGCCTTGAAGTTCGGGCTCTTGCTGTCCACGGCCTGGGTGTACAGGGTCTTGTACATCTCCACGACCGGGAAGCCATAAAGATAGGCGTCCTTGGCGATGCCGCGGGCTTCTTCGGGGCTGGCGCTGAAATCGGCCCAGGCGCTGCTGCTCAGGGCGAGGGTCAGGCCAGTCAGCAATAGATTGCGTGCGTTCATACGGCGTCCTTATTCATTGCACGACAGTGATGTCATCGAGTTTCCAGCTCTTGTCGAAATAGGCTTCGGTCGGCGCGTACAGGCGGAAATAGCTGAACCAGTGCTTGCCGGGTAGCGTTTGCACCCAGTTGCTCTCGAAGCCTTTGGGTGCGGTCGGGCCGAAGTACAGGTCCACCGAGCCGTCGGCATTCTTTTTCAAGTCCTGACGCGAGGACAGGTCGGCCTTGCGCTGCGGGTTGTCGATCAGGCAACGGCTGTCGATGTCGTACACGGTCATCGACCAGAACTGCTTGGCCGGCGGGTTGGCGTCGACGTGCAGGCGATACGTCTTGCCGCCGTCGAGCCAGTCACCCTTGGCGTCGGTGTAGGCGCCGAGGTAGGTCTGGCCGAGGCCCGGGGTCTTGGAGACCATGCCTTTGGTGTTGGTCACCGCTTCGTAGAACCAGGCGCTGCGTTCCCACAACTGGTCGTAATAGGCCACGCGTTGCGACGGTTCGGCGATGTTCAGCACCGTGTCCCAATGCCGGTCGGGCCAGTACTGCGCGTCAGGAAAACGCTTGGCAAAGGTGTTGGCCTTGGCGATCAGTTCACCGACCTGCGCGCCGGACTCCAGGGCCTGACGCTGCTGGGTGTTGGGGTTGAACGGTTTGTCCTTCTCGATGCCGAGACTGGCGAGCATCGCCATGTAGAAGCGGTCACGTTCATTGACCGGTTCTTTCTGGATGATCTGGTGCAGCCGCTGCCAGTAAGCGATGCCGCGCGGCTGGGTACCTGACCACTTTTTACCGTCAGGCGACAGCAGGCGGGTTTTGCTCGGCTCGGCACGTTTGGCGTACGGGTACATCTTGAATTGCTCGACCAGCGCCTTGCCTTTGGCCGGATCCGGATCCAGCACCCGGAAGCCCACCAGCACGTTCATGGTTTCCGATTTGGCCAGGTAATACTTGTCGGCATCGTCTGGTGGTTCCGCGCCCGGTGGCAGCACCAGGTATTTGCCGCCCTGGCCTTTGTCCGGGCCGGTCTGGCCCATGTCGATGATCGCCCGCTGCCAGAAATCGCCAATGCCGCCGGCGGTCGGTCCCGGTGGCAGTTCAATCACCAGCGGCCCGGTTTCGCTGAGGTCGACGAAACCGAGAATGTACGGCGTGGTGGCATTGGCGGTGATCACGCCGAGCTTGTCTTCGTAGCTGTCGAGCACCAGCAGATCGCCGCTGCGCGCGCCGAGCTTGTCGCGAAACTCTCCCTGCCATTGCGCGTAGGACACCAGCGGCAAGGCCCACAGGTAACTCTGGGTCGCCTGCTGGAAATCCAGCTCGGCGTAGAGTTTGGCAATCGACTCATGCGCCGGCAGCTCGCCTTCCATGGCGATCTTGCCGATACGGGTGTCGAGCTCCTGAGCACCGACGCCGCAGCTGGCGAACAGGGTCATCAGGCTGAAACCGGCGGCGCGTAAAGCGATGTGCATGGCGATGTCCTTATTTTCCGAATGTCACGTTGATCCCTGCGAACAGGGTGAACTGCGGCACACCATCGCCTTTGCGTTCGACGGTCCACTGCGGTTCGAGGAAGGCGTTGAGAATATTGCTGCCGGACTTCCAGACCTTGCCCGCACCCAGGCCGATCGGGATGTAGTGAGTGTTGTTCTTCAGGTCGAAAGTCCAGGTGCCGGTGGAGCGCAGGTACCAGCCCTTGTCGAGGTTATGGATGATGAAGGGCTGCAGGGTTGCGGTTTCGACATGCGCGCGGTCGTGGTCACCGGCAAACGAACTCTGGTACTGCACCAGCGCGCCGAGCAGGCCACGCGGTGACGAATCAATCGCCACGGCGGCGAGGCCGGCCTGCCACTTGCCGGTGCCCAGTTCATCCTCGGCGGCGGTCGGCGCGGTGATCTGCGGGCCGATGCCCAACTGCACGCCTTCGGTCTTGAGCAGGAAGATGTCGAACAGGTTGAGGTCGCCAATCCCCGTGCTGTAGCCGCCGTGCGGATCGGGGCGGGTGCTGATCGGCATCGTTGCGCGCAGCAATTGCGGTACGCCGATGAAATCATTGGGCGCAATCGGCAAAGTACCGCGCAGCAAGGCATCATTGGTGTGCAGGTTGCTGTCGAACAGCTTCGGCGTGTAGTAATCCTGCAGGTTGGCGCCGGGCGCCAGGTTCAGCGGGTTGTTGCTTTTGTTGGCCTCTTCGGCGTTATTCGCTAGGGCACAAAATACAGGCGCCAGCGAACCCGCCAGCAGCAAGGCGCGAATCCCCAATTTTTTCGACATGATCCCCGTTTCCCTGGTGGCTACTGCATGGACGACCCGGCACTTTTCGGCCGTTGGGCGTATTTCCTTTTTTATCAAGCCTGTAGGACACGTCTGATTGACGCTAGCAGCTAATGGGGAGTTAGCCAGTCGAAGGGATTAATTCTTTGGTTTTGTGTACGGCTTCGCAGTCGAATGGTGAACTGATCAATTAAATGAGTGTTGTCAGTGATGACGCTTTCGCGGGCAAGCCACGCTCCCACAGGTATCGAGTCGGTCATAGGATTTGTGAACGCTTCAATACCTGTGGGAGCGTGGCTTGCCCGCGATGGCAATTTCAAATTCAACGTGGCGTTGGATCAGGCATTTTTCTTCGCTTGCTCGCGAACACGCTCTTCCTGCGCCCGCGCCTCAGGAGTGAACTCGGCGCCGAAGTCCTCGGCGGAGAAAATCTGGCGGATCTCGATATCAGAATCTCCCGGCATCGGATTCGGGCAGCGCTTGACCCATTCGATGGCTTCTTCTTTCGACTTCACTTCCCAGATCCAGTACCCGGCTACCAGCTCCTTGGTTTGGATGAACGGGCCGTCGATGACCGTGCGCTTGTCGCCGGAGAAATGCACGCGCGCGCCTTTGCTGCTCGGGTGCAGGCCATCGGCGTCGATGAGGATGCCGGCCTTGACCAGTTCTTCGTTGAAGTTGCCCATGGCGGTGATCAGCTCTTCACTGGGCATGATGCCGGCTTCGGAGTCGGCGCTGGCTTTGACAAGGATCATGAATCGCATGGTGGTTTCTCCAGGGAATGGGGGGATTCACTACGTAGTCGAACGGTCACCTCACGAATCGACAGACCTTCTAAATAAATGATGCAGATCCGCGAAGATCAGTGTGGGAGCGAGCTTGCTCGCGAAGACGGCGGCACATTCAGCATAGCGTTGCCTGGCAGATTGCTTTCGCGAGCAAGCTCGCTCCCACAGGATTTGCGGTTGTATACAGTTTTTTGCGTAGCCCCCTGACAATTTTCATTCAGGGCATAGGTCGTCGGACAATTTCGTGGTTAACTTCGGCCTCTTGCATGCTCAATAACCACGTTAAGAAGGACTAAAGTCATGGCTCAAGTCACCCTCAAAGGCAACCCGGTTCAAGTCAACGGCCAGTTGCCACAAGCCGGTTCCAAGGCGCCAGCCTTTTCTCTGGTTGCCGGCAATCTGTCCGACGTCACCCTGAAAGACTTTGCCGGCAAGCGCAAAGTGCTGAACATCTTCCCAAGCGTCGACACTCCGACCTGCGCGACTTCGGTACGCAAGTTCAACGCTCAGGCCAACGAACTGGCCAACACCGTGGTGCTGTGCATCTCGGCTGACCTGCCATTCGCCCAAGCCCGCTTCTGCGGCGCCGAAGGCCTGGAAAACGTGCAGAACCTGTCGACCCTGCGCGGCGCCGAGTTCATCGAGAACTACGGTGTAGCCATCGCTGATGGCCCGCTCAAAGGCCTGACCGCCCGCGCCGTGGTGGTGCTGGACGAGAACGACAACGTGCTGCACAGCGAGCTGGTCAAGGAAATCGCTGAAGAGCCGAACTACGACGCAGCACTCGCCGTACTGAAATAAGCGCTTTTACAATTGTTAACGGCCTGGCCCTGTCCAGGCCGTTTTCATTTGTGTATCAGTGTCTTGGCTCACACCTTGTAACGTAAGTTGAAAGTAAATAGCCGGTAAAGCTGCTTTGCTTAAGTCCCGTCAGTGCTTATCGTTCAGCCTCCCGTAAAAAGAAGCCCACGCGCCCAATGGTAAATCACTCCATGCAATCGTCCTCCCGTAACTCTCGTCGCTGGCTGTTGAGCCTGCTTGTGCTGCTGATCATCGCCGCTTTGTGCTGGAAATTCTGGCCCGCCGGTTCAGCCCACAAGGAGGGCGCGCAGAAAGCTGCTGCCGGCCACACCGGGCGTTCGGGGATGATGCGGCCGGGCTTCGGCGGCGCGGCCGGGCCGATTCCGGTGCGTGTGGCGCCGGCGGTCACGGGTGACTTCCCGCTGTATTACAAGGCGCTGGGCACGGTCACTGCGCTCAATACCATCAATGTGCGCAGCCGGGTGGGCGGCGAACTGGTGAAGATCAATTTCGAGGAAGGGCAGATGGTCAAGGCCGGCGACCTGCTGGCAGAGATCGATCCGCGTCCTTATCAGAATGCCTTGCTCCAGGCTGAAGGCACCTTGCTGCAGAATCAGGCGCAGTTGAAAAACGCACAGGTCGACGTCGAGCGTTATCGTGGCCTGTATAAGGAAGACAGTATCGCCAAACAGACTCTGGACACCGCCGAAGCGCTGGTCGGCCAGTATCTGGGCACGGTCAAGACCAATCAGGCGGCGGTCAACGACGCCAAGCTCAATCTCGAATTCACCAAGATCCGCGCACCGATTGCCGGTCGTGTCGGCCTGCGTCAGCTCGACGTCGGCAACCTGGTGGCGGCGAACGACACCACGTTCCTCGCCGTCATTACCCAGACTCAGCCAATCAGCGTGGTGTTCACCCTGCCGGAAAACAATCTGGAAACCGTGCTGGCGCGTTACCACAGCGGCGCCAAACTGCCCGCTGAGGCATGGGATCGTGGCGACACCAAAATTCAGGCCACCGGCGTCCTGCAAAGTCTCGACAACCAGATCGACGTCACCACCGGTACCCTGAAGTTCAAGGCCCGTTACGATAACCGCGACCAGTCGCTGTTCCCCAATCAGTTCGTCAACGTGCACCTGTTGGCCGACACCCTCAAGGGTGTAGTGCTGGCACCGTCCGCAGCCATCCAGTTCGGCACCAATGGCACCTTCGTCTATGCAATGGACGGCGACAAAAAAGTCACCATCCGCCAACTGAAGATCGGCGCGAGCGATGGCAACAACACGGTGATCACCGAAGGTCTCGCCGCGGGCGACCGCGTGGTGCTCGAAGGCACCGACCGCTTGAAGGAGGGCAGTGAAGTCGAAGTGGTCAACGACAGCAATGACGTGCCGACAACGCCGACCGAACACCTGCAAGGCAAGCCCGCTGCCAGCGCGCATGACACCGCCTCGACAGACAAGGCCAAGAAGGGCGCATGAACATTTCGCGGCTGTTCATCCTCCGTCCGGTAGCGACCACCCTGAGCATGCTGGCCATTGTTCTGGCCGGCCTGATTGCCTATCGCCTGCTGCCGGTCTCGGCATTGCCGCAGGTCGATTACCCGACCATTCGCGTCATGACCCTGTACCCCGGCGCCAGTCCGGACGTGATGACCAGTGCCGTCACCGCGCCGCTCGAACGCCAGTTCGGGCAGATGCCGGGCCTTACGCAAATGGCCTCGACCAGTTCCGGCGGCGCTTCAGTGCTGACCCTGCGTTTCAGCCTCGACATCAACATGGACGTCGCCGAACAGCAGGTGCAAGCCGCGATCAACGCCGCGACCAACCTGCTGCCGAGCGACCTGCCGGCGCCGCCGGTGTACAACAAGGTCAACCCGGCGGATACCCCGGTGCTGACCCTGGCGATCACCTCGAAAACCATGCTTCTGCCCAAGCTTAATGATCTGGTCGATACGCGCATGGCGCAGAAGATCGCCCAGATCAGCGGCGTCGGCATGGTCAGCATTGCCGGCGGTCAGCGGCAGGCGGTGCGGATCAAGGTCAACCCGGAAGCCCTCGCGGCGAACAGCCTGAACCTGGAAGACGTGCGCACCCTGATCGGCGCGTCCAATGTCAACCAGCCGAAAGGTAACTTCGACGGCCCGACCCGGGTCTCGATGCTCGATGCCAACGACCAGCTGACGTCGCCCAAGGACTACGCCAACCTGATCCTCGCCTACAAGAACGGCGCGCCGCTGCGTCTGAAGGATGTGGCGGAAATCGTCGACGGTGCGGAGAACGAACGTCTCGCCGCGTGGGCCAACCAGAATCAGGCTGTGCTGCTGAACATCCAGCGTCAGCCGGGCGCCAACGTGATCGAGGTGGTCGACCGGATCAAAGCGTTGCTGCCGAGCATCACCGATAACCTGCCGGCCGGCCTCGACGTCACCGTGCTCACCGACCGCACTCAGACCATCCGCGCCTCGGTTACTGACGTGCAGCACGAACTGCTGATCGCCATTGCGTTGGTGGTGATGGTGACCTTCCTCTTTCTACGGCGTGCCAGCGCGACGATCATTCCGTCGGTAGCGGTGCCGCTGTCGCTGATCGGTACGTTTGGCGTGATGTATCTCGCCGGGTTCTCGGTCAACAACCTGACCTTGATGGCGCTGACCATCGCCACCGGTTTTGTGGTCGACGATGCGATTGTGATGTTGGAAAACATCGCGCGCTTCATCGAAGAAGGGGACAGCCCGATGCAGGCCGCGCTCAAGGGCGCGAAGCAGATTGGCTTTACCCTGATCTCCCTGACGCTGTCGCTGATTGCGGTACTGATTCCGCTGCTGTTCATGGCCGACGTGGTCGGGCGGCTGTTTCGCGAGTTCGCCATCACTCTGGCGGTGGCGATCCTGATTTCCCTGGTGGTTTCGCTGACCCTGACGCCGATGATGTGCGCGCGACTGCTCAAGCGTGAACCGCAAGAACACGAGCAGGGCCGTTTCTACCGGGCCAGTGGCGCATTCATCGACTGGATGATCGCTGCTTACGGGCGCAAGTTGCAGTGGGTGCTCAAGCACCAGCCGCTGACCCTGATGGTGGCCATCGGTACTCTGGCGCTGACCGTGTTCCTTTATATGGTTGTACCCAAGGGCTTCTTCCCGGTGCAGGACACCGGGGTGATCCAGGGCATTTCCGAGGCGCCGCAGTCGATTTCCTTCGCGGCCATGGGCGAGCGTCAGCAGGCGCTGGCCAAGGTGATTCTCGAAGATCCGGCGGTTGAAAGCCTGTCGTCCTACATCGGTGTCGACGGCGACAACGCGACGCTCAACAGCGGTCGTCTGTTGATCAACCTCAAGCCCCACGGCCAGCGTGACCTGAGCGCCACCGAGGTGATCGCGCGCCTGCAACCGCAACTGGACAAACTGGTCGGCATCCGCCTGTTCATGCAGCCGGTGCAGGATCTGACCATCGAGGATCGGGTCAGCCGGACCCAGTACCAGTTCAGCATGTCCTCACCGGATGCCGAACTGCTCAGCCAGTGGAGCGGGCGTCTGGTCGAGGCCCTGGCCCAGCGTCCGGAACTGACCGACGTTGCCAGCGACTTGCAGGATAAAGGCCTGCAGGTCTATCTGGTGATCGACCGCGACGCGGCTTCGCGTCTCGGTGTCTCGGTGCAGAACATCACCGATGCGCTGTATGACGCCTTCGGTCAGCGGCAAATCTCCACCATTTATACGCAGGCTAGCCAGTACCGCGTGGTGCTGCAGGCGCAGGCCGGGGAGAAGATCGGGCCGGCGGCGCTGGATCAGATTCACGTCAAGACCACTGACGGTGCGCAGGTGCGCCTGTCGAGCCTGGCCCATGTCGAGGAGCGCCAGGCGCAACTGGCGATTACCCACATCGGTCAGTTCCCGGCGGTGATGATGTCGTTCAACCTGGCGCCCGGCGTGGCGCTGGGGCATGCGGTGGACATCATTGATCAAGTGCAGAAGGACATCGGCATGCCGATTGGTGTGCAGACCCAGTTTCAGGGCGCGGCCGAAGCGTTTCAGGCCTCGCTGTCGAGCACCTTGCTGCTGATTCTCGCGGCGGTGGTGACCATGTACATCGTGCTCGGCGTGCTTTACGAAAGTTACATCCACCCGATCACCATTCTCTCGACCCTGCCGTCGGCGGCGGTCGGCGCGTTGCTGGCGTTGCTGCTCAGCGGCAATGACCTGGGCATGATCGCGATCATCGGCATCATCCTGCTGATCGGTATCGTCAAGAAGAACGCGATCATGATGATCGACTTCGCCCTCGACGCCGAACGCACGCAGGGCATGGCACCGGAGCAGGCGATCTATCAGGCGGCGCTGCTGCGTTTTCGGCCGATTCTGATGACCACCCTGGCCGCACTGTTCGGCGCGGTGCCACTGATGCTCGCCACCGGTTCCGGGGCGGAACTGCGTCAGCCACTGGGTCTGGTAATGGTCGGAGGTTTGCTGGTGAGCCAGGTGCTGACCCTGTTCACCACGCCGGTGATCTATCTGTACTTCGACCGTCTCGGTCGGCGCTTTGGCAAAACCAATGCCGAAGAGGTACCGGTATGACTGTCTGGACACATTCCCCCTGTGGGAGCGGGCTTGCTCGCGAAAGCGCTGTATCAGGCGACATGAATGTTGAATGTCAGACCGTATTCGCGAGCAAGCCCGCTCCCACAAGGGAGTGGTGTGATGTTGGGGATTGCGGTCAATGAACCTCTCCGGTCCTTTCATCAAGCGCCCGGTCGCGACCATGCTCCTGAGTCTGGCGATCATGCTGCTGGGCGGGGTCAGCTTCGGCCTGTTGCCGGTGTCGCCGCTGCCGCAAATGGATTTCCCGGTGATCGTGGTCCAGGCCAGTCTGCCCGGCGCCAGTCCCGAGGTGATGGCGTCCACGGTGGCGACGCCGCTGGAGCGCTCGTTCGGGGCGATTGCCGGCGTCAACACCATGAGCAGCCGCTCCAGCCAGGGTTCGACCCGGGTCATTCTACAATTTGACCTCGATCGTGATATCAACGGCGCGGCGCGGGAAGTGCAGGCGGCGATCAACGCTTCGCGCAACCTGTTGCCGAGCGGGATGCGCAGCATGCCGACCTACAAGAAGGTCAACCCGTCGCAGGCGCCGATCATGGTGCTGTCGCTGACTTCGGATGTGCTGGAAAAAGGCCAGCTCTATGACCTGGCCTCGACCATCCTCTCGCAGAGCCTGTCCCAGGTGCAGGGCGTGGGTGAAGTGCAGATCGGCGGCAGTTCGCTGCCGGCGGTGCGCATCGAACTCGAACCGCAGGCGCTGAACCAGTACGGCGTGGCGCTCGACGATGTGCGCAAGACCATCGCCGGGGCCAACGTGCGCCGGCCCAAGGGCTCGGTGGAAGACAGCGAGCGCCTGTGGCAGATCCAGGCCAACGACCAGTTGGAGAAAGCCAAGGATTACGAATCACTGATCATCCACTACAACAACGGTGCAGCCCTGCGTCTGAAGGACGTGGCCAAGGTCAGCGACGGCGTCGAAGACCGTTACAACAGCGGTTTCTTCAACGATGACGCGGCGGTGCTATTGGTGATCAACCGTCAGGCCGGCGCCAACATCATCGAGACGGTCAACGAGATCAAGGCGCAGTTGCCGGCTCTGCAAGCGGTACTGCCGGCCAGCGTCAAGCTGAACCTGGCAATGGATCGCTCACCAGTGATCAAGGCCACGTTGCACGAAGCGGAAATGACTCTGTTGATCGCCGTGGCACTGGTGATTCTGGTGGTGTTCCTGTTCCTCGGTAACTTCCGCGCCTCGCTGATTCCTACATTGGCGGTGCCGGTGTCGCTGGTCGGCACCTTCGCGGTGATGTACCTGTATGGTTTTTCGCTGAACAACCTGTCGCTGATGGCGTTGATTCTGGCGACCGGGCTGGTGGTGGACGATGCCATCGTGGTGCTGGAAAACATCTCCCGGCACATCGACGAAGGCGTCAAACCGATGAAAGCCGCGTACCTCGGGGCCAAGGAAGTCGGGTTCACCTTGCTGTCGATGAACGTCTCGCTGGTGGCGGTATTTCTGTCGATCCTGTTCATGGGCGGGATTATCGAGAGCCTGTTCCGCGAGTTCTCGATCACACTGGCGGCGGCGATCGTGGTGTCGCTGGTGGTGTCCCTGACGCTTACGCCGATGCTCTGCGCGCGCTGGCTCAAACCGCATACCCCGGGTGAAGAAAACCGTTTGCAACGCTGGAGCCGACGGACCAACGACTGGATGGTCGGCAAATACGCCACCAGCCTCGACTGGGTGTTGCGTCATCGTCGTCTGACATTGCTCAGTCTGTTGATCACGGTCGGGGTGAACGTCGCGCTGTATGTCGTGGTGCCGAAAACCTTCATGCCGCAACAGGACACCGGTCAGTTGATCGGTTTCGTGCGCGGTGATGACGGCCTCTCGTTCAGTGTCATGCAGCCGAAAATGGAAACCTTCCGCCGCGCCGTGCTCAAGGATGACGCGGTGGAAAGCGTCGCCGGGTTCATCGGCGGCACCAACGGCACCAACAACGCCTTTATGCTGGTGCGGTTGAAACCGATCAAGGAGCGTCAGCTCTCGGCGCAGAAAGTCATCGAACGTCTGCGCAAGGAAATGCCCAAGGTTCCCGGCGCCCAGTTGATGCTGATGGCGGATCAGGACCTGCAGTTCGGCGGTGGCCGCGAGCAGACCACGTCGCAATACAGCTACATCCTGCAAAGCGGCGATCTGGGTTCGTTGCGCGAGTGGTATCCGAAAGTCGTCGCCGCGTTACGGGCGCTGCCCGAGCTCACGGCCATCGACGCCCGCGAGGGGCGCGGCGCGCAGCAGGTCACGCTGATTGTCGACCGCGATCAGGCCAAGCGCCTCGGCGTCGACATGAACATGGTCACGGCGGTGTTGAACAACGCCTACAGCCAGCGGCAGATCTCCACGATCTACGACAGCCTCAACCAGTATCAGGTGGTGATGGAGGTCAATCCGAAGTATGCGCAGGACCCGGTAACGCTCAATCAGGTGCACGTGATTACCGCTGACGGCGCGCGGATTCCGTTGTCGACGATTGCCCACTACGAAAACAGTCTGGAAGACGACCGCGTCAGCCACGAAGGCCAGTTCGCCTCTGAAGACATTTCCTTCGATATGGCCGAAGGCGTGACGGTGGAGCAGGGCAGTGCCGCGATCGAACGGGCGATTGCCAAGCTTGGTCTGCCGGAAGACGTTATCGCGAAAATGGCCGGCACCGCTGACGCCTTTGCCGCGACGCAGAAGAGCCAGCCGTTCATGATCCTCGGTGCGCTGCTGGCGGTGTATCTGGTACTCGGCGTGTTGTATGAAAGTTACATTCATCCGCTGACGATTCTCTCGACCTTGCCCTCGGCTGGCGTCGGCGCGTTGCTGTCGATCTATGCGCTGGGCGGCGAGTTCAGCCTGATCTCGCTGCTCGGGTTGTTCCTGTTGATCGGGGTGGTGAAGAAAAACGCGATTCTGATGATCGACCTGGCGCTGCAACTGGAGCGCCATCAGGGCCTGTCGCCGCTGGAGTCGATCCGCAGCGCCTGCCTGCAACGGCTGCGGCCGATTCTGATGACCACCCTGGCGGCGATCCTCGGCGCCTTGCCGTTGCTGCTCAGCCGTGCGGAAGGTGCGGAAATGCGCCAGCCATTGGGCCTGACCATTATCGGCGGCCTGATCTTCAGTCAGGTGCTGACTCTTTACACCACGCCTGTGGTTTACCTCTATCTCGACAAGCTGCGCCACCGCTTCAACAAGTGGCGTGGCGTGCGTACTGACGCCGCTCTGGAAACTCCGCTATGACTGACCGTTCGCTTCTCAATCTGGCCACTGCGCGCGGCTCGCGCCTGTTGAGTCTGTCGCTGTGCGTGGCGATGCTCAGTGCCTGCGCCGTCGGCCCGGACTATCAGCGCCCGCAGACCGCCGAGGTCGCGCAATACAAAGAGGCCGAAGGCTGGCGCCAGGCCAATCCGAGCGACTCGCTGGCCCGTGGCGCCTGGTGGGAGTTGTATGGCGATCAGCAGCTCAATGGCCTGATCGAGAAACTCAACAGCTCCAACCAGACCGTTGCGCAGTCCGAAGCCCAGTACCGTCAAGCCCAGGCTTTGGTGCGCAGTGCCCGGGGGGCGTTTTACCCGAACGTCGACCTGAGCCTGGGCAAGACCCGCTCCAGCCAGGGCACCGGCAGCAGCAGTTCGAGCCTGAGCAGTTCCGCCAGCGGCATTCGCGACACCTACAACGCGCAGTTGGGCGTGAGTTGGGAAGCGGATATCTGGGGCAAGTTGCGCCGTGGCCTGGAAGCCAATGAAGCCAGCGCCCAGGCCAGCTTCGCCGATCTGGCGGCGATGCGCCTGAGCCAGCAATCGGAGCTGGTGCAGAATTACCTGCAACTGCGGGTGATCGATCAGCAGAAGCGCCTGCTCGAAGCCACCGTCACGGCTTACGAGAAATCGCTGCAAATGACCCAGAACCAGTACCGCGCGGGTATTTCCGGGCGCGATGCGGTGGCGCAGGCACAGACTCAGCTGAAAAGCACGCAGGCCGATCTGGTGGACCTGATCTGGCAACGGGCGCAGTTTGAGAATGCTATCGCCGTCCTCACCGGGCAGGCGCCGGCCGAGTTCAGCATTGCCGAAACCCAGAGCATTCCGAACCTGCCGCAGATTCCGCTGAGTCTGCCGTCGCAGTTGCTGGAGCGCCGCCCGGACATCGCCTCTGCGGAGCGCTCGGTGATTGCCGCGAACGCCAACATTGGCGTGGCGAAAGCGGCGTATTACCCGGATCTGACCTTGAGCATGAGTGGCGGTTACAGCAGCAGTACCTCCAAAGACTTGTTCAGCCTGCCCAACCGTTTCTGGTCGGTCGGCCCGAAACTGGACTTGCCGATCTTCGACGGCGGCATCCGTTCGGCCGAGGTTGACCGTACCGAGGCGGTCTATGACCAGACCGTCGCCAAGTACCGCCAGACTGTGCTCGATGGTTTCCGTGAAGTGGAAAACTATCTGGTGCAACTGAAGGTGTATGAAGACGAAGCCGCTGTGCGTCAGGAAGCACTGGAGGCGGCGCGTGACTCGCTGCGCCTGACCCAGAATCAGTACAAGGCCGGTTTGATTGCCTACATCGATGTGGTTGTGGTGCAGGCCACGGCGTTGAGTAACGAGCGCACGGTGCTGAACATTCTGCAGAGCCGCTTGATCGCCAGCGTGCAATTGATTGCGGCGCTGGGCGGTGGTTGGGACGGACAACTGGCCAGCGAATAAATCGTGTAGGAGCTGCGGCACGCTGCGATCTTTTGATCTTTAAAACAAAGTCAAAAGATCGCAGCGTGCCGCAGCTCCTACAGGTTGTGATCGTTGTTCCAGAGCCTTGTAGAACCATCAAACAAGCGTTTCATCGGGTTGATGGCAAAATGATTACTTTGTCAGTGCGTTCTTCTGCGCAATCAGTACAATCGCCGCATTTGCCCGGCCGAGAATGGATGCAGTACGGCGCGGGTGGTTGCGAGAATCCCCATGCTCATCGGTAATTATTCCTTCACTCTGGTTTTCATTTCGTTGTGTGTGGCGATTCTCGCGTCCTACACCGCGCTCGACCTGACCGGGCGCATCGCCAACGCCCGTGGGCGCGCAGTGCATCTCTGGACGGCGGGCGGTGCACTGGCGATGGGGGTTGGCGTGTGGTCGATGCATTTCATCGGCATGCTGGCTTTCAAGCTGCCGATCGATCTGGGCTACGACATGGCGATTACCGCGCTATCGCTATTGATCGCGGTACTGTCCTGCGGGTTTGCCCTGTGGCTGGTCAGTCAGCCGAAACTGCCTGTGTTGCAACTGGCCTTTGGCGCCTTGGTCATGGGCGCCGGCATCAGTGCGATGCATTACACCGGCATGGCCGCGCTGCGCATGACCCCAGGAATCGATTACGACCCGACGCTGTTCGGCGCGTCATTGCTGATCGCGGTGGGTGCTTCGGCAGCGGCGTTGTGGATCGCCTTCCGCTTGCGCCAGCAATCGCCGTATGTGCGCCTGATCCGCGGCGGCGCGGCGGTGATCATGGGCATTGCCATTGTCGGCATGCACTACACCGGGATGGCCGCCGCGCAGTTTCCCGCTGGCAGTTTCTGCGGTGCGACGCTTGACGGACTCAAGGGCAATGGCCTCGACAATCTGGTGCTGATCACCACCCTGGCGGTGCTGTCGATCGCCTTGCTCACTTCGATTCTCGATGCTCGCCTCGAAGCGCGCACCGCCGATCTGGCGCATTCGCTGACCCTGGCCAACCGTGAACTGACGCAACTGGCGTTGCATGACACCCTGACCGGCCTGCCGAACCGCATGTTGCTGGACGACCGGATCAATCAGGCGATGAAAAAGGTTGAGGAACAGGGCGGCTGTTTTGCGCTGATGTTCATCGATCTGGACGGTTTCAAACCGGTCAACGATGCCTTTGGCCACCACATGGGTGACCAGTTGCTGCGCGAAGTCGGGGTGCGCCTGCGTGAAGACTTGCGCAGCCAGGACACGCTGGCGCGGATCGGCGGCGACGAATTCGTGCTGCTGGTGCGCCTGAGTGAACCCGACGATGCCTTAGGCCTTGCCGCGCGCCAGGTCGGGTTGATCGCCCAGGCCTTCCGCGTGGCCGAGCACGACTTGCAGATATCCGCCAGCGTCGGCATCGCCTTGTACCCGGGCAATGGCCAGAGCGCTCAGGAACTGTTGATGAACGCCGACGCGGCGATGTATCACGCCAAGGGCGGCGGCAAAAACGGCTACAGCTTCTTTGATGCCTCGATGAATAACAACGCGCGCAAGCAACTGCAACTGTTGCAGGATCTGCGTGCAGCGCTGGAGCACGGTCAGTTCAGCCTGTATTTCCAACCCAAATTCGACGCCGCCAGCGGTCGTCCGGTCGGCGCCGAAGCGCTGCTGCGCTGGCAACATCCGACCCAGGGCATGTTGCTGCCGGACAAGTTCATCGATCTGGCGGAGAAAACCGGTCTGATCATCGCCATTGGAGAATGGGTGCTCAACGAAGCTTGCCGGCAGATGCGCGAATGGTACGTGCTCGGTTACACCGACTGGCGAATCGCGGTGAACCTCTCGGCGTTGCAGTTCTGCCACGCGGGGCTGGTGCAGAGCGTGGCCAAGGCGCTGGCGACGCACCGTCTGCCGGCCAACAGCCTGACCCTGGAAATCACCGAAACCACAGCCATGAGCGACGCGGACGCGAGCATGACCGTGTTGCAGGAGTTGTCGGACATGGGCGTCGACTTGTCGATCGACGATTTCGGCACCGGCTACTCGAGCCTGATGTACCTCAAGCGTTTGCCGGCCAATGAGCTGAAGATCGACCGCGGATTTGTCCGTGATCTGGAACACGACAGCGACGACGCGGCCATCGTCTCGGCCATCGTGGCGTTGGGGCAGGCATTGGGTCTGCGGATCGTCGCCGAGGGGGTGGAGACCGGAATGCAGCAGGACTTCCTCACGCAGTTGGGGTGTGATTCGTTGCAGGGCTATCTGTTGGGGCATCCGATGCCGGCGGATGTGTTCCTGCAGAACATTGCCCGTGGAGAGGCTGTGGCGGCTGTCTGACTGCAGTCTGTGGCGAGGGAGCTTGCTCCCGCTGGGGCGCGAAGCGGCCCCCGCCTTTACTCGGTTGTACCGTGTTGGCCGGATTCGCGTCTGCTTCGCAGCCGAGCGGGAGCAAGCTCCCTCGCCACAAAAAACATCTCAGTCTCATACATGGTTTTGTCTTTGACAGAGCCCATGCAAAAACGCCCAATGGCGGTTATTCTTCCACCCGACTGTTACGTGTGCATTGGGGGGGAAGGGCCAGCATGGATAAAGTCATTGTGATCACCGGTGGCGGGCGCGGAATTGGTGCCGCTACGGCGTTGTTGGCTGCCGAGCAGGGCTATCGGATCTGCATCAACTATCAGTCGGATGAGCAGGCCGCGCAAAGCGTGCTGGAGCAAGTGCGGGCGCTGGGGGCCCAAGCCATTGCGGTGCGCGCCGATGTCAGTATCGAAGACGAAGTGATGGCGCTGTTTCAGCGGGTCGACACCGAGCTGGGTCGGGTCACCGCGCTGGTGAACAACGCCGGCACCGTCGGGCACAAATCGCGGGTCGATGAAATGTCCGAGTTCCGCATCCTCAAAATCATGAAAACGAATGTGCTGGCACCGATCCTCTGCGCCAAACACGCGATCCTGCGCATGTCGCCCAAACACGGCGGGCAGGGCGGCAGCATCGTCAACGTCTCCTCGGTCGCGGCACGCCTGGGTTCGCCCAACGAGTACGTCGACTACGCCGCGTCCAAAGGTGCGCTCGACACCTTCACCATCGGCCTGTCCAAGGAAGTGGCGGGCGAGGGGATTCGCGTCAACGCGGTGCGTCCGGGTTATATCTATACCGATTTCCACGCGTTGAGCGGTGATCCGGACCGGGTCAGCAAGCTTGAGTCGGCGATCCCGATGGCCCGGGGCGGGCGGCCGGATGAAGTGGCGGAGGCGATAGTCTGGTTGCTTTCGGACAAGGCTTCTTATGCGACCGGGACGTTTGTTGATCTGGGTGGTGGGCGTTGATCTTTGAGATTTGTATTGGCTGATCCGGCCTCTTCGCGAGCAAGCCCGCTCCCACAGGGTAAACGCATTCCAATGGTGGGAGCGGGCTTGCTCGCGAAGGCGTCATTAGCAGCAACATCAATCTGTCAGAACGACCGCACAATCCGCCCCAACGTCTCCATCGCTTTCTCCGAGTCCTCGGTCCACGGGCTGCCGTAATTCAACCGGATACAGTTCCGAAAACGCTGGGTCGGCGAGAAGATCGGCCCCGGCGCGATGCTGATGCCTTGCGCCAACGCCATCTGAAACAACTTCAATGAGTCCATCTGCGGTGGCAGTTCCAGCCACAGGAAATAGCCGCCGGCCGGTTGGCTGACGCGGGTCTGCGCCGGGAAGTAGCGGGCAATCGCCGCGAGCATCGCGCTTTGCTGTTCTTCCAGGGCGTAGCGCAGTTTGCGTAGGTGGCGGTCGTAGCCGCCGTGTTGCAGGTAGTCGGCGATGGCCGCCTGCGCCGGCATCGAGGCACAGAGCGAGGTCATCAGTTTCAGCCGTTCGATTTTCTGTGCGTAGCGCCCGGCGGCGACCCAGCCGATGCGGTAGCCGGGGGCTAGGCTCTTGGCGAATGAACCGCAGTGCATCACCAGCCCTTCGGTGTCGAACGCCTTGGCCGGTTTTGGTGCTTGCTGGCCGTAATAGAGCTCGGCGTAGACATCGTCCTCGATCAGCGGCACCTGATGCTGGCGCAACAACGCCACCAATTCCTGTTTCTTTGCCTCAGGCATGGTCGCGCCCATCGGGTTTTGGAAACTGGTCATGCACCAGCAGGCCTTGATCGGATGCCGTTCGAGAGTCTGCGCGAGCACGCCGAGGTCAATGCCGTCGCGCGGGTGCACGGGGATTTCCACGGCTTTGAGTTTCAAGCGCTCCAGTACTTGCAGGCTGGCATAGAACGCCGGGGCTTCGATGGCCACCAGATCGCCCGGTTCGGTCACGGCTTGCAGGCACAGGTTCAGCGCTTCGAGGGCGCCGTTGGTGATCAGCAGTTCTTCCATGGGCAGCATCAGCCCGCCGACCATGTAGCGCAGGGCAATCTGCCGACGCAGTTGCGGGTTGCCCGGCGACATGTCGGTGACCACCATGCGCGGGTCCATCTCGCGCGCGGCACTGGCCAGCGAGCGCGACAGGCGCTGCAACGGGAACAGGGTGGGGCTGGGGAACGCCGAGCCGAAGGGCACGGTGCTCGGATCTTTGATCGATTCGAGGACCGAGAACACCAGTTCGCTGACGTCGACTTCGGTGGAGTCGTTGACGTGGCTGCTGATCACCGGTTCGGAAAACGGGCTCGGTGCGTGGGTGTTGACGAAGTAGCCGGAGCGTGGCCGCGCGCGGATCAGACCGCGACGTTCCAGCAGGTAATAGGCCTGGAACACCGTGGACGGGCTGACCCCGTAAGTCTGGCTGGCGTAGCGCACCGATGGCACCCGTTGCCCGGGGCCGAGCACGCCGGAGCGGATCAGTTCAGCGATGTCGTCGGCGAATTTTTCGTAGCGTTTCATCGGTATCCCGCGATGGACTGAATTCGGATTGCTTTTTGTGGCGAGGGAGCTTGCTCCCGCTGGGCTGCGTAGCGGCCCCAAAAGCTTGTGAGTGCTATGCACTCAAGCGGGAGCAAGCTCCCTCACCACAGTTATCGCATTGTGAAAAAGAGGACAGCATCTTAATGGCTCAGCGATTCATCGGCGCCACAAACCTGCTTTTCGCCACGCTATAAATCTCTGGCTCGTCGCTGTCGGCGATCTTGAAACTCAAGGTCTGCGAGCTGCTGGCCGGGCGCTCGGTGGTCATCGCCACCGAAACCGGCACATCGACAATCTCTCCCGGCGCCAGGCTCAGTTCGGTCTTGCCCTGCAACTGGAAGCCATCGCCCTCCACCAGGCTCAGGGTGTAGTCCTGGCGCTGTTGGGTTTTGTTGATGACTTTAAGGGTGTAGATGTTCTCGATCTGGCCTTGACCGTTCTCGCGGAACAGCCCGCGATCCTTGGTCACGTCCAGCGAGACCATCGGCCGTTCGACCAAGGCCAGCGCCAGGGCGCCGATCATCACCAGCAGCACCGCGACGTAGCCGATCAGCCGTGGCCGCAGCAGATGGGTCTTGCCGCCCTGCAATTCGCGCTCGGAACTGTAGCGGATCAAACCGCGCGGGTAGTTCATTTTGTCCATGATCGAATCGCAGGCGTCGATGCACGCCGCGCAGCCGATGCATTCCATCTGCAGGCCATCGCGGATGTCGATGCCGGTCGGGCAGACCTGCACGCACAATTGGCAATCGATGCAATCACCGAGGCCGGCTTCGGCGGGCTTCACGTCGCGCTTGCGCGGGCCACGGTTTTCGCCACGGGCGACGTCGTAGGAAATCGCCAACGTGTCTTTGTCGAACATCACGCTCTGGAACCGCGCATACGGGCACATGTGCATGCACACCGCTTCGCGCAGCCAGCCGGCATTGATGTAAGTGGCGGCGGTGAAGAACAGCACCCAGAACAGGCTGACCCCGCCGATTTGCAGGGTGAGCAGCTCTTCAGCCAGCGGACGAATCGGCGTGAAGTAGCCGACGAAGGTCAGCCCGGTCAGCACGCTGATCGCCAGCCACAGGGTGTGCTTGGCCGCGCGCCGCGCCAGTTTGTTCAGGCTCCAGGGCGCCGCTTGCAGTTTGATCCGTTGGTTGCGCTCGCCTTCAGTGACTTTCTCGCACCACATGAAAATCCATGTCCACGAGCTCTGTGGGCAGGTGTAGCCGCACCAGACCCGGCCGGCGAACACGGTGATGGCGAACAGGCCGAACGCGGCAATGATCAGCAGCGCCGAGAGCAGGATGAAATCCTGCGGCCAGAAGGTCGCGCCGAAGATGTGAAATTTGCTTTCGGCCAAGTCCCACAGCACGGCCTGACGACCGCCCCAATTCAGCCACACGGTGCCGAAGAACAGCAGAAACAGAAATCCCGCGCCGCTCATGCGCAAGGTGCGGAACAGGCCGGTGAAACTGCGGGTGTGAATGTGATTGTCGGTGGAGCCGGCCTTCGCCTTCATCGGGCGACCAGGCACATTTTTTATGGTGGGGCTTGCTTCTACGGTTCGGACGGGGATTTGTTCGCTCATGGTCGTTCGCTCATCAGCCTCCATCAGGCGGATGAACTATGAGCGCCGAACTGTTTGCATAACAGGCTCAGCTATTTGAATAAAAAGCGTATCAGATGGCTTCTGACCCGCGCCCTGCGACAACTTGAAGCAGCCCGCAGACGCAGGCGCAAACGCCTATCGCAGGCGTCTGCGCCGGGTGTTGATCAGGGTCAGTCAAATCACCGAATCACTCTCGTCGGCCTTCAGATGCTTGCGACCATCCTTTGCGCCGGCGACGGTCAAGGCATCAGCTTCCGCTTCGGTGATGTAAACGCGCCGACTTTCAATTTCCACAAACGACATGGCCTTTTCACTATCTGTTTTGACTTCCAGCGTGTCGCAAATGCGAATTTCCTCGCCATTTTCGATGGTGAAAAAACACACTTTTGCTTCGGGATTGGATTCATCGATTCGAACGGGCATGGGGCTGTCCTTTTTTCTCGGGTGTCTGAGAGGTTAGGGCGCGCGCTTTGCCGATCGTTCTGCGCAACTGATTAATGGTCGCTGCTGTCCATCCACTGACGACATATAAAAAGGACGGAGCGATGAACGCTTGGTGGGATGAAGTGTGGGAAACGCTGCAAGCAGAATTCGCTGACGTCGGCGATGCCTCGCAACTGACACGCATCACCGTGCGCCTGTTGATGGCAGCGGTGCTGGGCGGGATTCTCGGTTTTGAACGTGAGCACAAGGGCAAGGCCGCCGGAGTGCGCACGCACATGCTGGTGGCGCTTGGCGCGGCGTTGTTTGTGCTGGTGCCGCAGACCTCAGGGGCTGAATCCGATGCGATGAGTCGGGTGTTGCAGGGCGTTATCGCCGGGATCGGCTTCTTGGGTGCCGGGACGATTCTGAAAAATCAGGAAGGCGATGAAGGCCATGTCAGAGGGCTGACCACGGCGGCCGGGTTGTGGATGACAGCGGCAATCGGGGTGGCGGCCGGCCTGGGCAGGGAGGCGACGGCGTTGCTCAGCACGTTGTTGGCGTTGGGGGTTTTCAGCGTGATGCCACGAGTGGTCAGGTTGTTCGAGAAGGACGGCGAGAAGAACCAACACCTGTAACCGATCGTTCCCATGATGGATGGGAACGATCGATCGGGTCCTTAGACGATCACCGGCGGCATCGTCGTCGGCGGCTCTTCCTTCGGCGGTGGCGTGGTGCCCGGTGGTTCCTGTTCGGGGATCGGCTGCGGCTCGGTCTCGGGCAGCGTGGGTTTATCGATGTTCGGATCAGGCGTTTCGGCCGGGATCGGGATGTTCATCTGTAGACCTCCGTGTGGCACATGGCGTGAGAAGTGCTTAAGTGGATTGACCACCGTGTGATGAATTCGATCCGCTTTTTTGTCCAGGCAAATCCCTGTGAACTTTTCCCCGCGCCGGTCGCTCGGAACCTAAGTCAGTTCAAGTCGGGGCCGGTGCCTCGTTGTGACCACCGATCCGGCACAAGAGCGTCCTTGGGGCGTTAAGGAGAGATGCTCGATGTCTGCTGAAAAACCTTCAGAGCAGAGCTACAACCCGCACATGCCGCTGTCGCAGGCGTTGCTGCTGCCGCGCATCGTGATCGAAAACACCATGCCGACTCTTGATGGCGGTCAGTTTGCGGTCAAGTCGATTGCCGGTCGCGACGTCGTCGTCACCAGCAAAGTGTTTGCCGACGGCCACGACAAGCTCGCGGTACGCATCCGCTGGCACGAGGAGGGCGCAGAGGCATGGCAGAGCGAGGTCATGAACGACCTCGGCAACAACAGTTGGGAAGGGCGCTTTCGCCCCGAGCATCAAGGCCGCTTTGTGTTTTGCGTCGAGGCCTGGATCGATCACTTCGCCAGTTTCCAGTATGAACTGGAGAAAAAGCACAACGCCGCCGTCCCGGTTTCACTGGAACTGCAGGAAGGTCGCAGCATGGTCCAGCAGGCCGCCGAGCGCAGCGAAGGTCAGCTCAGCGAACAACTCGCAGCGTTGCATCATGAATTGTCCGGCCTGCTCGAAACCGAGCAGGTGGCGCTGTTTCTGCACTCGCGCAGTGCGCAATTGATGGCCCAGGCCGATCACCGCGCCTATCTGAGCCTGAGCGCTGAATTCCCGATGGACGTCGAACGTGAACTGGCCGAGTTTGCCAGTTGGTACGAGCTGTTTCCGCGCTCGATCACCGACGATCCCACCCGTCACGGCACCTTCAACGACGTGCACGCGCGTTTGCCGATGATTCAGGACATGGGCTTTGATGTGCTGTACTTCACGCCGATCCACCCGATCGGCCGTGCCCATCGCAAGGGGCGCAACAATTCCCTGACGGCCGGCCCGGATGATCCGGGTAGCCCGTACGCGATCGGCAGCGAGGAGGGTGGTCACGAGGCGATTCACTCGCAGCTCGGTACCCGCGAAGACTTCCGCCGGTTGGTCGCCGCTGCCGCCGAACATGGTCTGGAAATCGCCCTCGATTTCGCCATCCAGTGTTCACAGGATCACCCGTGGCTAAAACAGCATCCGGGCTGGTTCAACTGGCGCCCGGACGGCACGATCAAATATGCGGAAAACCCGCCGAAGAAATACCAGGACATCGTCAACGTCGACTTCTATGCGCCCGACGCCATCCCCAGCCTGTGGGTGGAGCTGCGCGATATTGTGGTCGGCTGGGTCAACGAAGGCGTGAAGATCTTCCGCGTCGACAATCCGCACACCAAGCCGCTGCCGTTCTGGCAATGGCTGATCGCCGATGTGCGGGCACTGCACCCGGAGGTGATCTTCCTCGCAGAGGCATTTACCACACCAGCGATGATGGCGCGCCTGGGCAAGGTCGGTTACAGCCAGAGCTACACCTATTTCACCTGGCGCAACACCAAGTCCGAGCTGGCGGCCTACTTCACCGAACTCAACGCGTCGCCGTGGCGCGAATGCTACCGGCCGAACTTCTTCGTCAATACGCCGGACATCAACCCGGCGTTCCTGCATGAGTCGGGGCGACCGGGGTTTCTCATCCGCGCGGCGCTGGCGACCATGGGCTCGGGCCTGTGGGGCATGTATTCCGGTTATGAGCTGTGCGAAGCAGCGCCGGTACCGGGCAAAGAGGAATACCTCGATTCGGAGAAGTACGAGATCCGCGTCCGCGACTTCAATGCACCGGGCAACATCATTGCCGAAATTGCCCAGCTCAACCGCATCCGCCGGCAGAACCCGGCGCTGCACACGCACCTGGGGCTGAAGGTCTACAACGCGTGGAACGACAACATTCTGTACTTCGGCAAGCGCAGCTTCGACGGCAGCAACTTCATTCTGGTGGCGGTGAGCCTCGATCCGCACAACGTGCAGGAAGCCAGTTTCGAACTGCCGCTGTGGGAGATGGGCCTGCCGGACGACGCGACGACTCACGGTGAGGACTTGATGAACGGGCATCGCTGGGACTGGCATGGCAAGTACCAGTTCATGCGGATAGACCCGGCGTATCAGCCGTTCGGGATTTGGCGGATTACTGCCGCGTAAGACACACACCGACCCCTGTAGGAGCTGCCGAAGGCTGCGATCTTTTGCCTTTGATTTTTTAGAAGCAAGATCAAAAGATCGCAGCCTTCGGCAGCTCCTACAGAAGTATCAGCACGATCACATTATGTGCAGAGACGAATTTTTCAGGAGTTTCACATGGCGAAGAAACCCAAGGCAGCCACCTTTATCAAAGACCCGCTCTGGTACAAGGATGCGGTGATTTATCAGGTTCACGTCAAATCGTTTTTCGACTCCAACAATGACGGGATCGGCGACTTTCCCGGCCTGATCGCCAAACTCGATTACATCGCCGATCTCGGCGTCAACACTATCTGGCTCTTGCCGTTCTATCCCTCGCCCCGTCGCGACGACGGTTACGACATTGCCGAATACCGCGGCGTGCACAGCGACTACGGAACCATGGCCGACGCCAAGCGCTTCATCGCCGAGGCGCACAAGCGGGGGTTGCGGGTGATCACCGAGCTGGTCATCAACCACACCTCGGATCAGCACCCGTGGTTCCAGCGGGCGCGCAAGGCCAAGCCTGGCTCGGCGGCGCGAGATTTCTATGTGTGGTCGGATGACGACCAGAAATACGATGGCACGCGGATCATCTTCCTCGACACCGAGAAGTCCAACTGGACCTGGGATCCGGTCGCCGGTCAGTACTTCTGGCACCGTTTCTATTCGCACCAGCCCGACCTGAATTTCGACAACCCGCAAGTGATGAAAGCCGTGCTGTCGGTGATGCGCTACTGGTTGGACATGGGCATCGACGGCCTGCGTCTTGACGCGATTCCGTACCTGATCGAACGCGACGGCACCAACAACGAGAACCTGCCGGAGACCCACGACGTCCTCAAGCAGATCCGTGCCGAGATCGATGCGAATTACCCCGACCGCATGCTGCTGGCCGAGGCCAACCAATGGCCGGAAGACACCCAACTGTACTTCGGTGACACCGATGCCGAGGGCGTCAACGGCGACGAATGCCACATGGCGTTTCACTTCCCGCTGATGCCGCGCATGTACATGGCGCTGGCCCAGGAAGATCGCTTCCCGATCACCGACATTCTGCGGCAAACCCCCGAGATTCCGGCCAACTGTCAGTGGGCGATCTTCCTGCGTAACCACGATGAGCTGACGCTGGAGATGGTTACCGACAAGGAGCGCGACTACCTGTGGAATTACTACGCCGCTGACCGTCGCGCGCGGATCAACCTCGGTATTCGCCGGCGTCTGGCGCCGTTGATGGAGCGTGACCGCCGCCGCGTGGAATTGCTCAATAGCCTGCTGTTGTCGATGCCGGGCACGCCGACCCTGTATTACGGCGATGAAATCGGCATGGGCGACAACATCTACCTCGGCGACCGCGACGGCGTGCGTACGCCGATGCAATGGTCGATCGACCGCAACGGCGGTTTCTCCCGCGCCGATCCGGCCAGTCTGGTGTTGCCGCCGATCATGGACCCGCAATACGGTTATCTGTCGGTCAACGTCGAAACCCAGGCCGGCGACCCGCATTCGCTGCTCAACTGGACCCGGCGCATGCTCGCCGTGCGCAAGCAGTCCAAGGCCTTCGGTCGCGGCACACTGAAAATGCTTTCGCCGAGCAACCGACGGATTCTGGCCTACACCCGGGAATTCACCGACGCCGACGGCAAGCACGAAATCATCCTCTGCGTGGCCAACGTCTCGCGCAGCGCGCAGGCGGCGGAACTCGATCTGTCGGCCTACGTCGGCATGGTCCCGGTGGAGATGCTCGGCGGTAACGCGTTCCCGCCGATCGGCCAGTTGAATTTCCTCCTGACCCTGGCGCCGTACGGTTTCTACTGGTTCGCCCTGGCCACGGAAAACCAGATGCCGAGCTGGCACGTGGAACCGGCGCAGAGCCTGCCGGACTTCACCACGCTGGTGCTGAAAAAGCGCATGGAAGAGCTGCTCGAAGCGCCGACCCGCAACACCCTGGAGCAGAGCATCCTGCCGAGCTGGCTGCAGAATCGCCGCTGGTTCGCCGGCAAGGACGCAGCCATCGAGCAGGTCAATCTGGCCTACGGCGTGCGCTTCGGCGATGCGCAACATCCGGTGTTGCTCAGCGAAATAGAAGTCACCAGCGCCGGGCAGACCAGCCGCTATCAACTGCCGTTCGGCTTCATCGCCGAAGATCAGGTCGGCCCGGCGTTGCCGCAACAACTCGCATTGTCGCGGGTTCGTCGCGGGCGACAGGTCGGTCTGATTACCGATGCCTTCAGCCTCGAAACGTTTGTGCACGCGGTGTTGCAAGGCATGCAGAGCGCCACCGTGCTCCACTCCGAACAGGGCGAGATTCGTTTTGCGCCGACTGCGAAGCTGGAAAAACTCGGCCTCGGTGCCGAGTCGGAAGTGCGCTATCTGTCGGCCGAGCAGTCGAACAGTTCGGTGGTGATCGGCAACAGTCTGGTGCTGAAGCTGATCCGCAAGGTCGCCTCCGGTGTGCACCCGGAACTGGAAATGAGTGCGTACCTGACCGAGGCCGGCTTCGAGAACATCTCGCCGCTGCTCGGCTCGGTGATCCGTCGCGATGGCGCTGGCGAAGACAATCTGCTGATGATCGCCCAAGGCTATCTGAGCAATCAGGGCGATGCCTGGGAATGGACGCAGAATAACCTCGAACGGGCGCTGCGTGATGAGCTGGCCGACTCGATGTCCGAGCAGGAGCAGCACTACAACGCCCTCGGCGAACTGAAGGACTTTGCCGGCATGCTCGGCCAGCGTCTGGGGGAAATGCACCAGGTGCTGGCGGCGCCAACCGACAACCCCGACTTCGCCCCGCAAACCACCAGTGCCAAGGACGCCCAAGCCACCGGCAAGGACGTTGCGGCGCAGGTCGAACATGCCTTGAAGCTGCTCAAACAGCACCAGAGTCATCTGAGTGCGGCGGATCAGAAAATGGTCGCGCGGCTGCTGGACAACAAGAAGGTCATCCTCGGCCATGTGCAGGAGCTCGCGCAAAAAGCCGTGGGCGGCTTGCGTATCCGTGTCCACGGCGACTTGCACCTGGGTCAGGTGCTGGTAATCAAGGGCGATGCCTACCTGATCGACTTCGAGGGTGAACCGGCGCGGCCGCTGCACGAACGGCGCGGCAAACACAGTCCGTACAAAGACGTCAGCGGCGTGCTGCGTTCCTTCGATTACGCGGCGGCGATGACCATCAACGTACACAACGTCGATCACAGTCCAGAGTCCGAAGCCGCCCGCCATCGGGTTGCCGAGCGCTATCTGCGTGAGGCGCGCGAGGCATTTGTTCAGGCATATCGCCAAGCGGCAGCTAGTCTTGATCATGCCTGGCAGGATCCTGCAGGTGCCGACGCTGCGCTTGCGCTGTTCGGCCTGGAGAAGGCGGCCTATGAAGTGGCCTATGAAGCCGAAAATCGCCCCACGTGGCTGCCCGTGCCGTTGCACGGTTTGTATGGGTTATTGACAGGGCTTAAACCCTTTTCCGATCTTGGTGGAGAGTAGTCATGAGTTTCTCGAACAAGGAACAGGGTCACGCTAAAGAAGCGTTACTGCCGGCGGCGCAGGACATCGACGCGCTGGTGCGCGCCGAACATCACGACCCGTTTTCCATTCTCGGTCCGCACGGCGATGGAGCCGGCGGACAATTCATCCGCGCCTATCTGCCGGGTGCGTTGAAAGTCGAAGTGCTGGACAAGGACAGCGGCGAAGAGCGCGGTGAACTGACCGCCACCGAAACCCCGGGGCTGTTTGTCGGGCACTTCGCGCAGGCGCGGCCGTATCTGCTGCGCACGCGTTGGGCCGGCGGCGAACAGGTGGCGGAAGACCCCTACAGCTTTGGCCAGTTGCTCGGCGAAATGGATTTGTATCTGTTCGCTGAAGGCAATCACCGCGACCTCAGCAGTTGCCTCGGCGCGCAACTGACAACCGTCGATGGCGTCGACGGTGTGCGCTTTGCCGTGTGGGCGCCGAATGCTCGCCGAGTGTCGGTGGTCGGCGATTTCAACGTGTGGGACGGTCGCCGCCATCCGATGCGCCTGCGCCATCCGTCCGGGGTCTGGGAGTTGTTCATTCCGCGCCTGCAAGCAGGGGAGTTGTACAAGTACGAAATCCTTGGCGCCCACGGCATCCTGCCGTTGAAGGCCGACCCGATGGCCCTGGCCACCAGTCTGCCGCCGGACACCGCGTCGAAAGTCGCCGCGCCGCTGCAGATCAACTGGCAGGATCAGGACTGGATGAACGGCCGCCGCGAGCGGCAGAAGCATTCGGCACCGCTGTCGATCTACGAATTGCATGCCGGATCGTGGCAATGCGAGCTGGACGATCTGGGCGAAGTCGCCCGCCAGTACACCTGGCCGGAACTGGCTGAACGGCTGATTCCTTACGTCAAGGAACTGGGCTTCACCCACATCGAACTGATGCCGATCATGGAGCACCCGTTTGGCGGCTCATGGGGTTATCAGTTGCTCTCGCAATTCGCCCCGAGTGCCCGATACGGCACGCCGGAGCAATTCGGTGAGTTCGTCGACGCCTGTCACCGCGCCGATATCGGCGTGATTCTTGACTGGGTGCCGGCGCATTTTCCTACCGATACCCATGGCCTGGCGCAGTTCGACGGCACGGCGTTGTATGAATACGGCAACCCGCTGGAGGGCTTCCATCAGGACTGGGACACGCTGATCTACAACCTGGGGCGCACCGAAGTGCACGGCTACATGCTGGCGTCGGCGCTGCACTGGTTGAAGCATTTCCACATCGATGGCCTGCGCGTCGATGCGGTGGCCTCGATGCTCTATCGCGACTATTCGCGCAAGGCCGGCGAATGGGTGCCGAACCGCCACGGCGGGCGCGAGAATCTGGAAGCCATCGATTTCCTCCGCCACTTGAATGACGTGGTCGAGCTGGAAGCCCCGGGGGCGCTGGTGATCGCCGAGGAGTCCACCGCATGGCCGGGCGTCAGTCAGAGCACGCAGCAGGGCGGCCTCGGTTTCGCCTATAAATGGAACATGGGCTGGATGCACGACTCGCTGCACTACATCCAGCAGGACCCGGTGTACCGCGCGCACCATCACAACGAATTGAGTTTCGGCCTGGTTTACGCCTGGTCCGAGCGTTTCATCCTGCCGATTTCCCACGACGAAGTGGTGCACGGCAAGCATTCGCTGATCGACAAGATGCCCGGCGACCGTTGGCAGAAATTTGCCAACCTGCGCGCCTACCTGAGCTTCATGTGGACCCATCCGGGCAAGAAACTGTTGTTCATGGGCTGCGAATTCGGCCAGTGGCGCGAGTGGAATCACGATCAGCAACTGGACTGGTACCTGCTGCAATACTCGGAACACAAAGGCGTGCAGAAACTGGTCGGCGACCTCAATCGCCTGTACCGCGAGGAACCGGCGCTGCACGATCAGGACGATGCGCCGCAGGGTTTCCAGTGGCTGATCGGCGATGATGCGATCAACAGCGTGTACGCGTGGCTGCGCTGGAGCAAGGACGGCAAACCGGTGCTGGTGGTCGCCAACTTCACCCCGGTGCCGCGTCAGTCGTACCGGGTCGGCGTGCCGTTCGCCGGGCGCTGGAACGAACTGCTGAACAGCGATGCTGACACCTATGCCGGGTCCAACTATGGCAATGGTGGCGGGGCGTTTACCGAAGAGGTGGCGAGCCATGGCCAGTCGCTGTCGCTGGAGCTGAATCTGCCGCCGCTGGCGGTGTTGATTCTGAAGCCGGAGGGCTAGTCCAGCCACCGCTAACCCTGTGAGAGCGCGCTTGCCCGCGAAGAGGTCGGAACATTCAACATCTCTGTTGCCTGATCCGCCGTCATCGCGGGCAAGCCTGCTCCCACAGGCGTTTTCGCTGATCCGGGGATCGCTGCCGCAGCAGGATTACAGGTGCACTTCCACCGCCAGCGGCAAATGATCCGACAGGTGCGTCCACGGTTTGTTGCCAAGGATCTGCGGGTCATGGCTGCTGGCATTGCGCAGGTAGATACGGTCCAGGCGCAGTAACGGAAAACGCGCGGGGTAGGTCTTGGCCGGGCGGCCGTGGTGGCGTTCGAAGGCTTCGTGCAGGTAATCGCGGCGGGCGAGGGCGGCATTGCCCTGCAGCTGCCAGTCATTGAAGTCGCCGGCAATGATGACCGGTGCATCGTCGGGCAATGATTCGAGCAACTGGCAAAGTAGTTGCAACTGCAGTTGGCGGTGGCTTTCCAGCAGACTCAGGTGCACGCAGATCGCGTGGACTTCGGAGTGGCCCGGTACGTCCAGCACACAGTGCAGCAGGCCGCGGCGCTCGGGGCCGGTGATCGACACGTCGAGGTTGCGGTATTCGCGGATCGGGTACTTCGACAGCAGCGCATTGCCGTGGTGGCCGTCGGGGTACACCGCGTTGCGCCCGTAGGCAAAGTCGCTCCACATGCTGTCGGCGAGAAATTCGTATTGCGAGGTTTGCGGCCATTCCTGGTAGCGATTGGAATGTCGCTCGTGTTCACCCACCACCTCCTGCAGAAACACCAGATCAGCCGAGGTGCTGCGCACCGCTTCGCGCAGTTCCGGCAGGATGAAGCGCCGGTTGAGGGCGGTAAAACCCTTGTGAGTGTTGACCGTCAGCACGCGCAGGCGATGGATGACGGGTGCGTCGACGGCGTGACGCTTGGGATCGCTGGACACGTTCACTCCTCTGAAAAAACGGCTTCCTGTTCATGCGACTGGTCTGTGAGCGGGCAGTTCCTTCCGGATACCTCCTCAGGTCGTCATGCAAATCACCAGAGCCGCCAGGAAACCTGTGTGAGCGAGCCTGCTCGCGAAAGCGGCCTATCAGACAAAATCAAAACAACAGAGCAAACCCCGCAAATAAACATAACCCCGCAACCACGTTTAAAGTACACGAACCGTTACGCCATAACGGCTACAACGCCTTGCGCCGTTACCTACGCGTACGCCAGAATCCGCCGGCTTACACGGCTATGCGTTGGGCTTATCGTTTCCCTGTCACTGGAAAACAGTGATCGGGTTTGGTAGCCCATTTCGGTACGGTCGTATGGCGTCACCTTATGCAGCCTCTTTTTTGCGGCTCAGCTTTATATGGTGGACATGCGTGGGGCTCATTCGTGAGCGCCGGGTTCCGTATCGACCGGTCTACCAACCCGCGCATGGCCGCCACCCATCGTTTGGTAGCGAGGGTGATGGCTCCTATTTCTCGATACGGAGTTTCATCCATGTTCAAAGCCACACCCAACCCCCCGGACACCTCAATCCCGTACGACCCAGCCCTCGACCCGCAGAAGATAAAAGCGGCAACCGACCGCGCCATCAACTTCTACCTCAACCCCGGCGCCCTGAAGATCTCGATCCCTACAGCCTCGTCATGCAAGTCGAACAGAATCTTCCTCATCGACCCCACCGTGGACGAAGAAACCTTGCTCGTCGAAGCCTGCGAGTCATTAGCCGCCGCCAGTGACATGGCCCGCGATATCGGCGACACCGTCGACCACTCACAGCGCCGGGCCATGCTGATGCTGCATCAGGTGATCATGCTCAGTGAACTGATGGTCAACCGAGTGCTGGACGGTCGCCGCGTGCCGAACTAATCACCCGGCGCACCTGTAGGAGCTGCCGAAGGCTGCGATCTTTTGATTTTGTTTTTCAAGATCAAGATCAAAAGATCGCAGCCTGCGGCAGCTCTTACAGTGAGTAATCCTTTCAAAGTGTCTCGATCGGAGTTCCAGCTGATGCCCGAAACCCCACCCAATCCGCCGGCCACAGACCCGGTATCACCCTACGAGTCCCTCAACTCGAGAAAACTCCACGAAGCCGCCGAACGCGCCCTCGACCACTACCTCGCGCCCGCAAACATCATGGCAACACCGTACACCCCCAGCAGCATGTTCCTGGTCAACCCGCAAACCGACACTGAATCGCTACTGGCCAACGCCTGCGAATCCCTGGCCTCGGCCACGGTGATGCTCGGCGATTTCGCCGGCACGCTGGAGGGGCCGAGTCGTAATACGGCGCTGGGCATTGCTCAAGTGATAATGCTGGGGGAGTTGGCGGTGAATCAGGCGCTGGATAACGTGATGCCCAAGGAATAGGCGCTTACAGTTATGGCCTCTTCGCGAGCAAGCCCGCTCCCACATTGGCTCTGCGTTGGTCATGGGTTATGTGCCCTGACAAAAATCCCCCGTGGGAGCGGGCTTGCTCGCGAATGCGGTGTGCCAGCCAACACCTTAAGTGCCTGACACGGCCTCTTCGCGAGCAAGCCCGCTCCTACAGGGGGTGGGTGTATCAGATGAAGACGATTTCGTAGGGCAGGCGCATCCGCTCCAGGATCACCGGCGGCAGCAGCGGCGCGATGCCGATCGCCGGTTCGCCCTTGAGCTGGCTGGCGTAGGCGTGGGTGGCGTGGCTTTTGCGCGCCACGGTCCAGGTGTCGAGGCGCAGTTTGCGAGCGCGTTCCCAGGGGATCAGGTGCTGATCGCGTTCCGGCCAGTGCCAGGCCCAGACTGGCACGTCATGGAAGGTCGCGCCGACTTGCGCTGCCGCTTTGGCACTGGCGCGGCCAACCGCTTCGTGGTCGTCAGTGCGATCGTCGCGCCAGGTGCTGAACACCACGTCGCCGGGACGCAGGTAGCGGGCAATGAAGT
The DNA here is from genome assembly GCF_037126175.1 of Pseudomonas sp. RSB 5.4. Taxonomy (NCBI): domain Bacteria; kingdom Pseudomonadati; phylum Pseudomonadota; class Gammaproteobacteria; order Pseudomonadales; family Pseudomonadaceae; genus Pseudomonas; species Pseudomonas sp. RSB 5.4. The sequence goes on from NZ_CP146986.1 coordinate 1,287,512, forward strand.
CGGTGAGGTCGGCCACGCGGTCGAGCAGCGCGTTGTCGGTGAACCCGCCACGCACCCATTTCAGGCTGTGCATCGGCAGGCCGAGACGGCGCAGGGCTTCGACGCTTTCTTGAGGCCGGAACACGCTCAGGCGTTTTTCCGACCACTGCCGTGAACCGGGATGGCTGGCGCTGCCGTCAGTGATCGACAGCAGTTGCAGTGGATGGCCGAGGCTGGAGAGCAATTGCAGGAGCCCGCCACAGGTCACCACCTCATCGCCCGGATGCGGGGCGACAACAACGGCTCGGGCACCGGGTGGCACCAGACTGTGGGTATTGATGACGGGGATGTTGTCCAGTTGCCGGGCGCTGTTCCATATTTGCGCCGGCAGCGGATTTTCGCTGAGGGATAACGGTTTCATGGGTATTACGTCCTTGTTGTCTCTGGCCCTCAGTCGTGCAGACACCGTGGAAAATCAGGTGCGCGCGACCCGTGAAGGCGGATGAATGGCCGTGCGACGCTCCGAACCCTGGATTGCCGCGCAGCAGAGTATTGCTCATGAAAGTTGATTCGTCGCGTCACAGATCAATCTGATCCGCTTTTTTTATGTCTAACTGTACCAATTTTCGCAGGTAGTCCCCGAATCCGCCCCGGGCACGGCTGTCCAGACGGGCGCTGGTATGCACTTGCGGGCGATGGCTCCAGGCGATGTCGGCACCGAGCAATTCCAGTTGCCGCACCAGTTGCACGTCCTCATCGCAGGTCAAGGGGGCGAATCCCCCGGCCCAGCGATAGGCATCGGCACTGACCCCGAGATTGGCGCCGTGGATATGGCGATGCCCGTCCCGCGCCTGATAGTGACTGTGATAGCGGATTTGCGCGCTTTCGTCGAATGACGGATCCCAATGTTCGACGGTCACCGTGCCGCATACCGCGTCGGCGCCCAGCCCCAACTGCGCCACCAGCCAGTCATCCGCCACCCGGCTGTCGGCGTCAGTGCAGGAGATCCAGCGCGCGCCACGCTCCAGCAACACCTGCGCGCCGGCGGCACGGGCCTGGCCGACGTTGCGGGCGTCGATGTGCAGGCTCAGTACCGGAAAACCGCTGACGATCTGTGCCGAGCGATCCGTGCAGCTGTCGAGCACCACCAGCACTTCGACCGGTTCGCCGGCCAACAGCCTGTGTTTACTGGCGCGCAGTGCTGCGCTCAGGCATTGCTCGAGCAGGTCTTCCTCGTTATGCGCCGGAATCAGAATACCGATCATCGCAGGCCCTCCAATGCGGCCACCGAGCGCGGCTCGCGGCTCCAGACTTCAAGAATGAAGTCAGCTTCCTGATGCAGTGCCAGACGCGGCAGCGGCAGTTGCTCGTGAATCAGGTCATGTACCTGACGGGCATTGAGCGGGCAGCCGTCGATGGGCGGGCGCCAGTGGCAGGCCAGCAATTGCCCGTCAGCCGTCAGGGATTCACTAATGCGCCGGATCACTTCTGTCAGATCCTGGGCATCGAGGTAGTAGCCGATTTCGCTAAATACAATCAGGTCGAATTTTTCTTCCGGCCAGTCGCCGGGCAGGCGACTTTGGCGCACCTCGGCGTGGTCAAAAAGGCTCAACCGGGTACGCGCCAGATTCACCGCCGCACTGGCGGTGTCGCAACACAGCAGATGGTCACAGCGGCCAGCGAGTTCGGCGCTGAGTTCGCCATTGGCACAACCGGGTTCGAAGATCGCCCGATAATGTGCGCGGGGCAGGGCCGCGAGGGTGATCGCGCGTTTGCGCTGTTCGTACCAGCGCTCGCGGAACGCCCAGGGATCATCGTTGGCGCTGAACAGACCTTCGAAGTAACGATCATCGACGCTCATAGGAACACCACTTCAAACGGTTGCAGCAGACGATCCAGCACGTACGGCGCCAATACCGGTTGCAGCCCGGCTTGCGGGTCGCCTTCCAGCTGGCTGGCAAACGCATGCACCGCGTGGCGTTTGCGCGCCACTTGCTCGGGTGACAGCAGAATCTTGCGCGCGCGCTGCCACGGCACCGAGGCGTCTTCGGGGGAGGCCCAGTGCCAGGTCCATACCGGCAATTCGTGGCAAGTGGCGCCGACCCGCCGCGCAGCTTCGATACTGGCGCGGCCGGCGGCTTCGTGATCGCAATGGCCGTCCTCGCACCACGTGCTGAACACCACGTCGCCGGGGCGCAGGTGGCGTTCGATGAACGCGACCAGCGACGGCTCATCCGCGGCGACCTGGCTATCGCTGAAACCACCGCGCAGCCATTTCATCCGGTGCAGCGGTACGCCGAGGCGGCGCAGGGCTTCGGCCGATTCCTGCGGCCGCACCACGCTCAGGCGTTCCACCGGCCAGCGCTCGGAACCGGGATGACTGGCACTGCCATCGGTGACCGAGATCAGTTGCAACTGACGCCCGGCGGCGGCCAGCAACTGCAGCATCCCGCCGCAGCCGAGCACTTCGTCGTCCGGGTGCGGGGCGACGACCACCGCCCGCGCGCCCGGTGGCACCAGACTGAGGACATCGACGCTGTCCAGCGCCGCCAGGTGCCGGGAGTGTTGCCATTGCAGCAGGGAAGTACCCTGGTGGCCGATGATCGGATCGGGTTTGTTGGCGGCATTCATAGCGTCCAGGCCTCCTCGGGGTGTTCGGCGAGCGATTGGCCTAGCGCGGCGAGATCACGCTCGGCATGGCTCTGGCGCAGGAACACCGGCAGATCAGCGATCAGCCGGGCGAAGTGCCGATCCCTGCAGAACGGCCCGGCACCCAGCGCACGCCCGACGTCGCGCATCGCTTGCTCAGCCGATTGTTCGACCACTGCGCGGGCACGCCGCGCCAACAGTTCGGCATCGGCCTCGGGATGCGCATCAATGTGCAGGGCACTGAAACGCAGTACATTCGCCGCCGCGTACAGCGCCGCATCGACCGCCCCGAGATGGGCGAGGGCGTGCGGCTCCTGGCGTTGCGCGCAGTGTTGCCGCAGTGCTTCAGCGATCTGCCGCGCCGCGCCGTACCAGCACGCGGCAATACCGATCCCGCCTTGCCAGAAGCCCGGACGATTCAGGTAGTCGCCGGGGTTACCGATGGCTTGGGCTTCGGCCGCGTCGAACAACACTTCGACGCTGCCGGTGGCGCCCATGCCGACCGCTTGCCAGCCCTGATCGGTGATGGTCACGCCCGGTTGATCCAGCGCCACCGCGACCAGTTGCTGACGATCCTCGGCGTCCCACGCGGTGAGCAGCGCATGGCTGAGCACCGCCGCCCCCGAGCACCAGGCCTTGCGCCCGTCGAGGCGCACCATGTGCCCGGCCGGTCGCACTTGCACCCGAGCCTGTGGCGGCTCGGCAGCCCACATTCCCCAGGTGCTGCCCGGTGTGGGCGAACCACCGAGTTGTTCGATGATCGCCAGTGCGTCGGTGTGGCCTTCGTAGAGTTTGCACAAGCCCAGATCGTGCCCACCGACTTCGGCCAAATGCTGAAAGCGCTCCAGCGTGCGACCGCTGCCCGGTAACGGCAACCGATCCAGACCGGCCTCGACCAATGCCCGCAGGCAGTGGCCGAGGGCGGCGGTGTCGGGATAATCAGGCGGGCGGCGCGCCAGATAATGTTGCAGGTCCATATCAGTCTTCTTCTTCGCGTTGCAATTCGAACAGCAGCAAAGAGCGGCCGGTGACCGAATATTCATGGCCGAACTCGAAGCGTTCCTGACCGCGAACCGCCGGTTGATTGGTGTCGACCATGCAGGTCCAGAAACTGCCTTCCGGCACTTCCGGCAGACTGAAATTGACGATGTCGTGATGGGCGTTGACCACCAGCAGCAACGTTGCGTCGGCACCTTTGCGGCGAATCCCGGTTTCCTGTGCGCGACCGTCGAGGAGCATGCCGAGGCAGCGGTTGTGCGCGTCGTGCCAGTGTTCGGTGGTCATCTCGGTGCCGTCCGGCGCCAGCCAGGTGACGTCCTTGACGCCGATGTCCTCGTTGTACTCGCCGACCAGGAAACGCCCACGGCGCAGGATCGGATAGGCCATACGCAGCTTGATCAGACGTTTGACGAATTTGAGCAGCGCCTTGCCGTCCTCGCTGAGATCCCAGTTGACCCAGCCGATCTCGCTGTCCTGGCAATAGGCGTTGTTGTTGCCGTCCTGCGTGCGGGCGAATTCGTCGCCGGCAACGATCATCGGCGTGCCCTGCGACAGCAGCAGCGTGGCGAAGAAGTTGCGCATCTGCCGGTGGCGCAGTGCGTTGATCTCCGGATCGTCGGTCGGGCCTTCGACGCCGTGGTTCCACGACAGGTTGTTGTTGCTGCCGTCCTGGTTGTTTTCGTCGTTGGCCTCGTTGTGCTTGTCGTTGTACGACACCAGATCGTTGAGGGTGAAACCGTCATGGGCGGTGATGAAATTCACCGACGAGTACGGCCGCCGTCCACGCTGATTGAACATCTCGCCGGACGCGGTCATGCGGCTGGCGAAGTCGGCAACCTGGCCGTCGTCGCCTTTCCAGAACGCGCGCACGGTGTCGCGGAATTTGTCGTTCCATTCGACCCAGCCCGGCGGGAAATTGCCGACCTGATAGCCACCGGGGCCGCAATCCCAAGGTTCGGCGATCATTTTCACCTGACGCAGCACCGGGTCCTGCCGGCAGGCGACGAGGAAGCTGTGACGCTCGTCGAAACCGTCGTGATAGCGCCCGAGAATGGTCGCCAGATCGAAGCGGAAACCGTCGACGTGCATCTCGCTGGCCCAGTAGCGCAGCGAGTCGGTGACCATCTGCAGCACACACGGGTGACTGAGGTCGAGGGTGTTGCCGGTGCCGGAATCGTTGATGTAGAAGCGCTTGTCGTCCGGCATCAGGCGGTAGTAAGAGGCGTTGTCGATGCCGCGCATCGACAGGGTCGGGCCTTGCTCGTTGCCCTCGGCGGTGTGGTTGTAGACCACGTCGAGGATCACTTCCAGATTGGCCTCGTGCAGGTGCGCGACCATCTCCTTGAATTCGGCGATCTTGCCGCTGGCCAGGTAACGCGGATCCGGGGCGAAGAAGGCGATGCTGTTGTAGCCCCAGTAGTTGGTCATGCCCTTGTGCAGCAGGTGCTGGTCATTGACGAAGGCATGGATCGGCAGCAGTTCCACACTCGATACGCCGAGTTTGCGGATGTGCTCAAGCACGTCATCGACCATCAGACCGGCAAATGTACCGCGCACGTTCTCTGGCACCGAGGGGTGACGCATGCTGATGCCGCGGACGTGGGTTTCGTAAATGATCGTCTTGTCCCACGGCACGCTGACCCGATGGTCGTTGCCCCAGGTGTGCGCCGGGTCGATGACCTTGCACTTGGGCACGAACGGCGCGCTGTCACGTTCATCGAAGCTGAGGTCGGCGTCGGGGTGGCCGATGGTGTAACCGAACAACGCCTCGGACCATTTCAACTGGCCGACCAATTGTTTGGCGTAAGGGTCGATCAGCAGTTTGTTGTGGTTGAAGCGATGACCATTGGCCGGGTCATACGGGCCATAGACGCGGTAGCCGTAGATCAGCCCCGGATGGGCGTCGGGCAGATAGCCGTGGAAAATCTCGTCGGTGTATTCCGGCAGTTCGATACGTTCGAGTTCGACTTCACCGGCATCGTCGAAGATGCACAGTTCGACCTTGGTGGCGTTGGCGGAAAACAGCGCAAAGTTCACCCCCAGACCATCCCAGGTTGCGCCGAGCGGGAAGGGCAGGCCTTCACGGATTCTCGATGGCTCAGCGTGCGCTGCGGGCTCGGCCTTTTTTTTTTGGACTGGACATGATTGCTCCTGCAAAACGGGTTGGTTCGGATAACGGATCAACTGTGGGCACAGAATCTGTGGTGAGGGGATTTATCCCCGATGGGTCGCGCAGCGGCCCTGCGACTGCTTCGCAGCCGATCGGGGATGAATCCCCTCACCACAGACATCTCTCCCTGACAGGGGTTGTTTGGGGTTTCTTGAGGACGAGTTGGCCCTCGGTGGCGAGCGAACTCGCCACACGGTGATTCAGTTCAATATTCCGGGTGGGTCAGTTGGCCGGGGGCTTGCGTGGGGCGCGCGGCTTTTTCTCGGCGGGCGTTTCACCCGGCGGTACGACTTTGGCGGCGCTCGCCGGTTTGGCTTTGGCCGCCGCCGGAGGCTTCGGCTTGGCCGCCGGGGCCTTGCTGTCGGGGCCTTTGCCGGCGGCTTTGCTGCCAGCGGCTTTGGGCGACTTCTTCGGCGCCAGAGCCTCGGCTTCGGCCAGTTTGCGCGCCATTTCCCAATGACGCGCTTCATGACCTTCAGGTTTGCCCTCGGATTCCCAGATCTGATAGGCAAACTCGCGGATGCGTTTATCGTCGGTACTCATCGCAATGCTCCTGAACTGAACTCGTCGTTACGTAAAGAGTTGGATAAACAGATTGACCGGGAAATCCCCCAGCGCGGCGCTGACGTTCAGCTCCCTGTTTTTTGTGACTGCGCGGCTGTGAAAAAGTCCCTTCAGGTTTGTGTCAGAGGCGGCGAACGGTAAAACCACTCGCGTATCGCCCCAGCGCAGCGCATCCACCTGCGGCACGGCACTGTTTTCCAGCAACGTCGCGCAGCGGATCGGCACGATCACGATGGCGTAGTCGCCCTCGTGCTCACGGGCGAATGCGAGCACGTTGTGCGCCTGCTCGCCCAGCACCTCCAAGGCCTGATACGTGCCCCGGCGAAACAGCTCGGCGTGTTCGGCGCGCAGGTTCAACACCTCGGCGATCAACGCTTGCTTGATGCGCCCGTCACGCCAGTTCGCCAGCAGCTCCGGGAGCGGCGCGTGTCCGTCCAGAGCTTGCGCGCGCGCGGCGTAATCCACCGGCCGGCGGTTGTCCGGATCGACCAGGCTGAAGTCCCAGAACTCGTTGCCCTGATACAGATCCGGCACCCCCGGCACGGTCATGCGCAGCAAGGTTTGCGCCAGACTGTTGAGGGCGCCGGCCGCAGCGATGCTGTTGACCGTCTTGCTCAGCGCGGCGCGCAGCAGCTCGCCTTCTGCACCGGTGAGCAGTCGTTGGGTGAACGTCTGCGCTGCGTTTTCGTAGGCCTCGTTGGGCGCACTCCAGCTGCTTTGCAGCTTGGCTTCGCGCAGGGCTTTCTGTTGCCACTGCCAGATGCGCTCGGCGTACTCGCTGAAACCTGACTGATCGTCATCACGCAATTGCAGCGGCCAACTGCCCAGCAGCGCCTGATAAAGGATCAATTCATCGCCGGACGACGGCACTTGATCATCGTCGCGCAACGGCCGGGCGAGGGCGCGCCACAACTCGACCTGCTCGGCGTACCAGTGGCTGCGTTCGCTGAGAATCGCCAGGCGGGCGCGAGTGTCCTCGCCGCGTTTGTGATCGTGGGTCGCAGTGGCCAGCAGGTTGTCGGGGAACGCCGCCAGCCGTTGCTGATTGACCGCATGGAAGTCGCTGACCGGCGCGCTGAACTGCTCAGTGTTGTAGCCGACGTCATTGCGCGACAGCAGCACCGCCGAGCGATACAGCGCGGTGTCTTCCACGGCTTTGGCCGCTGCCGGCGACGTCAGTTGCTGGAAACGTACGCAGGCGTGCTTGAGGATCTTGCGCGAGCGCCCGCGCGGCTTGTGCCGCCAGGGCGTGCCACCGAGCCAGGCCGCCACGCAGTCGAGCACCGGCCAGTCGCCTTCGCCCAGCGTCTGCCGCGCGCCGTCCATGGCTTGCTGGAAGAACTGTTCATCCTGCGCCGAGCGACCGAGCGCGCTGATGTAAGTGCGATACACCGGGAAATGCACGATCAGCGCCTGCAACACCCGACGGATCGCGCCGAGGGTCAGGTCACGGGTCATCAAATCGTCGCGCGCCACTTGCAGCAGCGCCTGGGCAACGCTTTCGCAGTCGCTGGCCAGCGAGCCGTTGAGGATCTGCTGGCGTGCCAGTTGCGCTTCTTCGATAAATGCCGCCGGGCGCTCGGTGCGCCGTTGCCATAGATCGCCGAGCACGTATTCACCATCGGGATCATGTTGCAGCAACGACAGTTGATTCATGAACTCGTAACCGGTGCTGCCATCCACCGCCCAGTCGGTGCGCAGGGTTTCGCCGGCGCCGAGAATCTTCTCGACGTAGATCGGCAAGTGCCGGCCCGGCGCAAGAAAGTCGAGGCGCCGCCGCAGTTTTCGGCAGTAGCCACGCGGATCGGCGAGGCCGTCGATGTGGTCGATGCGCAAACCGTCGACCAGCCCCTCGCTAATCAGCTGGAAGATCTTGCCGTGGGTCGCTTCGAACACGGCCGGACGTTCGACGCGCAAGCCGCCGAGTTCGTTGATGTCGAAAAAGCGCCGCCAGTTGATGTCATCCGCTGCGGTGCGCCAACTGGCGAGACGGTAGCTTTGGCGCTCGAGCAACTGGTGCAGCTTGTCGAAGCCTTCTGCGGTGGTGGAGTCGTAATGCGCGAGACTTTCCGTGATCGCGGCGAGGACCTGCGGATCGCTCGCCAGCTCTTTCAGTTCTTCCTTGAGCGGCATCGCCAACGCATGGGCGTCGGTCTGGTAGCTGAGGGTACTGAAACGATCGGCCAGGGATTTCAGCGCCTCGACTGGTTTTAACAGCTCGCCGTAGTCATTCGGGCAGATCGGGAAGTGGTGGTCGTAATGCTCGACGTGGAAGCGTCCTTGCTGCGCATCGAAGCGCAATTTCAGCGTGCCTTCCTGCAGGGCGATGCCGTAATCGCTGCCAAGAAACGGCAGCAGCAACTGGCCTTCCATCAACGGGTCCGGCGAGTGCCACTGGATGTCGAAGAACTCGCCGTAAGGACTGAGTCGGCCCCATTCCAGCAGATCGAGCCACCAGGGGTTATCGCTGCCGCCGACGGCCATGTGGTTAGAGACGATGTCGAGGATCAGCCCCATGTTGTGTTCGCGCAGGGTGCTGACCAGACGCCGCAGCGCCGGCTCGCCGCCGAGCTCCGGGTTGACTTGCGTCGGGTCGACCACGTCGTAGCCGTGCATCGAACCGGCGCGGGCCGCGAGCAGCGGCGAGGCATAAATGTGGCTGATGCCGAGGCGGGCAAAGTACGGCACCAGCGGCACTGCCTGTTCCAGGGTGAAGCCCTTGTGAAATTGCAGGCGCAGGGTCGCGCGCAGTGGCTGGATGAGCGTCTGGTTCATTGGTCACGCTCGGCAGCTTGCAGGCGGGCGCACGCCAGCAGTTCCAGACGCCGCGCAGCATCGACGCCATCGAGCAACGCTTCGCTGTTGCCGGGCAAACGCCGCGACCAGTTCGGGTGGCTGTCGATGGTGCCGGGCAGGTTGGCCTGTTCGTCGATGCCCAGCGCGTCCTCCAGTGGCAGCAGCACCAGCGGCGCGCGGGTATGACCGAGGAAGCGCACGCTGGCATCCACCACTTGATCGGCTTCGTGGGACTCTTCGCGAAAGTTCTGCGGGTCCTGACTCAGCGCACCGCGCAGGCCTTCGCGTTCACGCTGACGATGACGGCGCCATTCGATTTCACCGTTGGCATCGACGAAGCCCAAACGCGAGTTCCAGTCGATGTCGCGTCCATGCCACCAGCCGTTGAGCGTCGGCAGGTCGTGGGTCGTGGTGGTCGCCAGGGCGTTATCCGGCCAGTCGAGAATCGGTTTGAAACGGGTGTTGTCCTGTTCGAACAGCAGCACACGCATGCCGAGGATCGCCCGCGCACTGAGTTTTTCCCGCAGGCCGTCGGGCACGGTGCCGAGGTCTTCACCGAGGACAATGGCCTGGTGCCGATGGGATTCGAGGGTCAACAGCCGCAACAGATCGTCAAACGGGTAATACAGATAAGCGCCATCGGCCGGTGCGGCGCCGTTGGGGATCACCCACAGGCGTTGCAGGCCCATCACATGGTCGATGCGTAGCCCGCCGGCATGGGCGAAGTTGGCGCGCAACATGTCGATGAAAGCGCGAAAGCCGTTGCGGATCAGGCCTTCGGGGGAGAACGCGGAAATCCCCCAACCCTGACCGGAGCGGTTGAGAATATCCGGCGGTGCACCGACGGTGAGCGAGGCAAGCAGTTCGTCCTGAAAGCTCCACGCCTGGCTGCCAGCGCCGTCGGCACCGACTGCCAGATCAGCGATCAGGCCGATGCGCATGCCGGCGCTGCGCGCAGCGGTTTGCGCACGCTCCAGGCAACGATGGATCAGCCATTGGCAAAAGGCGAAGTAGCCGATGCGCTCGGCGTATTCTTCGGCAAACGCTTCGAGGGCGGCGCCACGCGGTTCGTGCCAGTGCTCCGGCCACTGCCGCCAGTCGAGGCTTTCGCCACGGTCGGCACGCATTTCCTGAATGGCTTCGAAGCGGCAGTGATTTTCCAGCGCTTCACCACCGGCATGGCGGAAACTGGCGAAGTCGGCATGCAACGGATGCTCGCCCGCGACGAAGCCGTCGTACAAGGCTTGCAGCAATTTGTACTTGGCATCGGCGGCGGCCGGCCAATCGATCAGTTTGAGGTCTTCCAGTTGCTTGAATTGCTCGGCCAGACCGCTGGCGTCGATCGCATCGCGCAACGCCCGTTCGCCAAGGATCGCGCCCGGTGCGGCATACAGGGAATTGAGGAACAGCCGGCTGGACGGCGAATAAGGGCTGTAGCGCCCGGTATCGGCGCTGAACATCGCATGCAGCGGACTGATCGCCAGTGCCTCGGCACCGCGCTCGCCGGCCACCCGGGCCAGCTCTTCCAGCGCCTGAGTGTCGCCGAAACCGCCGTCGCCGGGGCGGCGCAGACCGTACAGTTGCGCGCTCAGGCCCCACACACGGGGGATCGGGTTGTCCACCGCATCGCCAACGCTGAAGCAACGCTCCGGCGCTACGGCGAGGGTGAAATACTGATCGGCGATGTGCACCTGCTGATAGCCGACCGGGATCAACCCCGGCAATTTGGCTTCGGCGTCGAGTTTGAGGTTCAGCCGCGAACCGTCTTCCAGATGGATTTCGCACGGGGTTTCAGGTTCGAAGTAGCGGGCCAGATCAACGCGGACGCCGACGTCTGCGGTCAGCAGGGGTGGCAGGTGGCGATCCTGCTGCACCTGTTGCAGCTGCAGCAGGCTGGCGTCGATTTCCTGGGCGGTATTGGCCGGATGGCCCAGGCCGGTGAGGACATTGCGCAGTACCGCCGGGGCGACTTTCTGCGGACGGCCGTTGGCGTCGATCCAGTCGACGGCAAGGCCGGCGCGGCTTGCGAGTATTTCCAGTTGCGCATCGCTCATAGGCGCTCTCCATCCAGAGGTTGCAAGGGGGTTGCGGCCGTGAGGCTGACAATTGCGCAATACGGGGCGAGGATGCCCGGTTCCGACAGATCGTCTGCAGGCGGCTGCTGAAACAACCACACGGCGTCGGTCTGTGCAGGGTTGACCACTGGCGTATCGCTGAGGTTCAGGTCAATTCGCAGCTGACTGCCATCGCCCAGGCGCCAGCGCGCAGTGACCGCGCCGAAGCCGAGCATGTGCGCGCCCAGCGCCTGGGTGCCGGACAGATTGGGAATGATGTAGCGGTGGCGCAATTGCAGCAGTTGCCGGTACAACGCGAGGGTTTCCTGCTGTTTTGCGGTGCCGCTGCCAATCAGTCGGGGCTGCGAGGCGTGGAAGGTCTCCTCGGCATTCGGGTCGGGGATCTGCTCGCGTTTATGCGGATCGGTAAACGCGGCGAACCCGGAAAACTCGTTGCGACGTCCTTCGCGCACCAATTCGGCGAGTTCGCCGTGGTGGCTGGTGAAGAACAGGAACGGTTGCTCGGCGGCGTATTCATCGCCCATGAACATCAGCGGGATCATCGGCGATAGCAGCAACAGCACCGTGGCAGCCCGCAGTGCCCGTGGATCGGCGAGGTGATGCAGGCGCTCACCGAAGGCACGGTTGCCAATCTGGTCGTGATTCTGCAGGAACAGCACGAAAGCGGTGGAGGGCAGGTGTTCGCTCGGTTCGCCCCGGGGTTCGCCGTGGCGGGTGATATGGCCCTGGAACACGAAACCCTGGCTCAGACAGCGCGTCAGTTGTTCCGTAGGTTGCAGCGCGTAGTCGGCGTAATAGGCGTCGGTTTCGCCGGTCAGCAGCACATGCAAGGCATTGTGGCCGTCATCGTTCCATTGCGCGTCGTAGTCGTATTCGAGCAGGCTCGACTGGTTGAGCTCGTTCTCCACGGTCAGCCAGACGTGGCGAGCCGGATCAGTCTGCTGACGAATACGCTGGGCGAGTTCGGGTAGGAAGTCCGGACTTTCTATCGCATGCACCGCGTCCAGACGCAGGCCATCGAAGCGATATTCAAACAGCCACATCAGCGCGTTTTCGATGAAGAACTCGCGAACTTCATCGCGGCGAAAATCGATTGCCGCGCCCCATGGGGTCTGTTTGTCTTCGCGGAAAAAGCCCTTGGCGTAGCGGCCAAGGAAATTGCCGTCGGGGCCGAAGTGGTTGTAGACCACGTCGAGAATCACTGCCAGACCATGGCCGTGGGCGCTGTCGATCAGGTGCTTGAGCTGTTCCGGGGTGCCATAGGAGGCTTGCGGAGCGAAGGGCAACACGCCGTCGTAGCCCCAGTTGCGGGTGCCGGGGAATTGCGCCAGCGGCATCAATTCGATAGCGGTGATGCCCAGTTCGGCGAGGCGCGCCAGATGCTGTTCGACTTCGGCAAAGCCGCCGAGTGCGCCGACGTGCAACTCGTAAATCACCGCTTCGCTCCACGGCCGACCATTCCAGGTGGTGTGGCGCCATTGATAGGCCAGCGGATCGACCACCACGCTGTAGCGGTCAATGTCGCCGTCCTGAGCACGGGAGGCCGGGTCGGGCACCTCCAGTTCGCCATCGATGTTGAAGCGGTAACGGGTGCCCGCCGGGCACCGGGTCTTGATCACGAACCAGCCATCGGTCTGCGGCAACATCGGCAGCGACTGGCCATTTTCAAGTTCGACACTGACGTAAAACGCATCCGGTGCCCACAGCGCAAACTGAGTGTGTTCGGCGTCCTGCATGATCGCGCCGTGGGGCCAGTTTTCTTGGGTCCGTAACGGCATCGTGAAAAGCTCCGTGAGTTATTTGTGGCCGGCTTTACCCAGCGCCTTGGCGACCAGTTGTTCGTAGAGCTCGGCATAGGGTTCGACCGCTTTGCACCAGTTGAACGGCGCAGCCATCGCCCGGCAGCGCATGGCGTTGAGCAAGTCGGGGAAGGCGAATACCTTGAACGCGCGGCTCAGGGCTTCGCGGTAGCTGTCGGCCGTGGATTCGTCGAAGAGGAAACCGGTGACGCCATTCTCGATGGTGTCGGCCAGGCCGCCAGTGTTGCGCGCCACCGGCAGCGAGCCGAAACGCTGGGCGTACATCTGGCTCAGGCCGCAGGGCTCATAACGCGACGGCATCAGCAGGAAATCACTGCCGGCGAACATGCGCCGGGCATCGGTCTCATTGAAGCCGATGCGCACGCCGATCTGCCCGGGAAAGCGCAGCGCCAGCTCGCGCATGGCCTGTTCTTCTTCCGGCTCGCCACGGCCGATGATCGCGATCTGGCCGCCGTTCTGCACGATGTACTCGGAGACTGCCTGGGTCAGGTCCAGGCCTTTCTGATAAACCAGACGCGAGACCACGGCAAACAGCGGGCCGCTGGAATCTTTCAAGCCAAACAGTTCACGCACATGGGCGGCGTTGACGGCTTTGCCTTCCCAGTCGCCGATGGCGAACGGCGCAAACAGGTGCGGATCAGTGGCCGCGTCCCAACTCTCGTCGATGCCGTTGGGAATGCCGCTGAGCAAGCCTTGCTGGGTCTTGGCGGCGAGAAAGCCGTCGAGACCGCAGCCGAAATCCGGGGTGGTGATTTCCTGGGCGTAGGTGGCGCTGACCGTGGTGATGTGGCTCGAATAGGCCATGCCGGCCTTGAGGAACGACATTTTGCCGTAGAACTCCATGCCTTCCTGTTGCAGGGCATGGTTCGGGATGCCGAGCTCCGGGCACGAGCCGAGGCTGGTCACGCCTTGATAAGCCAGGTTGTGAATGGTGAACAGGGTCGGCGTGCGCTGCCCGCGCCAGTGCATATAAGCAGGGGCCAGGCCGGCCGGCCAGTCGTGGGCGTGCACCAGATCCGGGCACCAGTGAATTTGTGCGAGGTTGGCGGCGATGTCGGCAGCGGCCAGGCCCAGGCGGGCGAAACGAATATGGTTGTCAGGCCAGTCGCGACCGTTATTGGCACCGTACGGCGAACCTTCACGTTCATAGAGTTCAGGGCAGATCAGCACATAGATCACCAGCCCGTCCGGCATGTCCATGCGGCCGATCTTGCACGGGGGCAACGCGGCATGGCCGCCGAGTTCGCCGATGATGTGGATCGGGTTCTCGCTGTGCATCACCTGCGGATAACCGGGGATCAACACGCGCACATCGTGCAGGTGCGCCATGGCGCGGGGCAGGGCGGCGGAGACGTCACCCAGACCGCCTGTCTTCACCAGATCGGCGATTTCCGAGGTCACGAACAACACTTTCTTCTTGTTGGGATTCTGGCTGGCGACCGGCGTCAGCGTTTTGGTGCCCGGGACGTTGATCGACCGGCTGCCGGGAAGACTCACCGTGCTCGATTCACCAACCGCCTGCTGAGCACGCTCTCCCTGAATATCCAATGCCGCACTGATCATATGAATCTCCCGTGTCGTTGATCTGATTCTTGTCTGGAACAAGCCATATCCATGGCCAAATCCTGTGGCCGGGCGCAAACGCGCCACGCATCGGTGAGCAAACGCTACCCAACACGCGCAAGCAGAATGGATGAAGGGGGCGTTGCAAGGATTGCACCAGTCACGTTGCCCCTGTGTTGCAGATGACCCGCCGCTTCACGCAAAAGTTTCGACTTTTTTTACGTGCAGTGACCGACTGGTCTAACCCCGCGAAAATCAGTCTAGGCCAGATCCTAGAGCGGGCGAGAGCAAATGGTAAATTGTTCGACAATCGGTTTGCAGGCGGTGAAAGACGTGGTGTGCAGGGCTGAACGCACCGACGAAGTGCAGGTTTTTTCCTTTGGAAGGGCTAAAACGGTGACTGGTCGGTCACGTTTCTGTGCTAGCGGGGATGGAGGCTGCACTGTTGTGGTGCGGGCAGTTTGTTGATGTGTTGTCTATTAAGGCCCCTTCGCGAGCAAGCCCGCTCCCACAGTTGATTTGTGTACGACACATTTCCAATGTGGGAGCGGGCTTGCTCGCGAAGGCGTCAGTCGGGTCACCGCCATCCAGCACTGACGATCAATTCAACAGGCGCAGCGGGCTCCCCGCCGCCCAAGCCTGAATATCCTCGATCATCTGCGCAAAGAACTGTTCATAGTTCTGCCGACTCACATACCCCACATGCGGCGTGGCCAATACATTCTCCAGTGTGCGAAACGGGTGCAGTTCAGGCAGCGGCTCCTGATCGAACACATCCAGCGCCGCCCCGGCGATCTTGTGTTTCTGCAATGCCTTGATCAGCGCCGCTTCATCGACGATCGGCCCGCGCGCGGTGTTGATCAGCAGCGCGGTGTTTTTCATCCAGTCCAGCGCCTGCGCATCGACCAACCCGCGGCTGCGCTCGCTGAGTACCAGGTGCACCGAGAGCACGTCGGCCTGCTCGAACAATTCCTGCTTGCTGACGTAGGTCACGCCGGCCTGCTGCGCGCGCTCGGCGGTGAGGTTTTCGCTCCAGGCAATCACGCGCATGCCGAACACCTGACCGAATTGCGCGACCTTCTGGCCAATGCTGCCAAGACCGAGGATGCCCAAGGTCTTGCCATGCAAGTCGCCGCCCAGCCCTTGCTGCCAGCCACCGGCGCGCAGGGAGTTGGCTTCATTCACCAGGTTGCGCGTGGCGGCCATGATCAGTGCCCAGGTCAGTTCCGGTGCCGCATGCTTGTAGCTGTCGGTACCGCAGACCTTGATGCCGAGGCCGGCGGCCGCCTGCATATCCAGCGCCGCGTTGCGCATGCCGCCGGTGACCAGTAGCTTGAGGTTGGGCAGGCGCTGCAGCAGATCCTGGTCGAAACGCGTGCGCTCGCGCATCACGCAGATCACCTGGTACTTGCCCAGTCGTTCGGCCAGCACGGCGTTGTCAGCCGGGTAGTCATGCACGAAGCTGACTTCGCCGATGCTGTCGAGCACCGACCAGTCGACCACACCCCGTGCCACGTCCTGCCAGTCATCAATCACTGCAATCTGCACCGCCATCAGCCTTACCTCATCAACGAACGGGATTGGAATTGTTCAGCCAGCCGAGCAAGGCCTGATGAAATTTTGCCGGTTCTTCCATCTGCGGCGCGTGGCCCAGGCCGGGGAATTCCACTAGCGTCGACTGTGGGATCAGCTTGGCGACCTGCTTGCCGAGCACGTCATAGTGACCGATTTTCGCCTTGACCTCGGGGGAAGCGAGATCCTTGCCAATGGCCGTGGTATCAGAGGTGCCGATCAGCAACAGGGTCGGCATCTTCAGGTCCTTGAACTCGTAGTACACCGGCTGGGTGAAAATCATGTCGTAGATCAGCGCCGAGTTCCACGCCACCCGGGTTTTCCCCGGGCCGTTGCTCAGGCCGGCGAGCATGTCGACCCAACGGTCGAATTCGGGTTTCCAGCGGCCGTCGTAATAGGTGGTGCGCTCATAGTCACGAATGCCTTGGGCGGTGACTTTCAGTTCGCGCTGATACCACTGATCAACGGTGCGATAGGGCACGCCAAGGGCTTTCCAGTCTTCCAGACCGATCGGATTGACCAGCGCCAGTTGTTCGACCTGATCCGGGAACAGCAGCGCATAGCGCGTGGCGAGCATGCCGCCGGTGGAGTGGCCAAGCAGCGAGGCTTTCTGGATGCCGAGCGTCTTGAGCAGGCGATGAGTGTTGGTTGCCAACTGCTGGAAACTGTATTGATAGTTGTCAGGTTTGCTGGAGGTGCAGAAGCCGATCTGATCCGGCGCGACGACCCGGTAACCGGCCTCGCTCAAGGCCTTGATCGAACTGTCCCAGGTGGCGGCGCAAAAGTTCTTGCCGTGCATCAGCACCACGGTGCGACCGTTGGCCTTGCCTTGGGCGGCAACATCCATGTAGCCCATCTGCAGGGATTTCCCCTGTGACTCAAAGGCAAAGTGCTTGAGTGTGTAGGGGTATTGGAACCCTTGCAGCTCCGGACCATAGGTCGGGGCGTCGTTCGGGGCGTTGTCGGGCACGGCCGCCTGGGCCAATAGCGGCAGCGCTGTGCTGAGGAACAGGCCGGGCAGCCAGCGTGTGAGCGTGACGGACATAAGGGCAAACTCCATGGAAATCGACCGATGCTGGAACGCCCGGATTAGGGCGACGTTAACCACAGGCAACGCCGTGGCGTGAATGTTCAACCGAGCCAGCCCAGGGTCAGCATCGCCACCACGGCGTAGCGCGCAGCTTTGGCCAGCGTGACGATCAGCAGAAAGCGCCCCAGCGGTTCGCGCATGACGCCGGCGATCAGGGTCAACGGATCGCCGATCACCGGCAGCCAACTCAGCAGCAGCGACCAATGTCCGTAGCGCTCATAATGTTTGCGCGCGGTGGCCATGTGTCTGGCGTTGACGGGAAACCAGCGCCGATCCTGAAAGCGTTCGAGGCCGCGTCCCAGCCACCAGTTGACCAGCGAACCGAGGACATTGCCCAGTGTCGCCACGCCCAGCAGGCCCCAGAGCCAGTAACGGTCACTGACGATCAGACCGACCAGCAGCGCTTCGGATTGCAGCGGCAACAGCGTCGCAGCGCCGAACGCCGCCGCGAACAGCCCGACGTAACCGGCAGCCATCAGTGGCCCGGGTAGTCCGCCACCACCACATCCGTGCCGTCCTTTTTCAGGCCGATCACTTGATAGGCATCGCTCATACCGTCCATTTCCATGCCCGGCGAACCCATGGGCATACCCGGAGCGGCGATACCCAGCAGATCGTCGCGCTTGCTCAGGGCCAGCACTTGTTCAGCCGGCACATGGCCTTCGACGAACTTGCCGTTGATCAGCGCGGTATGGCAAGAGCCGAGGCGCGGTGGCACGCCGTGTTGCTGCTTGAAGCTGCTCATGTCGCTTTCGACGTGATCTTCGACTTTGAAGCCGTTGGCTTCGAGATGGCTGATCCATTTCTTGCAGCAGCCGCAATTGGCGTCGCGATGCACTTCGATCGGGATCAGCTCGGCGGCCTGGGCCAGGGAGGACAGGAGCAGGGCGCTGAGGGCGGCGATTCGCAAAGGGTTTCGCATGAGGGTTCTCGACTCGCAGACAATCCAGTGATGAGCAGTTGTAGTGAGGGGATTCAGCGAAACGTCGCACCGCCCCGATGGCCTGCGCAGCGGGCCTGAAAGGAGAGGCGCTTCGCGCCTGTCGGGGATAAATCCCCTCACTACAGGTCATTTTTCAAACGGCCATTTTGACCGGATTATCCTGCCGGGCATCAACGGAGTGTTTCAAGTTGATACAAGGCAGGCTGGCAGGATGATCATGGATCAAGCCTGACAGCCTGCTGAGCGGGAGATTACAAATCTGTCAGGCGGAATGGAGACGCGCTCTGTGGCGAGGGAGCTTGCTCCCGCTCGGCTGCGTAGCAGTCGTCAATTGGTCAATTTCGGCTTCCTGTCTATCGCGGTGTCAGAGTTGGGGCCGCTTCGCGACCCAGCGGGAGCAAGCTCCCTCGCCACAATAGACTGGTAGGGGAATCAACGAACCTTGAACCGCCCCATGATCGCGCTCACCCGGTTGTTGGCTTCGAGCAACTGACGGGTATTGCGTTCGCTGGCCTGACCGCTGTGCACCAGTTCTTCAACCATGTGGCGGATCTGCACCATGCTGCGGTTGATCTCTTCGGTCACCGCGCTTTGCTGTTCGGCAGCGGTGGCGATCTGGGTGCTGAGGCTGTTGATGTGGCTGACCGAACCGGCCATTTCATCGAGGCCCGAGTTGACCCGGGCAGTGGCGTCAGCGGCGGATTGGCAACTGGCCTGCGTGTTTTCCATGGCGGCGACCGACGAACTCACGCCCTGTGTCAGGCGGGTCAACATCTCGTTGATTTCCGAGGTGCTGGCCTGGGTGCGGGCGGCGAGGGCGCGGACTTCATCGGCGACCACGGCAAAGCCGCGGCCCTGTTCACCGGCGCGCGCGGCTTCAATAGCAGCGTTGAGTGCCAGCAGGTTGGTCTGCCCGGCAATCGCGCCGATCACCCCGAGAATTTCGGTGATGCGCTGCGCGTCCTGCTGCATGTTTTCGACTTTCTGGGTGGCACTGGCCACTTCGTCGATCAAGGCCACCACGCTGTTGGTCGCTTCCCCGACCACGACCCGCGAACGGTCGGCGTTTTCGTTGGCGCGCTGGGTGAACGCTGCGGTTTCAGCGGCGTTCTGCGCAACGCTTTCGGCGGTCGAGCTCATCTCGGTGATGGCGGTGACGGTCTGATCGGTTTCCGAAGCGTGGCGCAGCAGGATCTGGCTGGTGTTGGCCGACGTACGCTGCAGGTCATCGAGGCTCGAGGCCATGGCGCCGGTGGCCTGCGTCACTTCACCGATCATGTTCTGCAGGTAGGCAATGAAGGTGTTGACCGAGTGGCCGATGGCGCCCAGTTCGTCTTCGGCGCGGATGGTGATGCGGCGGGTCAGGTCGGCATCGCCGCTGGACAGCGAGTCGATGTTGGCCTTCAGGGCTTTCATCCTCGAAACCAGTTGGCGAATCGCGTAGACCTGCAACAGCACCAGCAGGATCACCAGCGGAATCTGCAACAGGCTCAGGCTGCTGAGCACGTCGTCGCGCTGGGCGGTAAGCATCTTGGTCGGCAGGGCGGTGGCGAGGAACCACGGCGTGCCTTCGATCGGGCGCATGAAGAAGGTGCTGGCTTCACCGTTGTTGTCAAACTCGACGCGTTGCGCCTGCTCACGGTTCTGCAGGCCGGCCTTGACCTGACTGGCGAAGGTCGAGCCGGCGGCGAGTTCACTGATGTTCTTCAGCACGATCGGGCCGCTGATGCGCGAGCTGTTGCTGATGATCTTGCCGTCGGCCTCGACGATCAGCATTTCGGCGTTCAGGTCTTTTTCCTTGCGCGCCACCAGATCGTTGAAGAAACCCAGCGTCACGTCGATGGTCGACACACCCCATGCCGCGCCGTTTTTCTGGATCGCCATGGCGCAGTTGGTGCGCGGTTCGGCGCTCGCATCATCCTTATAGGCCGCAGCCCAGGCGCACTGGCCGCGCGGGGTCTGCATACCGCCCTTGTACCAGCTCTGGTCGTAGTAGTTGGGGGCGGCGTCGCTGTTCCAGAACGTGTTGACCGCCAATTTGCCCGAGGCGTCGCGGTGCCAGAAGGTGCTGAATTTGTTGCGCCCGGCCTCGCGCTGGCCCGGCAATGGCCAGATCCCGCCACCGAAAACTTTCTGCTCGCCGTATTGATCCACCAGCCCCGGCAGCACCGTATCGATGGCCGCGCTGTCGAGCAGCGGAATGGTCTGGGTAATGCTGCGCTGCTGTGACTGCACTTTGTTCAACTCGCCCTGAATCTGTTCGGCGACTTCGGCGATGCGGTTGAGCACTACCTGTTCTTCAGTCTGGCGCAGCTTGGGCGCGACCAGTTGGCTGATACCGACCACGGTCAGCACCGACAGCAGCAGGATGAACAGAACCAGAAACAACGTGTAGCGAGCCTGAATGGTGCGGAATGCGGGCATGGATACCGGTCCTTGAGCTGCGATTTTTTATTGTGGGTCGAGGGAAAAACGGCGGGATTACACCAGCGTATCGTCGGCGAACGGCGAAGCTTTAGGTACTTTCGTGCAAGAAAGCGATGGGCTGACAGAAGGGCGTATCGAGCTCGATACAAATGAATTCACCGGCACGTCAATCGGCGTGAAAAGGGAATCGGCAGGTATCGTCAAACTGCCATGAAGCCGCGCCACGGTGAACCTCTGGCGATTTGTATCGAGAATGTACAGAAATTGTAAGCGACCGCACTAAAAGGGTTGGTGCCATCACTGGGCCGGTAGATACTTCCCGGCATTCGAGTGGTCCAGCAAGGACATTTCATGGTTATTTCACAGGGAGTCTTCTCATGACGATCGGCATTGTCGGCGGCTGGGAGAGCAAGGCAGGGGTGCTGGTTCGCAATACAGGCGCGAAAAAGCAGGTGGCGCAGAGCGTCAAGGTGCAACAGATGCTGACCATGGTCGGCAACGATCCGAACGCGCTGAACACCGCTGAAATGGACAAGCAGGGCCTGCGCAAGAACATCAAGGGCTTTGATCCGGCGAACACTTCGGTCAAGCAACTGGGCAATCTGAGTGCATTCCTGCGTGGCCGCGGGCTGATTTCGGAGATCACGTCCTTTACGTTGATGAACGCCGGCGACAAGTTCGACCGGTTCGGCGTGACCAAAGACGTCGATGCCAAGTTCAATGCGCTGGAGTATTTCGCCACCCAGCTCGACGCGATCCAGACCAATGGCCTCAATGGCAATGCGTACGGCAAGAACCTGATCCCCGAATACAAAAAGGCGATCTACGTGCTGCAGAACCTGAAAACCTACGGTGAAGGCAACGCGCCGAAGCCTGTGGACCAAGGCGTCAAAGCCAAGGCATAAGCCGATCAAAAACGGCCCACCCATACGCTGGGTGGGCCGTTTTCGTTTCTAGCCCTGAAACCCTTCGCCGGCCTGCCGAATATGATCCTGCAAGCGCTGCATGTGCGGGCAGTGCAACGTCAGCGTGGACGGCTGACAGCCGCGATGAAACAGCGCCAGCCAGCCTTCGCTGCGTTCATCGGGGACAATCCCGCTGAAGGCGAAACCTGCAGCCGCGAGTTTTTGCAGTGAGCTGGAAAACCCTTGGGCGAGTCTGAGCCGGATCGAAATCAGCCAGTGCGCCGGCAGTTGCACCACTTGCTTGAGCAAGCTGTCATCGAGCTCTTTGAGCACCATGTCATAGCGCCCCAATGCACGTTCGAAATGCACCCTCGGACCTTTCCACGGCGCGGCTTTATCGCTGGTCCCGAAAGCTGATTCCAGATGCGACATCAAATCCCGGCAATCCTGTGGCCAGGCCAATGCCGGCAGCGGGCGACGATAGCCGTCTATGGTGCGGTGGCCGACAACGATCGTCTCACGCCCCGGCCCGCCGAACGGAGAGGGTGCGTAGTCCGGCAACAGTCCAATGCTGTGGAACCCGAGACCGGCGGCCATGCGCTGTGTGTAGGGATGGTGCGTGACCTGTTTGATCGTCACGCCCTGGCAATCAAGCGCCTGTGCATGAATCAATAACTGCTGGCCCAACTGTGTGGCGATGTTTTGCCCGCGAGTGTCCGGGTGCACCACCGTCAGTGCCAGTTCCGCAAGAAAGCTTCTGCCAGACTGGCGAAACAACGTGGCGTGCCCGCAGATTTTCTCGTTCACCACCGCTACCAGCGAGTGCCAGCGGCCGTCGTTGTGGTTCTGACTGATCATGCAGGGCAGGTACACGTGCGGTTGAGGGTAATGATCGCCGTAGACTTCCTCGAACAGGCGA
Organism: Pseudomonas sp. RSB 5.4; assembly: GCF_037126175.1. Taxonomy (NCBI): domain Bacteria; kingdom Pseudomonadati; phylum Pseudomonadota; class Gammaproteobacteria; order Pseudomonadales; family Pseudomonadaceae; genus Pseudomonas; species Pseudomonas sp. RSB 5.4. The sequence continues at coordinate 1,309,983 of NZ_CP146986.1, forward strand.
CTGACGGCCGGTGCGTCAGCGATGCGGTAGCGTCGCAGGGTTACCGTGTCCATCATTCTCGCCTCGGGCGCGGGTTTTCATAATCGCGCCGGTCGACGACCCGCTGACGCTTGCCGGAACGTGGATGACAAGTCAGTTCATCGCCTGCACAAGCGATGACGTGCAGATCGAGCAACTGATCGTTGTGCAGAGTCCCGATCAGCGGGTATTGGTCGATCAGCGCGCGGCGCAGTCTTGAGGTTGTCAGGGAAATGTCAGGCGTCAGCGTACCCGGCACCCAGCGCAGGCTCAGCAGGTCTTTTTTTCCCCTGCTGTTCGATGACCAGTTGCCAGTTGTCGCTGGTGCCGACCCTTTGCACCAGATCGCCAATATCACCCGTGTCCAGGCTCAGTACACCTACTCGAACACGCTGGCTGCTCATGCCGCGCCCCATCAGGGCGAATTTGCGCATCGGGGTTCCGCTCGGTTCGCGCCAGCACGCCAGGTCGCCGACGGGGTAGCGGATCACCGGCATCAGGCGACGGGTGAGGTTGGTCACCACCAGCCTGCCGTTGCGGTTGCATTCTTCGATGACCTCACCGCTCACCTCGTCGATGATCTCCAGCAGATTGTGCCGCTCCAGCATCCGGTGTTCGCCCAAGGCGCAATCGCGGGCACTGATGCCGATCAGCCCGGCATCGACGCTGGCGTAGCCGATGGAGGCGATACGCGCGTTCGGGAACACCCGATGGAGCAATTGCAGTTGCGCGGCGAACAGGCTTTCTCCACCGTAGAGCAGGGTTTCGACACCCTCCAGCACGAATGACTGACGCTCAAGCCAAGCGGCCAGTTTCAACAGTTGTGCCGGTATGCCAGCCAGCACATTGATCTGGTAGGCAACGATCGAGTCGACCAGTACCGCGCTGTCGACGGCTCCGGTGAAGGGAAACTCGCTGACGGCTGTCTCGACATGGGCCAGGGCGTCGTGGACGAATATGAAACTGGCATACAGATCACCGACGAAAAACAGGTTGGCAACCCGGTCCCCGGGGTTCAGTTGCGCCGTGAGGTGGCTGCCGAAATCGTGTACCAGGGTTTGCCATTCTGCGCGGGTAAATAGCGACAGTTTGCCCGCGCCAGTGGTGCCTCCGGTCTTGAAGATCAGCGCATCGTTCTGCGGGCCTGTCAGCACCGGCCATTGCTGCGGATTCTGGCTACCTAGCCAGTATTGCTCAGGGTCAATCTCGGGCAGTTCGCTCAAGGCGCTGATGGGCATTGCGACTGCCTTGAGGTGTTCGCGGTAATACGCGGAATGTCGGCGGACGTAGCCGAGCAAGTCGTTCAATTCAACGGTCGTGTTCATGGTTTTTTCTTATAAAAGTGGCGGGTGGCCGCGTGCAGGCATCTGCTGTCAGCGGCGCGTATCAATCACTGTCGGCGTTTTGCCGCTGTGCCTGTTTCGGGCGAATTGCTCAATTGCACATTGCTCGATGTCGACCGTCAGCAATCCGCTTTGCATCAGCGTGGTCAGCGTCAGGTAATTCTGCAGTTGTTGCCGCGCCTGTTCCGGTGCCAGCGGGCAGCGCAGGCGCATGCGTTCCAGGCCGTCCGGGCCGTGATCGAGGACCAGTTGAAACGGCGCCTGCAGGTGCTGCGCCAGCGTCGCCAGCGAAATGAAGTCGGTGCCGATGCGCAGCAGCTTGCCGTGGCGTTGCAGCAGTTCGAAGCGCGGCGAAGTCAGGCCGCAAGCGCACGGGCCGGGGAGCCAGCGCCCGCTGTCACCGATGTCATAACGCTGCACGGACTGGCCCTGACGTGCCCGAGTGGTCACCAGCAAACGCCCGGGTTCGCCGTCACTGACCGGCGTGTCTTGATCGAAATCGACGATTTCCAGATGCTGGATCTCGCTCATCAGGTGAAACGCGCCATCTGTCGTGGCTTGGCAGGCATGGCCGATGGGGCCGGCATCGACGCTGCCGTAAATCGCCGAGCGGATCAGGCTCACACCGCAGCTCTGCAGCAATTCGCGGGTTGGCTCACTGAGGTGTTCGCCGCCGAGAAAGACTTTTTCGATGCCGCCATAGCGCCGAAGTGTTTGCTGTTCGTTGAGGAACAGCCGGTGCAGGGTGGCGGGCATGCCGATGAGCACGGTGATCTGCTGTTGCTCGATCATCTGCGCGATCTCCCGGTAATCGTCATCCGCTGGCGCGCTCATTGGCCAGTGCCGGGCTTGCAGTTGCTCCAGCACCTTGGCAAAACTGGAGAAGCCGCCGTACAGCCCGCCGCTGAAGAACAGGTTCATCACGCGGTCCCGCGTCGGGGCCAGGCCGGCTGCCAGCAAACCATCGGCGGCGGCACGCATCTGACGCTGGAAATCGTCGTAACTGAAACCCGAAAGCACGGGGGTGCCACTGCTGCCCCCGGAGCGAAAATACAGCTGCGCCTGCGGGTGCGGCGGTCGATCGATGAACGTGTCCTTGTTCATGATCGGCACGCCGGCCAAGGGCGGCGGCGATGGCTGGCGATCCAGCGTGGCGTGGTGCGCCAGTGAATTCGGCGTCAGGCTGACCGACACTCGGCGGCTCAGACGCTGCAAGGCGTAGACGCCGTCATGGGGTTCGCCGTCGTAGCCATCGTGGATGGCGGCGATCGGCACGATGCGGGTAACACCGGCGGCGATCAGTGTCTGCGAAAGCTCGGCGATCTGCGTCTCCGGGCACAGCAGGGCACAGCTTTGCAGCACGTTGCGCCACGGCAGCAACGTCGCGGTCAGCAGCTCGCGGGGCAGGGGCTTGAGCAACAGGCTGCGAAACAGCGCCGACGGTTCGAGCTGGCGGTCATGGCTCCAGATCACGCGCCACCCCGGCGTGCTCCAGACCCGGCCGGTGTGCCCGGCAAAACTCTGGGCCAGCCGCGCCATTGCCGTACAGGTAGTGATTTGCGACGCCTCTTCAAGCGTCGGTGTGAGGGCCGGCCACTGCCCGGCGCGACGCTCGAACGCGACGGCCAGTTGTGCACCGATGTCGCTCAACACCGCTGCATCGTCACTGTCCACCAGCAACCATTGCGGGCTGGAGCAGGCTTGCTGATCGAGGCGGCAGATCTCATCGACGATGGCATCGAGTACGGCGGGCGAGACTGCGTCCGGGGTCAGATAGGCGAAGCTGATGCGGTGCCCCCAGTCGATCCAGCGACAACCTGGCGGCACCTGTTGGCGAATGGCTTGCAGCGCGGTTTCGCCTCCCCAGGCCGCGACGCCGTTGGCGTGCTTGCACAGTTGGCCGATTTGTCCGGTACTCGTCGGCAGGACTGCCACGTGACCGTTGAGTTGCCCGTTCGGGTCGCAGTCGAGAAACGCCTGGAGCAAGCGTGCGGTAAAGCCGCCGTCGCTGCTGCTGGGGCGCAGCCAGTTGACGTTACCGCTCAGCAGACTCTCGATCACCGCACAAAACGCCAGCAGCGGCGCATTGGCGGGCGTGATGTGCACCACCAGGCCCAATGGGCTCCAGCGTTCGAAGCGCGACTGGCGATAGTCGATACGGCGCAGAGAGTCGGGTTGCAGGCCGAGCTCGCGATCAAGTTTGGTTTGCAGCGTGGCGGGCTGGCAGAAATCGATCAGGGCCTGGCGTTGTCCGGCATCAAGCGGCGGTTCCGGTTCTTCACGTTGCAGGCGTTTGGCGAATGCCTCGGCAGTTGCGAACAGCGTGCTGATTTCAAGGGGTGTCTGCAGCCGATCGGGCAGCTCCAGGTGAAGTTGCTGCAAGGCGCTTTCGAGGTTGCAGTCGGTGTGCAGCTTTCCGTTGATCAAGTACATGTCAGTGCCTCCCCAGCAGTTCGGAAGCGGCCATGGCGCAGCTTCTGGCGGCTGCGGTGCCGGCGCGGCCATGCAGGTGGAACCAGTCGCTCGCCAGACCGCAACCGCAGCTTGTTCCAGGATGCAGCGTCGCCAGGTCGCTCATGACCACCGCGTGGGCCGGGCTTGAGGAAATGTAGGGTGAGACCAGATTCAACAGGCCGGATTGCCCATAGGGCAGAACTGAAAAGTCCACGGGGTTGCGCACGTAAACTTTCGCGTAGACCGGGACGTGAAAGCGATGATGGGCACATTCGATGTAAGGCACCGCGTGTTCGACGGCACCATAGCCGTCGCGACAGTCCCGGGTATTGATGCCCAGCTGTTGCTGGATGCGCGCGTACAACGCTTGCTTGGGGACTTCTTCGGCGGCACGGGTTTTCCAGCCACCGCCGAAAAATGCCAGGGAACCTGCCGGCAACTGCACATCCGCCACATCCGTGGCGCGCATGCGTTGCAGGGTCTCCCAGAGAAAAGCCGGGAAGCCGAAAATACGCACCGGCAGGCCTTCTTCGGCAAATGCCTGCAGGGCCGCGATCACACCGAACAGATCGAACTGGTGACCGTCGCCGTTACGACGCAAGGCGTAAACCACCCGATTGGCGGGAGCAAAACCGCACAGGAACTGATCGGTAAAGGACGTGCCCAGGGTGTTGGTCTGTTCTGGCTCGTAGCTCAGCAGCAAGTAGTTGCACGGTGCGTGCGGTGTTATCCAGCCGTACTGCGCGAATATCCGCTCGACCATGAACTGCGCTGCGCCGAGGCTGCGGGCGTCGTAGCGCATGCGACTTTTCTGCCCGCTGGTGCCGGAAGAGGTCAGTTCCAGAGCGTCCGCGCCAGTCGGGCTGAGCAGCCTGTGTTGCTTGAAGAAATTGGCGAAAATCGGTGGCAGTTGCGACCAGTCGTCCAGCGTGTCGAGATCATCGACATCGATTGAGTGGGCGCTCAGCCAATGGCTGTAGCCAGGCGTATGGCGAGCGTGGAACCGGGTGATTTCGCTCATGGCCTGATTGAACAGGCCCGTGGGTACGGAGTCCGGGCAATAGGGCTTCGGCAATGCGCAGAGCGCGTCGCCATGGGGGAATCGAGTCATCGAATATCCTTATTGATGTGCGTTGGGCGCCGCGGGTGTCGCAGGGTTGTGGCGAAGAAGACGGTAGAGCAGGGGCAGGCACAGCAGGCCGCCGAGGGCTGCCCACAGGCAGAAGGATTGCAGGTTGTCGCCGCCGCCAACGATGGCAATGAGCGAACCGCCGATGCCCATCACGGCAATCGACAGCATGCCGATCATGGCCGAGACCAGACCTTTGCCATCGGGGCTGGAGAACAGCGCCAGCCGGTACAGTGCGGCGTTACTCATGCCCAGCCCCAGCGCATACATGGCCAGACCGGCGACGGTCAGTGCCAGGGAAGTCGTACTCAGGGCCGCGCCGATCAGCGTCAGCAGTCCGAGACAGAATGGCCACAATGCCAGACCAATCACCCGAACCAGTGTGTGCCCGGCGAGCAATCGATCCAGCAGCAGATTGCCGACGATCACCGCCGAGAACACCGGGATCTGCCACACGCCGTATTCCAGCGCCGACAGCTCCAGCCGCTGCATGAGCAACACCGGCGCCAGACCGATCCAGGCTATCAATGGCAGGCTCATCAGGCCCAACGCCAGACTGCTGCCGACGAATCGTCGATTGCGCAGCAGCGCGAAGTAACCCCGGCGGATTTGCCTGAGCGAGAACGGCGCAGGGGCCTGTTGTTGGCCGTCGCGGCGCGTGACGCCGATCGTTTCCGGCATCCAGGCCAAGAGACCGAGCCAGACAACGGCACTGGCCGCTCCCAGACCGAGAAACATCTGCCGCCAGCTCAGCCATTCCAGCAGCAGGCTGCCGAGCAACGGACCAAGCAGCGGCGACAGCAGCGCCACATTGCCCAGCAGTGCCATGAGCCGCACCGCATCGGCTTCGCAGAATACTTCCTGCAGCGCCGGGTAGCTGACGGCGACGACGAATCCCAGGCCCATGCCTTGTATCAGACGCAGCACATTGAACGCTTCAATGCGCTGCGTCATGACCGCGGCGCTGCACGCCAGACCAAACAGCGCACAGCCGAGCAACAGCGAGCGACGTCTGCCGTAACGATCAGAGAGCGGGCCGATCAGCCATTGCAGGCACACGCCGCCGATCAGATACAGATTGAACGCATTGGGTACGTGACGGGCATCGGCGTTGAACTCCTCAGTGACCGTCAACATGGCCGGCATGATCATGTCGCTGGCCATGTAGGTGAGCAGTTCAAAAGCGGTAATGGCCAGGCAGAATCCAACTGTCTGCACGGGCGCCATTACGATCAAGGTTCTCTGCATAAACATCCCTGTTTCAGTGAGCGAGAAAGTTTGCAGAGACTAGAGGCAGAGTCGTCGCAGCATCCAATGCTTTGCTGCGACATGAAATTTCAAATACTTACAGCGTATTTAAGTGAGTCAATACGCGTGTTGAACAGCCGTGACTGGCCGGTCGGCGTGCCAATAAAAATGCCCGCTGGCGGGCGGGCATGGTTTGCTCTGAAAAGACTTTTATCGCTTTCCTTCCGGTGCTTTCAGACACACCGAGATGCGAACAATCCTGTTCTATCGATGGTAATAACCGGGACCTTCCTGGTAGCGATGGTGGTCGTCATGCCAGCCTCCGTGAGGGAAGAAGAAGCAGCCACTCAAGGTCAGGATGGCAAGGAGGGGAATCAGCCAGGTGATTCGACGGAACATTTCAAAATCCTCATGGTTACGCCGTCATGAAGCCAAAACTCTTCATCGGCTGTAACATGTGACCGCGTTCGCCCTGGCCCATCCCCGCAACACGGTATGTGCATGGCATGCAACCGGATACAAACCGGATACATTTGAAAGTTTCAGGAACCCGCAATGACTCAGAAGCAACGTTTGAAATACTCGATCCTGATCGCCCTGTCGGTGCTGGCGATCATGCTCGGCCTGTCCTGGCTACAGAACGCCGGGATGATCAGTCAGAAGATGTTCCAGTACATCGCCATCGGTGTGGCGGTGGTCGTGGTGGTGATCAACGCGGTGATGCGCCGCAAGGTCAAACCCTGACGGCGATCGCGGGACGCTTCAATCGTGATTGAGCACGGCAGCAGCCTGTGGATGCAGGCTGTAACTCTTGTCCGGGTTGAAGGTGACCACGCCTTCGGCACACAGACGCTTCAACACTTCGCGCACGCTGAGGAAGGACAACGGAATATCCAGGTCCAGCAACTGGCTGTGCACGCCGCGCACACCAAGGCGCCGTTCGCTTTGCGCGGCGACCAGCAAGGCGTCGATGACTTTCAGGCGAATCAGGCTGGTGCGCAGACCGAAGCTTTTGAGCAGCAGGCGAATGCGCTCATTGCCTTGTCGCTCGGGGCTGGGTGCGAAACTGCTCGCGCGGGGACTCATGGAAGCTCCTTGTGACGCCTGGCTACCGTCCGTTGGTAGTTGCGAGTTGTACATGGGATTACTCCTTTCAGAGCCTGGTCAGGAAACGTTTTGGCTGCTCTCAGTAAACAAGACGTTTCAGCACGACAAATCATGAAAGAAAATATGTAGAAATTTTGTCGCTTATTCGTTGTTTTCCCGTCATCGCCGGCCGGTCGCTTGGGCAAACAGCTAAATATTTTTTTACCGTATTCGTTTCCTGAACAGCCATCTTGCGCCCGGGCGCAGGAATCAACTTCAGACCGGGTCTGACGCTCGCGCAACGCAGGCGTCGATTCGTGTCCCATCGATCAGGAGCGAGTGTGATTATTTCCAGGCAGTTAACCGGGCTGGCCCTCGCCGGCGCGTTTCTCGGACTCAGTCTGTCGGCCCATGCGTTAAGTCCCGCCACACAAACCCATGCTGATATTCGCCGCACCTCATTTGGCGTGCCGCACATTCGCGCGGAAAACGAGCGCGGACTCGGGTTCGGCATCGGTTACGCCTATGCGCAGGACAACCTGTGCCTGCTGGCCAACGAGATTGTCACGGTCAATGGCCAGCGCTCGCGCTATTTCGGGCCGGATCAGTTCACCGTCGAACAACGCGAAAATCGCGTCAGCGACCTGTTCTTCACCTGGCTCAACACCCCCGCAGCGGTGAAGGCCTTCTGGGACGCGCAGCCTGCTCAGGTGCGCGATCTGGTGGAAGGTTATGCAGCAGGCTACAACCGCTATCTGGCCGAGCGCCGCCAGCAAGGCCTGCCGCAGCAGTGCCAGGGGGAGTGGGTGCGTGATATCGCTGCCGAGGATCTGGTGAAGCTCACCCGCCGCTTGCTGGTTGAAGGCGGGGTCGGGCAGTTCGCCGAAGCACTGGCCGGTGCGACGCCGCCGCAAGCCACGGCACAGGTCGGTAGCCATGCGCAGGCTTATCAGTTGGCGGACGCGCGCATGCAGCGCTTCGCCCTGGATCGCGGCAGCAACGCCGTGGCGGTCGGCAGCGAGCGTTCGTTCAACGGGCGTGGCATGCTCCTGGCCAACCCGCATTTTCCGTGGGTCGGCGGCATGCGCTTTTATCAGATGCACCTGACCATCCCCGGCAAACTCGACGTGATGGGCGCCGCCTTGCCGGGGCTGCCGGTGATCAACATCGGTTTCAACCAGCATCTGGCCTGGACCCACACGGTGGATTCGTCGAAGCACTTCACCCTGTATCGCCTGCAACTCGATCCCAAAGATCCGACGCGCTACCTGCTCGATGGCAAATCGCTGCCGCTGAGCAAGCAGACGGTGACCGTGCAGATCAAACAGGCGGACGGGCAGGTGGTGCCGGTTTCGCGCGATGTCTACAGCTCGCAGTTCGGCCCGATCGTGCAATGGCCGGGCAAGCTCGACTGGGACCATCAGTACGCTTACAGCCTGCGCGACGCCAACCTGGAAAATGATCGCGTGCTGACGCAGTGGTACGCGATGAATCAGGCGTCGAGCCTCAAGGATCTGCAGGATTCGGTGCACAAGATCCAGGGCATCCCGTGGGTCAACACCTTGGCCGTGGATGACAAGGGGCAGACGCTGTACATGAACCTGTCGGTGGTGCCGAACGTCAGCGCCGACAAATTGGCCAAGTGCAGCGACCCGCGCATCGGCGTGCAGATGATCGTGCTCGACGGTTCCAACAGCGCTTGCGCCTGGGACATTGATCCGCAAGCGGCGCAGAAGGGCATCTATGCTGCCAGCCAGTTGCCGCAACTGCTGCGCAAGGACTTTGTCCAGCACTCAAACGATTCCGCGTGGCTGGCGAACCCGGCACAACCGCTGACCGGGTTCTCGCCGCTGATCAGTCAGGACGGTCAACCGCTGGGCCTGCGATCGCGGTTTGCGCTGGAGCGTCTGAGCACTTTGGGCAAAAAGGGCCCGCTGGCGGTCAAGGATTTGCAACAGATGGTGATGGATGACAACGTCTATCTGACGACCCAGGTGCTGCCCGATTTGCTGAAATTCTGCGCTACGGATCTGGGTGCTGACGCGGCTTCGCTGAAGCCGGTTTGCGTCAGCCTCAAAGGCTGGGATGGCCGGGCGAATCTGGATTCGGGTATCGGCCTGGTCCATTTCCAGAACATCATGCAAACCCTGCAAAAGTCGCCGGATGTCTGGCGCGTGGCGTTCGATCCGAAAGACCCGCAACACACCCCGCGCGGGTTGGCGATCGAGCAACCGGCGGTGAGCAAGGCTCTGCGTGAGGCAATGCTGACGTCGCTGCAAACCACCACGAAAATGGGCCTGAAAGCGGACACCCGCTGGGGCGACATTCAGGTGGTGAGCAGCGGCGGTCAGCAAACCGCGATTCACGGCGGACCTGGAACGCTGGGGATCTACAACGCGATTCAGAGTGTGCCGCGTGAAGACGGCAAACTCGAAGTGGTCAGCGGCACCAGCTACCTGCAAGTGGTGACCTTCGACGACAAAGGCCCGCACGCTCAGGGGCTGCTGGCGTTCTCGCTGTCCAGCGATCCAGAGTCAAAATACTCCCGGGACCAGACCGAGGCCTTCTCGAAGAAACAGTGGAGCGTGCTGCCGTTTACCGAGCAGCAGATCACGGCTGATCCGCAATATCAGGTGCAGACCGTGCGTGATGCTGCCGGCAAGAGTGCCGAGGTGGTTGCGCAGTAAGTCATCCTGAACGAAAAAGCCGCTGCTCCTTGAACAGGGACAGTGGCTTTTTTATTGCCCGAAACGCGTGATCCCAAGCTTCAGGTTTTCGGCGGGTTTCGTGGCATCGAGTTGATCACCGGATCACCCTCGGTGTTGCGCGTCAGGTACACCGGCAGCACTTTGGGCAGGGTGTTGACGAGGCCGCTCAGTTCTTTGATGTTGTAGACGCCGCCGACGCGGATCGCGCCGGTGTTGGCGTCAGCCAGTTTCAGCGGTTTGTTCAGGTAGCGATTGATCAGCGGCAAGGCGTCGTTCAGTGCCAGGTTGTCGAGCACCAGTTTGCCGCTGCGCCAGGCCAGTGAACTGTCATTGTCGTAGGTCTGGCTGATCTGTGGCGTGTAGTCGCCATGCCGGTACTGCGCCTGCATCGACGGGCCGAGGCGCAGGCCGTCGCCGGGCAATGCCGTGTTACTGGTGACCAGCACCGAGCCTTCGATCAGGTTGACCCGCACCTGATCTTCATAGAGCCAGACATTGAAGCGGGTACCGGTCACGCGGATCTTGCCTTCGGCGGCTCGGACCACGAACGGGTGGCTGAGGTCGTGGCTGACTTCGAAAAACGCTTCGCCCTTTTTCAGCGTGACCCGGCGCTCATCCTTGTAGTTGCTGAAGGTCAGTTCGGTGTTGAGGTTGAGCTCGACCTGACTGCCGTCCTTCAAGGTGACCTGACGAACATTGTCGCTGGCTTCGAAGTGCTGATAGCTGTTGGGCAGCCAGCCGAGGTTCCAGCCGCTGTAGGCGGCCAGCGGTAATGCGAAGGCGCAGACGCTGGCGGCGATGGCATAGCGACGCCAGGCCGGGACCGGTTTGTTCAGCGGCACACTCGGGGGCGGCTGCGGACGCGGCAAGTGTTCGGCAACGTCCCAGATTTCCAGCATGGCTTCATATTCGAACGCATGCAGCGGATGAGCATCGCGCCATTGCTCGAAAGCCAGACGCTCCTCGGCGGAGCAGTCGGCAGCGTGCAGACGCATGCACCAGTGCGCGGCGGCATCGGTGATCGCATCGTATTCGGCTTCCGAGAGGGATTCTTGGGTCATTGACTCGTCCTGATTTGCTGCATTCTAACCTTGCGGGCAACGCGCCGAGAACATCCATCATGGCAATTGCCCATCAAAGTGGAACTTATTTTTCCGTCAGACGCCCAAAAACAGGACATCCGACGAACATCATCCACAAATGGAGTGAAAAAATGATCAAAAAAACCTTTGCCGCTGTTGTTGCCACTGCTGCCTTGTTCAGTGCCGGTGCCGCGATGGCCGATCGTCCCGGTGCGGGCTGGGTCACCATCGAAAAGGCGATCGAGATCGTGAAGACCAAGGCCGGTTACGTCGAAGTCTATGAGATCGAAGCAGACAACGATGGCTACTGGAAAGGTGAGGGCCGCAAGGCGGATGGCTCTGTTTATGAATTCCGTATCGATGGCGCGTCGGGCAACGTACTGCGCGATCAGAAAGACTGATTTCCACGGTCAATAAACCATGCGCAGGCTGCACAGGCCTGCGCATTTTCATTTTCAGGGCACGCTGCCGGGGTTGGCGACCGGGTCGAGTTGCCGTCCTATCTCGCAAATCAGAAAGGCGATCGAATCGGCGTTGCGCAAGATCGTGTCGATGCGCGGATGCGGGTTCGCCGGGTCGAGGAATGCCGTTCGTGCCTCCTCTATGGTGGGGCTGCGCGTGACCTTGAGTATTTCCTTGCCGACATGCGCAAGGCCCGGGATTTCATCCAGGCTGAGCCACTCCTGAAATTCGTCACTCCAGCGCGAGAACAGCTCTTCGCGCGGCGTGCCCAGTGACAAGGCCTCGCGCTGGAATCGGGTCTGGTTGTGCTTCATGGCCGCGCCGTAGCCGGTCACCGTGGAAATCAGGTCAACGAACGGGCGCCGGGCCTCGAGGCTGGCGATGTCCACGGCCTTGTTGGCCTGATGGGCCAGTTCATGGATCAACGTCGAAGCCCGTGCATGCCCTTCGACATTGAACGGCTCAGTCAGGCCGACCTTGTACCAGTCCAGATCCTGATGGAAAAACTTCTCGGTGAAATGCACTTGCTTGCGCGAGTCGTCATCCAGCACAAAAGCAATCAGGCCGGTATTGCGATAGCGGTTTGAGCCGACGACAAAACGATCACCGTCCAGCAGATCCTCGGTAGGGTCCACCAACGCCTTGCAGACCGGCACGATGGCCTGTTTGAGCTTGTCGAGAATGGCGGTATCGATCTGTTGCGCATCGAAGAACGACTTGAGGAACGTATCCAGGCGAGTGCCGCTGCCCTGGTGCCTTTGCTGCGCCAGATTGTGCAGGCAGTTGAACGCGTAGAACCGTGCCAGATCCACGGCCTCGGTGAGCATGCGTGCCTTGTCCGGGTGGCGGGCGCGGATCTGTTCCATGCCCTGAGCCTCGATGTTCAGCCAGATCCGGCGTTCGCGATCGTTGGCGTAGCGGTTGTACATTTTCGACATGGCCTTGCCCAGATGCACCGTATGTCGATCCGGGTCCAGCACCAGTTTGCCTGACGTGGTGTGTTGCAGCACCGGGCCTGGCTGTTCCGCGCCCTTGATCTGCCAGACCGCGCCCGGCTTCTCCACGGGATAGACCTTGCCGGCCACAGGCGCATAGGTCTGCCGCGTCGCAAGATCGGTATAGGTGCCGTTCGCCGCCACCGGCGTCAGGTCTTTGAGCGCAACGTCCGTTGCCTCGAAGGGTTGCAGCGAAGTGCGTAGCGGCTCAGTGGTGTGGATGAGTTGCAGATCCGGCGCACCGAGCACGCTGGGCTTTGGAGCCGACGGCGTCAGCGCCCGGGCCTCGAGGGTCGACTCCAGTGACAGGCGTCCGAGGGAAACCATCTGCACTGTGCCAGCGATGAACGCTTCGAGTGCAAGCTTCCAGTGGTGATCCTGCAACGCCTCGGCCGAGGTCATGAAGTCCTTGAAGCTTTGCCAGAGAAACTGCACATAGGCCAGTTTGCCCGGGAGCAGGCCCCAGATCAGTTTGATCCCCTGGCTGAACAGGTTTTTCGCCGACTCCCAGTCCTCCTGCGCCGAGGGCTGGGCGTGGCTGGCGAGCAATTTGGGCAGCAACGCGAGATTGTCGCTGAACAGCTGCCGCAGCAGGTTGCCCTGAATCGGATTCGACGCCAGGGTCATTTCACTGGTCTGGCCGACACTGCTGCTGAATAACGCCTTGAAGATCGACTGCTGAGCCTGCGGCAAACGCCGTAACAACAGGTCTTGCAGGGCGCCCGGAATGTTCAGTGCGGCGATCAGCGCGGCTTCGTTCTCGAACTCGCTGAAGGCCTGTTCACCGTGATACGGCGCATAGAGCACCAACGGTCCGACATGGCCGGCGCCCGGGCCGATCAGGTACATGCCCAGGGCTTTGACCGCCGCCGCGCCGCCGGTTTTGATCAGCTCCAGCGGGCGGATCAGCGCATGGGCACCTTGCACCGTGGCGCGGGCGATGGCGTCCGGCATGTCGAGCACTTGGGCGATCAGCCCGTAGGCGGCAGCAGACAGACGCTGCTGCAGTTTCAACTGATGGGCATGTTGCAGCAGTTGCCACGGTAGTTGGCGCAGAAAACGCTGTTGGCGCTGTTCGGCCTCGGTGTCGGTGGTGGACAGGGCGGTCGTGATCTTGCTGGCGAATGTCGTGGGAATGTCCAGGGACAGCAATAGGCTCCTGACTGCCTGACGGTCGAGGCCAGTCGGCAGCACAGCGGTGGTGTTCGACGCCACGGTAAACGCGATGTGCTGGGCGATGTGGCTGTAGTTCAAGGCGAAATCGGTGAGGCTCATGTTTGGGCCGGCCAGGGTCAGGGCCGGGATGATCCGCACTTGCTCGGGATCGAGGTTGTGCGCCTGGAACCGGGCGCCCAGCAGGGTGGTGAGGGTCTGCTGAATGTGCCCGCGCACGGTCGGCAAGGCATGCAGGTAATCCTTGTCATCGCTGACGCTGGCGCGCCATTGCTCCAGCAGCTCCAGGTGCAACTGCTGCTCCTCAAGTGAGGCCATGCCCAGCCAGCCGGGCAGGGAGTGCCGCTCGCCGAGCGCCCGGGCCAACGCACTGGCCCGCTCCAGATTGGTGTTGATCGGGATCTCGGCCAGGGATTTCAGCGCCTGCTCCTGCTTGAGCGCGGACAACTTCAGTTGACGGAGCCGATCACAGCGCTCGAGAAACTGCTTGATCGCCGTTTGCACGCGATCCTGCAGGACATTGCCGGTAATCAGGTGCAAAGGGCCGAGGCGATAGTCCTGATGCAAACCCTCATGCAGCGGCGAGAGGTTTTCCAGCAGTACCTGACGTTTTTCCGGATTGCGCAAGCGCCGGTCCAGGGCCTTGCGGGCACTGTCGACGGAGCTGAAGGCCTCCAGGCCCATCGCCGGCGTCCACAGCACCGCAATTCCCGAGTGTTGCTCATCGAGGCCGCCGCGTTCCGTCAGCAGAACGCAGCTGGCCAATGGCAGCGCCTCTGTCTGGCCACTGCCGAACAAAGTCAGCGACCAGGCATCGGGGCGGAAACCATTGAGTCCTCGGCGTTGGGCGCGATCCGCCTGAGCGGGGTCGAATACGGTGTCGACGATGGCCTGGACCTGGCGACTCAGGCTGCCATCGAGTACGCGCAAGCGTGCCTCACCACAAACACCGACGAACAGCGTGTGCGCAAACTGCTGCATGAGCTGTTGCAGATAGCGGCGTTGCAGGACTTGCGAGCCAATTGGCTGCGCGGCGAAACTGCTGCTGATTGACGGCAGGATACTGGCGAATTTCCTGACTTCGGCTGCAGCAGCGTCGGCCAGCAGCATTGACGGTAACTGGCTGCCGCCGAGCACTGGTCGGGTGCTCCAGCGCCCACGGGTATCGAGGGCCAGCAAGCGATCATGGATCATCGAGCGGATGTCCAGCGCCTTGTCGAACAGCGCGGGAATGTTCACCGCGTCGTCGCTGTGGCGGAACACCTGCAAGGCATATTCGATGTTCTGTCGCTGCTTGGTGATGATCGCTTCGAACAGCACGCTGAAGATGTCGCCGGCGATCATTTCGCCGGACACATGGGGCTTGTCGAAGCCGAGAAAACGCTGGCGCTCCTCCAGGTTCAGCAAGCCATAGAGCTCGTCTTCGTGCCCGGTACTGGCGAATTTGGCGAGCAAGGTGTCCTTGAGATCGCCGTAGTCCTTGAGGATCTGCAAGCCATGGGAAGGGGTGTAAAGGCAGGCATCGGTGTGGCTGATCATCAGCGAGCCGGCCAGTTCGACGAAGTTGGCCTGGTATTCCCACAGACGCACCGTTTCCAGGGTGGCACGCCGCCCGGGGTGCTCGTTGGCCTCGATCCAGGTCAGCAAACTGTCGAATTTTTCGGCCTCGATGATCCCGGCTTCGCGTTTGAGCAGAATGTCGGCCAGGGCCTGTTGCCGGATCGTTTGACTGAACAGGCGGCGGCGCGGCATGCCGTCTGCGCAAGCGTCATTCCAGTATTGCTCAAGGTGTTGATAGAGCAGCACCAGCAGTTTGCCGGAGACGGTTTTGACCGCCTGTTCCCAATGCGCCTGATCGCTGGCCAGCGCAGGTCGGCGCGGGTTGGAAAACCTGTGCGTCTGGCCCTGCGCCCAGCCGGGGTGACGATAGTGCCGGAGCACCGCGTTGGCCAGTGACAAGGTGTCGAGCCGGTGTCCCTGATCACCGGGAGCGGCGCCGGCGTAGAAGCTGACCTGCGTTTGTGCTTGATCCGCGCCGGGCATCCGGGGGCTCAGTTGCTGGTCGAGAAGCGTTTCAAGCAAGGTTCCCAAGCCAGGCAGATTCAGCAGTTCATGGAGCAAGGACTGGGCGTTGAGCTGCTGACAGTGCTCGATGGCGCTCCGTTGCTCGTCGAATATGTCGCCCTCGATGAGCTGGTAATTCACGCTGATACGGCCTTTCTCCAGAAGGCGCTTGCGCTGTGACACGGCCAGAAATGCCAGCAATCGATCCGCTTCGTCGGCCTGATTGACTCGCTGTTCGAGGTGTTCGGTCACGGCGCGGAAGGTGTCGAATTTCTTCAGGCCGTCGAACGGCGTGTACAACATGAAGCCGCGATCCTCCGGCGTGGGGCTGAGAATGAAACTGCCGGCCAGGGTTACGCTGGGCGGGTCTTCGCTGTCGAGCAGGATGCGGTGAGCCAGCATCGGCGGGGTTTGCTGGTTGCGTAACAGATGGGTCGAGAGTTGCGCGTGCGTCAGCCACCGGAAATCCTGCGACGACAGCCCATGGGCAGTGCCCAGCGCAGGCCACAGTCCAGGTGAATCCAAAAAAGAGCAGAACAGCAGCGGGGGAGCAGGTACGGGCATCATCGCGTCTCGATCAGGGCACCCTTGGGGGCACCGGTGAATTGAGACGCCAGCCTAAAAGCCGAACGGGTGACTAAGGTGGTACATAGTTACCGCACAGGCGACATGCAAATGTGCTGGCTGCGTCGCGCTGCACCGCAATGGTTGACAGCACCCGTACCGGACGTGGTTAATCGGTGAGCAAGCTGTTCGTACGCTGTTGTTCCCTCCAATAATTAGTCTGGAGCTTCAGATGTCTGCGCCACACGAATCCGTGTCTTCCCCCGTTGCGTCCACACTCTCGCTCGAAGCGCTGACGCAGCTGCTTGAAAAGATTTTTCTGCGCCATGGAACGTCGGCGCCCGTCGCCCGCACCCTGGCTGCCAACTGCGCCAATGCCGAACGCGACGGTGCGCACAGTCATGGCGTGTTCCGTATCCCCGGTTATGTCTCGACACTCAATAGCGGTTGGGTCAATGGACAGGCTGTGCCGCAAGTCGAGGACGTAGCCTCGGGTTTCGTGCGAGTCGATGCCGGTAACGGTTTCGCTCAGCCAGCGCTGGCCGCCGCTCGGCCGCTGCTGGTGGAAAAGGCGCGCAATGCCGGGATCGCGGTGTTGGCGATTCGTAATTCCCACCACTTTGCGGCGCTGTGGCCGGATGTCGAGCCTTTCGCGGATGAGGGGCTGGTGGCGCTCAGCGTGGTCAACAGCATGACCTGTGTGGTGCCGCATGGCGCCGACCGGCCGCTGTTCGGCACCAATCCGATTGCCTTCGCTGCGCCCCGGGCCGCTGGCGCGCCGATTGTTTTCGACCTGGCGACCAGCGCTATCGCTCATGGCGACGTACAGATTGCGGCGCGCAAGGGTGAACGTTTGCCTGCCGGGATGGGCGTGGACAGCCTCGGTCAGGCGACCCAGGATCCGAAAGCGATTCTTGAGGGGGGCGCACTATTGCCGTTTGGCGGCCACAAAGGTTCGGCGCTGTCGATGATGGTCGAGTTGCTGGCGGCTGCATTGACGGGCGGTAATTTTTCCTTCGAGTTCGACTGGTCGAACCATCCCGGCGCCAAGACCCCGTGGACCGGGCAACTGCTGATCGTCATCGACCCGAGCAAGGCTGCCGGGCAGAGTTTTGCCGAGCGCAGTCAGGAGCTGGTGCGGCAGATGCATGGGGTGGGGTTGAAGCGCTTGCCGGGTGATCGTCGGCATTTGCAGCGCGCACGGTCGCTGGCGGAAGGGATTGTGCTGGATGAGCAGACGCTGGGGCAGTTGCAGGAGTTGGCCGGGGAATGATTGTCAGATAACCAATGTGGCGAGGGAGCTTGCTCCCGCCGGATTGCTGAGCGGCCCCCTTTGTCTACTTGAAAATAGGGGGACTGCTGCGCAGTCCAGCGGGAGCAAGCTCCCTTGCCACAGGTTTACTGCCTGATCCCACAGAATGGGATCAGGCAAATGTCACTTAACGACGACCGAGCAACAAGCCTACGACCAAGCCAAAACCGGCGGAAATCGCCACGGTCTGCCATGGATGGCCGCCAATGTAGCTTTCAGTGGCTTCGACCGCCGGTTTGGTGCGCTCACGCACGCTCGACACGGAATCCAGTGCCTGTTGCAGCTTCAGGGCGATTTGGCCGCGCAGGGTTTCGGCTTCCTCGCCGACCAGGGAGGCGCTGCTTTTGAGCAGTTTGTCGGACTCTTCGATCAAAGCCTGAAGTTCGCTGAAGGCTTGATCCTTGATTTGGTCTTCGACGGCTTGCACGCGGGATTTGCGGGCCATTGGGTGACTCCTTGCAGATGGATGAACAGTGATCAATGGAGTGTGGCGCTGACTGAAAAGTTGCACTGATTTTAGGTGCGAAAGAAAAACCTGCGCCGGAGATTTCCGTCGAGCGTGTAAGATGTCGCCATTTTACGCAGCAGGTATTTCCCCATGAGTTTCAATCTGGCCGACAAATCCCTCGCCGAGCGCGCTGCGCTGGAAGACGAGAAATCCCGTCTGTTCGAACTCTGGCAGAACAATCTGGGCAAAGCCAAAGGCGAAGCCGCGCGGTTGTTTGGCGAACGCTCCAAGCGCAAGGGCAAATGGGCCGAGTGGGTACGCGCCGAGCTTGATGGCATGTCCCCGCCGGAATTCGCCAACATGGTGCGCAGTGAGGTCAATCGACTGATGGCGGCCAACAAGTAACAGCGCCTCAGTCGCTGTCGAAACACCCGACAATCGCCTCACGCACCTTGATCACCACCGGATCAATCTGCGTGCTGGTGCGCCAGCCCAGCTCGATCGGGTAGCGCGGCAACGCCAGCGGGCAGGGCAGCAGCGCCAGTCCGCTGAGCTCGGCAATGGCCTGGGCGGCGTGGCTCGGGATGGTTGCCACCGCGCCGCTGCCCTTGAGCAGGTGCGGCAACGCGGCAAAGTGCGTGGTCGACGCGCAGACCCGCCGACTCAGGCCCAGCGCCGCCAGGCCTTCATCGGTGATGCCGATAAAACCGCCCGAAGACACCAGAATGTGCTCGCGGGCAACGAACTCCGGCAAATCGATGCTCTGTTGGCCGGGCGCCAGACTGCCCGGATCGACCAGGCACGCATAACCCCCTTCAGCCAATACCTGACGACTGAGCAGGCGCTCGGCGAACCCACCGGCGGTGATCGCCAGATCGATGCTGCGCTCCATCAGCGCGCGGGCGACGATCTGGCTGTGGGTCTGGCGGAAGATCAGCCGCAGCTTGGGCGCGCTGCGAGCGATGGCTTCGATCAGGCACCGACCATAGGCAATTTCAAAATCATCCGACAGGCCCACGGTGACCGACCGGCCGTCGTAGTGATGAGCCGCCGGATCGACCATCGCCAGGCTTTGCCGGCATTTGTTCAGCGCCTCGCTGACTACCGGTTTCAGTTGATTGGCCTTGAGCGTTGGCGCCAGTCCCCGGCCGGTGCGCACGAACAATTGATCGCCATACACCTCGCGCAAGCGGCGCAACGCTGCGCTGACCGCCGATTGCGTCACACCCAGACGCAGCGCCGCACGGCTGGCGCTGGATTCTTCATGCAAGGCTTCAAAGACTTTCAGCAGGTTCAGGTCGACGGTTGCGATATTCATTTGGCTCATATCATTCAGCAGTGAATCGGTCTTTATTCATGATCCCGCGCCGCCGCAGAATCGGCAACACACGAACCCGATGGAGTGACTGCAATGCCCAAATCAATCGTCGCCGCCCTGCAGATCGGCGCCTTGCCCGGTGGCAAGGGTGAAACCCTGGAACAGATCCTCAGCTGGGAAAGCGCGATCATCGAATCCGGCGCGGCGCTGGTGGTCATGCCGGAGGCGTTGCTTGGCGGTTATCCGAAAGGCGAGGGCTTCGGCACGCAACTGGGTTATCGCTTGCCCGAGGGGCGCGAGGCCTACGCCCGTTATTTCGCCAACGCGATTGACGTGCCGGGGGCAGAAACCGAGGCGCTGTCCGGTTTGGCGGCGCGCACCGGGGCCAATCTGGTGATTGGTGTGATCGAACGTGCCGGCAGTACGTTGTATTGCACGGCGCTGTATTTCGATCCGCAAGCGGGGCTGGTGGCCAAGCATCGCAAACTGATGCCGACCGGCACCGAACGGCTGATCTGGGGCAAGGGCGATGGCTCGACGCTGCCGGTGCTCGACACTCAGGTAGGACGCCTTGGCGCCGTGGTCTGCTGGGAAAACATGATGCCGCTGCTGCGCACGTCGATGTACGCCAAGGGCATTGAAGTCTGGTGTGCGCCGACCGTGGACGAGCGCGAGATGTGGCAGGTCAGCATGCGCCACATTGCCCACGAGGGTCGCTGCTTTGTGGTCAGCGCCTGTCAGGTGCAGGCCTCGCCGAACGAGCTTGGCGTGGAGATTGCCAACTGGCCGGCGGATCGTCCGCTGATTGCCGGGGGCAGCGTGATTGTCGGGCCGATGGGCGATGTGCTGGCCGGGCCATTGCGCGGCGAGGCGGGGTTGCTGACGGCTGAGATCGATACTGATGAGCTGGTGCGGGCGCGGTACGACTATGACGTGGTCGGCCACTATGCGCGGCCGGATGTGTTTGAGCTGAGTGTCGATGAGCGGGCCAAACCCGGCGTACGCTTCACCGCATAACTTCGGGACTGACACATACCCTGTGGGAGCGAGCTTGCTCGCGAAAGCGTCAGATCATCCAATATCATCGTTGAATGTCACACCGCTTTCGCGAGCAAGCTCGCTCCCACAGGGGAAAGTGTGTGCAGTCGATTACCACGTCGCAGCAGTGGCTTTCGGCAAACTCAGCTTGCCACTGTCGACAAACCGCATCGTGCCGAACAACCCGCCCGCCAGTTTGCCGCGCAGCACGTAGGGCAGGTTGTCGAGGGTTTGTGTCTGGCTCAGGCCGAGGGTCTGGCGCAATACCGAGAACGCGGAAACACTGACCGGTACGCTGACCACGGTTTCCGAGAAGCGCGGGATCGAGCCGACCTGATCGCTCACGCCCGAGGCCAAGGGACGGCCATTGACCTCCAGATCCAGGGCGATGCCGGTGTAGTCGATCGCGGTTTCGTTGGGGTTCTGCACCCGCAACTTGAGGGCGAAACGCACTTCCAGATCCTGACTCGGCAACGGCTCGAGGCCGACCACGTTGATGTTCACCGGATCTCGGTTGGGAAACAGCGCGCAGGCGCTCAGGGACAACAGCAGCAGGGACAGGATGACGGCGTGGACGCGGCGCATAAACAGTCTCTCAACAAAAAAGGGCTGAACCGTTGCCGGCTCAGCCCTTTTTTCATGGCGCAGCGTCAGCGGTTCAACTGTGCGACCGCCGCAGCTGTTGCAGGTTCAGCTTTGGCCGGCATATCGGGGTTTTCCATGACCTGCAGAATCGACGCTTCCGGATCGAAATCGTCTTCTTCCAGCTCAATGAATTCTTCCGGCAGGAAGATATTCAGCACGATAGCGCACAACGCACCGACGGTGATCGGTGATTCGAAGATGTTGCGCAGCGCTTGCGGCAGTTCTCGCAGCACTTCCGGCACGGCGGCGATGCCCAGGCCCATGCCGACCGAGATCGCCACGATCAACATGTTGCGCCGATGCAGGCCGGCCTCGGCGAGGATCTTGATCCCGGCCACGGCCACGGTGCCGAACATCACCAGTTCGGCGCCACCGAGCACCGGTTTGGGCATCAGTTGCAGCACCGCGCCGATCATCGGGAACAGCCCCAGCAACACCAGCAGGCCGGCGATGAAGAAGGCCACGTAGCGACTGGCTACGCCGGTCAGCTGGATCACGCCGTTGTTCTGCGCGAACGTCACCATCGGCATGCTGTTGAACACCGCCGCCATGGCCGAGTTGAGGCCATCGGCGAGCAACCCGGATTTGATCCGGCGGATGTACAGCGGGCCTTTGACCGGTTGCCGCGAAATCATCGAGTTGGCGGTCAGGTCACCGGCCGCTTCCAGCGGCGAAACGAGGAAGATCACCGCCACCGGCACAAATGCCACCCAGTCGAAATTGAAACCGTACTTGAACGGCACCGGCACGCTGACTAGCGGCACTTCGGGCATCGAGGCGAAATCCACCGTGCCCATCAGCCACGCGACCACGTAGCCGAGGGTCAGGCCGATGACGATCGCGCCCAGACGCAGAAACGGCACGTCGACGCGGTTCAGCACAACGATAGTGCCGATCACCAACGCCGCCAGAAACACATGGCTGGCCGCGCCCAGATCCGCCGCACCGAAGCCGCCAGCGATGTCGGTCATCGCCACTTTGATCAGCGACAGGCCCATCAGGGTGATGATGGTGCCCGTGACCACCGGGGTGATCAGCATCCGCAGTTTGCCGATGAACTGGCTCAGCACCACTTCGATGAAGGCTGCGAAAAAGCACACGCCGAATATCGTCGAGAGAATTTCATCGGTACCGCCGCCCCGGGCCTTGACCATGAACCCGGCGCTGAGAATCACGCTGATAAAGGAAAAACTGGTGCCTTGCAGGCACAGCAGACCGGAGCCGACCGGGCCGAAACGCTTAGCTTGAACGAACGTGCCGAGGCCCGAGACGAACAGTGCCATGCTGATCAGGTACGGAATTTCGCTCTGCAGCCCCAGGGCGCCGCCCATGATCAGGGTCGGGGTGATGATGCCGACGAAGCTGGCCAGCACGTGTTGCAGCGCGGCGAACACGGTGGCGGTGAGGTGCGGACGGTCGTTGAGGCCGTAGATCAGATCGTTGTTGCGCGGGACTTTTTCAGAGGCGGTCATGGTGATTTGCGCGCCGTGAGGCGGGGCCGGGTCAGAAAATGGAGGCGCAGGATGCCGGAAGAGGGCGGCGAGGGCAACGAGCAAAAATTGCCTGAAAGGTCAAGAAACATAGGGTTTGAACTTGTTGCTGTTTCTGTGGCGAGGGGATTTATCCCCGATGGACTGCGTAGCAGGCCCAGCTCCTGAATACCAAAGAGCCGGGCCGCTTCGCGCCCATCGGGGATAAATCCCCTCACTACAGGGCTATTTGCTGGCAGAAATTTTTCAGGTGAAGGCTGCGAGTAAATCCTCCTCAAACGCCTTCTGCGCATCCCCCGGCACCTGCGCTCGATGCCGGGCCAGATGAAACGCCACTTCGAAACTCAATTCCCCAGGCCGCAGCGCGCGCAGCAAGCCCTTGTTCTCCCAGACTCGCGCGTAGTGATCCGGCAGATAATCGACGTGCTTGCCAGAGAGAATGAAAGCCAGGGTGCCTTCGACCTGTTCCGAGCGCGCCGAAAAGCGCTTGTCCGGGAACGGCTGGCCACTGCGCATGAACCGATACGGATGATCCACCCGGTCGCAGGCCTGCAACGCCGCGTCATCCGGCTCATCCACGCTGAACAGTGGATGCCCCTGCGCGCAATACAAATGTTGGGTTTCCCTGAACAGTTCGCGGTAATCGAAAGCGCTCTGCACTTGTGAGAAATAACCGATGGCCAGGTCCAGCCGCTGTTGCAGCAGCAGACGCTCCATCTCTCCGGGCATTGCGCTGATCAACTCGATGCGCACTGACTCATCGCGTTCGCGAAAGCGCCGGATCGCATCCGCCACCCGCAGCAGCACCGACTGATCAACCGCCTCGGACAAGCCCAGCCGCACCTCACCGATCAAGCGTCCGGCAACGCCGTTGGATTGATGACGGAAGGTTTCGATGGATTCGAACAGCGTGCGAATGGCGATCAGCAACTGTTCGCCCTTGGGCGTCACGCTGAAACCGCCCTTGCCGCGACTGCACAGGCGATAGCCGAGGCGGGTTTCGAGTTTGGCCATTTGCTGGCTGATACTCGACTGACTCAGGCCCAGTTCACCTTGCGCCGCACTGAAGCCGCCACATTCCACGACCCGCACAAACAGGCGCAGCAACTGCAAATCGACGTCGTGAAGCTGACCGAGCATCACATTACTCCGAGATAAAGTCAGGTTAACAAACTTGATATTTCTGCAATGTATCCGACGGCGCATCCTGCCACCACTTCCTCCGGTCAGGTGTGCGTCATGGCTCCCGTGTTCAAACTGTGTTTTCCCGCGCTGTTGTTGTCCGTGGTCATCCAGGCACAGGCCGAGGATAAAACCCTCAACCTCTACAGTTGGGCCGATTACGTGCCGGCGCAGACCCTGCAACGTTTCGAGCAGGAAACCGGCATTCATGTGCGCTACGACACCTTCGATACTTCCGAAGTGCTGGAAACCAAGCTGCTGACCGGCGGCAGCGGCTATGACGTGGTAGTGCCGTCGTCCAGCGTTCTGGCCCGTGGCTTGGCAGCGGGCGCACTGAAGGAAATTCCCCACGAAGGCCTCAAGGGATACGCCAACCTTGATCCCGATCTGCTGGAGAAACTCGCTGCCGTCGATCCCGGCAATCGCTACGCTGTGCCCTACACGTGGGGCACGCTCGGGCTGGGGTTGAACGTCGAGGCGGTGAAAAAGCGCCTGCCGGATGCGCCGCTGAACAGCCTCGATCTGCTGTTCAAGCCCGAGTACGCGAGCAAACTCAAGGACTGCGGGATTGCCGTGCTCGATTCGCCGCAGGAAGTCATTGGTCTGGCGCTGCATTATTTGGGTAAAGATCCCTACAGCACTGACAAGAATGATCTGGCCGCCGCCGAAGCCTTGTTGCAGAAACTCCAGCCTTCGGTGCTGTATGTCGCCACCGGCCGGCAGATCAACGACCTGGCCAATGGCAGTGTCTGTCTGGCGCTGACCTACAACGGCGACGTGAGCATGGCTGCCGATCAGGCGCACAAGGCCAACAAACCGTACGAAGTCGCCTACCGGATACCACGCGAAGGCACGTTGATCTGGCAGGACAATTTGGCCATTCCCAAGGACGCGCCGAACCCGCAAGCGGCGCGGGCGTTCATCGAATTCATGCTGCGCCCCGAGTCGGTGGCCGAGCTGACCAATACGCTGTTTTTTGCCACCGCCAACCAGGCCGCGACGCCGCTGGTGGATGAGGCGGTGCGCAATGACCCGGACATCTATCCGCCCGCCGAAATGCGTGAACGCCTGTACGCCGACCGCAGCATGAGCCTCAAGGACATGCGACAGCGCACGCGTCTGTGGACCACTTTCCGTAGCCATCAATAACAAAAGGAGCACACCGATGGACGTGCCGATGCTCAATGACCAAGCCCTGACCCGCGACAGCCTGTACGGCACTGCCGCCGAAAGCACCTACGCCGGGATCACCAGTTTCATGCGTCGCCGCTACAGCCGTGATATGCGCGGCGTCGATGTGGCGGTCAGTGGCGTGCCGTTCGATACGGCCACCAGCAACCGCCCGGGTGCACGCTTCGGGCCACGGGGAATTCGCGCCGCGTCCACCGGGATTGCCTGGGAACGGCATTGGCCGTGGACATTCGATCCGTTCGATCATCTGGCGGTGATCGACTACGGCGATTGCGACTTCGATTACGGCTCGCCGCATACCATCCCGGAAAGTATCGAGGCCCACGCCGAGCGCATTCTTGATGCCGGCAGTGCGATGCTGACGTTTGGCGGCGATCACTTCATCACCTATCCGTTGCTCAAGGCCCATGCGCGCAAACACGGCACGCTGTCGCTGATCCACTTCGATGCGCACAGCGACACCTGGCCTGACGAGGGCGGCAAGCGCGTCGATCACGGCACCATGTTCTGGCATGCGGCCAGGGAAGGGCTGGTGGATCCGGCGCGCTCGGTGCAGATCGGTTTGCGCACCACCAATGACGATCACCAGGGGTTTGCGGTGCTTGATGCCCGCCAGGTACATCGACGTGGCTGCGAGGCGATTGTCGAGGCGATTCGCGCGCGTGTCGGCGACCACCCGGTGTACCTGACGTTTGATATCGACTGCCTCGACCCGGCCTTTGCACCGGGCACCGGCACTCCGGTGTGTGGCGGGTTGAGCACGCTGCAGGCGCTGGAAATCCTCGGCGGGTTGCGCGGGATCAATCTGGTCGGCATGGACGTGGTGGAAGTGGCGCCGGCCTATGACCATGCGGACGTGACGTCGCTGGCAGCGGCAACCCTGGCGATGGAAATGCTCTGCCTCTACGCCGCCCGACACAAAGTCGACCGCTGACACCCCACAAAACCCATGTGGGAGTGGGCTTGCTCACGAAAGCGGTGTGCCATTCAACGAAGATGTTGGCTGCCCCGACGCCTTCGCGAGCAAGCCCGCTCCCACAGGAGGTTGTATTCCAGGCAGTTGCTGCACGCTGTTGTGAGGCCGCGAGATATACAGTCGATCTTCGACTCCCCACAGAACCCATGTGGGAGTGGGCTTGCTCACGAAAGCGGTGTGTCATTCAACGATGATGTTGGCTGCCCCGACGCCTTCGCGAGCAAGCCCGTTCCCACAAAAGGGCACCTGTTTTTCAGGGACATCGTGGCATACTGCCGCGCATGACTTTCGACTCTCCCTTAAGCGCCTGGCAACACGCGATCGAGCACAAGGGTTTCATCCAGGATGAAGCCCAGGAGCACGCGGTCTGGGCCCTGCAAAAATGCCATGAAGCCTTGCACGCCGGCGCCCGTTCGGTCACGGGCGTGTACTTGTGGGGCCCGGTCGGGCGCGGCAAGACGTGGTTGATGGATCAGTTTTATCAGAGCCTGCGGGTGCCGGCCCGACGTCAGCACTTTCATCATTTCATGGGCTGGGTGCATCAGCGCTCGTTCCAGCTCACTGGCATCGCCGATCCGCTGCGGGCGTTGGCCAAAGAGTTGGCGGCGGAAGTACGGGTGTTGTGTTTCGACGAACTGTTCGTCAATGACATCGGCGACGCGATCATTCTCGGGCGGCTGTTTCAGGTGATGTTCGACGAAGGTGTGGTGGTGGTCTGTACCTCCAACCTGCCACCGGACGAGCTCTACGCCGATGGCTTCAACCGTGATCGTTTTGTCCCGGCGATCGCCGCGATCAAGGCGCATATGCAAGTGGTGGCGGTGAACGGTGCCGAGGATCATCGCCTGCATCCGGGCGCGGGTCAGCAGCGCTATTTTGTCGCTGCGCCGGGACAGGGCAGTGCTCTGGAGCAGGTCTTCCAGTCACTCAATACCGGGCAGCCCGCCAGCGCCGAGCCGGTGCCCGTCGGCCATCGAGTGCTGAACGTGGTGCAGGCCAGTGCGACGGTGCTCTGGTGCCGCTATGCCGATCTCTGCGAGCAACCGTTTGCCGCGATGGACTTCATCGCGCTGTGCGACAGCTATCGATCTATTCTGTTGAGCGACGTGCCGAACCTCAGCGCGCAAAAACGCGAAGGGCGCATCGCCCGTGGTACCGAAGACGGCTCGGCGCAGGTGGTGGCCGGTGACCGCGAACTGCCGCAGCTGTCGGTGCACGACGACGGTGTACGCCGCTTCATTGCCTTGGTCGACGAGTGCTATGACCGTAAGGTCCCGCTGTACATCGAGGCTCAGGTGCCGATGGAAGCGCTGTACACCGAGGGCTACCTGGAATTCCCGTTCCGGCGCACCCTCAGCCGTTTGCAGGAGATGCAACTGCAGCGTTTTGCCGAAGCCTGAGTGAGGAGGGCGCGCTCAGGACCTCGCTTGACCAGGCCGAACCAAGGCACTGATATGCGAGCAGTGATGCCCTTTTTGCTCTTCCCGGGTTGTCGCCCACAACAGGCTCGCGTTAAGGTCGAGCAGCCTTTCAGGTGCGCACCTTGCACGCCGGGGCCACGACCGGGGATGGAAATGGATTCCGCAGAAATTCTTGTGCTACAGGCCAGCTACACCAATCCAGTGCACGCCGAAGCCATCGGCATCGTGCTTAATTCTTACGCAGAAGATCCCATGGGCGGCGGCCATTCGATTGCCCCCGAGCTGCTGCGTCGCTTGCCTGAAGAGTTGGCGCGCAGGCCGCACGCGTTCAGCGTACTGGCGTTTGTCGGCGGTGAGCCGGCAGGGCTGGTGAATTGTTTTGAAGGATTCTCGACGTTCGCCTGCAAACCGCTGGTCAATGTTCACGACGTGGCAGTGGTGAACAAATTTCGCGGCCTCGGGCTGAGTCAGAAGATGCTGCGCAAGGTCGAGGAAATTTCCCGTCAGCGCGGCTGCTGCAAGATCACGCTGGAGGTGCTGGAAGGCAATGCGGTGGCGCAGAATGCCTACAGCAAGTTCGGTTTCGCCCCGGGGATGTTCGACCCGGATCATGGCCGCATGCTGTTCTGGATCAAGAATCTGCCGACATAAAAAAAGGCGCCCGGTCAGGGCGCCCAACTGTCATCTCCGAGGCCAGAGCGGAGCCATCGGAGGTCCATCGGTTGCTCAATGAATCAGTTGCGATAAGACTCGGTGACTTGCGCGGTCTGGTCGTTCGGAACCTTCAGTTCCGCAGCTTTGCTATCGCTCTGCTGTTCGTTTTGCGCGGGGTGGACCGGGAAGTTGTCGTAGTAATGTCGCATGCGTTCGGCGCCGCCTTCGGCAAAGGCGCTGGCGGAGCCGAGGGCGAGTAGCCCGGCGAGAATAGCGGTGGTGGTTTTCATGGTGCCTCCTACTGAAAAACGTGGGAGCCGTTCGTCCATGAAGCAGATCTCGAAGCACAGTGTCCCGGGTGGAAATTAACTCGGGGTTAAGCGACGCTCTTCGCGCCGATGGCGTGGGCATTCAACCGCAGGAAATGTTCCCCGATAGCACCGACCTCGGTGAAAAGCTGCACGCAACGTTTGCCCAATGAACGGCGGCGGGTATGCTGATGGCCTGCCGAGGAGATAGAAATGGCCTACGATTTTGACCTTTATGTGATTGGTGCCGGTTCCGGCGGTGTACGCGCTGCGCGGTTTGCCGCCGGTTTTGGCGCGAAAGTGGCGGTAGCCGAGAGCCGTTACCTGGGAGGCACCTGCGTCAACGTTGGCTGCGTGCCGAAAAAACTGCTGGTGTACGGCGCGCATTTCGCCGAAGACTTTGAGCAGTCGTCCGGTTTCGGCTGGAGTCTGGGTGAAGCGAATTTCGACTGGGCGACCCTGATCGCCAACAAAGACCGCGAGATCAATCGCCTCAACGGCATTTATCGCAACCTGCTGGTCAACAGTGGCGTGACCCTGCACGAAGCCCACGCGAAAATCGTCGGCCCGCACGAGGTCGAGGTCAATGGTGAGCGTTTCACCGCGAAAAACATTCTGATTGCTACCGGTGGCTGGCCGCAGATTCCGGAAATTCCGGGGCACGAACACGCGATCAGTTCTAATCAGGCGTTTTTCCTTAGAGAGCTGCCGAAGCGGGTGCTGGTGGTCGGTGGTGGTTACATCGCTGTCGAGTTCGCCGGGATTTTCCACGGTCTGGGGGCGAACACCACACTGCTGTATCGCGGTGATCTGTTTCTGCGTGGCTTCGATGGCTCGGTGCGCAAGCATCTGCAGGAAGAACTGACCAAGCGCGGCATGGATCTGCAATTCAACGCCGACATCGCGCGTATCGACAAACAGCCAGACGGCAGCCTGAAGGCGACTCTAAAGGATGGTCGCGTACTGGAAGCCGACTGCGTGTTCTACGCCACCGGGCGGCGTCCGATGCTGGACAACCTGGGCCTGGAAAACACCGATGTGCAGCTCACCGACAAGGGCTTCATCAAGGTCGACGAGCAGTACCAGACCAGCGAACCGTCGATTCTGGCACTGGGTGACGTGATTGGTCGCGTGCAGCTGACGCCAGTGGCACTGGCCGAAGGCATGGCGGTGGCGCGGCGCTTGTTCAAGCCTGAGCAGTACCGTCCGGTGGATTACAAGATGATCCCGACTGCCGTGTTCAGTCTGCCGAACATCGGCACTGTCGGTCTGACCGAAGAGGAGGCGCGCGAGGCGGGCCATGAGGTGGTGATTTTCGAGAGTCGCTTCCGCCCGATGAAGCTGACGCTGACCGAATGTCAGGAGAAAACCCTGATGAAACTGGTGGTCGACGGCAAGACCGACAAAGTTCTCGGCTGCCACATGGTCGGGCCCGACGCGGGTGAGATCGTCCAAGGCCTGGCGATCGCGCTGAAGGCTGGCGCGACCAAGCGTGACTTCGACGACACGATCGGGGTTCACCCGACGGCCGCCGAAGAGTTCGTCACCATGCGTACGCCGGTCGGCGCTTAAGTTTCCTTCGCTTTGGCTGTGTCTGGCGCTGCCGCAACGGTAGCGGCCAGACGCAAGCTATCCTCAAGGCTGGTCTGAGTCTTGGTCAGTTCCTTCTCCAATGACTGATTGAGCTGCCGCTGTTCGTCGGCATCCTGTTTCAGCGTCTGACTTTCCAGCAGGGCCACGCGCAAACGTTCCTGGAGGAGGGTACGTTCGTTGTCGACGCGAGTCGCTTGCTCCAGCAACTGATCCTGGCGCTGGTTGCTGTGCTTGAGCTGATCCTGCATCAGGCTCAGTTCGCGCTGAGTGCCGCGGTTTTCCGTGAGCAGGCGTTCGTTGTCGCGATGCAACTGAGTGATCTCGTCCTGACGCACCAGCGCACTTTGTTGCGCCTGACGCAATTCCATCTGCAATTGCTGCAGCTGTCCTTCATGTCGGGCCTGCTCCTGCTCGCGCTGCTCTTTGCTGGCGTTGCGGTAATGCTCAAGGGCATCGCGGGCGTGCAGGTGTTTTTCTTCCAGCGAGCGGATCTGCTCGTCCTTGTCCTGCAGGCGCAACTCAAAATCAGCCAAGGCCTGGTTCAGTCCGGCGTTGCGGGTTTGTTCGGTCTGCAACATCGAACGGGTTTCTTTCAGTGCCTCGGATTCCCGTGCCAGTGCAGCGCCTTGAATGTCGTGCTGTTGTTCCAGTTGCTCGAGTGCCTGGCGCACCTGCTTGAGTTCCGCTTCCAGGGTTTCGCGCTGTTCCTCGAACTGCTCGCGCGCTTGTTCGATCGGCTCTTGCGCCTGTTCTTTCAGGCGCTGGGCGAGACGCGAGACCAGTGCGGTCAGCTCGTCATTGATCGGTTCTGCGGACGCTTCGACCGGTTGGCTGCCGTCATCCAGCTCTTTCAGATAGCGATGGATCGTGGTTTTCGAACCGGTGTTGCCCAGTTCGATGCGTACTGCATCGATGCTGGGGTGTTCGCCCCGGGCCAGAATCGCTGCACGCGCGATCTGCACCACTGCTTTGTTTACGCCACCACGGGCCATGTGAACTCCTACCGTTTCGTACTGTGGTACATGCCACCAAAGTACGCAGTGTACCACGCTGAAAATAAAGTTAAATGCTTGATTAATAACAGACGGGATATACTGGTATTACCCAATGTCAGATGCCTGAATTGGTTTTTTCATCCCGAAATCAGTACGCCTGCGAGAACACTGCCCATGAGCGAGATCGATCGCTATCTGCAAGCCGCCACCCGTGACAACACCCGCCGCAGCTATCGTTCGGCGATCGAGCATTTCGAAGTGAAGTGGGGCGGGTTCCTGCCGGCGACGGCCGACAGCGTGGCGCGTTATCTGGTCGAGCATGCCGGCGTGCTGTCGATCAATACGCTGAAGCTGCGCTTGTCGGCGCTGGCGCAGTGGCACAACAGTCAGGGCTTTGCCGATCCGACCAAGGCGCCGGTGGTGCGCAAGGTCTTCAAAGGCATTCGGGCGCTGCATCCGGCGCAGGAAAAACAGGCCGAACCGCTGCAACTGCACGATCTGCAGCAGGTGGTCGACTGGCTGGAGCAGGAGGCCAGCAATGCCAGACAAAATCAGGATCGCCCGCAGTTGCTCAAGGCCTATCGTGATCGGGCACTGATTCTGTTGGGGTTCTGGCGTGGCTTTCGCAGCGATGAGTTGTGTCGTCTGCAGATCGAGCATGTGCGGGCGCATGCGGGCAGCGGCATCACTCTGTATCTGCCGCGCAGCAAGGGCGACCGCGACAACCTCGGGCAGACGTATCAGGCGCCGGCGCTGCTCAAGCTGTGCCCGGTGCAGGCTTATATCGACTGGATCACCGAGGCGGCGCTGGTACGCGGTCCGGTGTTTCGCGGTGTCGACCGCTGGGGCCATCTGAGCGATGAGGGCTTGCACGCCAACAGCATCATTCCACTGCTGCGTCAGGCGCTGGAACGCGCCGGCATTCCGGCCGAGCGCTACACCAGCCATTCCCTGCGCCGCGGCTTCGCCACCTGGGCGCATCAAAGCGGCTGGGATCTGAAATCGTTGATGAGTTACGTTGGCTGGAAGGATATGAAGTCAGCCATGCGCTATGTTGAAGCCAGCCCCTTTCACGGGATGGCTCGGATTACGGATAAGCCGGCTTCGTCGTAGATATCGTTTTCTTCTATTAATACAGTCAGCTAATAGCGAAAACAAATCAGCAGCATCAGGTTTGCCAATGAGCCATCCGTCGAGTGAGTGGGTAGGATTCACCCATCGAATTCACAACCCTGACGGAGAGTCATCAATGCCTATCATCAACAGCCAAGTAAAACCGTTCAAAGCTACCGCGTTCAAAAACGGCGACTTCGTACAAGTCTCGGACGCTGACCTGAAAGGCAAATGGTCCGTAGTGTTCTTCTACCCAGCCGACTTCACCTTCGTTTGCCCAACCGAGCTGGAAGACCTGGCCGACAACTACGCTGCGTTCCAGAAACTGGGCGTGGAAATCTACAGCGTTTCGACCGACACCCACTTTGCTCACGCTGCCTGGCACAACACTTCGCCAGCGATCGGCAAAATCGAATACACCATGATCGGCGACCCGACCCACGTCATCTCCCGCAACTTCGACGTGCTGATCGAAGAAGCTGGCCTGGCTGACCGTGGCACCTTCGTGATCAACCCTGAAGGCCAGATCAAAATCGTTGAACTGAACGATGGCGGCGTTGGCCGTGACGCTTCCGAGCTGCTGCGCAAGATCAAGGCTGCTCAATACGTTGCTGCTCACCCAGGCGAAGTTTGCCCAGCCAAGTGGAAAGAAGGCGAGGCCACTCTGGCTCCGTCCCTGGACCTGGTCGGCAAGATCTAAGTCTGTGACGCACGCAACACAGGGCGGGACTCCGCACCTACTTCAGTAAGCTGCACCGCCCATTAAAAAAGCCCGGGCGAGATTCGCTCGGGCTTTTTTTCGCCTCGAACAAAGACACAGGAGATCGCCCGTATGTTGGACGCCAATCTTAAAGCCCAGTTGAAATCGTACCTGGAACGGGTCACCCAGCCGATCGAGATCGTTGCTTCCCTCGACGACGGTGCGAAATCCCGGGAAATGCTTGACCTGCTGAAAGACGTTGCCAGTCTTTCGAGCCAGATTACCCTGATCGACAGCGGCACCGATGCCCGCAAGCCGTCGTTCTCGATCAATCGTCCGGGTGCCGATATCAGCCTGCGTTTCGCCGGCATCCCGATGGGCCACGAATTCACATCGTTGGTGCTGGCCCTGCTGCAAGTCGGCGGCCACCCATCGAAAGCCAGCGCCGAAGTGATCGAACAGATCCGCTCGCTCAAGGGCGAGTTCAGCTTCGAAACCTACTTCTCGCTGTCGTGCCAGAACTGCCCGGACGTGGTTCAGGCGCTGAACCTGATGGCCGTGCTGAACCCGAACATCCGTCACGTCGCCATCGACGGCGCGCTGTTTCAGGACGAAGTCAACGATCGCAAGATCATGGCTGTGCCGAGCATCTACCTCAACGGTGAGAACTTTGGCCAGGGCCGCATGGGGCTGGAAGAAATCCTCGCCAAGCTCGACACCGGCGCCATTGAGCGTCAGGCCGAGAAAATCAGCGCCAAAGAAGCCTTTGATGTGCTGGTGGTCGGCGGTGGCCCGGCCGGTGCTTCGGCCGCTATCTATGCCGCCCGTAAAGGCATCCGCACCGGTGTCGCGGCCGAGCGCTTCGGCGGTCAGGTGCTGGACACCATGGCCATCGAGAACTTCATTTCCGTGCAGGAAACCGAAGGCCCGAAACTGGCCACGGCGCTGGAAGAACACGTCAAGCAGTACGACGTCGACATCATGAACCTGCAACGTGCAGACAAGCTGATCCCGGGCAAGAACGGCGAGCTGCACGAAGTCCACTTCGCCAGTGGCGCGACCCTGAAAGCCAAAAGCGTGATTCTGGCGACCGGCGCACGCTGGCGTGAAATGAACGTGCCGGGCGAGCAGGAATACCGCAACAAAGGCGTGGCGTACTGCCCGCACTGCGACGGTCCGCTGTTCAAAGGCAAGCGTGTGGCGGTGATCGGCGGCGGTAACTCCGGCGTGGAAGCGGCCATCGACTTGGCGGGTATCGTCTCCCACGTGACCCTGCTGGAGTTCGACGTACAACTGCGTGCCGACGCGGTACTGCAACGCAAGCTGCACAGCCTGCCGAACGTCACCGTGATCACCAGTGCGCAAACCACAGAAGTCACCGGCAATGGCGAGAAGGTCAACGGCTTGCGCTACAAGGATCGCAAGACTGACGAACTGCGCAGCGTCGAGCTGGAGGGGATCTTCGTACAGATCGGTCTGCTGCCGAACACCGACTGGCTCAAAGGCACCATCGAGCTGTCGCCGCGTGGTGAAATCATCGTCGACAACCGTGGCGAAACGTCGATCCCGGGGATCTTCGCGGCGGGCGACGTGACCACTGTGCCGTACAAGCAGATCGTGATTGCGGTGGGCGAGGGCGCCAAGGCTTCCCTCAGCGCGTTCGATCACTTGATCCGTACGTCGGCGCCGGCATAAACGTCAGTCGCTGAAACGAAAAAACCCATGAGCGATCATGGGTTTTTTTATGCCTGACACAAATCCAAATGTGGGAGCGGGCTTGCTCGCGAAAGCGTCCGCCAGCCAACACCTGCGTTGCATGACTCACCGCTTTCGCGAGCAAGCCCGCTCCCACAAAGGCTTTTTATGCAGTCAGTTACAGCGGCGCAGGCTGGATGATTTCAACCCAGTAGCCATCCGGGTCTTTGATGAACGCCAGGCTTTTCATGCGGCCATCGGTCAAACGCTTCTGGAAATCACAGCCCAGCTCTTCAAAACGTGCACATGCCGCAACGATGTCCGGAACCGAGATGCAAATGTGGCCGAAACCGCGCGGGTCAGTGTTGCCGTTGTGATAGGCGAAGTCGGCATCGTTTTCAGTGCCGTGGTTGTGGGTCAGTTCGAGGATGCCGGGAATCGACTTCATCCACTCGGTGCGGGCAGCGGCGTCGGCCGGGATCTGTGCCTTGTCGACCAGTGCGAGGAAGTACAGGCTGAACTCGGCTTCCGGGAAATCACGTTTTTCCACCAGCGAGAAACCCAGTACGCGGGTGTAGAAGTCCAGCGACTGGGTGATGTCCTTCACGCGCAGCATGGTGTGGTTGAAGACGAAGTTGCGGGTTGCGCTGTCTGGAGTGGCGGTGACGCCGGGGAAAGTGTTCAGTTCGTGCAGGCTCATAGGCCCTCCGTAACAATGGGGCGAGTGAATGGGCGCAATGATACGCATGCGGGGCGGCATCGCCAAACCGAATGCGCGGCTTGCTCTGTGGGCGGCCGGGCCTCAGACTTTGCAGCTCAATCTGCGAGTGCCTCTGGTAATGATCCGACCGTTCAAAGCGCTGTTCGTTTGCCTTTTCTCGTCTTTGCTTGCCGCTCCTGCACTGGCGGACCAGCCGAGTATCACTTGGCCTGCTGGCTGGGAAGTAGAGGCGCTGCCCGATCAAGCCCCTCAGGTTTCGCGCCAGCGCGCGGTGAAAACCGACACCGACGGCAATCAGGTCATGGTGATGGAGTTGACCATGACTCAGGTGGAAGCAGGTCATCAGGTCAATGTGGCGGGCGTTCTGCTGGAGATGCGCAAATCGATACAGAAGGACTTCTTCCAGGGCGGCTATCAGAGTGTTTGCAACAAGGTACACCCGGCGAAGCTCGGCTCTTTGGACGCGCAGGAAACCACCTGCACGATCACTGAAAACGGTCGACATGTGTTGTCGCAAACTTTGGTTGCTGCGGCCGCAGCGGATAAGGCTTATGTACTTTCTTACGCTGGGCAGGCCGAGGTTTATAAGGCAAGCGCCGAGGAAATAGTCGCAGTGAGAAACAGCTTGAAACTTTAAGCGTCTGTTTGCACCTCGACCGGTTTAGATACCCGAAGGAATTAAGCACAAAGTTTAGCAGCGATTACGATTGCAACATCCCGGCGCAAAATGTTTAGCCTTGCGGCTTGTGTGTGTTAAGGCGGATTGATAACTAGCGCGGGGGAAATCGTTGCTTTTGTTAGATATTGTCGAAAAAAAAGCCCCGCATAAAGCAGGGCTTGGTTGTTGACGCAAGATTAGCCGCGCAACCAGGAATCAACGGTAGCTGCACCGTACTGTTCCTTCCAGGCTTTCAGGCCACGGTGGTTGCCGCCCTTGGTTTCGATCAGTTCACCGGTGTGCGGGTTTTGATAAACCTTGACCACGCGAGCACGGCGGGTTTTTGGTGCGGCGGACACTTGCAAGCCGGACTTGGACGGGTTCGGATCGAGGATGGCGATGATGTCTTTCAGGCCTTTGCCGTAGGTTTTCATCAGCCCCTGGAGCTTTTCTTCGAATTCGATTTCTTTCTTGAGCCCGGCATCGTTCTTCAGCGATTCCAGCTGCTTGAGCTGTTCCTGAAGGGCCTTTTCAGCTGCACGAAATTCAGCGAGTCTGGACAATATCTTTACTCCAATAGTGTGTTTGGCTGATACCAACCGCAAACAAAGCTATAAGCCAAGAGCCTTGAAGCGACTCGGTGATAATGGCTCACCTGCCAATCTTGCACAGGCTGAAAAAATTGTAGTAGTTAATGCGCCAAGAGTAAATCCTGATCTTGTCGTCATGTAACAACAGTGGTGTTTTGTATCAATTTGGTGCGTCCGATCGCAGTGCCGGGGTTAATTTGTTTTTAGTTAATGGTGACTTAATGCATCGATGAAGTCGGCGCCGGGCATGGGTTTTCCGAACAGATAGCCCTGCAGGAAGTTGACGTGGTGTGCAGTCAGATAGTCAGCCTGTGCCTGAGTTTCTACACCTTCGGCAACAATACCCAGATCGAGCTTGGCCGAGAGCTCGATAATCGTATCCAGAATATGTCGCGATAATGCGTCGATCCCGATCATCGCGACGAAGCTTTGATCAATCTTGAGAAAGTCCACATTGAATTTGCGCAGGTAACCCAAGCTTGAATGCCCGGTCCCAAAGTCGTCGATGGCGATCATCACACCCAGCGTATGCAACTGCTCGAACAGTTGGTGCGTGATGTCGTTCGGCTCGATCAGCTCACGCTCGGTCAACTCCAGCACCAGGCTGATGCTCCCGGGTGCGAACGCAGCGAGAAACTCGCGACAGTCTTCCACCAGTTGCAGATCGTGACAGTGACTGGCGGTGATGTTGATACCGATGTGAAACGGTTTGTTGAAACCAGCAGACAACGGGCCGAGCAGGGCGGCAGTCTGCTGCATCAGGGCGCGGGTCATGGGCACGATCAGGCCCGAATGTTCGGCAAACGGAATAAACATGTCCGGGCGCACCAGACCTTCTTTCGGATGTTTCCAGCGCATCAGCACTTCGGCGCCGGACCACTTTTTACTGTCGCCATGCACCACTGGCTGGAAATAAGGGATGAACTCGCCTGCCTCCAGAGCGCGCAGCATTTCATGGCTGGGTGAGGTGGAGCGCCGCTGCAGGACGTGGCCGATAGCACCGGAGATGATCCCGAAAAAAATCAGCAGGCTGAACAGCGGCGGGTATTCGTCGGCCATATAACGCCAGGTTTCGCCCTGCGGGAAGCCTGCGGCGACGCTGAAGGCATAGCGCGAAGAAACCAACATACTTTGTGCCACCGGCAACGGCGGCAGGTTGCCTTGATGCACCTTGCCATCGGCGGACAGCCAGTTGTCGCCAACCTGCAGCAACAGCAGCGTCTGTCGGCCAATCAGGCGCAGGACGTTGCTCAGGTGATAGCCATCGAGCGTGGTCAGCGCGCCGCCGCGACCTTCGCTGAGCCGATATACCAGCAGCGCGGTGTTGGGCGTAACGGGATTGCCGTTCATCAACCACAGTTTGCCTTGGGTGTAGTCGCCCGGGTTCACGGCTTCCTTGTACTCACCGAACAGCGAGCTGCAATAGAGATTGTTGTCCCATACCAGATTGGTCGAGCGCACGAAAGGCCGACGGGTCACCTGTTCACGCAACGCCAGTTTGACGCTGTCGCAGGGTTGGCCAGCCAGGGGCAGCAGTTCGCTGGCGGCCTGGGCGGTGTTGTCGAGCATCAGTTCGAATTGGCGCAACGCCTCATCGGCAGTGTTTTGCGTGCTCTGCTGCAAGGTGCGCTCGGCCTGCATATACAGAATCCCTGTGCCCAGAAGTACCGGCAACAGGCCGCAAAGCAGGGTCACAATCATCCGCACGCTACGTTTGCGGCGGGGTTTGACAGTCAAGGGCATGGACGCATCCTGTTGCGATGGAGTGGAACTCTCGAACGCAGGCCTGCCAACGGCGCGCCTGTGAGTAACAGCGAAGTCAGAAGGGATGATAGATGGCCGTTGGCGCTTGTGCCGCTCACGGCTGATTGATCTGCGTGGCGAGATCGATAAACGCTCGCGTGGCGGGCGAAGCCTGGCGCTGATCGAGGACAGCGAGGCCGATCTGGCGCTGCACGGGGGGCGCCAGCGGCTTCTTTACGTAGCGCGGCGTTGGATCATCGGGTAATGAGCCTTCGGCCACGACGGTAATTGCGTCACCCCGGCCCACGACGTCCAGCGTGCTGAGCAATTGCGAGCAGCGATAGCGGATCTTCGGTTGCAGGCGCGCGGCAGTGAACAGGCGCGAAACCAGCTCCGATGAACCGGCTTCGGTCAGCACAAACGGATCGGCACACAGATCCTTGAGGCTCAGCGCGGTGCGTCCTGCCAATGGATGATCGGCTGGCAGCAGGGCAACCATCTGGTCTTCTGCCAAGGCAAAAGTGTCGAAACGCTCCTGAGGCAACACCACAAAACCGATGTCGATCCGCCGCTCTTCCAACCACTGAATAACCTGCCTGTCCGGCCCCTCATCTATGTGCACTTCAATGCCCGGATGCGCCTGGCGATAGCGCTGCAAAATCGTCGGCAGCAACTTGATCGATGACGTCGGGCCGAACGAACCGATGCGCAACGTGCCGCTTTTCATGCCCCGCGCATCGGCCGCCTCCTGACGCAGGGTGTTGGCCAGACCAAGCATGGCCCGTGCGCGCTGGAGCAATTGCTCGCCGATGTCGGTGAGTTCGACTTGCGACTGATGGCGGTGTAGCAGTTCGACGCCCAATTCCTCCTCCAGCGACTTCATCGCGTGCGACACCGCTGACTGCGAAATTCCCAAACGATGGGCGGCGAGGGTGAAACCGCGCAGTTCAGCGACCAGCGAGAATATCTCCAGTTGAGTGAGGGTCATGAGTATTTGCTCATTTTACGATGACGTTAAATGAGGTGAATGATACGCCATCTTTCCAGCTGCATTACCTGGAGCATCATGCGCAACCTCGAGCAAATCCACGCAACGACCTCCGAGCGGCCGGTTTATCTGACTCTGGCAGCGGTGACCATGATTTGGGGCGGGACCTTTGTCGCCGGGCGTTTTCTGGCGGGCAGTCTCAGCCCGCTGTTCGCCGCCAGCCTGCGCTTCCTGCTCGCCAGTGCGGCGTTGCTGGGGTTCCTGTGGCTGGCGCGCATCCCGCTGGCACGACCGACGTCCCGGCAATGGCTGCAACTGTTGTTGCTGGGGTTCTTCGGGATTTTCTTCTATAACCTGTGCTTCTTTTATGGCCTGCAATACATCAACGCTTCACGGGCCTCGTTGATTGTTGCGTTGAATCCGGCAGTGATCGGTCTGGCCTCGTGGTTGTTGTTCAAGGAGCGCATGGGGCGGATGAAAGTCGCCGGTATTGCGATCTGTATCGCTGGCGCTGGCCTGGTGATCGTCAGCCGTAATCCGCAATTGCTTGCCGCGACGCCTGACGCGTGGATCGGCGATCTGTTGATTCTTGGTTGTGTGTTGGGTTGGGGCGTTTACTCGCTGTTTTCACGGGGGCTGAATCAGTCACTCGGCCCGGTGCAGACCGTGACGCTTTCCGTGCTGATCGGCACAGTGATGCTCTGGACGCTGGCGGCGCTGCGCGGCGAGGTAAGCTGGGCCGCATTGATCAGCCTCGGTACGCCGCAGTGGCTGAGCCTGATCTACCTGGGTGTGCTTGGCTCGGCGCTGGCCTACATCGGCTACTACGACGGCATCCGCAAAATCGGCGCGACCCGTTCCGGCGTGTTCATCGCCCTGAATCCGCTGACAGCCGTGGTTCTCGGCGCGCTGCTGCTCGGCGAACAACTGACGTTGAGCCTGTATCTGGGAGGCGGCCTGGTGCTGGTGGGGATTTACCTGTGCAACAAACCCCTTGCACCGATGCGAAAAAGGCGGATTTTATAGAGAGGGCAGACAACCCTATTTACGCTGTGTAGAATCGGGTTACGCATACAATAATAATCGTCTTCTGGCAGCAGAAGCCTCGCCCGCAAGAGCCTTGGGTCGACAATGAAGATATTCGGGTTTCAACTGATCTACGGTGACTTCCTCGCCCGCAGTGTGCGAGGCATCTCCTGCGCACCACCCAGCGATCTCAGCATTACTGACAAATAACCCTGGTTAATTGATAAGAATGATGAGGCGTCACCATGGCAGATTTATAC
Organism: Pseudomonas sp. RSB 5.4; assembly: GCF_037126175.1. Classification (NCBI taxonomy): domain Bacteria; kingdom Pseudomonadati; phylum Pseudomonadota; class Gammaproteobacteria; order Pseudomonadales; family Pseudomonadaceae; genus Pseudomonas; species Pseudomonas sp. RSB 5.4. The sequence continues at coordinate 1,350,374 of NZ_CP146986.1, forward strand.
GAAAACCCAATGGGCCTGATGGGCTTTGAGTTCATCGAGTTCGCATCGCCGACTCCTGGCACCCTGGAGCCGATCTTCGAGATCATGGGCTTCACCAAGGTCGCAACTCACCGCTCCAAGAACGTGCACCTGTACCGTCAGGGCGCGATCAATCTGATCCTCAACAACGAACCCAATAGCGTCGCTTCGTACTTCGCGGCCGAACACGGCCCGTCGGTGTGTGGCATGGCGTTCCGCGTCAAGGACTCGCAAAAGGCCTACAGCCGCGCGCTGGAACTCGGTGCCCAGCCGATCCACATCGAAACCGGCCCGATGGAACTCAACCTGCCAGCGATCAAAGGCATCGGCGGTGCGCCGCTGTACCTGATTGACCGTTTCGGCGAAGGCAGCTCGATCTATGACATCGACTTCGTGTTCATCGAAGGCGTTGATCGCAACCCGGTCGGTGCCGGCCTGAAGATCATCGATCACCTGACCCACAACGTGTATCGCGGGCGTATGGCTTACTGGGCCAACTTCTACGAGAAGCTGTTCAACTTCCGCGAGATCCGCTACTTCGACATCAAGGGCGAATACACCGGTCTGACCTCGAAAGCGATGACCGCACCGGACGGCATGATCCGCATCCCGCTGAACGAAGAGTCGTCCAAGGGCGCCGGGCAGATCGAAGAGTTCCTGATGCAGTTCAACGGCGAGGGCATCCAGCACGTGGCGTTCCTCACCGACGATCTGGTCAAGACCTGGGATCAGTTGAAGAAGATCGGCATGCGCTTCATGACCGCGCCGCCGGACACCTACTACGAAATGCTCGAAGGTCGCCTGCCGAACCACGGCGAGCCGGTTGATCAGCTGCAATCGCGGGGCATCCTGCTCGACGGTTCGTCGAACCCGGACGACAAGCGTCTGCTGCTGCAGATCTTCTCGGAAACCCTGATGGGGCCGGTGTTCTTCGAATTCATCCAGCGCAAGGGCGATGATGGTTTCGGCGAGGGCAACTTCAAGGCCCTGTTCGAATCGATCGAGCGTGATCAGGTGCGTCGTGGTGTGCTGACCACCGAGTAATCCGCCACTAGAATGAAAAAATCCCGGCTTGCAGTCATGCACAGCCGGGATTTTTTTGCGTCAGCAAAACTGTGGGAGTGAGCTTGCTCGCGAATTCGGTCTTTCGTTCAAGGTCTTTGTTGACTGACCTGACGCTTTCGCGAGCAAGCCCGCTCCCACAGTAGTCTTGTATTGCTTTTAAGAGCGGCGTTGTCGCATCAAGTGCTTGAAGCCTTCGAAGATCAATACCACCACCGCCAGCCAGATCGGAATGTAAGTCAGCCACTCGCCGGCCTTGATGCTTTCACCGAGCAACAGCGCCACACCGAGTAGCAGCACCGGTTCCACATAACTGAGCAAACCAAACAGGCTGAACGGCAACAAGCGGCTGGCGATGATGTAGACCACCAGCGCCGAAGCACTGATGAGGCCGAGCAGGGGAATCAGCCAGAGCAAGCCAGGATACTGATCGAACACGCCAAAGCCCTGTTCGCCACCGCGCACAAACCAGTACGCCACCGGCAGCATGAGCGTCATGTCGACCCATAGACCGCCAAGGTTGTCAGTCTTCAAGCGTTTGCGCAGCACGAAGTACAGTGGATACCCGACCACGACTACCAGTGTCGCCCAGGAAAATCCGCCGACCTGATACAACTCGTTCGCCACGCCCAGAATGGCAAAGAACACCGCGATTTTCTGCAGGTACGACAGGCTGTCGCCGTACACAATGCGCCCGGTCAGCACCATCGCCAGCGGTAACAGGAAATAACCCAGCGACACGTCGAGGCTGTAGCCATTGAGCGGCGCCCACATGAACAGCCACAACTGCACGCCGAGCAAACCGGCCGAAACAATCAGGCCGCCGATCAGCTTCGGATAGCCCGCAACGCGCCGCAGCAGCTCCAGTACCCGCCGCCATTCACCGGACACCAGCATGAACACGGTCATGCACGGCACGGTCAGCAGCATCCGCCAGCCGAAAATCTCTACGCCGCTCAACGGGGTGAGCAGCGAGGTGTAGTAATACATGACGGCAAACAGCACCGAGGCTGAAACCGATAGAGCGATACCTTTAGACAAACTGTCCTCGCGGGTGGGTGATCAAACAGGGCGCGCAGGATACGTGGTTTTTGTGCTGAATATTGGCCGAGTGATCAATATTTCCCACATCTTGAAGATAAGCACAAAACCTGTGGGTGTGACTCAGCTCGCGAAGAAGGGGCAGACTCCAAATCTTTAGTGACGGGGCCAACGCTTTCGCGAGCAAGCCCGCTCCCACAGTGAATGGGTGTCGAGTACCAGGTTTGCATCCGGCGACAATCCCTTGTGGGAGCGGGCTTGCTCGCGAAGCGTTTAGCCCTGATGCGGTTTACGGCCCGACACAAAATGGCTCACATCGTTGAACCCCGGCGTCGACGCGTGCCCCGGTGTCACCAGCGAGTCGATGAACGCTTCATCTTCCGTGGTGATCTTCACCGTTTGCGCCTGGGTGTACGCATCCCACTGTTGTTCCGTGCGCGGCCCGACAATCGCCGAAGTCACGGCGCTGTTGTTCAGCACCCAGGCAATCGCGAACTCGACGATACCCACCCCACGGCCCTGGGTATATTGCTGAATCTGCTGGGCAATGCGCAGCGATTCCACCCGCCATTCGGTTTCCAGAATGCGTTTGTCCTGGCGCCCGGCGCGGCTGTTGGCGTCCGGGGTCACGTCGGGTGCGTATTTGCCGCTGAGCACGCCACGGGCCAGCGGGCTGTAAGGCACCACACCGAGACCGTAGGTTTGCGCAGCGGTGATCTGCTCGGTCTCGGCCTGGCGGTTGACGATGTTGTACAGCGGCTGGCTGATCACCGGGCGATCGACACCCAACTGGTCAGCGATACGAATCACCTCGGCAATGCGCCAGCCGCGATAGTTCGACAGGCCCCAGTAGCGAATCTTGCCCTGGCGAATCAGATCGCCAATCGCCGACACGGTGACTTCCAGCGGCGTGTTGTGGTCTTCGCGGTGCAGGTAATAGATGTCGAGGTAGTCGGTGCCGAGGCGCATCAGGCTGGCCTCCAGACCATTGAAGATGTGCTTGCGGCTCAAGCCGCTGCGGTTCGGCACGCCGTCCGCCGGGCCGAATCCGACCTTGGTCGCCAGCACCCATTCGTGACGGTGTCGGGCGATCGCCTCGCCGACGATTTCCTCCGAACGGCCGTTGGTGTAGACGTCGGCGGTGTCGATGAAATTGATGCCCTGATCCCAGGCCTTGTGGATGATGCGCAGCGAATCCTCTGCGCTGGTCTGCTCGCCAAACATCATCGTGCCGAGGGTGAGGGTGGACACCTGCAACCCCGAGTGCCCCAGTGTGCGGTAGCTCATGCCGAAATCCTTTTGTCGGTGGGAAAACTCCAATCAAATACCAGAAGCATCCCACGGGGCAAAGTGAATTATCGGCTGAGCAATCCGCCTGCAATAAACAAGGGCAAAAAAGATCGCAGCGTGTTTACGCCCGCAACGTGCGCGTCATGCGCAGCGCCAGCAAGCTCCCGCCGACGATCACACCCGCCAGCAGATACAACGCCGCATCGGTCGAACCGGTGCTGTCCTTGACCCAACCCACCAGGTACGGGCTGAGGAAACCGGCCATCTGCCCCATCGAGTTGATCAATGCCAGACCTCCGGCCGCCGCGCCCGCGCTCAACATCGCGGTCGGCACCGGCCAGAACATCGGCAGACCGGTCAGCGCGCCCATGGTCGCAATGGTCAGACCGAGGATGGCGATGGCCGGGTTGGCGGCGAAATTCACCGCAATCACCAGGCCGATGGCGCCCATCAGCATCGGCACAACAAGGTGCCAGCGGCGTTCTTTGCGCAAGTCCGCCGAACGCCCGACCAGCAGCATGAACACCGCCGCCAGCAGATACGGAATCGCGCTCAGCCAGCCGATCACCAGGTTGTCGCTGAAACCGAGGTTCTTGATGATCGACGGCAGCCAGAAGTTGATTGCGTACACGCCGCTCTGGATGCAGAAGTAGATCAGGCCGAAGGCCCAGATCGCCGGGTTCTTGAACACCGCGATCAGCGAGTCAGAGGTGGTTTTCGGCTTGTTCGCCAGGTCTTCGGCCTGGTCCGCCTCAAGCACCGCGCGTTCATGCGGGCTTAGCCACTTGGCGTTGGCAAAGCTGTCGCTCAGCAGGAAATAGGCGAGGGCGCCGAGGATGACCGTCGGAATACCTTGCAGCAGAAACATCCACTGCCAGCCCGCCAGTCCACCTTGCCCGGCGGCGAAGTGGTTGAGGATCCAGCCGGAAAACGGACTGCCGAGCAGGCCGGAAACCGGGATCGCCGACATGAACAGCGCCATGATCCGCCCACGGCGGAACGTCGGGAACCACTGCGAGAGGTAGAGCACCACGCCCGGGAAGAACCCGGCTTCGGCCGCACCGGTAAACAGGCGCAGGGTGTAGAACTGGGTCGGGGTGGTGACGAACAGCAGGCAGGTCGACAGCGTGCCCCAAGTGATCATCATCAGCGCGATCCAGCGGCGCGGGCCGAAGCGGGTCAGGGCCAGGTTGCTCGGTACACCGCACAGCACGTAGCCGATGAAGAAGATCCCGGCGCCGAGGCCGTACACGGTTTCGCTGAACTTCAGCGCGTCGAGCATCTGCAGTTTGGCGAAGCCAACGTTGACCCGGTCGAGGTAGTTGAACAGGTAGCAGATGAAGATGAAGGGGATCAAACGCAGGGTGATGCGTTTGTAGACGGCGTTTTTACCGGCGTCGATGGTCTGGGTAGCTGCGGCGCTCTGCGACATGGCGGCTCTCTCTTTATTATGATTTTTTGCGATGCACAGGTTAACGTTGATCGCCCTGAGAGTCTCGGCCACCTGTGGCCGGATTGTCTTTGTGCCTGAGCACAGGGTTTGCCGCCAGACCCTGTGCGGGTGAACAACCGTCCGCGCCTGTTTTAAAGGATTCTAGTCGTTATGTTCGAACTCGATCACGATCTTGCCCAGGATATCGTTGACCGGGCCATGGCCATTTTGCCGTACAACGTCAACGTCATGGACAGCCAGGGTCTGATCCTCGGCAGTGGTGAGCCGGAACGCATCAACACCCGTCACGAAGGTGCGCAACTGGTGCTGGCCAACGGGCGGGTGGTGGAGATCGACGCGCAAACCGCCGTGCATCTGAAAGGTGTGCAGCCGGGGATCAACCTGCCGCTGTTGCTCGATCAGCGCTTGATCGGTGTGCTTGGCATTACCGGCGAACCGGAGCAACTGCGCACCTACGCCGAGTTGGTGCGCATGACTGCGGAAATGCTGGTCGGCCAGCGCAATCAGCAGGCCGAACAGCAATGGCGGCGGCAACGTTGCGATGACCTGCTGGCGTTGCTGTTGAGCGAAGCGGGGGACTCGCCACGCTTGGTAGATGAGGCGCAGCAGCTGGGCCTCAAGCCGCAACTGACCCGGGTGCCGTATCTGTTCGAACTGGGTCTGGAGCACGGGCCGGGGCAGACCGTCGAGGCGTTGAGCGCGTGGCTGACCTCGCGCTACCCGGACAGCTGGTGCGTGAGTTCCGCCAAGTCATCGCTGCTGTGGTGTCGGCCGGCGGGTCAGACGGTTGAGCATGATCGTTTGCTGGAAAAGCTCGATGGCCTGGGCTGGAACATTCTGCGCATCGCCGTGGGCGGGCAGGCGGATGGTTTGATCGGGCTGCGCCGCTGTTATCGGCGGGTCGGCGATCTGCTTGCCTATGGCCGGGATGTGTTGCCGCACTCGCGTTTGCTGACCCTCAACCGCTATCGCTTGCCGGTGATGCTCTGGCGCCATCGCAACGATGATGCGCTGGATGAATTGCTCAAACCGTTGCGCAAGGTCATAGCCAAGGACAGCAACGGCCAGTTGCTCGCGACCCTGCGCAGTTGGTGTGAGCATGATGGGCAGAGCCAGGCGTGCGCCGATGCGCTGGGCATTCATCGCAACAGCCTGCGTTACCGGATGGAGCGGATTGCCGAGTTGAGCGGGGTAGACCCGTTGCGGCTGGACGGGATGTTGGCGTTGTATCTCGGGGTGCAATTGCTGCCGCAGACTGATCCGGATCGGATGTTTTCTGAGACGCCATCGCGAGCAGGCTCACTCCTACACTTGAAATGCGTTCCCCTGTAGGAGTGAGCCTGCTCGCGATAGGGCCAGAACATTCAGCATCAATCCCAAGGCTTTTGTATAAATGAACAACAATCGCCAACCCCGCTTGTGCAGCGGACAGGCGTCAATGCGCATGCCGACTGGCAGCATGAAGGGCATTGGAACTGGAGAATTCGCATGAAAATCGTCATCGCCCCCGATTCGTTCAAGGACAGCCTGAGTGCCCAAGGCGTTGCCGAAGCCATTGCGCTGGGGCTGGCGCAAGTCTGGCCGCAGGCGACATTGGTCAAGTGCCCGATGGCCGACGGTGGCGAGGGCACAGTGGAGTCGATTCTTGCCGCGTGTGAAGGTGAACTGCGCCGCACCCGGGTGCGCGGGCCGCTGGGCACGCCGGTCGACGCCGCATGGGGCTGGCTGCCACACAACCACACTGCGATCATCGAAATGGCTGAGGCCAGTGGTTTGCAACTGGTGCCTACGGGGCAGCGCGATGCCTGCATCACCAGCACCTTCGGCACCGGTGAACTGATTCGCGCCGCGCTGGATGCCGGCGCGCAACGGGTAATTCTGGCGATCGGCGGCAGCGCCACCAACGACGGCGGCGCCGGCGCCATGCAGGCGCTCGGGGTGAAATTGCTCGATGCGCAAGGCCAAGCGCTGGTGCCGGGCGGTCTGGCATTGGCGCAACTGGCGCGACTGGACCTGAGCGAGCTGGATCCGCGTCTGGCCCGAGTGCGCTTCGACATCGCTGCCGACGTCAACAATCCGCTGTGCGGGCCGCAAGGCGCCTCGGCCATTTTCGGCCCGCAAAAGGGCGCGTCACCGGCACAGGTACAACAACTGGATCAGGCGCTGGGACACTTCGCCGAGCTCTGCGCGCAAGCGTTGGGCAAGGACGTTCGCGATGAACCGGGCAGCGGTGCGGCAGGTGGATTGGGCTTTGCGGCGAAGGCGTTTCTCGGAGCGCAGTTTCAGGCCGGCGTTGAAGTGGTGGCCGAGTTGGTGGGGCTGGCCGAAGCGGTCAACGGCGCCGATCTGGTGATCACCGGAGAAGGGCGGTTCGACGCGCAAACCCTGCGCGGCAAGACCCCGTTCGGCGTGGCGCGAATCGCCAAGCAACACAATGTCCCGGTAATCGTCATCGCCGGCACGCTGGGCGAGGGTTATCAGGAACTCTACGAGCACGGTATCGATGCGGCATTCGCCGTGACCAACGGCCCGATGACCCTCGAACAGGCCTGCGCCGAGGCTCCGCGTTTGTTGCGTGAACGTGCGACTGACATTGCCCGCGTTTGGCAACTGGCAGCGAAATCCTGAGCAAACCCTGTAGGAGCTGCCGAAGGCTGCGATCTTTTGATTTTGATGTTCAAAAAAAAACAAGATCAAAAGATCGCAGCCTTCGGCAGCTCCTACAGGGGGATCGCAAGGTGTTTCAGCGTTGAAACACCTTGAAAAATATTTTCGCTTTACACGAAATCTTCCTAAAGCCCAGCCGATACAGAGATCAGGCGCACACAGATTCCCTCGAATGGTGACGCCGGACTGAACCCGCCCCAGGGGTCAGTGATGACGGCAAGGACGCTCGCAGCTACCTCTATCCGAGAGTCCAACCATGTCCTTGCGTAACCTGAATATCGCGCCCCGTGCCTTCCTCGGTTTTGCCTTTATCGCCTTGCTGGTGATTGTCCTTGGTGTGTTCGCCGTCAACCGCATGTCGACCATCCGCCAGGCTTCCATCGACATGGAGACCAATCAACTGCCCAGCGTTGCCTACCTTGGCAAAGTGACTGAAAACGTTCTGCGTCTGCGGATTCTCTCGTTCCGTGTGCTGATCAATCGTGAGCCGGCAGCGTTGCAGGATGCTCAGGGCCGTATCAACGAGCTGGTGGACAAAGTGCGCAGCGCCCAGGCCAGCTACGCCGCACTGCCTGCCGGTGGTGAAGAACTGGCGCAGTACAAGGCCTTCGCCGTGACACTGGACAACTACCTGCAAGCGCAAAACCAGATGATGGAGCTGTCGCGTCAGGACAAGATCGAGGAGATGCGCACTCTGATCAACACGCGCATCAAGGACGGCACCGATCAGATGGGCGAGCAGCTCAACAAACTGATCGCAATCAACTCCGCTGACGCGAAAACCGCCTCCGGTCAGGCCGGCGAGCACTACGACAGTGCCATTACCGGCATCGTTATCGTTGCTGTCGTCGCTGCGCTCGCTACGGTAATGCTGGCCTTGCTGTTGACTCGCAGCATCGTCACACCGCTCAATCGCGCAGTGGCAGCCGCACAAACCATCGCCAGCGGCAACCTGAGCAAAACCATCGAAGTCGATGGCAAGGACGAACCGGCCCGCCTGCTCGAAGCGCTGGCCCTGATGCAGACCAACCTGCGCAAAACCATCGAACAGATCGCCGGTTCCGCCACCCAACTCGGCGCGGCGGCCGAAGAGTTGAGCGCGGTCACCGAAGAAGCCTCCCGTGGCCTGCAACAGCAGAACAACGAAATCGAACAGGCCGCCACCGCCGTCAACGAAATGACCGCCGCCGTGGAAGAGGTGGCACGCAACGCGGTGTCGACGTCCGAAGCCTCGAACCAGTCGACTCAGGCCGCCCGCGAAGGTCGTGACCAAGTGGTGAAAACCGTCGACGCTATCCAGACCATGACCCATGACGTGCAGAGCACCGCGCAAATGATCGAAGGCCTCGCCGCGCAGGGCCGCGACATCGGTAAAGTGCTGGACGTGATCCGCGCCATTGCCGAACAGACCAACCTGCTGGCCCTCAACGCGGCGATCGAAGCGGCGCGTGCCGGTGAGGCCGGACGCGGTTTCGCCGTGGTGGCGGACGAGGTGCGCGCTTTGGCTCATCGCACCGCGCAATCGACCCAGGAAATCGAAAAAATGGTCGCCGGCATCCAGAACGGCACTGGTGAAGCGGTTTCGTCGATGCAGCAAAGCAACCAGCGCACCCAGACCACCCTGGAAATGGCCCGCGCTGCGGGTGTGGCGCTGGAGCAAATCACCCAGTCGATCCATCAGATCAACGAACGCAACCTGGTCATCGCCAGTGCCTCTGAAGAACAGGCGCAGGTCTCGCGTGAGGTCGACCGCAACCTGGTCAACATCCGTGATCTGGCCACCCAATCGGCCGCCGGGGCCAACCAGACCAGCGCCGCCACCCATGAACTGTCGCGTCTGGCGGTGGATTTGAATGCCATGGTGGCGCGTTTTGTGATTTGAGATAGGGTGAAGGCTGGAGACCGCGCAATCAGGAGACGTGCATGCGCTATTCAGCCTTGACCCAACGAATCGCCGGGGAGGGAGCAGCGGCCTGGCAGATTCATGACCGAGCGCTGGAGTTGCGCGCCGAGGGCGTCGATATCCTGCTGCTGAGCGTGGGCGATCCGGATTTCGACACGCCGCTGCCGATCATCCACGGCGCCATCGATAGCTTGCTGGCGGGCGATACGCATTATTCCGAAGTGCGTGGCCGGTTGGCGCTGCGCAAGCTGATTGCCGCGCGCCACCAGCGGCGCAGCGGTCAGGTGGTGGATGCCGAGCACGTGATCGTGCTGCCCGGGGCGCAATGCGCGGTGTATTCGGTGGCTCAGTGTCTGCTGGACCCGGGGGACGAGGTGATCGTCGCCGAGCCGATGTACGTGACTTATGAAGGTGTGTTCGGCGCCTGCGGTGCGACGGTGGTGCCGGTGCCTGTACGGCCGGAAAACGGCTTTAGAGTCGATCCCGCCGATGTCGCTGCGCGTATCACGCCGAAAACCCGTGCCCTGTTGCTCAACAGCCCCAACAATCCTTCCGGCGCAAGCCTTTCCTTGCTGATCTGGCAAGAGCTGGCGGCGCTGTGCGTGCGTCACGATCTGTGGCTGATCAGCGACGAGGTCTACAGCGATCTGCTGTATGAAGGCGAGCACATCAGCCCGGCGAGCCTGCCGGGCATGGCCGAGCGCACCGCAACCATCAACAGTCTGTCGAAATCCCATGCCATGACCGGTTGGCGCATTGGCTGGTCGATCGGCCCGAAGGTGCTGGCCGAGCATCTGGTGAACCTGTCGTTGAGCATGCTCTTCGGTCTGCCGGATTTTGTGCAGAAAGCCGCGGAGGTCGCGTTGGCAAGCGATCTGCCGGAGGTGACGCGGATGCGCGACGAGTATCGATTGCGCCGCGATCTGGTGTGCGAACGCTTGCGTGGTTGCCCGGGGCTGCAGCCGATCCGCCCGGATGGTGGGATGTTCGTGATGGTCGATGTGCGCCAGACCGGGTATGGCGCGCAGGCATTTGCCGAGCGGTTGCTGGAAGGGTACGGGGTGTCGGTGTTGGCCGGCGAAGCGTTCGGGCCGAGTGCGGCGGGGCATATTCGCATCGGCCTGGTGCTGGACCGGGTGAAACTGGCCGATGCCTGCGCGCGGATTGCGTTGTGTGCGGTGCAGCTGTTGCAGGCGCGTAGTGCCTGACAGTCTTGTGTTGCCTGAACTGGCCTCTTCGCGAGCAAGCCCGCTCCCACAGTGGATGGGTGTGTACATAATGTTATCTGTACACACCGAACCCTGTGGGAGCGGGCTTGCTCGCGAATGCAATCTGCCATTCAGCACATTTTTCAGCCCTGCCAAGCCGCCGGATTCACCAGATTCGCCGGCTTCTCCCCAGCCAAAGCAGCAAGCAGATTGTCCACCGCGCACCGTGCCATCGCCTCCCGCGTCTCATGCGTCGCCGAACCCATATGCGGCGTCGCCACCACATTGTTCAGCTGCAACAACGGCGAATCATGATTCAGCGGTTCACGCTCGAACACATCCAGCCCCGCCGCGCGAATCCGCTGATGGCGCAACGCGTCGATCAGCGCTGCCTCATCCACCACTTTGCCGCGAGAGATATTGATGAAGATGCTTTCCGGGCGCATCAGCGCAAACTGTTCGGCGCCGATCAGGCCTTCGGTTTGCGCGGTCAGCGGCAGGGTCAGGCAGATGAAATCGGCCTCTTGCAGCAGCGCCTCAAGACTGCGGTACTGCGCATCGAAACGCGCTTCGACCGCCGGTTTACGCGACTGGCTGTGATAGAGCACCGGCATGCCGAAGCCGAAATGCCCGCGCTGCGCCAACGCTTCACCGATCCGCCCCATGCCGATGATGCCCAGGGTCTTGCCGTGCACATCAGTGCCGAAATGCGCCGGGCCGATGTTGCGATGCCACTGGCCGCTGCGCACCATATTCGCCAGCTCGACTACGCGCCGGGCCGTGGCGAGGATCAGCGCGAAACCGGTATCGGCGGTGGTTTCAGTGAGCACGTCCGGGGTGTTGCTGAGGAGGATCTTGCGCCGGGTCAGGTAATCGATGTCGTAGTTGTCGACGCCCACCGAAACGCTGGCAATCGCCTGCAGTTGCGGCGCCAGGTCGAGCAACGCCGCGTCGAGTTTCAGGCTGGCGCCGAGCAAACCGTGGGCGCCGGGCAGGGCGTCACGCAGTTTCATCAGGCCGTCGGCGTCGAGGCTTTCGATCAGCGTCACTTCACACTGTTGCTGCAGACGCGACATCAGCGCTGGCGACAGTTTTTTGTACAGCACGACATGTTTTTTCATGAACAAAAATCTCTTCAGGAATGCGCCGGCACGGGACGCGTGACAACGGCTTTGGCCACGACGCGGTCACTGGCGCCAGGCTTGAGAAAAATCGTCAGCACCACAGACAGCAGCAGCGCGCCGCTCATCAGCAGGTACGAGGCACCGGGCGAACCGGTGGAGCTGTTCAGGTAACCGACCAGATACGAGCCGCCGAACGAGCCGAGCGCGCCCATGCTGTTGATCAGCGCCATGGCACCGCCGGCGACGTTGGCCGGCAGGATCTCCGGAACGATGGCGAAGAACGGCCCGTAAGGTGCGTACATGCAGGCGCCGGCGATTACCAGCAGCGTGTACGACCACCAGAAATGCTCGGCGCCCAGAGCGTAGGAGCCGTAGAACGCAATGGAGGCGATCAGCAGCGGCGGCCAGACGAAGCGTTTGCGCTTTTGCAGTTTGTCCGAGCCCCACGACACCGCGAGCATGCCGATCACCGCTGCCAGATACGGCAGCGCCGACAGCCAGCCGGCCTCGATCATGTCCATTTTCGCGCCGGCCTTGAGGATCGACGGCAACCACAGCACAAAGCCGTAGACGCCGATGCTCCAGCAGAAAAACTGCAGCGCCAGAATGATTACCTTCGGCGAACGGAATGCTTCGGCGTAGTTCTTCACCGCTTTGATCCCGACCTGTTCGGCGGCGAGGGCGCTTTCCAGATCGTGCTTTTCCTGCTCACTCAGCCACTTGGCCTGAGCGGGACGATCATCGGCCAGTTTCCACCAGATAAACGCCCAGATCACCGCCGGCAAACCTTCGATGATGAACATCCAGCGCCAGCTGAAATGCTGCACCAGATACCCGGAAACCACCGACATCCACAACATGGTCACCGGATTGCCGAGGATCAGGAAGGTGTTGGCCCGCGAGCGTTCGGCACGCGTGAACCAGTGGCACAGGTAGACCAGCATCGCCGGCATCACCGCGGCTTCGACCACGCCGAGCATGAAGCGGATCACGATCAGCCAGTAGGCGTTGGAGACCACGCCGGTCAGCGTGGCGAGGCCACCCCAGAAAATCAGGCTGAAGAAGATCAGCTTCTTCACACTGTGCTTTTGCGCGTAGATCGCCCCCGGCACCTGGAAGAAAAAGTAGCCGAGGAAGAACAGCGCGCCGAGCAATGAAGACAGACCCGGCGTGATCATCAGGTCGGCAGCCATACCGGACGCGGCGGCAAAGCCGTAGTTGGCGCGATCCAGATACGCCAGGCTGTAGGTGATGAACACGATGGGCATGATGTACCACCAGCGGCGGGCGGCGAGGGTTGCAGTTTTCATGGTGTTGCTCCTGAGCTTGTTGTTTTTGTCGCAGCAGGTTCAAATTTTTGCGGTGATCAAGCGGGCCTCTTCGCGAGCAAGCTCGCTCCCACAGGGGAATGCATTTCAAATGTGGGAGCGACGGTGCGACGATTCGACTTGCTCGCGAAGGCGGTTTCGAATTCAACGATGAGTTCAGACCGGGTCGGCAACCCCTCCATATCCCCGCGACTCTGCACCGCCCGACTGCCAATCCAGTTCGCGCGTTGCACGGCCTCGGCAAAACTCTGATGCTCAAGCAGGGCACTGATCATGCCCACCGCAAAACCATCACCCGCACCCACGGTATCGACGACGTTGGCCACCGGCACCCCGGCGACAAACCCCTGATCCAGATGCGTGCGGTAATAGGCACCTTGCGGCCCGAGCTTGATCGCCACGGCTTCAGCGCCCTGATCGAGATAAAACGCCGCAATGTCCGCCGGATCTTCAAACCCGGTCAGCAGCCGACCTTCGCTCAAACCCGGCAGTACCCAGTGGGCGAGGGCGGCGAGGCGGTTGATCTCGCGGATCATCTCTTGCTCACTGGCCCACAGGCTTGGGCGCAGATTGGGGTCGAACGACACGCTGCGCCCGGCGTGGCGCATGCGTGTCATCAGCTCGAAAGACATTTCCCGAGCAGTGGCCGACAGCGCCGGTGGAATCCCGGTGGCGTGCAGATGACGCGCGCTGAGCAGGGTTTCGCTGATCGATTGAACGGACAGATGACTGGCCGCCGAACCGCGACGGTAATACTCGACCTGCGGGTCGCTGCCATCGTCGGTGCGCGACTTGAACTGGAAACCAGTCGGATGTGCGCTGTCGACCGCGACATGACTGCAATCCAGACCTTCGCTGGCCAATGTTTCCAGCACAAAACGCCCCAGCGAATCGGCGCCAATGCGGCTCAGCCAGGCTACGTTGAAACCCAGGCGCGACAGACCAATCGCCACGTTGCTGTCGGCGCCGGCAATGCGCCGATGAAAGTGTTCGACTTCGGCCAGATCACCGGTTTGTTCGGCGACCAGCATCGCCATGGTTTCGCCAAACGACAGAATATCGATGTCAGACATGGGCAGGCTCCAGGCGCGATTGGCCAAGGCGGGCAAGGGCGGCGACGTGTTCGGTGGTCAACGCCACCAGGTCATCGCCCTGCAACGGGTATTCGGCGGCACGCATAACGCCTTGGGCCATGTGCCTTAACAGTTGTTCCCACAAATGCAGATCGCTGACGGCCGGTGGTACCGCCACCAGTTTGCCGTCGGCGCGGCGGGCTACGGCTTTGCAGTGCACATAGCCGACATGACGTCCGAGCAGGCGTGCGGCGTTGGTGGCGGACTGATCCTGCCACTGCCAGTTGCCGATATCGAAAGTCATCTTGATCGGCAAGTTGTGCTGCTCGACCGCCGCGAAAAAACGCTGGAACGGTTCGATGCGGCCGCCCTGCAAAGTCTGGTCGTTTTCCACCAGCAGTTGTACCGGGCTGGCGCCGAGCAGCTGTTTCAGCACCTGCAAATCACAGTTGTCGGTGAAGTAACCGAGCGAGACTTTCAGCCATTTCGAGCCGAATGCCTCTGCGTGTTGCAGGGCGCTGATCAGCTCGGGATTGGGCCGCGCCTGACCGGCGAGCCACAGCTCGGTCGGCGAGGAATAGATGCTTTGCAAGCCCTGCGCTTGGGTAGCGGCATTCAGTTGCGCGGGCACTTCGCGGGTCAGCAACTCTTCGCGCCACTCGATGCGATCGGCACCGGCGGCGGCCAACACGTCGATGAAGAAGTCCTGCCCGCGTTGGCGAACAAGCTCGGCGCCGTAGCTGGACAGGCTGATGGAAACGGCGGGTTTATTCATTGTTATCTACCTCTGAAACCGGTTTCATTTTTGTTCAAAAAAAATATCAGGCGTTGCTTTGTCGTTCTTTGCGGCCCCTTCGCGAGCAAGCCCGCTCCCACAAGGGAAATGCGTTCCCCTGTGGGAGCGGGCTTGCTCGCGAAGTCGTCAGCTCAAACACCACCAATCCCTCGGGTAGAACCCCGCTCAACCAGCACCGGCGCAAAATCCACCCTGCGCGCGGCCTCAACATCCCCCCGCAAGCGCTTGAGCAAACACTCAAACGCCCGCGCGCCAATCTCGGCCGTTGGCTGGGCGAGGGCAGTAATTCCGCTGCCTACCAGCGGATACCAATCCAGATCATCCAGGGCAATCAGCCCGACATCTTCGAACAACCGGCAACCGACTTCGCGCAAGGCCAGGGTGCAGGCCAGCGCCGCCACGCCGTTGGCGCAGAACAGTGCTTTGGGGCCGGTAGCCGTGGTGTTCAAGAAGTCTTGCAGATGAGTAGCGAGTGCGTCGCCGGTTTCCAGCACCGCCCCGGTCAACCCGGAGCGCTGGGCGATCTGCGTCTGAAAACTGCTGACCCGCTCGATCCGCGAACTGGTGCCGTCATAAGGTTCGGTCACCAGCAACACATCGCGGTAGCCGCGCTGTTCGAGGTGCGTCAGCGCCATCTCGACAGCCTGCGGGTTGTTCAGTCCGAGCATGTCGCTGTCGAGTCCTTCGACCTTGCGGTCCACCAGCACCAGCGGCATTTCCCGGTGCAGTTCGTGCAGTTCGTCACGGTGATGGCCGAGGGTGTTCACGATCAGCCCTTCGATGTTGTACGAACGCAACAGCGCCAGGTGTTGGCGTTCCTGTTCGTCATCGCGGTCGGTGTTGCACACCACCAGGCTGTAGCCATGCGCACGGCAGGCGGTTTCCACCCCGTGCATGACGGCAATTGAATAGGGGTTGCGGATATCGGCCACCAGCATGCCGATCAGGCGCGTGCGCCCGCGTTTCAGGCCACGCGCCATCTGGTTCGGGCGGTAGCCCAGTTCGGCAATGGCTTGTTCGATGCGCAGGGCAGTGGCATCAGAGAGCAGCGCACGGTCATCGCCGATAAAGCGCGAGACACTGGCCTTGGAGACACCGGCGTGTTCAGCGACATCAAGCATCGTCACGCGACTGCGCTGGGCGGCGGAAAAGTCATTCACGGTCTGAAACCTTGTTATTGGATTTATCCGTTTCAGGCGCCTCGATGGCGCTGAAACCGGTTTCAGGAAACACCAGAAGCCGACACTCCGTCAAGTGAATGCGCGTGGTACTTCGACTTGGCGCCGACGGGCGGCGGTCAGCGTTATTGAAATATCCGCGCCATCGTCAGCCAAACAGGCCCGCAGCAATATTGATCGAAAAGCCCAGAATAGCGGTGTTGAAGACAAATCCGATCAACGATTGCGCCAGCACGATTTTGCGCATGTCTCGGGTGCCGACGCCGACATCGGCGGTTTGCACGGCCACGCCGATGGTGAAGGAGAAATACAGGAAGTCCCAATAATTGGGCGTGGTCAGACCTTCAGCGAAACGCAGAGCCGGTTCCTTGCCATCCCAGGTGTAAAACAGACGGGCGTAGTGCACGCAGAAAATGACGCCGATCAGCAGCCACGAACCTACCACGGTGACTGCGGTGAACGCGTAATGCAGCAGTTTGTGATGGGTATCCAGATCCTTGGTGCCGGCCAGCTCCAGGGTGATGGCGGCCAGGCTGGCCAACGCCGCGATACACACCACGAACAGCACCAGTCCGGCGTTTTCGTCCTCGACGACGGCGATGCGTTTGACGTCTGGCGCTTTGGCGCGAACGGTCAGCCAGAACATCAGGATCAGGTAGGTCCAGACGCCGGCGTTCCAGCCGATGAGGATTTTGCTGACGACGGAGTCGGCAGGCACCAGAAGACCGGTGGCAAGGCCAACCAGAGCGGCGGCTGACAGGCGAGGGTGGGTGCGGGCGAGGAAGCGCATGGAGACTCGATGGGCCAGGATGTCTTCACACCTTAGCCCAGCGACGTCCGGGATGACCACTGACTTGACTGTTCGAATGACCTTGTGGGAGCGGGCTTGCTCGCGAAGGCGTCGTGTCAGTCACTATTGATCTGACTGACACACCGTTTTCGCGAGCAAGCCCGCTCCCACAGGGTTCAGTGGTGTTTGGTAAAGCGTTGTACGAGCTTCATGACCACCACGAAGAACAACGGCACAAAGATCACCGCCAGCGTCGCGGTGATCATCCCGCCGATCACCCCGGTGCCAATGGCCTGCTGGCTTGCCGAGCTGGCGCCGGTGGCGATGGCCAGCGGCACTACGCCAAGGATGAATGCCAGCGAGGTCATGATGATCGGCCGCAGACGCAGGCGTGCGGCCTGCAACGTCGCATCGATCAGGTCATGGCCTTCGTCATACAGGCTCTTGGCGAACTCGATGATCAGGATCGCGTTCTTCGCCGAAAGACCGATGATGGTAATCAGCCCGACCTTGAAGAACACATCGTTGGGCATTCCGCGCAAGGTCACCGCCAGCACTGCGCCGAGCACGCCCAGCGGCACCACCAGCAGCACCGAGGTCGGAATCGACCAGCTCTCGTAGAGCGCCGCCAGACACAGGAACACGATCAGCAGCGACAGACCGAGCAGGATCGGCGCCTGACTGCCGGACAAACGTTCCTGCAACGACAGCCCTGTCCATTCCTGACCCAGGCCTTTCGGCCCTTGGGCGACCAGCCGTTCGATCTCCGCCATGGCCTCGCCGGTGCTGTGCCCGGGCGATGGCTCGCCGGAAATCGCAATCGCCGGGTAGCCGTTATAGCGGGTCAATTGCGCCGGGCCTTGGGTCCATTTCGCCTGGACGAACGCCGACAGCGGCACCATGTGCCCGGCGTTGTTGCGCACGTGCATTTTCAGCAGATCATCGACCTGACTGCGCTGATCGCCTTCGGCCTGCACCACCACCCGTTGCATCCGACCCTGGTTGGGAAAGTCGTTGACGTACGAAGAGCCGATGGCAGTGGACAGCGCGTTGCCGATGTCGGCGAACGACACGCCCAACGCGTTGGCCTGCTTGCGGTCGACTTCCAGCTGTACTTGGGGTGCTTCGGCCAGCGCGCTTTCGCGCACGTTCATCAGTACCGGGCTTTTCTCCGCTGCGGCAAGCAGCTCGGTGCGTGCTTGCATCAGTGTGGCGTGACCGAGACCGCCGCGATCCTGCAGACGGAATTCGAAGCCGCTCGACGTGCCGAGGCCATCGACCGGTGGCGGCAGCACCGCAAAGGCAACGGCGTCCTTGATCTGGCTCAGGGCGATGTTGGCGCGGTCAGCAATGGAAGTAGCCGAATCGTCGCTGCCGCGTTCAGACCAGTCCTTGAGGGTGGTGAACGCCAACGCCGCGTTCTGCCCGCTGCCGGAGAAACTGAAGCCGAGAATCACCGTGCTGTCGCCCACACCCGGTTCACTGGCGTTGTGCGCCTCGATCTGCTCCACCACCTGCACCGTACGGTTCTTGCTCGCGCCCGGTGGCAATTGAATGTCAGTGATGGTGTAACCCTGATCCTCAACCGGCAGGAACGAGGAGGGCAGGCGCGCAAAGCACACGCCCATGCCGATCAGCAGCACGCCGTAGATCAGTAGATAACGCCCGCTGCGCTTCAGCGCGTAGCCGACCCAGCCTTGATAGCGATCGGTCAGTTGCTCGAAGCGGCGGTTGAACCAGCCGAAGAACCCCGACTTCTCATGATGCTCGCCCTTGGCAATCGGCTTGAGCAGCGTGGCGCACAGTGCCGGGGTCAAGGTCAGGGCCAGGAATGCCGAGAACAGGATCGAGGTTGCCATCGACAGCGAGAACTGCCGGTAAATCACCCCCACCGAACCCTGCATGAATGCCATCGGAATGAACACTGCCACCAGCACCAGAGTGATGCCGATGATGGCGCCGGTGATTTGCTTCATCGCCTTGCGCGTCGCCTCTTTCGGCGACAATCCTTCACTGGCCATGATCCGCTCGACGTTCTCCACCACAACGATCGCGTCGTCTACCAGAATGCCGATCGCCAGCACCATGCCGAACATGGTCAGCACGTTGATCGAGAAACCCAGCGCCAGCATGGTGGCGAAAGTGCCCATCAGGGCCACCGGCACCACCAGCGTCGGGATCAGCGTGTAGCGGATGTTCTGCAGGAACAGAAACATCACCGCAAACACCAGCAGCATCGCTTCGCCGAGGGTGTAGACGACTTTGGTGATCGAGACTTTGACGAACGGCGAGGTGTCATACGGAATCTTGTATTCGACGCCGGCCGGGAAGTAGCGCGACAGCTCGTCCATCTTCGCCCGGATCAATGTCGCGGTAGCGAGGGCATTGGCTCCCGGCGCCAGCTGCACGCCGACAGCGGTGGACGGCTTGCCATTCAGACGCGTGCCGAACTGGTATTCCTGGCTGCCGATCTCGACCCGTGCGACATCCTTGATACGCACGGTGGAGCCGTCCGGATTGGCCTTGAGCACGATGTCGGCGAACTCTTCCGGCGTCGACAACTGACCCTTGACCATGATGGTCGCGGTGATTTCCTGCGAGGATGGGTTGGGCAAGTCGCCAATACTGCCCGCCGACACCTGGGCGTTTTGCGCGACGATGGCGGCGTTGACGTCGGCCGGAGTCAGATTGAAACCGATCAGCTTCTGCGGATTGATCCAGATCCGCATCGCCCGTTCGGCGCCGTACAGCTGCGCTTTGCCGACGCCGTCGATGCGTTTGATCTCGTTCATCACGTTGCGCGCCAGATAATCACTGAGCGCCACGTCGTCGAGCTTGCCGTCACTGGAGGTCAGGGTGATCAGCAACAGGAAGCCTGCGGAAACTTTCTCCACCTGCAAGCCTTGCTGGTTCACCGCTTGCGGCAGGCGCGACTCGACCACTTTGAGGCGGTTTTGCACATCGACCTGGGCCAGTTCCGGGTTGGTGCCCGGCTGGAAGGTGGCCTTGATCGTGGCGCTGCCGAGGCTGCTCTGCGATTCGAAGTACAGCAGGTGATCGGCGCCGTTGAGCTCTTCCTCGATCAGGCTGACTACGCTTTCATCGACGGTCTGTGCCGATGCGCCGGGGTATACGGCGTAGATTTCGATCTGCGGCGGGGCGACGTCGGGGTATTGCGCCACCGGCAATTGCGGAATGGCCAGCGCACCGGCCAACAGGATGAACAGGGCGACGACCCAGGCGAACACCGGGCGATCGATAAAAAACTGCGGCATATGAAAACGTCCTGCTTACTGACCAGAGGTCTGGGCAAGTGGAAGAGGGGTGTCGTCGATCTGCACCTTTTCGCCGGGACGGGCGTGTTGCAGGCCTTCGATGACAATGCGGTCGCCGGGCTTGAGGCCGCCGGTGACGATCCAGCGGTCGTTCTGCACCGCGCCCAGTTGCACCGGCTGCTGGGCGACGCGCATCTGCTCGTCGACGGTCAGCACCTGGGCGATACCCGCGCTGTCACGCTGCACCGCACGCTGCGGCACGGTGATGCCGTTCTGCACGGTCGCTTGTTGCAGGCGAACGCGGATGAAGCTGCCCGGCAGCAGGTCGAGGTCAGGGTTGGGGAATTCGCTGCGCAGAATGATCTGGCCGGTGCCCGGATCGACGCTGATGTCGCTGAACAGCAGTTTGCCCGGTAACGGATAGAGGCTGCCGTCATCCTGAATCAGCGTGGCCTTGACCTGATCCTGACCGACTTCCTGCAACTGCCCGGAACGGAACGCGCGACGCAGTTCATTCAGTTCACGGGTCGACTGGGTAAGGTCGGCGTAGATCGGGTTGAGCTGTTGAATCAGCGCCAGTGGCGTGGTTTCGTTCTGCCCGACCAGCGCGCCTTCGGTGACCAGCGCACGGCCGACGCGTCCGGAAATCGGCGCGGTGACGGTGGCGTAGCCCAGATTCAACTTCGCGCGCTCCACGGCGGCTTTGTTGGCCGCCACGTCGGCGGCAGTTTGCCGGGCATTGGCGCGGGCGTTGTCGTAATCCTGAGCGCTGATGGCCTTGTCGTCGATCAACTGCGCGTAGCGCTGCTCCTGCAACTTCGCCTGGAACGCATTGGCTTCGGCCTTGCGCAGCGCAGCTTCAGCGCTGTCCAGGTCAGCCTTGAACGGTGCCGGGTCGATGCGGAACAGCACGTCGCCCTTTTTCACGTCGCTGCCTTCGCGAAAGGTGCGTTGCAGCACCACACCGGCCACCCGGGCACGCACTTCGGCGATCCGTGGCGCAGCGATGCGCCCGCTCAGTTCGCTGCTGATCGACAGGGGGCGGGCCTCGATGGTCTCGATCCGCACGGTGGCCGGCGGCGCTTCCTCTTCAGCCTTCGAAGACGAATCACAGGCGCCCAGCAACAGCGCAACGGCGATGAGGCCGAGCCCGGCCAGCAGATTTTTCGACATGTACTACCCCCAATATTGAAGCCCGCATCCTAAGGCCAGACGCCGAGGGTAGCGGTGAAGCTTTGTAGGCGCTGTGTGAAATTGTGTAAGGGTTTTACTCAGGGACGGGTGAGGACGTATATCCTTTATGCCTTGAAATTTATTGCGACAGATAAACCGCCATCGCGAGCAGGCTCACTCCTACATTGGAACTGTGCCAGACACGAACCTTGTAGGAGTGAGCCTGCTCGCGATGAGGCCCGAACAGTCGCCACTGCACTTTCCTTGGAACACCCCATGCCCAACATCCTCCTGGTCGAAGACGACACCGCCCTCGCCGAACTGATTTCCAGCTACCTGGAGCGCAACGGTTATTCCGTCAGCGTGATCGGCCGTGGCGACCATGTGCGCGAACGGGCGCGGATCAATCCGCCGGATCTGGTGATCCTCGACCTGATGCTGCCGGGTCTCGACGGCCTGCAAGTCTGCCGCTTGCTGCGCGCCGATTCGGCAACCCTGCCGATTCTGATGCTGACTGCCCGCGACGACAGTCACGATCAGGTGCTGGGCCTGGAAATGGGGGCCGACGACTACGTCACCAAGCCCTGCGAACCACGGGTTCTGCTGGCACGAGTGCGTACTTTGCTGCGGCGCAGCAGCCTTGGTGAACCGATGACGGTCAATGACCGGATCGTCATGGGCAATCTGTGCATCGACCTGTCCGAGCGCACCGTGACCTGGCGCGAGCAGCCGGTCGAGCTGTCCAGCGGCGAATACAATTTGCTGGTGGTGCTGGCCCGGCATGCCGGGGAAGTGCTGAGCCGCGATCAAATCCTGCAACGCCTGCGCGGCATTGAGTTCAACGGCACTGATCGCTCGGTGGACGTGGCGATTTCCAAGTTGCGGCGCAAGTTCGATGATCACGCCGGCGAGGCACGCAAGATCAAAACCGTGTGGGGCAAGGGTTACCTGTTCAGCCGTTCCGAGTGGGAATGCTGAGCTGATGTTCAGAATCCTGTTTCGCCTGTATCTGGTGACGATCGTCTCCTACAGCGCGGCGATCTATCTGGTGCCGGACCTGGTGATCATGGCGTTCCGCGAGCGCTTCATCACCTACAACCTCGACTACTCGCGAGGCCTGCAATCGCTGATCACCCGGCAGTTTCACGCAGTGCCGCAAGACCAGTGGCCAGCGCTGGCGCAGTCGATGGACAAGGACTTCCTGCCGTTGCACATCGCCCTGGCGCGCATCGACGACGCCGATTTCACCGCCCCCGAGCAGGCACGTCTGCGCGCTGGGGAAAACGTGGTGCGCATTGGCGATTGGGGATGGCGCACCTTGGCGGTTACGCCGCTGAACGATGACGTCGCCGTGCAAATGGTGGTGCCGCCGGATCCGCTGGACGTCAACCTGTTGTACTGGAGCATCAACGTGCTGATCGGCGCGAGCATGCTCGCCTGCCTGCTGTTGTGGATTCGCCCGCACTGGCGCGACCTGGAGCGGCTCAAGGGCGCTGCCGAACGCTTCGGCAAGGGCCACTTGAGCGAGCGCACGCAGATCCCGCCCAGCTCCAACATCGGCAGCCTGGCCAACGTGTTCGACACCATGGCCGGCGACATCGAGGATCTGCTCAATCAGCAGCGCGACCTGCTCAATGCGGTCTCCCACGAATTGCGCACACCGCTGACCCGGCTGGATTTCGGTCTGGCCCTGGCGCTGTCCGATGATTTGCCGGCGACCAGTCGCGAGCGCCTGCAAGGGCTGGTCGCGCACATACGCGAACTGGATGAGCTGGTGCTGGAATTGCTGTCTTACAGCCGCCTGCAGAATCCGGCGCAATTACCGGAACAGGTAGAGGTGTCGCTGGATGAGTTCATCGACAGCATTCTGGGCAGCGTCGATGAAGAGCTGGAATCGCCGGACATCGTCATCGACGTATTGCTGCATGGCCAGCTCGAACGTTTTTCGCTGGATCCGCGCCTGACCGCCCGGGCGATCCAGAACCTGCTGCGCAATGCCATGCGCTATTGCGAGAAACGCATTCAGATTGGCGTGCAAGTCAGCCCCGATGGCTGCGGGATCTGGGTCGACGATGACGGCATTGGCATCCCGGATGACGAGCGCGAGCGGATTTTCGAACCGTTCTATCGCCTTGATCGCAGTCGTGATCGGGCCACCGGTGGCTTTGGCCTGGGCCTGGCGATCAGCCGCCGGGCGCTGGAGGCGCAGGGCGGGACGCTGACGGTGGAAAGCTCACCGCTGGGGGGGGCGCGGTTCAGGTTGTGGTTGCCGAACCTGGCTTGACCCTAAACCTGTGGGAGCGGGCTTGCTCGCGAAGGCGGAGCATCAGTCGACATAGATTTATCTGACACACCGCTTTCGCGAGCAAGCCCGCTCCCACAGGGGTTTTAGGTTGGTCAGATGAGTTGGTTCGACTGAATCAACCCAACCCCGGCCGTTTGCATCCGCTCCATCGCCGTCGCCAGTGATCCATCCATGTCAATGGCGCGACAGGCATCCAGCACCACAAACGCATTGAACCCCGCCGCCCGCGCATCCAGCGCCGAGTACATCACGCAGAAATCCAGCGCCAGACCGACCATGTACACCGTGTCGATCCCGCGTTCTTTCAGGTAACCGGCCAGACCGGTGGTGGTGCGCCGGTCCGCCTCGAGAAACGCCGAATAGCTGTCGATGTCCGGGTTGCAGCCCTTGCGGATGATCAGTTGCGCGTGAGGCAGATCCAGCTTTGGGTGAAACTCGGCGCCGGCAGTGCCTTGCACGCAATGATCCGGCCAGAGCGTCTGTTCGCCGTAGGGCAACTGAATCACATCGTAGGGCTTGCGCCCGGGGTGACTCGAGGCAAACGACGCGTGCCCGGTCGGGTGCCAGTCCTGGGCAATGATGACCTGCTTGAACAGACCGCTGAGGCGATTGATCAGCGGTACGATCAGATCGCCTTCAGGGACGGCCAGTTGGCCACCGGGGGTGAAGTCGTTCTGAACGTCGATGACCAGCAGGGCAGTGCGGGGTGAAATCTGCATCGGTGCTTCCTCCTTGGATAATCACGCGCTCAGCATAGTGGTAGCGGCAGTCATGCGCTCAACCGTTCGATCAAATGTCTGGCGAGGTCTTCCAGCGCCGGGGCCGGGTTGTGCCCGATCAACATCCACGCATGCTCACCTTCGGTCCAGTACACCACGTTCATTTCATGGCGCCTTTCGTGCGCCAGTGGCCGACTGCCGCTATTGGTGCGCGTCACGCACAAGGCCAGCGGCCCATGTTTCGCGTCCAGATAGGTCAGTTGTGCGATCGGTACGCCGTCGTACTCGAGCATTTGTGCACGTTTGAGTTCGGCGCCCGGCAACTTCAGCAGCGCCGGTGACAGATTCAGGCCCAGCCGCGTGTCCACCGCGCGTAATTGCGCGCGTTGGCTGGCTTCGTCGCTCGGCAAATGATCGAGGGTTTGCGGCACATACAGCGCCATGTAATCGCCGACCAAGGCGCGCCAGTTATGCGCTTGCTGTGATTGCCAGGCGATGAACAGGCGATCGGCCAATACGCCGCCAGCCAGCAGGCTCGCGGCGGCCGCTCCGATAAACCAGCGCCGACTCAGGCCCGGCCGTTGGGGAGAGGGAATCGCATCGAGGCGCGCCTGCAAACGTTCTAGCGGTGCCTGTTGTGCCAGTTCGTCATAGGCCTCCTTGTACGGCAGGCTGCTGCGTTCGAACCATTGCACGCGCAGGCTGAGCAACGGGTCGTCGGCAATCGCGCTGTCGAGCTGGCTGCGATATGCGGGGTCCAGCTCGTCATCGAGGTAGGCCACCAGTTGTTC
This sequence comes from Pseudomonas sp. RSB 5.4, assembly GCF_037126175.1. NCBI lineage: Bacteria > Pseudomonadati > Pseudomonadota > Gammaproteobacteria > Pseudomonadales > Pseudomonadaceae > Pseudomonas > Pseudomonas sp. RSB 5.4. The sequence goes on from NZ_CP146986.1 coordinate 1,375,568, forward strand.
GTCGGAGGGCTTGTTCATGGGCGGTCACCTCCGGTGGTTTTCGGCACGGCTTGCAGGGGCGGGTATTCAGCCAGTTTCAGGCGCGCGGTGGCCAGCCGGCTCATCACCGTGCCGATCGGCACTTGCAGGATCTCGGCGACTTCGCGGTAGGACAGGCCTTCGACATAAGCCAGATACACGGTTTCGCGCTGGGTTTCCGGCAAAGCATCGACCCGGCGAATTACTTGCGCCGCCATCACGTGCGTCTGCGCCGCATATTCGCCATCGAAGGCCAGTTGCCCGTCGGCATCGACCTGACCGGCGCCCTGACGCACCCGGCGGGCGCGCACTTCGTTGAGCCAGATCGAATGCAGGATGCTCAGCAGCCAGCGATCCATGCGCGTGCCGGCCACATATTGTCCGGCACGCTCCAGCGCCCGCACGCACGTGGCCTGCACCAGATCCTCGGCCACGTGCCGATTGCGCGACAGCAGCAGACCGTAGCGCCACAGTCGCGCCAGATGCTGTCCGAGTTCCGCTCTGAATGCCTGATCGCTGACGATGATGGCGTTCCTTTATCTATTTCAGGTTTTCGATGAATCGTTGATGGCTTCAGCCAGGTCCTGGTATTCCTCGCAGGAGGTGCCGCAAATCGATTTGATCTGCTGCAACTGTTCCTGCGCCAGATCGACGCGGCCTTTGATCACGTAGGCTTCGCCGAGGTATTCGCGCACTTGCGCGTATTGCGGATCGAGCTTTACCGATTGCAGGTAATAGCCGATGCCCTCGTCGGTACGCCCCAGTTTTCGCGTGGCGTAACCGCGATAGTTGAGGGCCTTGGCGGTGTTCGGTTGTTTCAAGGTGTCGAGCAGGGCCAGGGCTTCTTCGTATCGACCGTCCTTGGCCAATCTGTAGGCATAATCGGTCCGATCGGCATCCGGCACGGCGCTGCTGGTCTGCATCACGCATTTCTGCGATTTGCTGTCCCAGACCTGGCCTTTGGGGCAATTGGGCTTCTGCACGGGAGCGTCTTCATCACCGTTGGCAAACGCCATCGATGCGGACAACGCGGCCACCAGCAGCAACGGGGCGGCGAACATAACGGAACGGATAGTCATGGGCAAGGCTCCACAGAGGGTTATGTATCACTTTGAACACCGCAGGACGGCAATTTATTCATTGCTTTGTCAGGCTCTGTTCAAGGTACGCGCAAATAGCGCGGTTATGCTCAGGAACGCCTGCCGTCCATCCAGCGCTTCGCCATGACCCAGCGCTGACACACGAGGAACTGCCATGAAAGATCAGGTCCATCATTCCGCTGCTGCCGGCTACAGGACTGCTGCCGACACCTACGTCAAAGGTCGCCCCGATTACCCGCCGCAGGTCAGCCAGTGGTTGACCCAGACGTTGGGTCTGGACAGTCACAAGACCGTCATCGATCTGGGTGCCGGTACCGGCAAGTTCACCGGACGGCTGGTGGCGACCGACGCGCAGGTAATCGCCGTGGAACCGGTGGCGCAGATGCTGGAAAAACTCTCCGCCGCCTGGCCGCAGGTGCTGGCGGTGAGCGGCACCGCCACGGATCTGCCATTGCCCGACGCGTCGGTGGATGCGGTGGTCTGCGCGCAGGCGTTTCACTGGTTCGCCACTCCCGAAGCCTTGAACGAAATCGCCCGCGTGCTAAAGCCTGGCGGCAGACTCGGGCTGATCTGGAACCTGCGCGACACGCAGGTGAGCTGGGTGCCGAAACTCGATGCCCTCGTCAACGCGCTGGAGGGTGACACGCCGCGTTACTACACCGGCCAGTGGCGTCAGGCGTTCCCGCATCCAGCGTTCGGCGCGCTGCAGTTGCAGCAGTTTCATCATGGACATACCGGTTCGCCGGAGGATGTGATTTTCAATCGGGTACGCTCCACCAGTTTCATCGCGGCACTGCCGCAGGCGCAACGGGACAAGGTCGATGAGCAGATCCGCGCGTTGATCGCCTCGGAGCCGGCGTTGCGTGGGCGGCATGTGCTGACGGTGCCTTATGAGACGGCGGCTTATGTGGCGGTGAAGGGCGGTTAGATCGGCGGTGACTTCATCGCCAGCAGGCTGGCTCCCACAGGGGCAAGTGGGTGTCATCAATCCATGTAGGAGCTGCCGAAGGCTGCGATCTTTTGATCTTGAAAGTCAAAAGATCGCAGCCGTCGGCAGCTCCTACAGAGATCAAGGCGCAGCAAAAATCTCCTTGTTGGACTCAGTCCCGCATTTGGCCGAACCGCCATCGTGATGCCTTGTTATAGTTCGGGCTTCATTTTTTGCCCGGTAAAGGATCACTGCCATGACTCAATACACCGCCTTCAGCGTCGAACTGGCCGACAACATCGCTCATGTGCAGATCAATCGTCCGGAAAAGATCAACTCGATGAACGCTGCGTTCTGGAGCGAGATCGTCGAGATTTTCCAGTGGATCGATGACACCGACGAAGTGCGGGTGGTGGTACTGAGCGGCAACGGCAAACACTTTTCCTCGGGCATCGACCTGATGATGCTCGCCGGCGTCGCCAATGAACTGGGCAAGGACGTCGGCCGTAACGCACGCTTGCTGCGGCGCAAGATCCTCACCCTGCAAGCCTCGTTCAACGCAGTCGACAACTGCCGCAAACCGGTGCTCGCGGCAATTCAAGGTTATTGCCTCGGTGGCGCCATCGACCTGATCGCTGCCTGCGACATGCGTTACGCCGCCGAAGACGCGCAGTTCTCGATCAAGGAAATCGATATCGGCATGGCTGCCGATGTTGGCACTTTGCAACGGTTGCCACGGATCATCGGGGACGGCATGCTGCGTGAACTGGCTTACACCGGCCGCACCTTCGGCGCTGAAGAAGCGCGCAGCATCGGCCTGGTCAATCGCGTGTATGGCGACAAGGAGCTGCTGCTCGAAGGCGTCATGGACATTGCCCGTGACATCGCCAGCAAATCGCCGATCGCCGTGACCGGGACCAAGGAAATGATCAGCTACATGCGCGACCATCGCATTGACGACGGCCTCGAATACGTTGCCACCTGGAACGCCGCCATGTTGCAATCCACCGACTTGCGCGTGGCCATGGCCGCCCATATGAGTAAACAGAAACCCGAATTTCTGGATTGAGAAACCATGACAGCTCGCTGGACCACTGCAGTACTGGACACCGATCAACCCGGCGGCTGGGCCGTGGCGCGCAGCCCCGAAGGCTTTCTGTTCGATGACAACGGCGCGCTGTTCCCGCGGGAATGGCTCAAGCGCCAGGACTTGTCGATCCTCGCCGAACACGGCATCGGCCATCTCGATGGCGAGCCGGTGTATCTGCTGGAATTGCACCGTTCCAGCGACGTGCCGGGCTGCAACTGGAAAGGCCTGCGGGCGTTCATGCTCGAAGGTGATCACACCGTCTATAAAGTGCTGGGCTATGCCGCGCAGATCGGCACCTGGGCCCGCGAGCATCGGTTTTGCGGCAACTGCGGACAGGCGATGACACAGGTGCCGGGCGAGCGGGCGATGTATTGCCAGCCGTGCGACCTGCGCAGTTATCCGCGCATTTCGCCGAGCATGATCGTGCTGGTGACCCGTGGTGACGAGATCCTGCTGGCGCGCTCACCGCGTTTCGTCACCGGGGTCTACAGCACGCTGGCCGGGTTCGCCGAACCGGGCGAGTCGGCAGAGGACTGCCTGATTCGCGAGGTGCGCGAGGAAGTCAGTATCGAGGTGAAGAACATCCAGTACATGGGCAGCCAGTGCTGGCCGTTCCCGCACTCGATGATGCTCGGCTTCCATGCCGAATATGCCGGTGGCGAAATCATCTGCCAGGAAGACGAGATCGAAGACGCCCAGTGGTTCAACGTGCACGATTTGCCGCCGTTGCCGGCGTCAAAATCGATTGCCCGTTACCTGATCGACGTCTACGTGGCGCGCCGCTTAGGCCACGCTGAACCAGTGTTGCCAAGCTAGGCGCACGGTCAAGCCCAATACCACGGTGATGAACACCGGACGAATGAACTTGGCGCCGCCGCTGATCGCGGTGCGCGCCCCGAAGAATGCGCCGACCATCACCGACAGGCCCATGCTCAGGCCGATGATCCAGTCCACTTGCCCGGAAAACACGAACACCGACAGCGCCGCAATGTTGCTGACGAAGTTCATGCTGCGCGCCACCCCGCTGGCCTTGACCAGATCGATCGGGTAGAGCAGCAGGCTGCTGACCGTCCAGAACGCACCCGTGCCGGGGCCGGCCACGCCGTCGTAGAAACCGAGGCTGAAGCCTTGGGTCGATTGCCATTTCTTCTTGATCGGCGCGTCACTGTCCAGCGGCGCTTTGGGTGTACCGCCGAACAACAAATACAGGCCACAGGCGAAGACGATCACCGGCAGCATTTTGTTCAGCCATTCCGCCGGCAGGTAGTGCGCGACGATGGCCCCGGTGAGCGCACCGACCAGGGTGCCGACGATCGCGTGCATCCACTGCCGAGGGTGGAACAGTTTGCGTCGGTAGAAAGTGAAACTGGCGGTGGCCGAGCCGAAAGTCGAACTCAGTTTGTTGGTGCCCAGCACCAGATGCGGCGGCAGGCCGGCGGTGAGCAGCGCCGGAGTGGTCAACAGACCGCCGCCACCGGCAATGGCGTCGATGAAACCGGCAATGAAAGCGACAAGGGCCAGGATGGCCAGGGTGGTGAGGTCAACGCTGAGTTCGAAAGGCATGGAATCGGCTTATTCGGCAGGGCGCAGAGGGGCTGCGGGGAAGGGCTGACATGTTACCTGTATCCGGCTTTTGCGGCGACCCGTCGGACGCCTTCGCGAGCAAGCTAAGCCACCGACTGTTCAACTGTTGCCCACCCAACACCTCGACAACAAATTACCCTCCAAGAATGCAACTCCATCAGCTTCAAACCCAATAAAACCAGGCCTCTGAGCGATGGCACGCTTGCTGCTCTACCTCACTGACCTTCCCAATGTCCGAGGACACGCCAATGAGCAAGCAAGCCGTTAAATTCGCCTACTGGGTGCCGAACGTCAGTGGCGGTCTGGTGGTCAGCAAGATCGAGCAGCGCACCGACTGGGGCATCGACTACAACCGCAAACTGGCGCAACTCGCCGAGGCGGCCGGATTTGAATATGCCCTGACGCAGATCCGCTTCACCGCCGGGTACGGCGCCGAGTTCCAGCATGAATCAGTGGCGTTCAGTCATGCGCTGCTGGCCGCCACCAGCAAGCTCAAGGTGATCGCGGCGATTCTGCCGGGGCCGTGGCAACCGGCGCTGGCGGCCAAGCAGTTGGCGACCATCGATCAACTCACCAACGGCCGGATCGCGGTGAACATCGTCAGCGGCTGGTTCAAGGGCGAGTTCCAGGCCATCGGCGAACACTGGCTGGAACACGACGAGCGCTATCGGCGCTCGGAGGAATTCATCCGTTCGTTGCGCGGGATCTGGAGTCAGGACGACTTCAGCTTTCGCGGTGACTTCTACCGCTTCGACCATTACACCCTCAAACCGAAACCGCTCGGGCGTCCGGAAATCTTTCAGGGCGGCAGCTCCCGTGCCGCACGAGACATGGCGGCGCGAGTTTCGGATTGGTATTTCACCAACGGCAACAGCGTCGAGGGGATCAAGGCTCAGGTCGATGACATTCGGGCCAAAGCGGCGGCAAACAATCATTCGGTGAAAATCGGCGTCAACGCTTTCGTCATCGCCCGCGACACTGAAGAAGAGGCGCGCGCGGTACTGGCGCAGATCATCGATCAGGCCGATCCGGACGCGGTCAACGCTTTCGGTGACGCCGCGAAACAGGCGGGCAGGGCATCACCGGAGGGTGAGGGCAACTGGGCGAAATCGACGTTCGAGGATCTGGTGCAATACAACGATGGCTTCAAGACCAACCTGATCGGCACGCCACAGCAGATTGCCGATCGGATTGTGGCGTTGAAAGCGGTGGGGGTGGATCTGGTGCTGGCAGGGTTTCTGCACTTTCAGGAGGAGGTGGAGTATTTCGGCAAGCGTGTGCTGCCGCTGGTGCGGGAACTGGAGGCTGAAAAGACTGCCGCAGTAGCCTGAACACTACAAAACCAATGTGGGAGCGGGCTTGCTCGCGAAAGCGGTTTGTCAGTTGCATGAATATTGACTGACACGACGCCTTCGCGAGCAAGCCCGCTCCCACATTTTCGATCTATGTGAACTAGAGGCCTAGATCGGACAGCCCCGGATGATCATCCGGACGCCGACCCAGCGGCCAGTGGAACTTGCGCTCGCTTTCCTTGATCGGCATGTCGTTGATGCAGGCGTAACGCTGGAACATCAGCCCGTGCTCATCGAACTCCCAGTTTTCATTGCCGTAGGAGCGGAACCAATTGCCCGAATCGTCGTGCCATTCATAGGCGTAGCGCACGGCAATGCGGGTGTCGGAGTAGGCCCAGAGTTCCTTGATCAGACGGTAGTCCAGCTCCTTGGCCCATTTACGGGTCAGGAAGGCCTTGGCTTCTTCGCGGTTGTTGGCGAACTCGGCGCGGTTGCGCCATTTTGTGTCGACGGTATAGGCCAGCGACACCTTCTCGGGATCGCGGGAGTTCCAGCCATCTTCGGCCAGACGTACTTTTTCGATAGCCGATTCACGGTTGAACGGCGGTAAAGGCGGACGCACTTGGGCAGCAGTCGACATTTTCAGTCTCCCGATCTAATTAACGATTAAACAACGGTTGAGGCTTATTTAAGGCGTTACAGGTCCAATAACTTACGCGCCATGCATTGCGCATTATCAGCGGCACTGTGATCACCCATCACCAGCGCTACGGTAATGGCGCCGTCAATCAGGATCAGCAATTGTCTGGCCAGACGTTGCGGATCTTCGACGCCATGTTCGGTACACAGCTCGCACAGGTAGTCGAGCAGCTTCTGTTTGTGGTCTTTGGCGACCTGGCGCACCGGGTCTTCGGGATCGCCGGTTTCGCCACTGGTATTGATGAAGGCGCAGCCGCGAAAGCCTTCCGAGGCGAACCAGCTTTTGAGCACGGTAAACAGGTTGAGCAGGCGGTCGGCCGGGGTCTCGGCCTGATCCACGGCGCTGCGGTACCAGTGCATCCAGCGCACATCGCGGCGTTGCAGGGCCGCGACGGTCAACTCCTCCTTGTTGGCGAAGTAGCGGTAGATGCTTTTTCTGGAGACGCCGGCGGTTTTCACCAGAAGATCCATGCCGGTGGCGGCGATGCCACTTTTGTAGATCAACTTTTCGGTGACATCCAGAATGATGTCGCGGGTCGAGGTGTCAGTGATTTCGTTCATGTGGCGAACAGTAGAACGATCGTTCTCCTTGGTCAAGCGGTTATTTTTGTGTCTGCCATACCGCTTTCGCGAGCAAGCCCGCTCCCACATTTGAAATGCGATCCATTGTGGGAGCGAGCCTGCTCGCGAAGGCGTCATTACAGACAGTAACAAGACCCGAACCGGTTGATGGTGTAAGCTCTCGGGTTCTTCGGATTCGACCCATTGCGAGCCCTATGCCGTTGCTTTTCAAACGCTCTTTGCTGCCCAAACTGCGCAGCTTTCCGCTGACTGCCGAGGCCGTGACCATTTTGTCCGGCGCCGCCGAGTTCCGTCGTTGCCTGCTGGAGAAAATCGCCGAGGCGACTCAACGCATCTACATCGTTGCGCTGTATCTGCAGCACGACGAGGCCGGTCAGGAAATTCTCGATGCCTTGCACGCCGCCAAGCTCAAGCGTCCGGAGCTGGAAATCGTCGTGGTCGTCGACTGGCTGCGCGCCCAGCGCGGCTTGATCGGTGCCGGCAAACAGCCGGGCAACTCGGCGTGGTACCAGGAAATGACCCGCACACACCAGAGCGAAGTGCCGGTCCACGGCGTTCCGGTGCAGACCCGCGAGTTGTTTGGCGTGCTGCATCTGAAAGGCTTCGTGATCGACGATTGCGTGGTTTACAGCGGTGCGAGCCTGAACAATGTCTATCTGCACAAGTTCGACAAGTACCGGTTCGACCGCTATCACGTCATCGAAAACCGCGAACTGGCCGACTCGATGCAGCATCTGGTCAAGCACGGTCTGATCGAATCCAAGGCCGTGCATCGCCTCGATCTGCCGAACCTGCCGACCACCCGCAGCCTGCGCAACGACATCGGCGATCTGCGCAGCCGTCTCAAATATGCGGCGTACGACACCAGTGCCGGCAGCACGGCGCATACCGGCCTGTCGGTGAGTCCGCTGCTGGGCGTGGGCAAGAACAACCCGTTGAACCGGGTGATTGTCGAACTGATCGCCAGCGCGCAACAGCAACTGACCATTTGCACCCCGTACTTCAATCTGCCGCTGCCGATCATCCGCGAGGTCAACCGCGCACTGGCCCGTGGGGTGAAGATCGACATCGTGGTTGGCGACAAGACGGCCAACGACTTCTACATTCCGCCCAGCGAGCCGTTCAAGGTGATCGCGGCGCTGCCGTATCTGTACGAAATCAGCCTGCGCCGCTTTGCCAAGCGGCATCAGCGCAACATCGACAGCGGCCAGTTGAACCTGCATCTGTGGCGTGACGGCGACAACAGCTATCACCTCAAGGGCATGTGGGTTGACCAGCGTTATACGCTGCTGACCGGCAACAACCTCAATCCACGAGCGTTCCGCCTGGATTTGGAAAACGCGCTGCTGATCGATGATCCGCAAGGCGAGTGGCTGGCGCCACGGGCGAAGGAGCAGGAAGAGATTTTCCGCAATACCACGCGGATTGCCAGCTTCCAGAGCCTTGAGACACTGCCGGAGTACCCGGCGGGGGTGGCGAAGTTTCTCAAGCGGGTGAGTCGGGTGCGGATTGAGCGGTTGCTCTACCGGATTTTGTAAACCTTCAGATTATTCGGTGCGGCTTCGACCGCTTTCGCGAGCAAGCCCGCTCCCACAGGGGGCTGTGTTGACCACAAACAAGGTGATCGACACAGGCCTAATGTGGGAGCGGGCTTGCTCGCGAAGGGGCCGTATCAGGCGCTACAAAAACTCAGTTCAGACCGAGCTTGCCACGCAACGTGGAAAGATCTTCAGCCAAAGTATTGACCGGGCCAACCAGCGCCTTGCGGTCTGCATCTTTCACTTTGTCATAAGTCTCGAAACCACCGTCCTTGGTCTTGTACTTGGCGAGGATCTTGTCCACGGTGGCGAAGTTCTTGTCGACTTTGGCGACGAACGCCTTGTCCTGCTTCTCGATCTGCGGACGGAACAGGTCGACGATTTTCTTCGCGCCGTCGATGTTGCCCTGGAAGTCATACAGGTCAGTGTGGCTGTAGCGGTCTTCTTCACCGGAGATCTTGGTCGCGGCGACTTCTTCCAACAGCGCGGCCGCACCACCGACGACTTTCTCAGGCGGGAAGGTCAGGCCGGCGACGCGGGTCTGCAGGTCTTTGACGTCGCTGTCGAGCTTGTCCGCCAGGGCGGTCAGGCCTTCGGTGGTCTTCTCCGAGAACAGCGAATACTCGAGGCGATGGAAACCGGTGAAGTCTTCAGCCTTCACGCCTTTTTCGTGGTCGTCGACGCGCGAGTCGATGGACGCATCCAGGTCACTGAACAGCTCGGCAATCGGCTCGATCGACTCGTAATAGACGCGGGTCGGTGCGTAGAGTTTTTGCGCGGTGGCCAGGTCACCTTTCTTCACCGCATCGGTGAACTGTTTGGTGTGGCTGCCCAGTTCATCCAGTTGCTCGGTGACGTAGATCTTGTAGTCCGACACCGGTCCGACCAGATCCAGAGGTGCCGTAGCGGCGAACGCCGACAGCGGGGTGTTGAGCAAACCAAGGGTCAGCAATAACGCGAGTGGCGACTTTTTCATGGAGCGGCTCCGAGGGTTTTTATGGTTATGCAGCTGTTTTGGGTTGTGTGGCGTTGAGCAGCGAACGACCGATGAAATCCTTGTCGCCCGTGACACCCGGCAGGGTGAAGAAGTAACCGCCGCCGACCGGTTTGAGGTATTCCTCAAGTGGCTCGCCGTTGAGCCGGGTCTGCACGGTGATGAAGCCTTTTTCCAGATCGGCCTGGTAGCAGATGAACAGCAGGCCCATGTCGAGCTGGCCGTTCTTGTTCACGCCGTTGGAGTAGTTGAACGGCCGGCGCAGGATCAGGTTGGCCTGGCTCGCGGCGGTGCGCGGGTTGGCCAGGCGAATGTGCGCGTCGAGTTTGGTCAGTTTGCCTTCCGGGTCCTTGCTGTAATCCGGGACTTCGGTTTCATGGTTGGCGCCCATCGGTGCGCCGGTGGTCTTGACCCGACCGATGATGCTTTCCTGTTCCTGCAGCGGCGTACGGTCCCAGCGCTCGACGAAATTGCGGATGATCCGCACCGCTTGATAGCTGCCGTGTGCTGCCCAGGCCGGTTCATCGCTGCCCGGTTGCACCCAGACAAGCTTGTCCATCGCCTTGGCGTCGTTGGAATCGGGATTGGCCGAGCCGTCGCGGAAACCGAGGAAGTTACGCGCCGATTGCGCCGGCACACCCGGTTTCGCCGGGGCCTGCGGCGGCACGCTGCCTTCCTGCTTCCAGCGCACCAGCAGCAGGTCCGGCAGGTTCTTGACGATGTCGCGCAGGGCGTGAATGTTGGTGTCGGCGGTGTTCGAGCAGAACTGCAGGCTCAGGTCGCCGTGGCAGCAGTCGGCCTCCAGCGCATCGTTGGGGAAGCCGACCATGCGTTGCAGACGTTTCGGTTTGGCGTCGGCCAGGCCGAAACGCTCGTCGAACAGCGACTCGCCCACCGAGACGGTGATGGTCAGGTTGTCCGGCGTCACCACCGGGCCGAGAATGCCGGAATCCGGCGGCGGCAGTTTCGGGTCGATCTGCGCCACCGCGCCGCCCTTCATCAGGAACGCGATGCGCTCGTTGAGGGTGCGGAACAGCCGCTCCAGGTCTTCGCGATCACTGGCCAGTACGTCGAACGAAACGAACATGCCGGCCGCCGGCCGTGGGGTGACGATGCCGGTCTGGTGCACGCCATGGAAGTCGTGGCGATCTTCGGTCTTGTCGCTGCTCGGCGCTTCGGTCACTTGTGCCGGGGCCGCAGCCATCGCCGGACAGCTCAGGGCCGAACCGGCCAGGGCGACGCCAGCGACGCCCATGCCCATCAGGAGGCGGCGACGTTGCAGATCGAGGTTTTGCAAATCTTTCATCGGTATTCGTCTTCTGCTTACAGGCCGGAGAGGCCGAGGGCGGGATCGATGCCATCCAGAGCGTCAGCCAGGGCCTGAGCCTTGTCGGCGATCTGTTTGCGTTGTTCGCCGCTGACCGTGTCGTAAGTGGCGTAGCCGTCCTTGACCTTGAAGCTGTTCAATACGTTGTCGAAATCGCTCAGCGCCGCGTCGATTTTCGGCAGCAGATCCGGCGCTGACTTGGTCAGCATCGGCCGCAGCAGCTCGACCACTTTGTGCGCGGTTTCCAGGTTGCCGGCAAAACCGTTGAGGTCGCCGTGGCTGTAGCGTTCCTCTTCACCGCTGGCGGCGCGCACGTCGGCCAGGGTGTTGAGGTTGCGCACCACGATGCTCACCAGTTGCTCCGGCGGCAGCGATTGGGCCAGCAGTTGTTGTTTGAGCGTGGTGACATCGGCCAGCAGGCGCTCGGCCACCGGGTTCAAACCGTCGAGGCTGCGTTGCTGGAACAGCGCGTATTCGACGCGGTGGAAGCCAACGAACGCTGGATCCTGTTCGCGTTTTTCAAAGTAATCGGCGCGGGCATTGATGCTGTTGTCCAGTTCGGCCAGACGTTGCGCGGCCGGGGCCAGGCGCTGGTAAGCGGCACGGGCCGGCAGGTACAGCGCTTGCGCCTGGGCCAGGTCGCCGCCGGCAATTGCCTGATTCAGCGCGGTCACGGCTTTGATCAGCGCGCTGCCTTGAGTCGCCAGATACACGCGGAACTCCGACAGCGGCCCGACGAAGGCGACCATCGACGGCTTGGCCTTCGCAGCCGCGTCGGAAGCTGCGGTCGGCGTTACGTGCAGCACGCCACGCGGATTGCTCAGCAGACCGCAAGTAATCGCGTAGTCGCCGGGTTGCAGGTTGGCGTTGATCACCTGGCTCAGGCCGGGGGCGATGTTCTCGCGCTCTTCGATTACCAGCACGCCGTCGAGGATTTCCCATTCCACCGCCCGGTCGGAGCGGTTGACGATGCGGAAACTGGCGCGACCCGCGGGAACCGTCAGCTCGTTCGGATCGCAGCTGTGCGCGTTGATGTTCACCACCACTTCATCATGGTTGTGCTGCCGCTTGGCCGCGGCCATTTTCGAGGCGTAGTAGAACAAGCCACCGGCGGCGATCATCACGACCACCGAACCGGCCACCGCCCAGCGCAAGGCGCGGGGAGGGGAGGCCTGAGGAGTATTAGGCTTTGACATGGATGCCCTTATTGGCTGGAAGCGGAAGTCGTTTTGGCAGCGGCCTTAGTGCTGACCGGCGCGGCGGGGTAGAAGAACATCACCAGCGCCACCACCAGATAGATCAGATAGGCACCGAGGGTGCTGACGGTCGGTGCATCCTGATAGCCGAACATGCCGGCCAGCACCGAACCCAGCGGGCCATCCATCGGTAGCGTCGCGCTGAAGTCGAAGAGCACGGTTTGCAGGTGATTCCACACCCCGGCTTCATGCAGCGCCTGCACCGAGTTGGCAAGAATCCCGGCGGCGACCACCAGAATGAACAACCCGGTCCACTTGAAGAACGCCGACAGGTTCAGGCGCATGCTGCCGCTGTAGATCAGGAAGCCGACAATGATCGCCAGCACCAGGCCGAGCAGGGCACCGATCGGCGCGCCCGGGCCTTCGCTCTGCTGAAATACGGCGAGCAGGAAGAACACGGTTTCCAGCCCTTCGCGAGCCACGGCGAAGAACACCATGGCGATCAGCGCGATCACCTGATGCTTTGATGAGGTCAGGGCGTGATCGAGCGAGGCTTGCAGCGAATGCTTGATCGAGCGTGCGACCTTGCGCATCCAGAACACCATCGAGCTGAGAATGCCCACCGCGACCAGTCCGACAATGCCTTCGAACAACTCCTGCTGTTTCTGCGGGAATTCGGCGCTCACCAGTTCCAGGCCACCACCGACCAGCAACGCCAGGGCCGCAGCGAGAAACACGCCGATCCACACGGCAGGCATCCACTGGCCACGGCCGGTTTGTTGCAGGTAGCTGGCGATGATGCCAACGATCAGCGCGGCTTCAATGCCTTCGCGCAGCATGATCAGAAAGGGAACGAGCATTCAGGCAACCACGAGTTTTTTGATAGGTGGCTAAGTTGTAACATAATGACACTCATTCCCAAATGGGGATGGTTGACATTTAACTGAACATTCGCTGAACGGTACCTATCTTGGCCTTGCTCAGATCCAATTGTGGGAGCGGGCTTGCTCGCGAAGGCGGCGCGTCAGTCGATAAGGATGTAGCTGACACATCGCCTTCGCGAGCAAGCCCGATCCCACAGGGGGATTCGTGCTGAATTCGCATCCTGCGTTAAGATGCCCCTCACTCGAAAACAACAAGGTCTGCCTCGCTCCATGTCGGAAAAAGACACCATCGCCGTGCAACTGGTGCGTGAAGCGCTGCTGCAAAGTTGTGCCCCGGGCGTGGCCACGGATGAAGTCTTGAACAAGGTCGGGATTGCTCCGGCCCTGCTGCACAGCGAACAGGGCCGGGTGCCGGCCTCGCAATACGCGAAACTCTGGCGATTGCTGGCCCGGCGCGGTGATGACGAGTTCTTCGGCATGGATCCGCGCAAGCTCAAGTCCGGCAGTCTTGAGTTCCTCTGTCGCAGCGCCATGGCGCAACCGACGCTGGCCGCCGGGCTCAACAGCGGGCTGAACTTCCTCTCGCTGATGCTGGAAAAAATCCCGGCGCAACTGCTGCATCAGCAAAGTCTGGCGGAAATCGTCCTGCTCGAAGACGATCCCGAGCCGCGCCGGGCGTTTACCTATTTCACCTACTGGATGATCGTCCATGGCGTGGCCTGTTGGCTGGCGGGGCGGCGGATTCCGATTCTGGCCATCGAGTTGCGCTGCGCCGAGCCGGATTTCTGCGACGACTACCGGGTGATGTTCTCGGAAAACCTGCGCTTCGAGCGTCCGCGCACGCGGATGATCTTCGCCGCTGACTGTCTCGACCTGCCGATCAAGCGTACGGCCGAAGAGCTGAAACGCTTTCTGGCCCATGCGCCGGCAAACATTCTGGTGAAGTACCGCGACCCGGAAAGCCTTGCCAGCCGAATCAAACAGGATCTGCGGCAGTTACCCGCCGAACAGTGGCCGGAGACCGAGGCGCTGGCGCAACAACTGTGCATGTCCGCCTCGACCCTGCGCCGGCGATTGTCCGAGGAGGGGCAGACCTATCAGGGTCTCAAGGACAGCGTGCGCAAGGAACTGGCAATTACCTGGCTGGCCGAGCCGTCGATCAGCTTCGTCGAAATCGCCATGCGGCTGGGGTTTGCCGATGCGAGTTCGTTCTACAAGGCGTTTCGCAAGTGGTCGGGGTCGAATCCGGGGCATTATCGTACGTTGATCCTTAACGAAGCCGTCTGACTCCATCGCCAGCAGGCGCGCTCCCACATTTTGAAACGCACAACCTGTAGGAGCTGCCGCAGGCTGCGATCTTTTGACTTTGATTTTTAAAAACAAGATCAAAAGATCGCAGCCTGCGGCAGCTCCTACAGGGCCATGTTTGCAATTATGCAAACATGGCCAAACCAATCAGCCAGATTGACAGCTTTGACCATTGCCGCCTCCGCGCCGCAGCGCGACTATCCCTGTGTTGTTTACGGTTCCCAGCCTAATAAAAACACAGAGGGATTCTGGCAATGCGCGATTACTTGTCTGCCACCGAACAGTTCAACTATCAGCACACCGTGGACGCTGCGCTCAGCGGCACGCTGGAGGCGCTCAACGCCTGCGTCGAATGTTGCGACCGCCACGCCTTGCCAGGGCGCATTGCGTTGTTCTGGGAGGGCCGCGACGGCGCGAGTGCCACGTACACCTTCAGCGAGCTGCAAGACAAAGCCGCGCGTTTCGCCAATTTCCTTCTCGCCCAGGGCGTGCAGAAGGGCGACAAGGTCGCCGGCCTGCTGCCACGCAACATCGAATTGCTCATCACCGTGTTCGCCACCTGGCGCATCGGCGCGGTATATCAGCCACTGTTCACCGCGTTCGGCCCCAAGGCCATCGAACATCGGCTGAACAGCTCCGCGGCCAAAGTGGTGGTCACCGATGCGGTCAACCGGCCGAAACTCGCCGAGGTCAACGATTGCCCGACCATCATCACCGTCGGCGGCGCGAAAGGTCAGGGCATCGTCCGTGGCGATTTCAGTTTCTGGGCCGAGCTGGCCAACTATTCCAGCGTCTGCGAGCCGGTACTGCTGACGGGCGAAGACCCGTTCCTGCTGATGTTCACCTCGGGCACCACCGGTCCGTCGAAAGCGCTGTCGGTGCCGCTCAAGGCCATCGTCGCGTTCCAGAGCTACACCCGCGACGCGGTGGATCTGCGTCCTGAAGATTCGTTCTGGAACGTCGCCGATCCGGGCTGGGCCTACGGCATCTATTTCGGCGTCACCGGCCCTATGTCGATGGGGCACCCGATCACCTTTTACGATGGCCCGTTCACCCTCGAAAGCACCTGCCGGGTGATCAACAAATACAGCATCACCAATCTCACCGGTTCGCCGACGGCCTATCGTCTGCTGATCGCCGGCGGCAACGAGTTCGCCAAATCGATCAAAGGCAAGCTGCGCATCGTCAGCAGCGCCGGCGAGCCGCTCAACCCGGAAGTGATCCGCTGGTTCGCCGACAACCTCGGTGTGGTGATTCACGACCATTACGGCCAGACCGAACTGGGTATGGTCCTGTGCAACCACCACGGTCTGGAGCACCCGATCCACCTTGGCGCCGCCGGTTTCGCCTCGCCGGGCCACCGCATCGTGGTGCTCGACGAAAATTACAACGAACTCGGCGTCGGCCAGCCGGGCATCCTCGCCATCGACCGTACACAGTCGCCGATGTGCTGGTTCGGCGGTTACCAAGGCGTGCCGACCAAAGCCTTCGTCGGTGATTACTACCTCAGCGGCGACACCGTGGAATGGAACCCGGATGGCAGCATCAGCTTTGTCGGTCGCAGTGATGACGTGATCACCACCTCGGGCTACCGCGTCGGCCCGTTCGACGTCGAAAGCGCGCTGATCGAACACCCGGCGGTGGTCGAAGCCGCCGTGGTCGGCAAGCCTGACCCGGAGCGCACCGAGTTGGTCAAAGCCTTCGTCGTGCTCAACCCGCAATACCGCGCCGAACCGGCGCTGGCCGAGGAGTTGCGGCAGCACGTGCGCAAACGTCTGGCCGCGCATTCGTACCCGCGTGAAATCGAATTTGTCAGCGAATTGCCGAAAACCCCAAGCGGCAAATTGCAGCGCTTTATCTTGCGCAACCAGGAAATCGCCAAGGCTCAAGAGGCCGCGGCGCACAACGTTTCAGCTTGAATCAGGAAGTCAGTCATGCAGATCGAGAACAAGGTTTTTATCGTCACCGGCGGCGCCTCCGGCCTGGGTGCCGCCACCGCTGAGTTGCTGGTCAACGCCGGCGCCAAAGTGATGCTGGTGGACATGAACGCCGAAGCGGTAGCCGCGCAGGCCCAGCGCCTCGGCGCGCAAAGCGTCGTCGCCGACATCAGCAATGAAGCCGCTGCCGAAGCCGCCGTACAGGCCACGCTCAAAGCTTTTGGCAGCCTTAACGGTCTGGTCAACTGCGCCGGCATCGTGCGGGGTGAGAAGATTCTCGGCAAGAACGGCCCGCATGCTCTGGCCAGTTTTGCCCAAGTGATCAACGTCAATCTGATCGGCAGCTTCAACATGCTGCGTCTGGCGGCAGCGGCGATCGCCGAGAGCGAAGCGAATGCCGACGGCGAGCGCGGGGTGATCATCAACACCGCCTCGGTCGCAGCATTCGACGGCCAGATCGGCCAGGCCGCGTATTCCGCCTCCAAAGGCGCGATCGCCAGCCTGACCCTGCCGGCCGCCCGCGAACTGGCGCGCTTCGGCATCCGCGTGATGACCATCGCTCCAGGCATTTTCGAAACCCCGATGATGGCCGGCATGACCCCGGAAGTGCGCGAGTCGCTGGCCGCCGGCGTACCGTTCCCGCCGCGTCTTGGGAAACCTGCCGAGTACGCCGCGCTGGTTCGGCATATCATCGAAAACAGCATGCTCAACGGTGAGGTGATCCGTCTCGACGGCGCCTTGCGCATGGCCGCCAAGTAAGGAGGATTTGTCATGAGCCTTTCCAACGATCCAATTGTCATCGTCAGCGCCGTCCGCACCCCGATGGGCGGTTTTCAGGGCGAACTGAAAAGCCTCACCGCGCCGCAACTCGGTGCTGCGGCGATCAAGGCCGCGGTTGAACGCGCAGGCGTCGCCAGCGATGCGGTCGACGAAGTGCTGTTCGGTTGCGTATTGCCCGCCGGCCTCGGTCAGGCGCCGGCACGGCAGGCGGCTCTGGGTGCCGGGCTGGATAAATCCACCCGTTGCACCACGGTCAACAAGATGTGCGGCTCGGGCATGGAAACCACCATTCTCGCCCACGATATGCTGCGGGCCGGCAGCGCCGACGTGGTGATCGCCGGCGGCATGGAAAGCATGTCCAACTCGCCATATCTGCTGGATCGTGCCCGCGCCGGTTACCGCATGGGCCATGGCCGGGTGCTCGACTCGATGTTCCTCGACGGCCTCGAAGACGCCTACGACAAGGGCCGTCTGATGGGCACCTTCGCCGAAGACTGCGCCGAAACCAACGACTTCAGCCGCGAAGCCCAGGATGCCTTTGCTATCGCTTCGACCACCCGCGCCCAGCAGGCGATCAAGGACGGCAGCTTCAAGGCCGAGATCGTTCCGCTGACCGTGACCGTCGGCAAGGAACAAGTGCTGATCAGCAACGACGAGCAGCCGCCGAAAGCCAAACTGGACAAGGTCGCCTCACTGAAACCGGCGTTCCGCGAAGGCGGCACGGTGACGGCGGCGAACTCCAGTTCGATCTCCGACGGCGCTGCGGCGCTGGTGCTGATGCGCCAGTCGCAAGCGCAGAAACTCGGTCTGAAGCCACTGGCGGTGATTCACGGCCACGCGGCGTTTGCCGACACTCCGGGCCTGTTCCCGGTGGCACCGATTGGCGCGATCAAGAAGCTGGTGAAGAAGACCGGTTGGGCGCTGAACGAGGTCGACCTGTTCGAGATCAACGAAGCGTTCGCCGTGGTGGCGATGGCGGCGATGACCCATCTGGAGATCCCCCACGACAAGCTCAACGTGCATGGCGGCGCCTGCGCGCTGGGCCATCCGATCGGTGCCTCGGGCGCGCGGATTCTGGTGACCTTGCTCTCGGCCCTGCGCCAGAAGGGCCTGAAACGCGGGATCGCAGCGATTTGCATCGGCGGCGGTGAAGCCACGGCGATGGCCGTGGAATGCGTCTACTGAAGCCAACATCTGACTGTCCTTGTGGGAGGGGGCTTGCTCCCGAAAGCGGTGTGTCATTCAGAAGTTATTTGACTGACCCGGCCTCTTCGGGAGCAAGCCCCCTCCCACAATGAACGGGTGGTGTTACCAGAATTAAGGATTCACCATGATTCCCAACGAAGACCAATCCCAGATTCGCGACATGGCCCGGCAGTTCGCCGAGGAACGACTGAAACCGTTCGCCGCCGAGTGGGATCGCGAGCACCGTTTCCCCAAGGAAGCCATCGGCGAGATGGCCGAGCTGGGCTTCTTCGGCATGCTGGTGCCGGAGCAGTGGGGCGGTTGTGATACCGGCTACCTGGCCTACGCCATGGCCCTGGAAGAAATCGCCGCCGGCGACGGCGCCTGCTCGACCATCATGAGCGTGCACAACTCGGTCGGCTGCGTGCCGATCCTCAAGTTCGGCAACGACGATCAGCGCGAACGCTTCCTCAAACCGCTGGCCAGCGGCGCGATGCTCGGTGCGTTCGCATTGACCGAGCCGCAGGCCGGCTCCGACGCCAGCAGCCTGAAAACCCGCGCGCGCCTCGAAGGCGATCACTACGTGCTCAACGGCTGCAAACAGTTCATCACTTCCGGGCAGAACGCCGGGATCGTGATCGTGTTTGCGGTGACTGACCCGAGTGCCGGCAAACGCGGCATCACCGCGTTCATCGTGCCCACCGATTCAGCGGGCTACAAAGTCGCCCGGGTCGAAGACAAGCTCGGCCAGCATGCTTCGGACACCTGCCAGATTCTGTTTGAAGACGTGAAAGTGCCGGTCGCCAACCGCTTGGGTGAGGAGGGTGAAGGCTACAAGATTGCCTTGGCCAACCTCGAAGGCGGACGCGTCGGCATCGCTTCGCAAGCGGTGGGCATGGCCCGTGCCGCGTTCGAAGCGGCCCGCGATTACGCCCGTGAGCGCGACACTTTCGGCAAACCGATCATCGAGCACCAGGCCGTGGCCTTCCGTCTCGCCGACATGGCCACGCAGATCGCCGTTGCCCGGCAAATGGTGCATTACGCCGCCGCCCTGCGTGACAGCGGTCAGCCGGCGCTGGTCGAGGCTTCGATGGCCAAACTGTTCGCCTCGGAAATGGCCGAGAAGGTTTGCTCAATGGCGTTGCAGACGCTGGGCGGTTACGGTTATCTCAACGACTTCCCGCTGGAACGCATCTACCGCGACGTGCGCGTCTGCCAGATCTACGAAGGCACCAGCGACATTCAGCGCATGGTTATTTCGCGCAATCTCTGACAAGGAATCTTGCCCATGACTTACGAAACGATTCTGCTGGAAAACCACGGCCGCGTCGGCCTGATCACGCTGAACCGACCACAGGCGCTGAACGCCCTGAACGCGCAACTGGTCAGTGAAGTGAACCACGCCCTCGACGGCCTGGAAGCCGACACCAATATCGGTTGCATCGTCATCACCGGTTCGAAGAAAGCTTTTGCCGCCGGCGCCGACATCAAGGAAATGGCCGAACTCACCTATCCGCAGATCTACATGGATGATCTGTTCAGCGACAGCGACCGCCTGGCCAACCGACGCAAGCCGATCATCGCTGCGGTCAACGGCTTCGCCCTCGGTGGCGGCTGTGAACTGGCGCTGATGTGCGACTTCATTCTGGCCGGCGACAGTGCCAAATTCGGCCAGCCGGAAATCAACCTCGGCGTGCTCCCGGGCATGGGCGGCACCCAGCGCCTGACCCGCGCCGTGGGCAAGGCCAAGGCCATGGAAATGTGCCTGAGCGGGCGGATGATCGATGCGGAGGAAGCCGAGCGCTGCGGCATCGTCGCGCGGATCGTGCCGAGCGATGAGTTGCTCGACGAGGCGCTGAAAGTCGCCGCGGTGATCGCCAGCAAATCGCTGCCGATTGCGATGATGGTCAAGGAAAGCGTCAACCGCGCCTTTGAGGTCAACCTGACTGAAGGCGTACGTTTCGAGCGTCGGGTGTTCCATGCGGCGTTCGCCACCCAGGATCAGAAAGAAGGGATGGCCGCGTTTGTGGCCAAGCGGACGCCGGAGTTTCAGGGCAAATAATGCGCTGACCTGACTGACGCCTTCGCGAGCAAGCCCGCTCCCACATGGGATTTGTGTACGACGCAGATCCAATGTGGGAGCGGGCTTGCTCGCGAAGCTTTTGGCATTACAACTGATAGTTCTTCAATTCTCGGGCAATCACCATCCGCTGAATCTCGCTCGAGCCTTCATAGATCTGGGTAATCCGCACATCGCGGTAGTACTTCTCGACCGGATAGTCCTCCAGATACCCATACCCGCCATGAATCTGAATCGCCGAGGAGCAGACCTTCTCGGCCATTTCCGAGGCGAACAGTTTGGCCTGTGACGCCTCCGACAGGCACGGCTTGCCCGCTGTGCGCAGACGCGCCGCGTGCAGGATCATCAGTCGCGCCGCGTTGATTTGCATGTGCATGTCGGCCAGCAGGTTGGCGATGCTCTGGTGCTCATTGATCGGCTTGCCGAACTGGATTCGGTCGCGGGAGTAAACCAGCGCCGCTTCAAACGCCGCCCGGGCGATGCCCAAGGCTTGCGCAGCGATGCCGATGCGGCCGCCTTCAAGGTTGGACAAGGCAATCGCCAGGCCCTTGCCGCGCTCGCCGAGGAGATTGGCTTCGGGAATGCTGCAGTTGTTCAACGTCACCGCACAGGTGTCGGAAGCGCGGATGCCCATCTTGTGTTCGGTGCGATCGACGATGAACCCCGAAGTATCGGTGGGCACCAGGAACGCAGAAATGCCTTTCTTGCCCAGATCCGGGTCGGTCACCGCAAACACGATCGCCAGTTTCGCCCGTTTACCATTGCTGACGAATTGCTTGGCGCCGTTGATCACCCACTGGCCGTCACGCAGTTCGGCGCGGGTGCGCAGGTTGTGCGCCTCGGAGCCGGCCTGCGGTTCGGTGAGGCAGAAGCAGCCAATCATCTGGCCACTGGCGAGATCCGCCAGCCAGGTCTGTTTCTGCGCTTCGCTGCCGTAGTTCATGACCGGGCCGCAGCCCACCGAGTTGTGGATGCTCATGAATGCACCGGTGGCTCCGTCGCCGGCAGAAATCTCTTCCACCGCCAGCGCATAGGCCACGTAATCGACGTAGGTGCCGCCCCATTCCTCGGGCACCACCATGCCGAGCAAACCGAGTTCGCCCATCTTCGCCACCAGCGCGTCGTCGATCCAGCCGGCCTTTTCCCAGGCTTGCGCATGGGGCGCGATTTCGCCGCGGGCGAAGTCCCGGGCCATGTCGCGGATCATCACTTGCTCTTCAGTCAGTTCGAGATCGTGCATGGCTCAGCTCCCGCTCTCAGTAAAACCGTGGAAGAAACTCGCGACATGCCCGGCGTCCAGCGCAGCGAGGGTCGGCGGGTTCCAGCGTGGTGTCTTGTCTTTGTCGATCAGCAGGGCGCGCACGCCCTCGATCAGGTCGCCGCGTTCGAACCACTGGCGATCCAGATGCAGTTCGAGGGCGAAACAGTGTTCCAGGCTCAGGTGCCGACCGCGACGGAGCATTTCCAGGGTTACGGCCATCGCCAGTGGCGAGCGGGTCTCCAGCAGGTCGGCGGTGGTGGTCGCCCACTCATGGCTGTCGGCGACGGTGACTGCGCGCAGTTGCTCGACAATGCTCGGCACGTCCGGCAGGGCGAAGAAATGGTCGATGGCCGGGCGCAGTTTCTCCAGCGGTGCATCGGCCAGGGTTTGCACGCCATTTTTCGCGAGCAGACTCTGCAGATCCTTGAGCGGCGTATCGCGCCATTCCAGGTGATCGAGTTGTTCGTCGAGGCTCGCCAGTTTGCTGCTGTCGACAAACCAGTCGGCCAGCCCGCAGTACAACGCATCGGCCGCACGAATCTGCACGCCGCTGACGCCCAGATAGATCCCCAGTTCACCGGGAATCCGCGAGAGGAAATAGCTGCCGCCGACATCGGGGAAATAACCGATCGCCACCTCGGGCATCGCCAGACGACTCTTTTCGGTGACCACCCGCAGATCCGCACCTTGCACCAGGCCCATGCCACCGCCCAGGACGAAACCGTCCATCAAGGCCAGCACCGGTTTGCGGTAATGATGAATCGTCAGGTCGAGGGCGTATTCCTCGACGAAGAAATCTTCGTGCAGCGTGTCGCCGCTTTTGAAGCTGTCGTACAGCGAACGGATATCGCCACCGGCACAGAAAGCCTTGTCACCGGCACCGCGCAGCACAACCGCGCGCACGCTGGGGTCAGTGGCCCAGGCATCGAGTTGCTGCTGCAACTGACGAACCATGTCGAGGGTGATGGCGTTGAGACCGGCGGGGCGGTTGAGGGTCAGGTGACCGATGTGATTGCGAACCTCGGCCAGCACTTCGTTTTGTGTGGCATCCATGGACGGCGTCCGCGGGGATGAAGCCTGAGCAGTCATCACTAACTCCCTGCTTTTATTATCTTTATTCGAGAAGCTCGCGCGCGAGCGTTGACGGATCGTAACAGTGCAAATTTGCCGTTTACAACCGGGAAATGTGCAGGGGGAGTTTGCGTTTTTGCAGCAGGTTGAGGATTGCCGTTGTGGCGAGGGAGCTTGCTCCCTCTCGGCTGCGCAGCAGTCGTAATCCCGCGGTGTCGGACCGCTTCGCAGTCCGGCGGGAGCAAGCTCCCTCGTCACAATGATGCAGGTGGTTATCGGGTGAAAACTTCGCCGATGCTGCGGCGTTTGGCGTGCAGCTCGCTGGCGTGGATCAGTTGTTCGAGGTCTTCGGGGGTGACGTCGATAAAGGCTTCCATGTCGGCCAATGCCAGTTTCAAATCCTCAGCGGTAATTGCCTGGCTATCGACGGGAGCCAGCAGCGGCGCTGGCTCGACCGGGCGCTTGGGGTAGCGGATGCGCGTCAGGTTGTTGTAGGCCAGGGCGCTGAGCAGCATGCAGGCGGCGGCGAGCATCACCGGTTCCATGGCTTTCCAGTCCATGGCGATAGTGGCCGGATCGGCCAGCACCAGCGTCAGCGCCAAGGCGCCGGCCGGTGGATGCAGGCAACGCAGCCAGCACATCAGGATCAGCGCCATGCCCGCCGCCAGGCAGGCGCTGCCGAGGGTTCGGCCGAGGACGTGGGCCACCAATAGCGCGACCACGCTGGCGCACAGATAGCCGCCGATGATCGACCACGGTTGCGCGAGTGCGCCGGAAGACACGGCAAACAGCAACACGGCCGAGGCGCCCAACGGCCCGATCAGGTGATACGCGACCTCAATGCCGAACACTTGACTGCATGCCCAGACGCTGAACAAGGTGCCCAGCGCCATGCCGATCGCGGCGCGGCTCCATTCGGTGGGGCGGGTGTTGATGGCGGCGGGCAACCAGCGAGCGAGCATGTACATCGGGTCCTTGCGGTAAATTCGGGGCAAAAAAAGGACTTGTCCGTTTCGGAAAGTCCTCGAAGCGTTCCAACTATTGGGGGAGGAACGCGTACAGTGTGCCGTGCAAACTCGATGCTGACAAATTCATATAAATGCTGCTTCAGTGCATTATTTTTGAATTATCGCCGCGCGGCGTCCACTGACAAAACACAAATACCCGCCCAACGCCGCCAGGGCGCTCAAGGCGTAGAACATGCTCGGCGCCGGCGTGTGCATCAACAGGAACCCGCACATCACCGGACTCACCGCGCCGCCTAACGCCGCGAGGTTCTGCGCGCCGTAGTAACTGCCGCGCAGCTCTTCCGGGGCCAGGGTGTCGACGAAGAGGAAATCCGCCGGGTAAATGATCATCTCGCCGAGGGTGAAGATGAACATCGCCACGCACCAGCCGACCAGACTGTCGGCCAGGCTGAAGCCGATCAGACCGACGATGAACAACGCGGTGCCGCCGGCAATCCAGTAGCGCAGATGCTCACGTTTGAGGAATCGCCCGATCTGGTATTGCAGCAGGATCACCGTGATCGCGTTGCAGGCGAGCAGGGCGGCCATGGTGTCGAGTGTCTGGTCCTGCGTGTGGGTCACCAGCAGGTACTGCGACAGGTACAGGGTGAAGCGCCCGTGAACCAGGGTGCTGAGCAGGCAACCAAAGGTGAACAGGATCATCGTGCGGTCGTTTTTCAGGATGATCAGGGTGTTCAGGAAACTCTGCGGTTGGCTGACCTGCGACAGCGGACTGGCCTCGCGGGACACACCCAGCAGCAGGAAAACGCTGCCGGCGGCAATCAGCCCCGCGACAATAAACGGCGCTGAAGGCTGAACGCCGGCAATCACCACGCCGATCATCGGGCCGACGGCGTAGCCAATATTGGTCAGCGTGTAGTTCAGCGAGAACGCCTTGACCCGCTGGCCGACCGGCAGGTTTTCACTGAGCATCGCTTTGGAGCAGATCAGGAACAGCGCCGACGCCGTTTCACTGATGATCAGCACCAGCGTGACCAGGTACAGATTCTGCGCGAAGGTCAGCAGCATCAGGCCGACACCGCTGGAAAGCATGGTCAGGATCAACAGCTGACGCTTGTCGAGGCGATCGATGATGTAGCCGCCGTACAGCGACAACAGCGTGGCACTGAACACGGCGATGCCCAACAGCAGACCGACGTCCTGCGGGTTAAGGCCCAGTTTGTTGCTGAGAAACAAGGTCAGCAGCGGACTGATCAGGGCGCGGCTGATGACGATGCTCAGCGAGGTGATCATCAGTCGGCGGATCAGGCAGGAGTAGGTGGCCACGAAGAGATCAATGTCCTTATTTCAGAATGCGCGGGTGAGCCTTGCCATCCTCACCGGGTCCCGCTCAGCGGTCAACCTGACACACCGCAAATCCGTGTGGGAGCGGGCTTGCTCGCGAAGGGGCCGGCACATCCAGCATCTTTATCAGCAGGCACACCGCCTTCGCGAGCAAGCCCGCTCCCACAGAGGGGATCGGCGGTGTTATCAATAGAGGGGCAGGCGCATGGCGCAGCGGCGTTCGGCGGCAAAACCCTGTTCGATTTCTTTCTGCAGAGCATCGAGCAAATGCGCTTCGTGCTCACCGGGTGCGACTTCCACAAACCCCATCCGCTGATAAAAAGGCGCATTCCACGGCACGTCGCGAAACGTGGTCAGGGTCACCGCGCGCATTTGCTCGCAGCGGGCATGTTCAATCGCGGCCAGCAGCAGTTGACGGCCCACGCCTTGTCCCTGAAACGCGAGGCTGACCGACAGTTCTTCAATGTGCAGCAAGTTGTCGAAATCCAGCGCGCGGATAAAACCTGCGAGTTGCGCCGAGGTGGTTTCGGCGACCCAGACGTGGGCATTGTCGATGGCTTGGCGGTGTTGCGCGGCGCTTGCCACGTCGGTGTCGGCAAGCCAGGCGAGGGTTGGATCTGTGCGAAACAGCTCGGCGGCCGAGCGTTCGATGGCGGGGAGGGCGGCGGCATCATTCTGCCGCGCCCGGCGTACAACAAAACTCATGGTCAAGAAATCCCTGTAGGCGCTGTCGCTGGCTGCGATCCAAAATCAGAAGATCGCAGCCTTCGACAAGGTCTACAAGGGCTTCAGGTACAGCAGCACGTAATCGTTCTTGTCGAAACTGCCCGTGACCACCGGTTGCAAGCCGGCCAGCGGGGTGCCCTGTAGCGATTGCAGGTCCTTGCTGTCCATCATCAGCCAGGCCGGGCCCTTGAGGGCTTCGAGTTGCTGGACTGTTTCGGTGAACTGCGGTTGCAGATCCTGCTCGACGTTGACCATGAACTTGATCGCCTTGGCGTCTTTGCCCATGCCGTGCAGCACCAGCGGTGCCGGGTTCTGCTGCACCTGCGCGAACGCGGCGCGACTGAACACCTGCGTGTCGTACAGGCGTCGTTCTACCGGTTCAAACACCGCGGCATACACCGTCCACAACGCGAGCACCGAGCATAGCGCCAACACTTCGGCACGCCAGCGCGGGATCATCAGACGCGACAACGCGAGCAATTGCAGAACGCCGAGCACGATCAGCACCAGGGTGATGCCGTCGAGCTGCTCGGGAAAGCGGCGCTTGGCAACCAGCAGGGCCACCATCAACAGCCCCGGCGTCACCAGCCAGATGCCTTGAATTACCCCGCGCAATACGCGGAACACCCGACCGTGCACAACCTGGAACGGGTACGCCGCAATGATCGCCGCCATCGGCAACATCGGCAGCAGGTAACGCGCCTTCTTCGCCTGTGGAATCGACAGACCGACCATGACGATCAGCCCGGCGGCCGCGCAGTATTGCACCAGACGCAAGGCCGGCCCGCGCTGATGCGGCTTGCTCAGCCAGGTCGCGGCCAACGCCAGTATCGCCAGCGGATACGCCAGTGCGTAATTGCCTATCGAGCTGGTGAAGTAATACAGCGAACCGCTGACGCCTTCGCTGCCGTCCATGCGCCCCATGAACTGCATACGAATCACGTCTTGCAGGAACGCCTCGCCACCGCTGAGTTTAGCCAGCCACAACAGCAGGCCGACGCATGCAGCGAGCAGGATCGACGCCAGCACACCGAACACCAACAGCCGTTTCCACTCGCGGTTGAGCAAGTAGTAACTGCAGAGCATGCCGGTCGGCACCACCAGGCCGATGGGCCCGCGAATACCGAAGCCCAGCAACAACAGGATAAAGATCAGCGGCCAGCGACGACGTGAGCCGAAGTGATCGTGCGCGTAGCCCAGGTAAAACACCGACAGCGCCACGGCGGCGAGCATCAGGTCTTGCGACACGGCGCGCACTTCGGTGACGAAGGTGCTGGTGAGCATCAACAGCGCAATGCTGATCAACGCCCAACGCTGCGAATGCACCGCCAGCAAGCGATACATCAACGTCACGATCACGCCGCCGGCAATCGCGCTTGGCAGCCATGCCGTCAGGGTGTTGATCGCGCCGAAGGGCAACGACAACAACCAGATGAACAGCGTCGAGAGCGCTGAATAGTCGGCGTAAGGTTGACCGTAAGTGGTCGGGAATACGGTCGGCCCGTGTCTCAGCATTTCCTGGGCAAACAGTACGAACCGTGAATCGAAGCCAATGGGAGCCTGTCCGTAAACCCCGGCTATGAACAGCAACAGCGCCAGCAGCCCTGCGATCAGGGACTGCCGGCGGATGACAGGCGACAACGTGATCAAGCGACGTCCGCTTTGTTAGGCCACTGTTGCAGCGGGATCGGCAGTTTGCGCGAGTCACCACGGCCGATCGGGAAGTACTTGAAGCCGTTGCGCGCCAGACGCTCGGCGTCGTACAGGTTGCGACCGTCGAAGATCACCGGGGCTTTCAGGCGCTGCTCGATCAGGTCGAAATCCGGCGCCTTGAACTGCTGCCATTCGGTGCAGATGATCAGCGCATCGGAACCCGACAGCACCGATTCCGGGGTGCCCATCAGCATCAGTTTTTCTTCGTTCGGATACAGATGCTGGGTTTCCTGCATCGCTTCCGGGTCGAACGCGCGAACGCTGGCGCCAGCGGCGAACAGCGAATCGAGCAGCACGCGGCTCGGCGCATCGCGCATGTCGTCGGTGTTCGGCTTGAACGCCAGGCCCCACAGGGCGAAGGTCTTGCCGCGCAGATCACCTTTGTAGAACGCATTGATGCGGTCGAACAGCTTGTGCTTCTGCCGCTCGTTGATCGCCTCGACCGCTTGCAGCAGGTCGCTGGAGCAATGCGCCTGTTCGGCACTGTGGATCAGCGCGCGCATGTCTTTCGGGAAGCACGAACCGCCGTAACCGCAGCCCGGGTAGATGAAGTGGTAACCGATACGCGTGTCGGCACCGATGCCCTGACGGACCGACTCGATGTCGGCGCCCAGGTGTTCAGCCAGTTCGGCGATCTGGTTGATGAAGCTGATCTTGGTCGCCAGCATGCAGTTGGCGGCGTATTTGGTCAGCTCGGCGCTGCGCAGGTCCATGAACATGATGCGGTCGTGGTTGCGGTTGAACGGCGAGTACAGGTCGCGCATCACATCGCGCACTTCGTCACCTTCGCAACCGATGACGATGCGGTCCGGACGACGACAGTCGGACACCGCCGAACCTTCCTTGAGGAATTCCGGGTTAGACACGATATCGAACTGCAGCTCACGACCGGCCTTGTCCAGCGCGGCTTGAATGTGTGCACGCAGGGTGTCGCCGGTGCCGACCGGTACGGTGGATTTCTCCACCAGGATCAGCGGCTGCTCACGGTGGCGCGCCACGGCGTCACCCACCGACAGCACGTATTTCAGATCGGCCGAACCGTCTTCACTGGACGGTGTACCCACGGCGATGAACGCGACGCGACCGTGTTGTACGGCGAGTTTTTCATCGGACGTGAAATGCAGGCGGCTGGAGTCCAGACCTTCGCGTACCAGGCTCGACAGGCCCGGTTCAAAGATACTGACGTGACCCTGGCGCAGCAGTTCGACTTTCTTCTGATCGATGTCCATGCACACGACGTCGTGACCGACTTCGGCCAACACGGCGGCCTGCACCAGGCCAACATAACCGCTACCAAATACTGTGATTTTCATGGAGCACTCCTGAATTCGGGCGCACGAGACGGACGAGTGTTAATAGTGATGACCCCGAGCATGACCAGTGCCACGCCCAGCGATTTAGTGAAACTGAACGATTCGTTGAACAGCGGCAGACTGGCCGCCAGCAGGTACACCAGCGCGTAGCTGATGCTCAATAGTGAATAAGCCCGGCCCAGCGGCAGATCGCGCAATGCCGCGAGCCAGCAGAGCATCGACAGGGCGTAGGCGAAAATTGCCACCAGCACCACCGCCAGTGCCGACAGATCGACACTGCCGGCGCTCAGCGCCGTCAGCCATTGTTCCGGTTGCGGCAGGCGCGTCATGCTCCAGCGCATGCCCAGTTGGGCACTGCTGACCAACCCCACGCTGGCGAGGGCGAAACCGATACCACGTGCCTTGTTCATGACTGTTGCCCCAGCAAAACCACGCCGCCGATCACCAGCGCCACGCCCAGCCAATGCTGGCGGTCGATGGGCTCGCGAAAGACGAAGCGGGCAATCAGGGTGATCAGCACGAAGTTGAGGCTGAGCATCGGGTAAGCGATGCCCACTTCAAGACGTTGCAACACCAGCAGCCACACCAACAGCCCGCTGCCGAGAGAAACCAGCGCCAGCCACAACCATGGCGAACGCAGTTTGTCGGCCCAGGACGAATCAACGCCGCGCCAGCTCTCCACGGCGAATTTCTGCGCGACTTGCCCCAGGCACGTCAGCAGACACGCCGTCAGTAACAGCAACCAGCTCATGACGGATCCTTGGGCAGCACCATGATCACCAGATTGCCCGATTCGTAACGGGTACCGTCCTTGGGCAGCAGGTCCAGCTCTTCGAGCTCGTCCTGGCCCTTGACGCGCATCAGCACACCGACCGCTCCGCTGCGGCGCGCTTCACGTACCCATTGTTGAACGTTGTCCTTGGTGAGTCGGCGCTCGGCGCCTTCCGGGTAGGAAAGACCGTACTTGAGTTCGCCGACCGTGTTGTACAGCGCGACCTCCGGTTGTTTCATGCGCCAGGCCAGTGCCGCCGCCGCGCCCAGATCGTTGCTCAGCAGATGCGTAGCGCCGGACAGTTCAGTGACGTGATGACGGACGAACTGATCAGGGGTCTTGTTGGCCACCACCGACTTGGGCAATGCCGCCGGCAGGATCCCGGCCAGCAACAGACTGCCCAGCGCCGGCGCCGCCCAGCATTGCAGCGGCAGGAACGCTTGCGCGAGGTTGGCGATGATCCAGCCGATCAGGGCGATGAACACCAGCACCATGCTGTGCAGTTCGTGGTCGTACACCGGTTTGTTCAATTGCAGGTAAACCAGTGCGATCAGCGTGACCACACCCAGCAGCAGGTTCAGCAGACCGTTGATCCCCAGCGCCCGACCTTGTTCAAGACGCAGGCGATCAGCCAGCGCATTGCCCAGCAGCAGTGCCAATGGCAACAGGCACGGCAGGATGTAGGTCGGCAGCTTGCCGTTGCTCAGGCTGAAAAAGCCCAGCGGCAGCCACAGCCACAACAGCAGGAAGACCATTTTCGGCTGGGCACGGGTTTGCCAGGCTTGCTTGAACGCGGTCGGCAACAGACCGACCCACGGCAGGCTGAACGCCACCAGCAGCGGCAGATAGAACCACCACGGCGCATCGTGCTGCGCATCGTCACCGGCAAAGCGGCGGATGTGTTCGTGCCAGAAGAAGAACCGCCAGTAATCCGGCTCCTGCGCGTGCACCGCCAGTGCCCACGGCAAGCTGACGATGATCGCGATGGCAATCGCCACCGGACCGAATACCAGCAGTTCACGCCAGCGTTTCTGCCAGAGCATCCACGGCAACGCGATCAATACCGGCAACAACCAGGCGAGAAAGCCCTTGGTCATGAAGCCCATGCCGCAGGCCAGCCCCAACACCGCCCAGGCGCCCAGACGTTGCCCGGTGCTGCGGCCGTCGAGCGCAAACCACAGCGCCACCAGGCTCAGGTTGACCCAGAAGGTGAATTGCGGATCAAGGTTGGCGTATCCGGCCTGGCCGGCGACGACCGTGAAGCTCATGTAGAGCAGGGCGCAGACGAAGCTCTTGCGCGGATCGTTCCATAGCCTGCGCGCGACCAGATAGGCCAGCAGCACACTCAAAACGGTGCTGAGGGCCGACGCGAAGCGCACGCCGAACAGGTTTTGTCCGAACAATTCCTGGCCGATGGCAATCATCCAGTAGCCGGCAATCGGTTTCTCGAAATAACGCAGCCCCATGAAATGCGGCGATACCCAGTTGCCACTGAGCAGCATGTCCTGGCTGATCTGTGCGTAGCGGGTTTCGTCGGGGATCCACAGGCCATGGGTGTGCAACGGCAACAGATAGGCCAGCAGACAGAGGCCGATCAACAGCGGCAGTGCCCAGCGTCTGGTCATGCGCCTTGCACTCCCAGCCAGCCTTCACGGCCTTCGAGCGCACCGCGTTGTACGCGGCCCACGGGCAACGTGTTGAAGAACTCGGGCAACAAGTCACCCAAGGGTTTGAAGTCAATATTGCGCTGGCGTGCATCGGCCAGCAATTGACGAAAATCCTGAGCCATCAGAATCCCTTCTACTTCGGCATGAATGGTGTAGACGTTGAGTGCTTGCGCCTGGAACCGGTCGAGGATGAAGGCGTTGAAGTCCTTCGCCGCCACGTGCGGGCCGACGACTTCGTCGAAGGTCGGCAGGTCCACCGGAATCTGCGGAGTCCCCGGCGTGCCGTCCGCCAGCAGCGGACGGAACAGGCTCTGCCCGCGACAATCGCTGTTGTAGCGAAAGCCGAAGGCCTGTTTGGCCTCGATCACGCGCTCGTCCGCACGCCAACCGGCGGCGGCCGAACACTGGATCTTTTCTCCGAGGATGTCGCTCAACGTGTCGACGCCCTGACGAATCTGTTCGATCAGTTGGGCATCGCTCCAACGCCCGGCGTTGGCCTGCCAGCCATGGTGATCCCAGGCGTGCAGGCCGACTTCGTGACCGGCGTCCCGGGCCTGACGCATCAGGTGCCCGAGATCACGGCCAATCGGTTTGCCGGGCCAGGCAGTGCCGGCCAGCAAAATGTCCCAGCCGTAGAGGCCGGCAGCGTTGGAGCGCAGCATTTTCCAGAGGAACTGCGGGCGGATCAGGCGCCACAGATGCCGACCCATGTTGTCCGGGCCGACACTGAAGAAAAACGTTGCCTTGACCTGCGCCTCGTCGAGCATCTCCAGCAGCCGCGGCACACCTTCACGGGTGCCACGGTAGGTGTCGACATCGATACGAAGACCTGCCTGCATTACTTCTTGTCCGCGATTTCGAGCATGGCTTCACGCAGGAAGAAGTCCAGGGTGTTGCCGATGGTTTCGCGCATTTCCACGGTCGGCTCCCAGTTCAGCAGGCGCTTGGCGTTGGCGATGCTTGGCTTGCGGTGTTCCACGTCCTGGTAACCGGCACCGTAGAACGCCTTGCTTTCCACGTCGCGGAAACCGGCGAACGGCGGGAAGTTGTGACGCAGCGGGTGCGCTTCGAACTGACGCAGCAGCTCTTCGCCCAACTGACGGATGCTGGCTTCGTTGTCCGGGTTGCCGATGTTGATGATCTGGCCGTTGCAGACATCGTTGTCGTTGTCGATGATCCGCGCCAGCGCCTCGACGCCGTCAGCGATGTCGGTGAAGCAACGCTTCTGCTCGCCGCCGTCGAACAGACGGATCGGCGTGCCTTCCACCAGGTTCAGAATCAGCTGGGTGATGGCGCGGGAGCTGCCGATACGCGCCGAATCCAGACGGTCCAGACGCGGGCCCATCCAGTTGAACGGACGGAACAGGGTGAAGTTCAGGCCTTTGGCGCCGTAAGCCCAGATCACGCGGTCCAGCAGTTGCTTGGAGACCGAGTAGATCCAGCGCTGCTTGTTGATCGGGCCGACGATCAGGTTCGAGCTGTCTTCGTCGAAGTTCTTGTCCTGGCACATGCCATAGACTTCCGAAGTCGACGGGAAGATCACGCGCTTGTTGTACTTGACGCAGTAGCGAACCAGTTTCAGGTTTTCTTCGAAGTCCAGCTCGAATACGCGCAGTGGGTTACGGGTGTATTCGATTGGGGTGGCGATGGCCACCAGCGGCAGGACCACGTCGCACTTCTTGATGTGGTACTCGATCCACTCGGAGTGAATGCTGATGTCGCCTTCGACGAAGTGGAAGTTCGGGTGGCTGCGCAGACGCTCGATGGCGTCGGAGCCGATGTCCAGGCCGTAGACTTCGTAGCGGTCGTCACGCAGCAGGCGCTCGGACAGGTGGTTACCGATGAAACCGTTGACGCCCAGGATCAGTACGCGAGTACGACGTGGCGCACGACCGGATTCGGCGCCGCGCAGCAGCGAGCCGTCCACCAGACCCAGTTCGTTGGCCAGTTGCGGGCCGCTGAGGTACAGACCGTTGTCGTTGCGCTGACCGGCGTTGATTACCAACGAGTCTTGACCGCAGGCAATGCGCAGTGGATCGACGCTGATCACGCGGCCTGGCGCCTGGCCTTCGTTGCCCTTGACGACTTCAGCGCTCCAGACGATCAGTTTGTGCTCGCCCACGGCGCAGAAAGCGCCCGGGTAAGGACGGGTCACGGCGCGCACCAGGTTGAACAGTTCTTCGGCCGGTTTGGCCCAGACCAGTTTGCCGTCCGCTGGGGTGCGACGACCGAACACGGTGGCTTTGGATTCGTCTTGCGGGGTTTCAGTGATCTTGCCTTGCAACATGTTCGGCAGGGTGTCGCGCAGCAGGTCGCTGGCGGCTGTGCGCAATTTGGCGTGCAGGGTCAGACCGGTGTCGCTGCGCTCGATGGCCACGCGTTGCTGGGCAACGATCGCGCCAGCGTCAGCGCGCTTGACCATACGGTGCAGGGTGACGCCGGTTTCGGTTTCGCCGTTGACCAGCACCCAGTTTGCCGGAGCGCGACCGCGATAACGTGGCAACAGCGAACCGTGCAGGTTGAACGCGCCTTTTTTCGCCAGGGCCAGCAGTGGCTCGCTCAGCAGGTTGCGGTAGTAGAAGGAGAAAATGTACTCCGGGTCCAGCTTGGCGATGCGCTCGATCCACAGTGGGTGGTTGGCGTCTTCCGGCGCGTGTACCGGAATGCCTTTGTTCGCGCACAGTTGTGCAACCGACGCATAGAACGCGTTTTCTTTCGGATCATCGGCGTGAGTGAACACTGCTGCAATGTCAAAGCCGCTGTTGAGCAGGGCTTCAATGCCGGCGCAGCCAATATCGTGGTAGGCGAAGACAACAGTTTTTGCACTCATGAGAGAACCTGATCGGAAGTGGAAGAATTAGCGGTAGAAGAAAGACCATCAACGGTGACGGCAGGGGCCGGATCGGCCGGCTGGCTGCGCAACACCTTTTCGATGAAGAAACGCGGACGGGCGCGCACATCGCTGTACATGCGGCCCAGGTATTCACCCAGCAGCCCCATGCCGATGAACTGGCCACCGGTGAACACGAACAGTACGGCGAACAGTACGAAGGTACCGCCACCCGCCCAGCCGGCACCGAACGCCAGACGCAGAATGATCAGCGCAACGGCGAACAGCACACCCAGACCGGCCATGGCGAAGCCGACGATGCTGAGCAAACGCAGCGGGGTGGTGGTCATGCAGGTGACCAGATCGAACATCAGGTTGATCAGGCGCATCGGGCTGTATTTCGAGTCGCCGTGTTCACGCTCGGCGTGGGCCACGACGATTTCGGTGGTATGACGGGCGAAGCTGTTGGCCAGGATCGGGATGAACGTGCTGCGCTCACGGCAGGCGAGCATCGCGTCGATGATGTTGCGGCGGTAGGCGCGCAGCATGCAGCCGTAGTCGCTCATGGCAACGCCGGTGGAGCGCTGCACGGCAAGGTTGATCAGCTTGGACGGATACCGGCGCAGCGCCGAGTCCTGCCGATTGCCGCGCACGGTACCGACCACGTCGTAACCTTTTTCGGCTTCGGCCACCAGCCGTGGGATTTCTTCCGGCGGGTTCTGCAGGTCGGCGTCGATGGTGATGACCACGTCGCCCTTGCACTGTTCGAAACCGGCCATGATCGCGGCGTGCTGACCATAGTTACGGTTGAGAATGACCGCCACGAACGGGCTGTTTTCACGCCCGGCGGCTTCTTCGAGCATGTTCGCCGATTCGTCGCGGCTGCCGTCGTCGACCAGCACGATTTCGAAGTCGTGATGCAACTGGCGGCAGGCCGCCTCGGTACGACGCAGCAGCTCGGGCAGGCTTTCCTGCTCGTTGTAGACCGGGATGACGATCGACACACTGCGGATTGGATAAGGTTTCACAGGCGTTTTTCCATGATTTGTGCGATGGCACCGACAACACGGTCAAGGTCTTGATCGGTCATGTCGGGGAACAGCGGAATCGAGCACAGCCGCGCCGAGTTCCATTCGGTGTTGGGCAGGTAGAGGTCGGGGTCACGCTGGCGATACCAGGTGTGCAGGTGGGTGGCAATGAAATGGATACCGGTGCCGATGCCCTGATCCTGCAAAGCCTTCATGAAAGCTTCGCGATCCATGCCGCAACGCTCGCTGTCGATGCGCAGGATGAACAGGTGCCAGGCGTGTTGCTGGGCGTAGTCGGGCAGGGCCAGCGGTTGCACTGGCAAGCCTTCGAACTTCTGCAGATAGCTCGTGGCCAGTTCGGTGCGACGGGCGTTGATTTCCTCCAGACGCTGCAGTTGCACCAGGGCAATCGCGGCGTTGACGTCGGCCAGGTTGTACTTGAAGCCCGGCTCCATCACTTGCGCCTGCGGCTTGCGGCCACCGGTCAGACGGTCATAGGCGTCGACGCCCAGGCCGTGGAATTTGAGCATGCGCACACGGCTGGCGAGGGCTTCGTCATCGGTGACGAACATCGCGCCTTCGGCACAGGTCATGTTCTTGATCGCATGGAACGAGAAGATCGCCGTGCCTTGCGAGCCGACGTGACGCCCCTTGTAGCGGGTGCCGGCAGCGTGGGCGGCGTCTTCGATGACCGGGATGCCGTGCTTGTCGGCGAGGGCATACAGCGGATCGAGATCGAACGCTGCGCCGGCATAGTGCACCGGAATGATTGCCTTGGTCCGCGGGGTGATGGCCGCTTCGATGCGCGCAGCGTCGGTCATCAACGTGTCGCGGTCGACATCGACGAATACCGGTTTGGCGCCCAGCAGGGAGATCATGTTGGCGGTCGAGACCCAGGTCTGCGACGGGGTGATGACTTCGTCGCCCGGGCCGATGCCCAGGGCCAGCAGCGTGATGTGCATGCCGCCGGTGGCCGAAGACAAGGCTACCGCGTGCTTGCAACCGACATACTGCGCAAACTGCTCTTCGAGTGCCTGGTTTTTCGGCCCCGTCGTGATCCAGCCCGAGCGCAACACCTGCTCTACGGCGGCAATTTCCTCATCGCCGATACTCGGGCGAGAGAAGGGGAGAAACGCCTGACTCATGGGCACCTCATTGCAAAAAAAATAAAGGATGAATTCACGGAATCGTTGGATCCAACCTCAGCGTAGACGCAGAAAAGCACTCCTGCATCAATAACTTGGCAAAAAAAGCATGACGTCGGGATCGATTGACTTTTCACGATTTGCCCGGCAGGTTGGGCAAAGCCACTACCGAACCGATGGGAATTAAGGTTATGCCGGTTTTTGTGAAAGGAACATGAAAAACCGGTTGGCGAATCGTTTATCTGTCACTTATACAGCCGCTGTTCAGGCTTCTACCGTCCATCGCAGTTTTTTGTCGGACAGTGCGGCCCTAGTACCTTCTTTACTTCAAGTACATTGCATTTGTTAGTTGTTGTAGTGCTGTACGTTTTTTACTCAAGGTTTATCGTTTGATTGATTTAGTTGCTGCAACCCCGGTCGTTCCAAAGCCCAACCCGATGAGCCTGTACCTCGCGCGTTTGGCGCCTTCCAGCCAGCTCACCATGCGCTACGTGCTGCAAGATGCAGCCGATCGCCTGGGATTTGAAGACATGAATGTCGAAGAGATTCCCTGGCATGCGTTACAACCCGAAGATGTTGTGGGTCTTGTCGCGGCGTTGCGCGCAGACAACTACGCACCCAACACTTCTTCGTTGTATGTGAATGCGGTGCGCGGGGTCATGAATGAAGCCTGGCGCATGAGCCTGATCAGCCAGGAACATCTGTTGAAAATGCGCTCGGTCAAGGGCATCGCTGGCACGCGGCTGTCCCAGGGGCGCAATCTCAAGCGCACGCTGATTCACGAATTGATGGAAGTCTGCGCCGCCGACCCGCGCCCGCAGGGCCTGCGTGATGCGGCAATCATCGCGTTGCTGTACGGCACTGGCATGCGCAAGTCGGAGTCGGTGGATCTGGACCTGAATCAGGTCGATTTCAGCGAGCGCAGCCTGTGCGTCACCGCCAAGGGCAACAAGCAGTTGATCAAATACGCACCGGCATGGGCGTTCAGCAAGCTCAATGCCTGGCTCGAACTGCGCCGTTCACAGCTCAAGGAAGGCGAGAGCGACGATGCCTTCCTGTTCAACCGCATCCGCCGTGGCAGCCACATCACCCGCGAGCGCATCACCAAGCACGCGATCTATTACATCGCCCGTCAGCGCGGGACGCAGGTCGGGGTGAAGATCATGCCCCACGATTTCCGTCGCTCGTTCATCACCCGGGTGATCGAGGAGCACGACCTGTCGATCGCGCAGAAACTGGCGCATCACAGCAACATCCAGACCACCGCCAACTACGATGTGCGCGATGACAACGAGCGGCGGCGGGCGGTGGATCGCTTCGATCTCTGATCAGTTCAGGCCAAACACATGCGCCGCACCGAGCACCGACAGTTGCACCGCGCTGCCGGCGGGCGGCGCGTGCATGCCGGAGCTGCGCACCAGAATCGAACGGGCCGGATCCTCAGTCGCGGACGAGCTCAGTTCAACCGTCAAGGTGCAGGTATTGCCGGCGAAATCGCGGTCGGTGACCAGCGCATGGCAGCCTTGACTGTCAGACGCCACTTCGGCGATCTGCAATTGTTCGGGGCGCAGCATGATCTGCGCGGCGCCGCTGAAGCCGTTGCTGTTCACCGCCACCTGACCCAGATCGCAATGCGCCCAACCTGCCTCGATCCGCGCGGGCAGGACCACTGCTTCGCCGAGAAAGTGCGCAGTCTGCTCATCATTCGGAAAGCGGTAGAGATCCATCGGATGCCCGGACTGCACCAGCCGGCCGCTGCGCATCACCGCCAATTGATCGGCAAACGACAACGCTTCGCTCTGATCGTGGGTCACCAGAATGGTGGTGACGCCGGCGTCTTCGAGCAGGCGCGCGACCATTTTGCGCATGGCACTACGCAAACCGGTGTCGAGGGCAGAGAACGGCTCATCGAGCAGCATCAGCCGTGGTTGTTGCGCCAGTGCCCGGGCCAGGGATACGCGCTGTTGCTGACCACCGGACAATTCGTGCGGCCAACAGTTGGCCATGTTCGCATCGAGGGCCACGCTGTCCATCAGCTCCAGAATGCGTTGATGGCGCGCGGCGCCGGTCAGGGCCAGGCCGAAACCGATGTTCGCCGCCACGGTCATGTGCGGGAACAACGCGCCGTCCTGCGGGACGTAGCCGATCTGCCGTTGATAGGCCGGCACCGCGTGGCTGCGGTCGACCAGCGTCTGGCCGTTGAGCGTGAGGCTGCCGCTGTCGGGAAACTCGAACCCGGCGATCATCCGCAACAGCGTGGTCTTGCCGGAACCGGAGGGGCCGACGATCACCGTGCGGCTGCCGGTCGGCACGTTGAGGCTGACGTCATCGAGCGCCTTTTGTGCGCCGAAGGTTTTACTGAGGTTGAGCAGTTCGAGAGCGTTCATCGGCCAGCGGTACGCCTGGATTGGTGATAGAGAATGGCCGTCAGCGGCAGAGAAAGCAGGATCATCAAGAGCGCGTAGGGCGCTGCGGCGGCGTAATCGATTTCGCTGGTCATCGCCCAGAAGCCAGTGGCGAGGGTGCGCGTGCCGTTGGGCGCGAGCAGCAGGGTCGCGGTCAGTTCATTGGTGATTGCCAGAAATACCAGGGCTGCCCCTGCCGCCGCGCCGGGAGCTGCCAGGCGCACGGTGATCAGCCACAATGCGCGCAACGGCGAGCGGCCAAGGCTTTGCGCGATGTTTTCCAGTTCGACCGGGGCCTGCGCGAAACCGGCGCGCAGACTGACCAGCGCCCGCGGCAGGAACATCAGCAGATAGGCCAAGAGCACGGTGATGGTGGTCTGGTAGATCGGCCGGGCGAAATGAATGGTCACGGTGACCAACGCCAACGCAACGACAATGCCGGGTAGCGAACTGGTGATGTAATTGCAGCCTTCCAGCAAGCGCTGCAGTTTGCCGGGAGAGCGGATTGACAGCCATGCAATGGGAATCGCCGCGATGCTGGTCAGCAACGCGCCGGCCACGCCATACGACAACGTCTGCAGCAGGGCCGGCATTAACTCGTCGCCTTGCCAGACCTGCACACCACCGGCCACCAGCCAGCGGCCCAGTGTCAGCAACGGCACACCGAGCGCCAGCAGGCAGGTCAGCGTTTGCAGGAGTAACGCCAAAGATGTCGCGCCGCGCCCCAGTTGTACGCTGCGCTGATCCCGGGCGCTGCCGGACCCGACTCGCGCATACCGCGCCTGGCCACGGGCGGCGGATTCAGCCGTGAGCATCGCCAGACAGCACAGCGCCAGAACCCCGGCGAGCATGTTGGCGGCCGGGCCGTTGAAGGTCGATTTGAACTGATCGAAGATCGCCGTGGTGAAGGTGTCGAAACGGATCATCGCGTACAAGCCGTACTCGGCCAGCAAATGCAGACCGACCAACAAGGCTCCACCGCAGATTGCCAGGCGCAATTGCGGCAACACCACCCGAAAGAACACCGCCCAAGGCTTGAGTCCCAAGGATTGCGCAACGTCTTCAATCGCCGGATCGAGACGACGCAAGGTCGCGGCAATCGGCAAATACAGAAACGGGAAATACGCGATCACCGACACCAGCACGCCGGCGGGCAGACCGTGGATCGATGGAATCAGGCTGACCCACGCGTAACTGTGGACGAACGCCGGCACGGCCAACGGTGCGACCGCCAGCACTGACCACAAGCGTCGGCCGGGGAGGTTGCTGCGTTCGGTCAGCCAGGCCAGGGTTGTCCCGAGCACGATGCACAATGGCAGGGTGATCAGCACCAGCAGCACGGTGTTGATCAGCAATTCGCCGACCCGCGGGCGAAATATCATGGCTTCGATGGTTGCCCAACCGGTGTACCACGACACGCCGATCACGAACGCAATCGGCAGCAGTGACAACAATGACACCAGCACCGCCGAGCTCACCACCCACGAGCCGCCGCGCCCGCCAAGCCTGCGGGCAGGGTGGAGGAGGCTGGCGGGGGCCGTCGCAACGGCCGGTGCAGGCAAGGTTTCGGGCATCACTTAGAGCAATCCGGCCTGGGTCATCAGCTCGACGGCTTTTTTGCTGTCGAGGGTCGACGCGTCGACTTTCGGCGCATCGAGGGTTTTCAGCGGTGTCAGTTTCGGGTTGGACGGCGCGCCTTTGCCCACGGCGTACTCGAAGGAGGTGCCGGTTTCGAGAACTTCCTGGCCTTCCTTGCTGGTGATGTATTTGACGAACGCCTGCGCCTGCTCCGGATGCTTGCTCGATGCCAGGACGCCGGCGCCGGAGGTGCTGACGAATGCGCCCGGATCCTGATGTTTGAAGTAGTACAACTTGGTGTTGTTGCTGTTTTCGCCGGTCTTCGACTGATCGACGAAGCTGTAATAGTGATAGATCACGCCGCTGTCGATCTGCCCGGCGTTCACCGCTTTGAGCACCGCGCTGTTGCCGCGATAGATGGTTGCATTGGTTTTCATGCCCTTGAGCCACTCCAGCGTGGCGGCTTCGCCTTTCTGTTGCAGGACGGCGGCGACGATCGCCTGGAAGTCGGCGCCAGCCGGGGAGGCGGCCCAGCGGCCTTTCCATGCCGGGGTGGCGAGGTCGAGCAGGGATTTGGGCAGGTCTTTTTCAGTCAGCTTGCTCGGGTTGTAGACGAACACGGTGGAACGGGCAGCGATGCCGACCCAATTGCCGTGGGCCGGGCGGTAGGCGGAATCGACTTGCTCAAGGGTCGCGGGCGCCAACGGGGCGAACAGTTTGGCATTGTCCACCAGCACCATCGCCGGGGAGTTCTCAGTGAGGAATACATCTGCCGGCGAGGCGGCGCCTTCCTGCACGAGCTGGTTGCCCATTTCGGTGTCATCGCCATTGCGAATGGTCACCGGGATCCCGGTTTCCTCGGTGAACCCGGCCACCCAGGCCTTGGTCAGCGTTTCATGCTGCGCGTTGTAAACCACCAGACCCACCGAGTCGGCGGCAAACGCCTGCCCGGTGCCGAGCAATGCGGTGGCCAGCAATGCGCGCTTGAAGAAGGATGGAAGGCGTGGATTCATTCGGGCAGCTCCTGTTTTTAGACGTTATGAGCAAACCCTCGCAGGAAACAATGCGAACGATTTGCAAGTGTCGAGTCGCGGCAATGTAGGGTGGCAAATGAGAAAAAAACGTCAAAGAAGCCGTTAATACTTGTCATTGCCATTCAAATTTACCGCGACTCTCCACTTTTGTCTTAACGTCATTGCTCAGGAGTGGGGGATGTAGGCCACGCTCTGGTCTTCACGCCCGTGGAATAGCTGCTCGCCACAGGTGGGCGTGGTGGTGATGACCTGGTGATCAGCCTTCAGCGCATCCAGTGGCACGGCATCACCGGAACGGTATTGCGCGACGAAAATCGTGCGTTGCGGATCCCAATGTTCCCCGCTGGTTCTTTCCAGCCAGGCGATCAGCGTCGCGGTGTCGCCATTGTGCGGGAAGTCCTGGATCGTTTCCGGTACGTAGTAGAACGGTGCACCACCGGTTTGCAGGTACATCGGCACTTTGTTGTCGACCTCGATCATGACCATCCGCCATTGATTCAACGGTGCCTGCTGACTGGCCTGTTCGCGAACCTGCTCGCCGAAGCGGATAACACCGCCGCCGCTGTTGGTCCACGGGTAAAGCACCCCCAGGATCGCGGCGAGCAACACCGTGGTAACGGCGAAGCCGATCTTCAGACCACGACCTGCGCTGTTGCGAGCGGCCATGCGCCGGGTCACCCACCAGGCTCCCAGCAGTTGCGCGAAGGGCACCAACGGCAAGACGTAATAGCTGCGGCGACTGCCACACGCGGTGAAGAACAGCATCAGCAACGCGAGCCCCTGAATCAGCCAGCGGGTGTCTGGTTCGATGTGCTTCCAGTTGCGCGCGGCCACCCACAAGGCGATCAACCAGCACGGTGCCCATGGCAGGGTGTAAACCGGCAGGTAGATCAAGTAGGTGTAAATCGGCCCGAACTGATCGAACGGCTGAAAAAACCGCACGACGTTTTCGCGCAGCACCAGGCCGAGGCCGCTCTGTTCGTAGTTGGGCGCACCGTAGAGGTGGGACAACAGGAACGGCGTCATGTAGAACGCCCCGGCGATCAGCAGAGCACCCAGCAGTCGCAGGTTCAGGTGACGTTTCCAGCGGTGTTCGCTGAGCAGGTGCGGCAGCAGCACCAGCCCCGGCAGAATGAAACCGATCAGGCCTTTGAACAGCGATGTCAGCGACAGCAGGCCGAAGAACACCACGTAGCGCCAGAACCGGGTGTCATCCGGGCCACGCCAGTACCACCAGACGGCCGCCAGTACACCGCAAACGGTGAGGATGTCGGCGGTGGCGACTCGCGCCCAGAACACGAAGTAGAACGTGGTCGCCAGCATCCAGCCGGCGATCAACCCGGTGCCTTTGCGAAACAGTTGCTCGCCGATCAGGTACACCAGCCACACGCTGAGCCACGCGGAAATCACCGAAGACAGACGCAACGACCAATGCCCCAGTCCGCCGGTGAACCACGAGGTGGCGGTGATCAGCCAGTACGACAGCAGCGGCTTGTCGTAGTACGGGCTGCCCTTGAGATAGGGGTCGAAATAATCGCCGCTTTGCAGCATCTGCAACGCGATGTTGGCCCAACGGGTCTCCGGCCCCCACAGCTCACGACTGCCCAACCCCAGTAGTAAAAGCAGGGCAGTCGCTGCCAGCAGAAGCAGCAACTGCCTCCGTTCAGTCCTGGTCTGGGTCATGGCTGGCTCTGACTGAAGATGAGGATTTCGATTTGGCCACGGCGGTAGTGCTTGCCGTCTATTGGCAGCAGTTCAAGTTGTTGCGCGTCCGATGTGCTGTTGACTCGCATCACCACGCCCACCGAGCCTTTCTTGCGCGCTTCGGTCATCCATTGGCCAACACCTTCCAGGCTGACCTTGCGTGAGGCCATGGCCGGGTCATCGAGGCCGTACTTGAGCTCGCCAACGGTGTTGAACAGGTCGACTTGCGGGCGGCGCAAGCGCCATGACAACGCAGAAGCCGCGCCCAGGTCGTTGCTCAGCAACGAGCTGGTCTGGCTGAGTTCCTGCTGATGTTCGGCGATGAACTGATCCGGCATCTTGCTGTTGACGATGGTCGCCGGCATTGCAGCGGGTAGCAGCGCGACAAGCAGGCCGATGCCCAGCGCCGGCATCGCCCACAGCGTCAGAGGTCGCAAGGCTTGCAGCGAACCGGCAATGATCCAGCCGAGCAATACGATGTAGGCCAGCGACAGGCTGAACATCTCGGTGTTTGCATAGATTTCACGGGTCGCTTGCAGATAAATCAGCGCCACCAGCGCGGCGCCGGCCAGCACCACGTTGACCACACCGTTGGTACGCAAGACGCGGCCGTTCTGGTCAGCGAGCCAGTTCATCACGGTGTAGCCCATCAACAGGGCCAATGGCAGCAGGCACGGCATGATGTAGGTCGGCAGTTTGCCGCTGCTCGCGCTGAAAAACGCCAGGGGCAGCAGGAACCACAAAGCCAGGAAGGCGATTTTCGGGTCACGCTTTTCGCGCCAGGTGCGCAACAGCGTCGAAGGCAGCAGCAATGCCCATGGCAAGGTGGCGGCAAACAGCAGCGGCAGATAGAACCACCATGGCCGTGCATGCTGTGCGTCTTCGCCGGCGGCAAAGCGGCGGATGTGTTCGTGCCAGAAGAAGAACCGCCAGAAATCCGGTTCACGGTAATGCACGGCCAGTGCCCAAGGCACGCTGACCAGAGCGGCCACCGCAACGGCGACCAGACCATAACGCACCAGCTCGCCAAAGCGTCGTTGCCAGATCATGTAGGGCAGGGCGATCAGCACTGGCAGCATCAGGGCGAGGAAACCTTTGGTCATCAGGCCCATGCCACAAGCGAGGCCCAACAACGCC
The DNA here is from genome assembly GCF_037126175.1 of Pseudomonas sp. RSB 5.4. Classification (NCBI taxonomy): domain Bacteria; kingdom Pseudomonadati; phylum Pseudomonadota; class Gammaproteobacteria; order Pseudomonadales; family Pseudomonadaceae; genus Pseudomonas; species Pseudomonas sp. RSB 5.4. Next base: position 1,419,786 of record NZ_CP146986.1, read on the forward strand.
CAGCCGCCCAGGCGCGCGCGCGGGGTGGTGCTGTCGATGGCAAACCAGATCGCCACCAGGCTGAGATTGACCCACAGGGTGAACTGCGGATCGAGGTTGGCATAGCCGGCCTGACCTGCAATCAGGCCGAAGCTCATATAAAGGAGGGCGCACGCTGCGCTGATTCGTGGGTTGTTCCACAGGCGACGGGCCAATAGGTAGGCCAGCCACACGCTTACGCCGGTGCTGAGCGCCGAGGCGATGCGTACGCCGAACAGGTTTTCACCGAAAATGGCCTGGCCGATGGCGATCATCCAGTAGCCGGCAATCGGTTTTTCGAAGTAGCGGATGCCCATGAAGTGCGGCGCCACCCAGTTGCCGCTCAGCAGCATTTCCTGGCTGATCTGGCCATAACGGGTTTCATCGGGAATCCACAGACCGTGAGTCATCAGTGGCAGCAGATAAAAGACCACGAATGCCAGCACCAGACCGGGTATCGCAAAGCGCTCGACCAGGGTGCTCTGGTGGAGGCGCGGCAAATTCAACGCTGCATGGTGCAGCGGTTTGTTCTCAGACGTCATGACTGGACCTTGGTGCAGTACAAAGTGTGCGTTTCAGTGAAGCGCCTGGCGATTTCCGTTGCAGGCGCGGCACTGGGTTGAATGAATGCAGAAGCGAGCACGTCCGAAGGGCGTGTCCTGTATTCAGAGAACGGGTCTGCTTCCAGCTTTAAGTTCTCCTCGGGAAGACAAGCTCTAAAATGAAATATGTCCAGTTGCTCAAAATAAAAAACATTTCTTATTACAATTTCATAGGCGCCAATACCCTGTGCCAGAGCATTGGCCGAGCTGTTTGTTGCTTGATTAAGTTTGCTGGTTACTTGGTCAATCGCTGCCAGCCTTCGGGGTTCATGATGCCAATGACTTCAAGTTTTCCTTGTGCATCTATACGGGCTAAAACCGCGCCGCCATATTCGGTGGCGACCGCGCGCGGGTAACCGGTTTGTCTTTCGAAATCGGCGATGCAGCCGCTGTGGGTCACGAGGATCATGTTCTGCCCCGGGGTCTTGTGCGCCACCAACTCATCGCGCATCGTCGGGCCACAGGTTTCCAGCCATTCTGCCGCCACTGCGTCGCGACCGAACATGTAATGAGCCGTCTGCGCAGTGCGCGTCAGCGGGCTGGTGAACACTTGGGTCTGCTGCATTCCCAATTGCGTAAAGGCCCGGCCGACGGAGGCTGCGGAGACACTGCCTGCCTGGGTGATACCGTCTGCCGGACCCAGGCAAATGTTGCTCGAGCGGTCACAGCGTTCGGCGTGGCGCACCAGTGCGACGACCTCGCCAGCCTGCCAGGCTTTCACCCATTGCTGTGTGGTAGAGGCGCTGACATAACGCAGGTTGGCAGGTGAACGCTGCAGCCAGACGAAGCCACAAATCAGGCTGATCACCAGCACGCCGGCAGCGATGGCGACCCAGGCCCGCGGACGAGAGAGGTACGATCTCTTGGGTGCTGATTGTATTTGTACTAATTCAACCACGACGTTGCCCCTTGTCATTCCCGAGTTCCATTCAGTTCACACGCAAAGTGCAACGTAAGCTCCAGGAGGTTAGGTACTTTACGGCGGGTTGCTTGAATGGCTGCTGAACACTACGTTCAGAGTCGTGGCGGCGCAGTGAAGAACATGTGAAAAATTTGCGAGAGAGGCGCAGGTATCAACAGAAACGGCTATTTGATAACTAAACTCAAATAGCCGTTTTGTTTGCTTGAAGCACTTAACAACTGCGCCGGGCAAGGCGAAGCTGCGCGCTTTGGGCAACGTCGTCGCGCCGCCCCTTGCAGCTCTGACATCAGCACTGGAGTCATTGAACCGGATGGACCTCAAGCAAAGCCTCGCCAATCGGATCGTGATTGTGTTCGCCTTGATGAGCGCGGTGGTAGCCGGTGTCTTCGCGATGGGCATTGTGGCCACGGTGCATGTCGTCGAGCACAAGTTGACCATGACGGCCCTGAGCGGCGGACTGCGCCGGTTGCTGGCGATGGACGACATCAACCAGTGGCGCCATGAGCCGGAAAAGAGCGAACTGTTTTTTTTCGAGAACGGTCCGGGGCCCATGGCGCTGACGCCGCAACTGGCAAAACTGCCCCTGGGGTTTCAGGAGATCACCTTCAACGGTGATGATTTCTACGCCATGGTCGAGGCAGTCGGCGGACGCAAGTATGTGCTGCTGCGCAATCAGGAAAGCTTCGAACAACGCGAGCACCTGCTGTTCGTCGTGGTGATTGTCGGGTTCATCCTCAGTGTCATGTTGGCTGTCGCACTCGGCAGGCTGCTGGCGCGGCAGGTCATGGCGCCGGTGATTCGCCTGGCGGGGCAGGTACGTCATCGCGATCAGTTGATCGCGTTGGCGCCGGCCCTGCATCCGGATTACGCCGATGATGAAGTAGGGGAGTTGGCGCTGTCTTTCGACCAGACACTCGGCCGGTTGCGCGAGACTCTGAACCGGGAAAAGCTCTTCACCAGTGACGTGAGCCACGAACTGCGCACACCGCTGATGATTCTCGCCAGCTCCTGCGAGCTGTTGCTGGCCAACCCCTCGCTGGATCGACGTTCCACTGAGCAGGTCAAACGCATTGCCCGGGCCAGCGCTGAAATGCGCCAACTGGTCGAAACCTTCTTGATGCTGGCGCGCAAGCCGGAAGAGCTTGGCACCGAATCCACCTGCACACTCAAATCTATCGCTGACGCCCAGGTGGAAATCTGGGGGCGATTGATTCGCGAAAAGGGCCTGGAGTTCATTTACGAGCCGCAACTGGCTGGCAGCACGCGCTATGACCTGACGTTCTTGCAATCGGTCATGGGCAATCTGTTGCGCAATGCCTGGCACTACACCGATCAGGGCTTCGTCCGGTTGACTCTGCTCAAGGACAGTTTCGTGGTCGAGGACAGCGGCATCGGTATTCCGGAAGAGAAACGCCAGGCGATGTTTCAGCCATTCGTGCGTGGTGACGAACAGCGCGGTGAAGGGCTTGGCCTGGGGTTGTCGCTGGTGCAGCGGATCTGCAGCCATCAGCACTGGCAGGTTCAGTTGGTGACTCGCGAACCCAACGGCTGCCGTTTCACCGTCACGCTACCGGCGGCGACTCAGGACGCCGATGGACAGGTGCGTGAATTGCCCGCCGCTTGATTGATCAGGGCAGCCAGGCGTTTGACGTTGTTCTGTTGCGCGGCCACCAGGTCATCGATGCTCGGGCCGGACGGTGTTTGCAAGGTTGAATGACACGTCAGCAGAGCATTGTCCGCCGCACCGCTCGGGCGCAGGCGCCACTTGACGTCGATCAGCCCGTATTGTCCGGGAATCGAGTCAAAACGCTGCACATCAATGCGCACCGAAACGGTGCCGCGACTGCCGGTATTGCTCAGTTGATCGCTCAACGCGCTGCGCAACTCATCCGCCAGACTCGCCCCCCACCATTGGGTTTCCAGAATCGCCAGGCCATTGTTGCCCTGACGGATGACAATTTGCGGGCGATCGACCTGTGGCGGCACGCTGATCGCCTCGATGGGAATTTGCGCACCGGCCCGGGACGCCGGCAGTTGCACCGGCGTCAGGGTGTGAAAGTTGATCGGCTCGCTGCGGCAGGCACCCAGCAGCATGAACGCAGCGAGCACGGTGATCTTCAGCGGTAAAGCCATGGGGTAGCTCCTGTGCTCAATTGCGTGGCGGTCCTTTCAGATCCAGCGGCGCGGCATTGTCGGGGCGACCGCGAATCAGCGATTCCGGATGGCGCCCGAGATAATCCGACAGCTCACGCAGTGACCGCGACATGCGTCCGAGTTCGTCGAGGGTCTCGGTGAGTTTCTCGCGCTGCGGTGAGTCTTCGGCGAGGGTCGAACTGGCGGACTGCAAGGTCTTGCTGACGTCGGCCAGGGTGGTCTGCACGCTCGGCAGGGTTTTCGCGTTGAACTGTTGCAGGCCTTTGCGCAGCTCCACGAGGTTGCTGTCGAGGTTGCCGGCAATCCGCTCGACCGGCAGTTTGTTGAGCTTGTCGACCACGGCTTCGAGTTTTTCCTGCAACTGTTCGAGGCTGCCGGGCACGGTGGGCAAAACCACCGGCCGGGCCGTCGGGTCAAACGCGACTTTCTCGGCTTTCGGGAAGAAGTCCAGTGCAACGTACAGCTGCCCGGTCAGCAGGTTGCCACTGCGGGCCTGAGCGCGCAGACCGTTATCGACGAAGGTGCCGAGCAGACGAATACCGGCGGCTTCGTCGTTGGGATCGTGCTTGAATTCGGTCAGCATCTTTTTGTAGGCCTGGCCCAGGCGCTGCGGGTAAATGACGATGCCGACGTTAAGCGGGAAGCTGCGTTTTTTCGCGTCGAAGTCCAGGTTGATCCCGACGACCCGGCCGATCTCCATGCCCAGAAACTCTACCGGTGCATCGACCTTGAGCCCGCGCAGCGACTGATCGAAACGCAGCACCATGTATTGCGCCTTGCCGTTGGGCGGGGCGAGGGCGGTCTGCTGATCGGCGAACAGCTCGAAGTCTTTGTCGTCCGTGGCAGCAACGTCGTTGGGGCTGTAATCCGGCGCACGGAAGGCAATGCCGCCGACCAGCATGGTCGACAGCGATTCGGTCTTTACTGCGAAGCCGTTGGCGCCGACATTGATGTCGATGCCGCTAGCGTTCCAGAACCGGGTATTTTCGGTGACGAACGCGTCGTTCGGCGAATGGATGAATACCTCGATGTCCACGCCTTTGCCCTCGGGATTGAGGGTGTAGGTGACGACCTGACCCACCGGAATCTTGCGGTAGTAAACCGGCGACCCGATGTCCAGCGAGCCGAGATCCGGGGCGTGCAGCATGAAGCGCTTGCCCGGTTCGCCGTAAGTGATCGGCGGTGGATTTTCCAGACCCTTGAAGTGTTTGGCGCGGCTGTCGGATTGGCCGATATCGGCACCGATGTAGTCGCCGGAGAGCAGGGTGTCGATGCCCGAAACGCCACCGGCGCCGATGCGCGGGCGCACGACCCAGAAGTGTGAGTCTTCGCGGGTAAAGGTTTCGGCCTGCTTGGCCAGTTTGATCGTGGCGTCGACGCTCTTCTGGTCGGCGCTCAACTCGACGTCAGTCACCTGACCGATCACCACGTTGCGATACTTGACCTCGGTCTTGTTGGCGGTCAGACCGCTGCCGGTCTTGAAGTTGACGACGATGGTCGGGCCTTCCTGCAGCAGGTTGTGCACCACCAGCGAAATACCGACCAGCACCGCCACGATCGGCACGATCCACACCAGTGAAATGCTGAAACGACGCGTCTTGATCGGCGCTTGGCCCGGTGCTCGTGGCTCATCGGCGGCTGACGACTTCATCCATGTCCCCCTCGGTTTTGTGGATGCTGAGCGTCAGGAACGCAAAAGCACTCCATCAATATAGAAGTGCTTGGCGATAGAGCAAATAGCGAGGCGCTGGTTACGTGTAGGAGTTGCCGCAGGCTGCGATCTTTTGATCTTTAAAAATCAAGATCAAAAGATCGCAGCCTGCGGCAACTCCTACAGGGGGGATGCGTTCAGCCGACAAGTTCACGCAGGCGGTACCAGAACATCCCCAGTGCCAGCAGCGGCGAACGTAGCGCCGGGCCGCCGGGGAAGGTCATGTGCGGCACGGCACTGAACACATCCATGCCCTGACTGTGTCCGGCGTGAATCGCTTCGCCCAACAGCTTGGCGCACCAGTGCGTGACGTTAAGACCGTGACCGGAATAACCCTGAGCGTAGAACACGTTCGGCTGCTGCTTGAGCCGGCCGACCTGCGGGAAGCGGTTGGCGGTGATGCCGATCTTGCCGCCCCACTGATAGTCGATGCGCACATCCGCCAGTTGCGGGAAGACCTTGAGCATCTTCGGGCGCATGTAGGTGGCGATATCCGCCGGATCGCGGCCGGAATAGTGGCAAGCCCCGCCAAACAGCAGGCGTCTATCCGCCGAGAGCCGGTAGTAATCGAGTCCGACTTTCTGGTCGCACAACGCCAGATTCTGCGGGATCAGTTGCGCGGCGCGAGCCTCGGACAGCGGCTCGGTGGCGATGATGTAACTGCCGGCGGGCAACACCTTGCCACTGAGTTGCTGTTCGAGTTCATCCAGATGCGCATTGCAACCGAGCACCAGACTGCCGGCGCGCACGCTGCCAGTGGCGCAGCGCACCTCAACGGTTTCGCCGTGGATGATCTGCAGCACCGGGCTTTGCTCGAAGATGCGCACTCCGAGAGACGCCGCCAGACGCGCTTCGCCCTGCACCAGATCCAGCGGATGCAGATGGCCGGAGCCCATGTCGATCAGCCCCCCCGCGTAGCCGTCGGCGTTGACCACTTGCTGACGGATCTGCTCGGGGCCAACCAGGCGGGTCTGGTGTTGATAGCCGAGTTCGTCGAGGCTGACCTGTTCGTCCTTGAACGCAGCGAACTGCGCCGGGGTGTTGGCCAGCTCGCAAAAGCCCCAGCGCAGGTCGCATTCGATGTGGTTGTCGGTGATGCGCTGGCGCACCAGGTTCACCGAGTCGATCCCGGCACGTTGCAGATAGCGCACGCCGTCGTTGCCCACGTAACGTGCAAAGCCCTCGACCTCATGACCGATGCCGCGAATCAACTGACCGCCGTTGCGTCCGCTGGCCCCCCAGCCGATGCGCCGGGCTTCGATCAACACCACCGACAGCCCGCGTTGCGCCAGCTCAATCGCGGTGTTGACCCCGGTGAACCCGCCGCCGATCACGCAGACATCGGCGGTGAGATCACCGTCGAGCACCGGCCAGGGCGTACTTGCCCGGGCCGAAGCAGCGTAATAGGAGCGGGCGTGTTCTTTGCTGTACTGATTCATTTGTTCGACTTCACTTTGCTCCAGGATCGGGTCATCAGACGCATGATCGACTGGGGCGGGGTGGTGGAAATATACAGTTTGTCGAGGACTTCCTGCGGTGGGTAAACCTCTGGATTGCTCACCAGTGCCACGTCCATGTACTGCTTGGCCGGCGGGTTCGGGTTGGCGTAACCGACCGAAGCGCTGACCTTGGCGATCACTTGCGGATCAAGCAGGTAATTGATGAAGGCGTGGGCTTCCTTGGGATTGGCGGCGTCGGCTGGAACGGCCAACAGATCGAACCACAGGTTGGCGCCTTCCTTCGGGATCGCGTAGGCGATGTTCACGCCGTTCTTGGCTTCCTTGGCGCGGTTGGCAGCCTGAAACACGTCGCCGGAGTAACCGAACGCCACGCAGATATCGCCGTTGGCCAGATCGGAGACGTATTTCGAGGAATGGAAATAGGTGATGTACGGACGGATGCTCAGCAGTTTGGCTTCAGCCTTCTTGAAGTCTTCCGGGTTCTCGCTGCGTGGGTCCATGCCCATGTAGTTGAGGATTGCCGGGAACACTTCGTCGGCCGAGTCCATCATCGACACGCCGCACTGCGACAGCTTCTTGATGTTTTCCGGTTCGAACAGCACCGCCCAGGAATCGATGTGATCGATGCCCAGCACTTGCTTGACCTTGTCAACGTTGTAGCCGATGCCGTTGGTGCCCCACAGGTAGGGGACCGAGTGCGCGTTTTGCGGGTCGTTCTTCTCAAGCAGCGCGAGCAGTTTCGGGTCGAGGTTTTTCCAGTTCGGCAACTGCTCGCGATCCAGTTTGAGGAACGCGCCGGCCTTCACCTGACGGGCGAGAAAATGGTTGGACGGCACGACCACGTCGTAGCCGGTGCGGCCGGCAAGCAGCTTGCCTTCCAGGGTTTCGTTGGAGTCGAAAACGTCGTAGATCACCTTGATCCCGGTCTTGGCCTGGAAGTCGGCGAGGGTGGTTTCACCGATGTAGTCGGTCCAGTTGTAGACGCTGACCTGGGGCTGGGCCAGGGCTGCGGTGCTGCACAACAGCGCCAGTGCGGCGGGAACCATGGATTTCAATAGACGCATATCGACACCTCTTGGAATTATTGGAGTTTTCGGGTGGTTCTGGATTTTCAGATGGATCATTGTTCCCCTGCTCTTTGTGGGAGGGGGCTTGCTCCCGAAGAGGCCGGTACCTCCAACATTACAGCTGGCTGATGCACCGCTTTCGGGAGCAAGCCCCCTCCCACAAAAAGCCATGCCATGGAGGAAGGGGATTTGTGCTGGAGTCAGACGCTCAGCAGCAGAAACTCGCGCTCCCACGAACTGATCACGCGCTTGAAGTTTTCATGCTCGGCGCGTTTCACCGCGACGTAGCCGCGCACGAACTTGCTGCCGAGGTACCCGGCAACGGTTGTGCACTCTTCCATTTGTGTCAGCGCGTCTTCGATGGTGATCGGCAGGCGCAGGTTGCGGCGTTCGTAGGCGCGGCCTTCGACGGCGGCGCTCGGTTCGATGCCTTCGACCATGCCGATGTAGCCACACAGCAGGCTCGCGGCGATCGCCAGATACGGGTTGGCGTCGGCCCCCGGCAGGCGGTTTTCCACGCGCATGGATTCTGGGCCGGAGGTCGGCACACGCAGGCCGACAGTGCGGTTCTCTTCGCCCCACTCGACGTTGACCGGTGCCGAGGTGTCCGGCAGGAAGCGGCGGAACGAGTTCACGTTGGGCGCAAACATCGGCAGCACTTTCGGGATGTACTTCTGCAACCCGCCGATGTGATGGCGGAACAGCTCGCTCATCGTGCCGTCGGCATCGGCGAAGATCGGCTTGCCGGTCTCGATGTCGACCACGCTCTGATGCAGGTGCATCGCGCTGCCAGGCTCGTCGCCAATCGGCTTGGCCATGAACGTTGCGGTGACGTTATGTTTGAGCGCCGCTTCGCGCAGGGTGCGTTTGAACACGGTGATCTGGTCGGCCAGATCCAGCGCATCGCCGTGACGGAAGTTGATTTCCATCTGCGCCGGGCCGTCTTCGTGGATCAGCGTGTCCAGATCCAGACCTTGCAACTCGCACCAGTCGTAGACGTCTTCGAACAGCGGGTCGAACTCGTTGGCGGCATCGATCGAGAACGACTGCCGACCGCTTTCGGCACGGCCCGAACGGCCCAGTGGTGCCTTGAGCGGCAGGTCCGGGTCTTCGCAGCGCTGGGTGAGGTAGAACTCCATTTCCGGCGCAACGATCGGCTTCCAGCCCTTGTCGGTGTACAGCTGCAGAACCTTTTTCAGCACGTTGCGCGGCGACAGTTCGATCGGGTTGCCGAACTTGTCGAAGGTGTCGTGGATGACGATGGCGGTCGGCTCGATCGCCCATGGAATCACATACACGGCGTCGCTCACCGGTTTGCAGACCATGTCGATGTCGGCCGGGTCGAGCAGGTCGTAGTAGATGTCGTCGTCGACAAAATCCCCGGTTACCGTTTGCAGCAGCACACTTTCCGGCAGGCGCATGCCTCGTTCATGCAGGAACTTGTTGGTCGGTGCGATCTTGCCGCGGGCGATGCCGGTCAGGTCGCTGACCACACATTCAACTTCGGTAATCTTGTGATCTTTCAGCCAAGTGAACAGCTGATCGAAAGGGGCATTCATAAAGACCTCGTTATTGGTTTTATAGACGCCGGGGAGGGCGGGTTTCATCTTCCGCCCCTTCCCCTGTGGCGCGTTGACGACTATCTTGGGCGAGCCTTGCAGTTCCATCTATCCACTTTAAGCAGCACCAAAGCGCACCAAAAGAGTGCGCAAGGGCTCCCATGACAACGTGTAATCCGCTACAGGTTCAGGCTTTCAATACGGCTGATGTCACCGAACAAATCCGCGCCACGCCGGGTTGGGTCCAGCATTACCAGCAGATGTCCCCGGGGCATTTCGCCGGGCAGATCCGCTATCTGGATCTGCAGGGCGTGCAGGTGTACGAGGAGCAGATGAACACCCGGGTCGAGCAGACCTTCAGCGCGCCATCGGGGGCCTTGGCGTTCTGTTTCGATCGCAGTGACAACGCGCTGTATCTGCTCAACGAAAACAGCCGCAACATCTGGATCACCCCGGAGAACTATCAGGAAATCGCCGTGGTGTTCGGCCCGGAATTCGTTCGTCAGCACGGGCTGGATGTGGCGAAACTCGAAGGCCTGTTCATGGCGCCGCTCAATTGCGGACAAAACGCATTGTTCAGTCGCTGGTTGAGTTCGACGCTCACGAAGCTGTCGCAAACCCTTGATCAACCCAGCAAGGAAGCCCTGACTCAGCAGTTGCTTGAGGACTGCCTGTTCATCCTCGACAACGCTCGCGTGCACCTGGATCGTGGCGGTTTGCAGCGCCGCAGCGAGGAGCGGACGATCATGAAGCGAGTAGGGGAGTGGGCCGCCGATTCACCGGAAGAAACGGTCAATCTGCTGGAACTGGCGCAGGTCGCGGGCGTCTCGCTGCGCCAATTGCAGCATGCGTTCAAGGACTTCACCGGCATGACGCCAAGCCATTGGTTGCGCCTGCGCCGGTTGAACAGCGCACATCGCGAATTACTCAAGCGCGCACCGACAGATACCACGGTTGCCGAAGTGGCGATGCACTGGTCGTTCTGGCATCTGGGGCGGTTTTCCAGCAGTTATCGGGCGCTGTTCAAAGAGCTGCCGAGCGAGACGCTGAAGCGTAAGAACAGCGCCTGAAGATATTAGTTAAATATTGCCTTCTTGAATAAATACGCGCTAAAAAGAAGGGTAATTCCTTCGAAATCCGCCAATCTACTGTTAACTCCACTAAATAGCCGTTTAGTAGAGCTATCGTCGCATCTGTCCTTAAATCAATGGAGTGGGCCATGAATCGAGGGAAAACAAGCGTCGGGGATGTGATTACGGCGCTGGATCTGCAGCCTCATGTCGAAGGCGGCTATTTTCGCAGGACTTTTCAAGCAGATCACCGTGCCATGCTGCAAACCGCCGGTGGCCCACGTTACCTGATGACCTCGATCTATTACTTGCTGACTGAAGACTCGCCAGTGGGCCAATTTCATTTCAACCAATCGGACATCCTGCATTTCTATCATCTGGGCGATCCTGTCGAGTACAGCATGATCCTCAGTGACGGCGAGTTACGAACGCTGGTGATGGGTAACGACGTTCTGGCAGGCCAGCATTTGCAAATGCACGTGCCTGGTGGAATCTGGAAAGCTTCGCGATTGCTTGAGGGTGAGCACGGATTTGGATTAATCAGCGAAGCCGTGTCGCCGGGATTTGATTTTGCGGACATGGAGATGGCTGATCGACGGAAATTGATTGCGCGATTTCCACAGCATCGCACGCTGATTGAAAAGCTGACGCGGGACGCTGATTGAGGGTCGCCAGTTTCCGGCAAGGCCGCGGTTGTGAAAAGTGAGGTTTCAGGGAAAAGACGCTGGATTGAAATCTGGCGTGTAACCGGGTTAATCCTGAAACATCTTGTTACGTGTAATGTATATTATGTTAAATCATTTATTACCTTATGCGCCTCCTGCTAGACCTTGTCAACGTTCACCGACATCGTTGTCAACCTTCACCGAACCCTTTCGCCCTCATGCGCTTAGAGATGCTTCTGAAACCAAACCCTCAGGAGCCAATTCACCAATCGCCGACTAGAGCAATTAAAGTACGGTGATATTTGACTTAGCCTCAGTCCGCAACTAAACCTATATCACTCAGATACATCGCACCTCTTGATAATACCTCCCTAGAGGCTACGGCGATGCGTCCATTCATCTTCTTTCCGATTTTCCCTGGTTACAGCCAATGGCGCCCTGAGCGCGGAACCAACGTTCCCGAGTCCATCGCCGTCTGCGATCGTCTGGAAAAGGTATTTCCTGGTGCTCAGCCATTCATTGGTACCTGGCACTGCATGGAATTCCTCAAGCGCAGAGCAATTACGAATCCCACTGGCTTCAAGTACGTCGAATTGGCCAAGTGCCTGGAAGCTATGTTGCTTTGGAGCTTTCATAGCCGGAAGCCTCTATTGGACTGGGGCGAACAACAGGTGGATGGGTTCCTGAGTTTCTACTGCGATCCTCCTGTGGAATGCACGGCGGCGTGCCTTCGCAATCGATTTTTGGAGGACTTCTCGGCTCCGTTCAAAGATTGGGTTATCAACCCAGATTGGCGGCTATTTCGACGTTCTCTCGGCAGAAATGGATTGCTGAAGCCCGTCACCCGCGATGCCTTTTCGCACGTGGTTTTTCATGCCAAGCAGTTCTTTGACTTCTACCTAACCTCCACAGGTAGCTCGCGCGCCAATCCTGCCGATGGATTTTCTAGCGCCTTTAGGAACCTTAACTGGAGTAAGAGCTCGGTCGTGCTCACTGAGAGGCAGCTCGACTGGCTTTTGGCGAATGCTCTGACATCACGCGATCACCATCGCCAAGCCTTGCAGATGCTGATGTACTTCGGGTTTGCGCGCTATACCAACCTGAGCGCAAAGCAAATAGTTGGTACCCCAAGTGCGCAGTTCACACTCGACCGCTTAAGGCGCGAGCCTGATGGAGGTTGGAGCCTTTCAGCGTCATCCTGCGGCGTGTCGGATAACTGGTTGCGCTTACCCGCACCTATGAGTCCGTTGATTGAAAGATATCTGCAGTCACGACAAGTGGATCTGATCCGCGCATTGCCGAATCTGCCACTGTTCCCCAATCTCAATAATGTTGACGGCTACGACTCCAATTACAATTCCATGTCAACAAAATTAAAGGTAATTCGCGAGCTTGTTGCTGATGCAGCGCTTGCTGACGACGATCCCGGTATCGCTGCGTCGGCAGATTGTTTTCGGAAAATCTCATTCAGAATGGTGCGCCGCTCGACTCGCGTCGCTTGACGCTTACCGCCGTGAGAACCATGGCAAATATCCGATGAACAGGATCAGCGCCCCTTCCCCATCTTTGCCTGTGGAGCGTCGACCGGCAGCAACTTTCTCAATCGAATCGCCATCCTTCAACCACGGCGCCGCCGTAGGTGGACTTCCACTTCTTGAGTACAGTGTGGTTTCCGCCCCGGGTCTCTATCACATCGCCGGTATGAGGATTCTTGTATCGTTTGACAGGATATTCCCGTGGGCGGCGTGAAGATTTCGTAGCATCAGCTGTTGCCGCCAATTTTTGTATCACGCCTTGCCCAGCATGGGCGAGCTGGGAGTATTCTCTTCGAGGCGCGAGGTACATGAGGATGTCGCGAGGCGAAAATTGATATTTTTCGGCTAGCTCGTCAAGGTCGTTCAGAAAGCGCAACGCACGTATGACTTCTGCATCGCGTAACAAGGCAGCAGCAGTTTGAAACTCGGACTGAATACGACGGTTGATTTGAAAAACTTCAGCAATTTTCTTCACAACGCCACCTCGCAGCAGCTCTCTTAACTTCATCCTTCGTGCGAGCTGGTTTTGTCGATGTTGGTTTTTGAAACTTGAATACGTGCTCGAAACTCTTCCGGGCTGTACCCCTCATAACAGATGTCTGCCGGCTCGGGTTCGCTGAGGTCACCCTCGTTCAGAATGACTAACGCGCTTAAATTCTCCAAATAAGACATAGTCGAATTATTGTGTTCTGGAGTGTTGATATCAGGGTCACGGGAAAGCAGTAGTCGTGCAACATCTGGAGCATTGAAACCATACGCATCCATCAAATTGTGTAAGGCCTTGAAAAATTGCTCATCAAGAATAAAGTCACGGGAGGTGCGGATTGTCTCTACCTCTTTGGTGGCTTCAGCCAATCGATTTTCAGCCTGTCTAAGGGCTAAGAATTCGTGAGATCTTGACATGGCACTACCAGCTCCGTGGCTCAATCGCTTAACCCGAGTTTAGCCCATCAGTAGAGTACTAGAAAGCACGTCAGGAAGTGGATAGGTAGACAACCTAGGCTTATAAGGCTCAAAACGTTCACCCTCTCCCCTACACAGCCCGTAATTCCTAGGTTATGAGTACAACCCAGTGTCGATGATCGACGGGGAAAGATATGCAGGATAAAAAGTTGTGAAGTCTGGGCGCATTATGTGGATAGAAATCGACGGTGGCGATCATGATAGGCTTCAGCGTTGAGCTCTTCTCTTATCCTGTTGCAAATTTTGCACATCGATGAACCGGTCGTCAGGGATTCAGATATGCCATGTATTGCCAGGTTAGCCGGTTCCGGACTTTCTCTCCTTCTGTTGTGAATTTTCCCCACTGGAGGCGCAATTTTTTAGGAGCTCAGATATGCCATGTATTGCCAGGTTAGGCAGCTCCGGACTCTTCCTTCCTTCTGTTGAGAATCCTGCACACCGGTGACTCGGTCTGCAGGGGCATAGATATGCCATATATTGCCGGGCATGGCAGTCTTGGACTCGTAACTCGTTGCAAAATTACCTACCGGTGACGCAGTCTGTAGGGGCATAGATATGCCATGTATTGCCAGGCTTCCCTCCTCAGGCGTGCTCGCTGCGCTGTTCACGTTTTTGGCTGGTCTTATCATGGAGTTTTAGACGGTGTCGGCGCTCGATACGCCTCCTGCCCCAAGTGTCACGCTTCGTAATTTCTTGCGAATTCAACGCTACGCATGGCGCTGAATGATCGATAAGATAGGGCCCTCTATCAGTTGTGCGAGCCAGGTATGGCAAGGCCTCCAAAGGCAAAGGGACAGAAAGCTCCCATCCCTAAACCGAAACCCCAGCAGAAGAAAGTCGCAAGTCCTATTTCAACGGGCGGGCGCGGTGGTGCATTCGAGCAACGTGTGCAGGCGGTGCGGCTGCTCGCCATGTGCATGGGCATCCCGTGTGCGGGGTTGCGTGAAGGATTTGTCATCGTAGGGTTGCTGTTCCAAGGACGAGGATTTGACCACAACACTGACGACCTGGTTGTCCATGCTTCGTCGCTGAGCACCGGACAGAAAGCAACCATCAGAATGCAGATGAAGCGGTCACTCAAGGCGACTGCCAATGACGTTTTTACCGAAGCCGTAGGGCTTGCGTGGCTCGATTTCATTAAGCCAACTTTTCAGCGTGGGCTGGACGACAACCTGATTGTCTACCATGTGTCCAGCTCGTCATCTATGGAAGGCGCGGTGGAGGTGGTCAGGCTAGCCTTGGCGTCTCTTTCACATGAATCCTGGTACACCCGTGTGCATTCAGAGGGTCTGAGTAACGCTCGCAACCGGACTGCTTACGCCGCCATCAAGGCTGCAGCTGAGCAATACAATGAGGCCACGGTTAACGACGAAGACCTGCGCCAGTTCGCGCTCCACCTGAAGTTCGTGCCCCACGACCTGGACTCGGATCGCACTCAGGAAGCCGGATACCAAAAGCAATTTATCGCCCAGGCATTGCCAAGCCGAGACAGCGGCGCGGTATGGTCGCAGTTGTTGGCTGTGTGTGCTGAGCTCAATGGCACGGCCGGAGAAATCGATCTCTCTTCCGCTTCAGCTCATCTAGGCGAGCTTGCCAAGGAATTTCATACGGCCAAGCTGATACGTGACAGTGTACGCGCCTGCCAAATGGGCACGATTTCTGTCAGCCAAGAACGCGCATCAGAGCTTACCCCGCTGGCGGAATACCTCGCTCCCCTCCTCTCCGTTGGCCGCGCTGCCGGCAGCACACTACTGACTGATGATCTGCCCGTCGCAAGCCAAGGATCTGAAACCCCGTTTGCAACGCGCCAACTCGACCGCATCAGCACGCTGCACAACGATCGCCGATACAAGGATGCCTTAACTCAGCTGGAGCTCCTCGAAGATGAGCTGGGTACGTTTGATATCCACCAGAAAGCCCGTTGGCATTTCCTTCGTGGAATGTGCTTCTGGCATCTTGGGGACGATCAGACAGCCTCGACCGATCTTGAGACAGCCGCAAACCTCTACGCCGACGATGAGCGTATTGCTGCGGGTCATGTCCGGGCTCAAATGCTTGAAAATGACGTGCAGGCTGCTCTCCAGATTGGCCAGGCGGCACAGGCTCGATTTCCGGAGTCGTATTCGGTATGGATCGCTTACACCAACGCAAGAGTCCTCAATAGAGAACAGCTAACTGAAGACGAGATTCCCGAGGCCTTTCGCGAAAAGTCCGGGGCCTGGCAGATGGTGGCCAGTTCCAGGGCTGGCGGCGGGGACGATCTTGGTGCCGTCAACGCTATCAAGACAGCGTTGGAGCAGCCTGACAGCTCCATCTTTATCGTTGAAAACTATCTGCGTTTTGCCCTGCGACTCGCTACGGACAACCCGTTCCATGTGAGCACGCGATCCCAGCCTGAGGATCGACGCGAGCTCATCATAGATGCCATGTCTAAGTTTGAGGATCGTGAGGCTGTGCTATGGGCCGAGCAAAGTCCCAGGATAAAGACTGACGTCGTGTTTCACCTTGCCTATGCGTATCTGCTATTGGGGCAGCCGGCTCAGGCGTTGGACATGATCGAGCAGGGAAGACAGCGCGGCGTTCCAGAACATGAGACAACGGCCAGAGTGGAGCTTGAGGCCCTATGCGATTTGAATCGTGAGGGTGAAGCTGTTGATCGCTTTTCCGATCGCCTTGACCAGCTTCCTGATGACGCACTGGTGATCTTCGGCCAAGCATGCTTGGTTGCGGGCAGAGAGCCAATGCTCAAGTCTACCTACGGTGTACAGGTGCAGCGGCCTGTCACGGAGGAGTCGGCGAAAGTGCTGCGGATACTCCGCCACATACACTGGGAATTGTTGCTGCGTCAGCAACGCAATGATGCAGTTCAGCAAGAGCTTTCGCTGCTAGGTGTCACTCCCCAGAACAGCAATATTACCGATGGGGTTTTTGCTGCTCGGGCCTTCATCGATAACGAAGCAGTGCGCCAGGCATTCGAGAATCGTGTGGCTGAACTCGCACCGCAAAGCAGCGATTTGCTGGAACTGTCCATGGCATCGCAGTGGATGCTACATGCACGGCGGCACGATGACGCTATCGCAATGCTTGAACGCGTGCTTCCTCACGACTCGTTCTCTCCACTGCACGTTGATCTTCTTCACGCCTACGCCCTAACTGATCAGCGTGCGAAGGTTCGAGATCTGCTGGAGTCGCTTCCTGCTGAATGGCGCCAGTCCCCAGATGTCCGAAACGTGGCTTTGAACGTTTACGGTAACGCCGGTGATTGGCCCAGGATGCGTGAAATCGCAGAGATGATCGTTTCTGAGACCCCTCTTGATGCCAGTGCATGGTTGTTGCTGATCCAGGTTCTAGCCAACATAAACCCTGAGCAGATGGACGCGTGCTTAGCCACGCTTCCTGTCTTTCTGGAAGGCTCCGCTCAGGATCAATTGAAACTTGCTAACGCAGAGATTAGTCGGGGGATGCCTGATCGAGGCATCGCTCGCATCTACCGAACCATGCGAGTTAGCTCGGGCAATCTTGAGGCTGCTGCCGGTCACATCTCACTCATGGTCATGGCATCCGGCACGATGGACGATTTCCTCACCAACCCAGTTGAGGTCGTTTGTGGGACTTCAGTCGAACTCGAAGACGGCAAAGGCGTGAGTGGTTACGTTTCAATAGATTTCGACATCGCCCCACCGCTCCCGCCGACCGCGGAGTTCATCCCAGCGGGCTCCACGCAGGCTCTCGCGCTTATTGGTCTCAAAGTTGGGGAAACCACATCGATCCGCAGTCTGATAGGAGAGCAGACGTTCAAGGTTAAGCGGATAGTGACCATTCACCGACGTTTGCTCGACCTATCATATGGGCAGGTATCAAACGCGGTCGTTCCGAGCAAAAATTTAGTCGCCATGACCATCCCCACGCGTGAGGATGGCGAGCTGGATATCTCCTTCTTCATCGAGCAAATCGAACGAAAAAAAGCACAGGGTCTGAACACAATTGGGCTATATGGCCAGCACATGGCCACGCTTGAACTGATCGCGCGGATGCTCGGTGTGGACGTGATCGATCTCGTCAGAGGCTGGCCCGATGAGGGGCCATTGCTGGAGGTCTCGATGGGCGTGGGCCAGACCCACGATGCATTCTCGGTAGACGCTGCCCGTGATCTCCCATGGGTTGTCGATCTCTCTATGCTGGTAGAGCTTTCGACGTTGGGAATGCTTGATGTATTGGAGCACATCCCAAAGCTTTATATAGCTACCGCCACCAAGCAGGCGATCGAAACGAAGATCGAGTCGTCATCGCGCTTTCGCAAGGGAGGGACGCTCTTCTCACACGATGGGCGACTTGGTATGGAAGAGCAGACAGAGGAAAGTTGGCATCGGGAGAGAGCATTTCTGGACTCAATCTGTGCCGCTATTGATGAGTATTGTGAGGTGGTGCCGGCATACGGCCTCCCCTTGCTACCGGCACAGATGCATACGCTCAAAGACATCCTGGGTGACGGAGAGTATGCAACCCTGCTCGTTTGCCTGGAATACGGCGGTGGCCTGCTGTCGTTAGACGCCCGCCTCCGAGCTATCGCAGGGTTTCTGGAGATCAAAGGAGCATCTCCTCAACTGCTACTGACAAATGAGCTGGTTTCAGGGCGTTTGGTGCGTGCCGAATACTCCCGGGCAATTGTTCAACTGGTGATGACCAGGCGCAGCTTCGTCTCGATCCAAGCTGCCGACCTTGTCACCATGATGGATCAGGGTGAGACGTTTGCAAACATAGGTATCAACCGGTTGCGGAGTTACTTGGCCGAGACGAACCTAACATTTGATACTGCGGTGCCCGTTATTGTCGACTTTGTCTGTCTGATGTTCCTACAGGTGCGCTGTAACCTAGGTGTGATGCTGCAGCTGATTGAGTACTGTTTTGAACCGATGTTCCGTCACGCGGGCTGCCCTGACGATTTCCATAGGTTGGCGTACACACGGATCCTGCTCACGTTAGCCGGCGTAGAAATCAGTTCCGTGGCCCGCAAAGCCATAGGGCACAGACTACATGTTGCGATGCAGCGCGCAGAGCGACCTAGCAAGACGGTGACCCTGGAAGCGAAGATTTCCTTCGCTTATGCAGTCCCTTTCTGGACGTTCGTGGCGCCATCACCGCTGGCTTCTATTCGGCTAGAAGCCCAAAATCCTGCGCCAGCATCGGCTGAGAGCGGTCATACCGAGGAAAACAGGAACGTGGATTAGCATTCATCATGCTGTGACTGACACGCAGCATGCTCCCCAGGAATTACTTTCTCGAGCGCCATCTACTCACGTACAACTGAATTTCTGACACGTTAACCGGAGCCTCCCCCACATATGGAAATTGAAGCGCTCAGCACCTATGCCAAGGGCGACCGATTCGAGGAGCAAGTCTTTGAGTTCCTGTCTCGTGAGATCAATGAGGGTCGCTTCTATGCGTTCCGACCTGAGTGCTGCAAAATTTTCAGGAAGAAGGGCTACTACTCGCGTGACCGAGAAGACTTCATCATTTTTGACATTTCTGTCGAAGTGTTCCTGCCTGGTTTCGAAACCCCGTCGTTGCTTGTGCTCATCGAATGCAAGAACTACAGCGGCAAAGTGCCCGTGGGGGACATCGAAGAATTTGGTTCAAAGATAAGCCAAGTGGCCGGCTTCAATGCCAAGGGTGTTTTTGCGTCCGCCAGTGCATTTCAGTCCGGCACGTTCAACATTGCTCGGAATCGAGGCTTCGGTGTCTTGCGTTACTTCGATCAGTCTGAGTTTCGATGGGAGCTTCCTCGCGCCCTGCTAACCGGGGCGCGTAGCGCTAGAGCCCGTAAGCGCGCAGAGATCGAATACGCCCTAACCCAGGTGGATTTTCGGCCTACCGTTTATAGCGCCTATGCCGTAACTCCCGCCGGCTTTACGGATGGTTGGGAAGGCATCTGGAAAGGCCTCGACCTTGAGAGTACTTTTGAAGAGAACGACTTAAGTTTGATTCGTCAGCCCACGCTTATCGCAACACCCAGGGTCGCATTCATTTCGCGGGACAGAATAGATCGCTTAGCGCAGCAGGCTTTGAAATCCATTTCATACATTCGGGGAGCGGTCGATCTTACCAAGCTAGTGTTCAGAGAGGCTGGTGCCAGTGGACTGTCCGTGAGCTTCATTGAGGGCTCGGGGTCGGCCCTCGGCAGTATCACGTTCAGCCCGCTTGAGATCAAAATCTTCGCGGCAGATAGCCAATCCCACTTGGCCCGATTCACCCTCGCCCATGAGTTGGGACATCACTTTCTAGGTCATAAGCGCTACATGACACGAGAGGCCATCCGAGCACAGGACATTGACCAGAGCCAGCTCATCACCATCCCTAAAGGGGAAGTCGAGCGGTTGGAGTGGCAAGCGAATACGTTCGCTTCAGGTCTCTTGATGCCTAAAGAGGACTTTAAGGCTGCGTTTGGGTTATTACTACAGCATCTTGGCATCCGAAACCGTGGTCACGGCCATCTGTACCTGGACAGTCAGCGGGACAACGTGATCCAGTTTCATGCTGTGTGCAATTCCCTGAGCGAATATTTTAACGTTTCGAAGACAGCAATCCGTTTGCGCATGAGGGCGTTGGATCTGCTGGTCGAGGTAGGTCGGCAGGAATGATTGATCAGTATCTGACGGGGACTTTAAGTCGCATGGTCGGGCGTGCTTGGGCGTACAGTCCTAACCACCCCGCCACTCTTTTATACCCCGATCAATACCTAGCGCCTAGTTCCAAGCGCCAAGCTAAGGCCAGCGTACTAAACCGAGCTCCTTGAGCCGTAACGCCATTGCCGAATCGGATACTCCAAACTGCGTAGCAAGCGATACGACGTTGAGATTATTGAAGCGTTGGCATCGCGCTAGCGCCAGCTCTCGTTCCAGGGAGTCTGACGAGGCATACAACAAACCTTCAATGTTATGCGCATCGAGGTGATATGCGACCGTATCGTTAAAGTGAAGCTGGTCTCCACATAGAAATAGACGCCTGAAACGGTCAGCGACTAGCTTCGCAGGCATCAAAAAACAAGCTGCAAAGAAATCAGCCTCACGTTCTTCAAGGTTTCGCGGCCCGCCGACTGGACGGCCATCCAACGCCCGATCCCTATGCATAACCTCACCTTCATGTAGGGCAAGGTGGCCGATCTCATGAGCACCCGTGAACAGTTTTACAGTGGGTGAGAATTCTTGGGAGATGGCGATGCGGTTCGCTTGGCGATCAATCAGACCTGCGATCTTAGGGCCGGAGCCGCCTTGGATGAATTTGGGGTCACCGAGATTCGGAAGCTCCCGATATTAAAAGCCGTACGCTAACGCCGCCTTTCTTGGATCACGCGCCTGAAGCGGGGTGATATCTTGATCGCCCCACAGGTGATATCGGTCGCGCCAGAGCATGCGCAACAGCTCGGACGCTTCTTGTTCGATACTTGGCATGTCCATGCAAATCACCGCATGTAGTGTTGTAGTCTTGATGATAACCCAATATGTAGGGTTTTCAAGTCTGTCGAACCTGCGATGTTGTTGCTGGGTACGCAGCACTAGTTTGCTTTATTCGAGCCAGCCGCTTCGATACTTGAATGATCTCGGGCTGCCAATCGAGTGCGAATGTCGAGCTGTGTGAAAGCTGGCGGTAATGTGCTGTTCGCCAGCATCAAAGTGAGTCGCTGATGAGCCCACTGAAGCGCTGAGCATTCTTCATAAGGGCCCATCGGTTTGAACGTGGCTTTGTTCATGGTCACTTCCTCGACGTTTTTGTGGGTGCTGTCTTTGACTTCTCTGAGGCAGGCGTAAATGTAGTATTCGAATCGCTTTCAACTGTCTCAGCCTCGGTAGCCTGCAGTCGTCGGAGTTGCTCATTCTCCGATTGGGCAGCGACAAGTAGTAGCCTTGCCTTCAGCTCGCGCTCGCCGCTCTTGGCCGCAGCTTCATTCAGTGCCGTGGCGTCCTGTCGAAGCGAGGCGATCTGTTCCTGGAGCTGCTCAACAACGCCGGCGGATTTCGCCGCTACCAGTTTCAGCCCTTGGATCTCGCAAGTCAGTGTCTGTATATGCGCCTCATGGCCATGTAGCAGTTTCACCTGCTGCCTGGACTCTCCAAGCAACCGCTCGTTGTCACGATTTAAACGAGTTAGGTCATCCTGTTTCAGCACCAAGGTTTCCTGGAGTTTGCGCTTCTCCACTTGAGCCTCGTGGAGTTGGGATTCATGCCGGCGTTGATCCTGATCCCGCTGCTCTTTGACGGACTGCCGGTAGTGCTCCAAAGCACCGCGCGCATGAACATGCTTCTCCTCTAAGGAATGGATCTGTTTATCCCTGTCGCTGACCAAGGCTTCAAGGTCAGTACACCGTTGATTAAGTCCGGCATTGCGCGTCAGTTCTGCCTGAAGCGAGGACTGCGTGATTTTTAAGTCTGCGGTCTGAGCCTCAATAGCTGCTTGCTGAGTGTCGAGCTGCCTACGCGCTGCGGTCAGTTCAGTTTGCAGGCTGGCGATCTGCGCCTGGAGCTCTACACGCGCAATATCAAAGGCTGATCGGGACTGTTCGATCGACTCGTGGCCCTCCTCCATGAGTCGATCCAGAAGGCTTTCAACCATTGCCGAAAGTTCTTCACCCATGCGTTCGCGGGACGATAGTGGGCGTGGATCGTAGGATTCGATCTCCTTCAGGTACCGGGCAATGGTTGTCTTCGACCCGGTATTCCCCAGTTCCACACGCACGGCATCGATGCTTGGGTATGTGCCCCTAACGAGCAGAGACTGCCTTGCTTTTTGCACCACCGCCTTGTTAATGCCGCCACGAGCCATTTGAACTCCTACGATTTCGTGCTGTGTTACGTGTCATGTAATTACGTGGCACGCTAACACCAATTTTGTAAATGTAAAATCCAATAATTAAAAAGCTATAATAGTGCTTTATGGCTTCTTGATACTTTCTGGCGCCCAGAAAACGTCCTAGTGGCGCTGGGAAAGCAAAACGCTCCGATTTTGAAGGCAAAGCACGATGGAAAAGGCAGATCGGTACCTCAGGGCCGGTACCCGGGAGAACACGCGAAAGAGTTACCGGGCGGCGATCGAGCACTTCGAAGTGACTTGGGGCGGGTACCTGCCCACGACAGGCGCGGGCGTCGTTCGCTACTTGGCGGAGTATGCCGACAAGCTCTCCATCAACACTCTGAAGCAGCGCTTGGCAGCCCTTGCGCAATGGCACATCACCCAGGGCTTCCCTGACCCAACCAAAACGCCTGATGTTCGCCAGATGATCAAGGGTATCAAGGTCGTGCATCCCGCAAGAGTGAAACAGGCCGCCCCACTGCTGCTGAAGCACCTAGAGCAGGCGGTCACATGGCTTGAAGGGGAAGCTGCAGCTTCGATTGAACGGGGAGATTACAAATCGCTGGTGCGCCATCGTCGCTCGGTGGCGATTATCTTGATTTGGTTTTGGCGTGGCTTTCGCGGCGATGAGTTAGCCAGGCTAATGGTCGAGGATACCCAAGCCATAAGTGGTGAAGGCATTACCTTTTTCCTGCCTTACACCAAGGGTGACCGCCAGCATGAAGGAACTACTTTCCAGACCCCGGCGCTTACAATTCTCTGCCCCGTGGAGGCCTATATCAACTGGATAACAGTTGCCGGGATCGCAAAAGGCCCGGTGTTCCAGCGGATAGACCGGTGGGGCAATCTTTCAGGCAAAGCTATGCAGCCGCATAGCCTGATCCCTGTGCTGCGGCGCATTTTCAAAGAGGCAGGATTACCAGCTGAACTGTATAGCAGCCACTCAATGCGGCGCGGCTTTGCAACCTGGGCGTCCGCCAATGGGTGGGACATCAAAGGGCTGATGAGCTATGTGGGCTGGAAGGATATGAAGTCTGCAATGCGCTACGTGGATGCAGTTATCTCCTTCGGAGGTCTTAAAGCTAATTCAGGCACACCGCAACTGGAGGCCTTCTGAATGCAGATAGAAGCATCCCGCTGCAACCGACGGACGTATTGAGGTAAACACGCACATGGATATCCGACATTACTCAACAGAGAATTCAACCCCGCCCATGCTGGATTAGCTGGCATTTTTTCGGTCTATGAGAAACTCCTGATTTGGTGTAGCGCAAAATTTAGATTTCTGGGAAGGCATCATCCCAAGCACCTCGTAAGCGTTTCAGGTTGTAATTCAATGCCATGGAGATGGCCGCCTCTTCGGATACAACGGCCCTCTCCATTCAACATTGGTCGTCGCGAAGCTATGAGCGTTCAAGCTTCTCAAAACGCGATTTGAGCTTGGTCAGTTCCCGCCCTTTTCCGAAAGTATCTGCGATGACCTGTAGGTCATCATCACTCAGCGTTGACTCATCAACCGCGGATAAGGCGGCGTGTGTGCCAAGACCAAAGGCTAGCCGAGCGAGATTGGTTTTGATCGTGACTGATGAGCAGCTTGGGATCGTCGCCAGCAGAAGCTTTGCGGTGGCTAGCCGGCTCTCTTGGTCGCCCAAACGAGTGCAGATGGACTCCAGGTCGTTGTTCACAGCCGCAGCAGTCTCAGGTGCTGCTGCCATTGGTAAAACCCGAATGCTCAGGTTGATCAGTTCAGTTGGCGTTGGGGCTGGGTTCAGCGAGTCTACCTGGCGCCAGAGTCGACGACGGCCGTCATCGCTGGCTTCGTTAGACATCAACGCTTGTATCAGTCCTTGAAAACCGCCGTTACCGAGGCAATTTATCCATAAGGATAGAGCTTGGTCTGGTAATTGAGCGTTACCGACTGGCCCCAGCGCGAGCACTAGCAAGGTCGTTGCGGTTCGTTCCGATGCGTCGAGCTCAGATATGGTTTTTCCCCAGGCGCCCCTGAGCCAACCTACTTCCTCAGGGGACTCCCAGCTTATGGCGCCAGGTAGCTGGGCGATTTGGCTAGGTGTTAGTCTTCTAGAATCGCGAGTGAAGAACTCCTGCGCCTCCACTGGGTGCGCTTGCCAGATTAAACATGCCAACTCAATCAGTTCCGCGTCGCGTTCCTGACCTACGATCCCCAACTCGACCATGGAATCAAGAGAGCTAAGCAGCCCGCGCCCAGCATCTTTTGGGCTTCGTCGGCCCACATTGATCGCGTCAGAGAATATGGTGTCCGGCGCATAACCGGGCTGCACCACATCGGTAGACGGCCAAGTGCCGGCGAGATACTGATGAAGTCGTTCATGTTGAGCCGGATAGCTGGCGGCGCTTGAAAAAGTATCTCGCAAACAGGTTGCGATCGTCGCCGGTGAACCGTGGAGATATACTTTTGAGAGCCCACCCAGCAAGTCGTCCAGTTCCTCTACCGGCCTAGAGACTCTTGAGGGAAGCCTGCTCAACGATCGATCTAGATGGTCGTGCATTAGACCAGAACCCCAGGACTTGCTTGGAATGTTCGCTGCGGCGAGGGCATAGAGTTCTCCGAAACGATCGGGCATAGCTGTGGCCGTAAATCCTGTATCAAAATACGCGATGACCTTGCTCTGCACGTCTTCCGGTAAATCCCCATAAGCTTTCAGCAGTGAAGCGCAGCACTCAAGAGGCAGGCCTTCAGCAAAACTCTCAACCCAATTCGCGCTGACCTGCGCCAACATTCCAGGTTCACGCTGAATGATCTGTTCGAAGAGAGCAACGGCATCCGCCTGGTAGAAATCTCCGCCGGATAAATTGCCATCCAGGTCAGCAAGGCTGGACTTGGCTTCTTTCGAAAGTTCTCCAAAACGGGCAGACGCAGTCGATAGAACCCAGCGGAATCCCCGCTCGTAATCGACCGCGGGGTTGGGGTGTTCAATGAGGTTTCGCACAATGGTGACCAAGCACGCGGACAGCGGTTGGGAGCCAGCCAATTGGTGAGATTGCTCCAATGTAGTGAGCGCACAGGACTGCAATTCGAGCGGTGAGAGCTTCAGATAGCGATCAACAAGCTTCCATAGGTCTGCGCGACTTTCTTCCCCTTTCGCAGCAAGACTGCCAAACAATCGATCAACCCTGCCTGAAACGGTCGACAGCTCCAATGCCTGCGACCTACCCGCTTCAACTTCATCTGCTACAAGCGAGCTGTAGTCAGTCCCTAGCATCGTGAGCAGCATCTCCTCGTGTCTGCCTATCCACTGTTCAAGTGTATTGAAATCGAAATGGAAGGAGGATTTGCCTATGCTTACGTCTCTCACCTTCAGCCATTCGATAAGCTTGCGCTCTTGTGCGGCAGGCAAACCATGCACCGACCGAACGTTGAGGACTATTTCACAAGCCTTGACCACCATCGCCTTTGCTTCGTCCAAGCTTGGGGTCTGCATAGTTTCTAACCGGAATTCAATTTGATGCTGCGTAGTCAGCAGGTCGTCAACCAACTCAGCCGCTATCTGCCGTTGCTCCTGAGCATTGGCGAGCAGCACAACGCTGTTGATTTTATCCAGCCCAACCATCGACCGAAGATCCAATGATGCGGTCAACGCATTGCAGAGTTTTCCGAGCATCAATCGCACCGTTCGTGGTGGGAGATGATCAAGCAAGTTCGCTATGACGCGCATTGCGTTGTGCCGTCGCGACTCCGTTTCCAGGTGCAAATCGCTAATCAGTTCATGAAGCAGCTGTGCTTGATCCTCGCTTAGCGCGACTTTGTCGGTGCGAGTGGACAGTCGCTCAATCAGCCCTCGGGTATCACCGGACACCAGCATGTTGTAGAGCGCGCTCGTGCCAGCGCCGAATTTTCGACTTATTGGATCCTCGGATAGCAAAAGCAAGCTTTGCAGAGAATCTGGCCAGCGCACCCCTACTAGGCTAGATAAGAACTGACGCAGGTCTCGACAGCCCTCTCGTATTGTAGTCTTTCCTTCCTTGTCTTCGATGACGTAACGCTTGACCAGCAGGGCCCGCGCCTCAACGGGCTGATCCGAGAGCTCTCCTTCATGTACTAGCAACTCCGTCAGGCGGCCAAGCAGTAAAGGGTCATCCTGAAGATCGCGATAGAAATCAGGAAAACTCACACGGGCAGCACTCAGCGCTCCCAGCGAGATCGGATGGCTAGTCACCGCACCTTCATGAAGGCCACCAGGCCGCTCACCTGAGCTTCCTTCATATTCTCTTCGCTTTGCGAGCCACCAGGACTGAGCAAATGCGTTGACGATCTGAAGTGCATTGCGCGGATCGACAACGTTCACGTGAATCATCCGGTCAATCACTTCTTCTGGGCTTGCACCCCCCGCGTTCAGATCTTTCACAATATCCATAAACGACGACAGATGCTTCAACGCGAACTGCCTCATATCCCCCCTAGGTGCAGGCGGAATTTCCAAGCGGAACTGGAAAATACGGTCGAGGTACCTACGAGCGTCCATATGGGTAAAGACGGTACCAGGTTGTTCAGGATTGCCGCGGCCGCGAGCCAGGGCATCGGCTACCTTAGCTTCGTCACAAGAGATAACGAAGACGAGGCCAAGACCCAATGGAAGTTTCTCGGGAGGGATTTCCATGAAGGCACGAACTGCGTCGAGGCCCAGCACCATTTCTTCGGCCGAAAGCCGATCCAGGTCGTCTACGAATATCACAAGGCGCTCACAGGGATCGGGTTTGGTGTATATACCCGCTCCAGGGCCCTTGAACACTTTGAGCTGCTCAAGCAGCATTTCCTCATACTGCTCGGCGCTTGCACTTGGCAGCGAAACTTTTGTGATAGATCGGTAGCTATCGACCTTCGAAGGTTTCAAATTCTTCAACAAATAGCTGTAGGCACCGCTGATTGCCAAGATGAACGTCGATTGGACAATGGGGTTGCTCCACGGAAGGATAGCTAGTCCGGCCCATACTAGGCCAAACAGTAGCAGCATTGCGCCAATGAACGCCGGCAATGGCAGTGACCACGCTCGCCACAGCTGAACCGCGTATTCTTTCCACCCCTTCCACTGGGTTTCGACCTGCGTGACATTACGAAAGAGCTTGTCGTGAAGCGCCTGCTCGTCTCCCCCAAGCTCTATGAATACGTGACGCAGAAGCGCACGCTTGATGTCTTGATCTTTCCCACCGAATCGCCAGGCGTTGAAGGTAATGCTTTTGATACGACCCCGACGCGATACTTTCCCTGCCCCATCAGACGCACCATCAGCTAGCCCTCGGGTATATAGCTCTTTGATCGAGCTTTTACCCGTACCCCAGCCCCCGAGCAGGCCAATGCTAAAGGGTGGCTTGTGGTGTTTGGCCTCTACCAAACTCTGTAATGCTTGGGCAAAATGCCTGTGCCCAAAAGCATCCTGAGCTTCGTTTTCAATTTGCCGATCAAGCACTGCCGGCATCGGTTGGTAGGGTTCAGGCATGCGTTGCGTTCCTTCATCAACGTATTACTGGCGGGCTGCCACTATGCCTAAGCCTAATGGATGAATACGCGGCTACACAACAACGCAGTCATCTGACAGCATGAGCCGGACAGCGGCAGGGTGCTTCAGCCTCAACCCAGTCGCGGTGACGGTCTGCGTAGCTGTCGCTGCCTCGACTCTCAAAGTGTACTGCCAGTATACCGGCGCTCCGAAAAGACACGATTGATGTGGGGCGTAAACTCTTGCGCCAGCCCCAGGTCTTCAAGGTAAAGAACTGCATAGTCCAACGTTAAGGGAAAGGGATTCGTCGGCACATGCAAATTCCGGCGATAAGGGTGATCACGCCGCTTGAATAAACGCGGAAACTACCCGCCCCTTATTGCTGGAGTTCGCAAGGTGTGTTCCCGTAACGCCTACGCTGCGCCTGCGTCAAAGTCGCCGCGGTGGATGACTCGTACAATCTGAATAAACTACAAGCAAGGTCTACCCTGACATGAGCTTCGAAGCAAAACGTCTTCATCTCCAAACCATCCAAAACCTCCTTGCCACATACCTTTATTTGCATTGTGTAATGCTTGGGGACGACCTGTGATTAGGTTGGCGAGTCGGAATCACAAAGGTCGCTTGCAGTCGTCCCCGAGCAAATGGAGACGATTGAAATCGGGCTGGTGGTT
Organism: Pseudomonas sp. RSB 5.4; assembly: GCF_037126175.1. Taxonomy (NCBI): domain Bacteria; kingdom Pseudomonadati; phylum Pseudomonadota; class Gammaproteobacteria; order Pseudomonadales; family Pseudomonadaceae; genus Pseudomonas; species Pseudomonas sp. RSB 5.4. The sequence goes on from NZ_CP146986.1 coordinate 1,448,504, forward strand.
TATCGATCTAGAAACCTTTGAGATCATCGATGAATTGCAGTACTTCGTCCGACCCCAAATCAATCCCATCCTCACCGACTTCTGTAAGAGGCTGAGGTGCCTTCAACAAACAGACGGTGACGGCGCCCGAAACTATCAAGAGATTGGGGGAAGAGCAACGAATGTTTGCTGAGCACTATTCCGGTGCAGCTTGTGCGTCAGGGGTAACTTCCAGCGAGCAACAACCGTGTCGGACGCGAGTCATCCAAACTTTGGCCACTCACTGAAATCAGGTTTAGAGAATTCAGCTTCATGAAAGAACAGTTTACTCTCAGGATCAAGCACTACCTCTTGAACAGACTCATCGATGAGGCGGCTGAGCAACGCCTCACGAAATACACTTTCTGGGAAAGACTCAAAGGCGACTGCGTTGAGGTAATGGGCATCGAGGTTTTGGAAAAACCTGTCAATCATCAAGAACAGCGGATTGCTCAAGCATTCAATGAAAGGCGGCAGATCGCTTTCGACCTGGCCCATACGCTTTTATTGATACGTTCAGTCAATGTTCCTACTGTCATTCCAGGCAACGGGCTTGGCAGTGACTCCCATATATGGGTCAGCGTATGCAAGACGACGAAAGCGGGCCGAATTTATCGCCGCCTCCCAGCATTCCTGCAGCTTTGGCTGTTGGGGCTTGTACTGACCGGTCGCAAGTTTGCTTCCACGCTCCAGCGCTTCAAGTGGCTGACGGGAGTGATCAGTTTCGCTGTGCTCTCAGCCAAAGTGTGGCACTCGGGCCTAATCGACAAAACATGGATTGGAATCAGCGCAGCAGCAGGCATCTTTTCAGTCTGGTTGCTTTCACTATGGAAATAACTACCTTTGGCGTCGGCAGATGCCTCCAGGGCTGCGCAAGCTAATAGATACGCTCAGGCAGGAATCCCCCACAGAGTCCCCGGAGTGCTGCACCCCTGAGGCAGTCTGCTTCATCAACTTGTCCAGCTCACGAACTAGCTACACGCGAAACCTTTTTTTGCCGTATCGATTGCCTGTATACCGAGTTTTCTTCACAGGCTTTTTCTTTGGAGGCTTGTAATCGCACTCCGGGAAGTTGGTGCATCGAACGAACGGGCCGTTCTTGCTCTCCTGCACGACCAAGTCGCCGACGCAGCAACGGGGGCATGGATGGAGCCTGACCGGAGCTCCGTATACGTCCTCAACCTGAAGCGCACTGTCGATCGCCAGTTCCTTTATGAAAATCGAGACCTTGCTCGCAACGGTGTACATCACCACCGTGCGTCTAGCCCGGGTCAACGCAACGTAAAAGAGGCGACGCTCTTCAGCGAACGGATAAGAATCCCCATTGGGCATGACGAGACCAAGGACTGGGTCGTCAGTCATGGTGCTGGGGAAACTGCGGCCACGCTTCATGCTCACCATTGATGGCAAGACCACGTAGTCAGCTTCGGTACCCTTGGAGCGATGTACGCTCAAGAATGACACTTCAATAAATTGACCGAAGCGTGCCTTCCAGTTGCCGGGGACGAATTTGATCTCCTTGTTGTACCTTCCGAGAATGCAGACCTTGATCAGCCTGTCATCTGCTTTTGGGATCGTGCCATCTTTCAGCCCAGCTACCAGGCCTTCTAGGAAGCTGTTGATGCCGTGGTCGATACTATCTGCATCCGCCACCATTACCGCCCTAAGCGCAGGCCCCACAGCGGGAGTTTTCGAGTACACCGTCTTAGTCAGCTGCACCGGGTTTCTGCTTACGAAGCGGCTGGATACGTCACACAAAGCCTGGGGGCACCTGAAGGTCTGCTCCAGCTTCAACAACTGACCAGATCCGAAGTACTCCCTGAACTCAGTCATCACCGACACGTCAGCGCCGGCGAATCTGTTGATGGATTGCCAGTCGTCGCCGACAGCAAAGAAGTGGCGACCCGGGACGCTCACCAGCGCCCGACAAAGGCGCGCTCTCGCTTTTGATGCGTCTTGAAACTCATCGGCCATGACCAACCGGAAGTTCGGTACGCATCTGCCCTGTTCCACATGCTCGGCGGCCTGCACCAGCATGTCCTCGAAATCGAGACCTTTATCATCCTTGAGGGCCTTGTTCCACGCTTCCATAACCGGCCAGAATATGTCGAGGAACATCTTGTAGCGATGTTTGAACAACCCCATAGGAAGCTCATCCACCCGCTTGAGCAACTCATCTTCCGTCAGGCTGTTACTTTTGACATGGGCGATGAAGGTGCGGATGAGACCAATCAGCTTGGTAGTGGATAGCGGCGGCTGGCGGTCTGGGGGAACGGGACGATCAGGGTTTGGGTCGAGCTCAATCCCCCGGCTGGTAAGTTCCTGCGTGAGATGTTCAACCCACGTGTTCTGTCGGATTTGGTGCGATGTTGTTTCGATCAGATGGGTACCACGCTCACGGTGCAGCGCGCGTTTCCACTGCGCGTCTTGCAGATACCCCTCGAAGTGCTCCGGTGGCTGCCCCTGCTCGTCCAAAGCAAAATGCTCGTGATACAAGCCAATCTTTGGGTAGTAAAAGTCAGGACGGTACTGGCTATGAGTCGCAGTAGCCGTGTCATGCTCGTAGGGGCGCTCATAGACGTACTCGACACCGTTATAGTGGAGCCAGTTCGCAATCATGCACTCCTCCAGGCTCTTCACCGGATCACCTTGGATCGGATTGAGCCGGCCAGCTTTTGTCCCGGCCCTTGGAGGTGCTTTCATGGATTTAAAGTCGGGAAGATCCCGACCGAACACTAGGCGGAACAGATCCCAGCGACTGCGGAATGCCACCGAGTTGTCCTTGAGATGATCGACCAATTCCTCCAGCTTCTTAAATGCCAGCGGCTCTTTTACAACCCACTCAGGAACTCGTGGTTTCTTTTTGGTGGCGTAGCCAATGATGGCGAGGCCGAGCCGGTGGAACGTCTTGGCGCGTACCGTGACGCCCTCCATCTTCAGCCGCTTGAACGACTCCTCAGCGCGCTCCGCCAGCTCTTTGGCTGCATCCTTGTTGAAGGCCAGCATGACGATTTCTTTTGGCTGAAAAAAACCTCGATCAATCGCGTACGCTGCCTTGGCAACCATGGTCGAGGTCTTGCCGGAGCCCGCTGAGGCCGCAACCAGAACGCGATTATCAAAGCAGATCACCGCCCGCGCCTGCTCATCGTTCAGAGGCCGCTTTTCGACCTTTGACAGGAGCGGTTCACAAGCAACGAGTTCTCGTTTGGTGTGTTCTTTGTTGAACTCGCGCCACTTAATGCTCCAGTCCGATCGCCAGAAAGTAAGTACGCGCTCGATATCTTCAAGGCGAATGCTAAGAGCAACCCTCAAGTCATGGTCTTGAAGTAGCTCATTCAAATCTGACTCAGGGATTCCCAATCTTGGCCTGGTTGCCTGCAAACCCATCTGCTGCTCATGAGTTACCCATCGCCGCTGGGCCATCGCATCATTGAAGATACGAGCAGCTTCCCCAAGCCAGTCTCGAATCTGCATGTACGCGGTTCGAAAGCGTTCATGCCGCGCCAGGGTGCGTTTCTCGGCCTCACGCAGCATCTCCTCGCGCAATTGGTCGTGGGCCTTGGTGAGATCTTTTATGACCGCGTTGAGCCCCGAAACTGAAGCTTTCGGTAACCCGCCTACGCTGCCGCCCAGATAACTCACTCGGCCCGAGAACAGACCCCTTGTCGCTTGCATGCTGGATACTTCGTCGGATCGAATCACAACGCGCTCGCCATGAACATCCAGCTCAAAAAAACCGTCTGCAAGACGCAGTGACCATGGTGGTGACATCGACAGTATCCGGCCGAAAAACGAAGGGCCCCAAACGTATTCCTTACTCAAACCTTCCTCCGTTACGACGATTGATCGCGAGCGAACAATTGCTCGCGCCCCTGTGGGATCGTCATTCATATCTTAAAAAAGATCCGGCCCCAACGGCCCAAAATTAAACACCGACCCTAATGAGCCACCCTGATTGATCATAGAGTGGGTTGAAGGCAGAGCAGCCCCGCATCATGAGTTTCGGCCAGATCATAGCGGTGGTGATCAGTCACAGTGCCCTGCGGTTCGGTTAACGGCCCTATCAACTTCCAGTTGCCGATCTGCAGGCGTACGCATGGCTATAACCGATAATCAACGAGCTCTGCCGCTAATCGACGTATCTCGTCCGCCGCATGCGATTCGGGAGAGATATCCAGGACGGAATCGAAGTACGAAAAACCCTCCATAAATGGTTGGTCATAGTTGTATTTGTCGATCACGACTTCATGAGCGTTGGTCAAGTGAGTCATCAGGCGAGTTAAAGGCAAGGACTTGATGTCCTTGAGAATATGTTCTCGGAATTTACTGGAGCTGAGCCGCCTTGCTTCCAGCCCTTCTACCAGCGCAGGAGGAATCTCCAAGCCTCCACAAAACTCCTCCAATTCTTGGCTTCTGCCACCTACATCATTGCGCGTGACTAATCCATAGCATCTCGGTGTACGGCGTCCGCCCTTGCTTGTGAGCAATCGCACATTCAATCGCTTGGCGCTATCCACTGATTGATGGCAGGCACTGTCGATAATGATCACAACCAGGTCTGAATGGGCACGAATGAGGTCGACCTTGAGATTGAGGTCAAGCAGGACATAGTCATAGTCAGCCTTGATGTCCTTGAACATTCTGGAGGATGCAATCCTTTCGACCATTGAACCCAGCGTTCCACCCATTTCGAACTCCAGTCCGCTGCGATCCATGGGGGATCCATGATCCACGATGTGTCGCAGTCGCTTGGTGAAACTGCTTTTTTCGGCCACGCTAAAAAATACGTCTGTATAGCCAAAGAAGTCGACACCGGCAGCCAGTGAATGGGCCTTGGGGTGCTTCCCATTTGAAGCGTCATCCTCATAACAACAGTCGTGCGTAATGATTGCGACGTTGCTTCCTCGCTCCACCAAACATGCTGCTACATCAACGGTAATGGGCGACTTACCGACCCCTCCCTTGAGAGATGTAATGCTCAACACGCGGGCTGATCGCGCAACCTTAAGCAGCTTGGCGATGTTCGAGGGCATCGAAATCCCCGATCGGTCAAAAAAATTTCGTACGACGCTTTTGCGCGGTGAGCGCTGACCCTGCTCGTAATATCTCCAGGTTCGTTCACTCACGCCTGCGCATTCTGCGGCCCTGAATCTGGACATCGAATGTTCGATCCGGGAATTCATGAGTGCAGTGGCCAGTGGGGACATAGCAATTCTCCTTGTCTGCCGAAACAGCCTAAGGGTTTGCGAGACGAGAAAAAAGATGGCACAGAGTTCCGCAGGATTCGCGCGCAAAGGGCACTGAATTAGTCGAGTGCGGAGTACCAAGCGTGATCGTTGGATTGATCTCGTAGGGCATCCTACCGCATATCGGCCTTGATCGAGTCAAACGAGGCTCTTAACTTGGATCTAGTGGCGCGTTGGAGAAGGGCCAACCAGAGCCTCAAGTCGGTACCGACGCGCATGTCTATCGGTTCGGTGGCGAGCCAGATGGTGTGGATGCGGATCATTTGGCAGAAGCGTGCACAACCGTCAGGATCGGAGGCTGGCTACACACGCAGCCCCTCAGATAGCGGCGCGAGGTGAGACACGCTGGGCAAACGTCTGCGAATTATTTAAATTACTGGCCAGCCATAATTATTGCCCTTCCATAATTCTCAATAATTTTGCGCGTACTTAAGTCAGAACTTAGCAGGCCGTTTGGGTCACCAGTCATAGGCGGGCACAAGGCCCGAAGGGACGACGCCCCCACGCACGGCCCAGCGATTGCGACGCGCCTCTCTACTACGGACGACGCCACGATGTCGTACGCCGACCGGCTTCCCTCCCTGCTTTTTTACCAACTCGCTCTGGATGCGGGCGATAATGGAGCTCTGTTGATCGAGTTTTCATAAGCCTAGATGTCACCCCACCTTAACTCCAGCCATGCCCATAGCAACGCTACTGGTCTCGTGCATCGGCGAAACGACAGGTAAGTCAATGAAGAATGTCAGGCTACTTCGTCATGGGGAAAGCGCAGCCAATGCCGGTGCAGCCACTTGATCACGCAAGTATTCCGCTCACCGACAAGGGCATCGAGCACGCTAAACGAGTGGCGCAATCCGTGGGCGGTGCACCTGAGTTAATCGTTGCCTCCCCTTTCTCTCGGGCTCGAACGACCGCGGATGCGACCCTATCCATATTCCCTGAAGCACCATTCGAAACATGGCCAATCGAGGAATTCACCTACCTTGATCCGACCAGGTGTGTGAACACCACCGTAGGGCAACGGAAGGCATGGGTCGACCAGTATTGGGCGAACGCAGATCCGTCCTATATTGAAGGAGAAGGTGCTGAGTCGTTTCTGGAGTTTGTTGGCCGCGCACGATCGTTCCTAGGTCGCCTCGCCGCACACCCGGCGCAAGACATCCTAGTCTTTTCGCACGGACAATTTCTCAATGCTGTAGTTTGGCTCATCGAGCGCAAGCCACTCCAGATTGATGCCCAAGCGATGATCGAGTGGCGCGGGTACGAGATCGATAATCACGTTCCTAATGGTTGTGGTTATGTAGTGTCCCGCGCTTTCAGCGATTCGTTGTGGACAGTGAGCGATTCAATCGACCTAGATGGGGCGGTTGATCTCAACAAGCTCCAAGCAAGGTCTCCCATGCCATGAGCATCGAAGCAAAGTTCCTCCACCTCCAAGCAATCCATAACCTCCTCGCGCCATACCGCTACCTCTATTGCGTAGACCTTGAAGCAACCTGCGATGAGGTCGAAGAGTGGGAATCACCAAGGCCGCTTAAAGTCGTCCCTGATGAGATGGAAACAATTGAAATTGGCCTGGTTGTGATCGACCTAGAAACGCTTGAGGTTGTCGATGAGTTCCAGCGTTTTGTTCGACCACAGATCAATCCTACTCTCACCGACTTCTGCAAAAGGCTCACATCCATTCAACAGATGGACGTGGACGGTTCCCTCACCTATCGGGAGGTTGGAGAAGAGCTACGAACGTTTGCTGCGGTCTATCCGGATGCGGCTTGGGCTTCCTGGGGTGACTATGATGCGCGACAGCTTCAGCGCGATGCAGGCTTTGCTGCCTGCCCTTCCCCGCTTGAAGGCTTGCCGCATTTCAATGCCAGGAAATGGCATGCGGGCTTATACGACGATCGACCCAAATCACTTAAGCAAGCAGCTGAGTCGCTGGGCTTGGTTTGGATGGGTACCTATCATCGAGGGATCGACGATGCCAAGAACGTTGCATCCATCATTAAGGAGATGCTCGGCTAATTTGGTGAGCCGGGCCTATTGGCCCGAAGAGTCGACCTCGCCCTTGGCGCCACTTCATACCAGGGCCTGATTGGGAAGACTCACTCATCGCGTAATCAGGTTCAAAGTAGCCAAATAGACTATCGACCAAGAAGATAGGGATCGTCTTCGACGCTGTAATTTTCGAGTGTTAGTAACTCGAATTGAATGCCATCCACCCTCAGGGCAGTCTCAGCCGTGCGCATTTCCTCTTCGAGCCGAACGCCTATTTCCATGACCGCCAAAATAGCCCGATCCGGCCTAAGTCGCTTCGCAAGGTGAACGAAGTCCTCGATGTGAGCGGCCCGCAGACTGCGCCACGCCGACTTCACCTCGCAGAGAATGGATTCGCCATCAACGACAGCAAGCAGATCCGCTTCCACATCGGGATTTCTGGAGTCGGGCGAATAGCCAAAACAAGTCGGCCCAAGATACATGAACGACGAATTCGCTCGATCACAAAGAGCTGACAGGAGCCAAACGAGTGACAAAACACTACGAGAGCGAAGGCTTTCAATGAGAAATTCGTTCGGTCGAAAATACCAAGGTATACCGACGGGCAGCTCCTTTTCAGTTCGACACACATCGCACACAAGAGCAGGCGACAACGCCTGATAGTCAGTCCAATTCCGATGCCGGCAGGTGTCGCAGCTCCATGGGTATCCTTGAAAGAGCATTAGACGCGACCTCATTTCAGCGAGTCGATCATCAATAGCCTGCTGCTCCATACCATCCCAATCTACCTCGTCCTGTTCAACGTCCAATCTAGGTAATGGGTGCTCCGCCCAATACCTCTCTCTGTGAGCCTTCCAACAATCTCGTAAATAGTCGAGTGATACGTGCATTCGAGGGGCTTTGATTGACTGCGCGGCTTTCACAATCAGCGCGGCGAGGGTTTCACGTTCACCTTCCTGCTGCAGATCGAATATCGGGCGTCCTTTCGCACGCTTTGCGAGCGCGTTCGCGGTGGCCTTGACGTCTGCATCCGCGAGGTTGGGGGCTCCACCTAAACTAGCAAAAACATCCTGCAGGAACGGATGCAAGAGCAAGCTTTTAGCGCCTGCCAATCCTCCTGTCATTCCAAGAATGCCAATTAGATGGGGACTTTCGTTTGAGGCTTTCATCCATGCAGCTTTCTTTTGCGGCCAAGGTGGATCGCCAGGGCCGACACGCCTCGCCGCAGAATCGAGGCACATCGCGCTCCTGAAAGCCTGATCAATAGTAGGAACGGTTACTGACTCAAGCTCTCGGTTGAAGCCAGCAAATAGGGTCAGGTTACCGTTTCTACTTGTACGACACATAGGTGAAGGATTGTTCTGTGCGAAGCCTTTGGTTATGAATTTCGTGACAAAGGCACCCGCCATGCGCCACCTCTTCGGCAGCATCCATACGTTATCTTGGGCGAGCCTCGGCTTATCCCGCTCATACTCAAAGCTCAAATCGAGCGCCCAGAGGCCTAGCGTGAATACTTGGCCCGTTGGCGCATCCCTAAGATGCTCCGGTTCCTTTGCCGGCGGGTAAGCAACCGGTGACTTCCAGCGAAATGCGTGCCGCTCTCCAGATCTAAATCCGTCTGAGAACTCGGCCACCTCACGAGCTCGTTTTAGCGAATCTTCGCTCGGAATGACATGCCCACCGACAATTACCGCAGCTGGCCCATGAGCGCTCCATGCTTTTGCTGCTCGGAGCCGTTCAAGTACTTCGTTAAGCTCATCGATAGTATGGGACGCCGAGCGTATTCTAAGCTGCGACTGTCCACCTCCCCCGCCGTTTACATGATTGCGCGTGTTAAGCAATTGAACGAGCAGGTTGAGCATATCCTCATCTTTCAGCTGATCGAGCGTCATCCGGAAACAACATAAGTCGTTGTCGAGCCATGCAGGGATCAGCAGCCTCGCATTCCAGAACATAAGCCTGTCCTCGAAAGAGTCACCGATCACCAAGTTGAATGCATCACTCCATCGATAGTCACGTATTTCAAGGCGTGTCGCGTACAACGACGACAACATACTTAGGCTCGTGACGCGCTTACCCACAAACTCAAGAAAAGCCATTTCTTCTGATGCCACGCGGTCAAGGTCACGGGGTACGCCGAATTCACGCTTTTCATAGTGATCGTCAGAGACGATGGTCATCAGACCAGCTGCTACCCGAGCGTCGTTAGGGTACATGCCCGTAGCCGCGCTCCCCTGGTAGGTTCCGAAGTTGTCTGTCAAAAATCGACTCGGCTTTTCCGTATACCAACTGTCGATAATTTTGATTTTTGGCCCGCCTGCCAATGGACTGTGCCGAGCCAGACGAAACACGGTTGAGAGTGATGAGAGTGCGGGAGGATACTGTGGCCGAAATCCATTCAGATTTAGCCTCGGTTCGTTATCTAAGCGGTGAAGGATGTAGTCACTTGGGACTAAGCGCTCATGAATTTCAAGAACTCGTTCTGCGGCTAAATTGGCATACGCGTAAACAATGTCGGGATCAAAAGCCTCCAACCATTGCCAATACTCAGCGACAATTTGACCATCCGCACAAGGAGCGATGAGACTGAATCGCCCACCCCACCGCGAATAGCAGTCAGCAAATATTCCATCGAGCACTAAGCCTGCGTGCTCTGTTGACTCGACGAGAAAGGCTATTCTTAGAGGCCGGGATCTCACTCGTCCCGCTAGTTCTGCGCGAAGCTCATCTGACATTCCCCTCTCCTCGTTTACGCATCAATATGACCCAGAGCGTAGTTCCACACGCCAGTCTATGCGACCGCGCTATAACAAGTATGTTGGTTGAATGAAACCGACACCCATTTAGGCGATGATGCTCGTCAGAAAAAAGTGCCTGGTGATCAAGCAATGTCGCTCCCTTCACGCTGAATTCAAACGCGAGGCTGCTGCTCTCGTGCTCCATCAAAGCTAGAGCCATTATCGAGACCCGCCACTCGCTCGGGGCGGTCGAAGGCGCTTGCTTCGAGCTAATAGCCGCATAATCTCACCCACTACTATTCTGTCGTTTCCCAACATGGAGTTGAAAAATGCACGGTGAATATTCGTTATCAGATGTGCTGGAAAGGATGTATCAAAATCAGCTCGCTCTCGAGGCCGCTCTCATGGAGCTAACCCTGCAAGTGGAGGCACAAGGGTTAGCGGATGTGGGGGACAACATCCGTGGTGCGCTTTACACAATTGGTGAGAACGCTGGTTATATCAAACAGGGTCTAGCCCGGCTCAAAAAGCGCCCATGAGTCAGCCTCTCTTTATTTTGACCTCAAGCGCGTGTCACGCGAGCTGCATTACCGGTAATATCAGCAAGTTACTTAGCATCGTGAAAGATGATACCCAGGGTATGACGTTGCCCCCAAATCAGCTGGCTGACTCCATGGCGCAGACTCACGCGGTAGTAGCCACGCGTAGAGCGAACGGGACGATTGTTGACCGCAAGCACCAAAGCGTCCCCTTGGTACAGAGGGACTACCTCTGCTCGCCCGGGTTTCTTCGGATCACTCTCTGTCAGCAGAAGCTCTCCGCCCCCAAACTCCCGCCCTGGCTCATTGAGCAGGAAGATGACTTGGAATGGGAATACGTGATCTCCGTAGAGGTCTTGGTGCAGACAGCAGTAATCGTTCGCCTGATACCGTAGCAGCAGTGGTGTCGGCCGATGCTGGCCAGCGGCATGACAGACTTCCCGAAATTCGTCATGGGTGGCAGGAAAGCGCTCTTCAATCCGCATTGCGGCATGCCATCGATTTGCAATAGGCGCAAGGTGAGGATAAAGCGACTGGCGTAGGCGTCCGACTGCATCGGGCAACGGATAGCTGAAATATTTATACTCGCCCCGGCCAAATGCGTAGCGCTCCATCACGATGCGACTGCGAAAGCGGGCCTCTTCGAAGAAGTAGCCTGCGAGTTCTTCACATTGGGCAGTTGTCAGTAGCGAGGGCAGCACCGCAAAGCCATCGCGCCCCAGACTGTCTTCGACAACATTCCAGTTCGTTGCTTGAATCCGGGTCTCGGGTCGTTCGTGCGACATGTGGTTTTCCGCGTCGGCGGACATGGACAGTAGTGCGCTCATGAGTGTGTCTCTTTACGGGTACCGCTCAGATGGGCGGGCTGGTTCTTCTTCCAAATCGCGTATTCCTGAGGCATGCAAACGGCGCACGGCCGGTAGCCGGCGGCAATTGCGATGGTCTCGTCGGCAAAGAAAACGCGATATTTCACATAACTACCGCGAGCAATCGCCTGCCTCGCAGCGCGGCAATCAAGGCGGCCGTACAGCCTGCCACCACGATGTCCTCCGATGGAGCCAGGCAGGAGACTGGAGTAAGTCTTACCGTCGGGCCCAACAAGGGTGAACGTCTTATTCGATGTCAGCATTCACGGCTCCCACCGGTATCAATTTGCATCGTGGAATGACAATTCCAATCCAATGCGCTCCCCCATGCGCACCCGGCTGATGGCGTGTTTTAGGTTGACGCGGTAATAGCCTTTGGTGCCCTTGAAGGGACGCTCTGCCGTGGTGATGATGGCTACGTCACCGAGCTTGAGTGGTACCACCATTGGGCGCGACTGCATGCGCGGACGTTGTTCTGTCATCACGAATTCGCCTCCCTTAAAGTCCGAACCAGGCTCTGACACCAGCGCCACGATCTGCATGGGAAAAAGAAGCTCACTATCATTTCGCTGATGCAGTGATACATGGTCTTCCACACCAAGCCTGTTCAGATGGGACTGTCCCCGTGTCTGACCAGACTCCCGGTTGTGCCGCAAAAAATCATCCAGCTCGTCCGGGTAGCGATAATCGACGCCCAAGGTTTCGTTCCAGCGATTGGCGATGACGACCAGGCGGCGATACAGAGTTGTGCGCCACGTGTCCAGCGGCGCCGGCAAGCCTGTGTCGAAGTACAGCAATTCACCGCGTCCCAAATCACTGGACTCCAAAGTGACTCGACGGATACCCGACGTTGTGACTTGCTGCGCCAGACTGCCCGCCATTTCTACGCCCAACAAATCGGGCAACACAGCATAGCCTTCGACATCGAGTTGCATGCTGATGTCCATCCAGTCCAGACGATCAAGTGTTTTATTGAATTCAGACATGGGACATCCCTTCATCAAACCGAGGCTTCGCGATGCAAAAGCTCGCGCTTGCGATCAACACCCCACCGGTAGCCAGCCAGATCGCCATCACGTCGCACGACGCGGTGGCAGGGAATGGCAACGGCGATGTGATTTGTAGCGCAGGCTTGAGCCACGGCGCGTACAGCTTTGGGTGAGCCGATGCGCTCGGCGATCTCCGTGTAGCTCACGGTCGTACCCGGCGGGATCTCACGCAGTGCGCGCCAGACACGCTCCTGAAAGGCCGTACCCTGTACGTCCAACGGCAGGTGTAGCCCGATCGAAGGCGTTTCGATGAAACCAACTACTTGGGCGATCAATTGCTCGAACTCACTATCGCAACCGATGATCTCTGCCTTGGGGAACTGATCTTGCAGGTCACGCACCAACTGATCAGGATCGTCGCCCAACAAAATGGCACAGATACCGCGCTGACTCTGGGCTACCAGGATGGCACCCAGTGAGCACTGGCCCACCGCGAAGCGAATGACCGTTCCAGCACCACCCGCCCGATAGTCACGCGCACGCATGCCCAGCAACTGATCTGAGGCCTCATAGAACCTGCTATTGGAATTGAAGCCCGCGCCATAGATAGCATCAGTGATGGATGCCTCCGGACAGCTCAGCTCCTCACGCAGCTTTCGAGCTCGATAAGCCGAGCTGTAGGCTTTGGGCGTTAGTCCGGTTTCGGCTTTGAACAGGCGATGAAAGTGGAACGGGCTCATGCCCACATCAGCTGCCAGACTGTCCAATGAGGGCGGTGTCTCCGATGCCTCAATCAAGCGGCAGGCGCGTTCAACCAACTCGGCGCGAATGGCGGCAGCACTCGTCTGGTCGCCACGGGCGCGACGGCTGCATCGGTAGCCTGCCGCCTCGGCGGCTTTGGCCGAATCAAAGAATTTCACATTCTCGCGCTTGGGTAGCCGTGCCGTCGAGCTCGGCTGACAGTACACGCCTGTTGTGCGCACGGCGTAGACGAAATGCCCGTCAGCGGCGGCATCTCGCGCCTGCACGGCGTTCCAGCGGTCGTCTTCGGTCGCATACGCAATGGTCGTAATCATGGCAAAAATCCTGTCTTCAACAATCTTAGGGTCAGGATATGAGGGGACTCAGCCGCAAGAACTCCGATTCTTGCGACCAATGTTTACCGACTGGGCAGACGCCACAGATACCAAGCAGCCACCGTCCGAAAAGGACTCCAAGCCTCGCCAATCTCACGCATCTGGCGCGGTGTGGGTGCCTTTTCCAGGCGTTTCAGGCGACCGTAACCTTCCCGTACACCGAAGTCGTCCACCGGGAGAATGTCGGAACGCTCCAGCGAATAAATCAGGAACATTTCGACAGTCCACCGTCCCACACCACGCAAGGAAGTCAGGCGCTCGACCAGTGCCGAATCAGACAGATGTCGGGCCTCTTCGAGGTTAGGTACAACGCCTTCAACGGCTGCTTGAGCAATGGCGCGGATGGTTGCCAACTTTGCGGTCGAGAAGCCACAGGCGCGCTGAACTTCTGGCTCGCTCGCCAGCAATTGTTCCGGTGTAGGAAAGGACGTAGCCGGATATAGCGCCAACAGGCGCCCCAAAATCGCATCACCTGCCTTGGCGTGCAGTTGCTGGTAGGCGATGGCCCTTATCAATGCTTCATAGGGCTCGCGAGCAGGCTTGGCCTCATGCCGACAGGGGCCAATAACGGCGATATGACGAGCCCAGTCCTCGTCCATCTCGGACAAGAACAGAGCAGCTTCCTGGAATGCGCGCGGTGACAGATCGTCCGCTATGGTCTTGCTCAAAATCAAAACCCCGGCAACATGGCGGTATGCGGTTCTTCTTTCTGCGCAATAGCCTTTTCATGCCCCAGCAGCCAACGCTTGCGATGAAGGCCCCAGGCATAACCCTTAAGGTCTCCATTGCTGGCAATGACCCGATGGCACGGCACGATGATGGCTATCGGATTGGCGCCATTTGCCGCTCCTACGTCGATGGCAGCACGCGGATCATCAAATCCCAACTCCTTGGCAATCTTTCCATACGTCGTAGTCTGGCCCGCCGGGATTCGGCGAAGTGCAGCCCAGACGCCACGTTGCAGTTCCGAACCGGCAGTTGCAGTTCGCAGCGAATTTAACGCCTCCCATTCACCCTGGAAGTAGCGAGCCAGTGCATCTGCGATCTCTGTTGGAGCTTGCTTTTCAGTCAGTTCCACCTCGTCATAGTGCTGGCGTAAAACGCGCTGTAATCTTGACTGGTGGTCAACGAAATCGAGTGCACGCAAAGTATCATTTGCATCGGTGACGAGCAGTATGGCGCCCAATGGCGAATCCAAATGGCTCAGGAACAGGTTCATGATGCACTCCTTATTTAATCGGCTTGGTGGCATCTGATTGCCTACTTCAAACGGGTCACACCCACGTTGCCGAAAAGAAAGGCTTCGCCGCTTTCCAGATGCAACTCGGGATCACCGTTCTCGTTGATCCGCCATTGCGCCGCCCCGGCACTCACCAGCGATTGGCAATAGGTTTCGACCTGGCGGCGCTCCTCGGAGAGCCATTCCATCTTGTCTGTGGATGTCGTGTTCATTTGTAACCTCGCCTGCTGCGATCACTCTAGTGACTTCGCAGCTAGTAGAAACTCCGAACCTTGCTTTTGAACTCTCAAAATCATCCCGCTTTGCGGAAAGTGAAATTGATGCGCTGGCTGCCAAGCAGCGGATGAGGGTCGTCTTGGAGCGGCATCACACCGTGGTAGCGAAGGCGATCCGTTCCGCCCCACACCACAACGTCCCCGTGGTGCAACGGCACCTTTACCGTAGGGTCGGTGCGTGCATGGCCGCCGAACTGGAATTTGGCTCGCATGCCCAGGGAAACTGAAACGATGGGATGCTCATAGTCCCGCTCATTTTTGTCCTGGTGCAACGAAAGCCTGCTACCGGGTAAGTAGCGGTTGACTAAGCAGGCGTCCGGCTCGAAGTTGTCATATCCCGCATTCGTCGCGGCATCGCTCGCCAGCCGGGTAAATACCTCCGGCATGACTGGCCAAGGTTTGCCGGTGTCGGGATCGTGGGAGATATAGCGATAACCACGTCGATCGGTCGTCCAACCCAGCGAGCCGCAGTTCGTCAGCGCGACTGACATGGTAAACCCACCCGGGGTCACCATGTACCGGAAGGGCGACACGGCAGTGATGGCTTCAATGGCAGTCATCAACTCGGACATGTAAGGCAATGCGAATTCGCGCAATACGATAGCGGAAGGCCCCAGACGCAGGTTTTGCGCTGGTGTCTCGAAAAGTTCAAGTGTTCTCATGTTCACCTCGCGTCGTGAAAAATGAGGCCCACGGTATGGCGCTGGCCGCTACGGATGCGGCTAACGCCGTGTCGCATCGCGACCTTGCGGGCACCTCGCAGGCCCGTCGCCGGCCGTTGATTGACAGTGAACACAACGGCATCCCCTTGGTGCAGTGAGACAACTTCCGCACGCTGGCCCTTGGTTGAAAGCTCCGTCATCACGAACTCACCACCGGCGAAATCCTTGCCGGGTTCCGATAGCAGGATGGCCACCTGGAGCGGAAAGACATGCTCACCGTAGAGGTCTTGATGGAGGCAGTTGTAGTCACCTTCGCCATATTTAAGGATCAGTGGCGTTGGCCGCGTTTGGCCAGCCTCGTGACATCGCTTCAGAAAGACGGCCAGATCGCGGGGGTACTGCACGTCGATCCCTAATTTCAAGTTCCAACGATTGGCAATCGGCGCGAGCCTGGAATAAATCGCGTGACGGAGTTGGTCGAGCAGCGGCGGCAGCGGGTACGCGAAATATTTGTATTCGCCACGCCCGAATCCGTGCCGAGCCATTACGATACGCGAGCGATAACCCTCTTCCAGTGGATAGAGCGCGGCGAGTGTCGCGCACTGTCCCGCAGTCAAAAGGCCGGGCAGCAGCACGTTTCCGTGAGCCTCAAGCGAACGCTCGATACTCGCCCAGTCGCAGGAATTGAGTGTCGTGACATTGTCGAGACTCGCCGCAGCGTTCACTCCGAAAACTCCATGCTTCGCTTGGTGGACTCATCTTTGAGCAATGAACGTTTGCGTTCGATACCCCAGCGGTAGCCGGAGATCGAACCGTCACGACGCACCACGCGATGGCAAGGAATGGCAATGGCCAGCACGTTGGCTGCACAGGCTCCCGCTACGGCGCGAACTGCCTCTGGCACACCGAGGCCCCGTGCCACATCGCTGTAGCTACAGGTCTTGCCTGCCGGGATGTCGCAAAGCGCCTGCCAAACTTTCTGCTGAAAAACGGTGCCGCCAATATCGAGGTGGATAACACCTGCGAACATCTGATTGTCGATGAAACCGATGACCCGATTGAGTTCGTGTTCTAGAGAGGCTTGATCAGCTTGCAGTTCAACATTCGCAAATTCGGCCGCGAGCTGCTCACGCAGTTCTTGCGCGTCGTCGCCGAGAAAGATGGTGCAGATGCCACGCTGACTACGGCCGATAAGAACCTTACCCATCGCTGATTGGCTGACGGCGAATTGAATGGGGCCTTCCACTTTGCTGCCCGGAATGCGGAAGTTGTACTTGAAAGGAGAACGGGAGGGAGTGTTCATGACCTTGGCTCTTATCGGTTGGCGAGTGAGTTCAGTCTAGGGGTCGCTCTCTTCCTTGAAACTCCGCTCCTTGCGGTCAAACTCTTTGGCTAGCTACCAGCCTGGGTATCTGGCGACGAGTTGCAGCCACAACGAGAGACACCCCGCGTCGTGCATGTAGTGCAGCGCTTCAGAGGCCTTCCACGTACAGGGGACTCGCCGCAGCCAGATCGAATCAGGGCCTGAGCGATACATCCAGACAATGGTGGTAACTACCATTTGTTGTTCTGGCGACATGGCCCGAAAATCGGCGCGCCATCGCGCCATTTCTTCCGGATAGTTTTCGCCAGTGCACGCGTTGTAGGCAGAGGGGTAAACGCTTCGGTGATATTCGCCGTCGCCTGTTTTCGCAAACAGATTGAATAGTTTCAATTGTCGTATGGTTTGTTGCAGAGCTTCATGGAAGCGTTCCGGAGATCGCTCAAATGGGTAGACGGAATTCGACAGGGCGTCGATCTGTGCAGCCTCTTCGAGATCGAGATCCAGAAGCCACAATACAAGGTGTTCAAGTCGCATCTCATCCAGGCGCGAACTGGTAGCAGCCGGAGAGAGCGAGTCCTGTTTTACTGCCTTAACCCAAGCAATGAGTGATTGCGTCAAAGAGTCGGTCTGTGCAGTTTCGGTCATAGTGCTGGTTTCATTTAAAAAGGGATGCAGCAGAGCAGATACAGGTGCCAGCGGTGAGGAGTTGGCACCCACCCGATGCTGCGTTGGTCAGAAGGTAAAAGCGGTGTCCACAACGCGGTGGTGTCGGCGCAATCGACTGGCTATTTCATCGATGTTTTTTAGTGTGCGTCGCAGCGTGCTGCTTGATGTTATTTGTCCGTATGGTAGATAAACAATCTCCACACCAAGCACGTCGAAGCGTCGTTCGAGTTGGTTACCTTTCTCCGTGCCTTTCCAGTCATCACCCTTGAATATCACGTTGAATCGGAGGTCTTTCCAGATCGCCACTTTGTCGTTGGTGAATGCCGGATAGGCCGCATCGACGTGACGGACGTTGCGTACGATCTCCAACCGCTCGACAAGCGGAATAACAGGCTTCACCCCCTTGTACTCAATCAGAACGTCGTCAGCCACAACACCGGCGATGAGGAAGTCGCATCTCTCTTTGGCTTGCCTCAAAAGATTGAGGTGTCCGATGTGAAACAGGTCGTAGGCGCCAGGTGCGTAGCCGATTCGAATCATGGCGGTGGTGTCTTTTCCCGGGGGTTGAGAGTTAGACAGTGGAGATCTATCGCTGCAACGGGTTAGGGGCGCTCCGTTTCCTGCTCAGAAACTCAGAAAATGTGGAGAGCAAAGTAGAACGCTCAATGCGAAGAAGGCCGGCAAAAATGCGGGCCTCCTTGCGCAGGTCAGGAGCAGTGTTCCACGCTTAACAAGAATGGAATGACTTTCCTTGTTTTGTGAATATCAAGCATCACCGTTAGTGGTTGTCGCTTTGATCAGACCCAGTTGAGTCAGGGCTGCGACGCCATCATCGAGACCGCGCTCTTCCACGATCTTGCCGTCAATCACCTTCAACACCGTGGTGCCGGTGAAGTGCATTTTGCGACCCGTTGCGGCAGGCAGACCACCGATGAGAAAGTCGTCGTGAGCCGGGCCGGTGTGAGTACCACCACCTTCCCACTGACCCACTACGTAATCCCCTTCGGCGATCAGGTCGGCTGTGCCCCAGAAATTGAGATCAGGGAATGCCCTACGGAAATCGGTCATGAACGCCTTGATGTCATCGCGGCCACGGCGAGGTTCGTGCAGAGAGTAGTGAAGCAGCATGTCGGGAGCGGCGATTTCGTCAATGACCGCCAGGTTTGGATTCTTGCCCCAGAACTCGGTGAACCAGCGGCCGACGACGGCCTTGTTTTGTTCTTCGTTGCTCATTTCGACAATCCTCGTAAGTAGTCTCGAAAAGGGCATCGACACATTCGATGACCTTGGTGCAACGATAAGCACCAGGTCGGGATTCGAAACTCCGATTCTTGCTGCACAAACTAGGTTGAAGGTTTGGTCGATGCGATGGAGCCCACCACTCCTCAGAGGGCACCTGATCACCTTGGAGACATGCTCATTGCATTCGAACACCCTGACGCGTCGAGGCCAGTTGCACCATCCCGATCTATTTATTGTTTAAGCCCTTAGCAGGCGAGGATCCTGGATATAGAAATCTTTCACCAGCGAGGCCAACCGCTCCAACTTAGTGTCACGAATACCGTTCGCGTGCAGGCTGTCACAGGTTCGAAACAGGTAATCAGCTGAGCTTCCAAGTCCTCCAGATGCAGTTGCCAGTCTATACACCACCGTATCTTCATCAAGATCGCCAGCGTACTGGGGAGCATCGGCATCAATGATGAATGTAATTGCCCACCCTAAATTCTCCCCATCAATGCTTTTTAACTCGATCCAGTGGGGAACATAAGCACCACATACCATTTCTCTTCGCCAGAGCAAAAGCAATTCGTGCTCGAGGTGAGCCTCCGCTAATTTGTAGGCCGCTCCGTAGCAGGAGCCCCCCCGATCCAATGCAAGCATCAATCCTGGGCGATCGGCTGTTGCACGAAGCGCTGTGATTGATAGACAGAACGATCGGTGCCAACCGTCGATTCTGGCAATACGTCTTTCCACGGAATCAATCGCCGGATTCCAGATCAACGATCCGTAGCCGAAGACCCAAACATCACCGCGTGGCCGTAACGACAACATCTTACTCAGCGATGCTTTTCGGTCGGCGTCTGTGAGGAGCTTCAAGTTTGGAGAATCAATGGCAGCAAGCACCTCGATGCGCCCTCCTTCAACCAAATCACGAGTCAGCAAAGGTGACGGATTTTGTTTTTCTCTTCTTGCTGATTGCTGCGCAGAAGAAATGCTGGCGGTCATATTTACCTCGTGGGGCATTTGTGGCGATGCGCTAGGATTACACCTGCGCTTTAAGAGCCACTTTGCCTACGAGGTGAATTGGGGTAACTCCGATTCTTGCGCGTGGAAGAGGGTGTTTCTCACGACTCGAGTCGCATGCCTCTCGTGACTGCGGCTCGAACTGGTCAAGTCGAACGCAGATGACTCGTCAAGTACATACATTTACGTATCTGAGGAATGTCCGCTTCACGGGCCGTCTTATTCACCCCTTTCTCAACCCATCAAATACCTTCGCCGAGCATAGAGTCGCCGACGCCGAGAAAGCGGGTTGTGTCAGTAGTAGCCCAAGGACGCCTGCAGCCAGCCATTTTTTACTGAACGAGCCATGCCGGTTTCCTCCGGAACTCGATGACTAAGTCTGCATCAAGCACTGTCAAGAACCCGTTAACTCCGTTTCTGAAAGTCCTTCATTTACGACGACAGTTTGTTCAGGGCTATGCGAGGTTAACCCGACTCTCGGAGCTAATAGCAAATCAAAAGGCTATTACCTGAATACGATTGCAGTATACGAATGCTAAAGAAGAACGTTCGTAAGCGTCTGCCGATCACCCCTTACTACGTTGGGCTTTTAGCTGGCGCTACTCCCAGGATCAAAATCGGTTGGTGATCATTGCCACTGCCTCCGCAGGAGACGTCAGGGCTGTGTCTATATCAAACGGAGCGTTATCCCACGGCTATTCATAATCCAATACAGACTGCCAGGTTGGCGGCGTCGCCAAGGAATATCAATCTTCCTGGTTTCTAAGCGATTGTCGGGGGCAGTACATTCTCGACCAGGTCAGCGCGTCTTCGATTTGGTATCGAACCCCTCCGAACGAGAGGGGTCTGCCTTTGTACTACTCTCGGGAATAGATCCGATGTCCGCGCAACATAGCCTTGTAATACTCGCTCGGGGAGGATACGCCGCTCGAGGAGTGCTTTATTTGATCATCGGTATCTTCGCGCTGCTGGCAGCACTTGATTCGACAAAACCAAAGGACAGCCACAAGAGCCTGGAAGCTTTACTAAACCAGCCATTCGGATATTTTCTAGTTGGTCTTGTGGTGGCAGGTCTGCTCGCATTTTCGGCTTGGCGTGTCTTGCAAGCTACGCGAGATGTCGATCATCACGGCAAAGAACTCAAAGGAGTGGTGATTCGCACTGGTCTGTTTGCCGGAGGTTTGGTCAACGCTGCTCTGGCGTTTTTTGCAATCGGTCTACTCGTTAGCGGTATCAGAAGCTCCGGGGATTCAGGAGGGCAGACTAAAGACTGGCTAGTGCATCTTCTGTCTTGGGAACACTCGAATTTGTTGGTGTACCTGATCGCTGTCATCCCGCTTGGGGTTGGAATTGCTCACATCATCAAAGGATGGAAGGCGTCGTTTGCGAAATATTTTGAAGCCGACGAGGACGTCATGCGGTACGTCCGGCCAGTGTCTCGGTTCGGCCTAATAGCCCGTGGAGTGGTGTTCATAGAAATTGCCTTCCTGCTGGCAATTAGCGGTTCCACTTATCAAGCCATGGATCCACCTGGTATGAAAGAAGCCCTCGACGCTCTTCAGAATCTCCCCGCTGGATGGCTGATTTTGATGGTGATGGCTTCGGGGCTGATTGCCTTCTCTGTTTATAGTTTCTCTGAAGCTTTCTGGCGCAAGATCAATATGGACGTGCCTGGAGTACCGAGACCTTAGGTTGCCGCATTTAACGGTGGTCTGCCTTTCGGGTTAGCGCAGGCATGGCCTCAACCTGTCGTTTGCGATGAGCGATACCTCCTGTTCTTCATCATGGTGCTGCTGACAGAGAAATTCGCGCATTAGTGCGGCAGTTCGTCTAGCGCTGGTCACCACAAAGAAGTGCCCCTCCCCCTTCAGAATGCGAAGTTCTGAACGTCGAATTGTGCGGCGCAGGATATGGGCGTTGTACGCCTGTATTAGCGGATCGCGGTCGCCCGTAATAACCAGCGTGCGTTGAGGCAGTCGGGGCAACCGAAGCAGGCTTGTCCATCCTATCAACGCTGCGAGCTGAAGATAGTAGGTTCGAGGATTAACAGAGAGCATGCCTTTCATCACACCGAACCGCAGCAGCGTGTGAATTGAATTGCGGGAGCTATCTTGCTTGGGCATTTTGGCGTTTTTACTCCTGCGGAAAAAATCCATAACGTCAGCAGGCTTCATCAACAGCACTGGGCCGGGAGAGGTCGCCGCGAGGATCAGCCTGCGTACCATGCTCGGGTAACGAAGAGCGAATTCTTGAGCCAATGCACCTCCCCAACTCACCCCGAACACATCGACCTGGTCGATTCCCAATTGCTGGAGCATCTCTGCAATCACGTCGGCATGGCGTGGCAGGCGAAGGGGCCAACGGGGCATTTGCGACCTGCCGACCCCTGGCACGTCCAGCGTGATGGTCGTGAAGTCGTCCAGTTCTTCGCGCAACGAATTGAAGGTACGAATCAAACCACCCAAACCATTGAGTAAAAGCAGCGGCGATCCTTGACCGCAGATCGAGACATTCAACCGTAAGCCCTGCGTGGTTAGCCTGTGTGTTGTCATGATTTCTCCTTGCTTCACGCAATTGGGACGCCGTATTGGTCAGAATTAGGGGGAAGTTCCGAAGAGCACCGCAGCCGCTTCCCTCATAAAAATCTCGATGGTTTTCGGCCCTATCCCTTCAAAGTCAGATAGCCGTTTTTCGAAGGCCTTACGATCTGCGCTTGCTGCGACGATGTTGCTGACCTTCCCGTGATATTCAGCATTCATCTTGTTAGCCAATGCCAACAACCGCGACGCGGTGGTCTCGTCGTAACGCACGTAGTGAGCCTCACCAAGCATCATGACCAACTGGCGGTGAGTGCAGCTCGCCAATTTGTGCGGCGTATCCCGATGATGTTTATCGACGATCACTTGATAGGCGTTGGCAGCAATTGGCCCCTGGATTCTCTTGCCCATCAGGAAACTGGCAAGCAGCCATTTGAATAACCCGGCTTCGTTCGCACCTTGAAGGTCGATTTGTAAGTCATGTGCGCAGATGATTTTGCTCACTGGTTCACCCTCAAGCGATGGTCTCAATGTAGACCAGGCGCTATCGCGAATGATCCAGCTGTGCGACGCCGTGATAAAGGAACCCTTATTCATGCTCGACGCCTAATGGTTGAACCTTACGATTTGAGAAAGTCGAAATGCATATTTCCGACACAATCCAAGTCATGGAATCGCTATCAGCCAACGAAGCAAACCTAAAGCTTCACGAGGGCTGGTCATTGATATCTGTGGTCGTCACAACCCATCCCAATGGTCAGCTTCATCCTTGCTACATTCTCGGCAAATCGAAAACCCCATCCAACCATCAAAAGCCCGATTGATTAGGGTTATATCGATAAGAGATTTGTTGCGCTGAACTGTAACGGGGGGATGATTTGGCTTATCTGGATTGGATTCAATGGCCAGCGATGGTTGTTACCGTTCTCGCCGCATGGCTAATCGGATCGCAGCGGCCAAGGCGGTGGATGATCGGATTTGTATGCTTCAGTGTGAGCAACGTTTTGTGGGTGATTTGGGGATTTTACGCAGGCGCGTATGCATTGATCGTATTACAGGTTTGTCTTTTCCTGATGAACCTTCGAGGACTCAAGAAAAATTCGAAGGGTAAAGAAAACGAGCATTCTCAGGACGGACGTTGACCATCGAAATTCTTCTTGAAGCCACGCGCATTCATCCCCAAAAGGATGCACTCAAGGAGGATCAGAGCGTAGGCATCAGCGTGAAGCCCCCAAATCACCCAAAGCGCATTACTGGTGATAAATCCCCAAAAGGCGATCATGCGCCTATACGCTCGTTGCGAACCGATGAACCAGGCAGAGGCTGCCGTCACCACCATGGCTGGCCATTGCAGGTAATCGATGTACTCCAACTTGTTCCCTCCTGCAGACGGCGCTTTTTTAAAGAGAGAGGCCGGCGCTAACCTGTGGATCAAGCGCAGGCAATCCCAGTGAGGCACCTAGATTGACTAGATACTCCCCAAACCCTCCGCGACATTTGTAATCCTTGCGGGCGCTGGTGATGACCGGATTCGTTGCTGTCCAAACGATATGAGCACCGATCCTCTTAAGGTCAGCGACCAAATGGACATCTTCGTGTGCGGTGAGAGGCTGGAACCCACCTGCGTTCCGATAGGCATCGGCACTCAAGCCAAGATTAGCTCCGTGGATGTGCCGGTGATTCTCGATGAACTGGTAAAGCTCCATGTACTTTGAGCGAACCAGGTCTCCATGGAAATTCCAGCTATCCACTTCGACTGTTCCACAAACTGCATCAGCCTTGAACCCAATCTGACGCGCCAGCCAATCATGTGGCACGACGGTGTCGGCATCGGTGAAGGCAAGCCGCATCGCGCCAGCGGCCAGAAGATGGTCTGCACCGGTTGCTCTCGCCTTACCCACGTTCTGAAACGAAACTTCGATCCGTCCTACACCGTGTGCTGAAACAATCTGTCCGGTCTGATCAGAGCAAGCATCTAAAACGACGACTACGGAGACTGGCTGACCTGCCAACACAGGATGCTCAGCCGCGAACAGAACAGATTCTAGGCACGCAGCGATGTGGTGCTCTTCATTTTGGGCAGGTATGACAACTCCGATCATAAACGGCACCCTCGATTACCTGAGTTAAGACTCCAGCAGTCGACCCACTTCCGCTCAATTAGGTTTAAAAAATTACGAGCATGTCTACTTAGGCGACCGCTAGTCATCTGCGTATCTATCACTCTGAACTTAATTTCTCCGATCCTCCTCTCCCACTTACCATCCAGCTAAAGTAGGTAGGACGTTATGAGAGCACTCACCTATCACGGCGCGCACAGCGTCAAGGTCGACACGGTTCCTGATCCGGTTATCCAGGAAAGTGATGACATCATTCTTCGGGTTACCGCGACGGCGATATGCGGATCTGACCTCCATCTCTATCGGGGCAAGATTCCGACTGTCGAGCATGGCGATATCTTCGGGCATGAGTTCATGGGGATCGTTGAAGAGGCAGGCTCAGCGGTTACCGCAGTGCAACCCGGCGACCGCGTGGTAATTCCCTTTGTAATCGCCTGCGGCAGCTGTTTCTTCTGCGCAATGGATCTGTTCGCGGCCTGCGAAACAACAAATACAGGGCGCGGAGCGATCATGAATAAAAAGGCGATACCACCAGGAGCCGCGCTGTTCGGCTTCAGTCATATGTACGGCGGCGTTCCTGGCGGGCAAGCCGAATACGTGCGCGTGCCGAAAGCCAACACCGGGCCGTTTAAGGTGCCGGGGACACTGTCGGATGAAAAGGTTCTTTTCCTTTCAGACATCCTTCCCACGGCGTATCAGGCTGTATCTAACGCGGGGATTGGTAATGGTTCCAGCATCGCAATTTATGGTGCAGGGCCCGTCGGTTTGTTGAGCGCGGCCTGTGCAAGGATGCTCGGTGCCGACCAAATTTTCATGGTCGATCACCATCCTTACCGCTTGGCTTACGCGCAGAAAACGTATGGTGTAATTCCGATCAACTTCGATGAAGACGACGATCCTGCAGATACGATCATTCGGCAAACCAAAGGAATGCGAGGAGTTGATGGCGTCGTAGATGCGGTAGGGTTTGAAGCAAAAGGTAGTACGACGGAAACAGTTCTCGCGACACTCAAGCTTGAGGGCAGCAGCGGCAAGGCTTTACGTCAGTGCATCGCCGCCGTTCGACGCGGCGGCATCGTCAGTGTCCCTGGCGTTTATTCAGGGTTCATCCATGGCTTCCTGTTCGGAGATGCATTCGACAAGGGGCTGACCTTCAAAATGGGGCAGACCCATGTGCACCGTTTCCTACCCGAGCTCCTGGATCACATTGAGACAGGTCGTCTCGCACCAGAAGTCATCATCAGCCATCGCATGTCACTGGAACAGGCCGCTGAGGGATATAAAATCTTTGATAAAAAAGAACAGGACTGCCGAAAAGTCATCCTGACACCTGGCGATAACCACATCGCTTTGCCGGAAACCGACGGAAGCGCGACGGTGCTGACTACCTAAATCTGTCGATAAGTGGAGAGGACGAGAAGGCTCGGTGCCTCACCGAAAACTCTCGTCCTTCTTCATATGAGGTCGATATGAAAGTGGCAACCGTAAGCCTGCCTCGGTCGATTCTGAAACCTCAGGTCGTTACGTGCTGAAGTCTATCTGTGACCTGGGTCATCAAAAGCATTGCAAGGAGAGCCACAAAATACTGAAACACGCATACACTCAGGCACTGACTCATTAGACGCCGGCCACGTGTGCCCAGCTAAGGAATCTTTGATTGATCGTCCAATGGGAAGGTTTTTTGCCAATAGAGGGAACGGTGATCGTCATCGAGGACGACCCTACATTGCGAGAGTTGATGGAAGAAATCGTATCGGAAGTCGGAGGGAAGGCAATCTCGTTCCAGACTGCAGATGACGCCTTAACCTATCTGCTCCAAACTCATGAACAATGCCGTCTAGTGATCGCAGACCACGGCGTACCTGGCCAGATACAGGGTATCGAATTTATCGAAATGGTAGGTAGTCGATGGCCATCAATTGCGGCAATCCTGACCTCTGGATACCTGATAGACCCTGAGGCTATCCCAGCTTCTACCATTTATCTGCACAAACCATGGTCACTGGATGATTTCGTTATCGCTATGGCGGCGCTATTGCAGCCTGGCATCGCGATTCACAAAGCCTAATTTTAAGACATTGTAGATGCAAGGTAGACCGGGGTCGACTTGGTTGCCCCCTCATCAGATGCTTGGTTAAAGCTTCCTCTATCTCATCAGCGGCGCCGTGTTCGTGCTCTGTGAGTAACCACCGCCAGTAACGATCTGCCATCAGGCCGCCAACCGCTTCTGCGCACAAAGCTTCCCGGCTGACTCCCATCTTTGACGCCGATGCGATGACCGCTAAAAGTGCTTGCTCAAGTTGCTGTGTTCTTTCGGAGGACACGAGATCGGCTCAATGGAAATGAAACCATATTATGTTCCGATATCAGTTTGACATCAAAGATCGCGTTTTTTGGCCCCTACTCCCGCATCTATTCTCTCAATTCCCTTGAGCTCTGCACTCACTCGATCCAAAACTGACTTTGCGTGCAGACATCTCACTGCGAAGCTCACCTATCAGATTGGCAATTGAGCGACTTGTAGTCAGCGGTGCCGCCGACACCCCTGTCACCAACAGTTCAACACTGCCAGAAGATGGCTCTATAACCTTGATCATTAGCGAACCATCCACATTCAACGTGCATGAGCACGACAGTGGTAGGAAGCCGCACTCAATAATATGTCGGAGCTCAAGAGCGGAGATCATGGTGTTCGTCCTAGGAGCAGTGTTCATTGATTGTTGTCCAAATGGGGCAGTAGTCAAAGATTCGCAAAAGCATTATTCGATAAGGCATTTCAGCTCCAGGCGCTGAAACGTTACACCGGCACGCCGAACCTTAAAAATCTTCTTGATAAAGACTTGTGCATCGTTCTGACCGCTCTAGAGCGCCCCTGTTCAGGGGAACGCCACCAAAAAACGAGCAATTTCGAGCGTTGAGATCCAGGCAAAGAAACCCCTCAAAAGCGATCAAAAAACGTTGGAATTTTTTCTGTGAGCATCACTCTTTTGCCTACGAGCGTAAGGAGGAGTTCATGAGCCAGACAGATATATTCGTTATCGAGTACAAACTACACGGGAAACCAATGTCATTCGTCATCCGCGTTAAGACAATGCGCAATGTTGATGCGTGGCACTGGGCGAGTTGCGACGCCGGTCTGGTACCGATCCCCAAACCTGGAAAACCGCCGTTGAAGGTCATGTCGAAACCTCAGGCGGAACGGTTCGGAGTGACAGAAGTGAAATGGCGTGAGACTGCAGCATTAGTCTGGACGGAAGCGTAGGGCTGACAGCCTCATTGAGTCACCTGTAGCACATTGGACGGGCACGGACTCGCCATTCAAATGCGTAGTAGAGGTCTCGAATTGAATGAGGCTCGGTGGCGGAGCTCCCACCGTCACCGAGTGATCGATTACTCAGAAGTCGCTTATTTAACGTTTCTTTTCCAAGGTCGCAGCTTGATTACCGCCCTGCTCTGCGATCTTGCTCAGCTTCTCGTCGGCGCCTTTCTCTTCAACAAGCGTTGCGGCCAACAGGGCTGCAGCGTCATCTAGCTTGAGATGCTTGGCCATCGCTATCAAGGTGCCGTAGGCAGCAATTTCATAGTGCTCCACTTTTTGAGCCGCACCGATTAGTGCGGCGTCGAGCACAGCTCCTTTGTCGATTTCTTCCAGCAGCTCTTTCGACTCTTCGACAAGTCCCTCCATGGCCACGCACTTCATACGCTTGAGCTTTATACCGGTCAGCTCGACCAGCTGATCAATGCGCTCAATCTGCCCATGGGTCTCCTCCAAGTGGGACGTAAACGCGTCCGCCAACAGTGGATTAGTCGCTGCTTTCGCCAAGCGCGGCAATGCTTTGGTAATTTGTTTTTCCGCACTGTAAACGTCAGAGAGTTCATGGATAAACAAGTCTTCGACAGTTTTTCTAGCCATTTCCAATCTTCCTTCTGGTCAGTATTGGCGTCGCCTGATGGGCGTTCGCATGGGATCAACATGCATGCAAAACTTGCCGTGCATGAAGACTGACCAACCTCATTTGAGACGTGTTCCGAATATTTTAAGGGGGGCGGACAAAAGGCCCGTTGCTAACCCAAAGCAGTATCGAGAAACATCATCACTCCGAAGCCAAGCATCAGTCCCAAGGTCGCGGGTGTCTCATGACCATTGCGATGAGTCTCGGGAATGACCTCATGGGACACCACAAAAATCATCGCACCAGCCGCTAAACCGAGAGCTATGGGATATCCCAATGCGAAGCTGTTGGAAATCCCCAAGCCGACGATAGCGCCTATGGGTTCCATCAACCCTGAGCCTCCTGCAATGAGCGCTGCACGAAGCGCTGAGATGCCTGTCACACGTAACGCTAGGGCGACGGCCAAACCTTCGGGTATGTCTTGGATGGCGATGGCAGTGGTCAGCGGCAGTCCGACCTTCATATCTCCATTGGCGAAGCTCACTCCAATAGCCATGCCTTCCGGTAGGTTATGCAGAGTGATTGCAAGGACGAACAACCAAACACGATTGATACGTTGCGCGTCCGGCCCTCGTCGTCCGCTTTTCTCGTGTTCGTGAGGGACGAAACGATCAAGGCCAACCATCAACGCTACGCCCAGTCCTAATCCCGCAACAACTACACATGCTGCGAGTAACTGGTTTCTGCAAAGGGTCTGGGCCGCTTCGATCCCAGGGAGAATGAGCGAGAACGAACTGGCGGCCAGCATCATACCGGCGGCGAAGCCCAGCATGATGTCTTGTGTGCGGGCCGCGATGTCTCGTAACGCAATCGCTACGACAGCTCCTATGGCCGTCGCAGCGAAACCTGCCATGCCACCGAGAAATGCGAAGTGCAGATTTTCTTTATTGGCACCGACGAAGGCGCCGTACCCGCTGATGAGCAAGAACACTGTCACGCCAATCAGAATTGACCAGAAGGCGCGTCCGCCCCATCCAGATCCTGAGAACCGCGCAAACCAGGAGCGAAGTGGTGCGCCGGATGAGGTCAACGGCTCGGGCATGGGAACCTCCTATTTTCTTAAGTCGTGCTTTTCAGCAAATCCGGAAAGCGACCGGCGGAACTGCCGGGATACGCGCTGTGCGTCACGTTCAAAAGCGACACTGGTGGCAAAGAGCATCTCAGGGCCAGTTAAATTCCGACGCGCTGATTTTTTGTTAACCATGCTGTGATTCCTCTCTGAATGAGATGAAAGACCGCACGCCGGAGGGCGTGCGGCTGCTCTTCAAGGTTGAGGTTCGCCTTGTACCCCCGCCCCTAAGTCCGCCCCTGTGATCGGATTGCTGTCTGGGTCGGACATCGTCCTGGCTTTCATATCCATGAGCAGCGCCTCGTCCTCAGCGCTCAATTGCACAGAGGCGGTGCCGTCCCCACCATCCACTGCAGGCGCCGGATCTTCCACAAAGTCCCAATCGTCCCCTTCGTTCCAAGGGCCGCGAGTGCTGCCTTCGCCCTGTGACATGTTGAAGTAGACGTTGGTGAACTCCGGCATGCCCGGCAGTTTGCCCTGAGGGAAATTTGGCTGGATGGCGTGCAGCGCTTTTTCGAAAGATAGCTGGTGGGCGATTTCACGCGTCATCAGAAATCCTAGGGCCTCTTTCACACCCGGATCATCGGTAACATTCATCAACCGTTCATAGACAATTTTCGCTCTCGCCTCAGCGGCGATATTTGAGCGCATGTCTGCTGTCGGTTCGCCGATGGTGTCGACGTAAGCCGCTGACCAAGGTACGCCTGCCGAATTAGTCAACGGAGCACCGGCGCCATACAACAGACTGGTGATGTGGGAATCATTGCCGGCGCCGTTGATGGCGCGATAAAGCTCGCCTTCCTCTTCGACACCTTCGGCCATTCGTCCTTTGGCACCCTTGTTTAACATCACGATGATCGACCCGACGATCTCAAGGTGACTGAGTTCTTCGGTGGCGATGTCCATCAGCAGATCCTTTCTGCCTGGATCATCTTCTGCCAACGCTTGGGTGAAGTAGCGGGAGGCCGCTGCAAGCTCGCCCTGAGCTCCCCCAAACTGTTCCAGTAATAAATTTGCTAACCCAGGATTTGGCTGGGCAACTCGCACGGTGTATTGAAGTCGTTTGTTATGTAGGAACATGACATTCTCCTCAGGCGAATCAGGGCTGCAGTTCACTCGGCAAAAGACCGAATGCCAACCCACATTCATCTGAAGCAAATGCGTCTGGGTTAATTTCAAAAACCTTCTGCACTAGCGACCAACGGATGCTGAATTACCCTTTGCTGTGTTCAGGCGACGATGGGCCTTCTTTGATTCCGCGCGGCCCTGCAACACCCCAAACGATTAAACCAATGACTGGGAAAATGATGAGCCCAATAGCCCAACCGGCTTTGACTCCCACCGTCTTGTCGCTGCGAAACACGCTTACGATGGCCCACAGATCAACGAGCAGAACAATCACCGCGACAGCAATTGCGAAATAGCTGGTAGCTTCCGACATGGCTAGCACTCCTCAGGTTGATAATGCTTAGGCCCAATGCATCCAGGGGTGTTCAAGTAATCTCGACAACATATATCGAATCATGCGAGTCAGTCGCCCTAGGCAAAAATACGTTCGCAGCTCCTTAGAGCTACCCTATCGGAGTTTCCGCTCATCAGCCTTCACCCTTCTCGCTCTGACCAACCCACTTGATGATTGCGGAAGGTGTCCGAGGGTTAACGCGGATCCTGCTGATTGTCCATCACCGCATTATCCGTCTCCTCCCGCACACGCTCAGGGTCTAACCCGCCGTCGTCCTCATCAAGCGGACGCTCACCTTCGTTATCTGGCAATTCGTCAATCCCTTCCTCTTTCATTGGATCGACGTCGGTGCGACCTGGACTCAACGGATCGGGTGATGTGGGCATTGGGTCGTCCTCACCCATACCGCCTTGAAGCTTGGTATCGTGATTCATACACACCTCTCAGTACCCTCAATGGTGAGGGCATGTAGCTTGGAGAGGGTTCGCTCTTCGAGTGTTCGATTAATTGGCTTACCGACCGTCGCCATCCTTCCATTCACCCTTTCAGTCATCTCGATGGAACGTTGCTCCAGACCCCGTCCTCTATCGAAAGACGAGCAAATCTGAGGACATCATCATGATTGACCCAGCAACCGGTATGAAGGCGGGTGAGCGTTACATCGTAGAAAGTCTGGAACGCACACGACATTTCCCAGGATTCTTCCTCGACGGGAAATATTACCTTGGCCCCGAATTGATGACGGCCATAGGTTGGTTGGAAGGTCAGCAGTTTTATTACGATGAGCTTGACCCCATTGGTGAGCCAGTATTCCCCAATCGACTCGCCGGCACTGTAGAAGACCTAACCCTCATTCTTGCAGACGGTGCGCGTTTACCTTTAAACGAAATGCCCTACGAAGCAGAGATCGATCCCTCTGACATTCCGATCAGTCGTAATCCATCGACATCGGGGCATCGCCCTACTTCACCAAGCGATAAGCACGGAGTAGAGGGCGTAT
This sequence comes from Pseudomonas sp. RSB 5.4, assembly GCF_037126175.1. Taxonomy (NCBI): domain Bacteria; kingdom Pseudomonadati; phylum Pseudomonadota; class Gammaproteobacteria; order Pseudomonadales; family Pseudomonadaceae; genus Pseudomonas; species Pseudomonas sp. RSB 5.4. The sequence continues at coordinate 1,480,583 of NZ_CP146986.1, forward strand.
GGATGTCAGGTAAACATCCCTATCCCATACTCCTTGCGGCGGGCGCAGCGCTATTACTGGGAATACTGTTTGGGGTCAAACAAGCTAAACGCCTTCCTATCCGAAAGCTGAGGTAGTCGTCCTTCGTGAATTCTGGAGAAGCGCCCTTTGAAAGATCGGAGTGAGAAATGCATCCAGTGACCCCTGACGGTCGTTACTTCGTTGTCAAAGGGCAGCTGTGGCGCTGTTCAAACCCATCATTAGAAGAAGACGTGCGCCAGCGTCTTGTCGATGCCCTCATGGCAGCGCGACGCGAGGTGAAGAAAGCAAAAGATTCGGAAGACGCATCGCAGCTAAAGCGCGCTCGGGAAAAGGTACAAGTGGCCAAAGTAGCGCTTGGTGAGCGGGGCCCTGTTTGGTGGACAGATGGAAGCCCGGACTTCAACCGGCGGCTAGTCATCAATTCCCCGTATGCCGAATGGTTCAGCTCGCTTTATGAGTCTGATTAACCCTTGGCTCAAGGTGCATATTCAATATGCCTTGCCGGCTAATAAAAAAGACCTTCAAGGGCCCTTTTTGCACTTAAACCACAACCTGTACGTGTTGAACAACCTCGATGAAAAAGCGGAATTAATGCGATGGAAACCGCAGTGGCACTCATGCGCTGCGGTTTATCCGCTTCGATATCTGGAAAAGACGGAACGACTCAGACCATGTGCTTTCGAAAAATTGAGCGCTTCAAATTTCGAGGGTCGAGGAGAAATCTCATGACTGAAAAAAGCTCCACTTCATTAAAAAAAAGCAAAGCACTGGAGGATTCTGTTCTTGTCTCAGACGTGTCTGAAACAGGGTTAACAGATGACGAACGAGTTGTTAGGGAAGATGGGTTCCTTGGCGACGAACCACGTGTAGAACCTGGCCCAGCAGACTTGGAAAGACTTAAGGATTAAAGCCAGCTCCACTTCGTTTTCGATGCGACCAATATTTTCAATACGCGACGTCTACTACTTGAAATTTGCTTAATGGAGGTGTCACGTATGCGCCAGCAAACCTCATTCATATTTGATCTGGATGGCACGTTGACTGATAGCGTTTACCAGAATGTTTTCGCGTGGAAAACCGCGCTCGATTCTGAAGACATACCGTTGGCCATGTGGCGAATTCACAGAAAAATCGGTATGAGCGGCGGGCTGATGCTCAAGATGTTAGCCCGTGAGACCGGCTTGGAAATCAAACCAGACCAGGCTAAAAGACTCAGCAATAAACATGATAAAGCCTACAAGGATCTGCAAGGCCAGATAACCGCTCTCCCTGGCGCTGTAGAGCTTCTCGATACTCTCAACCGTGATCAGCTCAAGTGGTGTATTGCGACCAGCGGTGGCATGGACACTGCGGCGATAAATCTGAAGGCTTTGGGCTTGGATATCGCGGAGGTCAATCTCATCACCCGTGATGACGTCAAGTATGGCAAGCCCGATCCCGACCTTTTCCTCGCCGCTGCAAGCAAACTCAATGTACCCATCGAAGATTGCCTGGTGATCGGCGATGCCATCTGGGACATGCTTGCCGCACACCGCTGTAAGGCAACCGGTATAGGGCTGCTTTCAGGTGGTTACGACACAGGAGAGCTTGAACGAGCTGGTGCACTCCGCGTCTATGAGGATCCTCTGGCACTGCTGCGGCACTTGGACGAGGTTGCTTCCCGTCCGTGAACCATTTGTAGGCACGCGGATTGAGTTGGTGTGCTCCCCGCTCGCGGCGTCGTTCACGCATCCAGCCGTGCCAAACGATTGATCGGGTGATGTTCCAGTGCTCCTCAGAATCGACGATCCGAGGCATTGGACGCACCCCATAAAACTGCGCGCCCCACAAGGCTCTCGTATAATTTCGACAAGTTTTAAGCTGCGATAGACAGGCGAAGCGCTTACAAGGTCAGCTCGGCTCCACTGGCGCCGGCAGTGCCACTCTTGCATGTTTCCAAACTTTGCTGACTGAGCAGTACCAGGCACGAGACGATAGCAAGTACCGGAACCCACGTCGGCACCCGAAAGTGATTTTCCGCAACCACGTCACGGCGCAGGATTAACACGGACAAATTAGTGCTGAGAAATACAAACAGTAAGAGCAGGACGACGGTTTCGGCCAATGTAGCTAGGGTTCCCGTCAGCGTGAGTGCGATTGCTACCAAAGTGGTAGCGATGACCGCGATCAAGGGGTGCGTCGCCGAGGCAGCACTTTACTCAAGTCGGCCGGCAACAGTCCTATACAGGCCATGCCATAAGCAAGGCGACTCGCCATTATCATGGTTAACAGCGCACCGTTGGCTACTGCGATCAGTGCAATGAAGGCAAAGACGCGAGGCGGAATGTTTAACCCTGACGCCCGAACCACCTCAAGAAGAGAAGCCGAGGTGGCCACAAGTTTTTCCATGGGCAGTACGGAAGATGCCGCGACGCCGACAGCCATATAGACGACTCCGGCGGTTAGCAATGCGGCAAATAATGCGCGCGGGTAAACTTTTCGAACATCTCGGATTTCTTCCGCGAGATTGGCGGATGTTTCGAATCCTACAAAAGAATAGAAGGCGATTAATGCCGCGCTCAAAACGGCTAACATCGGGCTGATCCCCGGTTTGAACTCAAGGCTGCGACCCAAGTCAGCTTCGCCTGTACGGAGATACCAAGCAGCGGCTACGACGACCAAAAGAAGACCTGACAGCTCAATGACTGTCATCACAAGGTTGGCTCCCAAAGACTCTTTAATTCCCCTCGCATTGAGTAGCGCGATAACGAGAAGGAAAAGTAATGCTGCGATGTGAGGCGGGACATGAATGAACGCCGCTAGGTAATCACCGGCAAACGCTAGAGATAAACCCGCCGCGCTCGTGACAGCTGCCGATAGCATGCAAAAGCCAACAAGAAAAGAAATGAGCGGAGACCGGAACGCCTTCTCTGCGAAAACCGAAGCCGCGCCCGCATGAGGATATTTTGTCACCAACTCTGCGTAGGAACCTGCAGTAAGCATCGCAAAAAACAGAGCGATGAGCAGGGGCACCCATATTGCGCCACCTACCTCCCCCGCAATTGTCCCGGCGAGCGCATAAACGCCCGCCCCGAGAACATCGCCGAGAATAAACAGAAAAAGCATCGGGCCGGTAACGGCGCGGCGCAGCGAGTTCTTCCGGGGTGAGGTCTTCACGTTCAACTTCCTGGCTTGGGGGTTCAATAGCACATTCCCGGCTAGTAGCTGGTTGGCTTTGCTATGAAACAATGGAAATTTGCGTGTGTCTAAAGTTCACATATCTTGGCTGACTGTCGGGAAGAAAACGCCGTTCCTATAACGTGAATAGAGCGATGAAATGCCCCTGAAGATAAAAAAAACGATAAGAAAAAAGGGCCCTACTAGGCCCTTTTTTTATTCAAACCAAATCACTTGGTCAGCCAAGACTCAACGGTCGCGGAGCCGTGTTCAGCTTTCCAATCTTTCAACGTCTTGTGATTACCACCCTTGGTTTCTACGACCTCGCCGGTATGAGGATTTTTATAAACCTTCAACTGGCGAGGCTTGCGGCTGCCTGCTTTGGACTCGACAGCTGGAGCGCGACGACCGCCTTGTGGATCTAACAGGTTGATCACGTCCTTGAGGCTATAGCCGTATTTTGCGAGCAAATCGCGCAGCTTCGTTTCGAACTCGATTTCTTTCTTGAGGCCAGCATCGCCCTTGAGGGCTTCGAGAGCCTGGAGCTGTTCGGCGAGGTGTTTTTCAAGCTGGCGGAATTCGGCAAGTTTGGACATGGAAATTCTCGATGTGAGTAATAGCTAGAGGTTACACCATAAATCACGGGGCGCACTTACAAGGAGTGGCGCCTGAGGCCTTACACCCGTCCAGCCCATATTAATATCTGCTTCCAAGCGACAGTAGGTCTTGGATTGATTCCTTGGGAATGGCCGATACCACTTTTCTTATAGATGAGTATCCGCCTCCTCAGCCGGATAAAACTCCCCCTCCTTCTCCATCCTTTTTAGCTGTTCGCGCACGATCAACTCAACGCTAGCAACGGCGGCTTGATCTTCAGGGTTGACCAATTGCAAGCACAACCGTTGGACATTCTGATCGTGGGTGCCCTCGCTCATCATCTCGTGGGTGAAGACTTGTTCGCCACGCCAAAGGCATAGCTGGGTATGAGTTTCGCCGAGCCATATCTCGTTGATTGATCTTAGGTCGGTGGTAGCCAGTTGATCGACGGTGATGGTCTTATCCATTGCTCTGTACCTTACCAATAAGCAGTTACAGGTAGACTTCCGGCCACAGGGGGTCGTTCCAACTGCTGACAGTTTACCCAGCCCGATGGTGGTGAAATACCTCCCGGATTGAGGTCGGACAATCAACGATTGAAGCCGGCAAATACGAATAGACGACGGGAATTCCATGACTAATCCGACTGCTTTTACATGCAGATGGCCGCGCATGGAAAAGCCTTACTTCCCTCCTCATGCCAATACTTCTGTTCGCTGGCGTGCAGTTGCCGATACGCCGACTCTCAGACTGCGGCTGAAGTCAGTCATCCACGTCTTCGACCAGTGAGAGGGGCTGAATCAGATGCGGGCCTTGATTACGAACGTTACCCACATCCTTGCGAACCTTGTACCAATGAAAATCGGTAACTGGTCGGCAATGTTCCATCGCGATTTCTGTCGCTCGTTCAACTGAAGTCTCAGGATCAATCCATTCGCGGGCGTGCTCAGGTGCAAGAACCAGAGGTTTGCGGTCATGGATATCGACCATACCTTGGTCACTCGCAGCGGTGATGATGACGAAACCGTCGCGATCATCTGGTTCCAAACCTTCGTGCACCTCAGCCAAACCGGCAAAGAACATCGGAATCTGCTTTTTCAGTGTTATGAAATAGGGCTGTTTTTTCTTTGGATCATCTTCGTCCTTGACCCACTCGAACCACCCGTTCGCCGGCGCGATTACGCGACCATTTGGCCAGAGCTGATTGAAAAATTTCCCGGTCATGACGGTCTCGACTCTCGCGTTTATCGGGTCAGGGCGTTTTCCCTTCGCCCAGAACGGCGCCCATCCCCATTTAACCTTATCGACACTCAAGCCCTCTCCTACTGGCCGGAAGATTTCCACTCGCGTGGACGGCGCAACGTTGTACCGCTCGACAGGCCAAAGGTCATAGCCATTGATCACCAGCTGATTTGGCGCAAGCTCCTTCGGGTAGTGATCCATCGATTCGTAGATCGAGTAGCGTCCGCACATGGTGTCACCCGTCGAATTGGCGTACCTATGAGATTGACCGCAAGCGAACCAAATCGTTAACTGTATGTATATACAGTCAACTTCCTAAGGCTTGCATCATGAGCATCACCATCCTCGGCCCTCTAGCTTCTGGCGGTAGGAAGCTGCCTCTCTATTCATCCAGGGTGCCGGCAGGCTTCCCCTCCCCTGCGGCTGATCACATCGAAAAACACATTTCCTTAGATGAGCTGTTCGATATCCGCGCGCCGCATGTGTACCTGGTGAGAATCGATGGGGACAGCATGCAGGGCGCCGGAATTTATTCGGGGGATCTGGTGGTGGTTGATCGGAGCATCGATGCGGTCAGCGGCGACATAGTCATCGCAGCGCTGAACTCGGAGCCATTCTGCAAGCGCCTGCTTCTGCGTGAGAACGCCGTGATGCTTGTATCGGAGAACCCAAGATATCCGGCAAGGCATGTCATGGAAGGCGATGAGCTGGTGATCTGGGGTGTGGTGAAATACAGCGTGCGCGATCATGACAATACGTGAGCCCGTCTTTGCCCTGATTGACTGCAACAGCTTCTACGCGAGCTGCGAGCGAGTGTTCAGACCCGACTTGGCAAAGACGCCCATTGTGGTTTTGTCCAACAACGACGGCTGTGTGATTGCGCGCAGCTACGACGCCAAGCCTTTCGTGAAAATGGGCCAGCCGTACTTCCAGATCAAAGACCATCTACGCCGGCATGGGGTTGTGGCATTCAGCAGTAATTACGCTTTATACGGCGACATGAGCGAACGTGTCATGACGATCATTGAATCGTTGGTGCCAGCGCTAGAGGTCTACAGCATCGATGAGGCGTTCGCCGATCTCACTGGTCTCCCTGGAGATCTTTCTGCGTTTGGTCGGCAAATGCGCTCTACCCTTCTCAAACGTACGGGCATCCCTGTCGGGGTGGGTATTGCACGCACTAAGACACTGGCCAAACTTGCCAACCACACCGCCAAACGTCTGCTGGACATTACCGGCGGCGTGGTCGATCTCTGCGATCCGTTCAAACGTGACTGGACACTGCGCAATACCGATGTCGGCGAAGTCTGGGGCATTGGCAAACGCATGAAGACTCACCTCGAAGTCATGGGCATCAAGACCGCAATGGACTTGGCAAAAGCCGATCCGTGGTTGCTCCGCCAGAAATTCAGTGTGGTGATCGAGAAGACTGCTCGCGAGCTGGCCGGCACCTCATGTCTGGAATTGGGCGAGGCTGACCCACCCAAACAAGAGATTTGCTGTAGCAGAATGTTCGGCACCCGGCTCGCGCAGATCGAACCGATCAAGGAGGCCGTCGCCACCTACACCCAACGCGCGGCGGAAAAACTCAGAGCGCAAAACTCACTGTGCAAGAAGATCCGCGTGAGTATCAGGACAGGGATGTTCAATCCCGAAGAAGCGAAGTACGCGAACGGCGCACTCGTCGAACTACCCTACCCGACAAACGACGTTCGACTCATGACCAAGGCTGCGACCGAAGCCGTCAATCGTCTGTATCGACCGGGCTTCAAGTACAGCAAAGCGGAGGTTCTGTTGATGGATCTCCGACAACCTGGCGAGTTCACCGACGATTTATTCGCACATTCACAGCCCGTGATGGCCAACAAGGTGATGAGCGTTCTGGATGAAATCAATGGCCGTTGGGGAAAGGGAGTCGTCCGGTTGGCTAGCGTGCCTGCAGCGCCTAGATGGGCGATGCGTCGAGATTTGATGAGCCAAAGTTACACGACCAAGCTAGATCAACTGTGGACGGTGAAGGCCAGGTAGCAGGCCAGCCCTCTCCATAAGCAGGATATCTTGACCGGCTGCTAATGGCTGCGGATTCAACCGGTCAATCAACGACGGTTTCCGGTCAAATCTTCGCACAAGGCGGTCTGTTCCCCAGCTTGATGAGCGGCAAATTCCTCAGTTCCAAACCTCTGTAGCTCCATGCCGATATTACTCAGTCTCTCCAAGCGGGCGCTTTCGCCCAACACATAAGGCTCCTGGTCTTTGCGCGGAAGAAACCCCTGATGCATTCGTACCTCAAAAATTGTCCGTGAAACCCCGTTAATACTTTCTACAAAGGATGTCGAAACCGGTGAGCGCTGAACGTTTGCCTGATGTACCACGGCCCCCGCTTCCGCTCCTCGAATCCTGAGCAATGCCCATTCTTTTCCAGGTGACCCAGACATGACCAGTTCAACGGTGACGCCTCCATTCCCTTCATAACCTCGTACGATTGGACTTTCCAGGCACGAGGCGGCATAACAATTATTGCCCGCCCCAAGCCCTGCGACTTGAGCGCTGAACACCAATGGCGAAATGAGCGCTTTCAAAAACGACATGCTGCTATCTCAATGAATAAGGCAGCGCAGCATAAAAACTTCCGGGCTGTTGACCTATAGCACTGCTCATCCATAAGCTGTGCATATGACGTACAGCTCAGACGATATTTTACCTCCCTTCGAAGCCCTGCAAGCTGCCCTTGCCGCCGCGAGCACAGGTTCCTTCACTGCTGCAGCAGCGGAACTGGAAGTTACACATGCGACCATCAGCCGACGTGTGGAAATGGCTGAAAAATGGTTTCAATGCCCCCTGTTCGACCGCCATGCGCGCGGTGTCGCCGTGACGGCCACCGGGCAAATAGCGCTGGCCAAAGTCGCTCATGCCTTTGACCAACTCAAACAATCGCGACAGCCCCGGCCCGTCGGCCATACTTTGCCCATCGTCAGATTGGCCACTACGCCGTCCTTCGCGCGTTTCTGGTTGATCCCGCGCCTGACCGAACTCGAAGGTACGACTCAGGATTTACGTCTAGAGCTGCTCACCTCTGCTTTGAATGCCAGCCTTTCCTCAGGGGAGGTCGATCTGGCCATCAGATACGGGCGCGGACAATGGAATGACGGAGATGAGGAGCCACTATTCGAGGAGTCGCTTTGCCCCGTGGTGTCACCCGAAGTTCTCGCCATGAACGAACAAACGTTGTCTTTAATACAGGATGCTGCGCTGCTACACACCGGCGACACGACACTGTGGCGAGCGTGGATGAGCCATCATGGCAAACGCCTGACTTCGAAGCCCATCGACAGGGTGATGGGAGACTACGCCCAGGCAATCGAAGCCGCCCGTTCAGGATTGGGCATCGCACTTTGGAATCCGGCGATTCACTCTCTTGATGTATTCAACGGACAATTGGTCGCGTTGAATGAATTGAGCTGCCCAAGCCCGCTGAGATTCTTCCTGCTGTCGAAGCCTGGCCCGGCTCATACACCGCCAATGAGGGTTCGGTCGAGGCTGCTCCGGTTATTGAGTAAAGGTTTCCCTTTTTAAAACCAAGGGACGCAGACGTCCCTTTCGTACTTATTCAGGTTCTCCAATGAAGGGCAGCAATGGGTCGACTCAAGCCCTTCACGACAGGCAGAAACCGGCCAATAGCTGCCTGTCGGATCCGACTGAAATCGCCCCTTAGCTGCCGGTGAGCAACTAAAGAGTTCGGCCATTGAGGACGTGTGCGCTTCTCAAACGAAATCACACAAATCCACTTTGACCTTTGCCGAATTCTGTTCGCGTGCTAAAAGCCGTGTTGCCCGCAGATAGCGCCCTCCGTCTAAAACAAGCAATCCAACCGCAGTCCAGATTGGCATATATGTCAGCCACTGCTCAGCCTTGATCTGCTCGCCCAGGATCAATGCCACTGCGACCATCAGTATCGGCTCAACGTAACCCAGTAAGCCGAACAGGCTGAATGGTAGATGCTTCCCTGCAACGGTGTAGGACATGAATGCCGCCGAACTGATGACTGCCAACAGTGCAAGCAACAAATACAGATTTGGTACCTGAGTGAACACACCCGGCGTCGACCTATCCCCCAATGCAAAATAGGCGGCAACCGGTAGCGTGAGCAAAATGTCAAACCAGAGGCCGCCGAGACTCGCCGTAGAGAGCTTACGCCGCAACATGAAATACAGAGGAAAACCGAAGGCAACCAACAGCGTTGACCATGAGATTTTCCCCACTTGATAAAGCTCATTGAGCGCGCCTAGTCCAGCGCAAAGGGCGGCAATTTTTTGGATTGATGTTAGCTGGTCACCGTAGACAACCTTGCCGAGCATCAGCATTACAAGAGGCAGTAGGAAATAGCCAAGTGAAACATCAAGGCCATGCCCGTTGAGCGGTGCCCACATGAATAGCCATTGCTGTGTACCCAGCAGAGCGCTGCTCAAGCAAAGTCCGATGAGTAACTGCGGCTTCTGACTAAGGCGTTGCCAAACGGCCTTTACTTGGCACCATTCTCCGCTAATTATTAAAAAAGCGGTGATACAAGGCAGCATCAGCAGCATGCGCCAGCCAAAAATTTCCTCTCCATTGAGTGGGGAAAGCAAGGTTGCGTAGTAGTAAAGGGTGGCAAAAAGGCATGATGAAGTAATAGACAGAGCGACACCTTTGAACAAGGGGCCTCCATTTGTTTGAAGTGGGAATTAATCAGACGGTCAAATAGCCCATGGGGGCGCGGGGATAAATTTTGACTCGATCCATTGTTTGAAGGCTATTACTACGGCGCTGGGAAACTTAGCTGACGGCCTAACCAGGTAAACCCCTCCGGCGGTGTCCAGCTGCCAGTCCGGGAGAACATGAAGCAACTTTCCGGCCGCAATGTCATGACGCATCAACCATTCGCCAGCACCCAGTATTCCTGAATCAGCGCAAGCCGCGGCAAGTAATGATTCGCTGTCGTTGGCCGTCAGGTTTCCTTTTGGCGAGACGGTCTGAAATTTGCTGCCGCGATAAAGTCTCCACTGCGGAAAAGACGCAAGACCACTGAAGCGAAGGCAATTGTGCTCGATTAGATCGTGTGGGTTTTCGGGCATGCCGTGCTTTTCGATGTAAGCCGGCGAAGCACACAGAATCCGGCGATGCTCACTTAGTTGCGTGGCTATTAGTCGGTTGTCTTCCAATTCTCCGATTCGGATCGCAACGTCAAATCCTTCGTCAATGATGTCGACCAGACGTTCGCTATAGTCTGCGAGAATCGAAACGTGCGGATGATCCCTGAGAAACTCCGGCAACATCGGGCCAAGCCAACGCCGTCCCATAGCTGCCGGCAGTGCGAGTCGCAATGTACCTCGAACTTCGCTGGCACCTTCCGCCGCCTGCTGCTGCGCTTCATCCATCAGGCCTATGGCCGCGCGCAGACGTTCCTCAAGCTTGGCGCCTACTTGCGTAATTCGAACCTGCCGGGTTGAGCGCTCGACGAGACGGACACCGAGGCGCTTTTCCATCGCGGCCAGTCGTTTCGAGACGATGGTAGGATGTCGCTGCAGAAGCCGGCCTGCAGCGACAAAGGAGCCTTGCGAGGCAACTGCAAGAAACGCAGCGATTTCGTCACTGTGCTGATTATTCAGAACGTCAAGATTCATGGTTTTAGAATGATAGCCCCTGATGACTGCCCCGACTCCAACGCTGTATGCGCCTGCGATGCATCTTTCAGAGCGTAGCTGGCCCAGATCCGGGGCTTGATAATACCCGCCCCTACAGCTGCCACCACATCCTGTGCCCGCTCTTGGTACTCAGAGGCGCTGGCGGTGTGCGCTGCCAGCGATGGGCGTGTCAGGAACAGCGAACCTTTAGCGTTGAGCGTTGACAACTCCACAGCCGAGGGCGCACCTGACGAAGCCCCGAACGAGACCATCAGCCCGCGTGGCCGGAGGCTATCCAAAGACGCCTCGAAAGAAGCACGTCCGATTGGGTCGTAGACAACATCGACCTTTCTGCCTTGGGTAATACGACTGACCTCGGATGCCAGGCTGTTGGCGTCGAACACCAGAACTTCATCACAACCCGATGTCTGTGCTTTTTCGACACTGGCCTGTTTTGAAACCACACCGATCACTGTCGCCCCGAGGTGCTTGGCCCATGGCACCATGATCTCCCCCAATCCTCCCGCCACACCATAAATCAGGACAGTTGTGCCCTGAGCGACAGGATAGGTGGTTTTTAACAGGTACTGCGCTGTGATGCCCTTGAACATGACAGCGGCGGCATCATCGAACGACAAGGCGTCTGGTATCTTCACCAGCCGTTCGGCCGGATAAAGTCGGGCCGACGCATATGAGCCAATTGGGCCGGTGGCATAAGCGACACGATCGCCAACGTGCACGTTGCTGACACCTTCACCAATGATGACGACCCGTCCGGCTCCCTCCAATCCGAGTCCGGATGGCAGCGCAACAGGCACTAGGCCCTTGCGTTGAGTCACGTCGAGGAAGTTGACCCCAACGGCCTCCTGTTCAATCCAAACCTCGCCTGGCCCTGGCAATTGTTCACTCAGCGGTTCCAGGTTCAACACCTCAGGCGCGCCGAACTGGTTAAAGCGGATAGCGGATACCATGGTCGTTTCCTCCAGAGTCAGAAGCTGTTTCCAAACAGATGCCGCTAGTGTGAGAACTGATCCTCTAATGAACAAGATGGGCTGATTGCAGAACATTAATGCATAGATTGCAGCAATAACATCCTTGAATTAGGTACTGCGTATAGCGATGAGGGACGAAGCAAAGCTGAAGGTACCGAGGTAGTCACTACGTGTCCGCAACGAGTCGAAGCAATCGTTCACGAATGGCTGGTATTGGCCAAAAGCGGACACTTGATTCCGGGGTCGCTCAGCGATCCATCGGTCATTCAGAAATGGATATACCGGCATGAAGTAGCGCCGCGATAATAAACGGAGACTTTTTCTCCAGATACTCAGCCATCCCACCAGTGTTGCTCGACTCCAACTGAAACTTCAGCGCTTCATACTGCTGGCGGATCGAGGCATCGCGCCTAAGCAAATCTCTGAACCCAAGCATCTGGGTGATCGTAAGGTGGCCACGGGTACAAGCGTGGAGCTTGTGCGTGCGAACCCCATCCACATTACGCCGATAGAAATGATGCCCTTGCGATAGATCACTTCCTCGTACATATCCCAAACCCATCAACACCTCGTCCCGCGCCGAGGCATTGCGATGATCGTGAACCTCGATGAGCACATCGATCTCCGGCTTCGCCGCGAGTTTTGGAACAGAGGTGCTTCCAACGTGGTGGATGGCAAGCAGTTCATCGCCAAAGGCCGAAGCGATGAGTGATTTGTCTGCCAGAAAACGAGCGGGCCAAGTGGGATTGTAGGGAGTGATCTTGCTGGTCAACGCCATGTCCGTTCCTTGGCGACTAATATCTAAAGCACCGAATTTTCCGTCAAAACATCTGCATCCGCCAGCGACTGATAACGAAACCTCGGCATTACGGCGATTTAGTAGATCGAATTAGCATCTGGTCGAGGTTGGGTAGCTGTCCTGTCCAGCGTCTGCGTCTGGCCGGTTGCCGTCCTTTTCAAGACAGATAAAAAGCCAAAAGCGACTTTTCGATATGCCTTAGAAATACAGGAAGATTCAGGTCAGTTTGAATTATCCGTTACAGCAAACCGGATCTAGATTATTTTTTATTTAGCGTTTTTAACCAAGTTGTCACTAGGGCCGCTCCGGCCAGTACGACTGCCGTGCCGAATTGCTCTGCTGATTTTTTTCCAAACTCCGCAATTTTATCCGAGCACGCAAGACAGAATTCGTCATCGTACATGTCGCCTCCTCTTGCATAGTCTCTACATGCTGGAGCGCGACAAATGTAAATGTCTTTACGGCAGTTACTGCATGCGCACTTATCTCTTCGAACGCTATTTATTTCAGTAACTTCCGGAGTCATAACTTCTTCACAGAAAGGACATTTTCCTTTGTCTTTAAAGCTCATAATACTAACGCCTCCTATTTTTATATTAGGCCTCGACGAAATTACCAGATTGAGGCTTGGCGAACATCACCCTTTAGAAACGTGCAATTTTAACTCATGGATTGCCGGCCGCACCAGTTGTCTGGTATCAGTTGAACCGCGCCCCCCATAAACCGTAAGGATGTTAAGACAGCACTTCTTGGTGATGCAACTCCGCTCTGGCAGTGAGTCGCCCCTAATATCCTAGACATCTTCGACCGACTGCTTTTGGCCGTTAGCGGACTTTTGCGAACGTCCGTTTTTAGCCGAAAGCAACCAGTTGAGGCTATGTCTAGTCGCTGCCAAGGGGAGCCCGTTCATAGGCTAACTCACTCAACCATGAGCCGCGCAGGCCATATCGGTAGGTGACCCAAACATCGATTGACGACCCTTTTTTCGCGAACATTTAGACTGAGGCACTAACAGCCCTTTGCCGCTTATTATTGGAATCCCATTTGTCGGGGGCTGATTGAGCCCTGCTGATGAGTTCTGAAAGCCCCTCCTACAGCCCCAGATCTCGATCAAGCTGATCAGCTTTCATCTCATCAGAGGCAAAACCGTTCTTCATCACGTGCAATTGCAGATGGTCGCGCAAATGCATTCTCAGGCGAGATCGAAGCTCGACGTAACTTTCAGTTGGGCCAGCGTCGATATGATGACGTTTCAGAGCATCACGTAGCACTCTGATGCTCTCAGCGCCGATCACTGACGCGTGCAGCCGCACGATAGGATCAAGGCCAGGGATTCTCTTGAAACTGGCGACCGCCTCTTCAAGCAGTCACGCAAACGACACCTTGCTACATGCCTGCTGCGCCGAGCGCCAAACCTTAAACTCAATCTCATCGTCCATCTGCTCTCTCCAGTTGATCTGCGGACTGACTCGCACGAATTTGTCCGACACGGGAATTTTTTCAAAAAAAAGACCATGAATTTGAAATCAAACGGGTTAGCAGCGGCTTTCAGCCGCTAAAGGACGATTTTGCTGTACACATGAGGCCGCCATACACCGGCGTCAGCCAAGATAAGTCGCAAGGAAAAGCCAGAAGCAAGAGCACAGCAACAGCGAAAAACCACATAGGTTGTCCAGGAAGACCGGTGAACGGAGAGGCGCCAAGATCGCTGCTTTTCTGTTGTCCTCAAATATAAAGATCCGTCGCACAAAAAATTTTTCAAGGGGCGAAAAAAAATAAATTTTCATCAAGCATGAAAAAAGGAAGGCGATATAGCTGCGGACACGCTTGCGACCACGCCTTTGAGGACTCCCAAGAACGAGATCGCTCGCTATCCATTGTTGTTCAGCCTTTACGGAATCGATTACGTGACTGAAGTGAAACCTCTCACCTTCAAGCAAGCATTGAAAAAAAATCTAAAACGCATCCTCTCCCACTGGCCTCAGTTGACCGTCTTTCTGGGTGGACTTGGCACGCTGCTGGGGATTTACACGATATCGACCTACACGACAGCCATCGGTCGTCCTGACCTGATGGCGGCAGCGCTTGCCGCGAAATCAGATCTGGTTACGTGGCTAGCTATTGTGGCTCTCGTGGTAACCGCTTACTTCGTGGTACTCATGACCACCGGCATTCTGTTTGGCCTCTCGGTGTCATTGTTCAACGATAGCCCTAACCTTCAACCCGAGATTGTGAAGGTGTTTTTCTGGCCGGTGTTGCTTGGCATAGCCACACTAATGGCCTTGATATTCGAAGCCCAAAATTTAAACGACTGGGATCGGTTGGCCTTCTTGGTAGCGTTTGTCGTTATCACGATTCCAGCGTTGCATCTCAGTCCAAAATTCAGACTCGCTTTGGACTTGTGCGCAACCTCCGCAGCGCCCGGAAAACCGAATAGCAGAGCATCCCGCATTTTCCTGCTAGCCATGCTGGCCTTTGTACTTGTTGCTGCCGTTGTATCGGCTGTGCTCCCTGTTAGCCTCATCCTTAGAGCCTACACCGGTGAGGACTCCCCTGAAGCGCTAATCAAACTCATGCTGATATCGATATTTTCCGCCGGTCTGACACTAATGCCTGCGATGGTTTTTTATGTCAGTAAGGCCGATCTATTCAAACGGATCTCACAGTGCATTGCTCTGGCCTTAGCGATCCTCGTAATTGTCATCGGCGTATCGCCTGGAGGCACTCAGACCATCGTTTACTCGTCAGCATCCCTCATGAAGGTTCGTGACCAATCGGAAGCCAAATTTTTGCTGACCGAAAACTATGCTGCAGAGGATTTCGCCTCAGAAACCTGGGGCCATGTAGAAACCTTGCGTAATCAGCCTCTCGTATCAGCATTCCCGCTTTTTTCATTTGGAGAGGTGTTGTTGCTGTGTCCGGTCAAATTGATCAAGACTGAACTCAAGAACTGGCCTACAGAATCGGCGTCTTGCGTCGCTACAAAAAATAGCAAAGCTATCCGAATGCCAGGCAATATAAAAGTGTCGCAGGAGTCATCAAAACCAGTGTCGGCGACCTGAGAACGCTAGACAACAAAAGAGAAATGGCCCTATCCATATGTTGAATGATGGATAGCCGCCTGCTCTTTCAGAGACGCGTGCGCAACCCTGAGTTTTTGTCCAGCTCATGAACATGAAAAGTCCTGAAGGTCAGAACTGCAGGACTTTTCTTTCTTTACGACAGTTGGAAAGGTCTGGGGATTTATGCTGCACGCTGACCTGGAGTGCGATCTGAACCATCAGTGGCAAGGGCCTGCCTCTGCGGGGCACGGCTGACACCATCATATTCCAGCTCTTTTTTCCAAGACAGTCACGACCGTTTTCGGCCATAAGCGGTCGCTCACGGAAGCCCGTGGCACTCCCAAACGGCCCGTGATTTCGAGAATGAACTGCACATTCACATGTGCACATTTCGGGTAACGGACTACTCTTTTCAGATTTGAATGAAATGGAGAGTCATGGATGAACCCCATGAAGCGCAGTTCCAACGCCCCGTTCACCTCCCGTTACTTGATGACAGCGCCGGCCTTGCTGATGTTGGCCGGTGTAGTACAAGGTGACCAGTCTCTGCCGATGCAGCCTGTACCGTTTGACGGCAAGCTCGGATTGACCACCAAAGACTCGGCAAAGCCGCACTTTTCCGCTTCACCTATCGCTCCCAAAGACGCGCCCAACGTATTGATTGTTTTGCTGGACGATGTCGGATTTTCTGCCTCGAGCACGTTCGGCGGGCCGGTGAATACGCCTACCCTTGAAGGACTGGCTGACAAAGGTTTGCGGTATACCCAGTTTCATACCACCGCCATGTGTTCCCCGACCCGTGCAGCGCTATTATCCGGGCGTAACCATCACTCAGTGCATACCGGCCAAATCATGGAAATGGCCACGGGATATCCGGGCTACGACTCGATGGTCGGCAAAGACACCACCGGCATTGGCACCATCCTGCGCGACAACGGCTGGAATACCGCCTGGATCGGCAAGGATCACAACGTACCGGATTGGGAAACCAGTCAGGCTGGCCCCTTCGACCGCTGGCCAACCGGACTGGGTTTCGAGAAGTTTTATGGGTTCATCGGCGGGGACATGAACCAATGGCGAGCCTTGGTGTTTGATGGCACTCAACCCATCGAGCCTTACATCGGCAAGCCTGATTACAACCTGGACTACGATCTCGCCGACCAGGCGATCAAATATCTGCATATGCAACATGCTGTAGCGCCGGACAAACCGTTCTTTCTGTATTACGCGCCGGGTGCCACCCATGCGCCGCACCATCCGCGCAAGGAATGGGTGGAGAAGTACAAAGGTCAGTTCGACATGGGCTGGGACAAGTTGCGCGAGCAGACCTTTGCGCGTCAGAAACAGCTTGGAATCATTCCCCCAGAGACCCAACTCACCGCCAGACCCGACAGCATTCCGGCGTGGGATTCCCTGAATCCCGATCAGAAAAAACTCTATGCGCGCATGATGGAAATTTACGCGGGCTATCTCGAACAGACTGACTACAACGTCGGTCGCGTAGAGAAAGCCATCGATGACATGGGGCTGCGCGACAACACACTGGTCATTTATATCGTCGGAGATAACGGCGCCAGCGCCGAGGCGGGCTTGAGTGGCGCGACCAACCTGGAAGCCGCGATGAATGGCGTGGTGCCGACGACCGAGCAAATGCTCTCGCAATTCGACGACCTGGGTACGTGGAAAACCTACAACCACTACCCGGTGGGCTGGGCACATGCAATGGACACACCGTTCCAGTGGACAAAGCAGATCGCCTCACACTACGGCGGCACACGAAACGGCATGGTCATCTCGTGGCCCGGGCATATCAAGGACGAAGGCAGTATCCGTACACAGTGGCACCATGTGATCGACATTCTGCCCACCGTGCTCGATGTCGCTCATGTGCCGGCTCCCACTTCGGTTGAAGGCATCAAGCAACGTCCGATCGAAGGTGTGAGCATGGCTTACACCTTCGATCAGCCGAAGACCGCGTCCACACGCAAGACGCAATATTTCGAGTTGTTCGGCAATCGGGCGATTTACCACGACGGCTGGGTAGCGGCCACCACCCCCGTGGCGGCACCTTGGTCAACCAGCGTGCCAAACGTTGATGTCATCACTGGCTATAACTGGGAGCTTTATCACGTCGAGAAGGACTTCAGCGAAGCCAATGACGTGGCCAAGGAAATGCCTGACAAACTCAAGGAAATGCAGAAACTGTTCTACGCCGAAGCGGCCAAATACAACGTATTGCCGCTGGACAATGATCGGGTGATGCGACTCAACCCGATCAACCGGCCGAGCCTGTCTCCGGGGCGCACTTCATTCACCTATTACGCAGGCAGCAAGCGTATTCCGGAGGGCGTAGCGCCAGACATCAAAAACAAATCCTGGAGTCTGACCGCCAATCTGGAGATTCCGGCCAACGGCGCCGAAGGCATGATTGCAACGCTGGGCGGGTTGTTTGATGGCTGGGCTCTGTATCTGGACAAGGGCAAGCCAGTATTTCATTACAACTTCGGCAATATCGGACACACCAGCATCACCGCCCCGGCGGCTCTCAGCCCCGGGAAACATAAAGTGGTGATGGACTTCAAATATGATGGCGGTGGTATGGGTAAAGGCGGCGCGGCGACCCTGTACGTTGATGATCAACAGGTCGCTCAGGGGCGTATCGAACACACGGTGGCTGTGCGCTTTACCATGAGCGTGGAAACTTTCGATATTGGCGAAGACACCGGCACTCCGGTAAACCTCAGTTATGACGTGCCATTCACCTTCACCGGGCAGATCGACGACGTGACAATCGATCTCAAGCCGCAATCTCCGGAAATGGCCAAGGCCCAACAACTGATCGAGCAGAAAGCAGCGCAGTTGGCTGAAGAGAGGAAATAGCCTTGTACGGCGCCCTTACGGGGCACCACTGGGTTGACAGTCTTTCCATTACTCCATGTGCCCCAGGGTGCATCTGTTCGCAAGGGGCTTATAGATGGCTGCTACAAGCGAAGCTCAAGTCCGCGTTCCGGCCTTCTCCTTTCACGCCATGGCCAAGCCTAGCGGCGCCGACTGCAATCTGGACTGCGATTATTGTTTTTATCTGGAAAAGGCCACGCTTTACCGAGAGCAGCGTCGCCATCGCATGGGTCAGGATGTGCTGGAAACCTATGTACGCAACTACATTGAATCGCATCCTGCGCATTCGGAAGTGGCATTCACCTGGCAGGGTGGCGAGCCTACGCTGATGGGGCTGGATTTCTACAGGGAAGCAGTCCAGCTACAGGCTCGATATGGCGAAGGTCGAAAGATCAGCAACAGCTTTCAAACGAACGGCTTGCTGATTGATGACGAGTGGAGCCGATTCTTTGTCGAGCATGACTTTCTGATTGGTCTTTCTCTGGATGGGCCAGCGGATATTCATGACGAATACCGGGTCACGGTTGGCGGCCATCCGAGCCACGCACTGGTGCTGCGCGCCCTACATTTATTCAAGGCTCACGGCGTCAGATTCAATATTCTGGCTTGCGTCAATCGCCGCAGCAGTCAGGAACCACTGCGCATTTACAACTACTTTCGCGAACTCGGCATCGAATACATCCAGTTCATCCCGATTGTGGAGCGCGCGCCCGATGCCGCCGATGAAGCCATGGGTTTTACCCTGCACAGCCCGGGTGGCGGAGTCATCATGAGCGCGAGTCACCAGCGTGCCGAGCAGATCACGCGCTGGTCAGTGCTAGCCGACGACTACGGCAAATTTCTCAACACGATCTTCGACCTGTGGCTGGCCAAGGATGTGGGTAGCGTTTACGTGATGAATTTCGAGTGGGCGCTTGCCAATTACATGGGGGAACCGGGAGCGGCTTGCCACCATCAGCCCACCTGCGGAAGGGGGATTGTCGTCGAACATAATGGCGATGTGTATGCCTGCGACCATTACGTTTATCCCGAATATCATCTGGGCAACATCCAGCACGAGATATTGGCCACGATGCTGCAGACGCCAGAGCAACTAAAGTTCGGCCAGGACAAATTGACTTCACTGCCCAGACAGTGCCGGGAATGCAAAATGCTCAAAGGGTGTTGGGGTGGCTGTCCGAAGCATCGGTTTATCAAGGCCGAGGATGGCGAGGCTGGATTGAATTACCTGTGCAAGGGCTACTACCAATTCTTCGCACACACCGCACCCTATCTACGCACCATTTCCGGGCTGATTGCTCAAGGCCGCTCACCCAGTGAAATCGTTGGAGCCACGCTGATGGTGACTCGACTTGAGAATGACTGATTCAATACCCAAGGATATCTTGGAATAGAACCGCGAGAAGCGTCCGCTTTTGGCCGATCTCTGCCAGTGTCGATGCGCAGCAATGAATCGCTACGCCCCGGTCATGGATGCTAAGCGCGTTGTTCAAGTCCAATGCAAATGGCAGTTCAGAACAGATAGAAAGGGTGATCAAGTGCAGTGCGATTTGGCAACGCGGACGTAGTCGCCAGCCAGCCTAAGCGCCCAACGTTTGTTTCCACTGACTACAGTATCGATAGGTCGATGAGGCGCGGTATATGACGAGCCGCTGCATTCGTGACTGGACGCAGGGAGCTGTCAGTCGTCTCTCCAAGGATCGAATTTGTTCCCATACATAGCCCGTAAGGCGCGATTGCGTTCGATGCGCCTGATCCACGGATCGTACTCTTCGGCCAACGCGGCAAGCTTAGCGCTGATGATCATTTGCACCGCCTCGTCACGCAGTAACCTGCTGGTCAGCTCGCGGTAATCGCCACGTGTAACCACGCCATAAACGGCGTGATTGTCTTTTACGTAGAGATCGGTCATTCCTACCCGCATATGTCCATATTTTTCTACGTCATCGGGGTAAATGTCCTCAAGGCTGAGGTGTCCCATATCCAACTCCAGGCTTCAAAGGTGCTATCGAAAACCTGCGCCATCATTGAAGTCGTACCTTCGCGCCAGCGCCTACAAATCCAGCCAACAGCAAGCCATTAAATGTGCGCATGATAGCCTCGGCACAGCCATAACTGCTCTGAGAATCCGCTATGAACACACCCGACGCACGTGCTGATTTCAACACCCTGATCAACGCACCAAAATTTTCGGACGACCCAATCGGGCAGCAGCAGAAGAAACGGTGGCGAATGCTGGCTGAAGACATTTACCAAAGCACAACAGTAGAGGCACTGCTCGAAGCGAGAGGCAAAGCAGAAGGCTACATCCATGGCCTTTTGGATGCCGGACACCTCTCGACCAAGGACTACGAGCGTGATTACCTAATTCTGTGCATCGCTCAAAGGCGGCGTGAATTTCTGCGCAAATTGCTTAACGAATACGGTTACTGAAGCAATAAACTCGTGCTTTAGCAGCAATTCCAAAGCGTCTCGGGGAATGTCTTTACGTCCCCATCGAGGCTCTCAGCTTGAACCGTAGCTCCTCCTGAGTCGGCGCTGAGCTAAGGCCCAGGTTGGAATCAGTGCGAATCAACCGTCGATCGTGATCTGGCCAGCTTTCAAAAGGATCATCATCCAGGGCGATCCAATTCGTCAGGCCCGCCCTGGTTACTGCAGTACGGATCTGCTGATAGCGGCTGTACATGTCATATCCCTCAAGAGGCGCCTTGGGCATTCTTGAGTGCCATGTACTGCTCACGGTGAGAGCCTGCAACTCTAGCGGTAAGGCAGCGCGTGCACGGCGGTAACCGAGGATGCGCACCCAGCTTGTCGATAAGCTGATTTTGACTTGAGGAAAGTCCTCCAGTATCTCTACCAGGATTCCGGCATGCATCATGAGTTGCCCGGGTGCACGCAACACCAAACCACTCCGAGTACGGTAAACGTCGTCCGGGTGCAGCACCCCATCAAAATCGAGAAATAGAACTCGATCATTCGGCGTCAGCCGGCTGCTTGTCGGGCAGTTCGAATTAAGCATGGTTAAGTACTCTCAAAGCCGGCCCTCCTATCAGCTATCTACCTACCTTGGAGAGCCCTGCCGTATGCACTCAATCAACTCCATCAAAAGTTCGTCAAGACTCACCAGGCCATCCGCATATCGCTGCATCTCAGCAAGGTGCGTAGAGGAAGGCCTCACACCTTCGAGTGCCTGACAGCCAAGAACCTCCGCCACCGCTTTGCGACGTCGCTCACGCTCAAGCTCATCGGTCTGCACGAGCCACCTCTCCTTCGCTTAGAAAGCCTTCACCAAAGGGAAAGCCAGGCTATCTAGCGTTTACTTAAACGCCTTACTGAAGCGCTGGGAAAGCGTCACAGCATCGATCACTGCCCAGCTCTCCGGGTCATTGCTTTTCATGATCCAATTGATCGCAATCCCCACCATGACCAGCCCTGCCAAGATCCCCTCCCAGAACGCCCAAACAAAGGTTGTCCGAACCAGGTAATCAGGGTCAACGCTTCCGGAAAGTAGGTGAATCGGATAGGGAGAAAGGAAGCACCCTGCAATGAACGCCAAGATCATCAAGGGCACTGCGTAGACCATCAACATCACCGGCACCTTGATCTGGTACTGCCTCGCTGCTACAAGCTTGCCGTTCGCGCCCTTCATGGCGTAGATGGTGGCTTTGTTTTCAGTCTTGTCTTTTTTCTTCGTGAAGATGCCGTACAGGGTCACTTGCTCCCCCGCCTCAATCTCTTCAAAAATTTTTCCTGGCAGCAAAACATTCGGCAATACCTGCCCATCGATAACGATACGCGCGGTCACAGTCCCCTGCTCAGTAGCAATCACTCGTGGCTTCTCGATCACTCCAGTGACCTGCCGACAATCAAATCGAATCAAAACGTGCTCCTGCAATTTTTAAAGGCGTAGCCAATCGCACCGCGTGAATGGCGGCGTGGGTGAAAGTTGTGTCATTTACGCGCGAAACGAAAAAACGGTACTAAGTGCTGCTGGCTTCCGTGAACCATCACCAAGCAATAGGTAGACCGTGCTTTTTGTTTCAAACATGTAGTCAGTCGAGGAAACACCAAAATTACTTCTCACCCACATCGAGGGCTGGAAGCGCCCTTTACTGTCCAGGACTACCTCGTGGGCGTACAAAGTTGCTGGCAGCAACCCAAAATTTTTCAGTTTTTCGACCTCATCACATGTCACAGTGAGGTCGATCAGAATCCATTGCCGTACTACGCAGAAAGCCTTGCCAGGGAATGTCATTGCTGCCAAAGCGATCAGGTCTTCCTGAGTGCCTTGCCAACCAGAAATTTGTTCCCCTGCTCCGTAGAAGAGCTGCGAGATTTCCTCCAACGTCACCATTAATAATTCTCCTTCATGTCGAGTTCACTCACTGCAAGCATCGCGATTTCAGATCGATGTCGCCGGCGAAGATGACCACGTCCGCATAGCGCAGAGCGGGATCGAAGCGAGCAAATTCACACTGGAAATCTGAACAGATTTGAAGCTTTATCGGAGTTGCCGTATTTAGTCCTAAGGAAATTCCGAAACTGCTGGAGACGCAGCTTTTGAACCTTCGTAGATAGTCCGAATGCCGGTGAGTGAATCTGCGTCTTGGCAATCTCGAGCACTGCTATAAACAGCACCGCTGGCAACCTTGTGAAGCAAGACGCACTCGCCTGCTTGATCGTATCCGATGACCAAGCTGACCAGCGCTTCCATGCGCTCTGAAGCACTTCCGTTCACCGATGGTGCAGTCACTACCTGAACATCCTCAACCAAGAAAGTTGGGCTATGCAGCGCCAGTAATTCGGAAAGTAAGGTGGCGTCTGTTGGCATCAATTTTTTGGTGCGACGTGTGTTTCCCTCTGTTAACCGAATTGTGACGTGATACCAAGGATGCATTGTTTCAAGCTCCACCATTCGCCATGCGGATCGCCCTAGCCCAGGGAAGCCAGGTAGGCCTACCAAGCATGATTCGTGTGAAATAAACATTTTTCGTTACCCACCTGTAGTACGCATGTGCGGTACCCCTCTTAAATTAGCGCGGCCTTGCCTATGGAAAATCCGTGCGCCATAGCCGTAGAAAATCCCCTCCCTCTCTGGATCCCATCGAGTCAATACATCCAATATGTTCACGGCTCTCGCGGTCTCGAATTCGTGTTGTCGAGCTCTGCGAGATACCTGGAAGCAGGTAGAACGACCAATTTGCGCGAGCCTTCGTCTCTACTATTCCAGAATAATAACATTAATCGACGTTTATCTAAACACTTCGAATGTGGCCCTATCCTCGCTTTTTAGGGACGATCATGTCGCTCAAGAAAGAGATTGCCGCAACGATCCGGGTAGTCCGGTCGGTGCGCGGGCTAGCATACGAAGACTTAGCGCCTGTCACCGCACGCACGAACATCAGTGCGCTCGAACGTGGGAAGATCAACATCACCGTTGATAAATTGATCGAGCTATCCACACCTCTGAAGCTTGACCCTGTGGCTCTTCTTGCGATCAG
Organism: Pseudomonas sp. RSB 5.4; assembly: GCF_037126175.1. Lineage (NCBI taxonomy): Bacteria > Pseudomonadati > Pseudomonadota > Gammaproteobacteria > Pseudomonadales > Pseudomonadaceae > Pseudomonas > Pseudomonas sp. RSB 5.4. The sequence goes on from NZ_CP146986.1 coordinate 1,504,511, forward strand.
CATCTCCATGAGCAATGGCGAGCCCCCCGAAGCGGCCCTGGAACGAGCCCGTATCGAGCTCGAGAGTTTCCGATCAGAAGGAGGCTTAGATCTTCTTGCAACGCAGATTGTTGACGACACGCTCGTTCAGCGCCCCCGAGGGAAACCGGAGGGCTCCAAAAATGCTCAGGCTATTAGGGAGCTCAAGGAGGCAGGATTTAGCCGAAAAGACGTTATGGAAAAGCTCGGGCTATCCAGGTCTACGGTCTATGGGCATTGGAAGGCTTAAGAAGGAAATTAAACCCACCCACTCCATACCTCCAGGAGGCTTGGTCGGTGCGCTTTAAATCCAACAGCATTGTCTACATTGGCCAGCTTGCTAAACACCAACACTGCGCACTTTCAGCTTGTCACTAGCATAGTAAAGGTGTGCAGAGCTTTCTCAGGTAACCACTGCAGGCTGAACCTTCGAAAGCCGCACCTCCACAACTAGGCATCACGCGCTCGACTAGATTTCTCAATAAATCTTGGGAAACAAAAAACCAGCCTTCCTGCTGACGAACGTCTACTGGAGGCCAGGTCAAGCGCTCTGACTCAAACCTGATTAGCTTAGCAAGGAGACTGTGGGGAGACTCTGATGAGTGCTAGGGTCAATTAGGGCTTCCGATCGCCCAAGCGATTTGTTCAAGCTCAACCGCGGAGAGCTGCTCACTAGCCTCCTTTCTCGCGACCTTGACGGCTTCGTTGCCCAACGCTACTCGCCCACATTCTGCAATTTCCGCACGATCAACAGGAAAAAACCAAGTGGTCGAGCGAGTCATCGCTCGTATCAACTCAGCCTCATGCTTTGAAATCACCCCATAGGCAATACCGAGTAGCCAGTACGCTACACATAGGTGAATGGGTTCTGCCTCATCGAACAAAGCATCAATCCCAAGAACTTGGCTCAGAGAATTCGTATACCTCTGTCGGGATAAGGGGCGGAAATACTGGCTGGCGAATCCGGAAACCACCTCCCCGCTGGCATCGCGCCAAAGCCATAGATACATCAAGAATCTCGCAGAACTGAAGCTCAGTTCAGGTATGTTCCCGCATCTCACCTGAACATTGAGCCATTGCTGCGACCGTGCAATCAAGCGCAGCAGAAAACGATTTTCTGCGAGAGCGACATGGGAACTCAGCCTAGACAATGCGAAGTTGACCTGTAACCTCATAGCGGGACTACCGATATATTCTTCAAATGCAACCCATGCTTTGTTTACGTAATTCAAGCGGGTCTCCTGCACCCTTCTCAGCAACACCGGCGATTCATGCAGGAAGCAAACGGCAGCACCTTGGACGCGCCAAGAGCGACGCCACGCAGGTGCGTGATTGGTTGCCACGTCGTCGCAGAGACACTCGGGACAATAAACTGTACTTGAATCAAACATCAGTAACGGTCTTTCTGGCAGGCGGAAAACAGAAGCACTACTGACGTTAAAAAATGCATCAAACTGTTGAGTAAAACTCTCGTTTTCTACTAAAGCATCAATGTCACCAGACATTCCAAGGAGGTGAGCTTTGATATGCGCCTGGATAGCGGCTCGGTCGACGAAGCTGCCCAGAACCAATCGTGCTAGCCAAGACGAGAGCGTTTCATCGTAGATCGGGCTGATCAGTCGCGAGCATACTGGCATGTCATTCACCATAATTAACAAGATAAACTACACGACCTCAAGCGCACGCTTGGCATTGCTGAAATACCTCGACTGCCGTCTCGCCTACTAGCCCTCGGGTCTTGTGATGAATCGCATTAACATCAGGGGCAAAGGTGCTCCGGGCTGAAATATTTTGTTGTACGAGACTCTGCACGAAATCAGCGTAACGTTTGTCATTAGTCATTGGAGTTAATCTCAGGCATTCAGGGTTCAATGCTTCCAAAAGCTGGAGATATTTATTAGCATCGTTATGTGTCGCGGCAATCACGAGCTTCGCACGCATAGGTAACGACAAGAGGTATGTCAGCGAAGCGCGTGTACCCCGAGTGATATGGGGGGTGAACATCAGAAATCGACCAGCATCATGAATCAAGAAATACCTATAACCGCGTAAGGCTAGTACGCTCTCAAAAACTGCAGGCATCTTCTGATTGGCGTCTTTGCGGATCGTGTTGGGCATCTGCAGCGCTTCGACGACACTTTGCAAAACGAAGCGCGGATCACTGTCGTCATCTTCATAAAGGGCAAGTGCCCGGCCTTTGCTTCGGCTCAATCTACGCTCAATCTCATAGACGACTGAACTCAATCCCGAGCTATGTTCGCCAGCGATCAGGATTACCCTTGGCTCGCATTCTGACAACAACATCTCCAAGCATTTAGTGACAGCACGTTCATTTCCGCTATTCGTGAGCCAACGTTCATGGGCAGCCTGCAGAAAAGCAGGTGTACAAGAGAAATCAACTGAAGGCGATTCATCAATAATAGCCATGGCTGACACCTTGCCCGTACGTTATGGTTCATTGCTCCGCTCACTCAGTGCGCTTATGCATCTTCGGCCTCACTCGCTATCGACCAGAACCTTGAGCGATCCCCACTCAACTGTTGGCATCGAATTGCTCATATAGGAATGGGTGTCACGCAGAGTATTTTCGTCCACGTACTCCTGACCATGCAGCAACGCATACCGGTGAGCCTCAGCGAACAAATCGATAATAAGGCGCAACGAAGCGACTGCCGCATCACTACCTTCAGGTGGTGCGAGGCTGTGCTGAAGCAGCGTGCTAAGGAACGAATCTGTGGTGACCGCTGAGTACTGCTTCATGGGCATGCACGACTCATACGCAGCGATGAAGCCCGCGAGATCCGCATTGAACCACCAAGATTTCATCGTTTGCCTACGGTTGGCGAAACGCGATCTGAGATGTTCATTTCCCATAACAGTGTTAGAAAAATCGTGTGTTCCAACAAGGATAAGGTTCACAAGCCACCGTCGCCCAGCCAAACCACGCGCTGACAGTAAGTTCTTCTTCCAGATCCGAGCGATACTTGTTTCCTCTGTTTCGCCAAACTCATCGACGGCCAACGCGCCGATATTAAAGTCTTTGATTGCACGCCAGGCTTCTCTGGCGGTACGGATATAGGGACGATCACACCGGATACCTATTTCTTCGATAACCCGTTTCTGCACGTTAAGCTCATTGGTATTCTCAGACATGTCGACATAAACGATTTTCCGTTTCCATGCACTGTTTGGTGCCCAGCTCTGGTCAGCCCATCGCTGCACCATCGTCGACTTACCGGCGCCAATTGCGCCTGTGATCAGCATTCCAGGGTTGTAGGTGCGGCGTGGAAGGTTTACGAGCTCCATAGCCAGATCCATAGCTCTGGTCGCCGCCGGATAATCAATCCAGATCTCGCGCATGCATGCCAACGCACGCTCCTCAGCAGGCAGATGCAAGAGCACGAGAGCTTCAGGCGTGAGCTCGATCATGACCGTTCCTCCGCTTTGAAGGGGATAACGTTGGCAAACTGATTGGTCTCTACCGGTTTGGCAGCAGGTTCATGTACGTCAGCCGGGATAAGCCCCATCCTCTGGGCTTGCTCCACTGAGGCTTTCGCCCGCAAACACTTCTTCCCCTCTTTCTTGCTAGTGACAATTAGCTTCCGGACTAATTGATGGGCTTCCACGCCATGAGGAGTCATGCTGCCAGTCAGCATTCTAGAGCGTCGCATTGCCTGCTGTTCGATATGGGTATGGGGTACCCTACCGGACTTGAGGGCTCTAACGATGTGCCAGAGTCCGTTATACAATACATACAGCTGGTGCAGGTTCAATGGACTGCGACGCACCGAAACGCTCTTGTGTCGATTTATGAGCGCCCGTGTTGGCCCGTGGTCATAAACGACCCCTTTATATTTAATGCCCTCTGGCCTCACCTGTACTCGACCGCCTGGGAGCATGTTGATCATAAATGCTTCAGCTTTCTTGGCGCTCAATGCAGGCGGACGCATTATGCCGAGACGTTTCAAGCCACTTTCCCATCGCTGGATGGGGGTCAGTCGATCAACCTCTCGCACAGTATTGTTCAGACGAATAACTTCACCGTACAACATCTGACTGAACCGTCTAAGGTTGTATACCGCTTTCGCCTCTGGATTGAAGTCCGCGTCTCCTCTTGGGCGCGCCCCTGTGCTTCCGTCCAACCTTTCCACAAAAAAGGTCTCCAGCAGCTTCACTCCATCTTCTGCTCCGCCTCCTTGCTGAACCCTATTACGATACTCATATAAGATCCCAAACTTGTCACAGGTGGCCCGAAAATGATGGTTATCGAATTCAGATCCTTTGTCGACCAAAACGCCACTTGGCCAACCGTATATTGGCCATGCTTCTTCGTTCATACCTAGCGCAGAAAGCAAACTTCGTTTATTCATCAGCGCTTGATACATGGCAGCCGCGGTCGTCGCTCGGGACGGTGGGCAGAAGGAGATGTCAACAGCCAGAAATGCACCACTGTAGTCATCGATCACCACATTCAGGTAAGGACGTCCCAATAGCGTTCCCGTTTCGTCGTCGATGAGCATGATGCCTGCTGTCGTGCCATCAATCTGCACACGTGAGAGCGGCCCGTTAAGCTCGAAATCACTGGGGTAAGCGCCATATTTTTTTGAGACGTAGTCACTGCCCCATTTCCTCAGATCGCGCAACCTTGGATCGATCTCATTGAAAACCCGTACAGCGGTGGATCTGGAGAAGGGTTGCTTACCGGCATCCCGGCAAAGCTCCTCAAATACAGGGTAGATAGCCACTGCAGTTGCGCCATCGTTCCTATATGTCAGATCAAACGCCCTCATGTAGAGATCAACGACCTCTGGATCACGATCATTCTCGCCCACGTCCCTACCTGGCTGTTTGGGCACGAGAGATTGCCACCTCGGATCTTTCGCATAAGCGCGTTTCACATCGCCAAAGGCAGTGGATTTCAACCCCATCTTTTCCATTGCAGCTTCTTTGGTCTTAATCACCTTGGATTCGAAGTTCAGCAGTATTTCCTCACGGCGCCGCGCTTCCTTCTGCTGCTCCCAGGTATAGGTTTCGGCACACACAACGCTCTCTGGCAAGGGTTGAACCTCAGCCTTCAGCTTTTTCACGGAGAGCTTCTCGTGCAACGCGCGGATATCATCGGGAGTGAAGCCAAACAGTTCTTCCTTGCGGACGCTACTGAGCGTGTGGTCATCGGATTCCACCACGTATTCATCAGCGTCGCTCCCAAGGCCGACAACTCTGTAGCTGTGATCCGGATCGTCCTTCAACAGCACGAAGTCATCAACTTCGAATCGATCTTCCACGAATATGGCCAGCTCTTTTTTGTGCTGATCACACAATCCAGGCGGCGGGCTCTTTGAGCTTGGCTGGGATATCTCACCATTTGAATTAGGTTCAGCCCTGTCATCCTCTGGACTCGACTGGGCGAACTCATTCTTTGCATTCTTCTGGCTCACTCCTTTTTTTTCATTATCCTGGCTCATCTCATCACCTCCTAGCTTTACGGTTGTTGTTCAACTTCTCTAACTGGCACAACCGCCTCCTCACAAGCGTCCAACCTGGAGCCGCAACATTGATCATGCCGCAGTAAATTCGGATATTCGTATAGACGAAGTGCCGTTCAATGTAAGCTTCTTGATGGGTGTGCCACCAAGATGCCAAAATTACGAATTCACGAATGAATTGTTCTCGGTGAGAAAATGCCTGATGGTGATGATTACTGTTCAATACGAACAACTTGAGCTCATCTAAAAAGTTGCTGATACGCGGATTCGGATAACCGCTGCGTAAGGCAAATCGGCGGTTCTCATGACGTACTGTTTCCCAGAACCCCACCACGGCGGCGCTAGGCGACAGCACGGTCACATCCTTCCGATAAGCAGTTCTAGTTGCACCATCACTCCAACGCTGGATCCTGATGCGGGCCTCGGAATCGAGACCGCCCCGGATCAGATGAAGTTCGGAATCACGGGTGTACCTTGCCAACCCTCCTACAACCCATAGGCCGGGTAACGGCTTGACTGAGTCCTTTGAAGCTTCAGGGCTTGCAGCTGCAGCTGGCGCGTCGTTCGGATGCGTTGGGGATGGTCTGGAGGGGCGGGCTTTGGTTGCGCACATGGTAGCTACCTGATGTAGCGACTCGATATACCTGTTATACCACCGCTAGGACATAGCTTAGTTATCAGCGACGAACGGCGCTAAATATGTCAAATATCGCCGATTTTGTTGCATCACTTTGCCGGAGATTGTTGGCATCGGAATTTGAAGTCTCCTGCATTCAATTGGTTAGAGGAAGAACGGTGATCGGAGAAAATGTCTACCTGCACCAACGCCCGTCTCCGCTCCAACAATCACCCCAGCACCCTATGGATCTCAGAAACAATCTGCATCGTAGCGTGTTCGATTGGTCCCTCATTACGGCACAGAACCCAACCGTGCTCCTTAACCGCTTGCTCGAACATCTCCGTACATGCCACATGCTCTGCGTGCTTCTGGATCACAGTGCCGCCCAATCCTCGCGCGCGTGTCGCAGCCCTTGTCCATGAAGTATCCGGATCGGTGACAACGCCGACATGCAGGTCCGGCACTCGCACGTCTCGATCCAGGTTCAATTGGAGAATGTCGGCAAACGGGATGGTTAGGCGAAACGCTGCATCAGACGGATACCAGCGATCGATCAGGATAATGCTGTCCAGCGGCTGCTCCGTCAGCACGTTTCGGGAAATCCAGCGTCGACTATCAGCCAGGCGCTGGCACACAGCCCATTCCAGATCCTGGGAAGGATTTCTGGCAAGCGTGTTAATCAGGGCCATGGTTTCACCCCTGAAAGGATCGCTTTTTCTCTCGCAAAGCCGGATGATTTTCTTGTTGCTGGCCCTCAGTTCCTTCGTAACGGCCTCCAACAGCGTGGTTTTGCCGGTGCCCTTGGGCCCATCCAGAGAAACAAACAGCGGACGATTCATAGTTCACATAACGATGGTTTCGCGGTTTTCTGCCTCTGTACAGTCGCTTGAACCGCTTGGTGCAAGTGCGCGAAAACAGACAAAAACAGACATGGACTACCACTCTAACCGCATTTTGGGCATTCCAATGGCTGAATCCCCATTTCCAATGACATGACCCCGCCTGACCCGACCACCCTCTTCTGCTTACCTCTGCGAGTTTTGGCTTAGTTTATAGGTGATCAGGTATCAGCTCCTCGCGGCTTCGGCGTCAACATCACTTGGCTTGTAGTACATCGTTGTACGAGTACTGCCAACACGTGCGACGTCTGCGATAATGCCGACCACAGCGGCGCGAAGGCATATCGAGTACTCGTGCCCACATCCGCTATTCAGGTTCGGAGGACTTCATGCAGGACATTATTGACGGCTTTCTGCGCTTCCAGCGCGAGGTTTATCCGCAACGCGTCGAGCTGTTTAAGCAGCTCGCGACAGAACAAAATCCAAAGGCGTTGTTCGTCACCTGCTCGGACAGTCGTGTTGTGCCGGAACTCCTTACGCAGCGCGAACCCGGTGAACTGTTCGTGATTCGCAACGCCGGCAACATTGTGCCGTCTTACGGCCCTGAACCGGGCGGTGTGTCGGCTACCGTCGAATATGCGGTCGCCGTGCTTGGCGTACAGGATATTGTGATCTGCGGCCATTCGGACTGCGGGGCGATGGGCGCGATTTCACGCTGCACGTGCCTGGATCACCTTCCAGCAGTTGCTAATTGGTTACGTCACGCGGACGCCGCGAAAGCGATTAACGCGGCGCACGAGTTCGACACGCCCCGCGCAAAGCTCGACGGCCTCGTGCGCGAAAACGTGATCGCGCAACTGGCGAACCTGCGCACACATCCATCCGTGGCCCTCGCGCTCGAGCAAGGGCGCATGAATCTGCACGGCTGGGTTTACGACATCGAGGCGGGATGCATCGATGCACTTGATGGCGCGACACGACAATTCGTTCCACTTGCTGATTCGCCGACCACCGTTGCGATTGCAGCGCGTAACGGCAGACAGATGTGATAGCGAAAGAAAGATGAGGAAGAAGCCGCCTGTAGCGGCTTCTTGCCAACACCTTGCTTCACATTGTCGATCGCCTCGTTGTTAACATGGAAACGTCTTCAGCGACGAAAAATTCGGTTGATCAGGATCAGCGCCGCAGCACCTATCGCGATTGCAGCTATCGGTTTTTCTTTGACGAAAGTCGAAACGTTATCCAGCGCATCGCCGTAGGATTTAGTCAGCTGTCCAGCCGCTTGATGTCCGGCACCTTCAGCTTCCATCTTCGAATCACCAATCAGTTTCCCGACCGCGCTCTGCGCCTTGCCGGCCAACTTTTCTGCTACGCCTTCTACCTGTTCACTCTTCATGATTCATAAACCTTCGTGTAAGTGGGAAGCTCTGAATAAGCCGACTGCGATGGCAGCCATCGTAGGGAAAGGAATTGCCGCCTGGAGTTACTTTTTGTCTACGGCATCTTTTACTTTGCCAACCACCTGTTGGGCCTCGCCTTTCTTTTCCTGGATCTTCCCTTCGACCTGCAGTTTTTCGCTGCCTGTGACCTTGCCAACACCTTGCTTCACATTACCGATCGCTTCGTTGGCCAAACCTTTGATTTTGTCTGATGTGCCACTCATGATTTTCTCCCGGTTAGGAATAGGCGCCCTGTCTGGACAAAAAAATTGACTGGTGTTTGTCAGTAGGAGTTCCACTTTTTATGCTGTGGGTGCTGGAAAGAAACGTATTGGCGTCCTCTCAAGGTCGCAACAGCCCATCAATCCGCGACAGCAACTTGATTTCGTCCATACGACTTGGCTTTGTACAGCGCTCTGTCTGCATTGTTCATCAAGCTAGAAAGACTTTCTTCGTTAAAGTCCGATGACGCTACGCCAAGGCTGGCGGTTATGCGATCAGCTGGCTCAGCCTTGAGTCTGGAGATGGCCTGGATCAGTTCCTGGGCAATGCTCATGGCGACGTCCAGTGTGGTGTCAGGAAGCAAAATAGCGAACTCCTCGCCTCCTAGTCGGCCATGAACATCGGTTTCACGGATAGATGCAGTGATCACCGCCCCCACCTGCCGCAGCACTTGATCCCCAACCTGGTGACCGTAAGAGTCATTGATGTGCTTGAAGTGATCCATATCGAGCATGACTGCGCACAGCGCGGAACCCTTGCTTTTGCATTCACGGTAAAGCTGATCAGCATCATCGAAAAACGCACGGCGATTCTTCAGGCCGGTCAGCTCATCTGTTCTGGCGGCTCTGACAGAAAGCCGGTTTTCCCGCTCCAACTCTCGGGTCAAGCGAAATGCAGTTTCCAGCGCATCGGACATCTTGCGCGTGGCGCTGGCTACAAACGATGCGAACACAAAAACCGCGAGCGCCATGCCGACCTGCAACGTTGACGGTTGAAACAGCAGCCATATTGAGCACGGCAACAAAACCAGTCCGATGGAGACCATCGTCATGTTCCTGTAAGCCGAGTAACACGACACCGCACTGACAGACATGCCGACAGTGAAGAGCATGACCATCGCCTGAGCCAACAGGTCGTCGACCGGTATGACCGCGAGTGCGCCCGCGCCCCATATCCCTGCAGACAACATAAGCGTGCACCAGTATCTGCGTTCCCAGCGCTGTGGCGTGCGTTCACTGACGTGGCTATGAAAATAGCCAATGAACATGGAGATACGCAGCAACGTCGACAGCGTTAATACCGCTATCCAACCGATAACCACACCGTGATCAAACCGATCCCAACACAGCCAGCAAAGAAGGATTGCCGCCATATAACTGCCGAAAACGGCAGCGCCGGATTGCCGAAATAACTGCTGCAAGCGATCGGTTCGAACCTGTTCGGCTATTTCCGAGCCCTGGTCACTTCTTAGCTCAAGATCATCCATTGAGTCCGCCTGAACATGATGAATCGACAGGACAAATTGTGGCACCTCGCCGCCAGCGCAAACAATCGAGAACGAGCAAGGCGAATAACGCTTTTTATAAGATCTTTATACCCCTGCCTCCAATCCTTTTAACAACTTTCCAGGCGCGCGCTTAGGCTTTCCTCAACACGGGAGGAAACACCATGGACTTCGTCTATTTGATACTCGGTGCAGTGTTTTTCATCAGCTTGATTGGGCTGGCACGCGGTTGTGCGGCGCTCAACAGGAGGCGGTCATGACAGGGTTCTATGTGTTTGGCGGCATCATCGCCGCCGGTTTGCTGGTGTATCTGGTTGCCGCGCTTCTGCTCCCGGAGGACTTCCTATGACCACTCAAGCCTGGACTCTGCTCGGAGTCTTTCTGCTGGTGCTGGCGGTTCTGGCCTGGCCACTCGGGCGCTGGTTGACCGCAGTGATGGAGGGCCGGTTTCGCCTCGGCTCACGCATCGAGTCGCCGCTGTATCGACTGGCCGGCGTCAGTGCTGAAGCACAAATGAGCTGGCTGCAATACGCCCTCGCGCTGATCGTCTTCAACGCGCTGGGCATGCTCGCGGTTTATGCGCTGCAACGACTGCAGGGTGTGCTGCCGTTCAATCCCCAGGGATTTGGCGCGGTGACGCCCGACTCTTCGTTCAACACCGCCGCCAGTTTCGTCACCAACACCGACTGGCAAGGCTATAGCGGCGAGGCGACGCTGAGTTACCTGACGCAAATGCTCGGCTTGACCGTGCAAAACTTCTTGTCGGCGGCCACCGGCATCGTGGTGGCGGTCGCGCTGATTCGCGGATTCGCCCGTCACAGCGCCGCCAGCATCGGCAACGCCTGGGTCGACTTGACCCGTGTCACCTTGTGGGTGTTGCTGCCGCTGTCGCTGATTTTCGCGCTGTTCTTCGTCAACCAGGGCGCGATCCAGAATCTTCAACCTTACAAACAAGTCACGACGATGGAGGTCATGCAATACCAGGCGCCGGTGCTCAATGATGCCGGGCAGCCAAGCCTCGACGCCAAAGGCAATCCTCTGACCACAGCGGCCAGCACCGACAAGCAGACCATTGCAATGGGCCCTGTCGCTTCGCAGGAAGCCATCAAGATGCTCGGCACCAACGGCGGCGGGTTCTTCAACGCCAACTCGGCCCACCCTTTCGAGAACCCGACAGCCCTGAGCAACTTATTTCAGATGCTCGCCATCTTCCTGATCCCGACGGCGCTGTGCTTTGTCTTCGGCCACATCGTCGGTGACATCCGGCAAGGCTGGGCGTTGCTCGCGACGATGACGATCATCTTCGTGATCGCGGTGGTAGCGGTCACGCATTACGAGCAACTGGGCAACCCACAATTCTCGGGCCTGGGAATCGACACGGCGGCGGGCAACATGGAAGGCAAGGAACTGCGCTTCGGCATCAGCGCCTCGAGCCTGTTCACTGCGATCACCACCGCAGCATCCTGTGGCGCCGTGGTCACCATGCACGACTCGTTGACGCCACTGGGCGGCGCAGTGCCGCTGATCCTGATGCAACTGGGTGAGGTGGTGTTTGGCGGTACCGGATCGGGCCTCTACGGCATGCTGGTGTTCGCCATTCTCGCGGTGTTCATCGCCGGGCTGATGATTGGCCGGACGCCCGAGTACCTGGGCAAAAAGATCGAAGCCTACGAAATGAAGATGGTCGCCATCGCGATCCTCGCAACGCCGTTGCTGGTGTTGTTCGGCACCGCGATCGCGGTCATGGCCGAGGCCGGGCAACTCGGCGTTGCCAACCCCGGCGCCCATGGCTTCTCGGAAATCCTCTACGCCTTCACTTCGGCGGCCAACAACAACGGCAGCGCCTTCGCCGGCCTGTCGGCCAACACCCCGTTCTACAACGTGATGCTGGCGATCGCTGTCTGGTTCGGGCGCTTTGGGGTGATCGTGCCGGTACTGGCGGTGGCCGGCAGCCTGGCGGCGAAGAAACGTCTGGCCGTGACCGGCGGCACCATGCCCACGCATGGACTGCTGTTCGTGGTGCTGCTGATCGGCACGGTGCTGCTGGTCGGTTTGTTGAACTACGTGCCGGCCCTGGCGTTGGGGCCAGTCGTCGAACACTTCATGATGATCAAGTGAGACCACGGCCATGACTCGCAAATCGTTCTCCTTGTTCGACCCGACACTGCTGGCCCCGGCCATGGTCGAGTCCCTGCGTAAACTCAGTCCGAAAATCCAGTGGCGCAACCCGGTGATGTTCGTCGTCTACATCGGCGCGATTATCACCACTGCCCTGTGGGTTCAGGCTCTGCGCGGCCACGGTGAGGCCGGCAGCGGTTTCATCCTCGCCATCGCCCTGTGGCTGTGGTTCACCGTATTGTTCGCCAACTTCGCTGAAGCCCTGGCCGAAGGCCGCAGCAAGGCGCAAGCGGCGTCCCTGCGTAACCTGAAAAAGGAAACCTGGGCGAAGAAACTGCGCGAACCGCGCTACGGTTCCGAATGGCAATTGGCGCAATCAAGCGATCTGCGCAAAGGCGATATGGTGCTGGTGGAGGCCGGCGATCTGGCCGACTCGATGATCCCCGCCGACGGTGAGGTGATCGAAGGCGCAGCCTCGGTGGATGAGTCAGCCATTACGGGTGAGTCGGCCCCGGTGATCCGCGAATGTGGCGGCGACTTCTCCGCTGTCACCGGCGGCACCCGGGTGCTCTCGGACTGGATCGTCGTACGCGTGACCGCCGACCCCGGCGAAACCTTTGTTGATCGCATGATCGCCATGGTCGAAAACGCCAAGCGACAAAAGACCCCCAATGAAATCGCCCTGTCGATCCTGCTGGTGGCGCTGACCATCGTGTTCCTCGGCGTGACGGTAACGCTGCTGCCCTTCTCGCTGTACAGCGTTGCGGTGGCGAAGTCCGGCGTGCCAGTGTCGATAACGGTGCTGATCTCGCTGCTGGTCTGCCTGATTCCCACCACCATTGCCGGACTACTGTCGGCCGTGGGCGTGGCGGGCATGAGCCGCATGATGGAGGCCAACGTGATTGCCACCTCCGGGCGCGCCGTGGAAGCCGCCGGTGATGTCGATGTATTGATGCTCGATAAAACTGGCACCATCACCCTGGGCAACCGCCATGCCTCGGCGTTCCTGCCGGCGCCGGGCGTCAAGGAAGCGGATCTGGTCGATGTGGCCCAGTTGGCTTCGCTGGCCGATGAAACCCCGGAAGGACGCAGCATCGTGGTGCTGGCCAAACAGCGCTTCAACCTGCGTGAACGGGACATCGCCGCCCTCGACGCGCACTTCGTACACTTTTCTGCACAGACCTGCATGAGCGGCGTCGACCTCGGCGAGCGGCAACTGCGCAAAGGCGCTGGCGAAGCAGTCCTGCGCCATGTGCAGAGCCTGGGGGGACACTTTCCCGAAGCGGTGCAATCGATCGTTGAAGAAGTGTCCCGTCGCGGCAGCACACCCTTGGTGGTGGCCGACGGCGCGAAAGTGATGGGCGTGATCGAACTCAAGGACATCGTCAAGGGCGGCATCAAGGAGCGCTTTGTCGAACTGCGGCGCATGGGCATCAAGACTGTGATGGTCACCGGCGACAACCGCGTTACCGCAGCAGCCATTGCCGCCGAAGCCGGGGTCGATGACTTTCTTGCCGAAGCCACGCCCGAGCAGAAACTCGAACTGATCCGCCGCTATCAGGCTGAAGGCCGGTTGGTGGCCATGACCGGCGACGGCACCAACGACGCGCCGGCACTGGCGCAGGCCGACGTTGCCGTGGCGATGAACTCCGGAACACAAGCGGCGAAGGAAGCCGGGAACATGGTCGATCTGGACAGTAACCCGACCAAATTGATTGAGGTGGTGGAAACCGGCAAGCAGATGCTGATGACACGGGGTTCGCTGACGACCTTCTCGATTGCCAACGACATCGCCAAGTATTTCGCTATCGTCCCCGCCGCGTTTGTCACCACCTACCCGCAGCTCGCCGCGCTGAACATCATGGGGCTGACCAGCCCGAATTCGGCGGTGCTGTCGGCGGTGATCTTCAACGCGCTGATCATCATTTTCCTGATTCCGCTGGCCCTCAAAGGCGTGAAGTACCGCCCGGTCGGTGCGGCCCTGTTGTTGCGCCGCAACCTGCTGATCTATGGGCTGGGTGGCGTGATCGTGCCCTTCATCGGCATCAAGTTCATCGACATGGCGCTGGCCGCCGTCGGCCTGGTTTAAGCGAGGATTACTGTCATGACATCTCTACTGCGTCCAGCGTTGACCTTGTTGATTGCGCTGTCACTGATCACCGGCCTGGCTTATCCGCTGCTGACCACGGGCATCGCGCAACTGGTTTTTCCAGCGCAAGCCTCTGGCAGCCTGATCGAAAGAGACGGTAAACCCGTGGGTTCGCTGTTGATCGGTCAAGGCTTCAGTGACCCGAAATACTTCTGGAGCAGACCGTCTGCCACCAGCCCCATGCCGTATAACGCACAGGCCTCGGGCGGCTCCAATCTGGGGCCACTGAATCCGGCATTGATGGACGCGGTGAAAGGCCGGATCGACGCCCTGCACGCCGCCGATCCGGGCAATACCGCGACGATCCCCGCCGACCTGGTCTACAGTTCCGCCAGTGGGCTGGATCCGCACATCAGCATTGCCGCCGCAAAGTATCAGGCGAACCGGATTGCACGGGCGCGCAACCTGCCCATTGCACGGGTTGATCAGTTGATCGCTGAACAGTCGGAAACCCCGCTCCTCGGATTTCTCGGCGAACCACGGGTCAATGTCCTCGCTCTGAACCTGGCACTCGACGCCGCTCATTGAACGCTGACACACGGTGAGCCTGATGGCCGACCAACGCCCTGACCCCGACCTGCTGCTGGCGCGGATTCGCGAAGAAGCCGCGCAAGCCGAACGTGGCCGCTTGAAGATCTTCTTCGGTGCCAGCGCCGGGGTGGGCAAGACTTACGCCATGCTCGCTGCTGCGCATGCGGTCAAACTGCAGGACAGCAAAGTGCTGATTGGCGTGATCGAAACCCACGGTCGCGCCGACACTGAGGCACTGACCGAAGGGCTTGATCGGCTGCCGCTCAAACAGGTTGTCGATAAGCAGCGTACCGTCACCGAGTTCGACCTGGATGCTGCACTTGAGCGTCATCCCCGGTTGATCCTGATTGACGAACTGGCTCACTCCAACGTGGTCGGTTCCCGTCATCCAAAACGCTGGCAGGACGTTGAGGAGTTGCTGAGCGCCGGGATCGATGTCTGGTCAACCATGAACGTCCAGCACCTGGAAAGCCTCAACGACATTGTTGGCGGCATCACTGGCATTCGTGTCTGGGAGACCGTGCCCGACCATGTCTTCGACAACGCCGACGAAGTGGTCATCGTCGACTTGCCGCCCGATGATCTGTTGCAGCGCTTGAAAGAAGGCAAGGTGTACCTGCCGCAACAGGCCGAGCGCGCGGTGCAGAACTTTTTTCGCAAAGGCAACCTGATTGCCCTGCGTGAACTGGCTTTGCGTCGCACGGCTGACCGCGTCGACAGCGACATGCTGCAGTACCGCCAAAGCAGTTCGGTGAAACCGGTCTGGGGCACGCGCGACTCATTGCTCGCCTGCGTGAGCCCGCATGAACAGGCCGAGAAAATCATTCGTTCAACGGCCCGTCTGGCGGCTCAGCTGAGTGTGCCGTGGCACGCCGTGACCGTCGAAACGCCTGTCTTGCAGCGCCTGCCCGAGACCAAGCGGCGGCGGATGCTGGCAACGCTGAAGCTGGCACAGGAGATGGGCGCGCAGATCGCCACGCTGGCCGGTCAGGACATCGCCGAAACACTGGTCAAATATGCCCGGCAGTACAACCTCTCGAAAGTCGTGGTGGGCCGCGACGAACATCCTCAGCGGCGACTCTGGCGCAAAGCGCTGGCCGAGCGCATCGGTGAGCTGGGCGCTGACTTTGATGTGATTCAAATCTCGCTTCCGGCCAACCGACACGCGCCAACCGAGACTCGCACCCAGACCGGCAGCGGCCCTGTCGTCTGGCGCGACTATGCCTGGAGCGTGCTGATCTGCGCGGCGACGACTGTGATTGCGTTGCCCATGCTGCATGTGTTCGAGCAAGCCAATATCGTCATGGTCTTCCTGCTCGCGGTGGTCGCGGTGGCGGTTCGCCTGGGGCGCGGCCCGGCGATTCTGGCGGCGTTTGTTTCGGTGGCTTCGTTCGACTTTTTCTTTGTCGCGCCGCGCTTTTCGTTCGCCTTCGCTG
Organism: Pseudomonas sp. RSB 5.4; assembly: GCF_037126175.1. Taxonomy (NCBI): domain Bacteria; kingdom Pseudomonadati; phylum Pseudomonadota; class Gammaproteobacteria; order Pseudomonadales; family Pseudomonadaceae; genus Pseudomonas; species Pseudomonas sp. RSB 5.4. The sequence goes on from NZ_CP146986.1 coordinate 1,520,653, forward strand.
ACGCTCAATATCTGGTGACCTTCAGCGTCATGCTCGTCGTAGCCCTGGTCATCGGCCAGATGACTGCGGGCCTGACGTATCAGGCGCGGGTTGCGCAGCGACGCGAAGACCGGATGCGTGCGCTGTATGACATGTCGCGCTTGTTGTCGGCAGCACTGATGACCGAACAAGTTGCCGAGATCGGCGCGCGATTTCTCTCCGCCGAATTCGGCGCCCGCTCGGCACTGCTGGTCGCCGATGACCACGACAAGCTGGCGGCACCGCTGATCACCGGGGAGGCGCCACTGGTGGACGTTGCGATCGCCCAGTGGTCATTCGACAAATCCGAACCTGCCGGGTACGGCACCGACACCCTGCCCTCCAGCCCGACCCTGTACCTGCCACTCTCGGCGCCCATGCGCGTACGCGGGGTGCTGGCGGTGCAACCGCGCGATACCACGCGACTGGTGGTACCGGAGCAGCGACGACTGCTCGACACCTGCGCCTCCCTGCTGGCGATTTCGCTGGAGCGCATTCACTACATTCACGTCGCCCAGGACACCACGGTGCAAATGGAGTCCGAACGGCTGCGCAATTCGTTGCTGTCAGCCATCTCTCACGATCTGCGAACCCCGCTTTCGGTGATGGTCGGGTTGGCCGAAGCGCTCAAGCTGACTCATCCGCCCCTGCCCGCCGAAGCGGCCGAGATCGCCAGCGCCGTGGGCGAATCGGCGCTGCGCATGAATACGCTGGTCAACAACCTGCTGGACATGGCCCGCCTCGAGTCTGGCAAGGTCCAGTTGAATCGCCAGTGGCAGCTGATTGAAGACGTGGTCGGTAGCGCGCTGCGAGCCATTGCGCCGACGCTTGGCGAACGGTCGGTGCACGTCGCACTGGACGACGATCTGCCCCCCGTATTCATCGATGCGGTGCTGATCGAGCGCATCCTGATCAACCTGATCGAGAACGCCATCAAATACACTCCGAGCAACACCCCAATCGATCTGGGGGCCAGGGCCACGTCAGATCACTTCGAGCTTTGGGTGGCCGACAAGGGGCCGGGCTTGCCCTACGGCCACGAAGAGGACATTTTCAACAAATTCATGCGCGGCAAAAAAGAAAGTGCGATCCCCGGTGTCGGTTTGGGCCTGGCCATCTGCAGGGCCGTTGCGCACGCCCATGGCGGGACGATCGAAGGCGTGACGCGGCCTGAAGGCGGAGCCTGTTTTACCTTGCGCCTGCCCCTTGAAACGCCGCCGGATATCGAAACCCTTGCGCAACGCAGTGACGAGGAGCAGCCATGAGCGAATCATTGCCCCGTGTTCTGATCATTGAAGACGAGAAGGAAATACGCCGATTCGTGCGTATGGCCCTGCAAGCCGAAGGTCTGGAAGTGCATGAGGCCGACACCTTTCACCGAGGTCTCGTCGACGCGGGAACGCGCCGTCCCGATCTGATCGTGCTCGACCTTGGCTTGCCCGACGGTGACGGTATCGATCTGATTCGCGATGTGCGCAACTGGTCACCGGTGCCCATCATCGTGCTGTCGGCGCGCGGAGCGGAGTCCGACAAGATCCTGGCCCTGGACACCGGTGCCGACGATTATCTGGTCAAGCCGTTTGGCACCGGAGAGCTTCTGGCCCGCGTCCGGGCGTTGCTGCGCAGACAAGCCAAGGATGCCGAAAACAACTCGGTGTTCAGCTTCGGCGAAGTGCGCATCGATGTTGAACGACGTGTCGTCGAACGCAACGGCGCGCCATTGCATCTGACCCCGCTGGAATACCGCTTGCTGGTGCATCTGTGCTCGCACCCTGATCGGGTTCTGACCCACCTGCAATTACTGAAGGCGGTATGGGGCCCCTCGCATACCACCGACACCCCTTACTTGCGTGTATTCATGGGCGGTTTGCGCAAAAAAGTCGAGGTGGATCCGTCCCAGCCACGGCATCTGGTGACGGAAACAGGGGTGGGTTATCGCTTTATTCCTTGAGAGGGGCCAGTTGCTGATCAGCGATCATTGTGGGGCGTCTGCTTTCTCGCTCAGAGCGCCGCATAGACGAGGGATGACAACCGGCCAGGGCGCGGATCAATCATCGAATGACTGCCCGACGTCGTGGTGACAAAACCGAAGCTCACTTGCGTTTCGGGATCGGCGAAACTGATCGGGCCGCCAAGGCCGATATGACCAAAGGTGCCCGGGCCCATTGCGTGGGAAGCTGCGGGGTCGCGTTGCTGCTCCAGCATGCAGCCCAATCCGTAACGCATTGGGCGCATCCATACCCGATCCATGCCATGACTGTGCTCTCGAGTGAACTCACTGAGCAGTTCGCGACCGATAAAGTTTCCCGCCAGTAATGCACTATAAAAACCGGCCAGGCCGTGAGCCGTCCCATGTGCGCATACAGCCGGTTGCCGATAGGCCCACCAGCGCGGGTCACTGGTTCGTCTAGGTACCATTCCGGGGTTGGTGAAGGCGAATGTCGCGATGTGCGATGGCTCGCTTTTCAGCACTGTTCGCAACGCTTGCGAGTAAGGGTCCCCGACTCGCCCTGTGGCACTGTCGAATCGCGCGATACGGTGAAAGTGTTTTTCATCCACGCCAAGGTGAACGTCGAGGTCATGGGGATCCAGAATCTCCTCATGGATAAAGACGCATGGATCTCGTCCATCCACCCGACGAATCAACTCACCGAGAATCCAGCCGAAGGTGGTGGTGCCGTATCCCAGGTCTGTTCCCGGTTCCCACCAAAGCGGCTCGGCCGCCAGGACCTGCACCATATGCTCCCAGTCATACATCCTGGCGTTATGGTCGGGTGCTCGCAGCGCCGGCAGGCCTGCGGTGTGGTTCATTACCTGACGCAAGGTGACCTTTGCTTTCCCGCTTTGGGCGAACTCAGGCCAGTAACGGGCCACGGGCGCATCCAGCTCCAGCTTGCCCTCCTCGACCAACATCAGAACCGCCACGGCGACATAGGGTTTTATGACGCAAAAGGTATTGGCGAGCGTATCGCGGGCCCAAGGCTTCGTGCCCTCCAGATCCGCCATGCCGGCCCAGAGGTCGACAACCATTTCTCCGCCCACCTGCACGCAGAGTCCGGCACCACGCTCCTGCGGATCATCAAACATGTCCTCGAAAGCCTGTTTGACCGCTTCGAACGGCTTCGCACACATCCCTTGCGCTCTCATATCAGGAATCCTCGTCTTGAAATGCTTCAAACAAATGATGTTTGTGAAGGAACTCAACCACGCGACCGGGTTTGAGAGTGCTCCATGGAAAAACGATTCGCCCGTTTGTAAGTGCCAAAGTCATTGAATCTGACCCCCGCCTCTGCCATGACCTTATGCGCATAAGGTGCCGTCATCTGACGCAGATAGAACGGGTCTCGCACAACGAAATGGTGAATGCTGTGAGTGCTGCCGAAGTTGAAGCAGAACATCTGAAACGGCCACAACCACCAAGGGTTCATTACCTGTGTTTGCTGTAACGCATTGCGCGGAGCAACGTCACCATAATAGTGCATATTTGAACTAATAAAGAACAGGCAGAACTGCCGTATCATATTTGGCGCAATAAGGATGACCACTGCACTATTGACGATATTCATTAATTCCAGCGTCGCGGCAGAACTGTAAACTTCCGCCCCCATGATTGACCCAAGTCCGATATACAAATGGTAGCCGAGGAATACATGCCAGCATCCCCAATACAACAGACCGAACGGTGTATTGAGTCGAACAATCTTGCCTAACAATCTTACCTTTTGCCGCCATCCCGGCGCTAAAATCGCATTTAGAAAACCAAACAGAAATCCATCGATCAGTTTCAATAACCGCAGTATTCCCCAAGGGTTGCCGCTGGTCGTGATCCACGCCTCGACATCCGAAGCAGTTCCGGACTCCTTATGATGATGAAAATGCAGATCGCGTCTTAACCAGGGGCTGGGCATTCCCGGCCGGGCCAGCCAGCACAAAAACATCATGGCATTATGAGCCAGCGGTTGTTTTCTGAAATAAAGCCGATGGATCAAATCATGTTCGATTTCATGAATGAACGAAGTCAGCAGCGCGTTGATTAAAATACACGTCCATCCTGGGATGAAACCCTTCAGGTAAAGGCCTCCCGTAACGGCCATCCCCACCAGGGAAAACGCCATGACACTCGCCCCCAGAGCATTCTGATACTGCAGGAGCGGATAGCGCTTGCGCAGGTAATTTCCGTGTTCGGTAATTCGCCGGGTTACTTCATCAATTTTTTCCTGATCGGTATTCAGGCGATCAATTTCGATGGCTTTCTTCAAGACATTCATCAATTCATCCTCTGCTTGCGTCGGGGTATTGCCAGCCTCGTCAAGCCGGACAAATCAGTGGTTTGAACGCTAAAAACCAGGCATTCAAGTTAGGTGCGCGAGTTCGCGCACTTCATTCAAGAGATGCGAAGCCGACTGTTTTCAAAAAAATTGCTAGAATCATTCCAGGCTTCAAAATAATAAGGTAAGTTCAGGTCTTTGCAACTGTGTATTTTGGGCGGGTTCAGCGTTACAGTTATTTGTGTAAGGAATTAATAATTTAGTTACAGCTTGTACAAGTTCAGAAGGACTGCGTACAAGTATTGCCAAGGAGGCACCATGAGACTGCACCGCATCAGATATTTCCGGCTTTCTCTAGCAAATTCCAAGGACACGTTAGAGAAACTAACGAGCCAAGATGTATTTGACGCAGCGTTTTGCGATAACGCAGCAGACAATGGCGTGAATCGCGCAGGCCTTGAAAGGCTGATTCGCTACATACAATGCGGGGACACTGTGGTAGTGGACAGCATGGCATCGCTCACTACCAGTACCGAGCAACTGTGCACCATCATTCGCCGGTTGATTGAAAAGCAGGTAACGCTGGAGTTTCTTCAAGAAAACCTGATTTTCCGGCACGACTGCCTTGAAGTTGTGGAACCCATCATTACGGTAATGGAGCGGCTCGCAGAGTTTGAGCGCAATGCGACGAGGGAAAAGCAGGCAGCAGGAATTGCCACCGCAAAGATTCGCGGATCCTACAGAGGTCGCAAGAAAAAACTGTCTGACAATCAGGTTGTCAGCTTAATTCACCGAGCCCGCGCCGGAGAAAGTAAATCCAAATTGGCGCGTGACTTTGATATCAGCCGGCAGACGCTTTATCGGTACTTGAATTCCATTCACAACGGTTCAGACGGTCGTCAGCGTATTGCAACTGAGGACAGAGATCATGGCGAAGCCGACCACTCGGCCTGCTCGTAACGATGCAGGCGTGCGCGTGGCTAAATCGCTATAAGCCTTTGTTGTCCAGAAGCCGCTTCGTCATCAACATCGACGTCTGCAACGATTGTCCCGTTCGCTGCAGCTTGTTCAACAAACTGGCGCCCAACCAGAGTTGATAAAGGGTTTCTGCCAGTTGGCGAGCGTCGGTATCCGGCAGACTTTTATCCAGCTGCCCTTCTTCCAGGCACGTCGTGATACGCGCAACGATGCGCTCGGCGCCGTCACGCAGCGTGAGTCGCATTGACTCGGACAGGTCGGCGACTTCCGCACTCAACTTCACCACCAGGCACTCATCGCCATGGCCTTCCAGGGTGCAACGATTCTGCCAGCCCTGCCAGTAATCCATCAGCCGCTCGTAAGCGCTTAGCCCAGGCAGAGTCAGGCGTCGTTCCATGTCTGCGAGGTAGCCGACAAAGTAATCCTCGAGCAGCGCCTGCCCGTAGAGCTCTTTGGATTTGAAATAGTGATAGAACGAGCCCTTGGGCACACCGGCGGTCTGCAGGATCTCGCTCAGGCCAACGCTGGTGAAGCCCTTTTCGGCCATCATGCGGTGGCCAGTGTCGAGCAAGTGTTGGCGAGTATCGTCGTAGGTCGGTTTCATGGGGCGCAAAATACCAAACATTAGACCAGTCGTATATTTCTGATGAGCAGCAGTTTGCCACAGTGACCACTCGAGGACACGGTCGCAAAAATTTACTAGACGACCGGTCTAATATAAATCTATTCTGTGCCCGTCACTCCTTCCGAGGTGTCGCAGACGAACCCGTCGAGGACACCAGACCAACACAGGGCGCTCTATGAAAATCTTGATGGTTCTGACTTCCCACGATCAGCTTGGCACCACCGGCAAGAAAACCGGCTTCTGGCTCGAAGAGTTCGCAGCTCCCTATTACGCCTTCAAGGATGCCGGTGCGCAGATCACCCTGGTATCGCCGGCCGGCGGCCAGCCACCGCTCGATCCGAAAAGCGATGAACCCGATGCACAGACCGCTGAAACCGACCGCTTCCGCAAAGACCCTGCTGCCCAACAGGCGCTGGCCAATACCGGGCGCCTGGCGGATGTCAATGCTGGCGATTTCGATGCCGTGTTTTATCCCGGTGGCCATGGCCCGCTGTGGGATCTGGCCGAAGACCAACACTCGATCGCCTTGATCGAAGCCTTCGACCGCAGCAACAAACCTCACGGTTTTGTCTGCCATGCACCGGGCGTTCTGCGTCACGTTGTTGCTGCCGATGGCAAACCGTTGATTCAAGGCCGGAACGTCACCGGTTTCACCAATGCTGAAGAAGCCGCTGTGGGCCTGACGGATGTCGTGCCGTTCCTGATCGAGGACGAATTTCAGCGTCTCGGTGGGCGTTACTCCAAAGTGGCTGACTGGCAGGTTCACGTGGTGACCGATGGTCAACTGGTGACGGGTCAAAACCCTGCCAGCTCGGCAGCCGTCGCTGAAAAACTGCTGAAACTGTTGGCCTGAGCCCTCCAGCGCCCCCGACACCGTGCGCATCCCGCACGGTGTTTTTTTTACCGCATTACTAGTCGACTGGTCTAATAAGATCAAAACAGGAATTACATGAAAAACAGCCCTTACTTCACCCCCGTCACCCTGGGCCTGCATACCTTGAAAAACCGCATCGTCCTGCCTCCCCTCACCCGCCAGCGCAGCACACAACCGGGCAATGTCGCCAACGCGTTGATGGCCGAGTATTACCAGCAACGTGCCGGCGCCGGTCTGCTGGTCACCGAAGGTACGCAGATCGAGCCTCGCGGTCAGGGCTACGCCTGGACCCCTGGCATTCATACCCCTGAACAAATTGTCGGATGGCGCAAAGTCACCGAAGCGGTGCATGCAAAGGACGGCGTGATATTCGCGCAGCTTTGGCACGTCGGACGTGTGTCCCACACCGCGTTGCAGCCCGATGGCGCGGCACCCGTTTCAGCGTCTGCCATCGCCACCGAGCGTGTCAGTGTGTTCATCGAAACCGCGCCGGGTGCTGGCGAGCTGGTTACACCCTCCGCGCCGCGAGCGCTGAGCACCGATGAAGTCCAGGAACTGGTTCAGCTTTATATTCAGGCGGCGCGCAATGCGATGGACGCCGGCTTCGACGGGATCGAACTGCACTGTGCCAACGGCTATCTGGTGAACCAGTTCATTTCTGCCCACAGCAATGTGCGCACCGATCAGTACGGTGGCTCGCTGCACAACCGCCTGCGTTTTCTGCGCGAAGTGGTATCGGGTGTCGCCGAGTGCATCGGCAAGGAGAAAGTCGGCGTGCGGTTCGCGCCATTGTTCACCACCACCGATGAAGCGCGAACCTATCTGGGCATGGTGGAAGAAGACCCGCACACCACTTATATCGAAGCGATCAAGGTGCTTGAGGATGTGGGCATTGCCTACCTGTCAATCGCTGAAGCTGACTGGGACGACGCGCCCGTGATGCCGCAGACCTTCCGCCGTGCAGTGCGCGACACCTTCAGTGGCGCGATCATCTATGCCGGGCGCTACAACGCTGAGTCCGGCGCACAATTGCTTGAGTCGGGACTGGCCGATCTGGTGGCTTTCGGTCGTCCGTTCATGGCCAACCCGGACCTGCAGGCGCGCATCGCCAATGACTGGCCGCTCAATCCGTTGAATCACGCCACGGTCTACGGCGGCAATGCCGAAGGCTATGTGGATTACCCGACCTACAGCGAATAATTCAGCCAATTCGCACCGCGCTCCCATTTTCCCGGGAGCGCATCCTCTCCTCCCCGCTACACCCGCCACCCTCACGCGCTGCGATGTGAGGTTCTCGCATCTGCACAAAAAAGATCTCCGATTCATTGTCAGGTGGATTTTTTCAGCCTATCTTGAATAAAACCTATACAAAGCACTTCATTGCGTACAACTCTTCCGCTATGGATTGGCCCTCACGCACAGCACCGCCGCGAGAACCCTGAATGAATCCTCTACTTGCCAGCCATTACCGTGAAATCCTCATCGGCGTCGGCGAAGACCCCGAGCGTGAAGGCCTGCTGGATACGCCCAAACGTGCGGCCAAAGCGATGCAGTATCTGTGCAATGGCTACACGATGAGCCTTGAAGACGTCACCAACGGTGCGCTGTTCGAGTCGCAGAACGATGAGATGGTCATCGTCAGTGACATCGAGCTCTATTCCCTGTGTGAGCACCACATGCTGCCCTTCATCGGCAAGGCGCACGTGGCGTACATCCCCACCGGCAGAGTGCTGGGTCTGTCGAAGGTAGCGCGCGTGGTGGACATGTTCGCCCGTCGCCTGCAGATCCAGGAAAACCTCACCCGGCAAATCGCCGAGGCGATCCAGCAGATCACCGATGCCGCCGGGGTGGCCGTGGTCATTGAAGCAAGACACATGTGCATGATGATGCGCGGCGTGGAAAAGCAGAACTCGATCATGACGTCCTCGGTGATGCTCGGCGCCTTCCGTGACAGCTCCACGACGCGTCAGGAGTTCCTGCAATTGATCGGGCGGCGAAGTTGATTTCCGACCTTCGACAGGTGCGATAAACCTGTACACGGCAAACCCACTGTACAAGCACGATATTCCCAACTTCACCCTCCATACCTGTGCACTCAGGGAGAACGGCAATGGCCCGACTTGTGCTCTTACTGGCTCTGTTACTCGGCGTTGCAAGCTGCGGCAGCGTGGATGTCGCCCGCTATGCGGATCAGCAACCGGCGCTGGATCTGCAGCGCTTTTTCAGCAAACCCGTGAAAGCCTGGGGGATGTTTCAGAAGCGCTCCGGAGAAGTGGTCAAGCGGTTCGAGGTCAACATCGTCAGCCATCGTAAAGGCGACAACCTGATTCTCGATGAGCACTTCCTGTACAGCGACGGCACGCGCCAACGTCGCGTCTGGACCCTGACGCCGGAGGGCCAGGGACGCTGGAGCGGTCGTGCGGGTGACGTGGTGGGTGTCGCCACAGGCCAGGTCGCCGGCAATGCGTTGCACTGGCGTTATCACCTGAATCTGCCGGTCGATGGCTCGACCTATGAAATGAGCATGGACGACTGGATGTACCAGATGGACGAGGACACGCTGATCAACCGCACCAGCATGTCCAAGCTCGGTGTTGAAGTCGGCCAGGTGACCTTGTTCTTCCGTCGCCAGGGCGCGGGGGAAAACCAATGAACAGTGCTGAATTGATAGGCAAGGAGTGAAGCATGAATCTGCAAACCCTGACCGAGCGTGCGGCCAACAGCGAAATACGTGAGCTGGAACTGCTGTCGCTTGAAGGTGGTTTTTACCTGGCCCGCATCCGTCTGGATCACGGCCAGTTCACCTTGCTCGACGACGCGGCGAAACCGATGCACTTGCGTTCAATCACCCATCTGCGTGACTTGCTGCAGACTGTGCCGGCATTCCCCTGCGTGCTGGTGCAGCAATGCGTGCACGACGAAATGTGCGGGCGTGATAGCGGGCCCGTCGAAGAACTGCGCATTCCGTTTTCGCTGACCACACCGTTATGAAACGAATGCTGCCGGATCGCACTGAATGAACCAGAATCGTCGGTTGTGCCTGGTGCTGGGCGATCAGTTGTCCTTCGACCTGGCTTCATTGCAGGCACTTGATAGCGAGCGCGACACCGTGCTGCTGGTCGAGGTCATGGAAGAAGCCAGCCATGTGCCGCACCACCCGCAAAAAATTGCCCTGATCTTCAGCGCCATGCGTCATTTCGCACAGGCACTGCGAGATCAGGGCGTTCGTGTCGAATATGTAACCCTGGATGATCCGCACAATAGCGGTTCAGTGCCGGGGGAATTACACCGTTGGCAACAGCGGCTGCAGGTCGAGGAACTGCACATCACCGAGTGCGGGGACTGGCGACTGGAGCAGTCGATCAAGGACTGTGGTCTTCCCGTTTATTGGCACGCCGACACGCGTTTTCTGTGCAGTCGTGCCGAGTTTGCCGCTTGGGCTGCCGGCAAAAAGCAGTTGCGCATGGAGTTCTTTTATCGCGAGATGCGCCGCAAGAGTCGCTTGCTGCTCAACGGCGACGGCACGCCGGTGGGCGGCGCGTGGAATTTCGATGCGGAAAATCGCAAGGCCCTGCCCAAAGGCGTGAAGGCCCCCTACCCGGTCCGCTTCAGCAACGACGCCATCACCCGTGAAGTGCTTGCGTTGGTGAAGGCGCGCTTCAGCCAGCACTACGGCACACTCGACGACTTCAACTACCCGGTCACCCATGCCGACGCGCAGGCGCTGTGGGCATACTTTCTGGATTATGGTCTGGCAGGATTCGGCGACTATCAGGACGCCATGGCCAGTGATGAACCGTTCCTGTTTCATGCGCGGATCAGCGCCGCACTCAACATTGGCCTGTTGGATTTGCGACAGCTGTGCAGCGATGTCGAATCGGCCTATTGGTCAGGAAGGATTGCGCTGAATGCGGCCGAAGGCTTCATTCGCCAACTGATCGGCTGGCGAGAATATGTGCGCGGCGTGTACTGGCTGAAAATGCCGGACTACGCACTGGGCAATGCATTCGGCAACAGCCGGCCATTGCCCGAGTTCTACTGGACCGGTGCTACGCAGATGAACTGCATGCGCCAGGCCATCGGCCAGAGTCTGCAGCATGCCTACGCGCATCACATTCAGCGGCTGATGGTCACCGGCAATTTTGCCCTGCTCGCCGGCATCGCGCCGAGCCAGATCTGTGAGTGGTATCTGGCCATCTACATGGACGCCTTCGACTGGGTCGAGCTGCCCAACACGCTGGGCATGGTCATGCACGCCGATGGCGGTTATCTCGGTTCCAAACCTTATTGCGCCAGTGGCCAATACATCAATCGGATGTCCGACTACTGCCGAGGTTGCGCCTACAAGGTCAGCGAAAGCACGGCGGACAATGCCTGTCCGTTCAATTCGTTGTACTGGCATTTCCTGATGCGCCACGGTGATCTGCTGCGCGGCAATCAGCACATGGCGATGATGTACAAGAACCTGGACCGTATGCCGCAAGCCAAGCAGGATGCGTTGTGGCAACGCGGGCAGAACCTGTTGGCCCGCCTGGATAATGGCGAGTCGATTTGAAATGAACGCTCGCTTGCGCGGGTGGTGAAACTTAAGCACAGCGCGCCCGGTCAACGGATGATCGGCGCTCGAGTCGCCTGCGAGCGCAACGTCCACTGCTCGCGTTGTGCCTACGCGCGCTATGAAGCCAGACCCTGAAAATTCAACAAAGCAGGTCACATGGATACCCTTGAACACCTTAGTCGCGAAGCGCTTGAGTCAGAGGTAAGGCGATTGCGCGCGGCGCTTCAGAGCACCCTGGTCGACACGCAGGTCGTTGACCTCGATCGCGACATGGCGGCGCAACTGCAAGCCAGTCGGGATGCGCTCGCCCGCAGCGAGGCACGCTTCATCACCATTCTGGAAACCATCGAATCGGCGTTCGCCATCGTCAAAGTCAAATTCGACGCCGACGATAAACCCGTCGACTACTACTTCGTCGAAGCCAACCCGGCATTCGAACGCCAGTGCGGGGTCAACCTGCGCGGCAAATGGGTGACAGAGTTCGCGCCCAATCTGGAAAGCTTCTGGTTCGAGACCTACGGTCATGTGGCCAAGACCGGCGAACCGGCGAACTTCGAGAACTACGCCAACACCTTCGAACGCTGGTTCGACGTGCGCGCGGTGCGTGTCGGCGATCCGGCTGACCGGCAGATCGCGATCCTGTTCAACGACGTCACTCAGCGGCGCGACGCCGAGGAGCGCTTGCGTGCCAGTGAAGCGCTTGCGCGGGAAAACGTCGAGCGTGTGCAACTGGCGCTCGCCGCCGGCGCGATCATCGGCACCTGGCACTGGGACTTGCCTACCGATCGTTTCGCGGTGGACGAAGCGTTCGCCCGGGTGTTTGACCTCGACCCGGCGCTGGGCCGCGAAGGGCTGAGCCTCGAGCAAGTGATCACCACAGTGCACCCCGACGACAAGGACGGACTGACCAGCGCGATCAACGAAGCCATCGGCCGTGGTGGTGCCTACTCCCACCAGTACCGTGTGCGCCGCGGTGACGGCAAATACCAGTGGATCGAGGCCAACGGCCGTGTGGAATGTGCCGATAATGGAACGCCGCTGCGCTTTCCCGGCGTGCTGATCGATGTCGAGGAACGGCGCAATGTCGAAGCGGAGCGCGACCGCGCCATCGCTGCGTTGCGCGCGCTCAACGATACGCTGGAGCAGCGCGTGTCATCGCGCACCGCAGAGTTGATGCAGGCCGAAGAGAAACTACGCCAGTCGCAGAAAATGGAGGCCGTCGGCCAACTGACCGGGGGCCTGGCACATGACTTCAACAATCTGCTGGCCGGCATTTCCGGCGCGCTGGAGCTGATGGGCGCACGCATAAGCCAGGGCCGGCTGAGTGAGGTTGACAAGTACATGGTCACTGCCCAGGGCGCGGTCAAACGTGCAGCCGCACTGACCCACCGCCTGCTGGCGTTCTCCAGACGCCAGACCCTTGATCCGCGGCCAACCGATGTCAACACGCTGATGACCGGCATGACCGAACTGATCCAGCGTACGGTCGGCCCCAGCATCGTCCTGGAAACCCGCGCCGCGCCCGAGCTATGGCCAACGCTGGTCGATGCCAGCCAGTTGGAAAACGCCCTGCTCAACCTGTGCATCAACGCGCGCGACGCGATGCCGGACGGCGGGCGCATTACCATCGAAACAGCCAACCGCACGCTGGACTGCGAGACGGCGCGCACCCTGGACATGCCCGAGGGCGAATACCTGTGTCTGTGCGTGACCGATACCGGCACCGGCATGACCGCGGATGTCATCGCCAAGGCCTTCGATCCGTTCTTCACCACCAAACCGCTGGGCCAGGGCACGGGGCTGGGGCTGTCGATGATTTACGGTTTCGCCAAGCAGTCCGGTGGCCAGGTGCGCGTGCATTCGCAGGTCGGCCATGGCACCGAGATGTGCATTTACCTGCCTCGTTACCATGGCGAGCCCGTGGCGAATCAGGATCACAAGGACAATGCGCCGGCCGCTTTGCCCAAGGCAGGCGAGACGATTCTGGTTGTGGACGACGAGCCTACGGTGCGTGCGCTGTTGACTGACGTACTCGGCGATCTCGGCTACACCTTGATAGAGGCCGCTGACAGTGTGGTTGGGCTGAAGATGTTGCGCTCGGACATTCACATCGACTTGCTGATTACCGACGTCGGCTTACCGGGTGGCATGAACGGTCGGCAACTGGCCGACGCCGGCCGGGAAATCCGCCAGAACCTTAAGACCCTGTTCATTACCGGGTACGCAGAAAACGCGGTGATTGGCGCCGGTCAATTGGGCCCGGACATGCAGGTGCTGACCAAGCCGTTTGCCGTCGACACGCTGGTGGCGCGGGTCAGTGACCTGATGGCGATGAAATCCGAATGAGCGACCGTTGCGACGCTATAACCCCAGACAGAGTGGCTGCGGCCAAGGAGTGATAAATGGTGACTTTTCTGATTTTTCTGATCGCGTGCGGCGCTGCAGCAACTACCGGGGTGATTTTCAAACCCGGTCAATGGTACGAAGGGCTCAATAAACCCGGATTCACCCCGCCCAATTGGGCGTTTCCGGTGGCCTGGACAATAATCTATCTATTGCTGGCCTGGGCCGGCTATCGCTTGAGCCTGATTCCTGGCAGTCAGACGGTCCTGGCGCTGTGGGCAGCGCAGATTGCCTTGAACACGTTGTGGACGCCGGTGTTCTTCGGCGCACATCAGGTGGCAGCTGCCATGGTGATTCTGCTGGTGCTGTGGCTGGTGGTCGCGGCGATGGTGTTCTTGGCGTTGCGCCTGGATTTGATCACCGGGTTGATCATGTTTCCGTATCTGGCCTGGCTGTGTGTGGCGGCGGCGTTGAATTTCTCTATTCTGCGCAATAACCGCGGCTGATGGCGACAGCTGTCATAACTCCCATTTTTTCTGACAAAAAGGCTTATTTGCAGGCATTCAAAATATCTTTCCAGGCCCTTGAAAGCGCAGGTCCCCGCTCAGGACGGGGATTTCGCAATGAACAACAGTTCATTACTGAATTAGTGATTTAACTAGGTAGTTACCTATCTATATAATGCACGCCTCATTTCAACGGGACATTCAACGTGAAGCAGAGTCAACGCCTCTCGGGCATATCAAAATTCATTCTGGTCGGGCTGGGGGTGATCATCGCCCTGCTCGGCCTGGCACTTGCGGCTGGCGGAGTGAAGCTGGTCAGCCTGGGAGGGTCGTGGTACTTCCTCGTGGGTGGTCTGGTGATGGCCGTTTCCGGTCTGCTGATCGCTCGCTTCAAGACTGCGGGCGCCTGGCTGTTTGCGGCATTTCTGGTGGGGACAGCGATCTGGGCGGTGAGCGATGCCGGGCTGGTGTTCTGGCCGGTGTTCTCGCGTCTGTTCATGTTCAGCACCGTGGGTCTGGCGGTGACGCTGGTCTATCCGCTGCTCAAGCGTGCCAACGGTGGTGTTCCGGGTCGTGGCGCTTACGGCGTTGCCGCTGTCCTGGCCGTGGGACTGGCGGTGGCTGCCGGCAACATGTTCGTTGCGCACCCGACCGTCGCTGCCACCGGCACTGGCCCGGGCCTGACCCCGGTTGAGCCAGACAAGGCGCAAAAAGACTGGGCGCACTACGGCAATACCGAAGGCGGCAGCCGCTTTGCTGCGCTGGACCAGATCAACCGCAACAACGTCGACAAGCTGAAAGTGGCGTGGACCTACCACACCGGTGACGTCGCCGAGAGCGATGGCAACGGTGCCGAAGACCAGCTAACCCCGTTGCAGATCGGCAACAAGGTGTTCATCTGCACCCCGCACAACAACCTGATCGCGCTGGATGCCGACACTGGCAAAGAGCTGTGGAAGAACGCGATCAACGCCAAATCCAAAGTCTGGCAGCGTTGCCGTGGCATGGCCTATTTCGATGCGACCAAGAGCATCGCTCAGCCAAGCAATTCGAGCATCATCGAAGCCAAGCCTGCGCCGGCTGCCAATTGCCAGCGCCGTCTGCTGACTAACACCATCGATGCCCGCCTGATCGCGGTCGATGCCGACACTGGCGAGTTCTGCCAGGGTTTCGGCAACAACGGCCAGGTTGATCTGAAGGCCGGTCTCGGCGACGTGCCGGACAGCTACTACCAGCTCTCCTCCGCGCCGTTGATGGCCGGCACCACTGTGGTGGTCGGCGGTCGTGTCGCCGACAACGTACAGACCGACATGCCGGGCGGCGTGATCCGTGGTTTTGACGTGATCACTGGTGCCATGCGCTGGGCCTTCGACCCGGGCAACCCGCAGGATAAAAAGGCCCCGGCCGAAGGCAGCACCTATGTGCGCAGCACGCCGAACAGCTGGGCGCCGATGTCCTACGATCCGGCGACCAACACCGTGTTCCTGCCGATGGGCAGCTCGTCCACCGACATCTATGGTGTCGAGCGCAGCAAACTCGATCACACCTACGGCGCCTCGATCCTCGCGCTGGACGCCACCACCGGTGATGAACGCTGGGTGTTCCAGACCGTGCACAACGATCTCTGGGACTTCGACCTGCCGATGCAGCCGAGCCTGATCGACTTCACCAAGGACGGCAAAACCGTTCCGGCGCTGGTCATCGGCACCAAGGCCGGACAGATCTACGTGCTCGATCGTGCCACCGGTAAACCGTTGACCGAGGTTAAAGAAGTCCCGGTCAAAGCCGCGAACATCCCGAACGAACCGTACTCGCCAACCCAGCCGAAATCGGTGGGCATGCCACAGATCGGTGCCCAGCATCTGACTGAGTCGGACATGTGGGGCGCCACCCCGTACGACCAGTTGCTGTGCCGGATCGATTTCAAATCGATGCGTTATGACGGCCTGTACACCGCGCCGGGTACCGATAAATCGCTGAGCTTCCCGGGTTCGCTGGGTGGCATGAACTGGGGCAGCATCTCCACTGACCCGGTGCACGGTTTCATCTTCGTCAACGACATGCGCCTGGGTCTGTGGATTCAGATGATCCCGTCGCAGAACAAGGCGCAGGCCTCGTCCGGTGGCGAAGCGTTGAACACCGGTATGGGCGCGGTACCGCTCAAAGGCACGCCTTACGCGGTGAACAAAAACCGCTTCCTGTCGGTGGCCGGCATTCCTTGCCAGGCACCGCCGTTCGGCACCCTGACCGCCATTGACATGAAGACCCAGAAAATCGCCTGGCAGGTTCCGGTCGGCACCGTTGAAGACACCGGTCCCCTGGGTATCCGCATGCACCTGCCGATCAAGATCGGTCTGCCGACCCTCGGCGGCACCCTGTCGACCCAAGGTGGCCTGATCTTTATCGCCGGCACCCAGGACTTCTACCTGCGCGCCCTCAACAGCGCCAATGGCGAAGAAATCTGGAAAGCGCGTCTGCCGGTCGGCAGTCAGGGCGGCCCGATGACCTACGTTTCGCCGAAGACCGGCAAGCAGTACATCGTCATCACCGCCGGTGGTGCACGTCAGTCGACCGATCGCGGCGACTACGTGATGGCCTACGCCTTGCCGTAAGCCGCAGCGCCCGTGCTGAACACGGGCGCTTTCTTTGCGCGCGGCACCTGAGGGTGCCGCGCCGCTTTCCGATATCGCTACAGATTTGAGCAGGAAGATCTCCATGTTTGGTTTTACTCGCAACGGCTGGGTCAACGGCGTGCTGTTGGGCCTGACCTGCACCACCCTGCCCGCCTTCGCCGATACCGATTCGAACCTGTTGACCCGCAACACCCTGACCGGCGATTGGGGCGGTCTGCGGCATCAGATGGACGAAGACGGGATCAAATTCACCGGCGATTACACCGGGGAAATGGCTTACAACGCCGATGGCGGCTTGCACCGCTCCGGCCGTTACTCGCAGAACATCAAGCTCGGCGCGCAGTTCGACCTGAGCAAGTTGTATGGCGTTGAGAACGCCGGCAAGGTCCAACTGACCATCAACGACCGCCGCGGCAACAGCGCCTCGGAAGACCTCGTCGGCAACCGTCTGCCGATCCAGGAAAACTACGGCGGCCTCTACACCCGCCTGACCGAACTCAGTTACGAGCGCAGCCTGTTCACCCCGGCGCTCAACGTGAAACTGGGTTACATGGCCATGGGCAACGACCTCGGCGGCCTCGACAGCGGCATTCTGTGCAACTTCATGAACGCCGGTTTCTGCGGCCATCCGCTGAACATGTCCGGCGGCAGTGGCTGGACCAACTACCCCAACGCGCACTTGGGTGTGCGGGTGAAATACGACTTGTCGTCCTCGTGGCAGTTGCGCGTGGCGGCGTTCAATGTCGATCCCGAGAGCAACGGCAACTCCAGCCGCGCCTGGCATCTGGGCCCAAAACACACCACCGGCACCGTGGTGCCGATCGAGTTGGTGTACAAGCACGCGGGTGAATTGCCCGGTGAATACAAGGTTGGTTACTACTACGACAGCTCCGACGTGAAACGCATCGGCAGCGACAAAGAAGTGTCCGGCCGTGGCGGGCATTACCTGCTGATCGATCAGGCCGTTTGGAGTTCGCAATCGTCCGAGGGCCGCAGCCTGCATGCCTTCGGCCAATACTCGGCGGCCAGCGAAGCGGCTTCGCCATTCAGCAAGTGGTACGGCACTGGTCTGGTGTTGTACAAACCGTTCGAAGGTCGACCGCGTGACACCGTTGCTCTTGGCTACGGCCGCGCGGTGCCTAATCCGCGCAGCCGCGACGTGCAACAGGATGCCGCCATGGCCAACGGCACGCAGTTTCCGAACCTGGACAGTGGCGAACAGTTGATCGAACTCGGCTACGG
This sequence comes from Pseudomonas sp. RSB 5.4, assembly GCF_037126175.1. Taxonomy (NCBI): domain Bacteria; kingdom Pseudomonadati; phylum Pseudomonadota; class Gammaproteobacteria; order Pseudomonadales; family Pseudomonadaceae; genus Pseudomonas; species Pseudomonas sp. RSB 5.4. The sequence goes on from NZ_CP146986.1 coordinate 1,538,698, forward strand.
CTATCAGGCCACGCCGTGGCTGACGCTGCGCCCGAACATGCAATACATCATCGAACCGGGGGCGTTTTCCGGGCAGGACATCGACAATGCGTTGGTGTTTGGCTTGCAGGTTAAAGCTTCACTCTGAGCTTTCTGACGAAACTTCAGGCCATAAAAAGCCCGGCGTGATTGCCGGGTTTTTTATGGCCTGCAAATTGTCGTAACCAAGATGCTCGGTCGACACCGAACCTTTACCCCCGAACCAGCGTCCGAGCTAGGGCGTTCACGCTTACCGCTCGCCACGAGGTTCCCGTTTGAAAGCTGCCATCGTCAAAAAATACCGTCTGATCATCAAGACCATGGGCTACGTGGGCTGGTCGCTGTTCTGGCTGTTGCTCTGGGACATCGCCGTCACCGTCGACTTCATGTTGTTCCTCAACGCCAAGATCAACCTGCCGCTGATGCCGCTGACATTGCTCGGTTCAGCGCTGGTGGTGCTGATCAGTTTTCGCAACAGCAGCGCCTATAACCGTTGGTGGGAAGCGCGAACCCTGTGGGGCATGATGATCAACAGCTCGCGCAGCTTCGCCCGGCAGGTGCTGACGCTGCTGGATGACTCCGATAGCGAAGTGAATCCGCTGAAGGCGACGCTGTTGCGCCGCCATGTGGCGTATGTAAATTGCCTCGCCGCGCATCTGCAAGGCCAGCCTTGCCCGGAAGAAGTCCGCGCGTTCATCCCGGCAGATGAGTTCGCCCGCAGCGGCACCACCAACAACTTTGCCAACGACATCCTCACCGGTTCCGCGGCGTTACTGGCCCGGGAATACAAGGCCGGGCGCCTCGACAGCATTCGGCTGGCACGGTTGGAATCGACGATGGTCGATCTATCCAACAGCCAGGGCGGGATGGAGCGGATCGCCAATACCCCGCTGCCCTACCCTTACGTGTATTTTCCACGCCTGTTTATTTCGCTGTTCTGCCTGATTGTGCCAGTGGGGCTGGTGGAATCGCTGGGCTGGTTCACCCCGCTCGCCTCGACGGTGGTGGGCTTCATGTTGCTGGCCATCGAACGCATCGGCACCGACCTGCAAAGCCCGTTTCGCCATAGCGAGCACCAGATCCAGATGGAAGCCCTGTGCGAAACCATCGAGAAAAACCTGCAGTCAATGCAGCGTGATTCGTTGGGGGATGTGCACAGGGTTGAAGAACCGGCTTGAAGACGTGATCTGAGGGACGCCAGGGCGTGAAGCCCTGGCGAGTCGCAAGTGTTACTTTTTCTTTTTCGCCGGCTTGTCAGCCTTTTTGGAATCCTTGGCCTTTTCCGGCTTGCTATCGGCTTTTTTTGCAGACTTCTTCGGTTCGGCGTCTTTCTTCTTGTCTTTCTTGTCGGAGGACTTGGAAAGTGCCGAGGCTGCCGCTGATTTCTTTTCCGGCGCAGACTTTTTGTCTTTCAAGTCCTTGCTGGCTTTCGAAGCATCGTCTTTTTTGCTTTTCTTCTCGTCTTTAGCCACGTTGACCACCTCTCGAAATGTGCCGGTATTGGCACCGGGCCTGTGCGAATGAACACAAGCTGATCGTTAGGCGCGGGCGTTTGGGCGGGGTTCAGATTATTTGACTCGATCCAGCGCCCTTGACGAAGACCGGCCGCTCAACAAGTTGTCAATAGCACAGTTGTGCGACTGTTCCGCAGATAGCGCAGTGATAGGCTTTTCTGGCGTGACATACGCGAATGCCCGATCTGTTCAGAAGGCAGGTCGGGGCCAATGTTTAAGCCCGCTGTCAGCTAACTGAAAGGATTCGAACATGAAAAAGTCCATGACTACTCTGGCCATCGCCGCGACACTCGCTCTCGCCGCAACGGTCACAAACGCTGCCGTGCATCCTACGACCATCACTGCTCCACAGACGGTCAAGCAGGCGACCGCCTCGATTGACACGCCTTTCTCAACACAACAGAAAGCTGGAGAAATCCAGACGGCCAGCCTGGCCAGAAGTTGCTCTGATGAGCGTTATTCCTGGTGGGAATTCAGTGGCTGGGAAATAATCGCCTGTCTCGGAAGCGGTCAGTGGTAATTATTCAGACGAGTCTGGTGCGTGGCTTATGTGCTGAGCACGCACCAGCGACTGTTATAGCCAACTCGTGAATTTGCACACCTGCTTACAGGGTTCTACCAATGGCTTGCTCATAACTCGAAAGAAAATGCCGCCACTGCGATTCATCCCAGAAAGAATGCCGTCTGAGTTGTGGAATGTCGTGACGCGCCGCGCCCATTGCCGTAGCACGACCGCGAGATTTCTCCAAGTCAAGCAGCGCCAGTTCGAAATCGAAGTCTGCGTCGGTAATCGACGCCTTGATAAAGATGTGTTTGGAACGCATGCAACCGTGCTGCCATTTGCCCGAGTGCATCCGCGCCAGCATTTGCGCCAAACGTTCAAGAACTCGCAGATGTTGCTCTGTGGTCAACAGGCTTGCAGTGCCCTGGCTATACCAGGTATCCAGATCGGTGAAGCCGCCCAGATCTTTGGTAACCAAGACCCCCTGCCATACGCCATCGACTTTTCTCGCGCCATAAAATACCGGTCTTGGCGCATTCACGCCCAGTTGTTCGAGTCTTGAAAGGGCAACGCCTTCACGCAATGCGGTGGGTCGGCCAGTGGGGTAACGGAGACTGCGGAACAAATGGCCGGTCTGACGCTTTACGAAAAACGCCTTGTCACCCTGAACAACCAACTGGACACCGCTGGTGCCGCTGCGGCGCACATTCGGAGGTTCCACCCACGATCCGTACGTATCCCACCAGAAATCAAACTCATCGCGTGCCCTGCCCATTGTCCGCTCCATTTATTGTAGAAATTTTGTTCGTGCGACATTTGCATGAGGGTCGCAACAGCAGATCAGTCTGTCGGTGGACGTTAATAGTTCCCTCGTTGTTCGAGGATTTTAGGGTCAGTTTTGGGCTTTTACGCAACTACGTGAAGGAAATTGGCTAGATACGTTGCCGGGAGACCAGCCTGAGACATCAACCGTAAAATGCAGGCCGGCGAGATTCGCTACGCGGCAATCGTCAGGTTGGCGGGCCGCTACATCCTAGGCCGTTGCAATTTGACCCACTCCTGGACGGTTGGTCGTTGCCATTGGCCGAACAGGTATTCGGGACTGTCGGCAAGTAGCGTTTGTGCGGCACCGAACAGCTTGCGCGCTGCCGACTCGGCGAACGACGACAAGGGCTTTGATTTGAGTCCATAAAACACAACCAATGTGGATCGCTCCTGGCGAATGGGCAACAGATCACTGCGCACCCATGCCTGGACTTGTCGTGCCTTTACACGCAGCCAAAGGTCTTGTGGGTACACCGGCGACTGAGGGAAAACGTCTTCCAGGTACTCAGTGATCGCCGACGATTCAGACAAGGCGAAGTCGCCGTGCACAAGAGTAGGTACTCGCTGGGTCGTCGCGGCGATGCGCCGAAAGCGCTGAAGGCGACTTCCGCGGCCGGTGTGCCACGCGCCGCCGTCATCGCCAGCACCGTGCTCGGCGCGTCGATCACCGTGTGGAGCTACTTCATGCCCGCCGGGCTGTTCGAGTTCCTGCTGGCCAGTTCCGGGGCGATTGGCTTGCTGGTGTACATGGCGATTGCGGTGTCGCAGCTGCGCATGCGGCGGATATTGCAACAGCGCAAGGTCGGTGGGTCAGGCCTGATCCATCGCCTCGACCACGCCTTTGTCCTCACCCAGGAAGCCGCCGCTCTGATGCGCCCACAGCCGCGCATACACACCGTTCTTCTCCAGCAATTCGGAATGGGTGCCCTGCTCGATGATGCGCCCGTCATCCATCACAATCAGCCGATCCATCGCCGCAATCGTCGACAGTCGATGAGCAATCGCAATCACGGTTTTGCCCTGCATCATTTCATCGAGGCTTTCCTGAATCGCCACTTCGACTTCCGAGTCCAGTGCACTGGTGGCTTCGTCGAGCAGCAGGATCGGCGCGTTCTTCAGCATCACTCGGGCAATCGCCACCCGTTGGCGCTGGCCGCCGGACAGCTTGATCCCGCGTTCACCCACCAAGGTGTCGTAGCCGGTGTGTCCTTGCCGATCACTCAACTGGCTGATGAACTCATCAGCTTGAGCGTTGGCAGCGGCGCGGCGGATCTGTGCGTCGGTGGCATCGGGGCGGCCGTAGGCGATGTTGTCGCGAATCGAGCGGTGCAGCAGCGAAGTGTCCTGGGTGACCATGCCAATCGCGCTGCGCAGGCTGTCCTGAGTCACGTGCGCAATGTTCTGGCCGTCGATACGAATCTCGCCGCTGTCGACGTCATAGAAGCGCAGCAGCAGGTTGATCAGGGTGGATTTGCCGGCACCGGAGCGGCCCACCAGACCGATTTTTTCACCGGGGCGGATGCTCAGACTCAGGCCGTCAAGCACCTGACGTTCGCCACCGTAGTTGAACTTGACCTTGTCGAAGGTCACCGCGCCGCCAGAAGTGACCAACACGCCGGCATCTGGCGCATCCTGCACCTTGGTGCCTTGAGTCAGCGTCGCCATGCCGTCCTGAACGGTGCCGATGCTTTCGAACAGCGAAGTCATTTGCCACATGATCCAGTTCGACATGCCATTGATCCGCAACGCCATGGCGGTGATCGCCGCCACCGCACCGGCGCCGACATCGCCCTGATGCCACAGCCACAGGGCGTAACCACCGGCGGACATGATCAACCCCACCACCAGGGCCTGGTTGACGATTTCGAACAGGCTGACCAGACGCATCTGGCGAAAACCGGTCTGCTTGAAATCCTCCATCGCCGCCCGCGCGAAGTGCGCTTCGCGATTGGAATGAGAGAACAGCTTGACCGTGGTGATGTTGGTGTACGCGTCGGCGATACGCCCGGTCATCATCGACCGCGCATTGGCCTGCTCCTGTCCGACCTTGCCCAGACGCGGCACGAAGTACCACATGGCCAGGCCAAACAGCACGACCCAAGCGAGAAACGGCAGCATCAGTTTCAGCGCAAAGCCGCCGGCCAGGGCGATGATCGCGATGAAGTACACACCGATCCCGGGCAAGATCTCGATCATGGTGAACAGCACGTCGCGTACGGCGAGCGCCGTCTGCATCACCTTGGTCGTGACCCGACCGGAAAACTCATCGGAGAAAAACGAGAGGCTTTGCCGCAGCATCAGCCGGTGGAAATCCCAGCGCAGGCGCAGCGGCAAGTTAATTGCCAATATTTGGTGCTGGACCATGGTGCGCAACGCCACCAGCCCGACACTGAGCACCATGACGATGCCCATGCCCCACAGCACGCGGCTTTCTTGCACAGCCGCTTCGCCACCGGCTTGCCAGGTCGAGAGCAGGTCGACGACCTGACCGAGGAAGGAAAACAGCCACGCTTCATAGACCGACACGGCGGCGCTGAGCAGCGCCAGCGCCAGGATGTAGCCGCGTGCGCCCCGGGTGCAGGCCCACAGGAATTTAGCCAGGCCGTTGGGCGGAGGTGGCACCTCGTCAGGCGGGAAAGGGTCGAGTCTTCGTTCAAACACACGAAGCATGGTGTTCTCCAAAACAGTCAAGTCAGGGAGATTCTGCCATCGAATGGGGGCTGGGAGGTCTTTGTGAAAAAGTGTGTGTTCATCGCGACTGGACAAAGACGTGCCGGGTTGATGACGATGCGTCCACTGCCATCGACCGATGATCCCGCGAAGGGTGATGCCTGATATCCTTGGCTCAAAGGAATTCAGGCCCAGCGCTTTCAAGGACGCTTTAAATGAACTCGCAAAATATCGTGCGCTATTGGCACGCCGTCGAACTGTTGCAACCCCAGGCGGTCCCCAAGCTGAAAAAGCGTGATGGCGACTACCAGCCCTTTTATCAGGACATTCCCACCTCGGCGCAAATCCTGCCGTGGATGCCGGCCAACCCACTGAGCCGGCAGCGCCTGCCGAGCAAACGCGTATGGAGCCACACGCTCTACGCACACCTCTACGACAACCTGACGGTCGCTCACCGATTAGCAGAGTTGTACGGGGCAGACCAAGGTTACAAAGAACCACAAAAACGTGTTTCCGCCCTGTACGCGCTGAAGTTCAACGATCAAGGCATGATGCTGGTCGACAGCCTGGTATTGTCCAGCGAGGCATGGTTCCTCGGTTGCGCGATCAATAACAGGGACTGGACACGCGGCTTCGAGGAAACCCAGGATTCCCTTCGTGAACAGTCCAGAAGCCTGCTAGGGGGTGTGGTTCAGGCTGCCGATCTGGCTTGGCTGACTGACTCCATCCGCAAAACCCTGGGACTCGAAGAGTTTTTCGGCGACGTGCCGCGCGGGCATCGCTTTCGCTCGGCGCCCATCAACCCGAACAAGTCAGAACAGGAAGACGACCCACTCAACAGCTTCCTGCTCAGCGATCTGGCCGACATGGCTGAAGCCCTTTCCCGTGGTGAAACGAGCGCGCCATTGGCCCGCTATCTGAGCCATCATGACTCGACTCAGCGCCTGCATCTGGACAAGCCCGGTGCCGATCTGGCGCTGATCGATCGTCTTGCGCCTTCGCGCTACGCCGCCGGTTGCTGGCCCGCCGAAAAACATCTGGGCTTGGTGCACTCGCAGCAACTGGCAGTCAACAGCCTGCTGCATAACCTCGGCAATACCCCCGGCATCATGGGGGTCAACGGACCACCTGGAACCGGCAAGACCACCCTGCTACGCGACCTTATCGCTGCAGTAGTGACACAACGGGCCGACGTGCTGGCCTCACTGGGCAGAGCCTCAGAGGCGTTTATCAAGGACGGTCGTGAAACCGCCAACGACGGCGGGCGCGATCGCTACGCCTATCAACTCGACCCGCGCCTGTTCGGTTTCGAGATGGTCGTCGCATCCTCCAACAATGGCGCCGTCGAGAACGTCACGCTTGAGCTACCTCAGCAAGACAAGGTCGACCCGTCGTGGTTGCCCGACGCAGAGTACTTCAGCGACCTGGGCAAGTTGACCAGTGGCAAGCCCGCATGGGCAATGATTTCTGCGGCATTGGGTAGCAAAGCCAAACGCACGCAATTCGTCGACCGTTTTTTCTACGGCAAACTTCCGCCTGAAGCGGACAAGGCCAAAGACGAAGCCGAAACGCCTGACCCCGAAACAGTCGATATCTGGGGCCTGGATGAAGACATTTACGATAACGAGCCCCCGGCTGATAGCCCCGAAGCGGATGACACTGAAGCCAAAACGCCCCCCAAAGGCATGCGCGAATGGCTGTCCGAACAAGCAGCGTTGATGAAGGCGCTTACGTCCAGTGAAAAAGCCGGTCTCTGGCGCGAGGCAGTCAAACACTATCTGGACGCCAAAGATGCAGAACAGGCTTTGCGTGGTCAGGTAGAAGATATTCTGGAACGGGTTCAGGCCGTGATCAGCGCCAAGGCCCGGCTCAAGCAGATGCAGGAGCATTTTCAGATCCGTCGCACCCAGCGCAGCGATCTCGACAAGGAACAAACGACGCTGGAAACCCTGCAGCTCGCACCCGCGCGCGAGCAACTGCAGGGCGAACTCCGGGCGCTTGAATCGAACCTGATAAAAAAACCTGGTTTTCTCGCCAACCTCTTCAGCCTGTGGGGGGCTTATCGTATTTGGGCTGCCCGCCAGCGTTTGCTTGAAGGTACACACGCCTTGGCCAAGGACGCGTTCGACAGTGTGCAACGCCAGTTGCAACGCATCATTGGCCGACTCAACGAGTTGGATCGACAACTGGCCGCTGATGAACTGGAGATCCACGAAGCTGTGCGACATGCCGGTGTACAGCTCGACAACGCACGCAGCGTTGCTCAGGCCGGGCAGGCAGAACATCTGTTGCTCTGGCTGGAACAGGGTCAAATCGGCAGAGGCAGCGAAATCGAATTGGCCGAGCCGTGGATCGTCGAAGGTTGGCGTCAGGCCCGGGCGAAGGTGTTCATCGAAGCACTCAAATTGCATCGCACGTTCTTTCAGATTGAAGCCTCGCGCATGGGCTACAACCTGACGTTCGTCACCAGCATGCTGACCGGTAGTCGTTATTTCGGAGTTTCCCAATCCGCGGTGCGCTCTGCATGGGCTTCGCTGTTCATGGTCGTACCGGTGCTCAGCAGTACTTTCGCCTCATTTGCCCGTTCCTTCGGCAGCCTTGGGTGTAGCGAGATCGGGTGGTTGTTGGTGGATGAAGCGGGTCAGGCTACACCACAGGCAGCTGTGGGAGCACTATGGCGCTCGCGCCGAGCGGTATTGGTTGGTGACCCACTGCAACTGGAACCGATCGTCACGGTTTCCGATGCGGTGCTTGAACACATGCGCACCCGTTATCAGGTTGACGCTCACTGGCTGCCGAACCGCCAGTCCGCTCAGACACTCGCCGATGAGGCCACTCCCTGGGGGCGCATGGCCGGGCCGAGGGGAAAAAAATGCTGGGTCGGCCTGCCTTTGGTAGTTCATCGTCGCTGCGATAGACCGATGTTCGACCTGGCCAACCGCATCGCCTACGACGGCGCGATGGTCTACGGAACGATTGCGCCCTCACCCGCCAAGGAAACGCCAGCCTCTCTACTCACTGGATGGGTGCATGCCAGTGGAAGGTCCTCTGGCAACTGGGTCGATAGTGAAGGTCAGGCACTGGACCGTTTGCTGGCGCAGCTCAAGGCGGATGGCGTACCGCTGGACAGCATCGCCGTCATTACGCCGTTTCAGGACGTGCGCAACCATCTCAAGGATCGCCTGCACGCCAAGATGGTTCGCGGCACGATTCACACGATGCAGGGCAAAGAGGCGGCGGTGATCATTCTTGTACTGGGCGGAAGCAGTGAAAACGATGGGGCTCGTGAATGGGCAGTCTCTAAACCCAATCTGCTCAATGTCGCCGCCACTCGGGCCAAACGCCGGCTGTATGTGATCGGTGATCGCAATGACTGGAGGCAACGCAAACTCTTTTGTGATGTCATGGAGTTTTTACCCAACCATTGCGAGATGACCACCTGCAGCACGGTTTGACGAAAAACGTTTTTGCCCCTTTGACCTTTCTTCGCACTAGCGGTCAGAGGGGCAATGCTCGTCAATACCCGGCCACCAACCTGCTTTACCAAACCGCGATATGCGAATCCGCCCTCGGCTCAGTCCCCCCACACAACACACCCGTCACCGGATCACGCAGAATGATCTGCCCTCGTCCGTAATCCGTCAGATCACTGGCGATCTGCACCTCATGCCCGCGACGCGCCAACGCATTGGCCAGATCCCTTGAAGCGCCCTGTTCGATGCCGACCTTCATCCCGCCAAGCCACTGCCAGCGCGGCGCGTCCAGTGCCGATTGCGGGTTCAGGCCGAAATCCACCAGGTTCATGACCATCTGCACATGGCCCTGCGGCTGCATGTAGCCGCCCATCACACCGAACGGGCCCAACGCTTGACCGTCCTTGGTGAGGAAACCAGGAATAATCGTATGAAAGGTCTTTTTGCCCGGCGCCAACGCGTTGGCATGCTCGGGATCCAGGCTGAATTCCTGCCCACGGTTCTGCAGGGCGATGCCGCTATCCGGCAGCACTACGCCTGAGCCGAAGCCGTGATAATTGCTCTGGATGAACGACACCATATTGCCCTGCCCGTCCGCCGTGGCCAGGTACACCGTGCCGCTGGCGTGGGGATCGCCCGGCTTCGGCGGCTGCGCCTGTTCGCCGATCTGAGCGCGGCGGCGGGCGCTGTACTCGTCGCTCAACAGATCGGCGACGGCCACGCGCATGTGCAGCGGATCCGTGATGTAGTGCAGACCATCGCTGTAGGCCAGTTTCATTGCCTCCAGTTGCCGGTGCCAGGTCTGCTGGCTGTCACGGTGATCGAAGTCGAAACCCTCGAGAATCTTCAGCGCCATCAAGGCGACCAGACCCTGCCCGCTCGGCGGGATTTCCCAGACATCCACGCCACGGTAATTGACGTGAATCGGCTCCACCCATTGCGCGCGGTAATGCTCCAGATCCGTAGCGCGAAGATAGCCACCCGTTGCCCGTGAATGCGCATCCAGGCGTTGCGCCAACGCGCCGCGATACAAACTCTCGCAACGGGTAGCCGCCAATTCTTCAAGGGTTCGCGCCTGAGCCGGGTTACGGAATAGCTCCCCGGCCTTGGGCGCGCGACCGTCAATCAGGAACGTATCGAACCAGGCCTGTAGCACTTGATCGCGATGGGGAGTGAACTCATCCAGCGCGATCTGCCACTGATGGGCAACTACCGGCGACAGCGGAAAACCGTCTCTGGCCAGATTGATCGCCGGTTGCAGCAGATCGGCGAACGGTAATAAGCCAAAGCGTTGCGACAGCTCGGCCCAGGCCGATGGGCAACCGGGAACCGTCACCGGCGTCCAGCCATAGAGCGGCATTTGCTCATGGCCTGCTGCTGTTACCGCTTCGATACTTAACGACGCCGGGGCATGGCCGTTGGCATTGAGGCCATGCAACTGATCCTTGAACCAGACCAGCGCAAACGCATCACCGCCCAGGCCACAGCCCGTAGGCTCGACCACGGTCAGGGCCGCCGCCGTGGCGATGGCGGCGTCGATCGCATTGCCGCCCTTTTGCAGCATTTCGATGCCGGCCTGTGCGGCCAAAGGTTGGGACGCCGCGACCATGCCACGACGGGCAAACACGCTTTGGCGTTGCGACGGATAGGGATATTCGTGAGCAGAAAATTTCAACATGGCAGAGGCTCTTCAAATCAGCAATTCATTGGCCGGACTTGATCCGGTTCCATTCGCGGGTGATCAGGCGCTGGATGTTTTCCGGCAGATCGGCGGAGACGAAGGCATGGTTGATCACTTCGTCAGACGGGTAGATCCCCGGGTTGCCGCTGACCTTCGGGTCCATCAACGCCGTGGCGTCCTTGTTTGGATTGGCGTAGCCGACGTAATCACTGACCGGCGCAATCACCTCAGGGCGCAGCAAGTAGTTGATGAACGCATGGGCGTTGGCGATATTGCCGGCATCCTTGGGAATCGCCAGCATGTCGAACCAGAGGTTCACGCCTTCCTTGGGAATCAGGTAGCGGATATCGATATTTTTTCCGGCCTCGCGTGCCCGGGTTTGGGCCTGCATCACGTCACCGGAATAGCCGATCGCCACGCAGATATCGCCATTGGCCAGGTCGGCGGTGTACTTCGATGAGTTGAAGTAGGTCACAGAGGGACGCAGAGTCATCAACAGTTTAGAAGCCTGTTTGTAGTCGTCGGGCTTGACGCTGTTGGGGTCCAGCCCGAGATAAAGCAGGGCCTGGGGGATGATCTTCACAGGGGCATCGAGGAAGGCCACGCCGCAGTTTTTCAGTTTGGCGAGGTTCTGCGGATCGAACACCATCGACCACGAATCGAGCGGCACATCCTTGCCGAGCACGGCGCGCACCTTCTCCTCGTTGTAGCCGATGCCCACCGTGCCCCACATGTACGGCACGGCGTATTGGTTGCCGCGGTCGGCAGCCTGCAGACGCTGCATCAGACGTGGATCGAGGTGCTTCCAGTTATCCAGCAATCCGCGTTGCAGCGGCTGGTAGGCGCCGGCGCGAATCTGTTTCGAAAGAAACTGGCTGGACGGCACCACCACGTCGTAGCCCGAATGCCCGGAGAGCAACTTGGCCTCGAGCATTTCATTGGTGTCGAAGATGTCGTACTGAACCTTGATCGTGCTGTCTTTTTCGAAATTCTTCAGCGTGTCGGGGCCGATGTAATCGGACCAGTTGTAAACCTTCACCACCGAATCGGCAGCCTGAAGCATGGGCACCACGGCGGCGCAGCACAGCGCCGCGAACAAGCTCGATAAACGCATCGTCAAAATCCTTGTGAAGTTTCACAGCACGCGGCTGAGAAAGGCTTGGGTACGGGGATGGGTGGGACGACTGAAAATCTGTTCCGGCGGGCCTTGTTCGATCAGTTCACCCTGATCGAGCACCACCACCCGGTCGGCCACCTCGCGGGCAAAACCCATTTCATGGGTGACCACGACCATGGTCATGCCCTCTTCGGCCAACTCCTTCATCACTTGCAGAACCTCGCCGACAGTTTCCGGGTCGAGGGCGCTGGTGGGCTCGTCGAACAGCATCGCCTGTGGCTTCATCGCCAGCGCTCGGGCAATGGCGACGCGTTGCTGCTGACCGCCGGAAAGCATCGACGGGTAATGACTGGCCTTGTCCGCCAGACCGACCCGTTTGAGCAGTGCCTGCGCCTGCTCCAGCGCAGCCTGGCGCGGCACACCCAACACCTGAATCGGTGCTTCGATAATGTTTTCCAAGGCGGTCATGTGCGGGAACAGGTTGAAGCGCTGGAACACCATGCCGATGTCCCGGCGCTGGCGAGCGATGTTGCGTTCCGAGTCGCGCACCAGACTGCCGTCAGCCCGCGTGCGATAGCCCATGGGCCGGCCGCTGACCCGAATCTCCCCGGACTGAATGTCTTCGAGCAGGTTGATGCAGCGGATAAACGTGGTCTTGCCCGAACCTGAGGCGCCAATCAGCACCACCACTTCGCCACGGCGCACTTGCAGCGAGATGCCCTTGAGAATCTGCAGATCGCCGAAGGACTTGTGAATGTTCAGCGCCTCGATGATCAGCTCGTCACTTTGATGCGCCATGATTAGCGTCCCCTCAGCAGTTTCAGCGTGTTGCGCCCGAACATCCGGCTGGAGGCCGGCGGCGGCGAAGATGGTCTGTCGGACTGGCCGAAACGGCTCTCCAGCCAGCGCTGAAAGAAGCCCCACAGCGTGGTGAGCAACAGGAAATAAATCGCCACCACCAGGTACAACTCGAACACCCGAAAAGTCGCCGAGGTGACCATCTGCGTGCTGAGCAACAGCTCCTGCACGCCGATCACGCTGACCAGCGTGGTGTTTTTCAGCATCACGTTGAATTCATTGCCCAGCGGCGGCACGATCACCCGGAACGCCTGCGGCAGGACGATACGGCGCATCAATTTGGCGAAGGTCATGCCCAGCGAGCGCCCGGCCTCGTATTGGCCCTTGTCCACGGCGCCGATGCCGGCGCGGATGATCTCGGCCATGTATGCGCCTTCGTTGAGGCCCAGAGCAATGATCGCCGCCTGAATGTTGCCGGGGATCACCAGCCCGAACAGCTCAATGTCTTCGAAGCGAAAAATCCCGCCCGCCGCCAGCGCCGTGTAGAGAAAGACGATTTGCACCAGCAACGGCGTGCCGCGCATCAGCCACACATAAAAGCGCACCGGCAGATGCAGCAGAGGGTTCTTCGACAAGCGCAACAATGCGGCGGCCAGCCCCAACACACAGCCGAGCAACATCGCCAACACACTGATCAGGCAGGTCAGCCAGAGCCCGGTGAGGTACACGCCGCTGGGCTGCAACAGGTACTGCCAGAACACATCCCAATTGAAGTTCATCAACGCTTACCTCAATCGAGTGTGTCGCTGGAGACGTGCCACTTGTTCAGAAGCTGGTTGTAGCTGCCATCGCCGCGCATGTCGCTGATGATTTGCTGCACCGCAGCGCTCAGTTGCGGATCGTCCTTGCGAATGCCCAGACCGGTGAGGATCCGGCTGAAGGCCGGTACGCCTTCCTCGAACAGGTCCGGAGCCATCGCAGCGTAATAGCCGGCGGTTTCCACCGTGGTGCCGTAAGCGTCGACCTGACTGATGCGCAGCGCCTGAAAGGCATCGGTGTCGGTGTTGTAGACCACCAGTTTCATCGGCGGCTTGCCGGCCTTGGTCAGGCTTTCATTTTCGGTGTCGAGCAAGGTCTTGATGGTCGAGCCGTTGAGCACCGCGATCTTGTGCCCGCTCAGATCCGCGAGGGTTTTCAGCGCCTTCGGATTGCCCTTGGGCACCACCACCGCCTGACTGGAATACATGTAGTTGACGATGTCGATCACCTCACGGCGCTCGGGCTTGTCGAACAACTGATCGACGATCATGTCGCACTGTTTGGCGAGCAACGCCGGGAGCAATCCGGAAAACGGAATCACCCGCCAATCAACTTTCTTGTCGCCCAGACGCTTGGCGATTTCCAGTCCCAGGTCGACGGTCAGGCCTTTGGGCTTTTGCGCTTCATCGAAGGACACCAGTGGCGGCGAATCCATGCCCGAGCAATAGGTGAGTTTGTCGACCTTGACCAGACGCTCCGGCACCGTCGGTGCGGCAAGCGCCCACTGCGAACAGAGCCCGAGGGAAATTGCAGCCAGTAACAGGCGAGACGTATGCATGACCAGACACTCCAGTTCGGTTAGTAACGGGGCAGTACTCAAAGTCAAAACATCGGCGGATTCGGGTTCCGCTCTGTGGTTATTTTTCCGATTGCAGAAACTTGATCAGCTCGGGCACCGTGCCTTCGATGTGTTCACGCACCACGGCCTCGGCCTTGTGGGCGTCGCCGGCGCGAATCGCATCAAGGATCATCTGATGTTCCTGGCGCGCACTCAGGGGCTTTTCGATGTGCTGTAACCACAGGCGCATGGGCGCTTCGATCAGCGCGTAGAGGGCGCTGATCTGCTTCAGCAGCCGTGGGCGATCGCTGAGGCTGCACAGGTACTCATGGAACTTGCGATGGCGACTGACCCACGCCGCACTCTCCTCGCGGTAGTCATCCATTTCATCGAGAAGCCGCTCCAGCGCCGTCAACTGACGCTCGCTGATCTTTGGTACGGCGATGCGAATCGCCAGTCCTTCCAAGGCGCTGCGCATCTCAAAGACTTCATGCATTTGCTCGACATCCAGACCGCTGACCACCGCGCCGCGGTTGGGCCGCAGTGTCACCAGGCCCTGCGCATCGAGGCGGCGAAAGGCTTCGCGCACCGGCATACGGCTCATGCCGATTTCACTGGCGATGTCCTCGGCGATCAACCGGTCACCCTTGCGATAACGACCGCCGCAGATGCCTTCCAACAGAAAGTTGTAGGCCTCCTCCTCGGCGGTCATCGGTTGACGCTGGTCATAGGCGGGAGCGAATTGCATGGCAGCACCTTTTGTCTTTTTGTATCCAATTATCCACGGATACAAAAAAGCACGATGCATGCCAGATTTCTCCGCACCGTGCCAAGCGCTTGATTTGAATGATTTAAGCGGAAAACAGCGATCAGCTCCTGCTGCGCCGAACTTGGGACGTGCTACCCAATAGCTCATTGCGAGCCCCGGAAAGGTGCAGATTGGTAGCTGAGTAACACTCAGGTCAGCAGCACCCTTCCGGTACGTTTTTCAGCAAGTTTTTCAGCGATCGCATTCACTGCGTCACCACCACCTTGCCGATCATCTGCGGATGCAACACGCAAAAATACTCAAACTCCCCCGGTGTATTGAACACCCAGGAAAAGCTGTCATTGGTATCCAGCGCCCCTGAGCGAAACACCTTGTGGGTTTCCGCCACCGTATGCGGAATCTGATCGTCATTGACCCACGTCACCTTGGTACCGACGGCCACGGTCAGGTCCTTGGGGCCGAACATGAATTCCTTGATGTCGATCTTCACTTCCGTCGCCCACACCGGCATCGCCAGCAGCAGGCCCATCAGCGCCAACAGTTGCCTTTTCATTTGCGTGTCCTCGGTTAAACCAGTGTTGAGTCAATCAGTGCCAGCGGGTGATCGCCCTGGGTCGCACGCACGTCGGTGATCCCCAGGTAATTGCGCAGTTGATCGGCCGCTACCGTCATCGGCCCCGGCGACGGTGCGGCACCCGGAGCCGGCTGTGGATAGGCAGTGCCACGGGCGGTGTGGAAGGTGATATTGCCTTCGACTTTCTGGATCACCTGATGGATGTGCCCGTTCAACACCGTCACCGAACCGTACTTGCGCAGCATCGCAATCGCCTGATCGCCGTCCTCGGTGCCCCAGCCCCACGGCTGATAAATGGTCCACAGCGGGATGTGGGTGAACACGACGATGGGGGTGCTGCTGCTGACAGCGCGCAAATCATCCGCCAGCCAGGCCAGTTGATCGGCGCCGAGGGTGGCTTCGTGACCGGCCTGGAAGTTGAAGACGTTGATCAGCCCGATGAAGTGCACGCCGTGATCATCGAAGCTGTACCAGCCGTTGCCTTTGGTGCCTTTGCCGTAGCGCTCCAGGTAAAGCTTGCCGCCGCCCTCGTCGAGGGTGTCGTGCTCACCGGGCACGTAATGCACGGTGGATGGCAGGCCCTTGAGCAACTGCGCGGCGGTGTCGAATTCCTCAGGCTTGGACAGGTGCGTGATGTCGCCGGTGTGCAGAATCAGTGCGGGACGTTTGGGGAGCGCGATGACCTTGTCGATCGCCACTTGCAAGGTCTTCACCGGTTCCGGATTGGCTTCCTTATTGAAGCCGATGTGCGAGTCGCTGATCTGCACGAAGTGAAAGGTGCTGGCCAGGGCCTTGGGCTCGCTGACGTTGCCCGCCTCGTCCAGCGCGAAGGCTTTGGGAACCCCGCCGCTCAAGGCCCAAATGACCCCGGCCCCGGCCCACGCCGAGCATTTGAGCAGGGTGCGCCGGTCCGGGTTGAGCAAGCCGTCGGTGCGCAATGGGTGTTTTGCTTGAATGTCCATCGGTATGTCCTCGCGGGCGGACTACAGTGAGGTAGCTGACACGAGGTAAACCTTGCGACGCGAGGGTTTATTCCACGTCGCAAAACAAATTGTTTTTCGGGAATAAAACCCGGCGCAGCACGGTTATAGGGGTGTGACAGTGCGGAACCCACCATGAAGCGATTTGAGGAACTGATTGCGCCGCATCTGGACGCGGCCTACAACCTTGCGCGCTGGCTGACCGGCAACGACAGCGCCGCGCGCGACGTCGTGCAGGAAAGCGCCCTGCGCGCTTTCCGGTTTTTGCAGCGTTTCGCCGATGGCAACGCCAAGGCGTGGTTTCTGACCATTGTGCGCAACGAAAGCTACACCTGGCTCAAGGCGTCGGCCGGGCGCCATTGGGTTGCCCTCGATGACGAAAGCGCGGCTGGCGACTGCGCGTTGAGCCACAGTCAGACCCCGGAGCTGCTGGCGATTCACACTGAAAACGCCGCGCTGTTGCAACGAGCGCTATGCGCCCTGCCGCCGGTGTTTCGCGAGGTGATTGTGCTCAAGGAACTCGAAGACCTGCCCTACAAGGACATCGCCCTGGTGGTCGATATTCCCATCGGTACCGTCATGTCCAGGCTGGCCCGGGCGCGGGCCATGCTCAAGCTCGAATTACTGAAGTTGCACGACCATGAATGAACTCGACTGCACGGTTTGCCAGACACAGCTGCACGGCTATCTGGATCAGGAGCTTGATCCGGCGACAGCTGCGCAGGTGGCAGCGCACTTGAGCGCCTGCGCCGAATGCGCGCGGCTGCATGATCAAGCGAAGTTGCTCAAGCTCGGCGTGAAGCGCCATGCGCCCTACTACCCCGCCCCCGCCTCATTGGCGGCCAGCGTGTTCGCCGCAGACAAACCTGCGCCGGGATTCATCCAGCGCTGGCAAAAATGGCTGGCCCCGGCCTTTTCCGCCGCAGCGCTGGCCCTGGCGATGGTGCTGTATATCGCCACTCCGGGCAGCGAGCAACCACTGATCGACGAGGCCGTTTCCAGTCACGTTCGTTCGTTGATGGGCGAGCATCTGAACGATGTGGTGTCGTCCGATCGCCACACCGTCAAGCCCTGGTTCACCGGCAAACTCGACTTCTCGCCTCCGGTGTTCGACTACACGGCGCAAGGCTTTCCTCTGCTCGGCGGGCGTCTGGATTACCTGCAACACCAGACCACCGCCGCCCTGAGCTACGGGCATGCCAAGCACATCATCAACGTGTTCATCCTGCCCACGACTGAGGCTGACACGGCAACGCAGAGCCGGACGGTTCGCGGCTTTAATGTGGTGTCATGGCAGGCCGGTCACATGCGCTTCGTCTTGGTTTCCGATGTAGAGAAAGCTGAGCTGGAGGCACTGGGACAGTTGCTCAGGAATGGCTCCTGATCCGGGCGGCGTGCTGAATCAACACCACGTTTCAGAGCGCTTCACAGGTCTGCCAATAGGAACAGGCAATCCTCCCAGACAAACCGGCATACCCCTCTCGCCCCAGGCTGCCTAACATGGCCTCTCCACTTATCCGTCGGAGATTGCCATGCACAGCAGCAAAACCCTGTTTATCACCGGTGTCAGCAGCGGCTTCGGCAGCGCCCTCGCGCAAGAAGCGCTCAGCGCCGGTCACCGAGTGATCGGTACCGTGCGCAATGACGCCGATCTGAAGTCGTTCGAGGCCCTGTCCGCGGATCGGGCACACGGGGTGTTGCTCGACGTCACCGATTTCGAACGCATCGACGGGGTGATCGCCGACGTCGAAGCCACACTGGGTCCGGTCGATGTACTGGTGAACAACGCCGGTTACGGACATGAGGGCATTTTCGAGGAGTCACCGCTGGCGGAGATGCGGCGTCAGTTCGACGTCAACGTGTTCGGAGCGGCGGCGATGATCAAGGCGTTCGTGCCGTATTTTCGGCAGCGGCGAGCCGGGCACATTCTGAATATCACCTCGATGGGTGGCACCATCACCATGCCCGGCATTGCCTATTACTGTTCGAGCAAGTTTGCCCTCGAAGGGCTCTCCGATACGCTGAGCAAGGAATTGCAACCGTTCAACATCTTTGTCACGGCGGTAGCCCCCGGTTCGTTTCGCACCGATTGGGCCGGTCGTTCGATGCAGCGCACGGCGCGTAGCATTGCCGACTACGACGCCAGTTTCGACCCGGTGCGCAAGGCCCGCGAAGAGAAAAGCGGCAAGCAGTTGGGCGATCCGCGCAAGGCTGCGCAGGCCATGCTGCAACTGATCGCCAGCGCCGCGCCGCCCGCGCACTTGCTATTGGGCAGCGATGCGCTGAATCTGGTGCGCGACAAACTGCAACGCAGCCTCAGCGAAATCGAGCAATGGGAAACCCTGACCCGCTCGACCGATGGCTGAGTCCCGGCACAGAGATCAATGCCCATGAGTCCATCCGATCCGTACACCGCGCGCATGGTGCAGTTGCTCGAACAGCTCGCGCCGCTGGAGGGCTACAACCTCAGTGCGCGGGAGGACGTGCGTTTTCTGCGCTCGAATCGGCCGCTGAGCAACACTCCGGTGCTGTATGACCCGGGCATCGTGATTCTCTGTCAGGGGCGCAAGCGCGGCTATCTGGGCGATGACGTCTACGTCTATGACGCCCAGCATTATCTGGTGGTGTCGGTGCCGGTGCCGTTCACCATGGAAACCGAGGCCAGTGCGGCTGAACCGATGCTGGCGGTGTATATGCGCCTCGACCTGCAATTGGCCAGCGAGTTGATGCTGCAGGTCGACGAGGTGTTCGGGCCGAGCGACGCTGCGCCCAAGGGCATGTACGCCTCGCCGATGGATGATCCATTGCGCGCCTCGACCCTGCGTTTTCTCGAAGCGATGAGCGATCCGGGCGACGCGCAGATCCTCGGGCCGGCGCTGGTTCGGGAGATCTACTACCGGATCCTGACCGGTGCCCAAGGCGGTTCGATGCGTGCGGCACTCCAGCAGCAAGGGCATTTCGGCAAGGTCAGCCGGGCGATCCGGCGGATTCACAGCAGCTATGAGCAACGTCTGGATGTCGAGTCCCTCGCCGAGGAAGCGGGGATGAGCGTACCGAGCTTTCATGTGCATTTTCGCAATGTCACCGACTCATCGCCGATGCAATACCTCAAGGCCACGCGTCTGCATCAGGCGCGCTTGCTGATGCTGCGTGGCGCCATGCCCGCCGCGACCGCCGCGTTCAACGTCGGTTATGAAAGCGCCTCGCAGTTCAGCCGCGAGTTCAAGCGATTCTTCGGACGCACACCGCTGGCCGAGATCGCGTGGATGAAAGCCACGTATGCCCTGCCCCAGTCCACCACGCCCTCCCTGTATGTGTCTTCGCACTGAGCACCCATCGCTGACGGCCATCGCACGCCCGCCGCAGTCTCAAGGCAAAATCCCCGCGCATTCACTACGCTTGAGAAATCCGCCTCGGTGCAAGCCCGGCAAACACATTGAACATTGCACGCAGGCCGCTGTTCCAGATGATTCAGACAGAGAGTCAAGGACGAGCATATGGATGTCTTCGCTCCCGCTGCGCCTGTTCCGCCTCAGCAAAGCACAATCACCCGGCGGCTGGCGTTTGCGGTCGGTGCGCTGTTTATCGTTGGGGTGATTGCCGCCATTGGCACCTTGCTCGGCATTGCCGCTCGCCTGGATCGCGAGGATGTCGAGCAAACCCGGTTCTATACGGCCCGTGCGCTGGAAAATCGCATCGCCGCCTCCAAAAGCTACATCACCAGCTACGCCGACTGGACCACGGCTTACGAGCACTTGCACACCGACGTCGATACCGACTGGGCCTACACCCAGCAGAACATCGGCAAGACCCTGTTCACCAGCGACGGCTATGACGGTGTGTTTGTGCTGGATCGGGGCCGCACGAAGTACGCCGTCGTGCAGGGACAACTCGACGACGTGGACATCAGCGCCCTGCTCAAGGTCCCTGCCGCGTCACTGATCGATCAAGTGCAAAACCAGACCGATCTGACGGTGCCGATCAGTACCTACTCGCTGTTCGACGGCTCGCCGGCACTGGTCACGGCCGCGGCGATCCTGCCCAACGACGAGCGGCCGTTGGGCGATCCGAAACAGACCTCGGTGCTGGTATTTGTCGACAAGCTGACGCCGACCAAACTGCAGGCGATCGGTACTGCCTACGGCCTGCAAAACCTGAAACTTGCACCGAATGACACACTCGCCGAGGAGCAGCCTCGGGTGCCGCTGGACAGCACCGGTTACAACCTCAGCGCGGACCTTGAACGCCCGGGCCGGCAACTGCTGTGGTCGCTGCTGCCAACGCTCGGCGCGGTGCTGGCGGTGCTGATGCTGTTGACCGCGTATTTCTTGCGTCACGCCTTGCGCTCTTCGACCTACGTCGACCATAGCTTCAGCACGCTGCAGGCCTCGAATCAGGCGCTGGAAGCGGCCAACCATGCGCTAGAAGCCAGTGAAGAGCGGTTTCGCGCGGTCGCCGAAGCGGCGTCGGACTGGATCTGGGAAGTCGACAACCAGCTGCGTCTGACCTATCTCTCGGCGCGCTTCAGCGAAGTGACGGGTTACCCGCAAACCCAGTGGATCGGCCAGAGCATCGGGCAATTGGTGTCATGCGATACCACGCCGCTGGAGCTGTGGCTGAAGAAACTTAGCGAAAACAGCAATGCCAGCGACCTGCGTTGCACCTACCGTGATCATGCCGGGCAGCAACGCCACTGCCGGTTGTCGGCACGCCCGATCCTCGACAAGCACACTGTGAGCGGCTATCGCGGCACGGCCAGCGACATCACTGACGAAGTTGCCGCCCATGCGCAGATCCAGCACCTGTCGATGCACGACGCCCTCACCGGCCTGCCCAATCGCAACCAGTTGGCGCGTTATCTGGATGATGCACTGCAACTCAAGGAGCACGCGCCAGCGCTGTCGCTGCTGGTGATCGATCTGGACAACTTCAAGCCGATCAACGACTCACTCGGGCATCCGGCCGGCGATGCCGTATTGCAGGAAGTCGCCAGCTGCCTGCGCGAGTGCACCCGCGAGCACGACATCGTCGCGCGCCTGGGCGGCGACGAATTCGTCGTGGTGCTCAATGGCATGGACAGCCGTCAGGAAGTCGAGCGGTTTTGCACGCGGCTGCTCGACAGCCTGCACCAGCCGCTGATCTTCGAACATCATCCGCTGCACGTGGGTGCAAGCATCGGCATTGCCCTGAGCCGGCGTCAGGGCTTCGTGCCCAGCGAGCTGATTCGCTGCGCGGACATCGCGCTGTATCAGGCCAAGTCCGAGGGCAAAAACACCTGGTGCTATTTCGAAGCACACATGAGCGACCAGATCCAGACACGCCGGCAGATGGAAAGTGATTTGCGCGGTGCGTTGAAGAACGACGAATTCGTCCTGCATTACCAGCCACGCTATACGGTCGACGGCAAGCACATCGTCTCGGTCGAAGCCCTGGTGCGCTGGCAGCATCCGACCAAGGGCCTGCTCGGGCCGGACCTGTTCATCAGCCTTGCGGAGCAGACCGACCTGATCGTGCCGTTGGGGCGCTGGGTACTGCGCGAAGCCTGTGAAACCGCCCTCACCTGGCCGGCGGACATCCTGTTGTCAGTCAATCTGTCGCCGGCGCAGTTCGCCCTCAGCGATGTCGTCGAAGACGTGCGCGAAGTGCTGGTGCAGACGCGTTTCCCGGCCAGTCGCCTGGAATTGGAAATCACCGAAAACGTCATGCTGGTCGACACCGACGGCGCGCTGGCGACGATGAATGCGCTCAAGCAACTCGGCGTGCGCCTGAACATGGATGACTTCGGTACCGGCTACTCGTCCCTCGGTTACCTGCGCGCCTACCCGTTCGACGGGATCAAGATCGACAAGCGCTTCATCGCCTCGATCAGCAACGGCGCCAACGATCGCGCCGTGGTTCAGGCGATCATTGGTCTGGGCAAAGCCATGGGCCTGACCGTGACCGCCGAAGGTGTCGAGACTGAGGAACAACTGGAGATTCTCGGCAAGGATCAATGCAACGAGGTGCAGGGCTACTTCATGAGTCGGCCGATCGACAAGACCGCGTTTGCACAGTTGTTGAAAAGCGTCAGGACCGAGCCGGCCGATCATCCGTCACCCAAGAAAGGACGCGTCATTTAGCCGGCCTTACATCACTGTGAATATTCAATCATTGAAATGCACAAAGCCCGTTTCGACACGCTTCGTTAATGCGGCTTTGCTGTTGACTTTAATCGGTTCTGTTCAGGGTGTGTTTAGGGCCGTCATGCTTGAATAGTCCTGGTTGCGGGCTAGGCTCGAAGTTAATCTCGCGCCACACACAAGTTCAATGCAGGCGTCACCGGACTGTCAGGATGGCGGTCAAAAGAACAACTTCACTAAAGGGTTAACGATGGATCGATATGATGCCCCGCTGGTTGTAGAGCGCACTTCGCGGGCTGGAATGTTGACGGGACTGATTACGAAAAATCCCTGCCTGAGCATTTTTTTCATGACACTGGCCGTGTTCATGGCATTGCAGTACAAACCCGCTGTCCTCAACTACACAACACGCTTTGTCGACTTTGCCGAGTACATGTTGCAGCACGGTGTCACGCTGTTCCCGATTGCCGACGACCTCAAGCCTTATCCCGACTACACGGTCCTCAATACGTTGTTGGTCTATCTGGTTTCCTTGCCGTTCGGCCGGGTGTCCGTTCTTTCCATGGGTTTTCCGTCCTGCGTGGCCGCGTCGCTGATGCTGGTATTCATTTATCGGCTGGGGGCGCTGCACAGCAAAAAATGGGGTGCGTACGGCGTTCTTTTCAGCCTGCTGACCTGGGCCTTTCTTGACGGCGTCAACTCGCTGGCACTGGATATCTATCCGGCGTTGTTAACGGTGATGTGCTTCTATTTTGCCTATTCGGCGGAAATGAAAAAGGACCCGCGGCGCCTGGTGTTTCTGTACCTCGGCCTGGCGCTGGGATTCGCGTTTCGCGGGCCTATTGGCTTGATCGGACCTGCGAGTGTCATTGGCGCTTATTACTTGCTGAGCCGGCAGTGGCGCCTGTTGCTGCTGTTTTCATTGCTCTCGGGCGTGATTCTGGCGGTGGGGGTTGTGTTGCTGGGATGGGCGGCCTACTTGCAAGGGGGGCAAGCGTTCCTCGAGGAAGTGCTGAACATGCAAGGCATCGGACGCTTCGGTTCCGACCACGCGCCACGCTATTACTTCTACTTCTCCGCAGGCCTGCTGACCTACGGCATCACGGTGTTTTACGCCATCAACGTGATTCTCAGGAAGTACAAACTGTTCTTTCGCCCAACCCGCGATAAAGACATCGACCTGCTGCTCTATCTGAGCGGATGGCTGTTGGTGCTGCTGGTGCTGTTCACTGTTCCCAGTTCCAAGAAAGCGCGCTACATCCTGGCAATCACCCCGGCCATTTCGCTGCTGGCCGCCTACCTCTTCGTCAGCAAGGAAGCCGTCTTCGTACGCGCCAGAAACGGCCTGCTGAACTTCTGCCTGAAGTTGCCCATGCTGGGGTTGGGGATGCTGGTGGCGGTGCTGGTTTACAACAACTTCGCCAATGTCCCGTTACAGCCCAACTACCTCGGCGCAGGCCTGGGGCTGTCCGCGTTGTTGAGCTTCTATCACGTTAAACAGGAGTACTTCGTCGAACATCCCCATCGCGAGTTCTTGACGCTTTCGTTTGGGGTAGCGGCATTTCTGATACTGGATATGTTTTTCTTCAACCCAATCACCTACCACTTGGAACTCATGATCGAACCCACGCCGAAGTTTCTGCCGTATTGGTTTTGGTGAAGCCTCTTCCTGATTCATGAGTCAGCGACACGACTGTCCAGTATCCATATGTTGGTATCTGACAGGGTCATGACGCAATCTGGCTACGGAATCGTCGGAAATGTTCGTCGGTTCAGGGCACGCCATTGCCGCAGCAGGGCCGGCACAAAAGCAGTCGTTTGCAGCAGTAAAAAAATAAAGGTGGCGCCCGCTTTCGCGAGCGGCACCTTCATCCACTGCCCGCTAATCAGGCCTTCTTCCTCGCCTCTTCCAGCGCTTTTTCAGCGTTGAACCCGTCGAAGTTCTCGAATACGCCCAGAAAGGCCGATTCGTGTGCTCACTGGAACTGCTGATCGAGTTCTTCGGCGAAACACCACACCTGGCGGTGCAACCGCTGTCACATCAGGCAGACTTCAGGTGATGCGGGCAAGCTATCCAGAAAAGCGCCAATCTGGCGCTTGCATCGCAAGTGCACCGTCGGGATCTGCGGGCCAATGGCCTGACGCACCGCCTCGATACCAGGGCGATAGCCACGATCGAAATTCCATACGAAGTTCAGGAATGTCAGGTACGCCCGATCAAGCTTCTCTGTACAACCTGCAGCAAGGTCTGCACGAGGTCGATTCAATACGCTGCGCAGGATCACCCGAGTGAAGCAGGTGAGCCGCGGCGTATCGAGCCAAATGATCAGATCGGCACGAGGCAGGCGCAGGTCGAATGTGCGACGGGCATAGTTGCCTTCACAGATCCAGGCATCCGCTGATATCGCTTCTCTGACGCGTGCGCGAAACTGCTCGGCGTCTGGCTCGATCCAGCCGGGTTCCCAAAACAGGGTGTCCAGATGCACCACGGGCAGACCGAGACGCTTGCCCAAGGCGCGGGCAAGGGTAGATTTGCCGCTACCGGCATTGCCAAGAATTACAATCCGTTGCATGGGAACTCCCTGTCGAGAAAAAGCCGGCAATTGTGCGGTTTTTGCAGGGTCAGTTAAAGACTGATGGACAACCGCGCCATCGACGTAAGGTTTTGCAGGAGCTAACAGTCAACCGCAGAGAGCACGCAGACACAGCATCTGGATTGTTTTTTTACACTTCCTTCTCACAACTAAACCGCGTCCTGAATTGGGCTGAAGAGACCTAATGGGCGATCTCAATCATTGTTGCTAGTCTAGGCGATACGCGTCTCGCTCCTATATAGATTTATATTCCACGTCCATGTGTAATAGATTTCAATCTAAAAATGGTATTTGTCGAACCGCCGTTTGAATGCCTCCGCTGAGCCTTCCATGATATTCAGTACCGCATTTGCTGTATCTGATTGGTCAAGCCCACCTACGGCTAGTCGCTCTCCGCGGCCCTTTTTAACATCCAATGCAAACACCAAGTCGGTGTCGGCGTTGACAGGCAGGTTGGCGTTATGAGTAGCCAAAATCAGTTGCCGACGATTCTTGATCTTACGTAGCAAAGGCACTAGTTCATGGTAGATAAAATTGGAGTCAAGCTCGTCTTCTGGTTGGTCGATGACGATAGGGCCATCACCTTGCGCCAGTAGCAGCTTCAGTACCGCGGTATTTCGTTGCCCCTCTGACAGCGCCTGGCTTTGAATGCTTCCGACAAGACTGCCATCGGCGCGGTACAGCTCAAGATCAATTTGATCTTCAATGCGAACTAACCGTGCAGCGCGCCATTTATCCTTATGGTCGACTAGATGCTTACGAACATCGCCGGTGAGGCCCTCCAACTGCTGTGGCACAGGAATTTGTTCCATCAAGACAGTTTTGATATGCAGCCAAGGCGAGTAAGCGGGCGGCCGATTAGCGGCCATGTAGCTATGAAAATCTTCAAACAGCACCTCGCCAATCTGTGTCCATGCCCTACCGATGCGGGCGCGTCCGTCCGGAGCGAGTCCTTCCCAAACACGGTGAAAGTGAGCTTTATCACCCATGGCCTGCACGAGGATGTTGATCGAATGGTTGGCTTTCTCGGAGATCTCCAAAGCGGTTTGACTGCGAACTGACAATTGCGTTGCCCACAATACGTGCAGCTCATCTACTAAAGCGGAGAGCTTTTCCACTACAGGCTCTAGGGCCTGGATCTGTATGCGCAACTGCTCCAAATTCCCCTGCTTGATCTGCCGCGTCTTGTCAATTTCCTGAAGCCGCGCGACATCCTGAGGCTGCAATCCCCTATCTTGGCAGGCCCGCATGAAGCCGTCTTTAATAGCCGTCAGCTCAGCGGATACCGCCTCCCAGCCCTGCATTTGCGGTTCTAGTTCAGAGGCTTCCCGTCGCATGGAATCCGCAAGCGCGGCCAGTTGTTCTGAGTATCTCAGACGTAACGATGATGCACCCTCGGTATAGGCATTGAACCAAACCGCCTCCGGCCAAATTTCGATCTTGCCATCGTTTAATACCCCGGGCTGTGCAAGCGTTTCGGCAAGCGCACTAATTGCTTCAGCATCGTTTACAGATTGAGCCTTCGCCTTTTCAAAGTACTGACGCCCGGCCTCGGCCCGCTGGAACTGCAGCGCTTCTGCCTGGATCTCTTTACGCGCTTGCCACTGACGATTGAGCTCGCTCAGCTGTTGCGCTACGTCTTTCTCAGCATTTTGCAACTCGGCTAATTGGTCGGAAGCGGCAAAGACCTGCACGATTTCAGCTCGTAGAGTATTTTCGCGGGCTTTGAGTGCTTGCAGCTCCGCACTGCAGGCTTCATCGAGCATACTCAGTAAGCTGTTTTCTCCACCAACACTGGTGAGATCGCTCAGTTGTTGTTGGCTATAGAACTGGATGGGTATCTGCTTGAGATACGCTGCGACGTCCAGAACTTCGCCTTGCAAGACTTGATGAGGGCCATCAGGCCGTAACGAAATGACATCCACTTGACCTGGAACCGCTTCCCAACCGATCTGAATTTCGGCATAACCGGTAAAGGTCTGACGGAGGCGATCAAACTTCGCCTTAATAGACGCAGAGAAATGGTCGCCGCTATCCCTTGCAAACGCGAAGCGAAGTAATTCCATCAACGTCGATTTTCCTGTACCGCGGCCACCAATGATCGTATTCAGATTGGGCGAGAAATACACGTCTTGGTCAGCGAGGAACGTTAGTCCGTAGCACTTCAAAAAAACGATGCGTGGATGCGTCTGTTCATCCGAAGGACGGGTGTCCTGAATTCGGAGCCGAGAGGCGCCATCTAGAAAGGCTTGACGAAGCGCCGCGATAGAGGGTTTTGAGGCTTTCACCCAGGTCGATCGGTAACCCAGTGAATTAGGCAGTGGTAGTCCGTCTTCGCCCAACTTCAACGATTTGGCGTCCGAGGATTGGACGTAGGCCGGCTGGCGTCCGCGTCTGGACCATTCCCGATTACTTCCATCCAAAATCGACCGAATCTTTGGCGGCATTGGGTAGGTGGTGACCTCAACCGCAAGCAGTTGGGGTATCTGGTAGTCCGCGATATTGTTAGGGGAGGACAAAATGCCATCAGCCTGATCTGCATGGGCGGCAATCACAATTCCATCATGATGTTGAACAACGTCGATCAGTTCTTTCAGGCTGAGTGTCCGCCCATCACGGCGCAGCTGCATAGGAGCCCCAGCCCGGAAGCGCTCATGCTCTGCCAGCCCCAGCTTGCTGAGGATCATGTTGAGGCGTTGAATATCCCGCTGTTTTTTTGCCGGCTGGAACAGGCAAAGAACGTGATAGCCGATGTCGACTTCAAAACCTGGAAAAATTGCGAGAGGTTCGCGTTCCAGGTCCTTAGCCACCGATCTGTTTTGTTCCACGAGGTGGGTGAGAAACCAGTCCCGCGGCTCTGATCGCTCTGAAAAATTATGGTCAGTGATGCCGACCATCTGAAGTTCAAGCTCATGGCAGCGTTGCAGAAAGCGCTTGGCTTTTTCCTGGATGCCTAGTTCACAGGCCTTTCCTTCAACTAATGGGCGTCGATCATGCAGACGCATATCGTCGTCAACCCAATGGCGATTATCTTCCGGGGTTTGAACCTGAAAGTCCGTTTTGAACCAACGCATGCCCTTATAGTCGCCCATCGTCGCCCCAAGACCATTACCTTGTTGTTGGACAACTCAGTATGGCAGCCTATTGGCATCATTCAATTTCTGCGAGTGCGACTGAAACGAGAGGCGAGGATGGAATAGACAGGTTGCTTGAGACAAACCTTCGTTTCTTACAGCACCGGTCAGATTAATAGCTACAGTCATGGCGATGATTGCGCCATTCGAGAGAGTTGCGATGTGATTATCGATTTAAGGCCTGTTTCCATATCGAAGCCTCATTCACAAAGGATATTGAATTGCAGATGATGCATAGGCACGCAGCATGCCAGCGATGTGTACTCACCGTGAAAAATCGCCTATTCATGACTCTCGTGCATCCTCTGTTGGAGCTTGCCCTTGGGAAACGCTGCTCTGGTGAGTAACTTTACCAAGCCTCCCCTTTTTAGAGGTAACTGACAGTCTGCTTTTGGCCGATAGCTGCCAGCCAAAATCAACTATTTCCAACTCAGCGCAGACATTGCACGGGATGGCGTTGGTTATCTCCAGACGTCATTCGAAGCCGTTCTTTCGCCATCTTCACGCCCGATGTTCAGAATACCTTGTTGCTCGCTCATCAATTTTGATGAACGATGGAATTCACCGGTGCTAAATTCCATCCGGTCATCGCGGGCCCCTGCACCCGATTCGAGTGGTGTGTTGAAACAGCAATCACAAATACCAGCGATACTCCCGCGCACTGATCTCCTGCATGAATGCCAGGTGATCCTGACGCTTGTTCTCGCAATACACGTCGACAAACTCGGCGCCCAGTCCCGCCCGCAGTTGCGGCTGATGCTGCAACGCGCGCACGGCATCGAGGATTTCCGTCGGAAAATCGATGCCGCTGTTGCGGTCGTCGTTGAGTGGGGGGATCGGTTCCTTGCCTGATTCCAGACCATGTTCCAGGCCCACCAGAATCGCCGCCAGCACCAGATACGGATTGGCGTCGGCACCGGCCAGTCGGTATTCGATGCGCAGGTTTTTCGTGTCCGACTCGGGGATGCGCAGGCACGCATCGCGGTCTTCGTAACCCCAGCTCGCCTTGGTCGCGGTGTTCACCGTGCCGCTCAAGCGGCGCATGGCGTTCTGGTTCGGGGCGAAGATCGGCATGCTGTGCGGCAGTAAGTCCAGACACCCAGCCACCGCGTGACGCAGCGCTTGCTGGTGATTAGCGGCCAGCAGGTTGTTGCCGGCCGCGTCATACAGGCTGACATGCACGTGCATGCCGCTGCCCGGATGTTGCACGTAGGGCTTGGCCATGAAACTGGCGCGATAGCCGTGTTTGAGCGCAACCCCACGGGTACTGCGACAGAACAGCGCCGCCCAGTCGGCTGCGCGCAAACCGTCGTCCAGATGGCCGAAATTGATCTCGAACTGCCCCGGCCCCAGCTCGGCGGTAATCACCGTGGCGTCGATGCCTTGAGCCCTTGTGGCCTCAACCATTTCGTCGAGCACCGGGGCAAAGCGTGACAGGCGCTCGATGTGCATGTTCGGCTGATCATCGGCGTCGTCGGTCAGCTCATCGCGAGGGAATTGCGGCAGGCCGTCGCGCAGTTTTTTGTCGAACAGATAGAACTCCAGTTCGAAGGCCACCACCGGGTGAATGCCCTTGGACGCCAGTCGATCCAGCACTTTCGCCAGCACTTCGCGGGGTTCGAACTCGATGGGTTTGGCGGTGCCGTCGGAGGTAATCAGCATCTGCCCCAGCGGCTGCGCTTCCCAAGTCACGGGCTTGAGTGTGCCGGGCACCAAACGGCGCACGGCGTCCGGGTCGCCGTCGTTGAAGCAGTAATCACCGATCTTGAACAGACCGCCCTGCACGCCGAGCAGCACGCAGTTCTGCGGCAGCTTAAGCGCGCTGCCCGCCGCAACTTTTTCGAGCATGTCCACCGGATAGCGCTTACCGTAAAAATGCCCCGGAATGTCCAGGGAAATCAGGTCGACATAACGCACCTCGGGGTAGCGTTGGCGAAACGCGCGCACTTCGGCGAGCAGGTCAGAGCAGACAGCGTCCATCGTGTTCATCCTTTGTTGTTATCAGGTGTAGACCCAGAGCACACGAGTGAGCTGCCCGGTGAGGTTGCCGTAGCGACAATGGGTGTGACTGTCGAATTGAAAACTGTCGCCGGCTCTTAACGTCACCGGCTCGCCGTCATTGCCCAGCCACAACGTCAATTCGCCTTCGAGCACATAGCCGCCCTGCTCCGAGCTGTCGCTCATGTACCGGTCGCCACTGCTCGCGCCCGGTTCCAGATGACTTTCGAGCATGGAGAACGAGGCACGCATCTGCGGCGACACCAGAATGTCTGTGATGCCGTTGGCGTAATACAGCGTGCGGCGCTCGTCCGGGCGGGTTACCCACGGCAACTCCTTGGGCTTGGGCAGGCTGTAGAAATAGGTGGTCGGCACGCCGAGGGTTTCGCTGATGGCGGTGAGGTCGGCCACGGTCGGGCGCGACAGGCCGCGTTCGACTTGCGAGAGAAACCCCACCGAACGGCCGATTTTGTCGGCCAGCTCTTTGAGGGTGTATTTCTTGTGCTTGCGCAGGTCGTGGATCAGGATCGCCAGCGCGGCGATTTCTTCTTGTTTGTTCATGGCTGATCTTCTGGGAAAAGCTTCATCAGATACTGTCGCGCAGTCGATACCAGGCTTTGCCGACGGCTTCCAGCGGTGCGGCGAGGTATTTGCCGCCGGGGAAACGGCCATTGCTCAGGCCCTGGTACAACGCCAATTCATCTTCCTTGCCGAGAATCGCCTCGGACACCGCACGGGCGGCGGCCAGTGTCGGCAGCACGCCGTGGCCCGAGTAACCCTGCAGCCAATAGCGATCGCCGTCGCGGCCAACGTCAGGCGTGCGTTTGATCGTCAGGTCGATGTGCCCGCCCCAGGCGAATGGCAGTTCGACGCCTTTTAGCTGCGGAAACACCCGTTCGAGAAATGGTCTTGTTGCCGCGGCAATGTCCTTGGGCATACCGCCCAGATAGGTGCAGCCACCACCAAACAGCAGGCGGTTGTCGGGCGTGCGCCGGAAGTAGTCGAGGACGAACTGGTTGTCAGTCACGCAGACGTTGCTCGGCAGCAGCGCAGTGGCTTGCTCCGGCGTCAGCGGTGCGGTGGCGACTTGATAGGTGCCGACCGGCAGGATGCAGCTGGAGAGTTGCGGGTCGAGTTGATCGAGATAGGCGTTGCAGGCCAGCACCAGCACGTCGGCCTTCACCGAACCGCGCTCGGTATTGACCCGGAAACCGTTGCCCTCCTGCTGATAACTCAACGCTTTGCTTTGCTCATGAATACGCCCGCCGGCACGCTCGATGGCGGCAGCCAGCCCAAGGGCGAGTTTCAGCGGATTGAGGTGCGCGCCTTCGGCGTCGTAGAGGCCGGCCTGATAGCGTTCACTGGCGACCCATTGCGGCAGGTCTTCGCGGGGAATGAACTGCAGGCCGTCGTGGCCCCATTTGTGACTGGCCTCGTGTTGCCATTCAGTCAGCAGGCTGACCCGACGCGGCATCACCGAAGTCCACAAATGGCCCGGGCGATAGTCGCAATCGAAGCCATGCCGCCCGGGCAGTTCGCGCAATTCCTGCGCGGCCCAACGCATGCCGTCCCACAGACGCCGGGCGCGCTCATGACCGAGCGCGGCTTCCAGCGGCGGCATGTCGCACGACCAGCCCAGAATCGCCTGCCCGCCATTACGCCCCGACGCAGCCCACGCCACACGACTGGCCTCCAGCACGGTGACACGCTTGCCGGCCAAGGCCAGACGCAACGCGGTGTGCAGCCCACTGAAACCGGCGCCGATGATCACCACCTCGGTGTCGTGCTCACCTTCCAGAGCGGGCCGTGTGCTGAGGATATCGGCGCAACTGTGGGCGTAATAGCTGGCGACATGCTGCTGGGACTGCTGAAACATTCGGCGCCTCATGAAATTATGTTTTTATAATTCCATGAAAATCTATACGAATAATTTCACGCCAACAACCCTGACATGAATCTGCGCAGGTTCTGAGCCTTCATTTGTAGGTAATGGTGAAGTTTGCCGTGGCCGTCGCACTGCCCGGCTGTGGGCCTGTGGAATTGCCGGCGGTCTGGATGTAGCGTGCGCCAAATTCCAGCACGGTGTTGCCATCCTGCACCGGCATCACCGGCACTTCGACGCCCAGCGGCATCGGCGTGCCGTCCTTCTTCAACACCTGCACGGCAACGCCGCTGGCGGTGGCTTCGGAGTTGAGCCCGAGTACGCCTTGGGTGCCATCGACGATCATCGAACCTTTGGCGCCGTCGAGGCGGATGTTGGCGGTGTTGCCGCTGAAATAGTTCCAGGTCGGGTTACCGGTGTAGGTTCCGGCAATGCAGCTTTCCAGGGTGATGTTGAAGCCCTGAGTCTCGGTCACACTGCCGGGCCCGTTGAATACGCGGCGCTCCCAGTTTTTCATCGGCACGTCGATGATGCTGCCCACGCCTTCGGGCATGCTGCACCCGGCCACGGTCACACTGCCGGTCAGGCGGCCGTCGATCCAGTCGAACGGCGTGCCATTGTTGTCGATCGTGACGGTATACACCTGTAAGTTGCCGAAATCGTGGTTGCCCGCTGGAATGGGCCCTGTCTTGATCAGGATCAGACTGTTGTTGGTATTGGAGGCAAAACCACCGCTATTGCAGCCGACAAACGTCAACGGAAAGTACCAACTGCCGGAGGTCAGACAGAGGTAGCTGGGGCGACTCTCGTTGACCATCCCTACCCCGACGCCGGGAATGTTCGTGGCGTAGAGCTGGCTACCTTGTACAGCCCCGATGGCTGCGGTGACCGTGGGCAACTTCGCACCCAACATGTTGGCCTGGATCGAAAACGGCACGGTTGTCGTGCAGTTGATGATCGGGAACCGGGTGTACTTGACCAGACCGATGGTCGATCCCACACGCGCATCCTGGGGAATGTACACATCCCCGATGGGGTGCACGCTCTGGGTCGCGCTGGTTGACCTACAGTCGGCCAACGCCATCTCTGACAGCACAAACGGTACCGCCGCCAACGCGCTCAGCAGCAGGCGCTTTTTCCACGTTTTCATGTGTTTCATGGACGAACTCCTCGACACACGGCATCCATCACCCGGTAACCATCGGTGGCCGGGGTGTTGCCGATATCCAGTTGAATTTCACAGGTTTGTGCGGCTTTCTCGCCCCACTTCATGGTGTAGGTCTTGCCGCTGCCGGCGGACAGCAGCACCTGACCGGCCTGCCCTACCACACCGACGCTGGCGCCCTGCTCGTCATGCACCGTGGTGCCGAACGGCAGCAACTTGCCGTCCTGCAAACGCACGTTGAGCAGGATTTTTTCCGAACGGCTCGCAGCGAACGTCGCCTTGACCACCGCGCCGCGACGCGGCACCACGTTGGTCACGCCTTCGGCGATGTCGACGCTGGTATCCAACTCGCTGGTGTCGACTGCCACGC
Organism: Pseudomonas sp. RSB 5.4; assembly: GCF_037126175.1. Taxonomy (NCBI): domain Bacteria; kingdom Pseudomonadati; phylum Pseudomonadota; class Gammaproteobacteria; order Pseudomonadales; family Pseudomonadaceae; genus Pseudomonas; species Pseudomonas sp. RSB 5.4. The sequence goes on from NZ_CP146986.1 coordinate 1,572,478, forward strand.
GGTTTTTGCGGTACGGCGTGACGTACGGCACCAGCGCGTAGCCCTTGTCGTTGGTCAGGGTGCCCGGCGCATTGAGCACGCCGACCTTCGGCGTGTCCTTGACCTCGACCAGCGCCACGGTTTCACCGAGGGTCTGGCCAAACTCCAGGCCATCGCTGTGCGCCAGCACCGAACCGGCGGCGCTGACCGACGTCTGCTTGTAACCCTGACCGACGCTGACCCCCGCGCCCAACTGGGCAAACGGTGCGCGATAGCCGACCATCGCCGAGCCGTTGTTGCCGGTGTTCTCCACGCGGTTGGCGTTGACGCTGTAGTTGAGGTTGCCGTCGCGTCCGCTCAGACCGGCACGCTGATCGAGGCTGCCATCGTTATTGCGGGTCACGCTGAACGTACCGGTGTTGCGCGACTGACCCAGCGGCATCGAGACGGTGAACACCAACTGGTTGTTGTCACCGAACGAGTCGGTCAGGGTCTTGCTGGCATAAACGCCATAGGTCACGCCCTTGTACTGGGTGTTGAAGCCCAGTTGCATCTGCTTGTCTTCGCGCGAGGTGCCCCAGTAGTTCTGTTTGCTCATGTTCAGGTAGAACGAGCCGTAATTGTCCAGCGCCTGGTTGATGCTGGCCTCGACCTTGCTGCGTTTGGAGAACTGGCTGTATTCGTTGGGTTGCTGCAAATCCACGGCCTCGGCGAAATCCCGATAGCCTTCGGTGGAGTAGCGATAACCGGCGAAACGCACCGACGTGCCGGTCTCGAACGCTTTGCCATAGCGCAAGCCGACGCTTTGGCCTTTCTTGCTTTCACCCTTGGCCGAGACCGACGTCGGCACATCGGTCTGCGCCTGGGTCACGTCCACCGATACCGCACCGAGGTTGCCCAGGCTCTTGCCGACACCGACGGTGCCGGCGCGATAAAAGTCGGCACCCAGCAGTCCACCGTACAACGTCAGGTCGAACGGCAAGCCGTAAGCGGCGGTGGCCTGGCCGAACATCGGGCGCTCGCCGCCGTTGGCCGCGCTGTACTCACCGGCCGTGACGCTGTAGCGCCAGGTTTTCTCGCGCAACATGTTGGCCAGCGTCGCGTACGGCTGGGTAAAGCGCCGCTCGCGGCCGTCGGCTTCGGTGATGATCACTTCCAGATCACCGCTGCCCGAGGCGGCGTTGAGGTCGTCGATCTCGAAGGCACCCGGCGCCACGTAGGTGGTGTAGAGCGAGTAGCCATTCTGGCGCACTTCGACCTTGGCCTGGGTTTCGGCAATGCCGCGAATGATCGGCGCATAGCCCTGCATCGAGTCCGGCAACATGCCCATGTCCGAGGCCAGTTGCACGCCACGAAACGGCACGCTGTCGAACACATCGCCCGGGGTAAAACTTTCGCCGAGGGTCAAGGTGCCCTTGAGCGAGGTGATATCGCGCTGCGCATAGGTGTTGCTGCGCTGCCAGTCACTGCCACCCTCCTTGTCCTGACGGAACGAAGAGCTGGAGCGAAAGCGCCAGTCGCCGAGGTTGAAGCCACCGTTGGCATAGAGGTTGTACTGGTTGCCGCTACCGCGCGCATCGCTGTGGGTCTGCGCTGCCGAAAACTGGTAATTGAGCATCGCTGCATTGATCCCGCGATCCCACTCCGAAGGTGCGACATAGCCGGCCGCATCGCGGCGCAAGGCGATCTGCGGCACGCTGATGTCCAGCGCGAGGTGACCGGCATCGAAGCTCACCGACGCACCGTCGATCAACGCCGCCAGATCCATGCAATCGGGGAGGATTTCGCCGGGCACCTGGAAGGCTTCGATCTTCACCCCCAGCTCCTGCAGAAATGCAGGCGACAGGCACGCGCGCACTTCGCCGCTGGCCTCGTTTTTGGCAAACGTCATGTCGCGACGATCAAAGAAGCTCTGGTTCAGGCGAATCACCACCGGGTAGGTGCCCGGGCCGATGCTGCCGCTGTTGCCGATGGCGTCCAGGTCCAGGTTCGGACCGGCACTGGCACCGCCAAACGACTGCATGAAACCTGCATCGAACTTCGCCGGTTCACCGGCGTGGGCGACGTTGCTCAGGCACGCGGCCACGACGGCCACCCACAACGGCAGCGGCGCAAACGGCACGGAAAAACGGGAGCTGGATGAGGCTTCGATTCGCATGGCAATACTCACTACTCTGCCGCCGCGCCACAGGTGTGGCACGCCGATTCAATCGCAGGGAAAAGGGATGAAGCGTCAGCGGGCGCCGCTCAGCGCAACGCTTTTGGGATCGGTGTAGCCGCCGTAGTCGTTGATCGCGGAGTACACCACTTCGCCGCTGGTGCCCTTGAAGCCCGGCAGCGGATAACGCTGGCTGCTCATCGGTGCGACCATTTTCGGTTCGGCGACTTCAACGCTCTGTGCACCCGACTTGGCTGTCACACCAATGAACGACACGTGGTACGGCGAAGGGTTGTTGACCACCAGTACGGCCTGGCCCTGCTCCTGCGTCAGGCTCCATTGCAACTGCGACGCGGCATCCAGCGCGGTGCCCTTGAGGCCCGTCGGGCGATAGAACAGCTTGACCCGGGTGCGCATGGCGATCTTCAACGTGTTGGCATTGCCCTCACTGGCCACCGGAATTTCCTGGGCGTTGAAGTAAAAGACCGATTCGCGATCCGTCGGCAGATTGCCCGCGACTTTCTGGATCCGCACCATCTGTTCTTTGCGCGGATCAAGGCGAAACAACGGTGGCGTCGAGACAAACGGCGTCGCCGTGGTCATGTCATCCGCCTCGGTGTTGACCCAGGTCTGCACCATGTACGGTTGCGAGGTGGTGTTGCTGACAGTGATGGACGCATCACGCTTGCTGCCGTCGAACACGATCCGCGTGCCGCCGAGCATCACACCGGCCTGACTGACGCTGCTCAGCAATGTGCTGCCCAGCAGCAGCGCGATGGCCGATGCGGTTTTGAAGGGGGAAGTCAGTTTTTTCATTTCGATCATCCTCTGGCCGCCCGGCCACTGGCACGAGCGAGGGGATGGCCGCTGCCATCCAGGACAGCAGCGGCGCATCAACAGGGCTTACTCGTAGTCGACGGTGAACGCCGCTTTGGCGTTGGCCGGACCGGAAGTCGCAGCACCGGTGGCGATGTAGTTGGCGGTGAAACGCAGCGGCTGGGTCAGGTCCAGGTACGGAGCCGACTCAAGGCCCAACTGCACGTCTTTGCCAGTGGCGTCCTTGATCTGTACGGCGACATTGGTCGCGGCGCCGGCGTCCGGGGTGATGCCGATCCACTGACCGCTGGAACCGGCGTTGCCGCTCAGGGACAGGAACTTCACCGTGGCGCTTTTACCGGTGACGCTGCAGCCTGGGGCGTTGGTGTCAATGGTCAGGGTGAAGGCACCGCCGCCAGCGACGTCGCCGACATTGGCCAGTGCGGTTTTCGGTACATTGCCCAGGCCAACATCGCCGGCACCGGCCGAGCCGTTGAGGTCAGTCACGACCACCGGGCAGGTGTTGTCGGTCACGGTGCCGACGAAATTGATTTCGCCGTCAGCCGCCATGGCAGCTTGAGAACCCGCAGCGAGAACGACAGCAGCAACCAGACTTTTGAGCGCAAACTTGTTCATAACGTTATCCAGATAATGAGGAGGCTTGGGAAACCCGCTCGGGCTTCATCCACTGGTGAATGGCTCACCGGGTTGCGGTTCGCCTTTCAACGAGGTCCATTATCGAGATGCGACAGGACAAACCCTGTAGGAACACGCCCGTCGCGTTGTAGGAAATTTCCTTGCGTGAGCGCTGGCTTCACGCACAAAAAACCCGCTGACCGACAGGCGGAAAGCGGGCGTTTCAGCGGCTGAATCCAGCCTTAATTGCGAGTGCCGACCACTGCGGCGCTATTCGACACGATCACTTCAACCCGACGGTTCAACTGGCGGCCATGGCTGCTGCTGTTATCGGCAATCGGATACTGCTTGCCGTAGCCGGCGGTGATGATGCGGTGGCTGTCGACGCCCAATTGCGCCAAGGCCGAAGCCACCGAGGCAGCACGGCGCTCGGACAGACGCAGGTTCAGCTCATCGCTGCCGACGGTGTCAGTGAAGCCTTCGACGCGCACCTTGCGCTCCGGGTTGGCCGCGAGAAAATCCGCCAACTGCTGGAAGTTGCGCTGGCTGCCGTACTTCAGATCAGCCTTGCCGGTATCGAACAGCACATCGCCGAAAGTGATGACCTGGCCACGTTCGGTGGGCTTCGCCTTCAGCGCCTGCAACGCCTTGAGTTGCTGGGTGCGCACGTCCAGCTGCACCTGAGTGCGCTCGGCGGCGATGTTCTTCAGGCTCGCTTCGGCTTCGCGACCGAGGATGGTCTGCTCGGCCAACTCGATTTTCTGACTGGCCAGATACGCCAACTGATCAATGGCCGGATCACGACGATCGTTGTTCGACGCGGCGTCCGCCTTGTTCAGGGCGATGAACGCGTCTTTGGTTTCCAGTGCGGCCAACGTGTTCGATTGCGGCTTCGCTTGGAGCGCGCTGAACTGCGCGTGCGCCTGTTGCAGATGACTGTTGAGCGGTGGTGCGGCGCAACCGGCCATCAAGACTGCGAAAAGCGAAACGGCAGGAATACGTACTGAATGTCGCATGTTTTTTTCCTTATTCGCCGGCATTGGCCGATGGGGTGAAACCCGTATCCGGGGCCTGCAGCATTTCCTGTTTGAGCACCTGGATGCCGGCGCGGGACTGCTGCAATTGTTGCTGCCACTTCACCGCACGCGCCTGGCGTTCAGCCAGGTTAGCGTCGACCTCAATCTGTTCGGCCAGAGTCCGCGCCTGTACGAAGTTACGTTCGCCCATGGCCCGTTCCATCAGGAACAGCTTGTCCTGAGCGGCTTTCATTTGCAGCGGCGCGTACTGCGTGGCGTCTGCCGAAACGGCACGATTGACAGCGTTTTTCGCCAGGACAATCTGGTCGTCCGGTGCCGGCGCGCTGGCGCAGGCACTCAGCGCAGCGACCAGTGCCAGCAACGCTGCCCACGTACCTACCCGTTGTGTATTCGTCATCTACTGCTCCAGCCTGAAAAAGTAATCCCGGGGCAACCTCCCCCCGCGGATTGATGCTTGTGGAACTGCCTGTGCACAGTCAGTGCCGACAAACTATCCGAAGGCTGCAAGCCGCTCTGTAGGACGTTTCCCAAGCAACGGTTTGAAAAACAAAACATTTGCGCGCAGGACAGCCCCAAACCGGCCTCAGGCATAAGGCCGGTGTTTTGGGGGGAAAGTGCTGGGGAGTACAGAGCGTGGGAGACAGGCAATGGCCCGCCGCCCTTGGCGTTAGGATCAGGCGAGATAGTCTTCGAGGTGCTCGGCCAGGCGATCCATGTGTTGATGCAAGGCATCCACGGCCTCGGTCACCTGCACGGAGTCCGCGCCGTTGCAGGCCGTTTCCAGCGCCTCGCAACTGTGGATCAGCGCGTTGGCCTTGATGATGCGTGCCCCGCCCTTGACCCGATGGGCCAGGTCGGCCAGCCCCGGCAAATCATGTTTGCTGAACAACTGCATCAGTCGCGCCATGTCTTCGCTGTTGCTGCTGGCCAGGTCGCCCAACAGACTCTTGATCGACGCCACGTCGCCACGGGTCAGTTGCTCCAGGCTGGCAAGATCCATCACCTCGGTGGATTCGGGCATCGGCTCGGCACCGACCTCGACTGTTGTTTCGGCGCCCATCACCTGGCTCAGCCGCGCAGTGAGGTTCTTCAGGCTGATGGGTTTGAACAGGCAATCATCCATCCCCGCCTCGCGGCAGCGATCCTTTTCCTCCGGCTGTGCATTAGCCGTGAAACCGAGAATCAATTTTGGCTTTAACCCTCGCGCGGCTTCATCGTCACGGATGGCCCGGGCCAGGTCGTAGCCATTCATGATCGGCATGTTGCAGTCGGTGATGACCACATCGAAGTTGCCGTTGCGCCACGCCCGAAGACCGTGAGCACCGTCTTCGGCGTCAACCACCCGATGCCCCAGATAACTCAATTGCTGTGACAGCAACAGCCGGTTGGCCGGGTAATCGTCGATCACCAGAATATTCAGGCTTTGCCCGGATCCACGGTTTTCGGTTTCTGCCGGCGGCAGTTCCGCCAGCGGTTCGAGGGTGGTCAGATCCAGCGTGACTTCGATCTGCGTGCCCTTGTGCAACACACTGGTCAGGGTCAACTGGCCGCCCATCATTTCGCACAGCGTGCGGCTGATCATCAGCCCCAGGCCGGAACCGCTGCGTGCGGACTGGTTGTGGTTGGCGGCCTGGGTGAACGGACTGAACAGGCGTTTCTGATCCTCTTCACTGATCCCGTGCCCGGTATCTTCGACCCGGATGACCACACTCAGGTGCTGATCATCGGCTTGAGGCTCGACCCGCACGCTCAGGCGCACCTGCCCTTCGGCGGTGAACTTGATGGCGTTGCTCAACAGGTTGGAAATGATCTGCTTGAAGCGCAAGGGATCGACCAGCACATCACGATTGGCCCGCGCATCCAGGTCCAGTTGCAGTTGCAGATGCTTCTGCCGCGCCAGCCCTTCGAAAATGCGCACCACCGATTCGAGCAACTCGCGCAAGTTGGCGCGCTCCGGCGCCAGCGACAGGCGCCCGGATTCGATGCGGGCAATGTCGAGGATATCGCCGATCAAATCGAGCAAGCCGCGGGCCGCGCCGGAGGCGACTTCGATGGCAAAGCGATCCATCACCCCTTGATCGGCTTTTTTCAGCGCCAGTTCCAGCATGCCGATCACCGCATTCATTGGTGTACGGATTTCATGGCTCATGGTCGCGAGGAACGTAGTCTTGGCGCGGTTGGCGTCATCGGCCCCCTCCTTGGCTTCGCGCAACTCGGCAAGCAAACGCTGGCGCTCGCTGACGTCGATCCAGCCGGCAATCATCCCGCTGACGTCGCCATTGCTGCTGCGATACGGCAGCATCCAGTGGTAAATGGTCAGCACCCGACCGTCGACCACGCTCAGGCTGCGATCCTGGATCTGTGGCAAGCCATCCTGCATGACCTGCTGGTAATCGCGGTGATAGGTCGCCGCTTCATCCGGATTGCCCAGCACGCCTTCAAGTACCGTCTTGCCGATCACCTGCTCGCGCTCGACACCGAACACCTGCAGATAACCGGTGTTGCAGATCAACAAGCGCCCGTCACGATCGCGCACATAAATCGGATGCGGCGTGCCGTCGATCAGTACCCGCATGAACTCGACCTGATCGTTCAACGCCTGCTCGGCCTGCTTGCGCTTGCGCATCAGCATCCGCAGGTAGGCGATCCAGCCCAGCGCAATCAACAACAATGCGGCAGCCGCGACAAAGCCCTGAATGATCGCCGTGCGATTACGCAGCCAATAGCTGTCGCCCACCACCACTTCACTGCGCCAGCGGTTGGTCAATTCGTCCATTTCTTCCGGGGCGATACTCAGCAAAGCCTTGTCCAGAATCGAATACAGCTCCAGCGAGCCACGGGCGGTGGCAAATGCGATCCGGGCATTCATCACCCCCACGGTGCTGGTAATGCGCAGGCGATCACGGTACTGACGGGAAATCATGTAACGCGCGGTAATCAGCGAATTGACGGCCGCGTCGGCCTCGCCGTTGACCACCATGGCCATGGCGTCCTGAGCGTTATCGGCGTCGACCAGGTGGATGTTCGGGTATTGCTCGGTGAGCATGTCGCGCGTGGCATTGCCGGTGATCACCGCCAGGCGTTTGCCGGCCATGTCGTCCAGCGTGCTCGGGCTGCCGGCGGTTGTGCGGCTGACCAGGACAAAGGGCGTGGCGAGGTAAGGCCGGGTGAAGCGCAGGACATTTTCGCGCTCGGCGCTGGGCGTCAGAGTGATCAGCAGGTCAGCCTTGTTGCTGACGATCGATTCGATCATTTCGCCAACCGAGTTCACCCGCTGCACATCGAACTTCAACCCGGTGCGCAGCGAAACCTTGGACAGCACGTCGGCGCTGATCCCGCGAAACTCGCCTTCCTCGGTATAAAAGGACAACGGCAGAAAACTGTCGTCGACGACCACGCGCAGCCGTGGATGCTTGTCCAGCCAGCGCTGTTCGCTGACGCTGAAATGCAACTGATGCTGGCCCGGCATGCTTGCGCCGCCGGCGCTCCAGCGGCGCAGGATGGTCATGCGTTCGGTGACCGGAATCTCCAGCAGCGCGGCGTTGATGATGCGCAGCAGACGCGGATTGTTGCGGCTCAGGGCGAACGAGAAGTTGCTCACTTCCATCCGCGAAAAGTCGGCCAGTTGCACGTTGTTCAGGTAGTTCTTGTTGATCAGGTAATTGGCACTGATCGCATCGCCGAGGTACACATCAGCCTGCCCGAATGCCACCGCACCAAGAGCACTGAGCGTTGACGGATACAGCTGCAGCTTCGCTTTTGGATAAAAGGCTTCGACGGTCTCTGGCGGCAAGTAGTGATAGAGCATGGCGACACGCTTGTCGGCCAGCTCCGGATCAAGGTTCTGGCTGTCGCCCACCCGGCTGACCAGCGTCGGCTGATCTTCGGCGTAGGCCTCGGACAGCACCAGTTCGGGGTCGGCGGCTTCAAACTCGTTGGCATTGCCCAGCAGGTCGATGTCACCGGCCTTGAGCGCCGACAACACCTCGGCCCGCGATGAATAGCGCTGCACTCTGACTTTGACGTGCAACAGCTCGCCGAGCAAATGGGCGTAGTCGGCCGTTACGCCTTCATAATCCCGACCATTGGTGGTGATACTGAACGGCAAGTAATCCGGTGCCGCAGACCCGAGCACCAACGTGCCTTTGCTGCGCAGCCAGCTCCAGTCGGCCTCATCCAGGCCGACGCTGTAATCGCCCACGCTGGAGCGCCCGAGCAGGTGCAGGCTCTGTGGCGGAGCCGCCCACGCCAAGCCGCTGGCCAGTGAGCAGAGCAAGACTGCGCCTGCCAGGCATCGTTGAAGAAGTCTGTTCATTCAGATGAGGTTGTTACGCTTGGCGAAGTCAGCCAGGTACACCACCGACTTGACGTTGAGCTTTTCGATCAGGCGGGTTTTGTAAGTGCTCACGGTCTTGTTGCTGATCAGCATCGCGTCACCGATTTCCTTGTTGGTCAGCCCCATGGAGAGTTGCTGCAGAATCACCAGCTCGCGGTCCGACAGACTTTGGATCAACTCCAGATCGGTCGCTTCGACATCGCTGCGGCGCACCGAGCTGTTGGCCAGATTGGGGAAGAAGGTGTAACCGTCCATCACAGTCTTGATCGCCTTGACCAACTCATCCAGCTCATTGGTCTTGGAAATGAAACCGGCGGCGCCGGCCTTCATGCAGCGCATCGAATAGAACAGCGCTGACTGCGAGGTCAGCACCAGAATCTTGCTGGGCAGGCGCAATGCGGCGATACGGCTGAGCACTTCAAGCCCATCGAGCCTTGGGATGGCGATGTCGAGAATGATCAGATCCGGCAAGTGTTCGCGGGCCAGTTGCACGGCGTCGGCACCGTTGTCAGCCTCGGCGACCACTTCGAACTGCTCGTGCTGCAACAGCATCTTGACCGAAGAGCGAATGAACGGATGGTCATCCACAATCAAAGCTTTATACATGTAAACCCCTGTAAGACACGCCGGATGACTCCGGTGACAAGACGTCCATGGTGCAACGATGAACCCGTCGGCCAGTCGATAGCTCAACAAAAGTACACGAACCCGACTGAATTGTAGGAAATTTCTGGAAAGCGTCCGCCTAATCTGAGGGCACGTTCTGCGCCTCGAATGCTGCCTGGTGCAACCATTGCAGCAGGTCGTGCCCGGACATCGGCCTGGCCAGGTAAAAACCCTGGCCAATCTGGCAGCCCATGGCGACCAGTGCATCACGAATTTGCCGGCTGCTGACACCTTCGATCACCAGGGTCATGTCCAGCGACCGGGCCAGTGCCAGTGTGCTGGCCACCATGGCGCGATTTCGCGGTTCACTCAAGTTATGCACGAACTGGCCATCGAGCTTGATCTGGTTGAATGGCAGTTGGCACAACAGCTTCAGTGACGAGAAACCCGAGCCGAAATCATCGATCGACAGACCACACCCCAGCATGCGCATGTGCAGCAGGTTTTCCTGAACCTGGGCATGCAGATCCAGCAGACCGTTCTCCGCCAGCTCGAACATCAGGGCCGACCCGCAAATGCCATGACGCTGCAAGGTGCGCTGAATGTGCTCGATCAGACTCGGGCTGGACAATTGCGAAGCGTGCAGGTTGAACGCCAGTTCCAGGGCAATTCCCTGTCGGCGCAAAATACCGAGAATGTTCAGCCCCTGCTCGAACAACTGCTTGAACATCTCGTCAATCAAGTCGTAGGCGAGCACCGCAGCGAGAAAGTCCTTGGGTAACAACAGTCCTTTTTCAGGATGTTCCCAGCGCACCAATGCCTCGGCACCGGCCAGCCGGCCGTCCCTCATCACACGCTTGGGCTGGAACCAGCCACGGAACTCGCCCATGGCCAGGCCCCGGCGCACCTCTTCCTCGCTGGGCAACTCGGTGACGGCCAACGCCTGCAATAGAGGTGGCGGCGGACAACGGTAACGCTTGAGCAGCCGGCTCAGCGCACCCAATTGCAACGGCACATCGAGAACACCGAGCAATTGCAGGCCCGACAGACTCGCCATCTGCCCCACCGCACGACGCAATTCCGGCTGGTGTTCGCTGAACAGGGCCACGGCTTTGACCAGTCCGATCGGACTGGCATAACGCAACAGCTCCAGGCAGTCGAGCCCCTTGCCCCCGAGGTCACACAGAACGATATCGACGCCGCCGCTGCGTTGCATGGCGATCATCGCCTGCTCGGCATCTTCGGCTTGCAGCACGTCATGTATGCCGAGTTGGCGCAACATCCTGCCCAGAATATTGCGCTCGAACCCATGTTTTTCCATCACCAGAACACGTGGGGTGGTCATCGTCACCTCCATTATTTTGCAAACCTGAAGGCACAATGATGGCGGTTAGGCGGGCCTTTCGAGGAAGGATTTATCCCTGCGTCATGTAGGAAATTTCCCAAGACTTGTTCCGGCGTCCTCTGTGCCCAAGCCGTCGCGATCAGTGATACACGACCTGCACCACCACGATGGCATTGAACGGCCCGACCTGCGGGTCACCCAGCGACACCATGGACGCGCTCAATGGCACGTCGATATGGCTCACGTCCGCGGCAAAACTGGCCAGGTCGAACGGTTCGTTGATCGGCAGCAAGTTGTTTTTCGCATCGCGGATCTGGATCGCGAACTGGCTGTCCGCCGCCGGCAGAATGTTGTATTCGCCCTGCTGGTTGGCCGTCACGAACGTCGCACCGATATTGACCGGCGTGCTGCAATGCTTGTCCAGCGCCAGGCTGAACGGCTTGGTCGGGTTGGGCGGCGAGAAACCGGTGCTGGTTTTCTGCACCACGCCGAAGTCGACGATGCCCGGCTCCGGCGTCACTGTGACATCAACCGTGCAGGCAGTGCCGACGATGTTCTGCAAACCGCTGAGCTGATAACGGAAGTTGCCGAACGGGTTGGACGGCCCGCCGTTCAGACCGTATAGACCGTCGAACTGGAACACGTCGTAGGTATCCTGCGTCGGACGCTGCAACGGTAGCAGTCCGCGTTTGCGGATCACCACCTGAAACGCAATGTTGGGGTAGACCATCGAACAGGCTTTAACCTCATCGGCGGTGCCCGCCGTCGGACATCCCGGAGAAACGAACCCGGTGTTGACGCCCATCGCCGGGTTGGAACTCCAGTCGCCATCCCACGCCGTGACGCCTCGGTACACCAGACCGAACTCGATGCCCCATGGCGTGGCGTCCAGGCGTGCCGGGTTGCCGTAGAAATAGATCGGATCATTTTCGGCAAAGTGTATATCGTACGGCTTCCAGCACTGGGCCGGCACCACCTGGGTTCTTGAACGCCAGATGATCGTACCGTCGGGCACACTGTCCGGCACCGATACTGGGCCGATGTATTCGCTCAGATAGTCGCCATTGGTCATCGACTTGCAGAACAGCGCCATCGACGCCTGGGAAAACCCCAACAGCAACGACGCGACGCACACTTGCAGCGCCTTGCGTCGATGCCGGCGCAACCAGCCCGTCATTTCTGCACGCCCTTGCACACGTTGGCGGCGCACTGGAACAGCGAATCAGTCTGACCACCGAAGTCGTTCATGTTCAGCACCCGCAAGGTGTTGAACCCGGTTTGGCTCAACGCAAAACGGGTATTGCTCATCGGTTTGAGCATCACCGTGTCGATCGGCATCGCGGTCTTCTCGGGGCCTGCCTGCAATCCGACGATGGTGATGTGAAACGGCGTCGGATTATCCACCAGCAACGCCTTGGCAGCCGGGTCGATCCTGATGTTCAGCCCCAACGCCAGATCGGCGCCCCGCTCTCTCTTCACCCCGCTGGGACGGTAGAACAGTTTGATTTTCGATTGCAGCGCAATCTGCATCGCGTTGACCGCCTGAGTCTTGGGCGGAATCTCGCGGATGTTCAGGTAGAACACCGATTCGCGATCCGTGGGCAACACGGTATCGGGCAGTTTGACGATGCGCAGAATCGTGCTTTCCTTGGCCTCGATCCGTTGCAGCGGCGGCAGCACCATGAATGGCGAGCTGATTTTCTTGCCGCTTTCATCCTCGATCCATGACTGAATGACGAAGGGCAGTTCCGGGCTGCGATTGCCGACGGTGACACTCACCGACGGCGCGCCTTCTTCGAAAATCACCCGGGTCCGATCCGGCACCACCGCGGCGTTGGCCAGTAGCGGCAGACTCATGGACAGCGTCAGGAGCAGCGATTTGCAGCGCTGCAAGTTGGGTTTGCAATTCATAGGAAATCTCCAGAAAAGTCAGGGCGCCGCCCTACAGGCAGCGCAAGGGATGCGAGACATTGGTCACGATGTCTTCGACGGGCAGTTCGGCCAGGGCGCAGCTTTTGCTGTCGTCCCAACGCGCCACAAGGCGAGCGTCGGTTTTCACGCCCAAGAGGTACGTCACTCCGTCCTCGCCGACGATGCCCACTTCCTTGTTGGTATTGCTGTCCTGAATCGAGGCCCCGAACGGCACTGCACTGCCATCTGCCAACAGCAGCGTGACGAACGCGTTGTGCCCCTGCCCCGCGGGGAAATTCACGTAGCCGATCGCGCCTTCGGTCAGCGCCAGCCGTTGAATCGGGTTGCTGACTTCAGTGTTGAGCGGCAGCTTTTCCATGTTGACCCGGGCCTCGTAGGCCTGAAACGACGGCAGGCCATCCATGACGGCGTAACCGTCCTGGTTGGTTCGGGCACGACCGGCAAACGCCACGTCCGGCACGCCGTCGGTGGACACCAGCAATCGGGTATCGCCGTTCGAGCCGTTGCCGTGGGCCGCCACGCCATAGCGGGTCACCACCAGCGAGCTATCAATTTCACCGGTGGCCGAGCTGTAGGTACTGCCATCGGTGGTGACCGAGGCATTGGCGCGATACGTCGAGGTGCGTTTGCCGACGTAGGCATTGACGTAGCGGTTGTCGCCGACGCCGCCGTAAACCTGATAATTCACGCCCTCGCCAGTGTCGTGGCTGTAACCGACATTGCCGGCATAGCCGCCGGAACCGCTGTGCTGGATGTTGCTCGACATCGTCGAATTGCCGCCCAGCGGGATGGTCACTCCGAGGTAGATCTGCGAGTCGTTCTGCAAGGCATTGCGCGTCTGGTACGCCGACAGGTTGACGTTGATGTTCTTGACGTTGCCCAGGGAAAAACTGCGCGCCAGCGACACGCCGACCCGATCGGCATCCGGCGCATCCCAATAGGTGGAATGGTCGAAGGACAGGCTGGTGGACAGCCACGGGAAACTCTTGGCGAGGATCACCGAATAGCGCTGCTTGCCGGCGTTCATCGAGTAGGAGTCGGGGTCACCGATAAACTGCGAAAAGTTGGTGAAGGTCTTGTCGGAAAAGCGATAACCGAGGAAGCGCAGATCGGTGCCAATGCCATCGAAGTGCTTGGAATAGTTGATGCGGTACGAGTTACCGGTGACTTGTTCACCGTTCCAGCGCAACTTGGCGCGGGAGGTGGTGACGTCGGCCGACAAGGCGCCGAACGCGCCCAGATCCTTGCCCAGCCCGACGGCATGAGCCAGATAACCCGAGGAAGCGAGGACGCCGCCATACGCGGTCCAGTCATGGGGCAAGCCGTACGCCAGTTCCGAGGCGACAAAACCCGGTTCGATCCCGCGCGCGCCGTCCAGCCGTGGCTGGCCGCCGGACAGCTTGTAGCGCAACTCGCCTTCACGGGCGAGGAACGGCACCGCTGCGGTGGATACGGTAAATTTCTGCTCGGTACCGTCCTCTTCGCGCACAGTGACGTCCAGCGTGCCCTGGGCGCTGCTGTTCAAGTCCTGAATGCTGAACGCGCCCGGAGTCACGGTGGTGGAATACAGCACGCGCCCCTGCTGGGAAACCGTGACGGTGGCATTGGTGCGTGCCAGACCACTGATCAACGGCGCATAGCCGCGCAGATTGGGCGGCAACATACGGTCGTCACTGCTCAGGGTAGCGCCACGCAGGGCGAAGGTATCGAACACGTCCGAGTTCAGGTAATCCTCGCCCACCGACAGTTTCGAGCGGATCGAGGGCAGCGCGCGATAGGCGTACAAGCGGTTCAGCTGAAACGGCTTGTCGCCGATGTCATCACCCTGGCTGTCGTTGCGTACTTGAGCCTGATAGTCCGCACGCACGCGCCAGGTATCGAAGTTCAGACCGGCCGTGCCGTAGCTCTGCACCGAATTCGAACGAGTGGAATTGCCAGACGCCGATGACTGACGCGAGTTGGCGATCACCCGGTAATCGAGCAGCGCGCCATTCAAGCCATTGCTCCAGGCTGCCGGCGGAATGTAGTTGGGATCGTCGTACTCGAACGACGCCTGGGGAATACTGATTGCCAGGCGTGCCAGGTTCTTCAGGTATTTGATGCTCACGCCGGGCACGCTGGCCAGATCCACGCACTGCCCGTTCGCCGTACGCGGCAGGCTTTCCAGCAGTGGCGGCTTGAGGCCGAAGGTTTGCACCAGATCCAGCGTCAGACAGGCATAACTCTGCTGTGGGTCAGCGCCGGGTTTGAATTCAATCGAGCGCGTGCCGAAGTACCGTTGGTTGACAGCAATGTCGAGCAAGTAAGTGCCGGGCACGGTGTAGTCGGCATGCACAAATTGCCCGAGGCTGACATTCTTGTCGTTATCAATATTCAGAAAGTCCGAATTGAACTCGACAGCCTGTGCCTGGCTGATTGCCAACCAAAGAGAGGACAGAATGAAAGTGCGACGATACAAGGGAGAAACCCTATCGAATGATTCAAACGCAATAAAAAAAGGGGTTTGCACCCCTTTCTCTTACAACTGATAAAGGCTTATCAGTTGTAAGCCACTGTGAAGTTGGCAACGCTGTCAGCTTCACCGGTAGTGACGGTGGCCGCCGTCGCTTCGTACATGGCAGCAAACGAAACGGTGTTGTTGCCGTTCTGCAGAACTACCGGAGCCACTTGTTCTTTACCGTTGTCGAGCATTTCGCCAGCACTGGCCTGCAGGCGGATCCCGACGTTCTGCGCCAGACCGGTAGTAGCGAACAGCTCTGGAACGGTTGGATCCTGCACACCGGTGAAGGTGAAACGGGCGTTTTTCTGGGTCGAGGTGTCGCACTCGGTGAGGACGATGTCGAACTTCTCAGGGCTCGAACGATCGCCGATTGCCTTGAAGGTGTTGGCAGGTACCTGACCCAATGGAACGGTCTGGTCCAGGGAGTTGGCATCGATACCGCACGCGCCGGAAACGATCTCACCGGTGAAGCGAATAGTGCCCGGGTTGCCAGTAGGCGGAGTGGCGGCGTTCGCCAGGGAAGCCAGACCCATTACAACGGTAGCGGCAGTAACAACGACAATCTTTTTCATGACTGAATCTCGATGGGATAGTTATTTTTGAAACAACTACTCGCCCTTCTGAGTTCGCACCTGAAATACATTGAAAACACACCGTCGATTGTTTGACTTGTAACGGTCGATGCTGACAGCGGATCTTTCAGGGCGTAGAAAATGACGAGCACTTTGTTCCGCTGAAAATCATCGCTGACGGCCACTGGCGAACATGTAGGATTCGTCACTGCAAACTGTAGGAAATTTCCCGCTTAACCTGCCCGGGCCGGTGCACGTCCGGGTATGCGTCTATAGTCAAACCCGTGGCAACGCCTCTTCAGGCGTTTCTGAATCCTGTTGAAAAAAACATCATTCAAAACAGGTGTGGCAGTCCTTCTCCCTGAGAAAAAAATGAACAATAAAACGCCCATCGAGAAGCCTGCGGTTGTCAGCCACGGTTCATGGGTAAAAAAACTCGGGCCCGGGCTTATCACGGGTGCGGCGGATGATGATCCCAGCGGGATCGCCACCTACTCGCAAGCCGGCGCACAATTCGGCTTGAATACCCTCTGGACCCTGTTTTTGACGTTTCCGTTGATGGTCGGCATTCAGATCATCAGTGCCAGGATCGGTCGCGTCAGCGGGCATGGGCTGGCGACCAATATTCGAAGGCATTACCCTCGCCCGTTGTTGTTCGGGATCGTCACGCTGTTGATGTTTGCCAATACCATCAATATTGCAGCGGACATCGCCGCCATGGGGGCGGCACTGAAGCTGTTGATCGGCGGATCGCCGCACTTCTATGCCGTTGGCTTCGGCATCGTGTCCCTGCTGCTGCAGGTGTTCATTCCCTATAAGCGTTACGTGCGCGTACTCAAGTGGCTGACCCTGGTGCTGCTGGCCTATGTGGGGATCGTGTTTGCCGTGCACATTCCCTGGGGCCAGGTCGTTGAGCACACTGTCTGGCCTCAGCTGTCGTGGAAACCGGCGTACATCACCATCGTGGTGGCCATTTTTGGCACGACCATCAGCCCTTATCTGTTTTTCTGGCAGGCATCCCAGGAAGTCGAAGAACTGGAGGCCGATCCGCAGGCGCAGTCACTGATCGATGCGCCAAACCAGGCAAAAGCCAACTTCACCCGCATCAATACCGACACCCTGATCGGCATGGGGATCTCGAATATCGTCGCGTTTTTCATCATGCTGACCACCGCTGTCACCCTGAACCTGCATGGCCTCACGGACATCCAGACGTCCGAGCAGGCCGCGAGTGCCTTGCGACCGATTGCCGGCGAGTTCGCCTTCTGGTTGTTCAGCGCCGGCATCATTGGCACAGGACTACTGGCGGTTCCCGTCCTCGCAGGTTCTGCGGCGTACGCCGTTGCCGGAACATTTCACTGGCGCAACAGCCTGTCGGCCAAACCCCTGGCCAACAAAGCGTTTTACAGCATCATCGCGGCGTCGACCTTATTGGGTGTGTTGATCTGCTTTGCACCGATTGACCCGATCAAGGCGTTGCTGTGGAGCGCTGTCGTCAATGGTGTGATTGCAGTGCCGATCATGTTCATCATGATGTTGATGGCATCGCACCCGAAGATCATGGGCTCCTTTGTCATTGCGCCCGGGCTTAAAGTTCTGGGCTGGAGTTGCACCGCGGCGATGGCGGTCGTGGTCATCGGCATGTTCTGGGGCCTGTTTGCAGCGTAGCGCCTGGATATCCGCGTTATTCGCACTGGGGATGGCGAAGCTGATTGGCATTGATGCGCATCCATTCAGCCAGCGAGTCCAGCGTCCCTTGCAGAGTGCTCCCCAGAGCCGTGATCCGGTATTCCACCCGGGGCGGTACCTGCGCGAAAACCGTGCGCGTCACCAGCCCGCGTTGTTCAAACAGGCGCAACTGGCGCGTCAGTTCCTTCTGGGTGATGGGCGCCACCGCACGCTGCAGATCACTGAAGCGCACAGGGCAGTCCAGCACGATCAGCCGGTACAGGATCGGAATGGCCCACTTGCCGGAAATCAGATTGACGAAATCGACCATCGGGCAACCCGCGGGCGGTTTCAGCGGCAAATCCGTGGTGTCTGGCAGCGGTTGTTGAGTGTTCATGAGGATCAAGTCCGTCCCTTGGTATGCAAAAGGTGCCTACTGGTCAAAGGATACTAATGCTCTGAGAATAGCTATCCAACCCGTTGCAGAGGCGCAAGACATGTCGAGGCTGAAAAACAAATTCGCGTTGATCACTGGCGGGACCTCCGGCATCGGCCTGGAAACCGCACGCCAGTTTGTGCTGGAAGGCGCGACAGTCGCAGTCACTGGACGCAGCGCAAGTGCCTTGCAGGCTGTAAGGCACGAACTGGGCGATGCCGTTCTCGCGATCCAGAGCGATGCGGGTGACAGCGTTGGCCAACAGACGCTGGCGCGCAAACTCGCCGGGGTCTGGCCGCGGCTGGACGTGCTGTTCGTCAACGCCGGTGACGTCACTCACCGCTCTATCGAAGATTGGGACGAAGCGGCATGGGATCAGCTCATGCAGATCAACCTCAAGGGCCCGTTCTTCCTGATCCAGGCGCTGATGCCGCTGCTGGCCAATCCGTCGTCGGTGATCCTCTGCGGTTCCGTCAGTGCCAGGATTGGTCTCGCGCAAAGCAGTGCGTATGCCGCCAGCAAGGCCGGGCTGCTGTCGCTGGCGCGCACGCTTTCCGGCGAACTGATCCAGCGAGGCATTCGCGTCAATGGCCTCAGCCCCGGCCCTACTGAAACGGCGGCGCTGGACAAACTCGGCTTGCCTGCCGCCGAGCAGCAGGCGTTGCGCGAGCGGATTCGTCAACTGGTGCCGATCGGCCGTATGGGAACCCCGTGGGAACTGGCCAAAGCCGCCGTTTACCTGGCCTCTGATGAATCGGCTTACGTGGTCGGGACCGAATTGCTGGTGGACGGCGGCGTCGGCAATTTGTGATTGAAACCAGCGCCCGCAGACGTCATTCAGAAATCATAACGCGCGGTCATTCCCAGGGTTCGCGGCGTACCCAGCACGCCGGTATACGCACCGTTGGGTGAGTTCCACAGCGTCGTGTAGTACGTCTTGTCGAAGGCGTTTTTCAGCCACAGCGAAACGTCCCACTGCCCCCTGCCCCAGTCGCCGCGCACACCGGTGGCGACGTTCACCAGGCCGTATCCCGGCAACTGACCTTGCGCAGAGTCATCCACCGTACCGACTGCATGGGAACGCCACGCGTAGCTACCGCTGACGTAGGGCTGCAAGCCGTCTTCCAGATTCCATTGGTAGGCGGCGTTGCTGTTGAGGATCCATTTCGACGCGCCCACCACGGCATGCCCGCTCAGATCGCAGGCCGCCGGCGCCCCCGGACGCAAGGCGATCTCGGCCGGGCATGGGGCATCCTCGTAAGACAGATAACGCACATCGTTCCATGATCCATTGAGGTTGATCGTCAGGCCCCGCAGCGGGCGCCAACTGCTGTCGAGTTCCAGCCCGCGACTGCGTACCGAGCCGGCATTGGTCAGATAGCTGGTGAGATTGACGTCGTCGTAGGCATTGGTCTGATAGCCATGCACCACCGTCCAGAACAGGTTGGCGTTGAGCAACAGGCGTTGATCGAGCAACGTGGTTTTGATGCCCAGCTCGGCGTCGTTGGCCCTTTCGCTGCCGATCAACAATGAGTCGGCACCGGCGACCGGGGCACTGGCGACGCTGAGGTTCACACCACCCGACTTTTCGCCGTGGGACAGCGACGCATAGCCCAGCACCTGATCGTTCACATGCCAGGCAAGGCTTGCCAGTGCCGATGGGCTGAAACTGTACAGGCTCAAGTCACCGGAATCGTAAGCGCCGACCCTTCCGGCCCGGGCACCCGCTGCGGCGCCGCTGACCGGACTGCCGCCCAAAGGCGCGTTGCGGGTGACCTCTGCCAGCTTGCGCTCATACGTGCCGCGCAGGCCCAAAGTGAAATCCAGGCGAGGGGTCAAATGCCAGGTGCCCTGAGCAAATGTGGCGAAGCTGTCGGTATCGACATTGCCATGCCCTACGCTGGTGACGTTGTTCAATGCACCTTGCGGGGTGCCGTTCCAGGTATCTGCCAGAGGGCCGTAGTCGGTGAAAACGCTGTTGTTCATTTCCTGACGGAAGTAGTAAGCACCGAGCACATAGTCGAAATGTTCCCCCACCGGGGAGGCCAGTCGCAGCTCCTGCGAGTACTGTTTATCGCGAGCGGACTGCCCGACGTTGTGCATCACATCAACGTTGAGTTCGTCATCATTGCGCGGGGTGAAATCCCACCACCGATAAGCGCTGATCGACGTCAGCGTGTAGCCATCAGGCAGATTCCAGTTCGCCTCCAGCGAAGTACCGCCCTGAAACACCTTGACGCTCTGATCGGCGTCCAGATTGACCCGGCGACCGCTGACCAGCGTTGCCCCGACCGCCGCTGCACGCTGTTCGTAGCGGTTGACGCCACTGATGGTCGGCCCGGTGCTGAACAACGAACGTGTGCCGGCGCTGGAATCCTCTTCGTGATAATCAGCCAGCCAGCGCAGATTGAAGTCCTCGTTGGGTTGGAACAGCAACTGCCCGCGCGCGCCCTGACGAACGCCGCCGCCCAGCGTGTGCCCGTCGTACTCGTTGTTCACGTAGCCGTTTTCATGAGTGCGATAAACCGCAAGGCGCCCCGCCAACGTGTCATTGAGCGGTCCGGAAAAACTCGCCTGATTTTGCGTGTAGCCATCCTCGCCCACCGAGGTGGAGAGGCTGCCTTGCGGCGTAAACGATGGGCGGCGCGTGGTGATGTTCAGCACCCCGGCCGTGGTGTTCTTGCCGAACAAGGTGCCTTGCGGGCCGCGCAGCAATTCGATCTGCTCGACATCCAGCAAATCGAACACTGCCATGCCGGGACGGCCGAGATAGACGTTGTCCAGGTAGATGCCGGCGCTGCCCTCCAGGCCGTCGCTGGCCGGGTTGTTGCCCAAGCCGCGAATCGACAGGCTCGATTGCCGCGCGTGCATGAACGCGACGTTGACGCTGGGCATCGCCTGCTGCAAATCCTGCAAGCGATACAGGCGCTGTTCCTCAAGGGTTTGTGCGCCGAGCACGCTCATCGCCGTGGGCACTTGCTGGGCATCTTCGCTGCGGCGTCGGGCCTCAACCGTGACCGTCTGCAGCACATCGGAATTGGCCGGCAGGTCATTGGCCGTTGCCGGCAAAAACGGCATCAGCGAGAACAAGCTCAGTGCGCCAGCATTAAAGGTGCGCGAATAAAGAAGATTCATCGGTGGTTCCTGGAGCGGCCTCAAGCCGCTCTTCGAGAGGAGTCGATACTTCGCTGCGCGTGGCTTGCGTGAGCGTGATCGTTGCGGTGGGTTGAGTGGGTGTTCAGTCACGCAGCCATGGAAGGTCCTGACGCTGATAACGGTGCGCACGGAATATCGCGTTGTTCTCGCCCGGCAAGTAGCGTCGCGATGGCGCATCGGGATAGCTGGCGAAGTGCGGATTGACGTATTCCCACACCACTTCGCCGGCCTGGGTGACCTCGAACAACCGACCGAAGTTAGCCTCGGTCACCAGCGTGTTGCCGTTGTGCAGACGTTGCGCGCCGCCCATGAACGGCGTGAAGAACGCGTAGCCCGGCGTGTCGGCGTATTGCCATTCGATGCATTGGGTGGCCGGGTTGATTTCAACAATGCGCGAGTGCGGCATGCTGATGTGGGGGCGGAAGATGCCGTTGTCGAACACCAGAACATTGCCGTTTTCCAGTTCGCTCGGGCAATGCTGTTGCGCGACCAGATCGTGCCCCAGACGCCACAGCACTTCACCGCTGCCACGTTGCACGGCAATCACTGAGGAAACGCTGCGCAGGCTGAGAATCACCTTGCCGTCGCGCCCCGGCGTCACGGCGTTGGTCATCGGCCAGTGATGACGCTCGAAGCATTCGTGCAACGGGTAATCCTCGGGACGCAGGTGCTCCCAACTGCGCCACTCCCAGACCACGTTGCCCTGACGGTCGACCTCCTTGACCACGTCGGCATAGATCACCCCGCCCGGCGCCTCGCTGCCGGGAATACCACCGAGCACACGCCGGGCCAGATCCGCACTCAAGGGCTCGGCGGTGGTGTACAGCAGGTGGCCGTTATCCAGCCATTGCGCGTCGTGGTGATGCAGCAGATCGGTGTGCTCCCAGACCACCTCGCCTTCGGGGGTGACTTCGCTGAACGCACCGCCGTGCCACACCGACCAGCCCGGAAACAGGTCAGGCGAATCGGTATGGTTGCCGTTGTAGCCAAGGTTGCCGTTGCGCAGGATCACTGCGTCGCGGCCCGGGCGCTGAGGCAGTTTCCAGCGATGGACGATCTCGCCGTCAAGGTCGATCAAAAACACTTGGCCGTCCGCCGTTTGCGGGGCGAACAAGGTATAGCCGCCGGCACTGCGGGCATGATCGACAGCGATCAGGCCGGTCTTCTGGCGTTTGAGCGTGGTGGTTTGCACAGCAGGCATAGCTTTTCTCCAGACGTGTAAGCCCCGGCCGCCAGCGCAGCAGCACGGTGAACGGGGCATGAAAAAAGGGATTCAGGGCGTGGGCAGCACGGGGTTGAAGCGGTCGTCGAACATTTGCTCAACCTGCAGCGGATGGGGGATCAGGCGTTCGGTGGCAAACATGTCCGCCAGACGCTGCTGCGAGGCAATGACTGAAGGCTCAATTCGCACGTACCGCAGGTTCTGATGAGCGAGCATTTCACGCACCAGCTCGACGGGAAGCCGCGTGGTTTGCGCGAACACCCGGGCCCAGTCTTCAGGATGGGCCGTGGCCCAGTTCTGAGCACGGGCCAGCCTGGCCAGCAGATCACTCACCTGCCCTGCGCGCTCGGGATCATCCAGTGCAGGCTGGCTGGCAACGGTGAAGTTCAGACCGGTTTCCGGCCAGGCGCTGCCATCAAGCAGAATTCGCGCTCCCCGCGAAGTCGCCTGACCGACGAAGGGATACCACACCGACCAGGCATCGAGTTTGCCGCCGGCAAAAGCGTTCTGCGCGTCCACCGGGCTGACATAGGCAATGCTCACCTCACGCGGTGTGAGGCCGGCCTGATGCAGCGCGGCCAACAACAGATAATGACCGCTGGTGCCTTTGGCGACTGCGATTCGCTTGCCTCTGAGGTCAGCCACACTGCGCACCTCGGAGCCTTCGGGCACCAACAGCGCATTGTTGTTTTGCGCACCGCTGGCCACGCCGATGATCCGCACCGCGTAGCCGCCGGCCTGGGCAAACACTGGCGGCGCGTTGCCCACCACACCGACGTCGATCGCCCCGGCGCTCAGCGCTTCGAGCAGCGTGGTCCCGGCGAGAAACGGATGCCACGACAACCCGTAGGCCAGATCCTGATCCTCGCCCGCCGCGTGCAGCAATGCCTGAATCAAACCGCTCTGATCACCCATCTTCAACGGCCCGGCGATGGCAGAAACTGCCGGGGTCAGCAACAACGCGGCGCAGCACAGCAGCGCTTTCAGGCGCGCGGTTAGCGGATGCTTGGCAGCAGCAGTTTTTATCGGCATTGTCGCGCTCTCACTTGTGCATTGATTTCAGTATGTCGAGGCCCGCCGTGCCGCTCCATGCCAAACACCCCTCCTTTGCTGCCATGTCGGACATCCCGCGCACCGTCGTGGTATTGGCGTTCGATGATCTGCTGTTGCTCAATGCGGCGGGGCCGCTTGAGGTGTTTGCCGCGATACCGCGAGTGCTGGCCGGAGACTTCACGGCAAATCCGCCCTATCGGTTGCTGGTCGCTTCACCGCAGGGTGGCCAGGTCATGTCGATCTCGGGCATTACCGTGACGACCTGTTCACTTGGGCAGATCGACCAGATGGCTGCGTTGATCGACACGTTGATCGTCGCGGGCGGCCCGGGCATGGCCGCGCTGGAAGCCGACCAGCAAGCCTGCGACTGGTTGCGTCGTCGCGCACCAGACATCCGCCGGCTCTGCTCGATCGGTACCGGCAGCTTTGCCCTTGCCGCCGCGGGACTGCTGGATGGCCGCAAGGTCGTGACCCACTGGAAGTTCGCTGACGAGTTGCAGGCGCGTTATCCGTCAGTGCAATGCCAGACCGATGCGCTTTACCTGCATGACGGCAACCTCTGGACCTGCGGTGGTGCCACGGCCGGTATCGACCTGGCGCTCGGCCTGGTCGAACAGGATCTGGGCGCCCACGCGGCGTTGGCGCTGGCTCGCTACTTCACGGTGTTTTTGTGGCGCAGCGCCGAGCAACCGCAACTCAGTGCTCCACTCAACGCCCAGTCCAAGGCGCTGCGCACCGATCCGGATGTACGTCTGGCACGTTTGCATGGGTGGATTGCGGCAAATCTGAACGGCGATTTGCGCGTGGAGCGGCTGGCCGAACAGTTCGGCATGAGCCCGCGGCACTTTGCTCGCGCCTATGTCGCCGCGACCGGTGAGACTCCGGCGCAAGCCGTGGAGAACCTGCGCCTGGAGGCGGCGACCTGGTTGCTCAAGACCACCCGCGAGCCGATCAAGCGAATCGCCGAAACCGTTGGCTTTGGTCGGGAAGAACGCATGCGCCGAGCCTTTCAGAAGCATTTGGGCTGCAGCCCGAACGCTTATCGCAGTCAGACCAATGCCCCGCTGGCCGGGCCTCGCCAGACAAGCACCGTGACCATCGCCCTTGAGGGACTGGCCCGCTAAGCTCGATCAATGCTCCAGCGCATAACGCCGGCAATGTTCCAGATAACCTTTCTCATGTTTGCCCACCAACTGCACGACACTGGTCCACAACCACGACGGCGCATCGAGTGTCTTCGAGCGACACGCTTGTAGTTCACGCATCCATGAGGCACGGGTGCTCATGTCCATCTGCCGGGCATGGGCCAGCCCCACGACGCGGGCCAGATAACCGGCGGCGAGCATCGCGTCGGTCTGGCTCAACTGGTCGAGTTCCAGTTTCATGTCCTGAGGCAGCAGTTCGCGGATGAAGAAGCCGTGATCGAGCACGCGGGTGGCGATCATCCGGTTGCCCAGGCCCGGCGAGAGAAACCGCGCACCTTCGACCACACGTTTGCCGTTGTCGCGCGGCATCGCCGCACGGGCCACCCGGGGGGCGGCGGCGGCAACTGCCTCCTTGATATCCAGCAGGCAAAATTCCTGATCGTCGCCCTCGCCCACGCCCAGCAACACCGCATAACGCTTGAGCCCCAGCGAGCTGCAGCCTTTGACCCAATAGGCTGAATCGAGCATCTTCACCCGATCATCCTTCGAGCGGCCTTTCAATGACGTCACCAGCGTATGGACGTCAGGCGTTGCGCAAAGCGACTTCAGCGCGCTGCGTTCTTCACGTGACAGCGACCAGAAATGCTTGCCCAGCGGAATGGTCGGTTTGGTGTTCTCGATGCGTTCCTGCGCCAGATGCTTCCACGTGCGCTGCACGGCGCTGCGCATGCCGGCCTTCACTTGCGCGGGTCTTGGCGGCTCTTTGTCGACATCGTCTTCAAACGCCTGCTCATAGCCGCGCATCATCTCTTCCAGCATGCGCGCGGTGGCCACGCCGGGCAGATCCGAGCCACGGGCGGCCGTGGCCAGTGACAGCGCCAGACGGACCAGATCGTGCGCAGGATTGCCGATAACCGTTTGGTCGAGATCGCGAATGTGGATGTCGATCCGCCCCTTGAGATCGCCCGTCGGCCCAAGATTGCCGGCGTGACAATCGCCGCAGATCCATACCGCCGGCCCCTTAGGCAGGTTGCGGCCCGGCTGGCTGTGCAGCCACTCATAAAACTGCACCGTACTGCCGCGCACATAGGCATGCGCGGAACGGGCCATTTTCAGATTGCGCAGTTGTGACAGTGGTTCGAGACGTTCGGAGGGCCGTGGGGTTTTCATGGACGCTTCTTGCAGAGAATGTGTCCTGTTGACCGCCGGCCGCTCGCAAATGTTTCAAAGTATTACAGCGGCAATTCCACCCGGGCCAGCAAGCCACCGCTACTGCGATTGCTCAATGTCAATTCGCCGCCCTGCTCCCGCACGATTGCCCGCGCCGCCGACAACCCGAGCCCGACACCACCGGTTTCACGGTTGCGCGAAGTTTCCAGGCGGAAAAACGGATCGAACACCCGCTGCAACAACGCTTCGGGGATCCCCGGCCCATCGTCGCTGACGTCGATGCAGACGCTGTAGCCGTCGCTGCTCAGGGCTATGGCGGGCTGCTGCGCATACTTCTCGGCGTTTTCCAGCAGGTTGACGATCACCCGCTTGATCCCCAGCGGCCGGCCCTCATAGACCAGATGCGCCGGGCCGTTGAAATCGATCGCGATGTTCTGGTCGCGGTAGTCGTCGATGATGGTCTGCAGCAACTCCGACAGGTCGAACGCGGTGCTTTGCTCCGGCTGGGTGTCTTCACGAAAGAACGCCAGTGCCGCGTTGATCATCGACTGCATTTCTTCGATGTCGCGGATCAGTTTGCTCTGGTGATCAAGATCCTCCATGAACTCGCTGCGCAGGCGCATGCGGGTCAACGGTGCGCGCAAATCGTGGGAAATCGACGCCAGCATGTGCGTGCGCTCGCTGATGTAGTGCTGAATCTGCGCCTGCATGGTATTGAACGCGATGATTGCCTGGCGGATCTCGTCCGGGCCTTCGACGTTGATCGGCGGCGCGCGCAGATCACCGCCAAAGCGGCGGGCGGCGCTGGCGAAACGCTGCAGCGGCTTGGCCAGTTGCTGCGTGGCAAGCCAGGCCACCAGCACGGTGGCAATCAGGCCCAGAGCGATGATGATTGCGATGCGCGTGCCGATGTCCAGGCCCCAGGAGCGCTCGGGCGAAGAGAACAGCAACCAGCTGGCATCCGGCAGTTGAATCAGCGCCGCGTAACGGGCCAGCGGACTGCCGCTCGGCCAGTCAGCGGGATTGAACACCCGAATGTCTCGCTCATCGCCCAACAACTGATGCAACCCGGACGTCTTGTCGGCGATGAGCGGCGTACCACCTGTGGGCAATCCGAGGTCGGCGCGTTGCGCACTCCACCGCACACCCTGCGTCGGGCCGCTGGCCGCTTGCGCCAGTTGCGCGCGCAAAGGCGCCGGGGCTGCCTCAATCACCTTGACGGTTGCGGCAATCTGCTCCAGCAACCCGGTGCGTTCAATCGGTGGTCGCGCCCAGGTCCCGGCAACCTCCACGAACAGAAAATTGAGTGCCAGCGAAGCGAGCATGGCCGCGACGATGGTCAGGGCAATCCGCCGACTCAACGGATCACGGCGCAGGAATCGACGGATCATGAACGAGTGACCTTTGCGGTGAACATGTAACCGCCGTTGCGCACCGTGCGAATCAGATCCGGGCGCTTGCTGTCCGGTTCGATCTTGCGGCGCAGGCGGCTGACCTGCACGTCGATGCTGCGATCAAAGGCGTCGTGGCCCTG
This sequence comes from Pseudomonas sp. RSB 5.4, assembly GCF_037126175.1. Lineage (NCBI taxonomy): Bacteria > Pseudomonadati > Pseudomonadota > Gammaproteobacteria > Pseudomonadales > Pseudomonadaceae > Pseudomonas > Pseudomonas sp. RSB 5.4. Next base: position 1,599,779 of record NZ_CP146986.1, read on the forward strand.
ACCGCGAGACAAGTCGATCAGTTGCTCGCGGGTGAGGATGCGCTGCGGGTGTTCGAGAAACACCACCAGCAGATCGAACTCGCCACCGGACAGCGGAATCATCACGTTTTCCGGGGAGCGCAGCTCGCGACAGGTGATGTCCAGATGCCAACCGGCGAAGGCGATCACCGGCCGTGACGGCTCGCTCGCGGGGCTGACCTGCTCACCGGCGCGACGCTGCACGGCGCGCAGGCGAGCCAGCAATTCACGCGGGGCGAACGGTTTGGTGACGTAGTCATCGGCGCCCAGTTCGAGGCCGACAATCCGGTCGCTCAATTCGCCCATGGCGGTCAGCATGATGATCGGAATGCCCATCTGCGCCCGCACTTTCTGGCACAGGCTCAGGCCACCTTCGCCGGGCAGCATCAGGTCGAGAATGATCGTGTCCGGGCGCTGCTGCGCAATCGCCGCCCACATCGCTGCGCCGTCAGCGGCGACATCGACCTCGTAGGCGTGCTGGACGAAGAACTTCTTCAGCAGGGCGAGAATTTCCACGTCATCGTCGACGATCAGCAGTCTGCTCACGGGCACAGGATCCTCAGGCCAAAAAAGAACGCATCTAAAACTATTCTGGCGGGCGGGTCATATATTTCAATCGAGCAACATTCCTTCTCCCCGGACATCAAGCGGACATTCTGCGGCAAAACCCCTTTGGCACCCTGCACGCCATCGACAACCGGGGGCATTCAATGAGCGCATTGCACAACCGTTATACCGCCGAGGGCCACGACGCCCGCTATCCGTTGATTCTCAGCCAGCGCACCACCGCGCCTGAACACGATACGCCGCTGTTGTTCCAGGAGTTTTGCCTGGGCCTGTCAGATGATCAAAGCCGTATCGTCCTGCGCCGCTATTTCGAGCAGTACGGTCCGGCTGATTCGCAATGGGTGGAGTACGTGCATTCGATTCCGACCGCCGACCTCATCCAATGGATCATGAGCCACGGCCGGCTGCACATCGAATGCTCGGACAATACCCCGTCGGCCGGGCAAGGTTTGGCCCGATGAGAAGTCATTGCCTGATGACCTTGCTCTGCACCGCGTCCTTGAGCATGTCGGCCTGCAGCAATAAAAAGGTCGAACCCGAGAAGCCTCGCGGTTTTCTGCGTGACTACAGCGTGCTGAGCGAACGCCAGTCGCCTTCAGGGCAGCCTGTTCTGAGCTGGGTCAGCCCGGCATTGGCCCGGGGGCGTTACACTCAGGTGTACCTGGCGCCCAGCCAGATTTACCCCAAGACCGAGCCGACTCAACGGATTCCGCTCAGCACGCTTTCCGGTGTGACCGATTACTACGACGCGGCCCTGCGGCTCGAACTGGGCAAGGTGGCACAACTGGTATCCAGGCCAGGCCCGAATACGCTGACCGTCAGACCGGCGATCACCCGGGTGGCCGCCAGCACCCAGGGCCTGCGCTTTTATGAATGGCTACCGGTGACGCTGGTCGCTGCGGGTGTGAGCACCGCCACCGGCATTCGCGATCAGGACAGCGAAATCACCACCGAAGTCTCCTTCGAAGACGGCTCGACCGGCGAAGTGGTCGCCGAAGTCGTGGGCAAAGGCACCGGAATGCCACTGGAAAACGACAAGCAGGTGCTGACTGCCGATGACGTCAAGGCTGTTCTCGATGGTTGGGCCGGCGACCTGGGCCAGGCATACCTGGCGATCCGCCGCTAGACATTTTGTGGCGAGGGAGCTTGCTCCCGCTGGACTGCACAGCAGTCCTCCTCAACAGCGGGGCCGCTTCGCGCCCCAGCGGGAGCAAGCTCCCTCGCCACAGTTCATTCGTTGGGTCGGGAGTATTTTTCAGTCGTTTGCAATCGTTGAATCCACTCATGCTCGGGATGCAACCGAGCCAAATGTTGCACCAGCCATTTCCGGTCTTCGCGAGATAAATTCGGCAATGCCTGACTGAAATCGGTTTGATCCTTGGGACGCGTGTATTTGGCCTTGAACAGCAGAATCGCCGCAGGCCTGAGATAGGGAGTCCCCGTATCACTCAGTGCCACCATCGCCGCGCGTGGATAGACAATCGACGGATCTCTTTTATAGACCCACGTATCGGTCGTGCCAGATTCAAGCATCAGATCTACTCGCCAGACATGGGCAACGGCATCATATCCCCACACCTGAAAAATCTCCGCGCCTGGCGTCTGCCCCACTGGTAAAAACGCCAGTTCACCGTCCCGGACGGTATAGAAGTCCAGCTCGGCCAGCGCTTGCCGGAAGCGCTGAAAGTCGTCCCGCAGGAGGGTGAACTCCAGATCGCTGTGCGCACGGGTTGACCGGCCCAGCCATAAATCCAGCGCCCATCCGCCCACCACGCACCACGGGCGCGAGACGTGTTTCAGGCGTTGCGCCAATTGCTCGGGCGTCCACGGCTGCCATGCTTGTTGATCCGGTACGCTCATGCGCCCTGCTCCTTGTTCGCCACCAGTCGGCCTCGGCATTTTAATCAGCTAGCCTTGGTTTCTGTGACTGAAGAAATTCAGCAAGGAGCTGCCATGTTCAAGTTCATCAAAACCACCGTGATTGGCGGGTTGCTGTTCATTCTGCCCCTGGTGCTGATTTTCGTCCTGCTGGAAAAAGCCATTCACCTGTTGCGTGGTCCCGTGGAAAAACTGCTGCCGATGTTTGCCGGGCACGACATTGCCGGCGTGACCCTGATCACGCTGGCTACGTTATTCGGCTTGATTGTGCTGTGTTTTCTCGCCGGGCTGCTGGCCCGGACTTCGACGGCGGCACGAGCGATTGAAGCCACCGGCGACAAGGTGTTGAGCAACCTGCCCGGCTACCAGTTGATCAAGGACACCACTGCGCGGTTTGCGGGGATGGAGACTCCCGACGGTGCGAAGGTCGGCATGATTGCCGAAGAACAAGGCTGGCGCCTGTGTCTGGTGGTGGAGAGCGTCGGCGACTGGATGACGGTGTACATGCCGGATGGCGGAACGGCCGGTGGCTCGGCGGGCGAAGTGCGCTTGCTGCACGCCTCTGAGGTGATCATGACCGAACTGTCGTGGCTGACCCTCGCGGCCGGACTGCGTCGTGGCGGACGTGGGTTGCTGCAACAGATGCAACCGTGGTTGCCGAAAGGCTCGTAGAACCCTCCGCCCATTGCGTAACGGAGGGTTCAGGTCAGACCGCTGCGCTTATTGCGGCAGCTTGTCTACCGGACCGCAGCCACCAATGATTTTCGAGACCGAAACCGAAGGGTGGAACAGGTAATCGTAGGTGCAATTCTTCGGTTGGTTGTAGACCTGGCCGGTGCAGCCCGACAGCAGTGCGACGCCGGTGACAACAGTGATGGCGATCGTTGCCTTGAAAATGCTTTTCATACTGGATTCCTATAATTGTCGATGCGCCGCCTTCATGGCGGCTCAATTACTGACGCCCATCTGCAAGCTGCAAATGGGAGTCACTGCTGCCCCACCCGGTCTGGCCAGGTGAGTTGCAGCAGAGGAATGTTGAGGGGCGCGCGGGATTAGCGTCTGTAGGCCTTTTCCCAAGATGCATTCAATGCGCGAGCATGCCGTGACACAGCAGGCTCAGAACACCGCGCATGTGTTCGGCGTGTGCAGCCCGATCCGGCTCAGGCTCGGTGGCCAGACGGATGAACGCCAGGTTCGCGTACTGATTGAACAGCGTTGCCGCCACGTCGATATCGACCGACTCGCGCACTTTGCCGAGGGTCTGGAAGTGCACCAGCAATGCCTTGGTTTCCTCGATAACCGCCGCATTCCACGGCTCCAGGGCCTGCGCCAGTTCGCCGGAAAACAGAAACGGTGCCAGTTCCCGCCAGAGTGATGCCGGCATGGCCTGCAACTGGTAACGGGTCATCAGCCCTTCGAACTCGCACAACGCCTCCAGTGGATCGCTGTCGTCATCCAGATTGGCCCTAGCATCGCGCATCGCCTGCTCGTCCGGTTGCTTGAGCAACGCCAGCAAAATCTCCTGTTTGCCGCCGAAATAGTTGACCACCGTCGGCGCGGAAACCCCGGCCTGATTGGCGATCTGCTCCAGCGTGGTGGCGCCGAAGCCGTTGCTGATGAACAGCTCCAGCGCTGCCTGCGCGATGACTTCCCTGCGCTGTTCCTTTTGCCGTTCTCTGAGCCCGCTCATGGTGCTGGTGTCCTGTGTTGCTGATGGGCGTCAGCCTACGGATTTCTTTTTTCACCGACAAATATTTTCTTTACAAAAATTTTTTTAGTGACAAATATTGGCCGTGCACCGCAGGAATGAACGCGCACCCACTTGCCCCGTTTCTCTGGAGAACCGCCATGTCCGCCGAATTCGATCCGACCCGCAGCACCCGCGATTACCAGGCCGCTGACGCCGCCCACCACATTCACGCGTTCGTCGACCAGAAGGCCCTCAACGAGGAAGGCCCGCGGGTGATGGTCAGCGGTGATCGCCTGGCGCTGTGGGACAACGACGGCAATCGTTATCTGGACGGCATGTCCGGCCTGTGGTGCACCAACCTCGGTTACGGGCGCAAGGATCTGGCCGCCGCTGCCACCGCGCAGCTGCAACAACTGCCCTACTACAACATGTTCTTCCACACCACTCACCCGCAGGTGATCGAGCTCTCCGAGCTGCTGTTCAGCCTGTTGCCCAAGCACTACAGCCACGCGATCTATACCAACTCCGGTTCCGAAGCCAACGAAGTGCTGATCCGCACCGTGCGCAGGTTCTGGCAGGTGATGGGCCAGCCCGAGAAGAAAATCATGATCGGCCGCTGGAACGGCTACCACGGCTCGACCCTCGCCGCGACGGCGCTGGGCGGCATGAAATTCATGCACGAGATGGGCGGCACCATCCCCGACGTCGCGCACATCGACGAACCGTACTGGTTCGCCCACGAAGGCAACCTCAGTCCGGAGGAGTTCGGCCTGCAAGCGGCGCGGCAACTGGAAGACAAGATCCTCGAACTGGGCGCCGACAAAGTCGCTGCGTTTGTTGCCGAACCGTTCCAGGGCGCTGGCGGCATGATTATTCCGCCCGCCACCTATTGGCCGGAAATTCAGCGCATCTGCCGTAAGTACGACGTGCTGCTGTGCGCCGACGAAGTTATCGGCGGTTTCGGCCGCACCGGCGAATGGTTTGCGCATCAGGCCTTCGGTTTTGAACCGGACACCCTGTCCATCGCCAAAGGCCTGACTTCCGGCTACATCCCTATGGGTGGGCTGATTCTGTCGCGGCGCATGGCCGAGGCGCTGGTGGAAAAAGGCGGCGTGTTCGCCCACGGCCTGACCTACTCCGGACACCCGGTGGCGGCTGCGGTGGCCATCGCCAACCTCAAGGCCTTGCGCGATGAAGGCGTGGTCACTCAGGTGAAAAACGACACCGGCCCGTACCTGCAGAACTGCCTGCGTGAGGTGTTCGGCAACCATCCGCTGGTGGGTGAGGTTCAGGGTGTCGGGCTGGTGGCGGCATTGCAGTTCGCCGAAGACAAAGCCACCCGCAAGCGCTTTGCCAACGAGAACGACATCGCCTGGCGCTGCCGCACCATTGGTTTTGAGGAAGGCTTGATCATTCGCTCGACGCTGGGCCGGATGATCATGGCCCCGGCGCTGATCGCCACGCGGGCGGAGCTGGATGAACTGGTCGACAAGACGCGCATCGCGGTGGATCGCACAGCGCGCGAGTATGGCGTGTTGTAACCCGAAACCCATTGCCCATTGCCCATTGCCCATTGCCCATTGCCCATTGCCCATTGTGGGAGTCGTCGCACCGCCGCTCCCACAAGGGATTTGTGCTGCGCTAAACAGCCTTGTTTAAGCAACACTTGCAGACACTCTCGCAGCCTACACATCCTTGCGTCGTTGCCTACGGCTACGCCAGAATCCGCCGGCTTGTGCGCTTTGGAGCGGGTCTCTATCGTTTCCGGGTCGCTGACTCATTCAGCGATCGGGTTTAGCGACTCGGGTTCAAATAGGCGCACTCAGCATTTCAAGCTTCATTACAGATTCCGTGTCTGTGATTTCGCTATGGTGGCTGTATGCGGGAGACCTCCGGGTCTACCGGGTGCCTATTTCCGGTTCGCTAACCCGCGTACAGCCGCCACCCTTACCTGTTTAGCGACGGGTTATGGCGGCTCCATTGCTAATAGGAGCTTCACCATGTTCAAGGTAACGCCCAACCCGCCGATGTCAGACCCGATCTCGCCGTACGAATCCCTCGACTCGAAAAAACTCCACGAAGCCGCCGACCGCGCCCTCGACCATTACCTCAAACCGCCCACACCAGACATCACCCGCCAATCCAGCAACCTGTTCCACGTCAATCCCGCCGCCGACAACGAAACCCTGCTGGTACACGCCAGTGAATCGCTGGCCTCGGCCAGCGTCATGCTCAGTGATTTCGCCGGTTTGCTGGATGCCCCCTACCGCAACACCCTGCTGGGCATTCAGCAAGTCGTGATGCTCGGCGAACTGACCGTCAACCGCGCCCTCGACAACCTCTACCCGCCCGCCTGAAAACCCGATCCCCTGTAGGAGTGAGCCTGCTCGCGATGGCGGCCGATCAGCCGACTTTGAGGTTAATGATCCACCGGCCATCGCCAGCAGGCTCGCTCCAACTAGTGGATTGAGTGACATTTTGAACATTGCATCATTGGCGGACGCAAGCCGACCTGCGTTATTGGCTAGCCAAATGCCACTACATCACTTAGTCTGCGCGCCCCGCAAAAACGTTTGGCCAGGAAGGCTTTGATTGGCCTTCGCAACTGAACGTCATCAATCACGCAGATTCAGGGATGTTCATGTTTCATGTCTTCAAAATAGTGGCCGCCGGCCTGCTGGCCTCGCTGCTCAGTGGTTGTATCACCCAAAGCGCGTCGTGGGTCAGCGAACCATTGCAGGCCAAGGCCAACGAGCCTGTGGCTTATTTGATCGGGTCCATCGGGCCGCGCTCGCTCAAACTGTCTCCGGCGGATAACCAACGCCTGTTTATTCGCAAACGTGGTTCCCAGTACGGCGCTGCCGGTATCTGGAAAATGGCCGGTGCCTATTCAACGCCGCAGGATATTCAGGACGGCAGCGGTGCCGCGAGTGTCTTCGTCCTTGCTTTGAAACCGGGCGACTACGAGTTCTACGATTTCCAGTTCTTCTCTGCGCGATACACGCCGGGGCTTGGCACCGTTTACAGTTCGATGGAAGCGCGCGAGAAATTCAACCTCCCGCTGCGTCTTGAAGCCGGAAAAGCCTATTACATGGGTGAATATCGCTCGCTCTGCCCCAACGGCATCGGCTGCACCTTCCTCTGGCGCGATCAGCGCGCCCGCGACGCCGTGATCGCCCAGCGCCAGGTTCCCGGACTACCACCTCTGCAATCACTGAAGCTCGATCTGAAAAGCGCCGAACCCTATATTTTTGCCGATACCCCGCCGGGTGTTGCCGCGGACATCAAACCATGAAAAAAGTCACCACGCTTGCCACCGTCGCTCTGCTGGCCGGTTGTACCGCCACCAACACCTTGCCAGAGCGCACACTGGCCGACGGACAGGATTATCTGGCACCGATCCACGTCATGATCGACGACCCTCTTCAGTCTTCGTCGTTGCGCAATCATCTGCGCGAAACTGGCGTATTTCGTAACGTCGAAACTGGGTCCGGCCAAAACGATGCGTACAACGTCCAAGTCAAATTGAACATGCAACGCGAGTTCCCGCCGTTCCCGGTGGTGTTGTTGAGTTGTGCCACATTGTTCATGCTGCCGCTTTCGAAGGAATACGACACGCAGGCCGAGTTCTCGGTGTATCAAGGCGACAAGCGCCTCAAGCAGTACACCTATCGCAATAACACCCGGAAATACACCTGGTTGCTCGATCAGGGTGGCGAGTTGGAAGTACAGAACCTCAGCCGTATTGCCCGGGCCTTCGCCCAGGACGTTCAACATGACCGGTTGATCCCTGTCGTTGGGAGTGCCCAATGAAGCTGCCCTGGATCAAGACCGGTGCCCTGCTCAGTGCGCTAATGGCACTCGGCGGTTGCGCCAACACCCTGCCGCCCCTCGATTATCACGCCACGCAAGCCTATGTGCCGGTGACGTTGAGCCTGGGTCAGGCCAATACCCGGCACGAAGAATATCGCCAGGGCGAAACCATTTCTGCACTGAAAAACTCCGGTGCGTTTTCCATGCTCGACGGCGGTTACACCCGCAACGGCTACAGCCTGCTGATTACCCAGCCGTGGTCGGGCGAAACCCATTATCTGGCCATGTTCAATGTCCTGACCCTGTTCACCCTCCCTGTGCCTTATCACTACCAGAACAACTTGCGCGGCTCGGTCTTCAAGGACGGAAAACTGCTCAAGACCTATAACTATTCCCGCGAAGGCTGGAGCGTGTTGGCTTGGTACGTGCCGATCCCGGACAACAAGAACAAGCAGCAGATGCTGGATCAGTTTCTGGAAGAGTTGGAGAAGGACAAGCTGATTCCCTATCAGCCTTGACCGTTGGCTTTGCGCCGCCACAGCGAGCATTACTGCGGCGAGCACGAGAATAATTGGCGGAAGGCAGCCGGAGTCGAACCTGCCCGGGAACGGATGCCGTCCCCAACCGGGTTTGAAGCCCGGCCGCGCCACCGGGCGCGATTGCCTTCCTTTGAACTCAGGGTGCGTCGGCACTGGCCAGCGCGTTGTCGTGGCGGATCACGCGAGATTCGCCGATGCGCCGGGTCAGGCCGAGGCGGTCGAAGTATTCCAGGTACTGAATACAGCGTTTGCGTCCCAAGCCTAGCGCATCACGGAACGTTGTCACCTGGATCGACGGATTTTCCTGCTCCAGTTGCAACAGAATGTCGGCCATGCGCTGCCGTTGCCCGTCAGACAGAAACAGGTCGCGCACCACCTGATGCATCAACCCCAACCGCGCCAGTTTGCGCAGCAGCAGACGCACCACGGCATCTTCCGTACCGAGCGCTTTGGCAACGTCGCGCACCCACGGCGGATCGAAACCGGCCTGTTCGAACAGCGGTTGCATCTGTTGCCACAGGGTCTCGTCTTCAGCATTCAACCGCACCTGATGATCGGGCAGATGCAGCCACGGCCCGCTGGCGTTGATCGACCCGGCAGCACGCAGTTCTTCCAGCAGGCTGACAAAAGTCGAACGCTCCAGCGCCAGACCACTGAAGCGCCGCAAACGGTCGCGGTCTGGGCCCATCTGGTCGGGCTCCAGCTCATGAAACTTCGCCAGTTGCTCCAGCACCGTGAACTTCAGTTGTCCCCAGCGCTGCAAATTGAACAGCACCGGGCCTTGGCGGGTGTCGATCAGGCGCACGTTGGCCGGTAGCGACCAGCCCTCACGCGGGCGATTGAACTGACGCTCCAGCCGTTGCGGATCGAGGCCGCCAGTACTGTGGTTGAGCAACACCGGCAGCGCCTGCTCAAGCGTGTCGCTGCGGGCCAGGGCTTGCAGTTGCGCCAACCGTTCTGGGCTGCGGCGCTGGCGGGCCGGGGCGAACGGGTCGAGTACCTGACCTCCGCCGAGGGTGCGTTGCGCGCTCTGGTCGCGCAGGATCACGCGATCACCCTTCACCGCGTGCACCGGAGTGTTGATCAGCAGCTGCGCGAACATGCGCTCGCCAGGTAGCAGGCGCGTGCCTTCGAGCAACGCGACGCGGGCGATGACGTCCTGGGTGCCGAGATGCACGTGGACCGGGTGGAAATGTTCGAAGGTACGCTCGCCGGGCAACAGTTGAAATTCGATGTCCACGCGTTGCGTCGGTGCGTACAGCCAGTCCGCCAAAAGCCATTGGCCGCGATGGATCTGTTCCAATGTCAGTCGCTCACCGCTGATATTCACTGCCACTCGTTGCCCGGCGAAGGCCTGTTCAGCGACTGTGTTTTGCGCATGCAAGCCACGCACTCGCAGCGCTTTACCGGATGGCCCGAGGGTCAGTTTGTCCCCGACGGAAACCGTCCCCGACAACGCCGTGCCAGTCACCACAATCCCAGCGCCCGCCACGCTGAAGGCGCGATCGATGGCCAGGCGAAAACCACCTTCGCGGCTGCGCTGATGCACATCACCCTGGGTCTGCAGCAAGGTCTGGCGCAGCTCATCGACGCCCTGCCCGGTCACGCTCGACACCGCCAGTATCGGCGCGTCGGTAAACGGCCCGGTTTCGAGCAGATCGAGAATCTGCCGCTGAACCTGCTTCACCCTGCCCGTCTCGACCCGATCGCATTTGGTAATCGCCACCAGCGCCCGGGGAATGCCCAGCAACTGGACAATCGCCAGATGCTCGCGGGTCTGCGGCATCACCCCGTCGTCCGCCGCCACCACCAGCAACACCAGATCGATGCCCTGCGCCCCGGCGAGCATGTTGTGAGTGAATTTCTCATGGCCCGGTACATCGATGAACCCCGTCAGTCCGGCACCGGGTTCCAGCTCCGCATAGAGATAGCCGAGGTCGATGGTCATTCCGCGTTCGCGCTCCTGCGGCCGGCGGTCGCCGGTTTGTCCGGTCAGGGCTTGCAGCAACGAGGTTTTGCCGTGGTCGATGTGCCCGGCGGTGCCGACGATCACGACTCGACCTGCAACTGCGGCAACTGCGCCAGCCACGCCGGTTCGTCGTCGAGTTGCCGTAGATCGAGCCACAGCGCATCGTCGTCAATTCGACCCAGCACCGGAATCGGCAAACCACGCAACGCAGCTTCCAGGTTCAGCAGAAAACGCCCGCGCAAGCGTTTCGATACCTGCGGGCGCAGGCAAAGCGCTGCACTCGGCAGACGCGCCACCGGTTGGCTGCCGCTGCCGATCATGCCCAACGCCTGCACGGCGCTGACCTGCCAGGGTTCGCCCAAGACTTCAGCCATCGCCGGTTGCAGGCGGGAAGCCTGGGCGAAGATCTCAGCTTGCGGGCGAGTCAACAGCCGTAAACTCGGCAGACGTTCGGCGAGGCGATCGGGATCGCGATACAGGCCGAGCACCGCTTCCAGCGCCGCCAGGGTCAACTTGTCGACCCGCAAGGCGCGCTTCAGCGGGTTCTTCTTGATCTTCGCGATCAAGTCTCTGCGCCCGACTATCAACCCGGCCTGCGGCCCGCCGAGCAATTTATCGCCGCTGAAGGTGACGATGTCCGCGCCATCAAGCAGCGCTTGCCGTACCGTCGGTTCCGCTGGCAGGCCCCAACGGGTCAAGTCCAGCAGACTGCCGCTACCCAGATCCTCCAGCAGCGGCAAGCCGTGCCGATGCGCCAGCTCGGCCAGTTCGGCGGTGGGCACCCGGGCGGTAAAGCCTTCGATGCTGTAGTTGCTCGCATGCACGCGCATGATCAAGCCGCTGCGCGGGCTGATCGCTGCTTCGTAGTCGCGGGCGTGGGTGCGGTTGGTGGTGCCGACTTCATGCAGGCGCACGCCGGCGCGGGCCATGATGTCGGGAATGCGGAACGCGCCGCCGATCTCGATCAGCTCGCCACGGGAAATGATGCCTTCCTTGCGTGCGCCGAGGCTGTTGAGGGTCAGCAGCACTGCTGCGGCATTGTTGTTGACCACGGTGACGGCTTCGGCGCCGGTCAGTTCGCGGATCAGGCCTTCGATCAGATCATCGCGATCACCGCGCTTGCCGCTGGCCAGATCGAATTCCAGATTGAGCGGGTAACGTGCGGCCATCTGCACCGCTTCGATGGCCTCTTCGGGCAGCAAGGCGCGGCCGAGGTTGGTGTGCAGCACCGTACCGGTCAGGTTGAACACCCGGCGCACGTTGCTGCGCTGTTGCTGGGTCAGGCGCTCGCCGACGCGGCCGGCGAGCACTTCGGGGCTGATTTCAATGGCAGACAGTTGACCTTGCAACACGCTGAGCCGCAGCTCATCAAGCAACTGCCGCAAGCCGCTCAGCAACGCCTCACGGCCATAACGCTCGGCCAGCGGCAGACAGGCCGGGTGACGCAACAAACCATCAATGGACGGCAACCGCAGGGCAACACTCGAAGACATCAGCCACTCCCGAAAACAAGACTCTCCGGCGAGTGTAGACGCTCTGGTCATTCGTCTCCCGGTGCCAGCATCAGATTCGGTGCCAGACGCTGATAACCGTCCTGCGCCAGACGCATGTCGAGCAGCAGGCTGCCGAGATCCGCCGACAACGCTTCGCCTTCGGCATCGTTCTCCAGATAGACCAGTTTCAGGTAGCTGTTGCAGCTGGGGCAGACCTCCGCGCGAATCGGCGCCTGATTGGAGGCGTGGCGATCGTCCTCCAGGCTCAGGTAATCGAGGCCTTTGCTCGACTCGCAATACACGCACTTGACCCGCACCACGTGCCATTCGCAGGCGCACAGCGAACACACCAGATAGCGCAGACCGTTGTGTTTGCCGCGATGGCGGATCACCCCGGCCATCGCCGGCGAACCGCAGCCCGGGCACTGGCTGAGGCTGTCGCCGGGTTTCAGTTGCAAGTTCGCTGCGCTGAGCAGCCAGTGGCTCCACGCCGCTTGCAGGCCGGCGCCGAGAAACGGCACCAGCGCCGCCGGCACCATTGAATACTGGCCGCTGACCAGCGCCACCGCCCACGCACGCAACTGGCCGGCACTGGCCTCCCGCAGCGTGGCCAACGCGTCGAGCACCGCCGGCTGTTCCGATGGCACATAGCGTTGCAGCAAAGCATCCAGATACGCCTGCCAGCCGTCCTCGCGCACCAGCGTATCGGCGGCAAATGGCGGCAAGCCGTGGCGCTGACAGACTTCAAGGCGTTGCACGTCGATTGGCACCGTCAAGGGCGGCTCGTCCATCACCTGCTGCTGAGCCCGGCACAATCCGGCAATCAGCTGCAGATAATCGGCCAGCGGATGCCCTTCGGCCAATTGCTCCAGCCGCTGGGCGCGCAAAGTAAACAGGTTGTGCGGTGGCAGGTACAGAAACGGCGGCGAACTGGCCGCCGCCTCGATTTCCCCGGGTTCAAGAATGGTTGCCAAAGTTCAGCCCTTTTTGGTGATCGGTCGCTCCGGCACGTCCGGATTGCGTTCATCGCGGGTGATGTCGCGATACCAGAGTTCGTGGTGTTTCCTCGCCCAGGCGCGGCTGACCCAACCATGCAGCATCGCGTCCACTGAACCCTTGATCCACAGGCCGGCGTAGATGTGAATGATGATGCTGAGGATCAGTACAAACCCGGCCAGCGCATGCAGGAGCATGGCCCAGCGGATCACGGTGATGCCGAAGTACGCGCTGAAATACGCACGCCAGATCACAAGTCCAGTGAACAGCAAGCCAAGCATGCACAGCAGTAAAGTCCAGAACAGCATCTTCTGCCCGGCGTTGTACTTGCCCACCGGCGGTACGCTTTCTTCGTCGTTGACCAGCACCCGATCGATGCGGCGCATCCACTTCCAGTCGTTGTCGATGAAGAAATTCGCGCGCCAGAAGCGGAACACCAGGCCGAGGAACAACACGAACATCAGCACGCCCATGAACGGGTGCAGAATCCGCGTCCACGGCCCGCCGCCGAACAGGTTGGTCAGCCAGAACATCGACGGATGAAACAACGCCAGCCCGGACAGTCCGGCCATGAAGAACAGAATCGCCACCAGCCAGTGATTGGTGCGCTGGTTGGCGGTGTAGCGCAGGATCGTCTTGTTGCTCATGGCCGGTCCTCCCCGCGTGGATCGAAGGTGTGCACCGCCGGATCGACGACATGCACCGAAGTATCCGGTGGCGCCGGATGATCATCCTCCTCGGTGCGGTTCGGCCCGATGCGCACATAGTGAAAGAACCCGGCCAGTACCGCCGCGCCCATCGCCAGCAGGCCCAGCGGTTTGCTGATGCCTTTCCACAAGCCCAGCAGCGGACTGATGGCCGGCGCCTCCGGCAACCCGGCGTAGATCTTCGGTGTGTCGGCGTGGTGCAACACGTACATCACATGAGTGCCGCCGACGCCTTCCGGGTCGTACAGACCGGCGTTGTCGAAGCCACGGCTTTTCAGGTCGACGATGCGTTCGGCGGCGTGTTCCTTCATGTCTTCCTTGCTGCCGAAGACGATGGCCCCGGTCGGACAGGTTTTCACGCACGCCGGTTCCAGCCCTACCGCGACGCGGTCGGAACACAAGGTGCATTTGTAGGCCTTGTGATCCTTCTGCGAGATCCGCGGAATGTTGAACGGGCAACCGGTGATGCAGTAGCCGCAACCGATGCAGTGATCCTGATCGAAATCGACGATGCCGTTGGCGTGTTTGATGATCGCCCCGGGACTTGGGCATGCCGCGAGGCACCCCGGCTCGGCGCAGTGCATGCAGCCGTCCTTGCGGATCAGCCACTCGAGGTTGCCGGCGTCGGTTTCGTGTTCGGTGAAGCGCATCAAGGTCCAGGTTTCTGCGCTCAGGTCCTGCGGGTTGTCGTAGGTGCCGTGGTTGTGGCCGACTTCGTCGCGCAGCTCGTTCCATTCCGAGCAGGCGACCTGGCAGGCCTTGCAGCCGATGCATTTGGTGGTGTCGATCAGCTTGGCGACTTCCTGCTGATTCCTCACCGAGGGCGGCACCGTGGTGGTGGCCGAGCGGGCAATGATGTCTTGGCTGGCCATTTACAGTTTCTCCACGTTGACCAGGAATGACTTGGATTCCGGGGTCTGTGTGTTGCCATCGCCGAGGAACGGCACCAGGGTGTTGGTCAGGTAACCGTGGCGCGTCTGGCCGGTGAATCCCCAGTGCAGCGGGATGCCGATCTGATGCACCACCTGGCCGTTGACCTGCAGCGGCCGGATGCGTTTGGTCACCACCGCCACCGCCTCGATGAACCCGCGCTTGCAGCTGACCCGCACCCGATCTCCGGCAGCGATGCCCTTCTCCTTCGCCAGCACTTCGCCGATTTCGACGAACTGCTCGGGCTGGGCAATCGCATTCAACTTGCAATGCTTGCTCCAGAAGTGGAAGTGCTCGGTCAGCCGGTAACTGGTGCCGGCGTACGGGAAGTCCTTGGCTTCGCCGAGGCTTTCCCAGACCGAATCGAAGATCCGCGCCGCCGGGTTGCTGGTGGCTTTCTTGTTTTGCGGGTGCAGCGGGTTGATGCCGATCGGCGTTTCGAACGGCTCGTAGTGCTCGGGAAATGGCCCCTCGTTCATCTTGTCAACGGCGAAAAACCGCGCCACGCCCTCGGGGTTCATGATGAACGGGTTCATCCCGGCTTCCGGCGGCACATCGGCCTTGTAGTCCGGCACATCGGTTCCGCCCCAGGCCTTGCCGCTCCACCATACCAGGCGCTTTTTCGGATCCCACGGTTTGCCCGAGACATCCGCCGAAGCGCGGTTATAGAGAATCCTCCGGTTGGCCGGCCACGCCCAGGCCCAGCCCAGATGCTGGTGCATGCCATACGGGTCGGCATTGTCGCGCCGGGCCATCTGGTTACCGGCTTCGGTCCAACTGCCGGCGAAGATCCAGCAGCCGGAGGCGGTGCTGCCGTCATCCTTGAGCTGAGCGAACGCGGCCAGTTGCGAGCCGGCCTTGACCGTCGCACCGCTGGCATCGGTGAAGTCGGCCATGGCGCTGCCGTTGATCTCCTTGGCCAGTTCCTCCGGCGAAGGCTCGTCCGGGATCTTGTATGGCCACGACAGTTTCAGCAGCGGATCGGCGAACTTGCCACCCTCGGCCTGATAACGCTTGCGCAGGCGCAGGAACAATTCGCTCATGATGCGGATGTCGGTCTGCGCTTCGCCGGGGCCATCGGCGCCCTTCCAGTGCCATTGCAGCCAGCGGCTGCTGTTGACCAGCGAACCGTCCTCCTCGGCAAAGCAGGTGGTCGGCAGGCGAATCACTTCGGTCTGGATCTCGGCGCTTTTCACGTCGTTGTACGGCCCGACGTTGTGCCAGAACTCCGAGGTCTCGGTGGCCAGCGGATCCATCACCACCAGCCACTTGAGCTTGGCCAGTGCGCCCATCACCCGGTTCTTGTCGGGCAACGCGGCAATCGGATTGAAGCCCTGGCACATGTAGCCGTTGACCTTGCCCTGGCTCATCAGGTCGAACATCTTCAGGACGTCGTAGTTGGGGATGTCGAGTTTCGGCAGATAGTCGTAATTCCAGTTGTTCTCCAGCGTGGCGTTGGCGCCGTACCACGACTTCATCAGGCTGACGTGGAATTTGCTGTAGTTCTGCCAATAGGACAGTTGCCCCGGACGCAACGGCATTTGCGTACGTTTTTTGATAAAGGCGTTGTAGTCCTGCTCGCCATCGCTGCCCAGGGTCAGATAACCCGGCAACGAGTTGGACAGCAACCCGAGGTCGGTCAGGCCCTGAATGTTCGAGTGTCCGCGCAAGGCATTGACGCCGCCGCCCGGCATGCCGACGTTGCCCAGCAGCAGTTGCACCATCGCCGCGCTGCGGATGATCTGTGCGCCGATCGAATGCTGCGTCCAGCCGAGCGCATAGAGAATGGTCATGGTCTTGCCGGGCGTTGAGCACGTGGCAATCTCATCCCAGATTTTCTGCATGGCATCGACCGGCATCCCGCAGATCTGGCTCGCCAGATCAATGTTGTAGCGGCTGTAATGCTGCTTCATCAATTGATAGACGCACTGCGGATCCTGCAGGGTCGGGTCGACCTTGACGAAGCCGTCTTCACCCAGCTCGTAACCCCAGCCGGATTTGTCGGTGTAGCTGCGCTTGGCTGCGTCGTAGCCGCTGAAGATGCCGTCTTCAAAGCCATAGCCGGCTTTGACGATGAACGACACGTCGGTGTAATTGCGCACGTATTCGTGCTGGATCTTGTCCTGGGTCAGCAGGTAATTGATCAACCCGCCCATGAAGGCGATGTCGGTACCGGTGCGGATCGGCGCGTAATAGTCGGCCACCGAAGCGGTCCGGGTAAAACGCGGGTCGACCACGATCAGCCGGGCAGCGTTATGCGCCTTGGCCTCGGTCACCCATTTGAAGCCGCACGGATGCGCTTCTGCTGCGTTGCCGCCCATCACCAGGATCAGATTCGCGTTGGCGATATCGGTCCAGGTGTTGGTCATGGCTCCACGGCCGTACGTCGGGGCAAGACTTGCCACCGTCGGGCCGTGTCAGACACGCGCCTGGTTATCGAACCCCAGCATGCCGAGACTGCGAATCACCTTCTGGGTGATGTAGCCTGCTTCGTTGGACGCAGCCGACGCGGCGAGGAATCCGGTGGTCAGCCAGCGATTCACCGTTTGCCCGGTGGCGTTCTTCTCGATGAAGTTGGCGTCGCGGTCGGCCTTCATCAGGTCGGCGATGCGATCCAGCGCTTCATCCCAGCTGATCCGGGTCCACTCGCTGCTGCCGGGTTTGCGCACCTGCGGATATTGCAGGCGGCCCGGGCTGTGAATGAAGTCCAGCAGCCCCGCGCCTTTTGGACACAGGGTGCCGCGGTTGACCGGGTGGTCGGCGTCGCCCTCGATGTGGATGATGTTTTGCGCGACGTTCTTCGCGGCATCGCCCTGGCTGTACATGATCAACCCGCAACCGACCGAGCAATACGGGCAGGTGTTGCGGGTTTCATGGGTGTGGGCAAGCTTGAAGTGACGCACCTGCTCGGCGAAGGCCAGCGTCGGGGCCATGCCCAACGCGCCCAGGCTAGAGCCTGCAAGGCCGATACCGGCGACCTTGAAGAATTGACGACGGCTGAGATCCATCGTGCACTCCTGATCAGGTGGAACCCGGTACTTGAGCCGGGCTTTTTCTGGACAAACACGGTTACGGCAGAATGCCTGCCGGTTTTTTCACTGTAGACAATGACCACACGTTCTGTGTGAAAACCGACCGTCGGCCGTTTGTCGGTACATCCGCCAACAAACGCAAAAACCCTGTGGGAGCTGGCTTGCCAGCGAAAGCGGTGGATCAGTCAACACTAATAGCGACAGTGACGACGCCATCGCTGGCAAGCCAGCTCCCACAAGGATCGCGTAGGGCTTAGAATGCCCGGCAGGACCCATCCCGCCTTCACGAGACCGCGCATGACTTTCGATTTTGATCAGGTATTCGACCGCCACAACACCGGCAGCACCAAGTGGAGCCGCTACCCGACCGATGTGTTGCCGATGTGGGTCGCTGATATGGATTTCGCCGCGCCTCCGGTGATCATCGAGGCGTTGCAGCAGCGCCTGCTGCACCCGCTGGTGGGCTATAGCGTGGCGCAGGACAATCTGCGTGAAGCCATCGTCGCCGACCTGTGGAACAAGTTCGCCTGGAAGGTCAAACCACAGGAACTGATTTTCCTGCCCGGCGTTGAATCCGGTTTCAACATGGCTTTGAAAGCCTTGGTGCAGCCGCAGCAGAACGTCGTGGTGCAAGTGCCGAACTACCCGCCGCTGCGGCATGCGCCGGGGCATTGGGGGCTGAACAAGGTTGAGCTGGAATTTGTCGCCCAGGCCGATGGCACTTACGCCACGCCGCTGGAGACCCTGCGCGAATCGCTGAACGGTGGCGGTGCCCTGCTCCTGAGCAACCCGCACAATCCGATCGGCAAAGTGTTTACTCGTGAAGAGCTGCAAGCCGTAGCCGATATCTGCGCCGCGCAGGACGCCTGGATCATCTCCGACGAGATCCACGCCGAGCTGTGCTTCGACGGCCGCGTACATGTTCCGACCGCCTCCCTCAGCTCGGAAATCGCCAAGCGCACCATCACCCTGATGTCGGCGAGCAAGGCTTACAACATCGCCGGCCTCAAAACCTCGTTCATGATCATCCAGGACGCCGCCCTGCGCGAGCGCGTCAACCATGCACGTTGTGGCATGGTCGATAGCGTCAATCCGTTGGGCATGGAAGCCACCCGCGTCGCCTACAGCGAAGGCGCGCCGTGGCTGGCCGAACTGAAAACCTATCTGCAGGCCAACCGCGACTGGCTGGTGGACGCGGTGCGCAGCCGCTTGCCGGGCGTGACGATCAATGTGCCGCAAGGGACGTATCTGGCGTGGCTCGATTGCTCGGCGCTGGAGCTGGGCAATCCGCAGCAGTTCTTCCTCGAACAGGCCAAGGTCGGTCTGAGCGCCGGGGTGGATTTCGGTGATCAACACCAACAGTTCGTGCGCCTGAACTTCGGCTGCCCACGGTCGTTGCTTGAAGAAGGCATCGCTCGCATGGGGCGCGCCCTGAACAACCGCAATACCTGAATCCACAGTAGAGCCCCCTGTGGGAGCGAGCTTGCTCGCGAAAGCGTTGGTTCAGTCAACCTTGATGTCGGCTGAAACACCGTATTCGCGAGCAAGCCCGCTCCCACAGGGTTTTGCATTGCCATCGCAAAAAATGCAGCGCAAATCCGATCGAACTCACGGCAAACCGTCCGGGTCAACCGCCCATACCTGCCCTGAGACCTCGGAGATTTGTGATGACCGACTACCCAAAACCGCCCTTCCCCGCACAAGCCCAAGCTGTCCCCGGTGCGCAAAGCAAAATGCAGCCCTACCCCGATTGTGGCGAACAAAGCTACGTCGGTTCCGGGCGCCTGTCCGGCAAGATCGCGCTGATCACCGGTGCCGACAGCGGCATCGGTCGCGCGGTGGCGATTGCCTTCGCCCGTGAAGGCGCCGATGTGGTCGTGGCTTATCTGAATGAACATGAAGACGCCAAAGAGACCGCACGCTGGGTCGAACAGGCGGGCCGTCAGTGCCTGCTGCTGTCCGGCGACCTCGCGCACAAAGCCCATTGCCAGGAACTGGTCGACAAGACCGTCGAACGCTTCGGGCGCATCGACATTCTGGTCAACAACGCTGCGTTCCAGATGACCCACGAAAGCTTCGAAGAAATCCCCGATGACGAATGGGTGATGACTTTCGACGTCAACATCACCGCGATTTTCCGCCTGTGCCAAGCGGCGATCAAACACATGCGCCCCGGTGCCTCGATCATCAACACCAGTTCGGTCAACTCGGACATGCCCAAACCGACCCTGCTCGCCTATGCCACCACCAAAGGCGCGATTGCCAACTTCACCGGCGGGCTGGCGCAGATACTCGGGCCGAAAGAAATCCGCGTGAACTGCGTGGCCCCCGGACCGATCTGGACGCCGCTGATCGTCTCGACCATGCCCGATGAAGAAGTGCAGAATTTCGGCAGCGAAACCCCGCTCGGTCGCCCCGGACAACCGGTGGAAGTGGCGCCAATCTATGTGCTGCTGGCCTCTGATGAAGCCAGTTACATCACCGGTCAGCGCTACGGCGTCACCGGCGGCAAGCCGATGTTGTAAGCCTCATGAGCTTTGTCATTTGGGTCGCGGTGCTGGGCGCCGTCTTGCTGACCCTTGCGCTGACCTCGTCCTACCTGCGCTGGATGCCGGTCACCACCTCGGCCGTGTGCCTGTTGCTGGGGATTGGCATCGGCCCGAGCGGGCTGGATCTGCTGAAACTGTCACTGGAAAACGCGTCCGTATGGATGGAACACCTCACGGAAGTGGCGGTGCTGTTTTCGCTGTTTGTCTGCGGGCTCAAGCTGCGTTTGCCATTGCGCGACAAGCGCTGGCGGATTGCTTTCGGGCTGGCCGGCCCGGTGATGGTGTTGACCATCGCCGGGGTCAGCGTATTGCTGCATTGGGGCCTGCAACTGCCTTGGGGGCCGTCACTGCTGATCGGCGCGATTCTCGCACCGACCGACCCGGTGCTGGCCGCGCTGGTGCAGGTCAACGACGCACGGGATGTCGACAGCGTGCGCTTTGGTCTTTCCGGTGAAGCCGGACTGAACGACGGCATCGCGTTCCCGTTCGTGATTCTCGGCCTGCTGCTGGTGCAGGCCGATGCTCATCCCGGCGCGCTGACCGATTGGGTGCTGCACGGTTTGCTCTGGGCGGTGCCGGTCGGCTTGCTCACCGGTTACTGGATGGGCCGCGGCATCGGTCGGTTGACGCTGTCGTTGCGAATCCGCAACGACGACAGCACCCTGAGCCCGAATGATTATCTGGCGCTGTCGCTGATTGCCCTGGCCTACGTCGGCGCAGATGCCATCGGCGGTTACGGCTTTCTGTCGGTGTTCGCTGCCGGCCTTGGCTTGCGTCAGGAAGAAGTCAAATCCACCGGCGCCAGCCAACCGCCCGCCGAACATCTGGTGCAACCGGTGGTGGGCCATCAGAACATCGAACCGCAGCACGCGGTACACGGTGATACCGAACGCCTGGAAAGCAGTCAGGTCGCCGCCGGGATCATGATGGGCGACATGCTCTCGTTCGGCAGCCTGGTGGAACGGGCCATGGAAGTGTTTCTGGTGACCCTGCTCGGCGTGGTGCTGGTGCCGCATTGGGACTGGCGGGCGTTGATCATTGGCGCGGTGCTGTTCTGCGTGGTGCGTCCGGCCTGCGTGGCGTTGATGCCATGGGGCACCTTGCTCGACGGTGGTCAGCGCCTGTTGATCGGCTGGTTCGGCATCCGCGGGATCGGCAGCCTGTTCTATCTGTTTTATGCCTTGAACCACGGCCTGAGTCCTTCAGTCGCGACGCTGTGTACCAACATCACCCTGTCCGTGGTGGCACTGAGCATTTTGCTGCATGGCATCAGCACCCAGCCACTGCTGGCGCGCTACGAACAACGGCAAAAACGAAAAAACTGATTTTTCAGGCGGCAATATCTTGGGCAATCCATCGAAGTTTTTTCTGAAAATAAATGGATCCCTCTGCAGATTCCGGCAGTCACAACCATAACCCCTCGCTGTAAGCACTCGGCGGGGTCCGGCAGGTTCGGTTCCCCTGCGGCTTGCAGCCCATGAATAGGAATCTTTGGATAACAAGGTCACGGTCATGAAAGAATGCTCGACTCCGGCACAAATCAAGGCTTGCAGGGCTTTGGCCCTGGAACGCAATCGTCAACTGTTCGAAGACGCCCACGCCCTCAACCGCGCCGCTTACGAGTTGCTGGAGGCGGACAATCTGGATCTCGAACAGTTTGAGCACTATCGAGCCATGCGCCGCAAAGCCGATGCGAAGTTCGCCGAAGCCATCGACCATTTGTGCGTCCTCAACGAGGACTTCCCGCCGATTCCGATGTCGCCGCATCACTCGCAGGAGTTGCGCCGGCAGCTTGAAACCGTCGAATAAAGCGCACAAGAAAAAGCCCGGCTGCGAAGTCCGGGCTTTTTCTTTGGGCGGCGTTCAGCCCCCTGGGTTGGTTACCTGAATGAACACCGCGTAAGCCCCGAGCAGGATCCAGAACGTGGCGAAGATCCACGGCGTGCGCACCGAAAACAATAGCGACTTGCGATAGCCCTTATGGCTGGATTCCATTTCACTGAACAGCGGCGACTCGTCGTACGCCATGCCCATGATCGGCTCGCTGCGCAACAACTCGCTCTGCTTGTAGTGCCAGTGATCGATGATGTCGTACGCCGCACGAATCCCCGGCCAGGCATTGAGCGAACTGAGCAGCCCGAGCAGTGCGAGGAACGGCGGCACCACCAGCGTAAACAGCTTGCCCCACTCAGGGTTGAGGTTGGCCATGCACGAGGCAAAGGCAATCACCAGAAACGACTGCGCCGCCAGATAGGCGTCAGTGCGGTTGGCGAGGATGCTGGTTTCGTACTGGATTTCCTTGCGATAGAAATCCAGCCGTTCCTTGGGTGAGCCGAACATCTTGGCGTCGTGTTCGGTCAGGTGCTCTTCTGCGGTGGGCTGGGTCAGTATGCGAGGCAAGGGACGCGCACTCCATGGCGGGGAAACCTTTTAGAAGGCCCTCGCCACGGACAAGTTCAGGCGGATTCACTTCATCGACTGCGCGATGATTTCCACCAGGTTCAACTGAGTAAAAGGCTTGGGCAGACGTGGCAGTTGCGCGGCGAAGCCTTCAAGACGTTCGGCGTAGCCGGTGGCCAGAATGATCGGCAGATCCGGCTTGAGCAGACGCACTGCATGCGCCAGTTGCGCGCCGCTCATCTGCGGCATGGCCATGTCGGTGATCATCAGGTCGATGACTTCACCTTGCTCGAACAGCGTCAGCGCCTTGGCACCGGATGTCGCGCTGATCACACGATGGCCAAGATCTTCGAGCAGCAGCGTGGTGCTGGTCATCACCAGCGAGTCGTCGTCGACCACCAGCACGCTGAGGCGTGGCACCAACACCGGTTTGACCGCCGGGTAAAGGTTTTTTGTCTTCTCCCCTGCCAGCGCCACCGGTATCCACATTTCTGCGCGGGTGCCATGGCCTTTTTCGCTCTTGAGAATGAAACGGCCACCCAGTTGCTCGATAAAGCCATGCACCATCGACAAGCCCAGCCCAGTGCCCTTGCCCACGCCCTTGGTGGTGAAAAACGGATCTCTGGCCGAACCCAGCGTGGCTTCGTCCATGCCCTCACCCGTGTCGATCACGCTCAGGCACACATAGCGCCCCGCCGCCATTGACGAAAGGCTTTGCTCAAGCACCACTTCCGGCTGCGCGGTAATGGTCAGGCTGCCACCGTCGACCATGGCGTCGCGGGCGTTGGTTGCCAGATTGAGCAACGCCAGTTCCAGTTGGTTGCTGTCCGCCAGCACCGGTTGCAGATCCTCGGGAAACCGCGTTTCGATACGAATCCCCGGTCCAATCGAACTGCGCAGCAGCCCGGTGATGCCTTGCACCAATTTCGGAATATCGACCGGTTCGGTCTTGAGTTCCTGCCGTCGGGCAAAGGCCAGCATGCGCTGGGTCAGCGATACGCCACGCAGTGCACCCTGCGTGGCGTTTTCCAGCAGCCGACTGTTTTTCGGATCGTCACCGATGCGCTTTTGCAGAATCTCCAGATTCCCCAGAATCACCGTCAGCAGATTGTTGAAGTCATGGGCGATGCCGCCGCTGAGCTGACCGATGGCCTGCATCTTCTGCGCCTGGAACAGCGCTTCACGGGTTTTCTCCAGAGCCAGGTGCGACTCATGGGCTTCGGTGACATCGCGGGTGATCTTGGCAAACCCGAGCAGCGTGCCGGTTTCGCCGCGAATGGCATCGACCACCACGTGCGCCAGAAACCGCGTGCCATCCTTGCGCATGCGCCAGCTCTTGTTTTCGAAACGACCCTCGCGGGTGGCAATCTCCAGCGCTCGTTGCGGTTCGCCGGCGATGCGGTCTTCAGGGGTGTAGAAAATCGAAAAATGCTGGCCGATGATTTCTTCCGGCTTGTACCCCTTGATCCGCTGGGCGCCCTGATTCCAGTTGCTCACGCGACCTTCGGGGCTGAGCATGTAGATCGCATAATCGGTGACACCCTGCACCAACAGGCGGAACTGCTGCTCGCTTTGCCTGAGGGTTTCCTCGGCCATCTTGCGATCAGTCAGGTCGCGGGTGATCTTGGCGTAGCCGAGCAGTTTGCCGTTGGGATCGATGATCGGATCGATGACCACGTGACACCAGAAGTTGGTGCCATCCTTGCGCACCCGCCAGCCCTCGCCTTCGAATCGTCCTTCGTGCAGCGCGGTGTCGAGCGCGCGTTGCGGCAGGCCCGCCGCACGATCAACGGCGGTATAGAAGCGCGAGAAATGCTCGCCGAGAATTTCCGCCTCTTCGTAGCCCTTGAAGCGTTTCGCGCCGGAGTTCCAGCTGGTGATGATGCCGTCCGGGTCGATCATGTAAATCGCATAATCGACCACCGCATCGATCAGCAGACGGAAACGCATCTCCTCGATCGCGGCAGTTTTGCTCGGGTTGTCACTCATCAGGTTCACCGCTGGTTTTCATTAGCGCAAGTATGCGGCAATCCAGCGCCATGGGAAGGTGCAAACGCGCTTCAATTCACGCTTTGATCTGAGGCCGGGTCTGTACCGAGCGCCCACCAGCGCGGCAACAGTTGCTGAATGCGCGGTTCGGCGAAGCGGTCATCGATCAGCATCACCACGCCGCGATCCTGCCGCGTGCGGATTACTCGCCCGGCGGCCTGCACCACTTTCTGCACACCCGGATACAGATAGGTGTAGTCGTAACCGGCACCGAAAATCGCTGCCATGCGCCGTTTCAACTGCTCGTTGACCGGGTTGAGCTGGGCCAGTCCCAGGGTCGCAATGAACGCGCCGATCAGCCGTGCGCCGGGCAGGTCGATGCCCTCGCCGAACGCACCGCCCAACACGGCGAAGCCGATGCCCTGACTGTCGGCGGTGAACTGATCAAGAAAGGCCTGACGCTGCCCTTCGGCCATACCCCGGGACTGCTGCCACAGATTGATCTGCGGATGGCGTTCGGCGAGCAGGGTCAGCACCTGTTGCAGGTAATCGAAGCTGCTGAAGAACGCCAGGTAATTGCCCGGACGCTCGCTGAACTGGCGGGCGATCAGCTCGACGATCGGTTCCAGCGACGCCTGCCGATGATTGAAGCGTGTGGAAATGCGGCTGACGATCTGCACCTGCAGTTGATCGGCGCTGAACGGCGATTCGACGTCGATGCATACCGTTTCGGCGGGTGTACCGAGCAGATCGGCGTAATAGCGCCGCGGGCTCAGCGTTGCGGAAAACAGCACGCTGCTGCGCGCCGCTTTCAGGCGCGGGCCGATGAACGCTGCCGGCACCACATTGCGCAGGCACAGCTGCGACAGCGGCCGTTTGCGCTCGAGGTCACGCTTGCTGATATCGAACAGGTAATGCTCGTCGAACAGCTCCGCCACCCGGCCAAACTGCAGTATGTCGAAGTAGAAGGTTTGCAGCGCGCTGTCGAGTCCCTGCGGATGATCATTGAGGTAATCGCCAATGGCCGCGCTGCACAGGGACACCGCTTGCAGCAGTTTCTCCGGAGCCTTGTCGTAGGCCTGATACGGCGCCAGTTGCGGCTGATGCAGCGCGTTCCATTCGCGGTTGACCCGTTGCAGGGATTTTTTCAGCACCTCGGGGGCCGTCTTGCGCACACTGGCCAGCGCGGCCTGATCGAGACTGGCGCTGTACATCGAACGTCCGCGCTCGACCAGGTTGTGCGCTTCATCCACCAGCACCGCGACTTTCCATTGATTGAGCTGGGCCAGACCGAACAGCAACGCACTGAAATCGAAGTAATAGTTGTAGTCCGCCACCACCACGTCGGCCCAACGGGCCATTTCCTGGCTCAGGTAGTACGGGCAAACCGTGTGCTGGCGAGCTACTGCGCGCATCGCCGCTTGATCGAGCAGATTGATCCGGCTGGCCGCTTCACGGGCGGCGGGCAGGCGATCATAGAAGCCTTGGGCCAACGGGCAGGACTCGCCGTGACAGGCTTTGTCCGGGTGTTCGCAAGCCTTGTCGCGGGCGACCATCTCCAGCACCCGCAACGGCAAGCGTTCAGACTGATCGAACAACACCTGACTGGCGTCCAGCGCCAGTTTGCGCCCCGGGGTCTTGGCGGTCAGGAACAACACCTTGTCCAGTTGCTGCGGCGCCAGCGCCTTGAGCATCGGGAACAGTGTGCCGAGGGTCTTGCCGATCCCGGTGGGCGCCTGCGCCATCAGGCAACGGCCGGTGCTGACGGCTTTGAACACCGACTCGGCCAGATGCCGCTGGCCAGGGCGAAAGTCAGCGTGGGGAAAGCTCAATTGCTGCGCGGCACGATTGCGCGCCTCGCGATGGGCCATTTCCTGCTCGGCCCAGTTCAGGAACAACCGGCATTGTTGTTCGAAAAAGTCTTGCAAGACTGGCGCAGTGAAGGCCTCGACCACACAGGTTTCCTTCTCGCTGACGATGTCGAAATACACCAGCGCCAGATTGATCTGCTCAAGCTCGAGCTTGCGGCACATCAGCCAGCCGTAGACTTTCGCCTGCGCCCAATGCAGCTGGCGATGGTTGGCCGGCTGCTTGCTCAGGTCACCGCGATAGGTTTTGACTTCTTCCAGACAGTTCTGCGCTGGATCGTAGCCGTCCGCCCTGCCCCTGACTCTCAATTGCAGAAACTCGCCCTCCAGCGCCACTTCGCTCTGGTACTTGTCGCTGCGCCGCGAGGCCACGGTGCGGTGCCCGAGCATGCCTTCGAGCGCAGTCGGCGAAGGGGTAAAACGCAGGTCGAGGTCGCCGGTCTTGGCGGTGAACTCGCATAGGGCACGGACGGCAATGCTATAGCTCAAGCGCTCTGCTCCGCCCATTGCACGTAGCACACGGCGACCGGCATCTGATGTTGGTGGCAGAACTCCAGCCAGCGCAGTTGGTTGTCCTGCAGGCGGTCACCGGGGCCTTTGACTTCGATCATCCGGTAGGTCTTGTGCTGCGGCCAGAACTGGATCAGATCGGGCATGCCGGCGCGATTGGCCTTGATGTCGAGCAGCAGGCGATTGAACCAGTGCTTGAGATGTTCGGCCGGCAAGCACGCCAGCGCCTGCTCCAGCAGTTGCTCATTCAAGGCGCCCCAGAACACGAACGGCGACTGCACGCCCCATTTGGCGACGAAGCGCTCACGAATGGTCGCCGCATAACGGCCATCGTCGAGTTGGTCGAGGCAGGCCTGGAACAGTTCGGCGCGGCGTTGCTGGAAGTCTTCGTTGAGCAGATCCACCGGCCCGCGTTGAAACGGATGGAAGAACGCCCCCGGCAGCGGCGCAAAAATCGCCGGCCAGCACAGCAGGCCGAACAGCGAGTTGATCAGGCTGTTCTCGACGTAATGCACCGGGCCGCTGTCTTCGTGCAGATGCGCCTGCACATAAAACTCCACCGACAGCGACGGATCGGTGCGCGGCAATTGCAGATCGAGGCGTTCAACCGGGCGCGGCGTTGCGCGCTTGAGCGGTGGCCCGCCGAGTTTGCGTCGCAGCCGGGGCAGCATCCGGTGCAGGCTCTGCTGTTCGGCGGCGCTTTCCGGCGCCTGTTCGGCGAGAGTGGCAAGCTCCAGCGCCAGTGCGTATTCGCCGCAGCGCTCCAGCACCCGGATCATTCGCTGGCGGGCACCGGGGTAGGCGCAATCGCGGTAAATGCTCAGCGCCAGGGCGAACTCCGTGATGCGCTCGCAATACTGGCCGATCTGGAACAGCACCTTGCCGCGTCGCCGTTGCAGCCACGGGTTGGCGAACTGCAATGCTCTGACCTGCTCGACAATGGTTTCCAACGGTTCACCGGCCTCGAAGCGTTGCTGGCACTGATGCAGGAACAGGCAGGCGTCAACGTCTTCACGGCTGCGCAGGCCACGGGAGTCGGCGCAGAACTCGACTTTTTCGTAGGTAAAGATGCCGAGGTCGGCGAGGACGAATTCCGACCAGTCCTGGTACAGGTTGCCGAAGAACATCAGACGCAGGCGGTCGCACAGGTCCATGATGGTCAGGCTGAGCAAGCGCTCGCCGAGCGTCGGCGCCCAGTCGTACAGGCTGCGCGACTCGCTGAATTGCTCGGCGAGCGCTGGCAGCCAGTCGTCCTTGCGCCCCTTGGGTTGTTCGATAAAAACACCGAACGCTTGCAGGAGTTCGGCCTTGAGCAACACGTCGAACACTTCGGCCACGCTCAACAGAGCCTGATCGTCGAGCCAGCCGTGACCCAGCAACGGCTGCGCGGCGTCGCTGATGTCCCCGATTTCCGGGTAGTTGAGTTTGCCGAGGCGGAAATGCACGCCCTTGCGCATTACCATGCGCACCAGCAGACCCTGTGAGGCGCGTGGCAAAGCTTTGAAGTCGCGGATAAAGCCGTGCTCGGATTCGCTCATCACATCGGCATAGCGCAGCTCAAGCCAATCAAGCACTTGCCGGAAGTTGTTGAGGTAATAGAACGGATCGTCGAGCGGGTTGGCAGTCACGGGAATTCAGGGCCATGGCGAGCGAATACTGGTTATGCGTACAGATACCAGCTCTGCCCCGTCGCGTGCAAACGGAAAAAGATCAGTGGCAGCGGCAATCGGGATTTTTTCAGGGTGCCATCGAACTTTTCCCGGCTGGATGGCACCAACCGCGTTAGAGACCGAAGTCGGTCAATTGATATGGAATGAGGTATTTGAGGTGGGTATGAAGATCAAGACTCTGGGTATTCCCCTGGCGGTAGCGGCCCTGCTGGCATTGGGCGGCTGCTCGACGCCGACGGTGGTCACCTTGCAGAACGGCACCCAGTATTTGACCAAGGACATGCCGAAAACCAAGAACAAGGATGGCTTCTATGAATTCGAGGATATTTCCGGGACCAAGGTGAGAGTCCGCGGCGACGAGGTCGCGACGGTGCGCAAGGAAGACTGACCACCCTGCTGTACGTGTAGGAGCTGCCGAAGGCTGCGATCTTTTGACTTTGTTTTTCAAGATCAAAATCAAAAGATCGTCCGATCGCGGCCCGAGCCTGCGGCAGCTCCTACAGGGGAAGTGTTATCCCCTGGGTTATTCGAAAGCAGGCAGGCCCACAATGCTGTGATCGCAACTGAAATGCTGCTCACCGCGCCGCGCCAGTTCTGCTTGCAGACGCCGGCAGCGTTCCAGATCCAGCTGGGTCATGCGATCAATGCTCAGGTTGCCAGTGGCTTGCGCTTGTTTGCCGTCACCCGGCCGGAACGTCACGAACGGCTGTTCGGGCTGAATCTGAAACAGGCTTTTCTCTTCCACCGGCTCGACCACTTCGGTCTTTTCCGGTTTCGGCAGTTGATCGGTACTGATCCCGTAGCGGCTCAGAATCGAGGTTGGCGGCAGATCGGCCCAGGCATTGGCCGATAACAGCGCCAGTCCGACAATCCCGACATACCCCTTGAACCTTCTCACGTGTGAATCTCCTGTACTCGATGGCGGCTAGCTATAGAACGTGTGGGCACGTGCTGGCTTTAGGCCGCTTTTGCTGTTTGCACAGCTTTTGAGTCAGGGTGTGGCTATCGAGTCACTTTTGATACTGGGTTGTGGCGAGGGAGCTTGCTCCCGCTTGAGCGCGTAGCGCGCACAAAGTCTTCAGGGCCGCTTCGCGACCCAGCGGGAGCAAGCTCCCTCGCCACAGGTTACGGGTGCATCAGGCGATCACAATTCCATCGGCACTGAGGCTATTCAGCGCCACTCCAACCAGCGTCACCGAGTCAGCGCCAAACTTCAGCACCGTGTCCTGCCCCACCATCGAGGCATGCGCGCGGAAGTCGTCGTTAGGCAACACGCCCTGCACGCCAAGGAACACCAGTTTGTCGTTGGACGTAAAACCCACCACCCGATCCTGACCAAACGCGCCGTTGAACAGGAACGTATCCGCTCCGCCGCCCGACTCCATCAGGTCATTGCCGGCGCCACCGACAAACACGTCGTTGCCGGCACCGCCGATCAAGTGGTCGTTGCCGTCCAGACCGAACAACCAGTCACCACTGGCGTGGGCCTTGAGCGTATCGGCGCCGCTGGTGCCTTTGACGCTGGACGCGTACTGCGTGACGTTGTTGCCGACCTTCAGGCCGCTGGCCGTCACGCTGTGGGTCACGTCGTCCTTGAACAGGCCCCAGAGGAAGCCCGGCTCCTTGGTGACGATGCTGCCGATGTCGCGGGTGATACTGATCCCGCCCTTGGCATCGCGGATGTACAGGTTGCCGGCGCCGTCGTTGGCGAAGTCGAATTTGCTCACCGACTGCTGCAAGTCGAGGGTGTTGTTGCCGGCGCCGCCGAGAATGACGTTGTAGCCGCCACTGTCACGGAAGGTGTCGTTGCCGGCGCGACCTTCGAGGTAGTCGTTGCCGCTGCCGCCCTGGATCAGGTCGTTACTGTCGCTGCCGATGATGAACGTGCTGCCCTTGTGGGTTTCAGCGTTGCGGTTCAGGTCCTGCACCCAGGTGTTGGCCCGCGCCGGGTCCGACAGGTTGGCGACGATGATTGTCGAGTCCTTGCTGGTCAGATCGTAGAACTTCGACTCGATGATCCGGTTCATGCCGTCGCCGTAAGCAGTCGGCAGATGCGAGATCCAGGTCGGGATGTTGAGAATGGAGAACGGCAGCAGATTCCACGCGGTCGAGGCGTAGTGATCGTTGAAGCTGACGATGTTGTCGGTGGCCGATTCCTTGGGCGCGTCGTGCACGCCGACCGAGGCGCCGGTGAAGGTCGAGCCGTCGAGGGCGCGGAACACCGGATCGTTTTCGTAACCGACGTTGAGCACCTTGTCGGTGCCGCTCTGGGTCGGCGAGGCGTAGGCAATATAGTTGGAATCGGCGAAGAACCCGCCCCACTTGCCGCCGCTGAGGTCGGCCATGCTGTTGACCGCCAGCCCGCCGAGGCTGTGGCCGCTGACCAGCACGTCCTTGCCACTGAGGCCGTTGGCCTTGGCGAACGCCACCACGTCATTGAGCAGATTGCCGAACGCTTCGCCGACGTAATTCTTTGCGTAGTCCTTGGGACCGAAGGCTGCCAGCAGATCGTTGATCACATCGCCGATGGAGTCGAGGATCAGGTTTTCCCGTGGGCCGCTGGTGCCGCGAAAGGCGATGCCGATTTCCGTGAGATGGCCCTGGGCGTCGTACTTGCCGAGGATTTCCACTTGGGCGGTGGTGTAACCGGCCTTCTCGCCGAAGAAGGTTCCGCGCGCGTCGGTCTTGCCGTCGTAGCCCAGTTGCGAGGCGGTGATCGGAGTCCAGCCAGCTTTTTTCACCGCGTCGAGGGCGAGTTTTTCCGAGTCGGGGTTCCACGGAATACCGGGGATCACCCCTTGCGAATCGGTGCCGCCGAGCAGCGCGGTCACCAACGTGGCGGGCAGGCCGAGGCCGAAGCCGTTGTGCTGATAACCGGCGGCAAAGCCGTTATCGAGGTTGTGATAGGAATACAGCGTGATCGCCATGGCATCGCTGAACAGCGCCTTGGAATCGGCTGTGCCGAAGTTCTTGTAGTCATACACACCCATTGCTATTGCCTCTCTTTTGTTGGAATTGTCAGAGATAGCTCACAGCCAGGGCGCCCCTCGCGGGCACGCCCCGGAGCATTTCAGTACTACTTGTTGCAGATCTTCCCTTGTGGGAGCGGGCTTGCTCGCGAAAGCGGCGTATCAGCTACAGCAATGTTGACTGACACGGCCCCTTCGCGAGCAAGCCCGCTCCCACTTTGGAGCTAGGCAAACACGAAAGACGAGTCCGACAGGTTAGCCACCCCAACCCCGACCAGGGTCACGGCATATTCGCCAATCTTCAGCACCGTATCAGCCCCCGACTGTGCAGCATGCTGCTTGTAGTCGTAGCCCTGCCCCGCGCCTTCGACGCCCATGAACACCAGTTTGTCGCTGCCTTGGTAGCCATTGATCGCATCGAATCCGAACGCGCCGCTGAACAGGAAGGTGTTGTTGCCACCCACCGCCGTCATCACGTCATTGCCGGCACCGCCGACGAAGGTCACGTGGCCCTTGTCGCTGATCAGCTTGTCATCGCCGCCCAGGCCGAACAGCCAGTCCCCCTCGGCACTGGCGTGCAGTGCATTACCGTACGCATCGCCGTTGAGCGAATGGGTGTACTGGGTCAGGTCGTTGCCATTGGTCAAACCCTTGGCCGTGACGCCCCAGGTGATCTCCTTGCTGCCCCACCACGAACCCGATTCCTTGCTCACCAGCGCGCCGATGTCGCGGGTCATGCTGATACCGCCGTAGGCGTCGCGCACGTAAAGCGTGCCGTCGCCGTCGTTGGCAAAGCTGAAGTTCTGCAGCGGTTTCTGCAGCTCGAAGGTGTTGTGGCCCTGACCGCCGAGCAGGATGTTGAAACCACCGTCATCGCGGAACCGGTCATCGCCGCCCAAGCCTTCGAGGAAGTCGTTACCCGCCCCGCCCTTGAGCCAGTCGTTGCTCTGCGTACCAATGATGAACGTGCTGCCGGTGTGCGGCTCGCCGCTGCGCCCCAGATCCTCGACCCAGGTCTTGCCCCGGGACGCTTCCTCTAGGTTGGAGACGATGATGGTCGAGTCCTTGTGGGTCAGGTTGTAGAACTTCGAGTCGATCACCCGATTCAAGCCATCGGCATAGCCCAACGAGCCATGGGCCGACCAGCTCAGCGGATTGGCAATGCTGAACGGCACCAGGTTCTGCGCGGTGGACGCGTAATGGTCATTGAAGTTGACGATGTTGTCGGTGGTCGACTCATGCGGCTTGTCGTGCTTGCCCATTGAGCTGCTGCTGAAGGTGGTGCCATCGAGCACACGGAACACCGGATCGTTTTCGTAACCGATGTTCAGCACGTTGTTGCCGGTGCTGCTCTGGGTCGGCGAAGCGAACGCAATGTAGTTGGCGTCCTTGAAGAACCCGCCCCAGTTGCTGGCGCTCAACTCGGCCACGCTGTTGACCCCGAGCCCGCCAAGGCTGTGACCGCTGATCAGTACATCTTTGGCGGCAATGCCGTGTGATACCGCGAACGCGGCGACAGCCTTGAGCAGATTATCGAAGGCATTTTTCGCGTAGTTGCTCGCGTAATCCGATGGCCCGATGGCGGCCAGCAGGTTGTTTTTCAAGTCGCCGAAGGTGTCGCTGAAACCAAGCCCGCCGGTACCACGAAAGGCCACACCGATACCGGTCAGCTTGCCTGTTGCGTCGTATTTGCCAAGCACTTCGGCTTCGGCGCTGGTGAAGCCGTCCTTCTCGCCGAAGAACGTGCCCTGCGCCCCGACCTTGCCCTGATAGCCCAGCGCTGTCGCACTGAGCGGTTTCCAGGCCGTGCCCGGCAATGCTTGCCCGGTCGGGGTGTAGGCATACAGCGTCAGCGCGATAGCGTCGCTGTACAACGCTTTGCCATCGGCATTCTTGTAATCGAACAGTCCCATGTTGTGCTCTCTCTTCCTTCAAAACCGGCAGCCCCCAAGGAACTGCCGGCATTGCCTTTAGAACTGCCAGTCGAGCGTCAGACCCACACCGTGATCCTTCTCGTTGTTACCGATCAGTCCGTTATAGTCCAGGTTAACCCGGACATCGCGATTGAGCGCCAGCCCGGCGCGTACACCGACCACGGCAGCATCACGATCCATCGACACACTCTGCACGGTGAACGCGCTGTTGCCATTGGCGAAGGCCAGGTGGCTGTCAGCATCGACACTGCTCAGGTTGTGCTGCCAGCCCAGGGTCGCGCCCAGTTCCAGCTGATGTTTGTCCGACAGCGCGAAGGTGCGCTTGGCGCGTACGCCAAGGGTCGACAGCACCACATCGCGATTGTCTTCACTACCCTTGAGCGCCGCCGCATCACCCTTCTCGGTGAAGCTGTCGGTGTTCAAGTGCACGTACGACAGATTGGCGAACGGCTCCAGATTCATCGGTTGCAGGCGCAGATCATAAGCCGCTTCGGTGAACACTTGGGTAGTCGCCGCATCGTGCTTGGTTTTCTGCTTACCGCTGACGTCACCGAATTGCAGGTCACGCTTCACATCCACGCGATGCCAGCTGTAGGCCGCACCGGCGGTCAGACGCAGCGCATCGATCTGATGCCCCAGGTACGCACCCAGGTGGTAGCTGTCGACCGAGGCCGACGAATGCGTGCCGCCGCCCATACCCAACGAGCTGTCGCTATAACCGGTAACGAAACCCAGACGCGTATCTTCAGCAATCAAGCCGTCGACGCCAGCCAGCAGCCCGCTGATGGAGCTGTTGGAGTCGGCATTTTCATGCCCGCCATCGCTCTTGCCCCACGAACCCAGGACCTTGACCCAGGCGTTGCTGCGATCGTCGGTCGGCGCGTTGGCATTGAACAGATCACGCTCACGCAAACGCTCGCCCACGGCTTCACGCAGGTAGCGGCTGTCGTTGATCAGCAGCGTGCCGATGGCTGGATGGATCTCGCCGGACAGTTGCTGGAACGCTTGTTGCGCCGACGCCGCGTTCGGCGACAACAGCAGGGTTTCGAACAGCGCATTGCCCGCGCCCAGACGCTCGGCAGCCGCGCCGACCGCACGCTGGTTCGGCGTCAGACCGACACTGGCGAACGACGCGCCATTGCGCCCCACTTCCAGTTGTACGCCGCTCGCCGAGTACGCCAGGGTGCCGCCGAGGAACGCGTAATTCGGCAGCACTTGCCCGAACTGCCCTTGAATGCCACCGGCCGCTTGCAGGATGTTGAACTGCGTGCCGAGCAGGCTCTGCACTTCAGTGGTGGTCAGCAAGGTCGGGCTGTTTTCCAGCGACAGACTGACCGTGGCGCCATCGATCACCGCTTTGCCGCCGGCAACGATCTTGTCGCTGCTGGTCGGCGATACTTCTACCGCGTAGGTCGAACCCGGTTCAAAGGTCACGTCACCGGCGACGTTCAGCGTGCCGATCGAGTTGCCCGGCGCGACGGTACCGCCGCTTTTCGCGGTCAGTGCGCCGATGCGGCCGTTACCGCCGAGGATCCCGCTGTCGTTGACCGTGACCGCCGAAGCCAGCGAGCCGTTGATCGCCAGACGCCCCTGATTGACCAGGGTCGGGCCGCTGTAGGTGTTGTTGCCGGTCATCACCAGGGTGCCGATACCTTGCTTGGTCAGACCGCCGTGACCGGAAATGTCGTTGCGCCAGGTGTCGAGGCCGCAGGTGATGTCGGTGCACAGGCGCTCGGTCGGTTTGCCCTTGTCGATGATCGCGCCAATGCCCGGCAAGTCCGCGACGAACTGCCCGGAACCGTAGGCACCCTGGATGCGGAATTCTTCCGGGATGTCTTTCTCGGTGACGAACATCGCCGGACCATCGATGCCCTTGCGCAGGTTGATCATGCCCCAGCCGTACAAGGCGTCGATGCCTGGTGCGCCGAGGTCGGTGGCGGTAGTGCGCAACACCGTGGCGACCTGATCGCCAGTCATGTACGGGAAGCGCTCCATCAGCACCGCCATGGAGCCGGCCACGTGTGGCGCGGCCATCGAGGTGCCGTTGTAGTTGGCGTAGCCAGTGGTCAGATTGTCAGCGTTGGTGCCGCTGATGATCGAGCTGTAGATCTGCGTGCCCGGCGCCGAGACGCAGAAGCTCGCGGTGTAGCCGCAACGCGAAGAGAACGTACTCATGATGTACGGATTGGCGCTGGCCAGGTCCGGGTTCTTCTGCAACGCAGCGACGGTGATCCAGTTTGGCGCGATGTCCGGCACGAAGTAACCGAGGCCGGCGATGGCGTCCGGGTTGTTCAGGTTGTAATCGTTACCGGCGGCGAAGATCGTCACGATACCGCTGCGGGCGGCGGCGATGGCGCCGTCGTAGGCACCGCCGGGCTTGGTGCCGAGCAGTGTGCGGATTTCGTTGAACTGCAATTGCGCGTCGTTGACGGTGAAGTGCGGATACGCCGGGTTACGGCCGCCGAGGTCGAAACGGTCGGTGATGCCGATGCCCCAGCTGTTGTTGATGATCCGCGCGCCGCTGGCGATCAGCGCATCCCAACCGGCCTTGTACACCGCGCCGTCGTTGCCACGGACGATGCCGTCTTCCGGTCCCGGGTCACCGTTGTCGGCGCTGATGATCTGCGCACCGAACGCCACCCCGTGCATCGGCCCGCCGTCACGGCTGCCGGCGGCAATACCGCCGACGTGGGTGCCATGGGCGCCGAGCTTGCCGTTGGAACCGACCGAGGGCGAACCGTCATAGCGGAACGCGTCCCCGGCTTTGACCGGGATGTACGGGTCGGTGTATTCGCGGATCCCGCTGGTGACCAGGGTGATGACTTTGTTAGCGCCGGAAAACTCCGGGTGGGCGGCGTACACCGGCTGGTCAAAGATCCCCAGTTTCACGCCTTTACCAGTGTAACCGGCGGCGTAGGCGTAATCCGCGCCGATGGCGCCCAGGCCCCAGTCAGCCTTGAATTCGGCACTGCGCCAACTGGCGGGATCGCCAGTGCGGCCGCTTTCCACATAAGGCGCCGCGTGTGCGCTGCCCCAAGTGGTCAGCGCACAAATCACGGCGCAATTGAGCGTTTTCATGGCGAAGCGACCGCCCGTTTGCGCGGGGGTTTTGTTGTTATTCATCCAGCGACCTTCCTTAGTGTTGTTGCGAAAAATCCGTGTACTTCAATCTCATGAATGCTGCTTTTTGTGGCGAGGGAGCTTGCTCCCGCTGGGGCGCGAAGCGGCCCCCTGCATGTTTCCAGTCGAACCCGGTCTGGCGAATTTGCGACTGCTGCGCAGCCGAGCGGGAGCAAGCTCCCTCGCCACAGGTATGTGCTCCTACAGGGAGACGCGTACACCGTCCGTCAGAACTGCCAATTCAGGCTCAACCCAACCCCATGGCTCTTCTCGCGATTGGCCAGTTGCCCGTTGTAATCAAGGTTGACCCGCACGTCCTTGCTCAAGGCCAGGCTGGCTTGCACACCGACCAGCGCCGCATCACGCACCAGTGGCGAACTCCCGACCGAGTACGGTGTGCTGCCGCTGGCAAAACGCAGATGTTGTTCAGAGTCGATGTCGCTGAGGCTGTGCTGCCAGCCGAGATGCCCGCTCAGGTCCAGCGCCTGCTGGTTCGACAGGTTGAAGCGCTTGACCGCGCGCACACCGAGCGTACCGAGCACCGCATCACGCTGGTCGCCAGAGCTTTTCAGCGCCGCCGCGTCACCTTTTTCGGTGAAGCCGTCAGTGTCCAGATGCACGTAAGCGAGGTTGGCGAACGGCTCCAGTGCCAGCGGTTGCAGGTTGAGCCGGTAAGCCGCTTCACCGAAGACCTGAGCAGTGGTCGCATCGACCTTGGCTTTCTGTTTGGCGCTGACGTCGCCGTATTGCAGATCGCGCTTCACATCGGCGCGATGCCAGCTGTAGGCCGCGCTGGTGCTCAGGCGCCAGGCGCCGATTTCATGACCGGCGTAAGCGCCGAGGTGATAGCTGTCGACCTTGGCCGACGAGTGCGTGTCCGAGCCCATGTTCAGCGAGCTGTCGCTGTAACCGGTGACCAAGCCGATGCGGGTCTGCTCGTCCAGCGCACCGTCAACACCCGCGAGCAAGCCACCGATCGATGTGCTGTAGCGCGCCGTGTCGTTAGCGGAGTCGGTTGAACCCCAGGCACCGAGGGCCTTGATCCAGCCATTGCTTTGTGAGGCGCTGGCATCGTGCAGACGTTCGCCCACCGCGTCGCGCAACTGGCGGCTGTCATTGATCAGCATCGAACCGATTGCCGGGTAGATCTCCCCACTCAGTTGCTGGAAAGCTTGCTGCGCCGAGGCGGCAGACGCTGAGAGCAGCAGGCTTTCGTACACCGAATTGCCAGCGCCCAAACCTTCGACGGCAGCCGCTACGGCGCGCTGATTCGGGGTTTGTCCGACGCTGGCGAACGAGGTAGCGTTACGCTGGATGTCGAGCTGAATCGCGTTGGCCGCGTAGTCGAGGTTGCCACCGATGAACAGGTAGTCCGGCAGCACCGCGCCGAACCGGCCCTGAATACCACCGGCCGCTTGCAGAATGTCGTACGAATGACCGAGCAGGCTGCGCGCTTCAGTGGTGCTGAGCAGAGTCGGGCTGTTTTCCAGCGACAGGCTGACAGTAGCGCCGCTGATGCTCGCGACGCCGCCGGCGACGATGCGGTCGCTGCTGGTCGGTGACAGCTCCACCGCGTAGGTCGAGCCCGGGGCGAAGGTCACGTCACCGGCCACGTTCAAGGTGCCGATGGAGTTGCCCGGCGCCACACGGCCGCCGCTGTTGGCGAGCAACGCGCCGATGCGCCCGGAGCCGCCCAAGGTGCCGCTGTCGTTGACCGTCACCGCCGACGCCAGCGAACCGTTGACGCTGAGCAAGCCGCCATTGACCGTGGTCGGGCCGCGGAAGGTGTTGTCGCCGGTCAACAGCAAACGCCCTGCTCCGGACTTGATCAAACTGCCCTGATAGACCCGGGTCGCCGCGGCGGCATCACGCGCCATACCGACCGCGTAGTCGGTCTGATCCTGCTGACTGGCGCCGGCCGCAATGCCGTTCTGCCAGCCCTTGTCCTGCAGGGTTTGCTGCCAGGCGCTGTGTTCTGCGAGGTCTTCGCGCTGACGCTGAATCAGTGCCTTGTCGGAGATGTCATTGCTCCAGACATCGCTTTGCCCGGCCGCCAGGTTGGCATCGAACGCGCCAAGCAACTGCCCCGGCCCGCGCATCGCCCGATTCAGGTTGGCCACGCCCCAGCCGACCCGCTCGGTGGGTGCATCGGTGACCGAGCCGTCGAGTTGCGTGGCGGTGGTCAGCAGCACTTCGAGCGCCTGCTGATTGTTCATGTACGGATAGCGTTCCATCACCAGCGCCAGTGCCCCGGTGGCGTGCGGCGCGGCCATCGAGGTGCCGGACTTGATCGCATAATCGCCACCCGGAATGGTGCTGTCGATCTTCGCCCCCGGTGTGGTGATGCACCAGTATTTGGCGATGCCGCACTGGTTGTACTTCTGCTGATTACTCTGATCCAGCCCGGAGACCGCCAGCCAGTGGCCTTCGAGATCCGGCTGAAAGTACGGCAATGCCGAGCGCACGCTGGCGTTCGGATAGCCGCTGTTGCCGGCGCTGAACACGTTGATCACGCCACGGCGCGAGACGTCCGCCGCGGCATCGAGCCAGGTGCCCTGATTCCAGTGTTGAGCATAAGCGGCATGCAGATCGGCCAGGGTGCGATAGCTGACATCCGGCGGCTGACTGCCCCAACTGTTGTTGATCGCGCGCACGCCGGCAGCGGCCAGGGCGTCGTAGGCCGCTTTGAAATAGCGCGGATCGGGTTTGGGGCCGAACAGAAAGCTGTCGTTGTTGTTGGTGTTGCCGACGTAGATTTGCGCGTTGTACGCCACGCCGTGCATGCCGGTGCCATCACGACTCGCGCCCATGGTGCCGACCACGTGAGTGCCGTGGGAATCGTTGTTGGGGTTGAGGGTGCCGTTGACACTGAACAGCGAACCATCGACGTAACTGCCGGAGGCCAACACCGGGTGATAGCGGTCGCTGGCGAACTCGGGATGGGCGGCATCGAAGCCGGAGTCGAGAGCGCCGATCTTCACGCCTTTACCGCTGATGCCGGCGGCGTAGGCCTGATCCGCCTGCATCCGCGCCAGGCCCCAG
Source organism: Pseudomonas sp. RSB 5.4 (assembly GCF_037126175.1). Classification (NCBI taxonomy): domain Bacteria; kingdom Pseudomonadati; phylum Pseudomonadota; class Gammaproteobacteria; order Pseudomonadales; family Pseudomonadaceae; genus Pseudomonas; species Pseudomonas sp. RSB 5.4. The sequence goes on from NZ_CP146986.1 coordinate 1,639,462, forward strand.
TCGCGCTGGAATTCGGCGCTGCGCCAACTGGCGGGATCGCCGGGCTTGCCGGTTTCCAAGTACTGCGCGTTGGCTTGCGCAATGGAAACTGCGAGCAACAGAGTGCCGACCGCTGCCGGCTTGATGCGTACGTCCATGTTCACCACTCACTTTTCTTATGTTTTTGTTATGACCCGTTTCGCCGGGCGAGCACTTCTTGAAATATCGAGCGAGTCTATTTGTGGCGAGGGAGCTTGCTCCCGCTGGCTGCGCAGCAGCCCAAAATCTTGTGAGCGCTACGCACTCAAGCGGGAGCAAGCTCCCTCGCCACAGGTTCGGTGCCAAGCATTAACGCGAGTTGCTTTTCGGGCCTTGTCCGAACGCCTCATCCACCCGCGCCAGATCCTGTTCGTTCAAGGTCCCCGCGTAGTAATGCAGCTTGGTCCAGGCCATCAAGTAGTCGTAGCGTGCCTGAGCCAGATCGCGGCGGGTGGTAAATAGTTGTTGTTCGGCGTTCAGTGCGTCGAGGTTGGTCCGCTCACCGCCAAGAATGCTTTGCTTGGTCGACACCACCAGCGCTTCAGCCGAGGCCAAGGCCTTCTGGTACGCGCGCAGCTTGTTGACACCCGACAGGCAGGCGCTGAACTGGCGGCGCAATTCGATCAAGGTTTCGCGAGTCTTGCCGTCGAGTTCATATTCCGCCTGCTCCATGGTGCGGCTGGCCTGACGGGTCGAAGCCGATACCCCGCCACCGGCATACAGCGGCACGTTGACTTCAAAACCGATGGTATTGGTGTCATAGCGCTGGTTATAGGTGTTGCCGCTGTCCGATTCAGTCTGGCGGATCGAAGCATAGGCACTGACTTTCGGCATGTGCCCGGCGCGGTTGCGCTCCACTTCGTACTTGGCCACTTCAACCGCCTGACGCTGCGACGCCAGGTTCGGGTTGTTGCTGATCGCCAGTTCGTGCCAGGTGTCGTAGTTGGCGGGCATCAGCGCGAAGGTCTGGAAGTTCTGATCCAGTGGCGCCAGTTCGCTGATGTCCACCGTCGGCACACCGACCAGCGCCCCCAGCTCCCGCAGCGCCGCGTCCTGTTCGTTGCGCGCTTCGATCTCCTCGGCGGTCGCCAGCTCATAGCGCGACTCGGCTTCAAGGATGTCGGTGCGTGTGCCCTCGCCCTGCTTGAACATGTGTTCGTTCTGCTGGAACTGCTGCTCGTAGGCTTTCTTCTTGGCCTGGGCGATGTCGATCTGATCCTGGGCGAACAAGGCTTTGGTGTAGTTATCCAGCACCCGCACCAACAGCTCCTGACTCTTGCCGCGAAACGCCTCGTCGGCGAACAGCGACTGGGCCACGCCTTTGCGATATGCCGCGTAGGCTTCGTAGTCGAGCAACGGTTGCTGCAAGGTCAGAGTCGAGCCGTAGCTGTTGTAGTTGCGGTCTTCGGTGAGGTTGCCGCGATTGGTCAGTTGCGTGGCCTTGGAGGTGTTATGACCACGGTTGTAGTTGTAACCCAGTCTCGGCAATAGCCCGGCGCGGCCGATGATGCGGTTTTCCAGGCCCGCGTCGCGCTCCTTGATCGCGCCGAGGAACACCGGGTCGTTGCGCAATGCCTGCTCGTAGATCTCGAATGGCCCCATGGCCGCCAGCGCGCTGTTTCCTGCGAGCAGCGCGAACGCTGCTCCCAACATCGAAAGCTTATTCATACAGCCGAACATCCTTATTCTTCGGTCAACGCGGAGCCGGCCCGATCGAGCAGCGGTTTGAACAGGTAGTTGAGCAGTGAGCGTTCGCCAGTGCGCACGAACATTTCCGCCGGCATACCGGGCTTGATCACCAGACCGTGAAGCTTCTCCATGGCCTGGTCACTGACACTGCTGCGCAACACGTAGTACGGCACGCCGGTTTTCTCGTCGACCATCTGGTCGGCGGAAATCAGAACTGACCTCACCCGGCACACGCGGGGTCTTGCTCTGGTTGAACGCGGTGAAGAGGATATCGACCGGCAGATGCGTGCCGACCTTGTCGATCAGGTTGATCGGCAAGTGCCCTTCGACTTCCAGGGTGGTGCCTTGCGGGACGATCTCCAGCAGGGTTTCGCCCTGACGCACCACGGCGCCTTCGGTGTGCACGCCGAGGTTGACCGCCACACCATCGGCGGTGGCAAGGATCTCGCTGTGTTGCAGGTCGAAACCGGCAGAAGTCAGTTGCTCGGACAGGGTCACGCTTTTCAGCTGCGCGTCGGCCAGTTGCGTGCGCACTTCCTTCTGGTATTCCTCGCCATGCTGTTGCAACTTCAGGCGCGACTCGAGAATGCCCTGCTCGACCCGGCCGCTTTCACCGGTGTTTTCCGCCAGTTGCTGCTGCACTTGCGACAGCTGCCGCTGGTACTCCATCAAACGGTTGCGCGGGATGTAGCCGTTGTCCGCCAGCGGTTGCAGGTTGCTCAGTTGCTGTTGCAGCGAATCGGCCTGGGCATTGAGGTCGGTGCGCGCGCGTCGCATGCCCGCCAGTTGCGCGGTGGCGCCTTCGATGCTGGCGCGCAGGCCGGCCTGCTCGCGGTAGAACGCTTCGCGGCGGCTGCTGAACAGTTGACGCTGGCCTTCCAGCACCAGTGCCAGACGCGGGTCCGGGTCGTTGCTCAGCTCGGCGGGAAAGGTGATTTCTTTGAGGTTGTCGCGTTCGGCCTGCCAGCGCGCGAGGCTGGCCCACGCCATGCGGTATTGCGCCTGCAGCGACTGCACGTCGGCGGCGACCTGGGTCTGATCGAGGCGGAACAACGGTTGCCCCTGCTTCACGATTTCGCCTTCACGTACCAGAATCCGGCTGACCACGCCGCTGCTCATCGACTGCACAGCCTTGCGCTTGCCCGACACCACCACGGTGCCCTGCACCGGAATGCCTTGGTCCAGCGGCGCCAGTGCGGCCCAGGTGAAGAAGCTGCCGGCGCCGACGATGGCCAGAATCCAGCCCATGCGCGCGAAGAATTTCGCATCGCGCTCCGGGCGCTCGGTGACGTACGCGTGTTCCATGGAGGCTTCGTTTTCAGTGTTCATGCTGGCGCTGCTCATACACCCGAATTCCTTGTCGTGGGCTGGTACTGCCGGCTCATGCTGAGCCCGCCCGGTGCCTGCGCAGATTTTTCCCGTTGTTGTTCCTGGGCGCCGGACAGCGCCTTGAGGACATCCTGACTGTTGCCGAACGCCTGCAAACGACCATCGTTGAGCACCAGCAACTTGTCGGCCTGGGCCAGTACCGAAGAGCGGTGCGTGACCAGCACCACGGTGGTGCCCTTGGCCTTGAGCTGGGCGATGGCGCTGGCCAGCGCGGCTTCGCCAACGGTGTCGAGGTTGGAGTTCGGCTCATCGAGCACGACCAGACTCGGATCGCCATACATGGCCCGAGCCAGAGCGACGCGCTGCTTCTGACCACCGGACAGGCCGCTGCCGTCCTCGCCCAGTTGCGTGTCGTAGCCTTGGGGCATACGCAGAATCATCTCGTGGACACCGGCCTGTTGCGCGGCGGCCACGACTTTTTCCGGGTTGGCTTCGCTGAAACGGGCAATGTTTTCGGCGATGCTGCCGCTGAACAGTTCGATGTCCTGTGGCAGGTAGCCGATGTATGGACCGAGTTCATCGCGGTTCCAGCGATGGATGTCCGCACCGTCCAGGCGCACAGTCCCGCCAAGGGTCGGCCACACGCCGACCAGCACCCGGGCCAGGGTCGACTTGCCGGAACCAGAGGCGCCGAGCACGCCCAGCACTTCGCCCGCGCCGATGCTGAAGTTGACCATCTGCAGGGTCGCCGCGCGCTGCCCCGGAGGGCCGGCACTGACTTGCTCAAAGGCAATCTGGCCTTTCGGCGCCGGCAACGCCATGGCGTCATCGCTCGGCGGAAACGCCTGCAGCAATGAGTCCAGACGACGATAGGCCAGCTTCGCCCCGCTCCACTGTTTCCACACGGCGATCAACTGATCGATGGGGCTCAGCACGCGGCCCATCAGGATCGAACCGGCGATCATCATCCCGGCGGTCATGTCGCCCTTGATCACCAGCAACGCACCCAGGCCGAGCACCAGCGATTGCAGACACAGACGCAGGGTTTTACTGATCGAGCTGATTACCGCGCCAGTGTCGCTGGCCTGATTCTGCAGGCCAAGGAAGCGCGAATGCACACCAAACCAGCGCTTGCGCAACGCGCCAAGCATGCCCATGGCCTGAATGGTTTCGGCGTTATGCAGGTGGCTGGTCGCCAGTTGGCTGGACTTCTGCGAGTAACCGGCGGCTTCGCCCAGCGGCTTCTTGGTCATGTATTCGTTGAGGCACGCCAGCGCGATCAGCAGCAGCGCCCCAGCGGTGGCGAGCACGCCCAGCCAGACGTTGAACAGGTAGATGACGAACAGATAGACCGGGAACCAAGGTGCGTCGAAAAACGCAAACAGCGCCGGCCCGGTGACGAATTGGCGAATATGGGTCAGGTCGCCCAGAGATTGCCCGGCATTCCCCTCGCCCTTGAACAGGTTGCGCTCGAACGCCGCCTGATAGACCCGCAGGTTGAAGCGGCGCTCCAGTTGGCTGCCGATGCGGATCACGATGAAGCTGCGCACCACCTCCAGCATGCCGATGAACGCAAAGAATCCAACGACCATCAAGGACAGCATCGCCAGGGTGGTTTCGTTCTGCGAAGACAGTACGCGGTCGTAGACCTGCAGCATATAAATCGAGGGCACCAGCATCAGCACGTTAATCAGTGCAGTAAAGCACCCGACGCTGATCAGAATGCCTTTATAGTCACCCAAAGCCTTGAATAAGGGAGCGGTGGCTGGGGCCTTCGCCATCTTCATTGATTCTTCCTGAAATGATAGATCCCGCCAGACTTCGGCGAGCGCTCAATTAATGTTCCGCTTACCTGCGAAGATGTTTTGCAAGTACCCGTTTACAATTCAACAACAACTGCCACGATCACTTATAACGTTAAAGCACTGCCTTATATTCAATCTGGCTTAGTTGAGTGTTTATTTCGCCGCGCGTTGAAGTGTAACAATCAGGCCCGACTTCAAAGTACTGGAATAGAGCCCGTCACGTTGTCGGCTGAAAAACACGATTCTTGAACCTTCCTTGCCGGTCACAGAAATTCCGTCGGGTTCCGGAAACCAGCCGATGGGCGAATCCTCCAGCCATTCGCCCAGGCATTCAGCGCCCTTGCCAACGGTCTGATTGGCTTGCAACTCGAGGGCACAAGTGTTCGAAGGCTTGTCCTGCAGCTTTTGCGCCTCGGGCGCATCATTGTTGGCGCTCAACGTCGCCTGCCATTGCCCGGCAAAAACCGATGGATCTTCGAGTCTGAGGCTGCTTGCCATGGTTGTTTCTCCAGAAATCATGATGAACGCCGCCGAAAGCCACGCCATTGCCTTGTAGGTAAAAGCTTTATAGATCATGAGAATATTCGCTCCGGCACGTAGCCTTGCCCAGCGGCCAGGACGATGCAAGTAAAGAAAGCGGCGCATTGAGCGCCGCTTTCCCGTTTCACATCACGCCACGATGTCGCTGGTCGCTGCCTGGCCAACGGTGCTGACTTGGAAGTCCGCCACGCCGTGCCCGGAGAAGTCCACCGACAACAGGCTGTTGCCGCCCGACGAAGTCAGGATCGCGTCGCCGGCTGCACCGGTGAAGCTGTTGACGAAGTGCAGGCCGGAACCGCCGGTGATAGCGCTCAGGTCGATTTTGTCCAGACCGCTGACGAAATCGAGGATCTGATCGATGGCACCCGGCTTGGAATCGGAACTGGCCGCGAACACGAAAGTGTCCGAACCTGCGCCGCCCCACAGTTTGTCCGCACCACCGGCGCCGTAGATGATGTCGTTGCCGGCACCACCCTTCAGCTCGTTGGACGCACTGTTACCGATCAGCAGGTCGTTGCCCGAACCGCCGATGGCGTTTTCGATGGTCACGCCCTTGGCGATGGACACGTTACCCACCATGCCACCAACGTCGGAGAACGAGGCTTCATTGAGGTTGATCTTCTGGTTCTGGGTGAAACCCGAGAAGTCGAAGGTGTCCTTGCCGCCCGCGTCCCACACCGAGAACACCAGCTTGTCGCTCGACGACGAGGCGCTGAGGAAATCACGACCGGCGTTGGAGTTGAAGCCGTAGGTGGTGTCACCGGCACGGGTGCTCATATTGGCGCCGTACAGCTTCTGGATCGCCGCAATGTCATCCATCAGCGGGCCGGAGGCATAGGCTTCCACACCGCCCTTGCTGAAGTTCTGGGCGGTGTTGCTTTCGCTCCAGTAGCTCATGAGGCTGTAGCCGCGGGTGTCCTGACCGTAGGAAGCATCCTTGTAGGTCGGGTTGCCTTCGCCGGCGTTATAGTCGCCAGGGTGAGACAGCCCCAATGTGTGACCGATTTCGTGCGTCAGGGTCTGACGCCCGTAATTGTTCACCCCCGGGGTTTTGTTGACGTCGTAGCCACTGCCGGTCAGGTACCAGGATTGACCGTCATAACCAGGCTCGGTGCCTGGCAGGAAAGCAAACGCCGCCGCACCTTCCTGGCCACCGCTGTAGTTACCGAATGTCATGTGACCGTCGCCACCTTTGGCAGCCTCGGTAAACGTGACATTGGCAACGTCAGCCCAGGATTGCATGGCGAGCACGGCCTGAGCTTTTTGCAGGGCACTGAACTGACTGAAACCGGTGACGCCCAAGCCGCTGAAGTTGGCGGTTTTGGCGGTCAGAAAGGTGTAAGTCAGTTCGATCTTGCCGCTGTTGTCGAGATCGTGCCAGGAAGCACCGTCTCGCAACAGTTGAGTAGCGGCTTGATCCACCGAGAAGGAGGGTTTGCCATTGACCGTGAGGTTGCCGCCACGATCGTACTGATGGCTGAAGCTATTGATCTGGTTCCAGGCGGAGCTGGATGCAGCCAGAGACTGCGCTGCGCCGACAGGTACGAATGTATCTGCGGTGGTATCAATAGCGTTAGCTTTTACTTTCGACATAAACACACTTCCTTGTTTAGCAATGGAACAGTTTTTGTCAGATAGCGACAATCCCTGGCGAGATCGTCCTATCACTCGCCCAATGAAGGCGTAAGAAACCTGACACAATTTGAAATCTGTCGTCTAGCGTTTTTTTGAGATCAAATTGAACTGTTGCGTAAAACTGCCGAAAACAAAGCCTGCGGGGTCGAAAGATTGTTTTACCGGGCATCACCACGCCCAATTGTCTGACGATTTTCTATTTAAATATTAAATATTGGTAAGTTGTTTTTTGTTAGACGCGTCTCACTTTCCTGCACTCTATTAGTGCGATGCCAGTGTATTGATATCAAATAAAATGCTGCGCTGAAAACACATTGTGGGAGCGGGCTTGCTCGCGAATGCGGCTTATCAATCAACATAATTGCTGACTGAACGGACGCATTCGCGAGCAAGCCCGCTCCCACAGGAATGAAGTGAATCAGCTACCCGTTCGAATCTTGTTCCACACCCGCGTACGAATCCGGTCGATGTTCAGCGGCATCGCTTCCAGCGCGAACAGCTTGCCCATCATCTCCGGGCTCGGATAGACCTTGGTGTCGCTCTTGATAGCGGGGTCGATCAGACTGTCAGCCTGCTCGTTGCCGTTGGCGTAGTGCACGTAATTGCTGATGCCGGCCATCACGTCCGGTCGCAGCAGGTAGTTCATGAACGCGTAACCGGCCTTCTCGTCCGGCGCATCGGCCGGCATGGCCACCATGTCGAACCAGATCGCCGCGCCTTCCTTGGGAATCGCGTAACCGATGTCGATGCCGTTCTTCGCTTCCTTGGCGCGGTTTTCCGCTTGCAGGATGTCGCCGGAGAAGCCGACCGCCACGCAGATGTCACCGTTGGCCAGGTCACTGGTGTATTTCGAGGAATGGAAGTAGCTGACATACGGCCGCACTTTCATCAGCAGCGCTTCAGCTTTCTTGTAGTCCTCGGGGTTCTTGCTGTGGGGCGGCAAGCCCAGATAGTTGAGCGCCGCCGGCAGCAGTTCCGGGCCGTTATCGAGGATCGCCACACCGCACTTCTGCAGTTTTTCCATGTATTCGGGCTTGAAGATCAGGTCCCAGGAGTCCACTGGAGCGTTGTCTCCAAGCACCGCTTTGACCTTGGCGATGTTGTAGCCGATACCCGTGCTGCCCCACAGGTACGGAAAGCCGTGCTCGTTGTTCGGATCGTTGACCTGCAAAGCCTTGAGCAACACCGGGTTGAGGTTCTTCCAGTTCGGCAACTGGCTCTTGTCGAGCTTCTTCAGCGCCCCGCCCTGGATCTGCCGGGCCATGAAGTGGTTGGACGGGAACACCACGTCATAACCGGATTTGCCGGTCATCAACTTGCCGTCGAGGGTCTCGTTGCTGTCGTAGACGTCATAGGTGACGCCGATGCCGGTATCTTTCTGGAAGCTTTTCGTGGTGTCCGGCGCGATGTAGTCCGACCAGTTGTAAATTTTCACCGTTTCGGCGGCATGGCTGATGGAGGCGGCCAGCAGCAGCGGCGCCAGAGCGAGGGTTTTCTGGATCATGAGGTGATTCCTGTAGTGGCTATTTTTGTTGGCAGGCAATCAAAGGATCAAACAATCAGAAAATCAGCACGTAGGTCTTGCGCACGGTCTCCTGGATATCCCAGACGCCGAGCGTGTTGGCCGGCAACATCAGTGCGTCGCCACCTTGTATGTGCAGGGTTGCGCCGCCGTCGTCCGGGGTGAACGTGCAGCGGCCAGAAATGAAATGGCAGAATTCCTGCGCGGTGATCTGCCGGCGCCAGCGCCCCGGGGTGCATTCCCAGACGCCGGTTTCGACGCCGTCGTCGCGTTCGACGCTGGTGGTCGAGGCAATGGCGACCGGCTCGCCGAGGGGCACGGCGACCGGGTTGGACTCGTCCAGTTGCAGAGTGGCGGTGTTCTTGAACTGCGTAATGCTCATGGGGGGACCTGTCTTTTGAAGAAAACGGCGGTTAGTGCATGAACCCTTCCATGAAGCCCGCGACCTGGCTGGCAAGCTTGCGCCGCCACGGTGCAGTGGCCGGGTTGGCCAGGGTCTGGTCTTCGTGGACAAAACTTTTGATGATCGCGTTATAGCCAAGCCAGCGGCACGGCTCCGGTTCCCAGGCGCGCAGCGCATGTATCCCGCCATCCGGCAGCACCCACGGCTGATGCACCAGTTCGGTGTCACGCTCGAGAATCAGATCGGCCAACGTTCGGCCGCCGAGGTTGCTGGCACCGACACCCTCCCCGCCATAACCGCCGGACAGCGCGATGCCATTGGCGCGATCGCAGAGCATGTGCGGCTTGAAATGCCGCGACATGCCGAGGTTGCCGCCCCAGGCGTGGGTGATCTGTACGTTTTTCAGCTGCGGGAACAGTTCGCCGAACAGATAGCGGCGCAGCTCTACTTCATCACGGGTCAGATCGAAGTTGTGGCGTAGCTTGCCGGCGAACTGGTAACCGCCGCGGGCGCCGAAGATCAGGCGGTTATCGGCACTGCGCTGGCCGTAGGTGACCTGGCGGCTGAACTCGCTGAAGGCCTGGCCACGGTTGAGGCCGATTTCATCCCAGGTCGCTGCCGACAACGGTTCGGTGGCGACAATCAGGCTTTGCACCGGCAACTGATAGCGGCCCAGCGGCGGCAACGTCACCGAATAACCTTCGACGGCTGGCACGATCCAGCGACTGCGCACACTGGCCTTGGCCGTGCGCAAACTGCCGGACTGCCAGTGCGTGACCGGGCTGTTTTCGTAGATCTTCACGCCCATGTTCTGCACGGTGCGCGCCAGACCGCGCACCAGTTTCGCCGGGTGAATGGTCGCCACATGCGGCGCATAAATCCCGCCGTAGGGTTTTGCCACGCGAATCTGTTGCGCCAGTTGCTCGGGGCTGAGCCAGCGATAATCGTTGTCGGTCAGGCCTTGGGCATGCAGTTTGTCGAGGTATTCACGCAGGCTGGTTTCCTGCTCCGGATAGCGTGCGGCGCAGTACAGCACCCCGCCTTTGCGGTAATCGCAGTCGATGCCCTCACGTTCGAGCACAACTTCCACTTCATCGGGGATGCTGTGCAGCAGATCGAACGAAGCGCGGCGTTGTTGTGGCGAGAGCCCGGCAAGCAGTCGATCCTCGCCCAGCAGGTTGCCCATCAGCCAGCCGCCATTGCGCCCGGACGCCCCGAAACCGGCGGTTTGCGCCTCGACGATGGCGATATCCAGACCGGGAGCGAGTTTTTTCAGGTAGTACGCGGTCCACAGCCCGGTATAACCGGCGCCGATGATTGCCACGTCGACATCCAGATCCCGCTCCAGCGCTGGCCGCGCGGTAAGCGGCTCGTCGAGTTGATCCATCCACAAACTGATAGTGCGCCACGCCGGCATGCAAGACTCCGCCACTGAAAACCTTCGATGGCGCCGATCCTAGTGGGTGACTTCAACGGCTGTCTTGCGCGCGTGCCCGCAAAGAAATTTGTTTGGCGTAGGCCTTCGGTGACTGACCGGTGTGTTGGCGGAAACAGCTGTAGAACGCCGACAGCGAATTGAAACCGGCCGCAAACGCCAGCTCGTCGATACGCAGCGGCGGCGTGGCCTGATCCAGTGACTTGAGCAAGTGCTGCAAGCGTGCCTGGTTGACGTAGCGATAGAAGCTCTGGCCCAACACCTGATTGAGCAGATAGGAAATCTGGTTGCGGCTGTAGCCGCACTCCTTCGCCACCCGTTGCAGGTCCAGTTCGGGATCAAGATAGGGTTGCTGGCGTTCGAAGTACTGCTGCAGGTCTTCAGCCATGAAACTGATCTGGCGCGGCGAAAGGCCCAGGCGACTCACCGCCGGACGCTGACTGGGCGTGGCAGCGCCGTTGGTTTGTGTCCGAACCAGTGAGGCGTATTCGTTGACCCGCCAGATCAACCCGTCCTTGACCGTGATCGCTTCACTGGAGCGGAACGACACCAGACCGTCACCGCCGCGCAAGGTCACTTCGTATTGAATGAACGCGGTATTGCCGTCCACGCGGATCCGGTCGCAATGTTCCAGCGCTTCGTCGGATTCTCGCGGCATGCTGACGCGCACGTACTCGCGCAGCTCGTCGAGGCTCAACACCCGGTTCTGAAAGAAATCGTTGTACTGGACGTCCGGGTGATACAGCGCCATGACGCTGTCCAGATCGCGGTGTTTCCAGCTCAGGTGGTAGCGCATGACCGTGGCAGCCGTGGCCGGGGTCTGTTCGGGGCCGTCATCGTCGGCGTGCATAAATGGCTCGATGCAAAAGAGTCGAGCTTGCCCAACTTCATGAAAACGATCAACGAGCAAACCGTAGTGGCCTTTTGGCGATCACTGACCAGAGCGTGACTTACATCAAAAAACGCGAAGCAATCGCAAAATGAACTGAAAAATCTCACAGAGATTTCACATCCGGATGCTACTTTTAATGTCACTGAACGGTTGAGCCAATGAAGACTCTTCCCACCTAACATGAGCAAAAGGAAGCGCTCGATGAAGAAGGCGGGCAACACATGAATAAAGCTTCGAGCAAAGTCACCTTTCCCAACGCGTGCCAACTGATGCGCTGGCACTTTCATCCCATGGGTTTCGAAGCAACGATGGATGCACCGGGCAGCATGATTGCCCGTCTGTTTGATCGTGCCAGCGGTGAAACCATGATCGCTATCGCCGGCATTCCATGTGCCACGGTGATGAACGCGGCCGATGTCGAGCGCATTATCGAGGCGGTAGAGGATGAGCTGGAGGCATTCATTCCTCCGGAATCTTTCAGGAGTTACGCATAACTTGTTGTTTTAAGTAAAAAAGCCCGCCGTAAAGGCGGGCTTTTTTGTGCGCGGCGGTTACCCGGCTTTTGCTTGTGAGCGGTGATCGACAAAGAACGCCTTGCCCTGCGCAACCCGATCGGACGCCCTCGGCATGTTTACTGCCTGGTTGTCCTGCGGTTCAACGTACCAATAGCAATGGCTGACCGCCCGAGTGATGCCGACATAAGCCAGACGCAGGATCTCGTCCTTTTGCGCCGTGTCATAAGGCTCGCTGTCGCCGGCCTTGCCCAGCCCGGCCATGCGGTACACCTGATTCTTGTACGGCGAACTGGTCAGGTGCTGGCAATCACCGAGCAGGAACACGGCGTCGGCTTGCAGACCTTTGGCGCTGTGATAGGTCAGTTGTTTCAGGCGTCGAGCCTCGTACGGCAAGCTCGAATCCACATTAACTACAGGCTGTATATGCTGCTCTATCAATGACTTATCACTACTTTTTCGATAAAGCATCAAGATTGAATCGCCGCGACTGTAGTGTTCGGCCAGGCGCTGACCCAAAGCCTGATCATCGCGCTCCAGGACATTCACCGGCTGCAATGCCTTGGCTGCGCCACTGGCCTTGGCCTTCTTGCCCGGAATTGCCGGCGCGGCGCGGACGATGTGTTCGGCGGCATCGATGATGTGCTGATGGCTGCGGTAATTGTCACTGAGCATCACCCGCGTGGTGCTCGGCGACGAGAATTCCTTGTTGAACTCCATGAAGTAACTCGGCGAACTGCCCCGCCAGCCGTAGATCGACTGCCAGTCGTCACCCACGCACAGCAACGACGAACGCTGTGCGCCCCGCCCGACATGCATGGCCGGGCCACGACTGCGGATTTCCGCAAGGCTGGCGCGGATCCACGAGACGATTTGCGGCGATACGTCCTGAAACTCGTCGATCATCAAGTGCGACATGGGCCGCAGCAGCTCATCACTCAGCAGCTTGAGATTTTCCGGCGAATGCTCGCTGAACAGCGCGAACATCCGGTTGTAGGTCATCACCGGCGGCTTCTGATCGAGCAAATGATCTTCCAGGGCACGCCAGAACAGGCTCAGCGCCTCGAAGAAAAACCGATCCGGATCATCCTTGGCAAAACTCATACGACCGACAGCGTCCGGCACATCCAGCCCGAGGTTTTCGATGAAACCGGCCGCCGCGACAAAACAGTCCAGAAGCGGCGCTGAGACCAGCTCACCTTTGACCTTGTAATCGAACCCGGGTCCCGCGCTCGCATCGCCAGCCAACGTCGACAGAACTCGCTTTGACATTTCATAACTATCAAGCCAAATCAATGGCTTACGACAGAAAGCTTGAAACAGGGTGCGTTTTACAGCCCACTCGGCGCGCACGCTGAGCTTGGCGTTGGGCCGGCAGATCTGCGGGTTTTCCTGTGGATCGAAGCCGAGCACCACCCAGGCATCGAGGCTGGGGATGTAGCCATGACAATGAAAGATCGAACCGTTGATCTCGAACGTTTGCCGGTTGGGCTCAATGCCTTTGATCGGCCAGGCACCGGCGCGAAACCACAGGTCTTCGATGGCGTCGCACAGTTCTTCGTCGCGTTTGGACGCCAGTTCGGTCACCGCCATGCGCTTCTGTACGTCCGGGTGGTCGCGCTCCAGCTCCTTGAGCTGCAAGGCAGCCTTGGCCAACGGCTGAATCAACGAGCGAAAACGCTCGTCTTCATTGAATAACCGGTGGTAGCAGGCGTTGAGCTGCTGGCGCTGGGCATCGTTGATCCGCAGATCGAACGGGTTGCTGTCGACGTCCTCATCAGCCCCTTGTGGTCGATTGCTGAGATTTTCAAAAGCCTGCAAGCGCTCGAAGCCCGGCAGGCTGCGAACCATCGGCAGAATGCGCGAGTGAAAGGTCCGCACCAGTTCCCGCGCCTGTTTCAGACTCAATTTCTGGCCCCAGAGCGCGAACATCTCGATCAGTTTATTGATGAAATCCTTACGTGATTCGCGCGTGAAGGTCACCACGGTCATCGAGTCGAGTTCAAAGCCCAGATAATGCGTGAGCAACAGAATACGCAGCACCAGCGTCGTCGATTTACCCGCACCGGCCCCGGCAATCACCGAGCTTGAGGGTGTATCACTGAAAATCATCTTCCATTGCGCGACGCTTGGCTGGGCGTGCTCGGGCAGCAGGCGTGCCACATCGGCCTTCATGCGTTTTTTCAGTTCGGCGCTGAGTGGCAGACGCCAATCATCGAACAGATGGTTGTCGACGCTCGGCGGACGATGCTCGGTGCTGCGGCTGTCACGAATCAGCAGGACCTGGCGACCTTCCTCCAGCCCTTCGAGTTTTCCTTCTTTGAAACCGTACTCCACACCCGCGGTGTGCCCGCTGCGAAACCCGTCAGCCTGACCGTGCAGCCAAGAGGCACGGTGCTGGGCGCGCAAACGCGTCAGGCCATGGCCGAAGAAACGCGCGGCCAGACGTTTGAACCAAGGCATCTCGGCCAACGGACGAAGTTCGGGAGGAAGATCGGGAGTGTGTTGCGCCACGCTGATGGGCTCCAGTGTGTGAGGCTGTTGGGGGCTATGGTGTCTTTATTTGCCCATGAGTTCTAGCGAAATGCTTACAGGTCATTGGTTTAGGCGATGAACTGAAAGTTGGGTGAGATCGTTTCGAGCCTGCTTCCCATCAATAGATTCGATGAGAATGCCGCACTTTTTACGCTTTTTCTCGATGATTGACTGAAGGATGATGCCCGTCATTAACCAACGGTCTCGCTTCGTGGCTCTGGCGTTGCGCCCCATGACGAACCTTTTGAGGAGACGATCATGCTTGAACTCAGACCTTTCAACACGCTGGGCGGCGCTCATCACGGCTGGTTGGATGCCCATCACCACTTTTCGTTCGCCGAATACTACGACCCGCAGCGCATGAACTGGGGCAATCTGCGGGTGTGGAACGATGATGTGATCGCCGCCGGCACCGGGTTCCCACAACACCCGCACCGCGACATGGAAATCATCACTTACGTTCGTGAAGGTGCGATTACCCACCAGGACAACCTTGGCAACAAGGGCCGTACCGAGGCTGGCGACGTACAGGTCATGAGCGCCGGTACGGGCATCGCTCACAGCGAGTACAACCTGGAAGACCAGGAAACGCGGATTTTCCAGATCTGGATTCTTCCAACCGAAACCGGTGCGCCACCATCGTGGGGTGCCAAACCGTTCCCCAAAGGCCAGCGCGAAGGGTTCGTGACCCTGGCCAGCGGCAAGGACGGTGACGACCAGAGCCTGCGTATTCGCGCCGATGCGCGGCTGGTCGCGGCGAATATCAAGGCTGGGGAAACGGCTGAATATCGTCTGGATGCCGGACGCCGAGCCTACCTAGTGCCTGCCACCGGTTTGATTGAAGTCAATGGCTTGCGTGCGCAAGCTCGAGACGGTGTTGCTGTGGAACATGAGTCGGTGCTGACCGTGACCGCGCTCGAAGACAGCGAAATCGTGTTGGTGGATCTGGCTTGATGGCCTGAACTGCAGGCGAAAAAAGGGGCGACCGTCATGGTCGCCCCTTTTTTGTAACCTTTGTGGCGAGGGGATTCATCCCCGATTGGCCGCGAAGCGGCCCTTCTTTACCGTTGGAGCGGACGGCTACGCAGTCCATCGGGGATGAATCCCCTCACCACAGAAAGAACTCACCTCCCTGAAGATCACTGGGTGCTGATTGCGCCATCCACCAGCGTTTGCGCTTCGGCCACCAGTTGCTTGAGGTGATCGTCGCCAATGAAGCTTTCGGCGTAGATCTTGTAGATGTCTTCAGTACCCGAAGGACGCGCGGCGAACCAGCCGTTTTCGGTCATCACCTTCAGGCCACCAATGGCCTGATCGTTGCCCGGCGCGTGGCTGAGAATGCTCTGAATCTTCTCGCCTGCCAGCTCGGTCGAAGTTACTTGCTCCGGCGAAAGCTTGCTCAGCAGCGCTTTCTGCTCAGGGTTGGCCTTGGCATCGACGCGCACCGAGAACGGTTCGCCCAGTTCATCGGTCAGGGCGCGATAGGCCTGGCTTGGATCACGGCCGGTACGGGCGGTCATTTCAGCCGCCAACAACGCCGGAATCAAACCGTCCTTGTCGGTGCTCCAAACGCCGCCATCCTTGCGCAGGAACGAAGCGCCAGCACTCTCCTCGCCACCAAAACCCAACGAGCCGTCAAACAGGCCATCGGCAAACCATTTGAAACCGACCGGTACTTCGTACAGACGACGCCCCAGACGCTTGGCCACGCGATCGATCAGACCGCTGCTGACCACGGTTTTACCCACGGCGGCATCGGCGCGCCATTGCGGACGGTTCTGGAACAGGTAGTCGATGGACACCGCCAGGTAGTTGTTCGGCGCCAGCAGACCACCCGAAGGGGTGACGATGCCATGACGGTCGTGATCCGGGTCGCAGGCGAAGGCCACGTCGTAACGTTCCTTGAGACCAATCAAACCTTGCATGGCATGGCTGGACGATGGATCCATGCGGATCTGCCCGTCCCAATCGACCGTCATGAAACGGAAAGTCGGATCGACCTGCTTGTTCACCACGTCCAGATCAAGACGGTAATGCTCGGCAATCGCCGACCAGTAGCGCACCCCTGCTCCGCCCAGCGGATCGACACCCAGACGCAGCTTGGCGTCACGAATGGCATCGAAGTCGATCACGTTGATCAGGTCAGCGACGTAAGTGTTGAGGTAGTCGTGACGGTGAGTGGTGCTGGCCTTGAGCGCCTGCTCGTAGCTGATGCGTTTGACGCCGGCCAGTTTGTTGGCGAGCAGTTCGTTGGCCTTGGCTTCGATCCACTTGGTGATGTGGGTATCGGCCGGGCCGCCATTGGTAGGGTTGTATTTGTAGCCACCGCTTTGCGGCGGGTTGTGCGACGGCGTAATCACGATGCCATCCGCCAGGCCAGAAGTGCGGCCACGGTTGTAGCAGAGAATGGCGTGCGAGATCGCCGGGGTTGGCGTGTATTCGTCACCTTCGGCGATCATCACGGTCACGCCGTTGGCCGCCAGCACTTCCAGCGCGCTGGCCCCGGCCGGGGTCGACAGTGCGTGAGTATCAATGCCCACAAACAACGGGCCATCGATGCCCTGGGCTTCGCGGTACAGGCAGATCGCCTGGCTGATTGCCAGAACATGCCACTCATTGAAACTCAGGTCGAAGGAGCTGCCGCGGTGCCCGGAAGTACCAAACGCCACGCGCTGGGTGGAAATCGAAGCGTCCGGTTGGCCGGTGTAATAAGCCGTTACCAGTCGCGGGATGTCGACCAACAATTCTGTCGGTGCCGGTTTGCCCGCAAAAGGACTGATAGTCATGCAAAACCTCTGAAATAGAGTGGTTCAGGAAATACAGCGCAGTTTACTGGCAGTTTGACCACAGCGCGACGGGATCTATCCGACAGATTTCAACGTTCATTCAAGAGGTGCCAACCGCAGTGCATCGCTCAGCAGTGCAATCGCCCCCGCCAAACCGCTGTCACTATGATCCAGCAGGTTCAGGCGCAGATGGCGACGGTGCAACCCCTGCAAACTGAACAGTTCGCCCGGCGCAATCAATACCTGTTGTCGGAGCAGGCGCTGGAACACGTCGCGCATGTCCACCGGACGCAGTGCCCGCACCCAGACGGTCGCACCGCCTTGCGGTTCGACGACCTGAAGTGCATCGCCCAAACGCTCGCGCAGCAAGTGAATCATCGGGGTCCGACACTCCCTGAGGAGCCTGCGAAGTACATGCAGGTGCTGGTCGATCCGGCCGTTTCCAAACAGTCGGGCAATGGCCTTCTGACGGATCGGGGACAGTCGGAACGAACGCATCAGAAAATGCCGCAGCATTTCGTTTTTCCATTGGCGCGATAACACGAACCCGTAAGGGGCTTCGATGCCAATGATTTTCTCGAAGGAGGAGAAGATCAACACCCGGTCAGGATCCAGCCGATCACGCAAGCGCTCGCCGTCCACTCCCTCGCCAAGCTCGCCATAACAATCATTTTCCAGCACCCAGGTGCCATGCTCGCGGAGCAGTCTGGCAATGACGTCGCGGTTATCCGCAGGAACCTGCGTGCCACGGGGCATGCTCAGGCCCGACGACAGGAGAATCAGCCGCACGCTTTCAGTCTTGAGCAGTGTTTCCAGAAGTTGCGGCTCCAGCCCGCCACAGGCCAGCAACGGCAGCTCGATCACGCGCACCTCTGCCGCCTGCAGCAACCGCAGTATCAACCAGTCACACGGCGACTCGACCAGAACGGTTGCGTGTTTGAGTTGCAGAACGGCAACGAGGATTTCCAGTACCCCGCGCAGATCCGCACCGATGTAGACATCCTCGGCATGCCAGCATTGCCTCGGCGAGGTGGTGTAGCGGGCCGCCAGCGCAGCGCGCAACTCCGAGTCACCACAGGGCTGGCCGAGCAGCAGTGGCTGCCGGGGGTACTGGCGCAGCAGTTCGCGCTCCATCAACAGCAACGGGCTGTCCAGCGATTGGAGTGAAACCGGATCTTCAGCATTTAACAATCGCATCCCCGGGCGCCGCGCATTGATGTAGACCGTTTCGAGCAGATCATTGCCAAACGCTGGTTGCGTAACCTGCGCCACCGCCCGTGCGTAGTACCCGGACTTGGTGACTGAATAGATCCTGCCTTCCTTCTCCAGCAACGAATAAGCGTATTGAATGGTCGAGATCGATACGTTCAGACGATTGGCCAACTGGCGCAACGACGGCAGCCTGGCGTTGCCGTCGCCGGCCGACTCCGCTATCAGCCGCATCAGGTAGCGATAGACCGCCTGATAAGCAAAACCGGGCTCCCGCGCAGTCTTCATGAGCCCAATACCGTTGACACGGATGCGCCGAAGAATGGAGCGCTCACCTCAACGTTCCGCTGATCGCTCAACCACGCTGGCGTCGATAGCCGTTTGGTGTGCGGCGTCTGCTGCGTGCGGGGCGGCGCCACACACCGGCAATGACTCCATGGCGTAGAGACGACTGATTAGCCTGACCGGCAAACCACTGACATCCGTCATCCATTGCAGCACTTGCTCCGGGCCGTGCAGCCCCTGCATGGCACGATGCAAATCGGGCATCGCCACCAACATGCCGGGATGACAACGGCGCAGGAACCGCTCGAGGCCGGCACCACGGTCAATGAACGGCGTGAACAACAGGCAGACCCATTGGGTTTCATTCAAGCCGTAGGTCGCGTGAATGCAGTTCGCCGCGGCCTCACGCAGTTCATCCAGCGCCGGCTGTTGCCCCAATCTGGCAATCATCTGCTCGCATACCGGTTCCGGCACCCGTTGCTGCTGCATGGTCGCCAGCATGTGCTGAACATGTTGGGAAAACCCGGTTTCATAGCTGCGGCCATCGAGGAATTCCGCCTCCAGGCCGCGCAAATGGGCCTCGATCAACGGGTCGGCGTATTCGCCCTCGCCCTGGTGGAACACCCACTCCTCTGCCTGGAACCCGAGAAACTCGCTGAGCAGCGGCCAGCGTTCTTCCAGGTTGCCCACCGCCATGTCGTGAATGTCGACAAACGTTGTGCGACGGCATGACTCGAACCCGTCTTCCGGACGCCAGCAGCGGCGCTCGGATTCAGCGTAAAAACCACGATATAAATCCCCTCCCAATCCGTCGAGCAAGGCGAACAACTCATCGAATGTTCCGGCATTGGGCGGCAGCGCACCGAGACCCGCCTTTTGCACCGCCCGATCGAGGTTATCGATGAATTGCTTTTGTCGACGCGGCGACTCGCTGGCAACCCAAGCGTCCACACCATTGCCCCAGCGGGCGATCTGGCCGCAAAACTCCGCCCAGGCCAGGCATGCGTCATCCCACAACTCAAGCCTTTCGTCCGAGGCCCGTCGATGCCCCATCATCAGAAGGTTGGTGCGATTGGCTTCCGTACTGTCCTTGTCGGGTGGCGCCAGGTGATTGAATGGCAACACCTGACGATGATCCACCATCAGCAACTCGACCCGGGGATCGTCGTACAGAAACAGGGCGGCGAAGCTGCGGTGCATATTTCCGGGCGCCGCCCCCGCTCCGCTCCAGCGCAATGTGGCCACACGCAACTGAAAAGTGGCCGGCGCTCGACCAGCGATACTCAGCTGAGCGGCGCGCAGCAACGCCAGGGTATAGCAACTGTCACGGGTACCGGACGGTGTCACCATGACCTTGTATTCACCCATACGCTCCATTCCACCCGCGGCGACCACCAGCCGCTGAATCAGCAATTGCAATGCTGTGCGTTCGGCTCTGGAAAAAAAGCTCAGCAGACGCTGCAATACTTGCTGATAGACATAGTTCATTGCCTGATCATGGATCGTGCTCATCAGTACTTTACCCGGCGTAAAAAATTCATATCGCATCAGCAGTGAAGCTGGCGCAACAAATTCATCAATAAGTAATAGACGATCAAATACTAACACTTATGCTTTTGAAGTTATTTGAAACACTTGACGCATGGAAGTCGATATCTTCGCCACTATAGGTGACGTAAACCCCCGTCACCATTGAGTTTTTCCGGAGTGAAAAATATCTGAGGAAACTTCTTACAGCGTCCCACGAACATTGAGCACAAGAAAAGCAGAACGACAATAGGAAATAACCTACAGCCATTAAACAGAAACCGGTATATCGCCCACAGGAGGAAATATTAAACACGGCAAACAAAACAGAATGCACAGACATGGCTCATTCCTTGAGATGAAAGTAATCATTCAATTATCAGGGCTTAAATGCCGATTAGAAGATACAGATAGCGGACAAAAACCGGTTCAGATGCACAACAGGCCACGCACCCTGTCCGGCATGTCTGATTATTTGCGAGGGGTACAACGCAAGAGTCCGTGGGGCCACGGACTCTGTTTGGAGGGCGTTACGCAGGTTCGACCTGAAGGGCGACCCGTTCACGGCATGGGCATTCGTCCATGTAGCGATGTGCTTCGACGAACTCGTTGAACGGGAAGACCCGAGTCTTGAGTGGCAGCAGTACGCGGTCGGCGGTGAGCTGGTTGATGTCACGCAGGGCACGCTGCAAGGCGACGTGGTCCTGGGTGATGCCCAGCTCGGGCTTACCGGTGAAGTTACCGATGCAGTGTACGAAGAACTGAATGTTTTTCTGGAACGCCGCACACGCCGGGAATGGTGTCTGGTTACCACCCTGCAGACCGTAAAGAACCAGGCTGCCACGTGGCGCGAGCACATCGCCGAGCAACGACATCTGCGGGCCGCCGAGACCATCGAATACCACGTCGACACCACGGTTGTCGGTGATCTTGTTGATGCGCATCAACAGATCTTCTTCCTCGGTGACGATGACTTTCTCGGCACCCAGCGACAGCAGGTATTCGCGCTCTTCAGCGGTTTTCGTCGCCGCGATCACCCGCACACCCAAGGCTTTGCCCAACTGGACAAAGGACGGGCCGGCGCAATGGCTGGCGTCAGTGACCAGGGCAAACTGCCCGGGTTTGACCCGTGCCAGATCGGCGTAGGCAAAATAGGCGATCAACAGCGGTGTGTAATGCACGCTGGCTTCTACCGGGCTGAGCACATCCGGATAGCGGGTCAGCGCGGTGCGTGGCAGCACGATCTGCTCGCCATACACCGGATAGTCGTTCGGACTTTGCGCCGGGAAACTGGCCACCTTGTCGCCAACCGACAGATCGCCGATACCGTCACCGACGGCGGTCACTACACCGGCCATTTCATGGCCGAGACCGGACGGCAAGCGCGCCTGGGACGAGGCCAGGTTCTGACGCCAGAGAATGTCGTACCAGCTGATGCCGATCGCTTCGACACGCACCTGCACTTCGCCGGGACCTGGCTGAGCGGCCGCATGCTCTTCGCATTTGAGCACCTCGGCCGGACCAAACTTGTGAAAACGGATCGTGCGGGACATCGCAAACCTCGTCAAAGTAACCTCTAATGCCCTGAACTCTATCTGGGCTTTTGACCCAAGACTATCAGTGGCTATTAATAGTCGACATGCCTGTCATTGATTCCGCAGTATGGACGGCATTGGCAAAATCGATGAAAAAAATACCGCAACCGGCTCGGTAAAGCTGAATTTAGCGGTGCAGAGTACCAGCCTTTCCCCGTAATATTCATGCCGGCCATTGTTCTCATATGGCCGCTCTCGTCAAGCTTGATGACTCTGCCAGGACTCCAGATGAATCGTAATGACCTGCGTCGTGTCGACCTGAACCTGTTGATCGTATTCGAAACTCTGATGCACGAACGCAGCGTGACCCGCGCCGCCGAGAAGCTTTTTCTTGGCCAGCCGGCAATCAGTGCGGCGCTTTCGCGCCTGCGCAGCCTGTTCGATGACCCGTTGTTCGTGCGCACCGGGCGCAGCATGGAACCCTCCGCCCGCGCGGTGGAGATCTTCGCCCTGCTCTCCCCGGCGCTCGACTCGATTTCCACCGCCGTCAGCCGTGCGGCTGAGTTCGATCCGGCCACCAGTACTTCGGTATTTCGTATCGGCCTGTCCGACGACGTCGAATTCGCCCTGCTGCCTATGCTGCTCAAACGTCTGCGCGCCGAAGCACCGGGCATCGTGCTGGTCGTACGTCGGGTCAACTACATATTGATGCCGGGGCTGCTGGCTTCTGGCGAAATTTCCATCGGTGTCAGCTACACCACTGACCTGCCGGCCAACGCCAAACGCAAGGTACTGCGTCGCAGCCAGCCGAAACTGCTGCGCGCCGACACCGTGCCCGGACCGCTGAGTCTGGATGACTATTGCGCGCGCCCGCATGCGCTGGTGTCGTTCGCCGGCGACCTCAGTGGTTTTATTGATGAGGAACTGGAGAAGCTCGGGCGCAAGCGTCATGTGGTGCTGGCCGTGCCGCAGTTCAACGGTTTGAGTACGTTGCTCGCCGGCACCGACATCGTCGCCACCGTACCGGATTACACCGCCGATGCACTGACGGCCGCCGGTGGCGTGCGGGCGGAAGACCCGCCGTTGCCGACGCGCACGTTTGAGCTGCACATGGCGTGGCGCGGGTCGCAGGATAATGATCCCGGGGAGCGTTGGTTACGGTCGCGGATTCAGATGTTCTTCGGCGACCCGGACAGTCTCGAGTTGCCTGCGCATTGAGCAGGCAACGTTTCAAATGAAATGCGCCCGGCGGCTTGTAGTCCTTGAACTCAAGCCACGGACCGGGCCAGGCGATACAGCGACAGGCAGTAAAACGCCAACGCCGACGCCGCCAGCATCCCGCCCACCACCCCAATGTAAGCAAAGCCAAACTGACTCCCCACCCAACTCCCCACCAGTGCCCCGCCGCCGATACCGATGTTGTAGATCCCGGAAAACAGCGCCATCGCCACGTCGGTAGCGTCCGGAGCCAGCACCAGGACTTTCGACTGTAACGCCAGCCCGAAGCCCATGATCGCCATCCCCCAGAACACACTCAGCACGCCGAGGTATGAGACGTTGCCGCTCAACGGCAACAGCGAAGCCAGGCACAAGGCGAGCAACGACACGCAGATGATCAGAAAGCGCTGCGGGTTATAGCTGTGCAGGTAGCTGAACAACAGCGAGCCGAAAATGCCGGCGCCACCGAACAACAACAGCAGGAGCGTCACCACATCGCCGCTCATGCCCGCTACGGTCAGAACGAACGGTTCGATGTAGCTGTAGGCGGTGAACTGTGCCGTCACGACCAGCGCCGTCAGGACATAGATGGCCACCAGTGCCGGCCGCTTCAACAACACCGGCAGACTCTTGAGCGAGCCGGAGTTCTGACTGGGCAGCAACGGCAGCACCTTCGCCAGACAGAACACCAGCGCTGCCGCAAAGCCGGCGATCACGATGAACGTGGTGCGCCAGCCCATGGCCTCGCCTAACAAGCGGCCGAGGGGAATGCCCAGCACCATCGCCAGCGAAGTACCGGTTGCCAGCAAACCCAAGGCCTGAACCTGTTTGCCCGGCGGCGCGAGGCGTACGGCCAGAGACGCGGTGATCGACCAGAACAGCGCATGCGACAGCGCCACACCGATCCGGCTCACCAGCAACACACCGAAGCTGGTCGCCAGACTCGACAGAATGTGACTGGCGATAAACATTCCAAACAGCACGATCAACAGCCGTCGGCGCTCGACGTTGCGTGTCAGCAGCATGATCGGCAGAGACGTCAAAGACACCACCCACGCATAGATAGTCAACATCAGGCCAACCTGCGCGGTCGACATGTCGAAGCTGCTGCCGATCGAACTCAACAGACCGACCGGTACAAACTCGGTGGTGTTGAACACAAACGCAGCCAGTGCCAGGGCAATCACTGCGTACCAGTTGCCGTTGTTTATCGCCGTAGAATCACTCATTTAAACGTCGTATTACTCTTCGATGATCGTGCGTAATTGTACGCATGCGATCCGTGCCCATCTGTCGGTTTTTTTGTACACCCATTGCCGAAAAGCCTCATACGACAGGTGGTTCGATGACGACTGTACTATAAAGATTTGGTGACTTGTCCAACGGGTTGAAGCACTCGACGTTCACTTTCGAGTGTCCGTCGATCCCTCAAGCACAGGCATCAGGCCAGCGGACCAGGACGTGCAGCTCCTGAATGTATGACCTCACTTCCTGGAAATTCCCATGAAAACGCCTCATACCTGCGCTGCACGCATCATTCCCCTCCTTTTCCTGACATTCAGCGCTGCCGCCACGTTAAGCGGTTGCATGAGCGCTGAACAACAAGCGGCTGAAGACCGTCAGACATGCGCCGGTTACGGCTACGTACAAGGCTCTACCGCGTTTGCAAACTGCATGATGATCTCCGACCAGAAACGCAAGAAAGCCGTTGCCGATTGGCAAGCCCAGCAAGATCGGGAGTGGCAACAGAAAACCGCGAAACCCGCCATGCAGGAATGTAATACCACCGAAAGCGTCGATGTTCAGGGTGACGCATCAGCCGATGGCCAAACCACACGAACCAAGTCCAACACGGTATGCATCGGTCAATAAGGCGAGGTCTTGAATGAGACCATCTGCCTCGCTCATTGCCCTGAGTAGCCTTTGACGCGCATGCAATCATTCGTCAGGTCGATCTGTTTTTCCGCAATGACGATCCCGTCACCCACGGCACTGCCCATGCCGTGGGTTGTATCGTTTGCAGCAGGGCTTGAATGGTAGCTGGCGGTCGCGGCCTTGGCCTGGTACTGGCATTCAGCTTTGTCGTGCTGGATATCAGCGGCACTCGCGCCGGGTCTGGACCAGTCATGCACAGATGTCACACAGGCGCTCAACAGCGTCGCAAGCAACGCAATCATCAATAACTTCATGGTGTGTACCGCCGATAGATTAAAAGTTGCAATGTTCCTGGCTGGCTCGAATCGCCGAAACAGCGATCACTTGCAGACGAATGTCACGTTAGCCACGTCATTCCCGGGATCGAGCGGCAAGCGCGATTGCACGTCAAACACGTCGATCTGCTTGCCGAGCGAAGCGCACTTCTTCCCGGCGCCGCTAAGCGCCATCCGACGGGCCTCGGAATGAGTGTGGCGGGACGGCTGTGTTTTTGCCGAGACCTGATACTCATAAGGACCGAGTTTCAGGTCGTGGGATTGCCAGACATAGTTGCCGACCAATGCAATGGCGCTCACAGCGATGATCATATTGAGTTTCATGGCAAGTATCGGACGCTGCATATTTGAATGCTCATCACGCCCACCTTTCTCTGTGAATAAAGCCTCATTGCTGTCATTCGGAAAATCGGATGACACCCGGTGCAGTGTGTTGCGCGGGCTGAAACCGCTCACTGTCGCCGCCGAGCAATGATTGAGCAGCGCTATGTTTAAGTGAAGAAAAACGCAGTATCTTTCAGTAACGATTAGAAATACTTAACCAGAGCGACAGCCATGCAACTCGACGCAAAACAGATGCAGGCGTTCCTCGCCGTAGTCGACAGCGGCAGTTTCGAGAAGGCTGCGGAACGTCTTAACGTGACGCCGTCGGCGGTGTCGCAACGCATACACGCCCTTGAAGTTCGCTTGGGCAGCTCGGTGGTGGTGCGCGGTCGCCCGTGCGAGCCGACGCTGGCGGGCAGAAAACTGATGCTCTATCTGCGTCGTGCAACCGTGCTCGAAGAAGAACTGCTGAACGAGCTGACCGGCGATGAACAGGATCACCTGCGCGTGGTCATTGCCGTCAATGGCGACACGCTGGCGACATGGTTCTTTCCGGCACTGGCCGAGATATTCGTCAGCGAGAATATTTTGCTCGACGTCGTGGTCGACGATCAGGATCACACCTATGCCTTGCTGGAAAGCGGCCAGGTCATCGGCTGTATCGGCACGCGTTCGCAGCCTATGCGCGGTTGTTTCGCTGAGCTGCTGGGTCCGGTGCGTTACCAGTTGGTCGCATCGCCAGAGTTTCAGCAGCGCTGGTTTGCCAAGGGCCTGACCCGCGCCGCGGCACGCAAGGCGCCGGTATTTGCCTATTCGCGCAAAGACACCCTGCAGTCGGAGTTCATGCAGTCACGCTTCGGCCTGCACGCAGACGCTTACCCCACGCACTACCTGTCACTGCCAGAGGCTCGTCTGAAAGCCATTCGCCGCGGACTCGGCTACGGCATGGTGCCGTATATGCAGGTCAGCGATTTGCTGAAAAGTCGCGAACTGGTGGATGTGGCGCCGGGGCATTTCACCGATGTCGAACTGTACTGGCATGCGTGGGCGCTGCAATCACCGCGCATGGAAATGCTCTCCGAGCGCGCGGTACATGCCGCACGACGGATCTTGAGCAGCAAAGGACCGGTGAAGCGCTCGACCATGTCTAGGAAGTAACCAGCGCCGCTGCCGAGGCTGCCCTCGGCAGCGGCGACGCGAGTCACCGCTGCACAGCAGCAGATGCACATCTGCCCTCAGTCCGGCCCATCCTCAAACAACGGTAGACCAAACAGCAACACGTCCGCCCGCTCCTCGCCAAACCGGGCGATCCCTGGCAAGCGGGCCCAGAGTACCGCGCCGATGGATTGCACGATGTGCTGGCTAGGCACGTTGGCGGCCATGATCCAGGCGACCAGGGTTTCCAGGCCGAACTGACGCCCGAGGATCACCGTCGCATGGCCCAGGCGCACGCCAATGCCACTGCCGTAGCGATCGGCGCGCACATAAATGGCAGTTTCGCCGGTGTTGCGGCAGGCCTGGGTGCCCCAACTGAAGCGGTTGATCGACAACCAGCCAACCACTTCGCCGCCGCGTTCAAGCACGTAGACGGGCAGGCCATCGCGCTTGTACAGATTGATATAGAAAGTCACTTCCTCAAGCGTCATCGGCCGGGTCACTGGCGAGTTGGCACCCGTGCCGGCGGTTTCGTTGAAGATCTCCATCATCGCCGGCAGGTCGGCATCGCAGGACTCACGCACACCGCGTGGCAGGGTCATGGGTTGGCTATGACGAAATCCGTTCATGCGCTGGCCCTCCCGGTGTAGACACTGCACTTCAACTGGCCCCGGGCCCTGGCCAGACGTGAACGCACCGTGCCGATGGGCACGCCCAGTTGCTGCGCGGCGTCCTGATAGCTGATGTCGGAATCCACCACCAGATCGATCACCGCGCGCATGTCCACCGACAAGTCGTCGATGGCCTCCAGCGTGCGCCTGAGCAGGCGCTGGTGCTCGCTGACCTGGCTCGGGTCGTGGCCATATTCCAGACTTTCGATGCCCGCCTCTTCCAGCACCGCGCACTGCGGCCGGCGATAGAAGTTCTTGAAGTGATTGCTGACCAGGTTAGTGGCAATGCCGAACAGCCAGGTTTCCGGTTTCGACGCCCCGGTGTACTTGTGCTGGTTGCGCCAGGCTTCCAGATAAGTCATCTGCATCAGGTCATCGACATCGGCCGGGTTGAACACTCGCTTATTGATGAAACCGCGCAGCTTTTTCTCGCTGCTGTGTGCCAGTCCGCCCAGGTCCAGTTCGATGGCGGCAATGACTTTCGCTTCCGTTTGAACACTACTCGATTCCACGCTTGTTCCCTCATCACTCACGCTATGCCGACAGTGGCGGGAGGGATAGAGAGCAGCGAGCGTACCAACCTTGGTACTTTTATAACTTATTGTTTTTAAACACTTTTAAAAACCGAAAAGCGCGTTTTTTGCCATTTGTTGCACTTTCGACAAAAAGCCTGTGCCAGTTCTTGCACAGTCAACCGGGCCGCTTCGCGCCCAGGGAACCGGACGCCGGCAAACGCCACTCACTGCACACCTGAATAGCGGTGGAACGTGCGCCTCCATGAAAATTTCCAACTACAACGATGCCCTGCCACTGGACTTGCTGCCGCGTCCGCTGTTTGGCACCGAAGCCACTGCGGCCACGGCGAAGAACCCGCTGATCGACTCCATGGAAGAGGTGGCTCTGAAGTTCAGCGAAAGCATCGAGCGCCACAGCAAGAGCCTCGACGAACGCCACATCAGCGATGCTTCCCGAGGGCAGCGCGTGGAGCGCATCGAGAAGCTCGTCGAGCTCTATCGCCTGCTTGATCACGGCGACCAGCCGAGCCTCGAGCAACAGGCGCGGCGCATGCAGCAGCAACTGCAACAGCAGCCGTCGCTGCAGGCGGCGCTGAGCGTCGCGGACAATGATCCGGCGCGCACCGACATCCTGCTGCAACAGGCGATGCGCCTGTCATTGGCTGAAGGTCTGGACGGCGAGGCGCAGAACACGCGCGAGCTGATCGACGAATTGCGTCTGGTGCACGGTGACAAAATCCGAGCGGGCTTCAATACCGCCAGCGCCATCGCCCTGTTCAGCCGCGACCCGCAGCAACGGGCGCCGATGCGTCAGCTCTACTACAAAGCCATCGTCGGCCAGCAACCCTTGGCCAGCCTGCTCGAAGCCCTGCTCGAACACTTCAGTGAAGAGCAATTCGCCCGTGGCCTGCGCACCTTGCAACGAGCGCTGGCGGACGACATCGCCGCCCTTTCGCCCTCGTTGCCCGGTAACGTTCTCGGCTCGATGTTGCGCGGCTTGGGCTCCTGCGGGCAGCTCAACAATCTGATCAAGGCTTGCCACGACCTGTTGCAGCGTTTGAGCCAGAAACAACGCCGCGAAAGCATGACGCCGCTGGCCATGAGCAAACGGCTGCTGCGCTTTTGTGCCAACGGTTTCTTCGCCCGCGACCTGACGCTACTCAGCGATGACACTCTGGACAACGCTCCGCACTTGCAGCCGCTGTATTTCAACGGCCTCTATCCACTGCTGCAAAACCTCCCGCTGGTGTTGTGGAAAGACCTCAAGACCCGGCAAAACGGCCTGCGCCTGTTGCATAACCTGATGGAGCAACTGGCCCGGCAAGAACGCCAGGCCATGGGGCTGGTCGAGCCGGGGCGAGGTCTGCAATGAATCGCCTGATCCACGCCCTCAACCGCCTGGCGCTGGCGGTGATGCGCCGCACCGAAATCGTCGGCGCCGTGATGGTCATGGCCATCGTGTTCATGATGATCCTGCCGCTGCCCACCGCATTGGTCGACGTGCTGATTGCGCTGAACATCTGCATCTCTTCGCTGCTGATCGTGCTGGCCATGTACCTGCCGCGACCGCTGGCGTTCTCGACGTTTCCGGCGGTGCTATTGCTGACCACCATGTTTCGGCTGTCGCTGTCGATCGCCACCACCCGCCTGATCCTGCTGCAACAGGATGCGGGGCACATCGTCGAAGCCTTCGGCAGTTTCGTGGTGGGCGGCAATCTGGCGGTGGGTCTGGTGATTTTCCTGATCCTGACCATCGTCAACTTTCTGGTGATCACCAAGGGCTCGGAACGGGTAGCCGAAGTCGCCGCGCGCTTCACCCTGGATGCCATGCCCGGCAAACAGATGTCGATCGACAGCGACCTGCGCGCCAATCTGATCAACGTGCGTGAAGCCCGTCAGCGGCGCGAGCAACTGTCCAAGGAAAGTCAGTTGTTCGGCGCCATGGACGGTGCGATGAAATTCGTCAAAGGTGACGCCATCGCCGGTCTGGTGATCGTCTTTATCAACCTGATCGGCGGCTTCTCCATCGGCGTGCTGCAAAACGGCATGCAGGCCTCCGACGCCATGCACCTGTACTCGGTGCTGACCATCGGCGACGGCCTGATCGCGCAGATTCCCGCGCTGCTGATTTCCCTGACTGCCGGCATGATCATCACCCGGGTGGCGCCGGACAGTCAGGCCGGCGACGCCAACATCGGCCATGAAATCGCCGAACAATTGACCAGTCAGCCCAAGGCCTGGGTGTTTTCCTCGATCGGCATGCTCGGCTTTGCCGCGATCCCCGGCATGCCCAGTCTGGTGTTCATCAGCATCAGCCTGATTTGCCTGTTCAGTGGCCTGATTCAGCTGTGGCGCATTCGCCAGAAGCAGATTCTCCAGGATCACGACGGCGCCACCCGCAATGGCGCGCCCGAGCTCAATGGCCGCGAAGACATCCGCCGCTTCAATCCGTCCCGCGCCTATTTGTTGCAGTTCCATCCCGCCCACAAAGGCAGTGCGGCGCTGGAGCGTTTGCTGCACGGCATTCGCCAGCGACGCAACACCCTGGTGCACCGTTTCGGCTTGACCTTGCCTTCGTTCGATCTGGAGTTCAGCGAGGATTGCGCCGAAGACGAATTTCGATTCTGCGTCTACGAAGTGCCGCTGATTCGCGCCACCTGGAGTGAAACCCTGCAAGCCGTGCATCTGCGCCAGTGCGGGGAGCTGCACGACGGCGAGCCGGGGCGCGCGGAGCGTGATGAAAGTGAATGGGTGTGGTTTGCCCCCGACCATGCGCTGTTGCGCATGAGCAGTGTCGAGCCGGTCAGTGCCGAGGAACTGATCCTCGAACGCATGAGCCGCGCCTTCCAGGCCACCGGCCCGCAGTTCATTGGTCTGCAGGAAAGCAAGGCGATCCTCGGCTGGCTCGAAAGCGAACAGCCGGAGCTGGCGCAGGAGCTGCAACGTACCCTGCCCCTGGCGCGTTTCGCCGCCGTGCTGCAACGGCTGTCCGCCGAGCTGGTGTCGCTGCGCTCGGTGCGGCCGATTGCCGAGACGCTGATCGAACAAGGGCAACACGAACGCGACCTGAACGCCCTCACCGATTACGTGCGCATCGCCCTCAAGGCACAAATCTGCCACCAGCACACCGAACAAGGTGCGCTCAATGCGTGGCTGATCACCCCGGAAACCGAAGTGCTGCTGCGCGACGCCCTGCGCCAGAGCCAGAACGAAGCCTGGTTTGCCCTCGAACCGGAACTGGGCAATGCCCTGCTCGAACAACTGCGCCACGCTTTCCCGCTGCGCTCGCGACCGGCGCCGGTGCTGCTGGTGGCGCAGGACCTGCGCAGCCCGTTGCACGGTTTGCTCAGGGATGAATTCAACCATGTTCCGGTGCTGTCCTTCGCCGAGTTGCTGTCCTCGGTGCAGGTACAGGTGCTGGGACGCCTCGATCTGCAAGAAGCCCATGCCTTGATGGCCTGACGGAGTGATGCGATGAAACCCGAGATGATGTATGAGCTGCGCGTGCTCACCGGTTTGCACCGGGGGGCGGCGCTGCCGTTGAGCGGTGGCGAATGGTGCATCGGTTCGGCCCAGAGCGCCGACCTGGCGTTGTACGACCCCGGCATCAAGGATCGCCACTGCCTGCTGCGGCTGGTCGACGACACCTGGTCGCTGGCCCGCAAGGACGGCCCGGTCACCGACAGCGAGGGGCACAAGGTCGATGCCATCGCCACCCTGCAACCGGGCACGCCGTTTGCCCTCAATGGTGTCTGGTTGTCGGTGGTCAGTGCCAACACCGAATGGCCCGCCGAGGAAGAGCCTGAAGATCAGCCGCAGGCATCGACAGAAACCCCATTGCCGCCCATGAATGCGGAGCGCGACGCTGACATAGCCGCCCCGACTCGCTCGCGTTCGCTGCTCGGCCCATTGCTGATGCTGGGTGCGCTGTTGCTGTTTCTCGCCACATTGATCTGGGGCATCAACACCCCGGCGCAACCGCCGACGCCGCTGCCAGTGCCGGGCCGAACCGCGCTCAAGGATGCCGCCGAAGTCCGTCAGGTTCTGCAAGACATGCTCAACGAGCGTGAGTTGCAGAGCCGGATCAGCCTCGTCGAGCAACCGGGCAAAATCCTGCTCAAAGGCCGTTTCGACGAGGACGATCTGCTGCAATCGACCGAACGCATGCTGCTGCGTTTCGAGCAGCAGTATCGCAGCCCGTTGCAGGTGCTCAGCGACCTGCCCGAAGCCACCCCGCTGCTGCCGTTCAGCATTGTCCAGATCAGTCTGGCGCGCTTGCCCAACGTGTTGACCAGCGATGGCCGGCGCTTGTTTCTCGGCGACGAAGTGGCTGGCGTGCGGCTGGTCGGCATCAGCGAACATCAAGTGGTGTTCGAAGGTGATCGGCGCATTGAGGTGAGCTGGTGATGCAGGATGCCATCGCACAGTTGCAGCAATGGTGCGGGCAACATCGGCAACGGATCGAACACTGCGCACCGGTAGCGATCCACGGGCGCATCACCGGGGTCAGCGGCATTTTGCTGCACAGCCGCATGCCCCGGGCGCGGATCGGCGATCTGTGCCAGATCCAGCGTGCCGACGGCAGCGAGGTGATGGCCGAAATCGTCGGGTTCGACCGTGAACACACGTTGCTGGCGGCCCTCGGCGCGCTGGACGGGATAGCCATTGGCGCGCGAGTCACACCACTGTTCCAGCCGCACAGTCTGCTGGTCGGCGATCACCTTTTAGGCTGCGTGCTCGACGGCTTTGGCCGCGCGCTCAACGGCGAAGGCCCGCAGGCGTTTGCCGAGGCCGGGGTGATTGGCGCGCTGCCGGTGATTCGCGATGCCCCCGCCGCCAGCGAGCGCCCGCGAATCGAAGCACCGCTGGCCACCGGGCTGCGCGCCATTGACGGTCTGCTGACGCTGGGTGAAGGCCAGCGGGTGGGAATATTCGCCGGTGCCGGCTGCGGCAAGACCACCCTGCTCGCCGAACTGGCACGCAATACCCCGTGTCAGGCCATCGTGTTTGGCTTGATCGGCGAGCGCGGACGCGAGCTGCGTGAGTTTCTCGACCATGAACTGGATGCCGAACTGCGCAGCCGCACCGTGCTGGTCTGCGCCACCTCCGACCGCAGCAGCATGGAGCGCGCCCGCGCTGCGTTCACCGCCACGGCGATTGCCGAGGGCTTCCGCCAGCAGGGCAAATCGACGCTGCTGATCATTGACTCGCTGACCCGCTTTGCCCGTGCCCAGCGCGAGATCGGTCTGGCCAGCGGTGAGCCGGCCGGGCGCGGTGGCTTGCCGCCGTCGGTCTACAGCCTGTTGCCGCGTCTGGTGGAACGCGCCGGGCGCACCCACGACGGCGTCATCACCGCGCTGTATTCGGTGCTGATCGAACAGGACTCGATGAACGATCCGGTCGCCGACGAGGTGCGCTCGCTGCTCGACGGCCACATCGTGCTGTCCCGGCGCCTGGCCGAACGCGGGCATTACCCGGCGGTGGACATTCTCGCCAGCCTGAGCCGGACAATGAGCAATGTGGTGGGAACCGAACAGCAACACGGGGCCACACAGTTGCGCCGACTGATGGCTGCCTATCAGCAAGTGGAAATGCTCATCAAGCTCGGCGAGTACCAGCCTGGCAACGACCCGCTGACCGATTGCGCCGTGGACGCTCGCGCCCGCATCGAGGCCTTCCTCCAGCAATCGCTGCGCGAGCCGGTGACGCTCGATGAAACCCTGGATCACCTTCTGCAGGTAACCGCCCATGCTCCAGTCTGATTCCGATTACCAGACCCCGGCCAATGCCGACCTGACACCGACGCTCGATCTACTACTGCCGATCCGCCGCCACCGTTTGACCATGGCCGAACAAGCCTGGCAACGCCAACGCTCGGTGCTCAGCGCCTTGCACGGCCGGCTCGAACAATTGGCCGGTGAGCTGCGCGAGCTGCGTGACCAACACCAGCAAGGTCGCATTGACCAACGCGACGCCCACGTCAATCGGCGTCTGCTGCTCACCGAGATGAACCAGTGGCTGGTCGGCGAACAGCAGGCTCTGCGCAAAATCGAGCGGGTCGAGCAAAGCTATCAGGCCTTGCAGGACGAACATCGGCAACAGCAGCAATGGACGGAGGACAGCGAGCAGCAATTGCGGCGGCGCCAGCGCGATGTGGAGAAACTCGACTATTTGCGCGACCTCGCACGGGATGCCTCATGAATCCGCGCCACGCCACGCTCAAACCGCCACCGCGTATGCCCGAAGCCCCGCGCCCACGTCAGGAAACCACGGCCTCGACCTGGCCCGCCAGAACCGAACGGCGCCAGGATCTGCGCGGTGAAATTCGTGACGAGAGCGAGCATTTCGAACACTTGCTGGACACCCTGGGCAACCTCGACCGAGGCCTGCTGGCCGACTTTGGCGGTGCCGGTTTTCAGGAGCCGCAGCAGCAGAATTCCGGTTCCTCCGCAGACAGTGCGGCGGCACTGGAGCAGCGCGACATCGATTGGTGGCAAGCACTGCTGGAACGTCTGGAGCAGCATCTGGATGATCCGCAACCCGGCGTACTCGAAGCGCATCTGGAGCTGCCCAACCTTGGCCCGGTCAAGGTCAATGTCATCCACCACGGCGCGGCGCTGGAAATCGCCGTGCACATGGCTCCGGATGCGTGGCGCCAAGTCGAACCGCTGCAACAGACCAGCGCGGCGTGGCTTGCCCGGCAATTGGGACGCGCGGTGCGCCTGCGGCTGCACCGGGAGGGCGTTTGACATGACCGTGCAAGCGTTGCGCCTGCGCAACCTGTCGTGGGCCGAAGCCCAGGTGCGCGAGCGTTTGGGCGCGGGCCTGTGCCTGAACCTGACGCAACCGGCGCCCACTACCCTTCATCTACGGCTGGCCCCGGCCGCCTTCAATAGCGAGCCCGCCACAGCGCTCGAATCAGTTTGCGGCCGGTTCTGGCTGGACAACGCAGAACCACTGCTGAGTGCGATCTCCGCATGCCCGGCGATCCTTGCCGACCCACTGACTGCCAGCACGCAATGCTCCTGGTACTGGCCGCTGTACAACCAGTATCTGGCCCCTGAACTGCAGGCGATATGGAGCCCGTTGCAAACGGTCATTGCACCGCCCGTGCCGGGGCTGGACTGTCTGCTGGAGCTGCGCGGCGCGACGCTGGGCACCCACACCAGCCGTCTGCGAATCAGCGCCGAGACCTTGCTGCGCTGGCTCGAAAACGCGGCCTGGCAAAGCAATCCCGGCAACGACAACGAGCCGATCTGGCCCGTGCATATCCCGTTGCTGCTGGGACATTGCAGCCTGAGTCGCGGCGAATTACTCGACTTGCAACCGGGTGATGTTCTGCTTATCCACCAGGCCCTGTTCAGCGCCGACGGCCAAGGCAGCCTGCAGATCGGCGCCTGCCGTCTGCACCTGCGTCAATTGCCGGGCACTGCCCTGCACTTCACCCTCACCGAACTGGAAGACCTGACGATGAATGCCTCTCTGGATCACTTCGCCCTCGCCGATCAACCTGTGCCCAGCGAGGTACAGCCCTCAGCGCCGGGTGCAGAATCCACGCGCTTTGACGACCTGCCGCTGGCCCTGACCTTGCGTGCCGGCAGCCTCCACTTGAGCCTCGGCCAGTTGCGTAATCTGGGGGTCGGCTCGGTGCTGCGATTCAACGGCTGCACCCCGGGGGAAGCCACGTTATGCCACGGCGAGCGGGTGCTGGCGCAGGGCGAACTGGTCGACATCGAAGGCCGTCTGGGCTTGCAGATCACCCGGCTGGAGCCGCGCTTGTGAATGTGCAGGATGTCGACCCGCTGACCCTCGCCCTGTTCCTCGGCGCCCTGTCGCTGGTGCCGCTGCTGATGATGATCTGCACCGCGTTCCTGAAGATTTCCATGGTGCTGCTGATTACCCGCAACGCTATCGGTGTGCAGCAGGCACCGCCGAACATGGCGCTGTACGGCATCGCGCTGGCGGCGACGCTGTTCATCATGGCGCCGGTGTTCATCGACATGGGCCAGCGCTTCCGGCAGTTGCCGCAACGCATGGACAACTTCAGCGCCATGCAAAGCGCCGGCACCCAGGTGCTGGAGCCGTTGCGCCTGTTCATGTCACGCAATGTCGATCCAGACATCCAGACCCATCTGCTGGAAAACACTCAGCGCATGTGGCCGGCGCCGATGGCGGCCAAGGCGAGCCGCGACGACCTGTTGCTGATTGTCCCGGCGTTCGTGCTCTCGGAGTTGCAGGCCGGGTTCCAGATCGGTTTTCTGATCTACGTGCCCTTCATCGTGATCGACCTGATCGTCTCCAACATCCTGCTCGCGCTGGGCATGCAAATGGTGGCGCCGATGACCATTTCCCTGCCGTTGAAGATCCTGCTGTTCGTGCTGGTCGATGGCTGGACACGACTGCTCGATGGCCTTTTCTACAGCTACCTGTGAGGGCGCCATGGATACATTGACGCTGTTCAAGCAGGCAATGTTGCTGGTGGTGGTGCTGTCGGCGCCGCCGTTGATCGTGGCGGTGATCGTCGGCGTGCTGACCTCGTTGCTGCAAGCGGTCATGCAGTTGCAGGACCAGACCCTGCCGTTCGCGATCAAACTGGTCGCAGTGGGCATCGCTCTGGCGTTGACCGGGCGCTGGATTGGCGTCGAGTTGATGCAATTGGCCAACCTGGCATTCAGCATGATCGCGCAGACGAGGGCCTGAAATGTTCCAGCCGGCCTTCACTGAAGTCTCCGAATCCATCCTCGCTCTGACGTTAGGCATGGCGCGCCTCTATCCCTGCCTGTTTCTGGTGCCGGCGTTCGCCTTTCGCGAGATCAAGGGCATGCTGCGCCACGCCATCGTCCTGGCGTTGGCGCTGGTGCCGATGCCAGGCATCCGCGCCAGTCTGGCCGGTCACGACCTGGGCTGGATCGACCTTGGCGGGCTGGTTTTGAAAGAGAGCCTGATCGGCCTGCTGCTGGGCCTGTTGCTGGCGATGCCGTTCTGGATGTTTGAGTCCATCGGCTGCCTGTTCGACAACCAGCGCGGTGCGCTGATCGGCGGCCAGATCAACCCGGCATTGGGCGACAACACCTCGGAACTGGGGCACATGTTCAAGCAGCTGTTGATTCTGTTGCTGATCCTCGGCGGCGGTTATGCCGCGCTGACGCAGGTGATCTGGGACAGCTACGCGGTGTGGCCGGCCAATCACTGGCTGCCAATGCCCGCTGCGGATGGCTGGGATCTTTACCTGAAACTGCTCGCCAGCACCTTTCGCTGCATGGTGCTGTACGCCGCGCCGCTGGTGGGTTTGTTGTTGCTGATCGAGTTCGGCATGGCGATTCTCAGCCTGTACAGCCCGCAGTTGCAGGTGTCGACGCTGGCGATGCCGGCAAAAAGCCTGGTCGGTCTGGGCTTTCTGGTGCTCTATCTGCCGATGCTGTGCTGGCTCGGCCAGGGCCAGTTGGCGCAGTTGGGCGACTTCAAACACCTGCTGCCCTTGCTGCTCAAGGCCACGCCATGAGCGAAAAAACCGAGCAGCCTACGCCGAAAAAACTCGCCGATGCCCGCAAGAAAGGTCAGGTAGGCCAAAGCCAGGACGTGCCCAAACTGCTGATCTTCGGCGCACTGCTCGAGCTGATCCTGGGGCTGGCCGACGGCGGCATCGCCAGGCTCAAGGCGCTGATGAACCTGCCCCTGCAGCAGATCGGCCGGCCATTCGGCGCCGGCGTCGGCGAGGTGTTGACCAAGGCCGGCTGGGACTTGCTGCTGTTCATGCTGCCAGTGCTGGGGATTGCCGTGGCCATGCGCCTGATCGGTGGCTGGGTGCAGTTCGGGCCGCTGTTCGCGCCCGAAGCGCTCAAGCTGGATTTCGAGCGGCTCAATCCACTGAATCAGTTCAAGCAGATGTTCTCTTCGCGCCAGTTGTTCAACCTGCTCAACAGCCTGTGCAAGGCGTTGCTGATCGGTGTGGTGCTGTACCTGGTGTTGCCGCCGGCGCTGGGCGATCTGATCGGTCTGGCCAGTGCCGACCTGGACACTTACTGGCAAGCCATGATCGCCCTGTTTCGCCGCCTCTCGCGTATCTGCCTGGGTTTGCTGCTGGTGCTGGCGGTGGTGGACTTCGCCCTGCAGAAGTACTTCTTCATCAAGGGTCAGCGCATGAGTCACGAAGACCTGCGCAAGGAATTCAAGCAAATGGAAGGCGACCCGCACATGAAGTCGCACCGCAAGTCGCTGGCCCGGGAAATGCTCCAGCAGCCGGCCGGCGCGGCTGCGGCCAAGGCGCCGGTGGAAGAAGCCGACTTGCTGCTGGTCAACCCGACCCACTATGCCGTGGCGTTGTTCTATCGCCCGCAGCAAACCCCGCTGCCACGCATCATCGGCAAAGGCCACGATGCCGAGGCGCGGGAGCTGATCGAGCGCGCCCGGGCGGCCGGTGTGCCGGTGATTCGTTACGTGTGGCTGGCGCGCACGCTGTATCGCAGCGAAGTCGGCCAGTTCATCCCGCGTGAAACCCTGCAAGCGGTGGCTCAGGTCTATCGCCTGCTGCGTGAGCT
Organism: Pseudomonas sp. RSB 5.4; assembly: GCF_037126175.1. Lineage (NCBI taxonomy): Bacteria > Pseudomonadati > Pseudomonadota > Gammaproteobacteria > Pseudomonadales > Pseudomonadaceae > Pseudomonas > Pseudomonas sp. RSB 5.4. The sequence continues at coordinate 1,677,750 of NZ_CP146986.1, forward strand.
CGACGATCAGCTGCAGGAGCGGACCATTGAAATGCCCGGCACACCCTACTGAACCACCAAGGAACCAGCTCTCGGCGCCGGCCACTCAGGGCAAAGGAATTTTTCCTGAACGCCCAAGGCGGACGTAACGACCCCGCCGTGTCAGTCCATGACCTGGAGCTCTCCCATGGAGTCATCGATTCAACGGACGGCGTCGCCGACGCTGGCGCCCCTCCCGCAGGCCACCCACAACCCGCTGGGCCTGGAACAACAGCCGCAGGCACCGACCCAGCGCAGCAGTCACACCTTGAGAGATCTGGGTCGACGCCTGCTGAACCTGGTCGGCCATGTCAAACAGGACACCCAGGCGACGCCTCGCCTGTCGGCCCCCTCCTCCTCGGCCAGCAACGCCAATCCGTCGGCTGCACTGGAAAGCGAACCGCAGGCCTCGTCTTCGAGCGCCGGCAACACCGGGCAAACGCCGCGACTGAGCCGCAACAACGCCGCGCACTTCAATGGCCAGGAAGAGCGCATTCAGCGCCGCACGCCGGGCGAAGACAAGTCGCCGGAGATACATCTGGATGCCAAGGGCCAGCCGCAATTCAGTGATTTCAAACCCGCTGCGGTGGCCGATCTGCTGCACAGCACCTTGACCCGATCCGGGCAGCACTATCAGGCCAGCGCCAGTGACCGCAATGGCGAGGACCATCTGCTGCTGGAGCCCCAAGGCCATTTGCTGCACATCAAACAGACGCCGATCGCCGTGACAATGCTGCGCAGCAGCCAGCCGGCCGGCCCGCAGGAAACCGGCAAAGGTCAGTCACCGACACTGGTCCTGCAAGACCAGCAAGCACGCGTCAACACCGGCAACGCACTGGACACGATTGGCCGCGCGCATCTCGGCCATCTGACCGGAATCCATCAGGATCGCGACGGTCAGCCCATGCGTCTGCACGAAGAAAAGCTTTACGAGTTCGATCATGCCAGCCGCACCTGGAGTACGCCGCCGGGCAGCGAAGACATGCAGTTCAGCCATCTGTCGAGTCAGGGCAACGGCAAGTTGTATGGACAGATCGGTGATCATCTGGTGGACCTCACCAGCCGCGATGTACCGCACGTTGAAATTCCGCAACTCAAGGCCTTTTCAGTCGGCGCCGATCAGCATGTCGCGACCCTGAGTGGCGAGCAGAACCGCACCCTGCACCTGTTCGATCTGGCACAGGAAACCCCGGCCACCGGCGCCGGCAAGACGCTGATCCTCAATGGGGGCCTGGCCGAAGCCAGGCACATCGGCCTGAGCCCTGAGCGCTTGTTCGTCAGCGACACTGAAGGTCGTCTGTACAGCGTCAAGCGCGCGGATATCGATGCCGAATCGTCGACCCTGCAACTGATGCCCGAGGAGCACTTCCACCCCGAAGGTGAACGCCTGGGCGGCAAACATCAGGTCAGCGGTTTGCTCCATGACAATCAGGGCGGTTTGCAGGTGTTGCTCAGCGATCGCGCCGGGCAGACCCACACCCATGCGCTGGACGAGCCCAATCTGCGCCTCAAGGATGGCTGGAATCTCAGTGACGCGCTGGTGCTGGACAACAAGCGCGGCCTGCCCGGCAGTGCCGCGCCAACGCCGGCGCAGACCTTCGACCTTGATCGGCTGGGCCGGGTGGGCCTGAGCGATCAGCGTGTCCAGCGCTGGGACTCCACCAGTCAGGACTGGAAGGACACCGGCATCAAGGACGTCGAGCAGTTGCAGCGCGGTATCGACAGCAAAGCTTATTTGCTGCAGGACGGGCAGCTGAAAAAGCTCGATGTCAGCCCCCATTACAACACCGTCAACGTCGGCGGCAGCCACACCCTGAACCAGCCGCCGCGCTCAACCAAGGTTGCACTGGGCGAGCCGCTGGCCGGCCTTGAAGAGCGCCATATCACTGCATTCGCGATGCTCAACGACAAGCAGTTTGTCGCCCAGGACAGCAACCAGCGCCTGACCGCGCATCATCCCGACGGCACCAGCAGCGACCTCAGCCGCCTCGATCTGGAAGGCACCGTGGCCTCGCTGGCACTGGACGAAAATCACAACCTGCATGCGCTGACCACCGAAGGCAAACTGTTCACTCTGGCCAAGGATGACTGGCAGGCCAAGCCCGACCAACCGCGCCCTGAGGCCAGCTGGAAACCCGTGCCGCTGCCGGCCGGACAACGGCTGCAAAGTATCCGCACCGGCGATGACAATCGCTTGAACGTGACCGTCAGGGACAACCCCGAGCAACCACCCTTGCAGCTCAAGGGCCAGACCTGGCAACCCGTGACACTGCGCCCGGCCGACCATAACGCCCTCAGCGACTTGTTCACGCGAGTGCGCGGCGGCGAGAAAACCGCAAGAATTCCCGGTACCGGCCTCACCGCACGCCTGAATGCCAACTTCATGGGCCGTGGCAACGTGGAAAATTCCAACCGTGCACCCACCCGTGAATTCATCCGCGCCAACATTTTCAAACCGACGCTGGAAACCCCGCGGGTACTGAAAAATATCGGTAACCACATCCAGCATCACCACCACGGCCGCGAAGGTTTGCGTCCGCTGTACAAGTCCGAAGGCGAGTTGTTCAAGCGTCTGGAAATTCTCAATCACGATCAGCCCGCCGCGCCGCCGGGGCGCGATCTGAAGTCGCGGATCAGTCAGCTCGATCTTGGCCCGCAAGGCGCCGACCTGCTGCAGGATCTCGAATCCCTGCGCGGCGAGCTGGAGGACAACAGCCTGCGGGCCACCCGGCATCTGGGCCAGCAGCACGGCAAGTCGAAACTGCTGCAGCAAAAGGAGGGTTTGCTGAACATCCACGGCGAACTGGCGCCGGCATCACGACGCACGCAACTGAGCATGAAACTGGAAAACCTCGGGCAAAAACTCAATATCGCCAGCTCAGGTCATGACCTGCTCAAGGAGGTGCAAGGCGCACTCAAGCAGGTTGCACCGTCAGCGGACAATCCCACCGGCGCCCTGCTCAAGACCCTGCAGGACAACGGCATGAAGCTCTCTCATCAGAAGGCCGATATTCCCCTCGGGCAACGCCGTGACGCCAGTGACAGCCAAGGACTGACCAAAGCCCGGCTGGCGCTGGACGTGGTGACGCTGAAGGACCTCGGCGACCTGCTGGGCAAGGTGGAAATGCTCCGCCCCGACGCCGACAACAGCCAGCAGCTGGCGCAGTTGAAAAAGCAATTCAGCGATTTGCGGGACAAGACCTACGGTGAACATCCGGTGAAGCAGATCACCGACATGGGTTTCACCGATCACGCCAACCTCGAAGCGTCCTACGACGGCATCAAGGCCTTCCTCAACGGGTTCAAGAAGGAAGACCACGCCACCAGCGTCAACCTGCGGGCCGCAACCGGCAGCAAGACCCAGGCGGAACTGGCGGACCAGCTCAAGTCGGCGCTCAAGCAACTCGAACACCCCGACGACGAAATTGCCCTGCAACGCAGCTACGGACTCAACCTCAGCACGCCGTTCGTGTCGCTGGCCAACAAGGGCATGGGCCCGTGGCCCAGCGGTGCGGTGGGTGGCGGGCGCAATTACAACCTCAACGCCGAGCGTGGCGACAAAGGCGTGACCGTGTACCTGCAACGTGAAGGCTCCGGGATGGCCAGCGGTGGCGTGGGTGGCGGCAAGGATTACTGGCCGGGGTTCTTCAAGGCCGGCGAAGTGGACAAGTTCACCAAGGTTGATATCGGCAATGATCGGCAACTGACCCCGGCGTTTCGCCTGGGCGTGGATGTCACCGGCACCGCCACCCGCACTCAGCGTGACGGCGTGGTGTTCACCGTGCCTGACGAAGGCATCGATCAGTTCGTCGACAACCTGTTCAGCGGCAAGATGAGTCCGCTTGAAGTGATGAAAAAAGGCGTCGATCACGAAACCCAGAAAGGCCTGCGTTTCAACGTCGACGTCAATGCCAGCGCCAGCGCCGAGATGCGCGTCGCCCTTGGCATCAGCGACAAGGACAGCTCGCCGTTATCCGCCGCCGCACGGCTCGGTGTCGGCGGCACGGTCAACGTCAACCTGCTCAACTACACCAACTACTCCCTCGACCAGCACAGCAACAAGGGCGAGTTGCAGGAAAGCAGCCGCAACCGTCCGCGCGCGCTCAACAGCTTCGGCGGTTCACTGTTCGCCCGCGCCCAGCTCGCCGGCAGCAATGCCCAGCCGTCCGGCGCCTCGCAGGGCGTGGTCGCGCCACTGGGTGGCAGTGCGACCGTCAACGTCGACAACAAGACCAGCAAACGCGTCAAATTCACCTTCAAGGAAGCCGAACCGCTGACCAGTGCCAACCTGAGCAAACTCGGTGGCAGCCTCGGCGCCGCGTTCAAGGATCCGGCGTCACAACAGATACTGACGCGACTGGCCGATACCGCACATGCCGACTACGCAGGCCTCGGCCCCAAGGAAAAACTGCAAAAGCAACTGGACGGTCTGCAGCGACACTTCGCCGACAAACCGGCGGAAAACGACGAGCAATACGCAGCCCTGCGCGCGCTCAAGCGGGCCGGCGTGCAGCAACAGGCGGCGGAGGCCAGACGCAGCCTGCTCGACGGCGGACGCTTTGAAAGTTCCTACACCAACCTCTCGCGTCTGGACGAGCAAGGCGTGGTGTCCAAGGTCATGAGTCTGGTCAGCCCGATGCACTCGCCGAGCAACGCTGAGCGCGTCTCGGCGTTGCTGGGTCAGGACCCGACGCTCAAGGCCCTGGTCAAGGATCTGCAAGGCACGCCGGGCACCCTGGCGCGAGTGCGCCTTGAACTCAAGGACTCGGTGCAGGACCGCATCGATGAAGGCAGCCGCCGAGGCGACCTGTCGCAGAAGGAACTGGCGGCGCTGCTCAGCGACCGCGACAACATGCGGATCAAGGCCATCACCGTGTTCCAGAGCGTCAACCAGCCCGAGAGCTTCACCTCGCCGCTGCCCTTGGTCAGCTACAGCAGCAGTGCTTCGCTCAACGTCAACAAGACGCTGGGCAAGATCAACTTCAGCTATGGCCAGGATCAGGACACCCCCAAGAGTTACTTCCTCGACGGCGAACTCTCAAGGCCTGGGGCTTCGCTCAAGGCTACGGTGGATGCCTTGAAGAAAGACGGCCTGCAACTCAAGAGCTGAACCTGCCTTCGCCGTGGCCCGCGTGGCCACGGCTTTTTCCCCAAGCGATTATCCAGACTCTCCAAGGAGGCCACATGCGTCCTGCGTTTTATCCCCTTGACGATTTTCCGCCACTGGCCGAACTGGCCGCCCAATGGCCGTTGATGCAGCACGAGGTGCTGACGTTGCAAGCGCCGGTGCTCGACATCGACCGCACTGACAAGGCTCATGAACAGATTCACCACGAAGTCACCACGCACCTGCAACAGGGCGGCCACTATGGCTGGCTCAAAGGCTGGGGCGACGCCGGCGGTAACCGCGACTGGGTGCAATACCCGCTGCTGTTCCGCGATCAGGTACTGCCTCCCGCCCGGGCGGCACTGCCGCGCACGGTGGCGCTGCTCGAAACGCTGGCCGGGCTCAAGGTCGCCGCCCTCGCTCGACTGGAGCCTCACGCCTGGCTCAGCACTCACCGTCATCCCGAGGTCTGCGAGGAAGGCCTGCTGCAAATGCACCTGACCCTGGGCGCGGCCACCGAACGCAACTACGCCTACCTGAACGTTGCCGGCGAGTTTTATCAGCATCGTTGCGGCACGGCGGTGATCTTCGACGGCTCGCAGGATCATTTTGTGGTCAATGCCAGCGATGCACCGCGCACGATCCTTTACCTGGAATTCGAGCAGGCACGCCTGCAGGCCCAGCACTGAAGCGCAATAAAAAACGGGCGCCTGTCACCAGGTGCCCGTTGTTTATGGTGGCCGTTAGCGGCGCGGCTGAGCGTTCGCTTCCTGCAAACGCTCAGCCAGCAAACGGACAATCCAGTAGGCCGTCAACGCGGCTGCCTGCTGTAATTGATCCGTTGCGCCATGCGCCTGGAAATCCTGTTCCAGGCTGTCGATGTAACGCGGCAGGCTGAAGCGCTCGCTGCGGCGAATCGCCGGTTTTTCGAGGCTCACCCGCAAGCTCTGACTGACCAGAGCGATGGCCTGTTCAAACGCCTGACGCTGACGGGCATCCAGCTCGCCATTGCCATGAACCAGCGCCTTCCAACTGCTCGGGATTGAAGGCTGGGCGCTCATGTCAGACCTCCTGGAACCGGGTCGACTCAGGCAGCTTGCTGTAAGCGTTCTGCACGTTTTTCAGGTCGATGTTGTGAGTGCTGATGTTCAAACCCTCGCTGTCGCTTTTGACGAAGGAGAACTTGCCGTTTTCGGCGCTGATGTTGCTCAGATTGAGGTTCCAGTTGCCCTGCTGACCACCGTTGGTGCGCATGAAGGTGCCAAAATCCTTGGCCTTGAAGTTGTCGACATTGACGTTGGCATCGGCATTGAGCTGGAAGATCTTGTCCGCCGCGCCCTGGGCACTGCTGTTGGTGATGTTCAGGTGGGTGGTCTTGGCGCCGCCGTCCTTCACCGTCAGGGCATCTTCGCCGACATTGGTCCAGTGCACGTTATCCACGTTGATTGGCTCCTCGCCGTTTGCCTTGACGTGCACGCCATCAGCGCCGTTTTCGCCGATGATCACGTTTTTCAAAGTGGCGCCTTCAGCCAGTTCGAACAGCGGTTTCTGCGACTCGCCCTGACCACCGTCGCCCAGTGCGGCACCGGCAGTGAAGGTCTTGCCGCCGCCGTCGAACACTTCGCCCGGCCCGACCTTGATGGTGCTGTTGACCACGGTCGGGTTGCTCGAAGCGGTCGGGAACATCACCGGCGCTGCACCGCTGTTGTCCAGAACCGGTGCCCCAGCTTCCGGGTTCGGGCTGACACCAGCGTCCGGCACCGGCACAGTGTTGCCGGTTACCGGTGCGCCGCCCTTGCTTGATGTGCCACCACCGTCGGCTCCCGGTGTGCCAAAGGTATCCGGGTGGCTGTCCATGAACTGGGCGATCATCTCCAGCAGTTCCTTGAGTCGATCGTCGCCGGACACTTGTCCGCCGCCCTCTGCAGTCGGACTGATCGCGCTGTTCAGGGAGCCTTCGCCGAGGCTCTTCATCAGCGTATTGACCAGATCCTCGGGGCTCGAACCAGCGCCAGCCCCTTGCGTGCCCCCCACACCCTTGGCCTGTGCGCCGTCACCGCCCTGAGCACCGTCGCCGCCGAGGATCTTCTCGAACAGTGCCATCAAGACCTGAGTCAGCAACTCTTTGGACGACTCGCCGCCACTGCCCTCGGTGGCGGTTTGCCCGTCCTTGCCCGACCCTTGCAGCTTCTGCAGCAAATCATCGCCGGCGCTCTGGTCGGAGGCGCCGGCTTCCTTGCCCGACGATGAGCCCAGCAACATCTCGGCCAGCATGCTGGCCAGATCATGCAACCCGGAAGCACCGGACGGCGCGTTCTGACCTGGCAGCGTGCTCTGATCCAGCGACAAACCGGCCACCGACCCACTCTGTGAAAGCCCTGAAAAAACACTGAAATCTGCCATCTGCATCGTACCCCGTTGCTGAGAGAGTCCGGATCGAGGCCGGGATGGCCTCCGATCCACCGTGCTCGCCGCAGCACTGTGCGGCGACACGCCCTCTGTGTGGCCGGCGCTGACAGGCAGTTCCTTCGTCGATCAATTGAGCAGACGGGCCAGACTCACACGGGTTTCCCGTACCTGGGCAATAAAGCCCTGCACCAGCCCACCGAAGGTGTCTTCATCGAGTCGAGCCAGTTCACGGGAAGTACACAGGCGCACGTCGCCCTGATCCAGGGCCAACCAGCAGCCGCGCAAAGTCGCGACATCGAAGTTCATGCTCAGCAGACGTTGCAGGTTCTCCGCGCCCGGTTGCGCAGTGCCCAGGCGACAATGCAAAACCACGGTTTCGCTGTGTTCCGGCAACTCGATGACAGCCGCTTGAAGATGGTCGCGGTCATATAACGCACAGACGCCGCGCTGAAAGGTAAGTGGCGTGCCCAATTGGCTGGCCAACTGGGCAATTAAACGCTGGATGATGGACTCGGAGTTCGCCATTGCTTTTCCTGTAGTTGATTTCGCCGGACAGCTGCCGGTACGAAACATGAGTGGAAAAACAACGACGAGGAGTTCCGTTCAGAACAAACATTGCGAAATCAGTGTTTCAACCCGGCCAGCGACAAGAGTTGAGCAAGTAACGCCTGTAGTTGTTCTCCTTGATATTCATTGTTGAGTTCATGCCAGACCACGAAAGTGTGCTGGCTATCCAGGCAAATGTAGTAACCGTCGTAGGATTCAACATTTTCGAAACGCCGTTTAAGCGCGTCCGAAAACAAATCAGGACGTTGTGCCTGACGCTGGATATTCAGCGCCAGGCCCCAGCCCAGGCTCTCCTTGCGACACACGAACTCAATGCCCGGAGCCCATTGCCAGGCACTGGCCTGCTTCTCGCCGATGCGCGCAAGAAAATCCTGTTGATCGGTACTTTGCAAAATCGTTTCAGTCATTCAGAGACACCGTACTGTATTCGCCGCCGCCATCCCGTAGTGCGGGAGACCACCAGACATTCAACTCGGCATTATTGGCGCCAAGTTGCTGACAATCACCTGAACCACATGAAGCTTCTGGAATTAAAGTACAAGCGCTCAACAAAAGCAGACTCGCTGCCACAATAATGGCCTGGCACAACTTCATCTCGTCACCTTCCTTGTCGGACGCTACATCCTTTTCCGGCCACCCATTGGGCAGGACGGCGAAAAAACGATGCAGGTCTCGTTATTTTTTATAACCCCCATCACTGTGGGGGCAACATCGATATCCGTGCCGGTGTTGCCGCAGGCGTTGCAGTCGCCGTCGGTCGTAAAGCCACGAAAATCTCAGTTGATTCACCAGGTTGCAACAGGAACTTGGGCGCAACTGTTACGGCCAATGTCTGTGATCCTGAACAAGCTGCCGGGTCAATGCGCTGCGGTGTGGCACTGGTGTTTTTCACCACGCCGACCGCCACCCGATAATCCGTTGCGTTGAACCACTGCATCCGCTGCCGATCCAGCGTGAGCGTCGCTGGCACTTTACACAGGTCGCCCAAGGCCGCACCAGATGATGACTGTTTGATATCACCCGGGATAGCGCCCTTGACCAGACCGGCAAAAGTCGCGGCTATCGCTGCACGCAAAATCGCAGGTTTTCCCGGTTCACGGCCGGACGCCAGCGCCCGGTCGAGTTGCCCGCGGTTTTCACTGGCCACATAGCGCGCCGGGTCTACCTGGTCGCCAATCAGGCGTGGTGTCAGGATGAACAAGCGCTCGCGCCGCGACGTCTGGCGCTTGTTGGAGGAAAACAGTGGCCCCAACAACGGAATCTGTCCGAGCACCGGAACCTGTTGCTGCTGGTCGCCACGCTCATCGACGTGGAAACCACCAATCACCAGCGAACGGTTTTCGGCGATCACCGCCTGAGTGCTCACCGTGCCGCGTTTGACGGTCGGCGTCTGTTGGTCGCGAACCTGCTCCAGCTGGCCATCTTCGATATCGACGATCAACTGAAAACGATTGTCGCCACCGCCGGCAATGGTGCGCGGAATCACTTGCAGGCTGGTGCCGGCCGTAACCGGTTCAATCGTCGCCACGCGTTCGCCGGTGGCGGTGATGTACTGCGTGCGGCTGAAGTCGATCACTGCCGGCTGATTTTCCAGGGTCAGCACCGAGGGACGGGCGATCACCGAGGCCACGCCCTGCCCCTCCAGTGCCTGAATCTCGGCAAAGAATCGGTCGAAGTCGCGTATGAACAAGGTCGACGAGCCACTGCCGAGCAGCGAGCTACCCGCCGTGACGCTGCCAGCACGGGCCGACCAGCGCGACTCCAGGGTGGTCAACTGACTGCGGTCGATATCAAGGATGATCGCGTCGATCTCCACCAGTTTGCTCGGCAGATCCAGCTGCTCGATCAGTTGCTGGTATTGCCCGCGCTTGTCCGGGTTGTCGTAAATCAGCACGGCGTTGTTGCGCACATCAGCGGCAACGCGCCGCTGTCCACCGACGTTGGACTTGACCTCGGCACGGCCGCTGATCCGCTCCGTGGCCAAACGCACGATCTTGCCCCGGGCAGTATCAGCCATGCTCTGCAGCGCATTGATATTGGCCTTGGGGTCCAGGGCTGAAGGCGTCGTGGAGCGCTGGTTTTCCAGCAGCCCTTCGAGAATCGCCGCCACGCCGGGGATGCTCACGGTTTGCTCGCGGTACTGAATCTGCCGGTCGGCGACGGCCGCAAAACGCAGCGGAAACATCATCACCTGCTGCTTCTCGTCAGGCTTGATCTTCTCCTTGCTGAAGCTGCGGATCAGCTCGACATAACGCGCCGGCCCGCTGACCAGCACCACACCTTCATCGGGCAATTCGCCCCAGCCGAAACGCTTGTCCAGCAGGCCGATATCGGTCAGCGCCTGTTTCAGATCCGGCGCGGCATCGGCCGACACTTCGAGACGCTGCGCAACCTGGGCCGATTGGGGGCTGATGTACAACTTGCCGTTGTAGACGAACCACTGAAACTGGTGTTCCAGCGCCAGTCGATCGAGAAATTCCACGGCATTGGTCGCGCGCAATTTGACGTCGAGCATACCGCTGACACCGGTCATACTCAGGCCGACCCCAAAGGCATTGGCGAAATCCCTGAGCACGGTGTCCAGCGGAGTTTGTGTGGCTTCGTAGGCGTAGGCCGATTGCCCCCAGTCAGCGGGGACCGCAGCCAGGGTCGGCAACGACAGTGCCAGCAGCAGGGACATCCCGCACAAATGCTTAAACATAACGGTGCCCCAAAGGTAGAGCGTGATGCCGAGGGCGCACCGGTGCCGGGGTATGGGCCAGCATCGCTTCCCAGACTTCACGCTGATTGGCCAAGGCTTCCAGCGCGGCGATGATCGGGCTGACTCCGTCGAATGGCAGATAGCGCACCAGACACAGACGCCGCTCCTGCGGGTCCAGCGCCAGGGCGGCGCTGAAGCGTCCGAGACTGGGGCCGGACAAACGCAGAGCTGCTTCAAGGTCGGCGTCGCCACCGCGCCAGGCGACACTCAATCCGGCACAACACAGCACTCCGGCGGGTCGCCGTTGCAGGCGCACCGATTGCTGATCGATCAGCAGCGTCAGTTCGCCCTCACCACTGTCCAGCCAGCGTTGCACGGTGACGCTAAGCTCAGCGGATTTCATTGATGATTGCCTTGGCCAGGTTGTGCTTGACGACAATTTCCTGATTGGCCGCCCAACTGGCGGTGGAGGACTGGCGGATCGCCGAGTTGAACGCGTGCCAGTCATCCGGGGAAAACGCATCCAGTGACAAAGCCGCGGAATCCAGATCCTTTTGCGTGTGTTCGAAGGTGTTGTCGAGACGGCGGCGCAGTGCATCAGAAGACAGCATGGTGAGACTCCAGGTCCGAAAACTGCCCACTGAGTGGTCAGCCTTCGAGTTTGGTTCCATGCGTTATCGCACTGATTGCGCCGGGACTCGCGGCAATGGCCAGACCTGGGCGACCAGGGCGCCCCACGACAGGCTGAAATCCCCCAGCGCCGTTCGCAGGCACAGGCTGTCCGGCGGCAGTTGCGGGTCGGCGCGGACACTCCACAGCGCTTGCGTCGTCTGCAACTGGTGGCTGACGGCATCCAGCTCTGCAGGATGACAGTGCAGCACGCCTGCTTCATCCGAGGGCTGAGCTGCGGCGAGCTGGCGCAACAGCGCCTTGATACGCTCCGGTTGCACCGTTTCTCCCAACAGACACTGCATGGCCTCGCTGACCAATGTTTCGGCACTGGCGATAATGTCCGTCCACATCTGTTGCCGCTGCCGCTGCCATTCGTTGAGCAGCGCGTCCGCCTGACGCCAGACCTCGGCCCGTGCCTGCTCACGGGCCTCGTCGGCCAGTTGCGCCGACTGCCGGCGTGCCTGAGCGAGGATGCTTTCGGCATTGCTGCGGGCAGCCTCCAGCAGCTGACTGGCCAACAGATTTTGTTCGAGGATTTCACGGCGCAGAACCGGGCCGTCGGGCAACGCCTGAGGATCACTGAACGTCAGACAGCGGCGAGTCAACATGGGGCGTTCCTTGTTCATTCGGGACAGTAAGGGCGTACCAACTGACGGCCTGCCACAGGCTCGTCAGGCGTTGCCCCGGCAGCGAAGCGAAACTCACACGTTCGGCATCGACCACGCGCGAACGGGCAAACGTCAGACGCAAGCGAGACCAGGCCGACTCCCCCACCCACGCCCGCAACAGGCGCAGGCCGCGAATCTCGGCAGTGTCGGCCAACGCTGTCGGCGGCAACCAGTTTCCCGGTTGCAGCGCCTTGCCCAGACGTCGACACCAGATCAGCTCGGGGTGGCTCAAGCCCGGCGGTTGCGGGGTCTGGCTGCCCGCGCAGACCGCTGCCACCAGGTTCAACACCCGCCGCCATTGCTCACGATCCAGGCTGAGCAACGGCAACAGAACGGGGTTGGGTGTGGCGGGCCACTCGGCGCTCATGCCCAGATGCGCATCCAGCCACGGCCCCGAATGACTGCGTAAAAACGCCAGGCAGTGTGCTGCAACGTTCTGCTCGCCCAAAGCCCAATCAGCCTCGGCTTGCCGTGCGCCCTGCACCCACCAGCGCACCCAGGCCAGCGCTTGCTCCGGAGAAACCGCCGACACACTCATCGCGGATCCGACGGCGTCGGTCTGGCCCCGCCTACCGCTTTGCCCAGGCGCTGACGCCATTGCGGGTTGAGCACCAGCAATCCTCCCGCCAGCAATAACGCCGCCAGCACACACAGCCCGGCAAGCCACTGCCAGAACTGCCAGCGTTCCTGAGTCATGCGCAGCGGGCCGATATTCACCTGTTCCTCGGCCTCCTGATAGCTCTGGGCGGGCACGAAGATCACCGCGAGTTTCTTGTCATCGGCGCCGCTGATTCCCGGAATGCTGCTGGCAACCATGCGCCGGATGCGTGGCAGTACACTGTCCGGGTCGAGTTCCGCGCGGTGTTTGATGAACACCGCTGCCGACGCCGGTTGCACCGGTTCGCCCGGCGCCACCCGTTCCGGCAGCACCACGTGAACCCGGGCCACCACCACACCGTCGATCTGCGACAGGGTCTGCTCCAGCTCCTGGGACAAGGCATAGAGGTACCGCGCGCGCTCTTCCAGCGGCGAGGAAATCACCCCTTCCTTGCGAAACACTTCACCCAGGCTGGAGCGCGAGCGGCGCGGCAACCCCACGGCTTCGAGCGCCCGCACCGCCCGGGAAATGTCACGGGTCGCCACCAGCACCGCGACGCCGTTCTTGTCCAGCCGCTTCTGCGCATCGATGTGCTTGCCGGCCAGTTCCGCCAGCACTTCGTTGGCGTCCTGTTCGGAGAGGTCGCGATGCAGCTCCATACGCTCGCCACAACCGCACAGCAGCAGGATCATCAGCGCCGGCACAAGCCGCCTGAATGCCTTGAAATGCATGGTCTGGCCTTATTGAAGACTGGTGAGTTTTTCTACGCTCTGAGCAGCCTTGCTCACCAGTTTGGCGCTGAGCAGGCTCTCCAGATAAAACGAGGACAAGGACCGGTTGGCCTGCAACGCCTGCTGCGGATCAGTGGAGCGCGATGCTCGCTGCAAGTCTCGATCGGCCTTGTCGGCATCCTTTTGCAGGGCCGTAGAAGCGCGGGCGATCGGCGAATCTGCCGCCTCCTCGCGCGGTGGCCGGGCAGCGGCCTGCTGCATCTGTGAGTTAAACCAGGCAATGTCCGCCTCGGCAGGCGGCCTGAGCGGCAGCCCTTCGGTAACGGATAGACCCGAGTGGTTAACTGTTACCCCTGTAATCGCCATTCATGCTCTCCTGCCGGGACGAAGGTTTACAATCAGCCGCGATAGCTGGTGGAGCTTTGCTGTACCAGCACCGACAAGACGTTACCGGCCGCGATGCTGGCGTCGGTTTTCAGGGTGTTACCGGCACCGCCGTTGAGGAAGTTCTGCTCGGCATTGGGGAACAGTCCGCCCAGTGAATTGCCTTGGGCACTGCCCTTGACCTCACCCTTGATCATGTCGATGGCTTTCTGGAACTGCTTGCTCTCGCCCTTGGACATGAACAGATCGCCCTCGGACAACTCGCCCATCCAGTCCTTGGATTTGCCGTCCGGTTTGCCGAACTCTTCCGGGTGCATGTCCATGAAACGCGCGACTTCCTTGAGCACGTCCTTGTCGTCGTTGGAGAAAGCCATTTCGCCCTTCGCGTCACGCACGGGGTTACCGGTAGGCTTGAGCAGGTTGTCGAGTTTTTCTTCGCCCAGATTGCCCAGCAGCGACGACAGCAAGTCCTGGATACCGCCACTGCCCTGACTGTTGCCGGTATTGCCGGCGCCCGGATTCCAGCCGCCATTGCTGCCACCGACGTTGCCGCCGTTCTGGGTGCCGCCGCCGAGAATGTCCTTGATCAGACCTTCCAGACCTTGGGTGAAGGCCTGCTTCTCCTCTTTGTTGAGGTAGTTGTCCTCACTCAGCTCATCACGCCAGCTGCGAACCTTGCCGTTGGCATCGTCGGGCTTGCCGAATTTGTCCGGGTTCTTGTCCATGTAGTCGGCGATCATCCCAAGCAGCGGGTTTTTCGCATCACGGATGTTCGCGCCGCTGCCGTTTTTCTCGAACAGTGCCTCGCCCAGCAACGAGGCGATCTGCCCGGCGCCGCTGTCGGAGTTGCTCTGCAGATTGCCCAGGCCGGACGTATTGAAACCGCCCTGGAACGAGGTGGTCTGGGGCATGCTTATCGAAGTGGAAAACATAGATGTGCTCCTGCTTGACTGCGCAAGTCATGGCCCTCTCGACCGGAGTCGAGAGAGCCCACGACCACTTAGTAGTTGATCGCCTTGCCGGTCTGCTGGGCAGCGTTCTGCGCTTTGGTGGCAGAGTCCTGATAGGCGCTGGCGATACCGTTGACGGTATCGGTCATCATCTTGTTGGACTGAGCCTGGGCGTTCATGGTGGTGGTTGCTGCAGCAGTGGCGTCCATCTGCGTCATGGCAGCCATCGAAGCGCCAAGGGATGCGGTACCGGCCATAGTGTTACTCCTGATAATCGAAGGTTGTTTGAACACCCCAATGGTGTTCGAACAGTGAGTGGTCGATTCTCGGAAGCGGTTCCATGAGGTCGGCAAATCGATGCGCACAAACCCGAGATCAGAGCTCGGGGGAATCGATGCTCAGGCTTTTCATACGGTGGTAAAGGGTGCGTCGGGGGATCCCCAGTTCGCTGATCACCGCGTCAATGCACTTGTCGTGACGGCTGAGGCAATCCTGGATCAGGGTTTTCTCGAACAGGCGCAAATGGCTTTTGAGCGGCACGCCGGACTGGCAATCACCGAAAGGTGCATCCATCTGCAACGCAGGCATGCCCAGCACGAAACGCTCGGCAGCGCATTTGAGTTCTCGGATGTTGCCCGGCCAGCGATGGCTGAGCAAACGCTTGAGCAGGTCGGGGTCGGGTTGCGGAATCGGTTGATGGTGACGCACGGCGGCTTCATTGACGAAGCGCTGGAACAACGGCTGGATGTGTTGCAGACCCGAGCGCAAGGTGGGGAGCTGGATCTTGATCACATTGAGGCGAAAAAACAGGTCGCGGCGAAACTTTCCCTCTTCCACCAGTTTTTCCAGGGGGGTCTGGGTGGCGACGATCACCCGCAGGTCCAGCGGCACAAAGCGCGTCGAGCCCAGGCGCTCGATACCGCGCATCTCCAGCACCCGCAGCAACTTGGCCTGGAGCAGCAACGGCATGCTGTCGATTTCGTCGAGATACAGCGTGCCGTGGTTGGAGGCTTCGATATAGCCCGCCCGGGACTTTGACGCGCCGGTATAGGCGCCGGCCATGACCCCGAACAATTCACTCTCGGCCAGTTGCTCGGGCACCGCTGCACAGTTGAGTGCAATCAGCGGTCCCTCGCGACAGGACAATTGATGAATACGTCGGGCCAGCGTGTCCTTGCCGGTGCCGGTTTCGCCTTCCAGCACCATATCGACCTTCAATGGCGCAGCCTTATTTATGAAAGCTTGCAGCGTCCCTGCACTGTCGAGAACTTCATGTTCCCAATGCGTAGAGTGATTATTCGAAAAACCCCCGGTCATCTTGTTCCCTCATGATGATCACTTCTGTCGGGCTCGAGGAATACAGAACGCCGCACCTTCCTCAACGCAAAACACTGGAAGGAGAATCGACGTCGCGAACGCAATGTATGCCTGCCACACCATTCTTTTTTTCTGGACGATAGAGATCAGCAGGTACCCGGCGTTCATTTTCACAGCCAATCCCCCACTGACTGGATCTGCCCGGCAATGCTTGCATGAACGACGGCGGCTTGTATTTGCGCAAATCTGCCGCGCGACTGTCAATCGAGCAGACATCCGCTGTCAGGCAGTCTATGCAGACCGTTCGAGCCGGCAAAATTGAAATTCAACAGCTCAATCATAGGGAATATCAATAACCCTGACATCTTGACGCTATCTGCGAAAGTACACCTCAAAAAGCGCCAGAAAACTTCAGGGATCTCAAAATGAACAGCCAATGGTAATACCCGCTTACTTTCTCTCGGATTAAACATTGAGAGGCTGTTTATACAAACGCTGCATGACAAATCTTGCAATAACTATTAACTTACCGCCGCCCCGACCGATGGAGGGTCGGGCATTCGCACTCAGTTAAGGAAAACGATGGCAATGGTCTATTGTCGTGCTTGCGCCAAGGAGCTACACGAAACGGCGCTCACCTGCCCCCAATGCGGGGCTGCCCAACAGGCCTGCGTGCCGCAAACGCAAGCTGCAATACCCTGGCTGGCCATCGTTTCGTTGATCCTCGGAATTATCAGCGCACTTACCCTGTTTGATGATTCCGAATGGGACAGGGATGCGATTGTCGGTGTGGGCATTCTCAGCCTTGCGGGCCTCACTTGCGGCATCGTCTGTATCAACCAAAAACACTCAGGAAGAAACCTCGCGATTGCCGGCATTGTTTTGTCAGGCCTTGCCGCGTTCG
Source organism: Pseudomonas sp. RSB 5.4 (assembly GCF_037126175.1). NCBI lineage: Bacteria > Pseudomonadati > Pseudomonadota > Gammaproteobacteria > Pseudomonadales > Pseudomonadaceae > Pseudomonas > Pseudomonas sp. RSB 5.4. The sequence continues at coordinate 1,694,776 of NZ_CP146986.1, forward strand.
TTTTGTCCTGTCTATCGATTGAATAATTTTAGGGAAAAAATATGAGCTTGGTTTTCTGCCGTGGTTGCGCCAAGGAGATTAGTAGTCTGGCTGTGGCCTGCCCACAGTGCGGTGCACCTCAGGCAACTCAACAGTCCTATGCAAGCGGTCCCGCGATCACCACGGGCAACCCTTACGTGGAAGCGCTGAAGAATTACGCCGAATTCAAAGGCCGCGCCACTCGCCGCGAATACTGGATGTTCGTGCTGATCAACCTGGGTATCTGCATTGTCATGGGCGTTCTCGATGCAATGCTCAACACCAAGGGCGTGCTCTACAACCTGTACAGTCTGGCGATGTTCCTGCCGAGCATTGCCGCCGGTGCGCGCCGCATGCACGACACCGACCGTAGCGGCTGGTGGTTGCTGCTGCCGATCGTCAACCTGGTGTTCCTGGTACAAGACAGCCAGCCGGGGCCAAACCGTTTCGGGCCGAACCGCAAAGGCAACAACTAAGTCACCCCGCAGCACGTTGAACGAGACGGCCTTCATGGCCGTCTCTTTGTTTGTACGACATGAATCTGAAACGCCGCCGGATTTTTACTCGCGGCGCAACATAGATTTGTCATCAAACAGATTGATAGCCCCCTAACGAAAGGTGCATGCTAGAGGGCTCGAATCGGTCTTATATCATTCCGAATGATAGTTACCTTTGCTTCATTCGATTCGTGCCATCACACCCCCGCCGAGCATCATCCGCCCATCTTCAATACATTGGCGGATGATTCCATGGAACAGTCACTCAAACATTTGCGCTTCCCCTTGGCCCTGTTGGCCGTGCTGGTGATGAGCGCTTGCGGCAAGACTCCGGAGACTGCCGCCACCCTGCCCGCTGCCAAAGTCAGCGTGGCGAAGGTGCTGGAACAACCGGTCAACGAGTGGGACGAATTCACCGGGCGCCTCGAAGCGCCGGAAACCGTTGAAATCCGTCCCCGGGTCTCTGGCCAGATCGACGAGGTCGCCTTCACCGAAGGCGCGCTGGTCAAGAAAGGCGACCTGCTGTTCCAGATCGACCCGCGTCCTTTCCAGGCTGAGGTGCGCCGCCTCGAAGCTCTGGTTGCCCAATCCCGCGCCAACGCCACCCGCAGTGAAAACGAAGCCGGTCGTGGCGAACGTCTGCGTGCCAGCAACGCGATCTCCGCTGAACTGGCCGACTCGCGCACCAGTGCTGCACAGGAAGCCCGCGCCGCCGTTGGCGCCCTGCAAGCGCAGCTGGATCTGGCCAAGCTGAACCTGAGCTTCACCCGCGTCACCGCGCCAATCAGTGGTCGCGTCAGCCGTGCCGAAATCACTGCGGGCAACCTGGTGACCGCCGACACCACCCCGCTCACCAGTGTGGTCTCCACCGACAAGGTCTACGCCTACTTCGACGCCGACGAGCGTGTGTTCCTCAAATACACCCAACTCGCCCGTAACGGTCAGCGCGGCGCGACCACTCCGGTGTACATGGGCCTGTCCAACGAAGACGGCAACCCGCACCTCGGTCAAATGAACTTCGTCGACAACCAGGTCAACCCGAAAACCGGCACCATCCGTGGTCGTGCGGTGTTCGACAACAGCGACGGCACCTACACCCCAGGCCTGTACGCACGGCTGAAACTGGTCGGCAGCGGCACCTACAACGCCATGCTGATCAACGACGAAGCGGTCGGCACCGATCTGGGCAAGAAGTTCGTGCTGGTGATGGATGCGGACAACAAGACCGCCTACCGTCCCGTCGAACTCGGGCCGAAGATCGAAGGCCTGCGCATCGTGCGCAGCGGCCTGAACAAGGACGACACGATCATCGTCAAGGGCTTGCAGCGGGTACGTCCGGGTTCGCCGGTTACCCCTGAAGTGATCCCGATGGCCAGCGAGCAGACCATCGCCGCTCTGGCTCAACAACGACAAGCGCTGGAAGCCAGCAACCTGCCCAAAGTCGCACCCGCCAAAGGTGCACAGGGTACGGCTGTGAAGCTCGCCGCTGCGACCCCACGCGGTTAAGGGACGACAACTCCGATGAATTTTTCCCAATTCTTCATTTCACGGCCGATCTTCGCAGCGGTGCTCTCGCTGTTGATCCTGATCGCCGGTGCGATCTCGCTGTTCCAGCTACCGATCAGCGAATACCCGGAAGTCGTGCCGCCTACCGTGGTGGTGCGTGCCAACTTCCCGGGCGCCAACCCCAAAGTCATCGGTGAAACCGTGGCCGCTCCGCTGGAGCAAGCCATCACCGGCGTCGAGAACATGCTGTACATGTCCTCGCAGTCCACCGCTGACGGCAAGATCACCCTGACCATCACCTTCGCCCTGGGCACTGACCTGGACAACGCGCAGGTGCAGGTGCAAAACCGGGTGACCCGTACCGAACCGAAACTTCCCGAGGAAGTGACGCGCATCGGTATCACCGTCGACAAGGCCTCGCCCGACCTGACCATGGTTGTGCACTTGACCTCGCCGGACAAACGCTACGACATGCTCTACCTGTCCAACTACGCGATCCTCAACATCAAGGATGAGCTGGCTCGCCTGGGTGGTGTCGGTGACGTGCAGCTGTTCGGTATGGGCGACTACTCGCTGCGGGTCTGGCTGGATCCGAACAAGACCGCTTCGCGCAATCTGACCGCCACTGATGTGGTCACCGCGATTCGTGAGCAGAACCGTCAGGTCGCTGCCGGTCAACTCGGTGCGCCCCCTGCCCCGAATGCCCAAAGCTTCCAGCTGTCGGTCAACACTCAGGGCCGTCTGGTCTCCGAAGAAGAGTTCGAGAACATCATCATTCGCGCAGGCGACAACGGTGAAATCACTCGTCTCAAGGACATCGCTCGCGTCGAGCTGGGTTCCAGCCAGTACGCCCTGCGTTCGTTGCTGAACAACCAGCCTGCTGTAGCGATCCCGATCTTCCAGCGTCCAGGCTCAAACGCCATCGAGATCTCGAACGAAGTTCGCGGCAAGATGGAAGAACTGAAGAAAAGCTTCCCGCAAGGCATGGACTACAGCATCGTCTATGACCCGACGATCTTCGTGCGCGGCTCGATCGAAGCGGTGGTTCACACCCTCTTCGAGGCACTGATCCTTGTGGTGCTGGTGGTGATCCTGTTCCTGCAGACCTGGCGTGCCTCGATCATTCCGTTGGTGGCGGTGCCGGTATCGTTGATCGGTACGTTTGCGGTCATGCACCTGTTCGGCTTCTCGCTCAACGCCCTGTCGCTGTTCGGCCTGGTTCTGGCGATCGGGATCGTGGTCGACGACGCCATCGTTGTGGTGGAGAACGTCGAGCGCAACATTGAACTGGGGCTCAACCCGTTCGATGCGACCAAAAAAGCCATGGGTGAAGTGACCGGTCCGATCATCGCCACGGCGCTGGTGTTGTGTGCGGTGTTCGTACCGGCCGCGTTCATCTCCGGCCTCACCGGGCAGTTCTACAAGCAGTTTGCGTTGACCATTGCGATCTCGACCGTGATCTCGGCGTTCAACTCGCTGACCCTGTCGCCGGCACTGGCTGCGGTGTTGCTCAAAGGCCATGACGCGCCGAAAGACCGCTTCTCCAAAGTGCTCGACAAGATCTTCGGTGGCTGGCTGTTCCGTCCGTTCAACCGCTTCTTCGACCGCGCCAGCCATGGTTATGTCGGCACCGTGCGCCGGGTCATCCGCAGCAGCGGTATCGCCCTGCTGCTGTACGCAGGCCTGATGGTGCTGACCTTCTTCGGTTTTGCCAACACCCCGACCGGTTTCGTACCCGGCCAGGACAAGCAATACCTAGTGGCCTTCGCGCAACTGCCGGACGCCGCGAGCCTGGATCGCACCGAAGACGTGATCAAGCGCATGTCCGACCTGGCACTGAAGCAACCGGGCGTGGAAAGCGCCGTAGCGTTCCCCGGCCTGTCGATCAACGGCTTCACCAACAGCCCGAACGCCGGCATCGTGTTCGTGACCCTGAAACCGTTCGACGAACGTAAAGACCCGAGCATGTCCGCCGGAGCAATCGCCGGAGCCTTGAACGGTCAGTACGCGAACATTCAGGAAGCGTACATGGCGATCTTCCCGCCACCGCCGGTACAAGGCCTGGGCACCATTGGTGGTTTCCGCCTGCAAATCGAAGACCGGGGCAACCTGGGCTACGACGAGCTGTACAAGGAAACCATGAATATCATCGCCAAGAGCCACAACGTGCCTGAACTGGCCGGGCTGTTCACCAGCTACACGGTGAACGTGCCGCAGGTCGACGCTGCCATCGACCGCGAAAAAGCCAAGACCCACGGCGTGGCCGTCAGCGACATCTTCGATACCCTGCAGATCTACCTGGGTTCGCTGTATGCCAACGACTTCAACCGCTTCGGGCGCACCTATCAGGTCAACGTTCAGGCTGAACAGCAGTTCCGTCTCGAATCCGACCAGATCGGTCAGTTGAAAGTGCGCAACAACAAAGGCGAAATGATCCCGCTGGCGACCTTCATCAAGGTCAGCGACACCTCGGGCCCGGATCGCGTGATGCACTACAACGGCTTCATCACCGCGGAAATCAACGGTGCCGCAGCCCCCGGCTACAGCTCCGGCCAAGCGGAAAAAGCCATCGAGAAACTGCTCAAGGATGAACTGCCGAACGGCATGACCTACGAGTGGACCGACCTGACCTACCAGCAGATTCTGTCCGGCAACACCGCGCTGTTCGTGTTCCCGCTCTGCGTACTGCTGGCGTTCCTGGTACTCGCCGCTCAGTACGAAAGCTGGAGCCTGCCACTGGCGGTGATCCTGATCGTACCGATGACCCTGCTGTCGGCCATCACCGGTGTGATCATCTCTGGCAGCGACAACAACATCTTCACCCAGATCGGCTTGATCGTACTGGTGGGGCTTGCGTGCAAGAACGCGATTCTGATCGTCGAATTCGCCAAGGACAAACAGCTGGAAGGTCTCGATCCGCTGGCGGCGGTTCTGGAAGCCTGCCGTCTGCGTCTGCGGCCGATCCTGATGACCTCCTTCGCGTTCATCATGGGTGTGGTGCCTCTGGTGTTCTCCAGCGGTGCCGGTGCCGAGATGCGTCATGCCATGGGTGTGGCGGTGTTCTCCGGGATGCTCGGGGTGACCTTCTTCGGTCTGTTGCTGACGCCAGTGTTCTACGTATTGATCCGTAATTTCGTCGAGCGTGGCGAAGCCCGCAAAGCGGCCAAGGCACACGCTCTGCAAAAGCCACTGGAGGCGCAATAATGAGTCTGAAAGTCTTCCTGCCGAGTCTGCTGGTGCTGGCGTTGAGCGCCTGCGCCGTCGGCCCTGACTACAAGACCCCGGCGACGGAGGCGGCCAACATCACCACCGCCACCGACGGCGCTGCCGGTCAGAAGAACTTTGACCGTTCGAAATTCGAAGGCATCTGGTGGCAGCAATTCGACGATCCGACCCTCAACCAGTTGGTGACTCAATCGCTGCAAGGCAACCGTCAACTGCGCGTGGCGTTCGCCCGCTGGAAAGCCGCCCGGGCGATCCGCGACGACGTCAGCAACGATGCGATGCCGACCATCACCAGCCGCGCGAGCAGCGATCTGGCCAAGGGACAAATCCCCGGCCAGACCACCAAACGGGTCAACAGCGAACGCTACGACCTGGGGCTGGACATGGCCTGGGAACTCGACCTGTTCGGGCGTATTCAGCGCAATCTGGAAGCCAGCGACGCCGACCAGCAGGCGGCCGAAGCCGATCTGTACCAACTGCAAGTCACCATGATTGCCGAACTGGTGGATGCCTACGGTCAGCTGCGCGGTGCACAACTGCGCGAGAAAATCGCCGTGGCCAACCTGGAAAACCAGCAGGAGTCACGCAAGATCACCATCAGCCTGCGTGACGCCGGCGTTGGCGATCAGCTCGACGTCGAACGTGCCGATGCGCGTCTGGCCTCGGTCGAAGCCAGCGTGCCGCAACTGCAGGCGGAACAGGTTCGGCAGAAAAACCGTATCGCTACCCTCTTGGGTGAGCGTCCGGACAAACTGACCGTGGATCTGAGCCCGAAAGAATTGCCGGCGATTGCCAAGGCCTTGCCGATCGGCGATCCGGGTGAGCTGCTGCAACGCCGTCCGGACATCCTCAGCGCCGAACGCAAACTGGCCTCGGCCACCGCGCGAATCGGCGTGGCGAAAGCTGATCTGTTCCCACGGGTCAGCCTCAGCGGGTTCCTTGGCTGGACGGCCGGGCGTGGTTCGCAGATCGGTTCCTCGGCGGCCAACGCCTGGGCACTCGGCCCGAGCATCACCTGGGCAGCGTTTGATCTGGGCAGCGTGCGTGCCCGCTTGCGCGGCGCCGATGCCGATGCCGAAGGCGCGCTCGCGACCTACGAGCAACAAGTGCTGCTGGCGCTGGAAGAATCGGAAAACGCCTTCAGCGATTACGGCAAGCGTCAGCAACGGCTGATCTCGCTGATCCGCCAGAGTGAATCGAGCCGCAAGGCAGCCGATCTGGCGGAGATCCGCTACCGCGAAGGCACGACCGACTTCCTCGTGCTGCTCGACGCTCAGCGGGAACGTCTGAATGCCGAAGACAGCCAGGCCCAGGCTGAAGTCGATCTGTATCGCGGCATCGTCGCGATCTACAAGGCCCTGGGTGGTGGCTGGCAGCCGGAAACCGTCGCCAGCAAGTAAGCATTTCTACAGAGCTCCTTTGGTTGGCCGCAACCAACCAATTTTTTGCCCCGCGTATCATTCGGTCGCGGGGCTTTTTTGTGCCTGTTCTCACAATTGATCGGTGTGGGAATTTGACTCAACGGCCATGCTGACCGAAGCTTGCCCCCTCTGCCAAAGAACGCCCGTTCACGGAATCCTGCATGCCTCAGTCCCGCCGCTACCTGTTCATCAGCCTTGGCCTTGTGCTGGTTATCGTCATTGCCTGGTTATCGCTGCGCAGCACCACCCCGGTGGTGCCAGAAGCGATCAAGCGCGGCTACAGCGAAGCCCTCACGGCGGCCCGTTCAGGGCAGCCGGGTGCAGCGCGGCAGTTGTATCAGCAGTTGGGGCGCCCGGATCTGTCGCCCAAACGCAGTGCCTGGCTGCTGGCGGAGCTGCCCAACTATCCAAGCCCGCAAGCGCTGAAACTGGCCGACGCCCATCTGCAAAACGAAGCGCCCGAAGTACGGCTGGCGGCGATTCAAAGTGTGGTGGGACTGGTGCCCGGCGGGCAGCGCAGTCTGTTGCTCGGGCCAATGCTCGACGATGAAGACCAAAGTGTGCGGTTCGCTGCGATCAACGCCTTGCTGGGCCTGACGCCGGATGAACTGGGTCTGTATTTCGCGCCGTTGCAGCAAGCGATCGATGGCTGGGAGCAAGTGCTCAAGGAGCAACCGGAAAACGCCGCCACCTATGCGCAACTGGCGCGCCTGTATCTGCACAACGCCGAACTCAAACAAGCCCAGCAAGCGCTCGACAATACCCTGCGCCTGGAACCGGACAACCTGCCGGCGCTGGTCATGCAAATCGATGTCCTCGACCGTCAGGGCCAAAGCGACGCCGCCCGCCAGTTGCTGGCCAGACAGCTGCAGGCCCAACCGGATTCCGCCTATCTGCAACACGCGTTGGGGCTGTGGCTGCTGCACCACGACCAGCGTGAGTTCGCCCTGCTCGGTTTGTCCAAAGCGGTGGAACTCGAGCCCGACAACAAGGATTACCGCTACGACCTCGCCACCACCCTGCACGCCGCCGAAGAGCTGGAAGCGGCGCAAAAACAGTTGCAGGAAGTGGTGCAGCGACACCCCGCCGACCGCAAGGCCCGGGTGCTGCTGATCAACTACTGGAAGGAAAGCGGCCAACTGCAGAACGTGCAGATTCTGCTGGCACAACTGGAACAGATGAACCCTGACGACCCGGCCTTGCAGCAAGGACTTTGAGCCTTTACTCGTTAATTCAATGACATTTTGATATCGAAACCTCGGAACCGTCATGACTGGCAGCGGTCAAGTAATCAGGTAGTGCACAACGGCTGATACAGCCTGCTGCCTCGATTCCCCTAGTCATGAGAGGGCATTCTTTGTCTACGTCCAACGAGTTGATCAGTGCAAAAGCCGCCACCGGCATCGTCGGCCTGGATGACATCCTGGCCGGCGGTTTGTCCCGAGGGCATGTGTTTTTGCTCGAAGGTGAACCCGGTACAGGCAAAACCACCGTCGCGTTGCATTTCTTGATGGCGGGCGCCCGTGCCGGCGAACGTTGTCTGTACATCACGCTGTCGGAAACCGAACGTGAACTGCGCCAGGGCGCGCTGTCTCACGGTTGGGAACTCAACGAGAACATCGAGATCTTCGAGCTGACGCCACCCGAAAGCCTGCTCAATGCCGAGCATCAGCAAAGCCTGCTGTACTCCTCCGACCTGGAACTGGGCGAAGCCACCAAGCAGATTTTCGAAGTGGTCGAGCGTTTCAAGCCGACTCGCGTGGTACTCGACAGCCTCTCCGAAATCCGCCTGCTGGCGCAGAGTTCGCTGCGTTACCGCCGACAAATTCTGGCGATCAAGCACTACTTTGTGCGCTACGACGCCACTGTCCTGCTGCTTGACGACCTGACCACCGAATCCCTCGACAAGACCGTGCACAGCGTCGCCCACGGGGTGATCCGCCTCGAAGAACTGACGCCCAATTACGGCGCCGAGCGCCGACGCGTGCGCATCGTCAAGTATCGCGGCCAGAAGTACCGTGGCGGTTACCACGACTTCACCATCATGGGCGACGGCGTGCATGTGTTCCCACGCCTGGTCGCCGCCGAACACCGCAGCGACTACCCACGCCTGCAACTGAGCAGCGGCATCCAGGAAATGGACGCCTTGCTCGGCGGCGGGGTCGAAACCGGCTCCAGCACGCTGATCCTTGGCCCGGCCGGTACCGGCAAATCGCTGATCTCGATGATCTTCGCCGCCTCCGCCGTGTCTCGCGGCGAGAAAGCCGCCCTGTTCATCTTCGATGAAGAACTGGGTCTGCTGTTTGAGCGTATGAACAACATCGGCATCGACCTCAAGGCGCTGCAAGCCACTGGCAACCTGCTGATCGAACAAGTGGATGCTGCCGAACTGTCACCCGGCGAGTTCTCCCACCGGGTACGTCGCTGCGTTGACGAGCGCAACATCAAGACCGTGGTGATCGACAGTATCAACGGCTATCAGGCCGCGATGCCGGAAGAGAATGCACTGGTGCTGCACATGCACGAGTTGCTGCTGTACCTCAACCGCAAAGGCGCGGCGACCTTCATGACCGTGGCCCAGCACGGTCTGGTCGGCGACATGCAGGCACCGGTGGACATCACTTACCTGGCCGACACGGTGATCCTGCTCCGCTACTTCGAAGCCATCGGCAAGGTCCGCCGGGCGATTTCGATCATCAAGAAACGTACCGGTAGCCACGAATCGACGATCCGTGAATACCGTATTTCCACCCAGGGAATAACCATCGGTGAACCGCTGGAAGCCTTCCAGGGTGTGTTGCGCGGCGTGCCGACTTACCTCGGCGCGAGCAATCCGCTGTTGCGGGAAGAAACCTTGTGACGGTTACCGTAACGCTGGCGGAGCGGGCGCTGATTCTGGCGCCCATGGGTCGTGACAGCCAGGTGGCGCTGATGATCCTCAATGAGGCAGGGTTTGGTGGGGTCATCACGCCAGATCTGGGTGCACTGTGTGCGCAACTGGAACCCGGCGCCGGACTGCTGCTGATTGCCACCGAAGCCCTGCGCGGCCCCGAGCTGGAAACGCTGCTGAATTTTCTCGAACAGCAACCGGCCTGGTCGGATCTGCCGATCGTCTTGCTGACTCACCACGGAGGCCCGGAACCGGGCCCCTCCTCGCGCCTGAGCAAACTGCTGGGCAACGTCACATTTCTCGAGCGTCCGTTTCATCCGGCGACCCTGGTCAGTCTGGTCTCCACCGCTTTACGCGGGCGACGACGACAGTACGAAGCCCGCGATCGCCTGATTGATCTGAGTGAAAGCGAACGCCGACTGCAATCGACCCTGGAAACCCTTGAGCAACAGGTCGAGGAACGCACCGCGCAACTTCGCCACAACGAAGAAGCCTTGCGTCAGTCACAGAAAATGGAAGCGGTCGGTCAGTTGACCGGCGGCATCGCTCATGACTTCAACAACATGCTCACCGGGATCATCGGCAGTCTCGAGCTGCTGCGTCGACGGCTGGCTCGCGGGCGCACCGAAGACCTCGACAGCCTGATTGATCTTGGCGTGACTTCAGCCAACCGCGCTGCCGGTCTGACTCACCGCTTGCTGGCGTTCTCGCGCCGGCAATCGCTGGACTCCAAAGCCGTGCAGATGAACACGCTGGTGCTGTCGATGGGCGAGTTGTTGCAACGCAGCCTCAACGAAAGCATTCAGCTGGACATGCGCCTCAACGACCAGTTGTGGATCGCCGAAGCCGACCCCAATCAACTGGAAAGCGCCCTGCTCAATCTGGTGCTCAACGCCCGCGACGCGATGCCCGAAGGCGGAAAACTGGTGGTCGAGACCAGCAACCAGGTGCTTGAACGGGAATTCACCGAGGCCTACCCGAATCTCGAGCCTGGCGATTACGTGATGCTCAGCGTCACCGACAATGGCAGCGGCATGCCGCAGAGCGTGATCAACCGCGCGTTCGATCCGTTTTTCACCACCAAGCCCATCGGTCAGGGTACGGGGTTGGGTCTGTCGATGATTTACGGCTTCAGCAAACAGTCCCGTGGTCACGTCACGATTGAAAGCGAAATCGATCAGGGCACCACGGTCAAACTGTACCTGCCACGCTTTCGCGGCGAAGAGGTGGAGCATCCGGTGTCCGCTGTTCAGCAGGCCCCGGAGGCGTTGGATGGCGAAACCGTGTTGATCGTCGAAGACGACCCTGCCGTGCGCGTGCTGGTCAGCGCGGTGCTCAGTGAATTGGGTTATGCGTTTGTCGAAGCCGGCGATGCCGACGGCGCCGTGCCGATCCTCAACTCGGCGCAGCGCATCGATCTGCTGATCAGTGACGTCGGCCTGCCGGGCATGAATGGTCGGCAACTGGCGGAAATCGGCCGGCAGTACCGGCCCGGGTTGAAGGTGTTGTTCATCACCGGTTATGCCGAGCACGCTGCCGTGCGCGGTGGCTTCCTCGACTCGGGGATGCAGATGATCACCAAACCGTTCACCTTCGATCTGCTGACCGCCAAGGTTCGCGAGATGATCAAGAGCTGACACCCAAATACGACTGTAGGAGCTGCCGCAGGCTGCGATCTTTTGATTTTGTTTTTTAAGATCAAAAGATCGCAGCCTTCGGCAGCTCCTACATGGGGAATATCAGCCGCTATGGATCAGGCCAGCAGTTCCTGGATCTTTTCCTGCAGCACATCCAGATCGAACGGTTTTTCCAGGATCGGCGCCTTGCGCGTGATCGGGCTGCCGGTCTCGCGGATTTCCTGCGGGTAGCCGCTGATGAAGATCACTTTCAGATCCGGGCGCAGTTTTACTGCCGGCTCGGCGATCTGCACGCCGGAGATCCCGCCCGGCAGGCGGAAGTCGGTGATCAACATGTCCAGATGCGGCTTGCTCGCGAGAATCTCGAACGCCTGCTCGCCGTTTTCGGCCTGCAACACACGATACCCCTGCCCCGACAGATAATCTGTCAGCACCATCAAGATAACCGGTTCGTCCTCGACGACGAGTACTACATCTTGTGCATCTACGCTCATGGGAAGCCTTTGTTCGGTCAATAGCTGCTGATACGACCGTGCGGTCACTCAGAGGTTGCGTCGGATGTGCCGTTTTCCTGGATTGGCAGACAAACGCGAAACAGGGCGCCTTCGTTGATTTGACTCTCGACGGCGATGGAGCCGCCATGGGCGGCGACGATCTGCTCGGAAATGAACAGACCCAGCCCGAGACCAGCCACTACCGTCTTGGCGGAAACCCGTTCGAACTGTTGGAAAATACGCTTCTGGTTCTCTTCACTGATACCGATGCCATGGTCCTGAACCTCGATCCTCGCCTCGTCGCCCTCACGGTACACGCGCACCTGAATCGGACTGCGGCCACCGTAGCGCAAGGCATTGGTCAGCAGGTTGGACACCACCTGTTCGATACGGAACTCGTCCCAATGACCCACCACCGGCTGCGGCGCGGTGAAGCTGACTTCAGTCTCGGCGGCCTCGATCTGCTGCGCGAAATTCTGCAGCAGATTGCCCACCAGTTGCGACAAATCGAAACGATTCGGCCGGATCGACAGCTTGCCGGTGCGGATGCGCGAAACGTCGAGCATGTCTTCGATCAGCCGGATCAGGCTTTTGATCTGCCGCTCGTCGCGATCGACCATCGCGTGCATTTTGTCGAGGGTGAACGCAGCGGCGTTGTCCCGCGCCAGATGCATCTTGCGCAATTGGGTCTCGAGTATCAGGCCATTGAGCGGCGTGCGCACTTCGTGGGCGACGATTGACATGAAGTCATCGCGCATCCGCACCGCCTGCTCCAGCTCCAGTTGCGTGCTCTGCAGTTGCTGCAGCAGCGCTTCCTGCTCGCGGCGCGCCTGCTCAAGGGCTTCGACCTGTTGCTTCATGGCCTTGCTCTGACGGTACAGGTCGACGAATACGTTGACCTTGCTCTTCACCGCGTGGATATCCAGCGGCTTGTGCAGGAAGTCCACCGCCCCGCTCTCGTAGCCCTTGAACGCGTAGTTCAATTCGCGGCCGGCGGCGCTGACGAAAATGATCGGAATGTTCTTGGTTTTCTCGGTGCCGCGCATCAACTCGGCGAGTTCGAAGCCGTTCATGCCCGGCATCTGTACGTCGAGGATGGCCATGGCGAACTCGTGTTGCAGCAGCAGCGAAAGTGCTTCATCCGCCGACAGCGCCTTGTAGACGGTGCGGTCCTCGCGCTTGATCAGCGCTTCGAGGGCCAGCAGGTTTTCCGGCAGATCGTCGACGATCAGCAATTTGGCCTGGATATTACTCAGCATGCGATTCGTTCCAGCTCGACAAGCAGACGGCCGATGCCGTGAATGGGTAGGACATGGTCGGGCTGCTGAAGCTTCAGTGCAGCCTGAGGCATGGTGGCGACCTGTGCATCTTCTGGGTCTTGAACGATGGTCAGTCCGCCGCGCTGCTTGACTTGCGCCAGGCCGCGAGCGCCATCGTGATTGGCGCCGGTCAGCAACACGGCGGCCAGTGTTTCGCCGTAAGCGTCGGCGGCGGATTCGAACAGGTAGTCAATCGACGGTCGGGAATGGTGCACTCGGTCTTCAAGGCTCAGCGACAGACTGCGATCCTGCTCGACCGACAGGTGATAACCGGGTGTAGCGAAGTAAACCGTGCCGGGGACGATGTCCTGCTTGTCCGTCGCCTCCTGCACCGGCAGCATCAGCCGCCGCTCAAACACCTCGGCCAACAGGCTGCGGCGCTCTTCCGGCAGATGCAACACGACAATGATCGGCAACACGTAGCCCTTGCGCAGCGGCGCGAGCAGGGTCAGTAGTGCTTCGACACCACCGGCCGAAGCACCAACCACGATGGCCTCGACGCGAGGCAAATCAACGGCATCGTTCATAATTTGCGGTAGATCCGTTCTTGTTTGACCAGCGGTTCGAACTGATTCGAGTAGTTGGAAAAGTCCAGCGTCTCTTTGCTGCCCAGTACCAAAAAGCCACGGTGGCACAGCGATTCGTGAAACAGACCGAAGGCACGGTCCTGAAGTTTCTTGTTGAAGTAAATCAGTACGTTGCGGCAGGAAATCAGCTGCGTTTCGGAGAACACGCTATCAGTCGCGAGACTGTGGTCGGCGAAGGTCACGTTCTCGCACAGGCTTTTGTCGAAGATCGCGTAGCCATAGGCCGCGGTGTAGTAATCGGCAAAGGAACGCTGGCCGCCGGCCTGCTGGTAATTGGCGGTGTAGGCGCGGACGTTCTCCATGGAGAAAATCCCCTGCTTGGCCTTGTCCAGCGAGCGCGGGTTGATGTCAGTGGCGTAGATGATCGTGCGGTCGAGCAGGCCTTCCTCGCGCAGCAGAATCGCCATCGAATACACCTCCTCACCCGTGCTGCACCCGGCGATCCAGATCTTCAGCGACGGATAGGTGCGCAGCAGCGGCACCACTTCCTTGCGGATCGCCAGAAAGTGCGATGGATCGCGAAACATCTCGCTGACCGGGATCGTCAACAACTGCAGCAACTGCATGAACGCGGTCGGATCGTGCAGCACTTTCTCCTGCAAGGCCGAAATGGTTGCGCATTCGAACTGGTTCAAGGCGTGCTGCACCCGGCGCTTGATCGAAGCGCCGGAGTAATCGCGAAAATCGTAGCTGTATTTGAGGTAGATAGCCTCGATCAACAGGCGTAATTCGATTTCGCTGTTGCGCTCCAAAGAGTGACTGCTTTCCACTAAATGCGTTCCATCTTCGGTAACCAAACGCGAATCAACGAGAACAGGCGATCCAGGTCAATGGGCTTGGCCAGGTAATCGTTCGCGCCCGCCTGCAGGCAGCGCTCCTGATCGTCCTTCATGGCCTTGGCCGTCACCGCAATGATCGGCAGCTTGCGCCAGCGCGGGTCCTTGCGGATTTCAATGGTGGCTTCAAAACCATCCATTTCCGGCATCATCACGTCCATCAGCACCAGATCGATGTCCTCGACTTCATTCAACTTATCAATCGCCTCACGACCATTTCGGCCGATCACCACGACTGCGCCCTTATGCTCCAGCGCGCTGGTCAGGGCGAAGATGTTGCGCACATCATCGTCCACCAGCAGCACCTTGCGCCCCTCAAAAACCTTGTCGCGGCTGCGCGCAGTCTTGAGCATCTTCTGCCGCTCATGGGACAACTGCGATTCGACTTTGTGCAGAAAGAGTGTCACTTCATCAAGCAGACGTTCCGGCGAACGTGCGCCCTTGATGATGATCGAGCGCGAATACTTGCGCAGCTCGGCTTCTTCATCGCGGGTCAGGTTGCGTCCGGTGTAGACAATCACCGGCGGGAACGAGCAGATGTCCTCGGTAGACATGCGCTTGAGCAGATCGTTGCCGAGCATGTCCGGCAATTTCAGGTCGATCACCATGCAGTCGTAGATCGTAGTGCGCAGTTTCTCCAGCGCATCCTGCGCCAGACCGACGGCGGTGATCTCGATGTCATCGTCGCCGATCAGGCGGGCAATGCTTTCGCGCTGCAGATCGTCATCTTCGACCAGCAACACGCGCTTGACCTTCTGGGTCAGCTTGGCTTCGAGGCGGGCGAACACGTCCTTGAGCTCTTCGCGGGTGGTCGGCTTGACCGCATAACCGATCGCGCCCATGTGCATCGCGGCCTCAACGCGGTCTTCAACCGAGATCACGTGCACCGGGATGTGCCGGGTTTCGGCGTGTTCTTTCAGACGCTGCAACACGGTCAGCCCGGAGTGGTCCGGCAGGCGCATGTCGAGCAGGATCGCGTCCGGCACGAACTCGCGGGCCAGGTCATACCCTTCGTCCGCACCGTGGGCCACCAGGCACTGGTAACCCAGTTCGTGGGCGAGGTCGTAGAGGATGTGGGCAAAATTCGGCTCGTCTTCCACCACCAGGATGCAGCGGGTGGCGAACGGTGCCTTGCCACGGTCATCGGCAAAGCGCGGGATATGTACCGGCGCCATGGGCGAAACACTTGCCGATGGCAGTGCAACCGGCACCGGAATCGACGCCGGCGCAGTGAAGGTCAACGGGGCCGCGGGGCTGTCACCCGGCTCGCTGTATTGCTGCGGCAACACCAGAGTGAACACACTGCCCTGCCCCGGCGCGCTGCTGACGCTGATCGAACCGCCGAGCAATGCCGCCAGATCCCGCGAGATCGACAGGCCCAGACCGGTGCCGCCGTACTTGCGGTTGGTCGTGCCGTCGGCCTGACGGAATGCTTCGAAGATGCTTTCCTGCTGATCCGCGGCAATACCGATCCCGGAATCGCGCACGATGAATGCAATGCGCTCGTCCGGCTGACTGGCGATGGTCAGGCTGACCGCGCCGTGTTCGGTGAACTTCACGGCATTGGACAGCAGGTTTTTGATCACCTGTTCCAGACGCTGGCGGTCGGTGTACAGCATGATCGGCGCATCCGCCTGCAACTCGACGCTGAAAGACAGTTGCTTCTCCGCTGCCAGCGGTTCGAACACGCTGCGCAGGCCATCGGCCAGACGCGCGACGCTGGTGTTTTCCGGGATCACTTCCAGCTTGCCGGCCTCGACCTTGGAAATGTCGAGAATGTCGTTGATCAGGTTCAGCAGATCGTTGCCCGCCGAATAGATCGACTCAGCGAACTTGACCTGTTCGGCCGTCAGATTGTCCTGCGGGTTCTCCGCCAGCAACTTGGCGAGGATCAGCGAACTGTTCAGCGGCGTGCGCAGTTCGTGGGACATGTTGGCGAGGAATTCGGACTTGTACTTGCTCGAGCGCTGCAGCTCTTCGGCGCGCTCTTCGAGCTGCACCTGGGCATGATTGAGTTCGGTGTTCTTCTGATCCATCGCATCGCGTTGCTCGGCCAGGGTCTTTGCCTGTTCGGCCAATTGCTCGTTGGTCTGCTCCAGCTCGACCTGCTGGGTTTCCAGATGCGCCTGCGACTCCTTGAGAATCCGCGACTGCTCTTCGAGTTCTTCGTTGGCAGTTTTCAGCTCTTCCTGTTGCACCTGCAACTCTTCGTTGAGCTGCTGGGTTTCGGCCAGCACTTCTTGCAGGCGCTGACGATAACGCGCCGCTTCGATCGAAGTGCCGATGTTGCCGGCAATCAGTTCCAGCAATTCGATATCGCGCTCGGTGAGTGGCCGTAAAAAGCCCAACTCGATCACGCCGTTGACCTGGTCATCATTAGTCGTCGGCACCACCAGCACGCTGCGTGGCAGGCCTTGGCCCAGGCCCGAGCTGACTTTGAAGTAGTCGGCCGGGACCGAGTCCAGACGAATCAGTTGCCCCTGCTGGGCAACCTGACCAACGATGCCTTCGCCGCTATAGATCTGCTGATCCAGTTCTTCCTGCTCGCGGGAGAAGCCGTAGGACGCCACACGCTTGAGGCCGCCGTGTTCTTCGCGCACGTACAACGCCGCCACGGCGGTGCCCAGATATTGCGCGCAGAACTGCAAAATGTTGCGCCCCAGCAGGTTCAGCGTGAGTTGCCCCAGCACCTGCTCTGCCAGTTCGGTCTGGCCGCTGCGCATCCACGCCTGGCGCTCCAGACGCTCGGCGCTGGCCTGTTGCGCGGCGAGGTTGGCGCTGTAGCTGTCAGACAGGCGAATCAGATCGCGGCGACCGACATAGGCCAGCAAGCCGCTGATCCCGGCGATAAACAGCAGGTACAGGGTGATGCTCCAAATCGTGGTGCGGCGCACGTCTTCGTTGCGCGTGGTGCGCAACTGCTGCTCCATATCGATCACATCTTCGAATTGCTTGCGGATCTCGTCGGTCAGGCGCTTGCCACGCCCGGCCTTGACCGCGCCCCGGTAATCACCGCTGGAGCGCTGCAGATCGATCATCGATTGCGCGTAGTTGGCCCACTCGATCTGCAATGCCTGCAGACGCCGCAGCCGGTCAGTCTGCACCGGGTTGTCGGCGGTCAGTTCCAGCAGGGTATTGAGCGCGACGTTGATCCGCGGCTTGGCGGTTTCATACGGATCAAGGAAGTGTTCATCGCCGCTGAGCAGAAAGCCGCGCATGCCGGTTTCCAGATCAACGGTGAGTTTCACCGCTTCGTTGGCGTTATTGATCACCCGGTCGGTGTGTTCCACCCACTGGATCACCGACAGCAGATAAGTAATCAGAGACACAAAGAACACGGCGCTGAGCGCGCCAACGCCCAGCGGCAAGCCGATGTTGCGCGTCAGGAGTTTGCGAAACCGTGTTTCATCAATCGAAGACGGAGTGGACATGGGGCGGCCTTGTCGAACTGTCGAAACCCGGGAGTTTGCCCCAAAACGGCCGCATGGATCCATGTTTCTGACTGCTTTGGCAGCAATTTCCTACATTTTGCTGCGCTTCTCGAGCAACCAACCGTTATCCTTGCGCCGCGGATTGCAGCTAATCTTTTTTCCATCGAATCGGGAACTTGTGGCCATGCGCCACTTACTCATGCAAGAGCCCGGCATTTTCGACCGGTCGCCGTCCCGATTTCCTTTCTTGAGAGCACCAATATGTCCACCCCAGCGTCCACCATCCTTGTAGTAGAAGACGACAACATCGTGCGCATGCTCATCGTCGACGTGCTGGAGGAGCTGGCGTTCAATGTGCTGGAGGCGGACGACGGCGAGTCTGCGCTGAAGATTCTCGGGGATCAGAGCAACGATATCGACTTGATGATGACCGACTACGGCCTGCCGGGCATGAAAGGTAGTGAACTGGCCGGCAAAGCCCGTGAACTACGCCCCACCCTGCCCGTGCTGTTCGCCAGCGGTTACGCCGAAAACATCGACGTACCCGCTGACATGCATGTGATCGGCAAACCGTTCTCGATCGATCAGTTGCGTGACAAGGTCAAGGGCATTCTCTCTCGGAAGTAACCGTGAAGCGGGCTAAAGTCACCCTATGCTGAATTTAGCCCCTCCATATTCGGCTTCGAGCCTTAGCTCGTTGCCGTAGGTCTCGCCATCCGTTGGAATCAATGGATCCGCACCGCTACCGGCCTTTTTCGCAACATCCCGGCCGAATCCGTGACCGACACCGTCCTGACTCGCCTGGATCGCCAGTCGCAGCGCCTGCGGATTGGGGATGAATTTACCCGCACTGTCGTATGCCCCGAGGATCAACCTTGGCGAGATATCGACGGCGTAGTTGATTTCCAGCGGAGGCAGCATCTTGAGCCCGGTGTTCGGCCGAAATGCCAGCTCGGTGTTGGCGTACAAATGAAACCCCTCCAGTTGCCGGGCATCGATGAAATACGTGTGGCCGCCCTTGTCGCCGCCGTAGACAAAGGCTCCAGCACCATCCTTCTTGTAAAATGCCGAGGTTGAAATGCCTGCGCCGTCCGGTGCCAACGCATCGTGCGCGCCGCCGTAACCGCCCTTGAAACCGTTGACCTGATTGAGGTCAGTGATGGGCGTGCGCTGGCGAAACCCCTCCTTGAAGACAATCGACGGATCACGGGTGTCGCCGCGAAACGTGAAGCCTTGATACACAAAGCCCTTTTGCGGCCCGGCGTGGTGCACGAGCTGGGTTTGATCGGCGATCATTTGCGCGACACTCGGCCCGCCCGCCAGCTCTTGCAGTTGACCGGCGACCACCGCGCCTTTGGCCCGATCCGGTATCTCCTTGCCAGTCGTACTCGCCAAATGATGCGACAGACTTGCGCCCGGTCGACGTAACAGTGAGGGTCTGTTCGCTTGGGTCAGGGTATTGAGAATGCGCTGGCTCAAGCGTTTTTTCGCGGCGGCCGACAACGCTTTGCCGATCAGCCGCTCACCGATCGGGCCCGCGAGCTCGGCCAGTACGCCTATCGCGGCAGTGATGCGCAAGCGGTCGGTTTCGGCCGGGTCGTCGGCAATTTCCGCACGGATCAGATCGGTCGCCGCCGCACCGAGGCCCACCAGCATCGATACCAGAACCTTCACCGAGGTCGAGGCCAGCACACCGCTGCCGCCCCAGGGCATCGAAGCCGCCAGCGCCAGACATTGCAGGACATGCCCTGCGGCCTCGAGCGCCAGGTCGGTTATGCGCTCCTCGGAGGTCGACACCAGGGTGTCGATATCCGCCAGTGCGCGCTCGACCTGCAGCTCATACAAGCTGCGCCCGATGTCGTTGCTTGTCCGGAACACCAGCTCCCGATAGTGCGGCCGAGTCGCGAACAGCGGCATTTCCATGCCGCGATATTTGAAGTCCCTGACATGTGCCTGCTGCTGTGCCCGAAGCGGAACGCGCTTGAGCAACAACGTCTGCAGTTGCGCATTGTTTTCGAGAAACTTCCCGCGCGCGTCATGTCCGGACGGAAAGACAATGGCCTGCCGGTCTTCACCCAGAAAGAACAGAATGCCGTTGGACAGGTTGTCGGGACCAATAAACACCGCGTTATCCACCAGCAGGTTCGGGTCACTGTGCAGCAGCAACGTGCGCGCTGGCAGAGTCCCTCTGAGAAACGCGAAAGCGATATGACGGTCGTCGAGCGCGCGCTTCTCGTCCTTGATGAATTCGACCACCAGTTTGATCAGTTCCGTTCTCTTTAAATAGTAGCCAAACACACGGGCGCCGGCGGGCAAGAGATGGTCCTTCACATACTGTTTGAAATCGTCCTGGTAGTTGGCCTCAGAAAAGGCCTCGATCAACGCCTTGGGATAAAACTCAGGCCAGAGGATCTCCTTGTAACCATGTTCCTTCAGCACCACCAAATGATGATCGGTGCAAATCTCGGCCAGGGTGAAGTTTTTCTGGCGCCATTTGGCCGGTGCTTTTTCGGGTTTCAGCGAATCGCTGCGATTGACCGGGTCATGTTCCAGATACTTGACTGCAATCGTCGCGTCATAGGTGATCTGTGTCAGTTCCTTGGGTGCAGTGACCCACGCATGCGCCGTGTCTTCGATGCGGGTGCGGATGAAATAAGCCGGGTGAAAACTGGCAGGATCGGTCAGAGCGGCGCAATGACTGGCAATCTTGTCGCCGAGTTCCTTGATATTCACCGAATCAATGAAATCGGCCGGATCTTCTCCGTCAGGTACCTGCGTCAGCGCCTCTACGCGAGGTTCGTTCAAGTTGCTCTGAGTCCCCCAGGGATCAAGCAGCGCCAATAACCCGCAGTTCTCGCTTGCGGCTTGACCAAGATCAAAAACATCTGCATCCATTTTCATCAGTTAACTTTCCGGTATGAGGCCAGCAATCAATGCTGACTTGAATGTATCGAGCCGCAGGCAACATACCGATATAAGAGAGAAACATTAAATGAAGTTCCGTTAGCAACTTTTGCCAACATCCCGACAACATTCAAACTTTCAGAAACAGGCTCTTGCGGTCAGGTAACTCCGCCAACGCCTCAAGTCGGAAAACTTTCTGTCTGTAAAGGCCGGCATCAGATGTGGTCTAATTGCGCCCCGTTTTTCTCCGCCTGTCTGTAAGGAACACCTGTCAATGACTGCATCGCCTGCCACCAAAGTTCTGGTCATCGGCTACGTCTGGCCCGAACCCCGCTCTTCGGCGGCCAGCGGGCATGTGATGCAGATCCTCGAAACCTTCCTGCAACAAGGCTGGGACATCACCTTCAGCAGCCCGGCGGGGCCCGGCGAGCACAAGGCTGACCTGACTGGGCTGGGGATTCGGGAAGTACCGATCGAACTCAATAACAGCAGTTTTGATGCTTTCGTCAGTGAACTGGCCCCGGATATCGTCCTGTTCGACCAGTTCATGATGGAAGAGCAGTTCGGCTGGCGCGTCGAGAAACATTGCCCGAACGCCCTGCGAGTGCTGGAGACTTCCGACCTGCAAAGTCTGCGACACGCCCGTCACCAGCGGCTCAAGGAGCGCTTGAAGGACGACCCGGATAATCAGGATTTCAGCGCACTGTTCGCCCCGGCGCTGGGTGAAGAGTTCGAGTTGATGGCCGACACCGACCTGGCCAAACGGGAAATCGCCGCGCTGTATCGCTGTGACCTCAACCTGATGATTTCCGAAGTGGAAATCCAGTTGCTGATCGAACAGTTCCAGGTGCCCCGGGACCTGTTGCACTGGTGCCCGTTGATGCTCGAACCACCGAGCGGCGCTTTCGTGCCCTTCGAGGATCGTGCGCACTTTCTGAGTATCGGCAATTTCCGTCATGCGCCGAACTGGGACGCCGTGCTGTGGATGAAGAACGCAGTCTGGCCGCTGATCCGCCAGCAATTGCCCGGTGCGCAGTTGCATATCTACGGTGCCTACACCCCGCCCAAGGCCACTGCACTGCACAACGCGGCGCAGGGTTTTCATGTGATGAACTGGGCTGAAGATGCGCTGCAAGTGATGTCGCAAGCCCGGGTTTGCCTGGCCCCCTTGCGTTTCGGTGCAGGGATCAAGGGCAAAATCGTCGATGCCATGCTCTGTGGCACACCGAACGTCACCACCCCCATCGGCGCTGAGGGCATGAGCGGTGCGCTGCCGTGGCCCGGTGAGGTGGCGCTGTCGGCCCAGGCGCTGGCCGATGCGGCGGTCAGACTGCATGAAGACAAGTTGCGCTGGACCGACGCGCAACAGGCCGGCGTCACGTTGTTGCACGAGCGCTATCGGCACGCCATCCACGGTCCGGCATTGATTGAACGTCTGCAAGAATGCCGCGACAACTTGCCGGCCCTGCGCCGCGCTAACTTCACCGGCAGCATGTTGCGTCACCACTTGCACAAAAGCACCCAATACATGGCGCAATGGATCGAAGCAAAAAACCACAACAGCTAATTCTTCAGCATTAAACAAAAGTACTTCAACACTTTGAAAAGAGTGTTGACTTGTACTTTCTCCGAGCAAGCCAAAGAATGTTTTTCGAACTGAAGCAACTATCTTTCGGGTCGTAAACTCTCAACTTTGTCTGCAACGGAATGCACCATGAATAATTACCCGTATAAAAACTGGATGACGACTGCGCCCGCCATCGACGCCTTGACCCTCGGCGAAGTTCTCTGGCCTGGCGCACATAACGCCGGGCTGGATTACGACTTCTCGTATCCGGCCTATCTCCAACCCGCAAAAAACTGGTTCGTCTGCCAGGATGGCCCGTTCATTCAGCAACTGAGTGAAGGTGTGCGCGCCTTCGACTTGCGCCTGCATTCGGACGAACACTGGCTGGGCATCAAAAAGTTTCATACCTTTCACGGCCTGAAACTGTTCCGCGGGCGCTCCCTAAGTGAACTGATCAAGAGCCTGGAAGTGTTCCTCGATGAGCACCCGAGCGAATTCGTCGTCCTCGACATTCATGAACTCAAGGGGGTCGACAACAAGCCTTTTGATTATCAGGGCTTCCATCAGGTCATCATGAATCATCTGGCGCCGCGACTGATTCCCCGGAGCAACAGCCACTTGACGCTCGGGCAACTTAAACAAGTCGATTCACGGCAACGAGTGGTGTTGGCCAGTGAATGGCATCCCGACTTCAATTCGCCGCTGTACTGGCCGAATATCCGTCATGAATGGAGCGGCAGTGACATCACCTCTCCCGAGCAACTCAAGCAACACATCACGAAAACCCTGGCCAACCCGCCGCGATCCGGCACCTTGTGGTCATTGTCCGCCACCAGTTACGGCGAACTGGCCGGCGTCAAACGAATTACCAACGAGCTCGATCAATGGTTTGGCCCGGACTCGGGATGGGCGCCCAAGTGCAGCATCATCAATGCCGACTTCATCGGTGGCACGCCACTGATCGAGTATTGCCAGCAGATCAACCACGCCAAAGGTCTCAGGAAGGCCCGGGGCTGAGACGCTGGCACTGGCCGGAGCGTGCGTGCATGATGGACGTCAACATGACAACAGAATGCATCGGACATGACCC
This sequence comes from Pseudomonas sp. RSB 5.4, assembly GCF_037126175.1. Taxonomy (NCBI): domain Bacteria; kingdom Pseudomonadati; phylum Pseudomonadota; class Gammaproteobacteria; order Pseudomonadales; family Pseudomonadaceae; genus Pseudomonas; species Pseudomonas sp. RSB 5.4. The sequence continues at coordinate 1,718,198 of NZ_CP146986.1, forward strand.
GGGCCACCCGAATCACTGATCCCTCCTACGAGTTGATGGACGACCATAACGGCCTGTCCATCATCTACCGCCAGCACGGTTTTCCCTGTCCGCTGGTGCGCTGGCATTTCCACAAGGAATACGAACTGCACCTGATCGTCGCCAGCTCCGGCAAAGTGTTCATTGGCGACTACATCGGCAACTTCTACCCGCAAACACTGTTCCTCACCGGGCCCAACCTGCCGCACAACTGGATCAGCCAGGTGGCCGAAGACGAGGTGGTGGAAAAGCGCGACATGCTGGTGAACTTCACCGACGAGTTGTTCGAAGGCGGGCATCTGGTGTTTGCCGAACTCAAAACCCTGACCCCCCTGCTGGAACGCGCGCAGTACGGTATCGAGTTTCGAGACAAGGACACGATCCGCCAGGCCATGACCCTGATGCAGCAGATTGCCGATACACGCGGCATTACCCGTCTCGGGCACTTTTTCATTCTGATGGAGCTGCTGGCGGCGACTGACGACTATCAATTGCTGTCCGGTGCCACCAACACGCAACTGGCCGACGAGCACAACATCGACCGCACCAACCGCGCGGTGGATTACATCTTCAGCCACTACGCCCGCGAGCTGACCCTGGAAGAAGTCGCCGAGCATCTGGGGATGAAGCCGACCTATTTCAGTCGTGTGTTCAAACAGGCCACCGGGCGCAACTTCATCGAATTCGTCAATCGTCTGCGCATCAGCAAGTCCTGCGAATTGTTGGCCGATGGCGACAAACCAGTAACCGACGTGTGCTTCGAATCGGGGTTCAACAACATTTCCAATTTCAATCGACGCTTCCAGCAACTCAAGGGCATGACGCCGTCGCACTATCGACGCCTCGCCGTGCAGCGCCTGACTGAACAAAACCTCGGCTGATACCACCGCCCCCTGCAGGAGTGAGCCTGCTCGCGAAAGCGCTGTATCAGTCAACTGATCGGCAAACTGACACAGCGCTTTCGCGAGCAAGCACGCTCCCACAAAAAGCATCCGACGCGATGAAACCTGTACTGATTCAATAGCCCCTCCCCGCTGAAAACCCCTTCCCTGCATTTACCGCAATAAACCCCAGTGCAAAAAAGTATTGATTCGAGTGCGACGGATGATTTGTCAGCCCGTCGATTGAGGGCTGTAATCAGTGCACATTCTTCCTGCACAGGAAGACACAAAAACAATAACTGTCCTTCTGCCTCCCAACGGACGCAGAAAAGGAGTGCACGATGCAACCCACTGCAAAAGCTCTGCTTGCCCTCACCTGCATGACCCTCAGCAGCGTCAGCCTTGGCGCCCAGACCCTGACCATCGCCACCGTCAACAACAGCGACATGATTCGCATGCAAAAGCTCTCGAAAACCTTCGAGGCCGAGCATCCGGAGATCAAGCTCAATTGGGTGGTGCTGGAAGAAAACGTCCTGCGCCAACGCCTGACCACCGACATCGCCACCCAGGGTGGGCAGTTCGATGTGTTGACCATCGGCATGTACGAAGCGGCACTCTGGGGCGCCAAGGGTTGGCTCGAACCGATGAAGGATCTGCCGGCCAGCTACGCCCTCGACGACGTATTCCCGTCGGTGCGTGAAGGCCTGTCGGTCAAGGGTTCGCTATACGCACTGCCGTTCTACGCCGAAAGCTCGATCACCTATTACCGCACCGACCTGTTCAAGGATGCCGGGCTGACCATGCCCGAGCGCCCGACCTGGGAACAGATCGCCGGCTTCGCCGAAAAACTCACCAACAAGGATAAAGAGCAGTACGGCATCTGCCTGCGCGGCAAGGCCGGCTGGGGCGAGAACATGGCGCTGATCACCACTGTCGCCAATGCTTATGGCGCGCGTTGGTTCGATGAAAAATGGCAGCCGGAATTCACCGGCCCGGAGTGGAAAAACGCGCTGAACTTCTACGTCGACACCATGAAGAAATCCGGCCCGCCGGGAGCCTCCAGTAACGGGTTCAACGAGAACCTGGCGCTGTTCAACAGCGGCAAGTGCGCAATCTGGGTGGACGCTTCCGTCGCTGGCTCGTTCGTCACTGACAAGACCCAAAGCAAGGTCGCCGATCACGTTGGCTTCACTTTCGCACCGCATCAGGTTACCGATAAGGGCTCGGCATGGCTGTATTCGTGGGCGCTGGCAATTCCGACCAGCTCCAAAGCCAAGGATGCCGCCAAGGCGTTCAGTGCCTGGGCCACCTCCAAGGAGTACGGTGAACTGGTGGCCAAGACCGATGGCATCGCCAACGTGCCACCGGGCACCCGCGCTTCGACTTACAGCGACGCTTACATGAGCGCCGCACCGTTCGCCAAGGTCACGCTGGAGTCGCTGAAAGCGGCGGATCCGAGCAAACCGACGTTGAAACCGGTGCCCTATATCGGCATTCAACTGGTGACCATTCCTGAATTCCAGGGCGTGGGCACCCAGGTCGGCAAACTGTTCTCGGCGGCGCTGATCGGCCAGACCACGGTGGACCAGGCCCTGGCCGCCGCGCAGCAAACTACCGAACGCGAGATGAAGCGCGCCGGTTATCCCAAGTAACCGCTGAACGACTTGCTCCTGCCTCCTGTGGGAGCGGGCTTGCTCGCGAAAGCGGTGGGTCAGTGTCATGTGTATTGACTGACACGGCGCCTTCGCGAGCAAGCCCGCTCCCACAAGGGATCTCCATAGGTCTGTATGACTCGGTTGTGATCACCATGAATACTTCAACTGCCAAAGCCCACCTCGACCTGTCGCAACCCCAGCGCAAAGTCCGCGTACGCAATCCCGGCTGGTTTCTGGTCAGCCCGTCGGTGGCCCTGTTGCTGCTGTGGATGATCGTGCCGCTGGGCATGACCATTTACTTCTCGATGATTCGCTACAACCTGCTCGATCCGGGGGTGAACGAATTCGTCGGGCTGGAGAACTTCACCTACTTCCTGACCGACTCCGGTTTCCTGCCCGGCGCTACCAATACCCTGTTGCTGGTGGGCAGCGTGCTGTTGATCAGCGTGGTGTTCGGGGTGTTGATCAGCGCCTTGCTTGAGGCCAGCGAATTTCTCGGACGCGGCATCGTGCGGGTGATGCTGATTTCGCCGTTCTTCATCATGCCCACCGTCGGTGCGCTGATCTGGAAGAACCTGATTTTCCATCCGGTGTCGGGAATCCTCGCCTACGTCTGGCGGCTGTTCGGCGCCGAGCCGGTGGACTGGCTGGCGCACTACCCGCTGCTGTCGATCATCATCATTGTCTCGTGGCAATGGCTGCCCTTCGCGATCCTGATCCTGATGACCGCCATGCAGTCCCTCGACCAGGAACAGAAAGAAGCTGCGCGCCTCGATGGCGCCGGTCCGGTGGCGATCTTCTGGCACCTGACCCTGCCACACCTGGCGCGGCCGATTGCGGTGGTGGTGATGATCGAAACGATCTTCCTGCTGTCGGTGTTCGCCGAGATCTTCACCACCACCAACGGCGGCCCCGGTTACGCCTCGACCAACCTCGCCTACCTGATCTACAACCAGGCGCTGGTGCAGTTCGACGTCGGCATGGCCTCGGCGGGCGGCTTGATTGCCGTGGTCATCGCCAACATCGCCGCGATCATTCTGGTGCGGATGATCGGCAAAAACCTGACTGACAAAGCCTGAGGCCTGCCATGACTCTTCAACAATCCCGCCGGCTGCAAAGCCTGCTGCTCGGCACCCTGGCCTGGGCCATCGCGATCGTGATTTTCTTCCCGATCTTCTGGATGGTGATGACCAGTTTCAAGACCGAAATCGACGCCTTCGCCACGCCGCCGCAGTTCATCTTCACGCCAACGCTGGAGAACTACCTGCACATCAACGAGCGCAGCGACTACTTAAGTTTTGCCTGGAACTCGGTGGTGATTTCCTTCAGTGCCACGGCGCTGTGCCTGCTGATCGCGGTGCCCGCCGCCTACTCGATGGCGTTCTACGAAACCCAGCGCACCAAGGGCACGCTGCTGTGGATGCTCTCGACCAAGATGCTGCCGCCGGTGGGCGTGCTGATGCCGATCTACCTGCTGGCCAAGAGTTTTGGCCTGCTCGATACACGCATCGCACTGATCGTGATCTACACCCTGATCAACCTGCCGATCGTGGTCTGGATGATTTACACCTACTTCAAGGACATCCCCAAGGACATCCTCGAAGCCGCGCGTCTGGACGGCGCCACCCTGTGGCAGGAAATGGTCCGCGTGCTGCTGCCGATTGCCAAGGGTGGGCTCGCTTCGACCGTACTGTTGTCGCTGATCCTGTGCTGGAACGAGGCCTTCTGGTCGCTGAACCTGACCTCGTCGAAAGCCGCGCCGCTGACGGCGCTGATCGCCTCGTATTCAAGCCCCGAAGGCTTGTTCTGGGCCAAGTTGTCGGCGGTCTCGACCCTGGCTTGTGCGCCGATCCTGATCTTCGGCTGGATCAGCCAGAAACAACTGGTGCGCGGTTTGTCGTTCGGCGCCGTGAAATGAATCTCGCTCATTCGACACTCTCCCCTGTGGGAGCGGGCTTGCTCGCGAAAGCGGAGTGTCATCCAACAATGATGGTGCCTGACACGGCCCCTTCGCGAGCAAGCCCGCTCCCACCAAAAACCTGCCCGGCGCTATTGAATTAACTTAAGCGGAGGCCCATCACCATGGCCAACCTGAAAATCAAGAATCTGCAAAAAGGCTTCGAAGGTTTTTCCATCATCAAGGGCATCGACCTTGAGGTGAATGACAAGGAGTTCGTGGTCTTCGTCGGCCCATCCGGCTGCGGCAAATCCACCCTGCTGCGGCTGATCGCCGGGCTGGAAGAAGTCAGTGGCGGCACCATCGAACTCGATGGCCGCGACATCACCGAAGTCAGTCCGGCCAAACGCGATCTGGCGATGGTGTTCCAGACCTACGCGCTGTACCCGCACATGACGGTGAAGAAGAACATGTCATTCGCCCTCGATCTGGCCGGTGTACCGAAAGCCGAAGTCGAGAAAAAGGTCGGTGAAGCGGCGCGCATTCTCGAACTCGGGCCGATGCTGGAGCGCAAGCCGAAACAACTGTCTGGCGGCCAGCGACAACGGGTCGCCATCGGCCGGGCCATCGTGCGCAACCCGAAGATCTTCCTGTTCGACGAACCGCTGTCCAACCTCGACGCGGCGCTGCGCGTGCAGATGCGTCTGGAGCTGCTGCGTCTGCACAAAGACCTGCAAGCCACGATGATCTACGTGACCCACGATCAGGTCGAAGCGATGACCATGGCCGACAAGGTCGTGGTGCTCAACGGCGGCAAAATCGAGCAGGTCGGCTCGCCGCTGGACCTCTATCACAACCCGGCCAACCTGTTCGTCGCCGGCTTTCTCGGCACGCCGAAAATGGGTTTCCTCAAGGGCAAAATCGCCCGTGTCGACAGCCAGACCTGCGAAGTCTCGCTGGATGCCGGCACGCGCATCACCCTGCCGTTCAACGCCGCCAACCTGAGCATCGGCAGCGCCGTGACCCTGGGCATTCGCCCGGAACATCTGGAACTGGCGCAACCGGGCGACTGCACCTTGCAGGTCACCGCCGACGTCAGTGAACGTCTGGGCAGCGACACCTTCTGCCACGTCACCACCAGCGCCGGCGAAGCCCTGACCATGCGCGTGCGCGGTGACCTGGCGAGCCGCTACGGCGAGCAACTGAACCTGCACCTGGACGCCAGCCATTGCCACCTGTTCGACGCCAATGGCGTGGCGCTGACCCGCCCGCTGCGTGCGGCGGCCTGAATTTCGAGACTTGCCCGATGAAACTGAATAAACAAAACCTGCATCGCCTCGCCCCCGAGGTGCAACTGCCGGCCTACAGCCTCAGCGACACCCGCGAGGGCATCGCACACATTGGCGTCGGCGGCTTTCACCGCGCGCATCAGGCGTACTACACCGATGCACTGATGAACACCGGTCAGGCGCTGGACTGGGCGATCTGCGGCGTCGGCCTGCGCGCCGAAGACCGCCGCGCCCGTGACGACCTCAAGGAACAGGACTACCTGTTCACCCTGTTCGAACTCGGTGACAGCGACGACACCGAGGTGCGGGTGATCGGCGCGATCCGCGACATGCTCCTCGCCGAAGATGGCGCGCAGGCGCTGATCGACAAACTCGCCGATCCGCAGATCCGCATTGTCTCGCTGACCATCACCGAAGGCGGCTACTGCATCGACGACAGCAACGGCGAATTCATGGCGCACCTGCCGCAGATCCAACACGATCTGACAAATCCGCAAACGCCGAAAACCGTGTTCGGTTTCCTCTGCGCGGCGCTGGAAAAGCGTCGTGGCGCAGGCACGCCGGCGTTCACTATCATGTCCTGCGATAACCTGCCGCATAACGGCGCGGTGACCCGCAAAGCGCTGCTGGCCTTCGCCACCCTGCGCGACGCAGGACTGTGCGACTGGATCGAGCAGAACGTCAGTTTCCCCAACGCCATGGTTGATCGCATCACGCCGATGACCAGCACCGCGCATCGCCTGCAACTGGCCGACAAACACGCGGTGGACGATGCCTGGCCAGTGGTCTGCGAGCCGTTTGTGCAATGGGTGCTGGAAGACAAATTCGTCAACGGTCGCCCGGCCTGGGAACAGGTCGGCGTGCAGTTCACCGATGACGTTTCGCCCTACGAAGAAATGAAGATCAAACTGCTTAACGGCAGCCACTTGGCGCTGACGTATCTGGGTTTTCTGAAGGGCTACCGCTTCGTTCACGAAACCATGAACGACCCGCTGTTCGTGCGCTATGTGCGTGCGTACATGGACCTCGATGTCACCCCACAACTGGCGCCGGTACCGGGCATCGATCTGACCGACTACAAAAATACGCTGGTCGCGCGCTTCTCCAATCAGGCAATTGCCGATCAGCTGGAGCGGGTGTGTTCGGATGGCTCGTCGAAGTTTCCCAAGTTCACCATTCCGACGATCAACCGATTGATTGCCGATGGTCAGGAAACCAGGCGTGCGGCGCTGGTGGTGGCGGCCTGGGCGCTGTATCTGAAGGGCGTCGACGAGAACGGCGATACCTATGCGATTCCTGATCCGCGGGCGGAATTTTGTCAGGGGCTGGTGGCGGATGATGCGCTGATTACCCAGCGGTTGCTGGCGGTCGAGGAGATCTTCGGCACGGCGATACCGCGTTCGGCGGAGTTTGTCGCGGCGTTCGAGTGGTGCTGCAACAGTTTGCGTGAGGTGGGTGTTTCGCGGACTTTGGAGCGGGTTTTGGCCTGAGTTCAGCGGTGAAACCACCGACGCCTTCGCGAGCAAGCCCGCTCCCACAGGGGAACCCGTTTCACAATGTGGGAGCGAGCTTGCTCGCGAATGGCAGCCTCACCTAGGCAGATCTGGAACCCTGAGGACCTCACTGTGACCACCCGACAACTCTTCCTCGGCATCGACTGCGGCACCCAGGGCACCAAGGCGATCATCCTCGATGCCGCCAACGGTCAGGTGCTCGGCGAAGGCGCCGCCACCCACACGATGATCAGCGGCGCCAACGGCCGGCGCGAGCAGGACACTCAACAGTGGCTGGACGCCTTCGCCCTCGCCACCCGCCGAGCCCTGCTCGCCGCCAATATCGACGGTCAGGCGATTCTCGGCATCGGCGTCTCCGGCCAGCAACACGGCCTGGTGCTGCTCGACGATCAGGGCCAGGTGTTGCGCCCGGCCAAACTGTGGTGCGACACCGAAACCACCGATGAAAATGACCGTCTGCTCAAGCACCTCGGCGGCGAAAAAGGCTCGCTGGAACGCCTCGGCGTGGTCATCGCGCCTGGCTATACCGTGTCGAAACTGCTCTGGACCAAAGAACAACACCCGGAGGTGTTCTCGCGTATCGCGCGCATTCTGCTGCCCCACGATTATCTGAATTACTGGCTCACCGGCCGCGCGTGCAGCGAATACGGCGACGCCTCCGGCACCGGCTATTTCAACGTGCGCAGCCGCCAGTGGGACTTGCAACTGCTGCGCGACATCGACGCCACGGGTCGCCTGCAAGCGGCGCTGCCGGAGCTGATCGACGCGCATCAGGCGGTCGGCACCTTGCTACCGGCGATTGCCGAACAGCTCGGCCTCAACCCGAATGCGCTGGTCGCCAGCGGCGGTGGCGACAACATGATGGGCGCCATCGGCACCGGCAACATTCAGCCGGGAGCGATCACCATGAGCCTCGGCTCCTCCGGCACGGTGTACGCCTACGCCGCAGCGCCGAAGGTCAGCGCGGATGCCTCGGTCGCCACGTTCTGTTCATCCAGCGGTGGCTGGCTGCCGCTGATCTGCACCATGAACCTGACCAATGCCACCGGCGCAATCCGCGAACTGTTCAACCTCGACCTGGAGCAATTCAATCAACTCGTGGCCCAGGCGCCGATCGGTGCCGAAGGCGTGAGCATGCTGCCGTTCCTCAACGGCGAACGCGTCCCCGCCCTGCCCCATGCCACCGGCAGCCTGCACGGCCTGACCCTGAGCAACCTGACCCAGGCCAACCTGTGTCGCGCCGTGGTCGAGGGCACCACCTTCGGTTTGCGTTATGGACTGGATCTGTTACGCCACAATGGTTTACAAAGCCGCAGCATTTGCCTGATCGGCGGCGGTTCGAAAAGCGCGGTGTGGCGGCAGATCGTCGCCGACATCATGAACACCCCGGTGATCTGCACCGAACACAGCGAAGCCGCAGCCCTCGGCGCGGCGATTCAGGCGGCGTGGTGCAAGTCATGGTCGAACGGCCACGAGGACACTTTGGCCGACCTGTGCCAGCGCTGCGTGAAGCTCGATCTGCACAGTGAAACCCTGCCGGTCGCCGCCCATGTCGCGGCGTTCCAGCAGGCCTATGAACGCTATCAACAGCATGTCGCAAACCTATAAAGAGCAAACAATTATGTATTTGGTGTGTGGCGAAGCCCTGTTCGATTTCTTCAGCGAAGACGATGCCAGCGGTCTGGCTTCGAAAGTGAATTTCAAGGCGATTGCCGGCGGCTCGCCGTTCAACGTCGCGGTCGGCTTGCGCCGTTTGGGCGTGGATTCGGCGCTGTTTGCCGGGCTGTCTACCGACTATCTCGGCCGACGTCTGCAGCAGGTGCTGCAGGATGAAGGTGTGCGTGCGGACTACCTGATCGACTTTGCCGCGCCAACCACGCTGGCGATGGTCGCGGTCGGTGCCAACGGTTCGCCGCATTACAGCTTTCGCGGCGAGGGCTGCGCTGATCGCCAATTAAGCCTCGCCCATCTGCCACAACTGGGCGCTGACGTCCGTGGTCTGCACATCGGCTCGTTCTCGCTGGTGGTGCAGCCGATCGCCGACACCTTGCTGACGCTGGTGCAACGTGAAAGCGACAAGCGGTTGATCACCCTCGACCCCAACGTGCGCCTCAACCCCGAGCCGAACATCGACCTGTGGCGCGAGCGGGTGGCGACCCTGGTGCAACTGGCCGACATGATCAAGGTCAGCGACGAAGACCTGAGCCTGCTGTACCCGGAACAGGATCCGCAGCGCGTCATCGAAGGCTGGCTGCAACATCGCTGCCAGTTGGTGTTCCTGACCCGTGGCGGCGAAGGCGCAACGGTATTCAGTCGCGCTCACGGCTCATGGTCGGTACCAGCGGTTTCAGTGAAAATCGCCGATACCGTCGGCGCCGGCGATACCTTTCAAGCGGCGCTGATCACCTGGTTGACTGAACAGGGGCTGGACTCGGTCGAAGGGGTTCAAGCGCTCAGCCGTGAGCAGATCGACACGATGCTCAGGTTTGCCGTACAGGCGGCCGCCCTGACCTGCAGCAAGACCGGTCCGGATTTGCCCTATCGTCACCAGTTGAGCTGAGCGCGTAGACTGTCGCCCTTTTTGCGCGCATGGGGATGACGGTTTGATTTCGGGGCGGACGGCGGGACTTTTGATACTGGCGGGATTACTCAGCGGCTGCGGCACCTCGCCACCGCGTTCGCCGGAAGACATCTGCGCAATCTTCCGCGAAAAAAGCGACTGGTACGACGCCGCGCAAGTCACGCAAAAGCGCTGGGGCGTACCGATCCAGGTGCCCTTCGCGATCATGTATCAGGAGTCCGGCTATCGCTACGACGCCAAGACGCCGCGCAAATACCTGCTGTGGGTGATCCCGTGGGGCCGGGTCACCACCGCGTCGGGCTACGCCCAGGCCAAGGATGAAGTCTGGTCCGACTACCAGAAAAGCACCGGCAGACATGGCGCCGATCGCGAAGACTTCGACGACGCCATCGACTTCGTCGGCTGGTACATGGACAAGACCACTTCGATCAACGGCGTGTACAAGTACGACGCCTATAACCAGTACCTGAACTACCACGAAGGCTGGGGCGGTTTCCGCAACAAGACCTACGCCAGCAAGGCCTGGCTGATGCCGACTGCACGCAAGGTGCAGGCGCGTTCCGATGTGTATGCGCGGCAGTATGCCGGGTGCAAGGACGATCTGAATCGCGGCTTCTGGAGCCGGTTCTGGCATTGGTTGTAGCCCGCCGAAAATCCCCTGTAGGAGCTGCCGCAGGCTGCGATCTTTTGATTTTGTTTTTTACAATCAAGATCAAAAGATCGCAGCCTGCGGCAGCTCCTACAGGGGGGAGGTTTAGAGGACGGAGAAGTTGTAACTCACAATCAACCGGGTCTCATCCACATCCCGCGCAAACTTTTCATAGTTGGTGCGGTAAGTCGCATTGCGCAGACGCAGGCTGACATCCTTGAACGTGCCCGTCTGGATCACGTACTTCAACTCGCTGTCGCGTTCCCACTCTTTGCCTTCCTGATCGCTGCCCGGGACTTTGATGTGGTCACCGTTCACATAACGGGTCAAGAAGCTCAGGCCGTTGATGCCGATCGCCTTGAAGTCATAGTCGTAACGCAGCTGCCAGGAACGTTCCTGCGCCGCGGCGAAGTCGTTGACCTGCACGTAGTTGACCAGATACGGGTTGCTGCCATCGAGGTACGGCATCGAGTTGTCGCCGTTCATGCGCTGCCAGCCGGCACTGAAGGTGTGGCCGCTGATGCCATAGGAAAGCATGCCGCTCAAGGCGCGGTTGTCGATCGAACCGGCACGCTCCGCACCGCTGTCGGCACTCTTGATCACGCGCAAATCGGCCTTCAGCACGCCGTCGCCCAACGGCTGATTGCCGAGCAAACCAATGAAGTGCTGACGGTAGATGTCTTCCAGTTCCGCGTAGTGATACTGCGCGGTCAGGCGATCGTTGATCTTGTAGTCGATGCCATACATGTCGAAATGATCGGCAGTGGTATTACAGGCGTAGCGCTTGTTCTTGCAGTGCACGCGGATGTCTTGCGAGTCGGTGGAATCCCGTGCGGTGTACTTGTCCAGACGCGCGGCCATGAAGGTCAGGTCCTTGACCTCTTTAGAGGTCAGCATGGCGCCGTTGAACAGGGTCGGCAGCAAGCGACCGTCGTTGTACTTGAGCAGCGGCAGATCCGGCAGCAACGCGCCGTACTTCAACACCGTGTCCGAGACCTTGACCTTGGCGGTCAGGCCCATTTTCGCGTACTGGCCCTTGGAGCCGCGCGGGTTGTCGCCGCTGGACGGCAGCAAGCCGCTGTTGCTGCGATCAGGGCTGGAATCGAGCTGCAAGCCGAGCATGCCCAGCGCATCGATACCGAAGCCCACCGTGCCCTCGGTGTAACCCGATTGCAGATTGAGAATAAAGCCTTGAGCCGACTCTTCACGCTTGGAAGCGCCCTGCTCGTTGGAGGTGTGCCCATCACGGAAATCGCGGTTGAAATACACCGTGCGCGATTCGATTTTCGCCGTGGTGTCTTCGAGAAAACCGCTGGCCTGAGCCTGCGCGGCAAAACCGGCGCACAGCACAACGGCGCCGAAGCCAAACGAGTGGCGCGGGGTGATGAGGGGAAATGGGGGACGCATGAAAAACTCCAACAGTACAGCGTTTGCGCCGGGGCGCAGTTAGCCAGAAAAATAGCTCCCGTCCCGGGTCAAAAACTGCCGGGAAGAAGTGGACACGCAGGGGTGAGCCGCAATGATGGCAGATGGCTTTTACGGGCTGAAGGCGACTTTAGTCTGAAACTGACTGGCTATTCTTTGGCCTGCGATTGGCTAAAACCGCCTGCTGATCAATGGCTCACGACTGCGAAGCCCCCGGTTTCATTGGGCCAAAAAGCCGATCTAAGGGTTTTCCCTATACGTCGCAGACCCCATCCCTACGGCATTTGCGCCTTGAACGGGGCGGTTTAATCCTCCATCATCCGTCACCTGCTTATTCAATGGACGGAATTCAAGGCATGCTGGACGCCAACGCTACCCACATTACCCTTACGCTCGAAGGCGCCTCCGCCGACCTGCAAGTGCTCAGCTTCACCGGTCGCGAAGCCCTCAACGAGCCTTTCCGTTTCGACCTCGAACTGGTCAGCGCCCGCCCCGACCTCAAACTTGAAGAGCTGCTGCACAAGCCCGGCGTCCTGACCTTCGGCGCCACCGGCGAAGGCAAAATCCACGGCCTGGTGTACCGCATCGAGCAAGGCGATTCCGGCAAGACGCTGACCCGTTACAGCATCAGCCTGGTGCCGCAACTGGCCTATTTGCGGCACAACCATGACCAGCAGATTTTCCAGAACCTCACGGTGCCGAAGATCATCGCCCAGGTGCTGGAAGATCGCGGCATCCTCGCCGACGCCTACAGCTTCCAACTCAACGCCGAGTACCCGCAACGCGATTACTGCGTGCAGTACGACGAGTCCGACCTGCATTTCATCCAGCGCCTGTGCGAAGAGGAAGGCATCCACTTCCACTTCCAGCACAGCAGTAGCGGGCACAAACTGGTGTTCGGCGACGATCAGACAGTGTTCCGCAAACTCAAGGCCGTGAGCTACCAGCAAGACTCCGGCATGAGCGCCGACAAACCGGTGATCAAACGCTTCAACCTGCGCCTGGAAACCCGCACCACGCGCGTCAGCCGCCGCGACTACGACTTCGAAAAACCGAAGATCCTGCCCGAAGGTGCAGTCAAATCCGAGTTCGCCCCGGATCTTGAGGACTACGATTACCCCGGCCGCTTCACCACCCGCGAGCGCGGCAAATTCCTCTCGACCCGCGCCCTTGAACGCCATCGCAGCGACTACAAACTCGCCGAAGGCAAAGGTGACGAACCGACCCTGACCAGCGGCCACTTCCTGACCCTGGCCGAACACCCGCGCGCTGAATGGAACGACTTGTGGCTGCTGCTGGAAGTCTTCCACGAAGGCAAACAACCGCAAGTGCTCGGTGAAAACGTCACCAGCGACGTCACCGACAACAAAAGCGATTTCCACCAGGGCTACCGCAACAGCTTCCTCGCCACCCCGTGGGACGCGCACTACCGCCCTGCCCTCGAACACCCGAAACCAAAAGTCCTCGGCAGCCAGACCGCGGTCGTCACCGGCCCGGCCGGCGAAGAAATCCACTGCGACCAGTACGGCCGCATCAAAGTCCAGTTCCACTGGGACCGCGACGGCCAGTCCGACGACAAAACCACCTGCTGGCTACGCGTCGCCAGCGGCTGGGCCGGCGCGGCCTACGGCGGCATCGCCATCCCGCGCATCGGCATGGAAGTCCTCGTCACCTTCCTCGAAGGCGACCCCGACCAGCCACTCGTCACCGGCTGCCTGTACCACAAGGAAAACGTCGTCCCCTACGACCTGCCGGCAAACAAGACCCGCAGCACCTTCAAAACCCTCAGCTCACCGGGTGGCAAGGGCTACAACGAGTTTCGTATTGAAGACAAAAAGGGTGTGGAGCAGATCTATATCCATGCGCAGCGGGATTGGGACGAGAACATCGAGCACGACCAGAAGATCCGTGTGGGCAATGAGCGGCATGACACGGTTGAGGCCAACACCTACAGCGAATTCAAAGTCGAAGAGCACCGCATCACCCATTTGAATCGCGTCAGTGAAATGCGCGCAGATGATCACCTGACCGTCGCAGTCACCCAGCACCTCAATGTAGGCACAGCGCAATTCGTCGAAGCCGGCAGCGAAATCCATTACTACGCCGGCCAGAAAGTCGTCGTCGAAGGCGCAATGGAACTGACCGCCAAAGCGGGCGGCAGCTTCGTCAAGGTCGACGCCGGTGGCGTGACCATCAGCGGCGCCGAGGTGAAGGTCAATACCGGCGGTGCACCGGGTGTAGGTACGCCGGCCGCGCCGTTGCTGCCGGGGCCGATGAAGGTGGCGGATGCGGATAAGGCGGGCAAAGTGCTCATCCCGCTGCCCAAACGCCTCAACGAGTCCGGTATCACGCCGTTGTGCGGCAAACAAAGCAACGGCGCTTGCAGCCGTAAGGATTGCACATGCATGTAAAAGCACTGAGCGCCCTCCTCGAAGCGCCACGCTACGCCTTCGAGGGTTTGCCGAAAGAGAGCTCCGACCTTAGCCTATGTTTCATCATTGATCGCGCCCGTCAGCCAGAGGCCATGAGCCGCCTCTACCGTGTCGGCGAACCTGTCGACACTCAAGGCCTGTTCCTCAACACCGACTTCGCCGAAATCGCCGCTGACGGCCCTCTATGGCTGGTCGCACCGTGGGGCAGTCGCCTCGCTGCAGAAGCGGCAAGTCTCTGCGAAGAGAACTTCGCCGGCATCGCCCTCACCACAGCAGATCCAGCCAAGGCACTGGCACACGCCCGCTGGCTCCTGCGTGCCAACGATGGCTCCGGCGGTCAAAGCCTGTTGAGTTATCACAAGCCAAGTCTGTGGGCCGCGCTGGCCTACACCGCCGTTGAAAGTTCACATCAGCTCTTCGGCCCTTGGCAGCACGTGTACAGCCCGGCGCCGGTCCACTTCGGGCGCAATCGCGGTCGCTGGCTCAGTTGGCGAGCCCTTTCGGAACTTGAATGGCTGGGCGACGTCTCAGCGTTCAACCTGCCACCAGCAGCGCCAAAGGTTCAGGAGCATCTGGGATGGGTTTACTGGGCAGACGAGCAATACGCTGCCTACGGTGAACCTACCGACGAACAACTGCCCAACCTCGTGGAAAACCTCAATGTGCTGGTTGCCCACAACATTTACGAAGGTCGTCATTTACTGAAACTGGGCCAAATCACCAACGGCCCGCTGCTCGAAACGCAGCCACAGGCAATGGCCATCCTGCAATCAAGGGAAGAGTCGTTCATCAAAGTGCAGCAGTTGCAGAAACTCGCTAACAGCGCTGCTTGATGAGCCCGTCCGTAAAGAATGAATGGAAGCGAAATGGAACAGAACATCGGCGCAGCAACTAACACCGAGTCAGCACCCACAACAGCAGTAGTCGCTGATGAAGCTTGTGCAAAACCGCCTCGGGATATCGGTGAACAGCCCGAAGCGCCGGAAGATACACCAGGCGATCACGACAAAGTGAAAACGCCCTGCTCCACCGTCTATGGCAGCGCAATTTACGACACTGAGAATGAATCATTCTGGCTGCTGCCGGAGCGGACTAACTCGGCACTAAAAGAAGCTTCCAGCGATCTGGAACAAAAAGTCAGCTCAACCAAATCACCCGAAGAGCGCAAAAAAGGGCTCTACGAATCAGGTCTCCTGGAGTACTTCCTTGAGCCCAAGCTGGCAAACTTTCTTGAGGGCGAAGAGAAGTCCCGGATGCTGGAGATCGAAGCTCAACATCCCAACATAAGCAATTTGGACGCGGCGCTGCTTGAAGCTCAACAGAGCAGGAAAGCCGCAGCACCAGAAGCAGCACCACCTGCGACGCCCCTCACGCGCCTCGAACAGGATCAGATTAAAAGAACCGAAATGATGACCGCCCGTGACGATGCTACTCGCGTGCACGGCATGTACAGTGAATGGCAAAAGCTCAAGCGCACCGCCATTGCCGCAGCCAAAGAAAAAGGCTACGCGTACGAAAGCGGCAGCCTTTATGCGCCGAAAGCCATCGCCGCACGTGAAGCCGTTCAAAAATATCTGAAAGCACGAGAGGCGTTGTTAGAAGACAAGGATCTCACCACGTTAACGTCGGCAGAACTCGCCCCGATGCTCGCTCAGGACAAAAAGCGAATAGATGAGATCGCGATGTGCGGCACCAATAATCAATTGATGCTGTGTACATATGTGCGGGACCAGGAAATCAAACGCAAGGAAAGGAAAGCGACCTATAGCGCTTATCTGGACGCCATCACCGATGTTGCCCAATACGGAATCGCATTGCCCGAGTTTGCATTGATCCCCGAGGGTGGAGCAGTCGAGGGTGGCGTCGACTTGTTCAAGCAGTATCTGGCGCTAGAGAAAGAGCAAAAAGAGGTCAATGAACGCCTCAGTGCCAAGTACAAAGGCTGGATTGAAGCCAGTGGACGACAAGCCAAGGCGCCCACCAACCTTGTGACCAATGAACGTGCCGCCTGGGACCGGCTGCAGGCGTCAAAAGAAAAGCTACGGCTCCAGGCTGAGAACAACGTGGAAACGGCGACTGTTCGCCGTCATCTGTTGTGGGAGCCAGAACAATTTCAGGCGAGACCCGAAGAGCGTTTGATCAAGAATGGCTTCCCGCTGGCTGAGATGAGCATGGCGGACAGCCTCAACAAGCCGCTCACCTATCTCAGCATGTATTCGCTGCCACGACTCAAACAGACCGTAAAGGATGACTGGAAGAAAGTAGGCGCCAAGGTCAAAGATCTGGCGAAGCGTCCGGGCAATAGCGATGGAAAAGCAGCGACCGACTCTGAGCTGAGCTTGTTCGGACAGTGGCTGAAAGACGAAGGTGCGTTGAGGATCAAGGATCAGGAAAGCGACTGGTTCTCCTCAGAAGGCTGGTTCGAGATCGAAAAATTCAACGCCTACCTTGAAAGCAAGAAGTACAAGGTCACGGCGCTGGAGAATGCTGGTACACGTAAAGAATGGGGGGATCGATTGCAGCAAGTGTTGTTCAAGGACAACGTACGCAAGACCTTCCGCATTTTCGATATCACTCCGCAGGCACAGCTGGTTCGTTGCCTGATGCCTTCCACCACGAAGATCATCCACTCGTCGACAAAAGTAGAGGGGCCAGATTGGACACTGGCCGAAGGGTTCCAGGCCTCGGCCAAGGCGACTTTTGCCGTTGACCTTGCAAGGGGTGAAGTCGAACTCTTTAAAGTCGACTTGCCAGACCGTGCCAACGCTAAAGATATCGTCATCACCTACCGAAACGCCGAAGACATACAGCAGAAGATGAACCTCGGACGGTTCTCGCTCTATCTAGGCGCGAAGGCTTGGGGCTACGCCGGAGCATCGTTGCTGCTTTCTTCGGAAATTGCATTGGATGTCAGCAACGCTGGCTTCCATTTAGCTCCTCCCGAACCGGTTGTGCGCAACCCCGATAAGCGCAGCTACGCAAGAACTGAGAAAAGTGGCCAAATTAAAAAAGCTCCAGAAACTCTACAGATACAGGATGGCGCAAAAGCCGCATTCAATCTATTCGCTGGTCTGCAAACCGGGATCATGGTCACCGGAGCGCTGAACTGGGCTCCACCTTCCGAAGTAGCCTTGCTAACCAAAGCCCCCGTTGCTGGTAAAGCCGCAGGAATGAAAGCCAGCGAATGGTTTAGCCTTGCGCGCTTGACCGTGGAACTCAATGCAGCAGCCGGCCTCGGTGCGAGGGCTGAAGCGAGTATTTCCCTGCACGAGGGCCGTCTGATTCTGGTACTCAAGGCCGCATTGATAGCCGGCCCGGGCGTTGGAGGCTCCTTCAAATTCGAGGTGGGCTACGACGCCGTCACTGAACTGCTTAACATGTTCCGTAGAGAACTTTATAAAAACAAACAGAATCCGTACTTTGTTATTGAAGATAAAACCTACGCGTACCTTTCGAAATTAAATACTCTGGCCATTGGTGGCTTTGATATCCGGATGATTTACCTCATGGGTGCTGATGCGGTAATGACGCTTTATGAAAGCTTGACTGCAACGGGCAAAGGCGGCGCGATAGCACAAACCATCATGTCTTATGAGAATCAACTCGAACTGGAGGAGTGGTGCATAAATGCTATTCCCGGGGCGTTAGGACCTCTTCTTTTAACTCTGATCAGCCCTCCAAGTGATTTTTCTGTGACCATCTCCAGACCCACAGGGAAAACAGCAGAAAAAGACGACACGATTAAATACAGCGACGAAGAATCAAAACTACTCCAACAGCAAGCCATTGAGAAAATTTTGTCTTGGATTCTTAAGCGTGCACAGAAAGACAATACCATTGATAAAGCACAAAGTCAGTTTGAAGACATATGCATGTCGATGAACAAGTTCGGGATAAAACCAGCAAACGCAGGTCAGTTGTATTGCGAGAGCAGGCTTGCCCTTGACAACTTTATGGCAGACCCTGTTCTCCGCCTAAAAAATCGCACCGGTGATGACATGCGCGCCGATTATTTGTCCCATGTAAAAATTCTAGGTGCGAAAAAAGATGGGCAATGCCAAAGATCCCAGTATTTTGGTAGAACTTACATGCCGTCTGGCACAGCCAAATTTATAGACCCAAAAGCATAACACTTGAGAAAAAAACATGCGCCTCATAGTATTATTTTCAGCCATGCTATTACTCGCCGGCGCCAACCAAGCAAGCGCCGAACTGAATCCTGAGCAGTTGCACGCAAAGCGACAAGGAATAATTCTTTACAATCAACTTAAAGCTGTTTCTGCGTCTCCTCTACTGAGAATAGCGGCAGAGGCTGGAGACCATGAGGCACAATATTATCTAGCTGAGTCATTACGGCAAAAAAATACCTACATGAATCCTGAAGCTAAAAAGTGGTATGAAATGGCAGCTGACCAAGGGGATCTTTATGCAATGATCCAGCTTGGGCGAGTAAAAAATGATCTATGTAAATTATCAGACGACTGCCCTGCCACAGAAAAAAAACCATCAGACTGGTTGAATCAAGCATCAAGCATCGCTCAGCCTAAGGCAGAAGATGAAAATGCAGAAGCCATGTACATAATGTATGAATTAACGCTCGATACAACTTGGCTAGAAAAAGCAGCCGCAAAAAACCACCAAATCTCACAGTACTTATTAGCTAAGAGCTACAATCAGGGAGACGGTTTTTTCCTTCCATGGAAACGCTCGGAAGCGGTTGAAAAATTATTCAAAGCTTCAGCTGAGAGTGGGTACCCGCCCTCCATGATGGAATACGGAGCCCTTCTTTATGAAAAAGGTGACATTGAAGGTTTCCGTCATTGGAATGAGCAAGCAGCTTTAGCAAGCTACGCCACAACAGTTTATGGTTACGGTTCTGATCTTGCTCATGAGCCAGACACGTATGGATTCCCATTCGATGTCGTTAAAGGTTATGCCCTCGTTTACACCTTGAAGGAGCTAGACGGCGGTGGAGGTTTACAAGAAAGAGTGGAGAGTAAGTTACCGAAAATTGAAGCAAAGATGACAGCTGAGCAAATTGCAGAAGGTAAAAAATTTGCAAAAGAATGGAAGGCGACTCACGCACCACTTTCGTTCTACCCGGACAAACTAAGTCGTTGAAAACCAAGCTTAGCATTATCTCTTTTCTGGCGAGTTGAACTGATAGAATCCATGAAGTATTTGGCCATTTCCCTGCTATTCATGCTTTCTTCTCACGCGGAAGCCCAACTGGACGCACAGCAGAAAATCGCTAAAAACGAAGGCATTATACTCTATAACCAATATAAGGCCACTTCAGCCATTTCCTTTTTGACAATCGCAGCAGAGGCTGGCGACGCAGAAGCCCAATATTATTTAGGTGAAGCCCTCCGAGCGAAAAATCATTACATGAATATAGCTGCCAGAAAATGGTACGAGGCGTCTTCAGGTCAAAACTATCTTTATGCCATGGTTCAGTTAGGGCGTATCGAACACGACCTATGCGATATATCCAACGAATGTCCCGCTTCACAGAAAGCACCTATAGATTGGTTAAACCAAGCAAAACAATTAGCCCAACAAAAAGCAAATGCTGGCGACGCAGAAGCGATGTACATAATGTATGAAATCACTTTAGATGATACTTGGCTAGAACGATCTGCAACTTCAGGAAATGCTCTTGCACAATACTGGCTTGCCACTTCACTTAAGCAAGGTGAGGGATTTTTGCTACCATGAAAGCGAAGTGAGGCAGTTGAAAAAAGGTACAAACTTTCAGCTGAAGGCGGCAACCCTAGATCAATGATGGAGTTGGCTGCTCTTCTTTTTGAGAAGGGAGATATTGAAGGCTTCCGACATTGGAATGAGCAAGCTGCAGTATCAGGTTACGCAGAGTCCATATATGGATACGGTTCATATTTAGCTCACGAGCCCGATACCTATGGCTTCCCGTATGATCCTGTAAAGGGATACTCGCTTATTTTTTCTCTAAGTAGCTTGGATGGCGGGGGCGGTATGCAGGAAAATGTTAAATACAAGCTTCCCCTCATTGCTTCCAAGTTGACTCCTTCGCAAATATTAGAAGCTAAAGAGCAATCAGAAAAATGGATATCCATGCACCCTCCCCTGTCCTTCTTCCCTGACAAACTAAGCCGTTAGCTTGTTTTATTCGAATTCAAGGGCACGAGAATCATACAAACGGGAGAGTAGATGGCGTGAGGTTCGCCCAACGCGACCATACTCCCGTTCGCATTCAAGGCATCAAACCGGCGCCTTCCAATCCAGCATCTGCTGCTGCGCCACCTGCAGCAAATCATTGCCATCCTGCGCCAGCAGGTACAGCGCATGGGTAATGTGTGGAATGTCCTGAACATCGCCATGCCGGAAGCACATGCAGTGCAGGGTTTCGAGCAGGTCGCTGCAGGCGCGGATGCGCTGGACGGCGGACTCGAGGATGTCTTGGGGGTTGGCTTGGGTGTCGATGACCATTGGCGCGCTGTCGGTGACGCCGCTGTTGAGCGGGTGATAACGGCTTGGGAGCGGATTTGGTGTAAGCATATTGATTACTCGATTGTTTCGAAAGTAACCCGCCAGCATCGTGACCAAACGATGGGAGGCGGACCGTGTACAGGCTTGGTCAACCGAGAACAATCAACTCAGCTCGCCCGAAGGCGTCCTGCACACGGCCACCACAGCAATGCACTACACGGTCAAAGAACTCCGCAGTGCAAATGATGGCACATATGCAATCGATTATTCTCAGGTGACCAAACCCGAATCGCTGATTTTGCAGCGACGCCAAACCATAACCGCACCGTTCCCGTCGCCGGAAGCAGACAAAGCATCCATCCTTGTAGGAATCGGCCCCGCATCCCCGAGAAATCATCCCTCTGCCAGACAGCCGGCGTTCAGCCAGGTTAACCATCGCTTAACGCCGCAGTCCAAGACTGTACTGAACCGCACACCTCAGCCCCTGGCTGACGCCGAGTGCGGCAGGTTCGGCCGTATGGCGCCGAACGCTTATTCCGTCGCACGGGAGTCCGATTCATGAACATTCGCACGCTGCTGCTCACCTCCGCCCTCGCCTGCACCGCATTCGCCGGGGTGGCTCAGGCCAATGACACCACCGCCACAACCAAGCCTGTCCCCTATCAGTACGGCATGCCGTTGCATGTGAACAAAGTGATCTCCATGACCGAGCAACCCACTCGTCAGTGCAAAGTCGTTACTGCTGACATGAAGTACGTCGACAATGCCGGGAAGCCTGAGGAAATTACCTACCGGAAAATGTCCGACGCGTGCAGTGACCAGAACTGACAGAAGGCTCTGATTTGCGGGGTTGCGGTAGGCGCTGGAGGGTTCGCGGGTTATGCTCGGGGCCCCTCCTCACTGCCGCAAGGACTCGCCATGCAGTTGTCGTTTCGCACGTTGTCGATCATCACGTCTTTGTTGTGTTTCGTGCTGGCGCTTGCCTGGGGCTTTTTCCCGCAGGTGTTGCTGGCGATCTGGAGCATTGAGTATTCGAGCGCTGCCGGGTTTGTTGCGCGGCGCAGTGCGGTGCTGTTTGCGGCGTTGGGGGTGATGTTTTATCTGGTGCGCAGCGCGCCGCCGTCGCTGGGGCGCAATGCCCTGAGTAACGGGTTTATCGTCGGTTGTTTTGGTTTGGCGGTACTGGGTTTTGGCGAATGGCTCAACGGCCACGCCGGCCCCGGGATTCTGCTCGCGGTGCTGGTCGAGTTCGCGCTGGGCCTAGGCTTTGTGCAGGCCCGGCGCGTGACGGTCGAACTGGGTGAAACGGTGAGTTAAACGGCTCTGGATCGCGGACTGTAATGGTGTGGCGTGGATTGCTGCGCCAGGTCCGAGCGCAGGCCGGCAATCAACTCATTGATCTCACGGCAGCCATTGAGATGGCTGGCATCGATTCCGCTGACGTGCAGATCAACCTGGTCAGTCTGGTGGTCGCCGAAGACCTTGACGGTCATCGACAGGTCTGGCGACAGCGTGCACTGGCAGCGTTTAGGCAGAAAACTGCTTTCAATGATATTGCGTAGTTCCAAGGCAGACAGAAACATGGTGAACCTCTCCTTATTGATGAAACTGCCAATCAACTCTTCACGTTGACCGCTTTTGCTGCCCCTGCACGGGTGTGTCCCCGCTGATTCCCTGGTGCGGCAAACGGTTGTACTGCGAAATGCCCATTGGAGTGTAGGCGCCCGAAGCCGGTGCGCTGCACCAAAGCGACGCATAAAACGTGCCTTTCATCGGGTCATTTCGACCCTCATGAAATCAAGCACTTGGGGCGGTGGCCAGCAGTTGGCCAGTTGCAAAATGCAAGATCGACCCTCCTGGGCACTGCAATTTGCAAGTCGACGCCGGTTTGCATTCATCACTGATGACAGTGAGAATGCCCGACATCCACCCTACACCCGCCAGGAGGCTTTCATGGGTTCTTTACGCGCTCGCGCGACAATCGGTCTGCTCGTTGCCGGCCTGTCCACCCTCGCCCACGCGGCCAAACTCGAAGACGTCGCGCCGTATCCCAAGGCGGAAAACGGCTTCACCCGTCAAGTCATCTACCTGCCCAAACAGGATCAGGAGGAGAACTTCCAGGTTGAAGTCCTCGCCGGCAAAACCCTGGAAGTCGACTGTAATCGCCAGCGCCTGGGCGGCGCTCTGGACGAGAAAAACCTCGAAGGCTGGGGCTATCCGTTCTACCGCCTGGAAAAAGTCATTGGCCCGATGAGCACGCTGATGGCCTGCCCACCCGGCACCGCGAAGAAACGCGCCTTTGTCCCGGTCGTCGGTGACGGCTTCATGCTGCGCTACAACAGCAAGCTGCCACTGGTGATCTACGCTCCGAAAGATGTCGAGGTGCGCTATCGCATCTGGTCGGCTTCGGACAAGGTCGGCACCGCCATTGCGGAATGACCTGAACAGGGAGCGCCAAACGTGATTACCTGCCATGTGCGATACGTGATCGATCCGTACCAACTGACCGAGTTCGAGGCCTACGCCAAGGCCTGGCTGGGCATCGTCGAGCGCTTGGGCGGCACTCATCACGGCTATTTCTTGCCCTCCGAGGGCGCGAGCAACATCGCTTATTGCCTGTTCAGCTTTCCCTCGCTGGCCGATTACGAAAGCTACCGGCACATCGCGCTGACCGACCCGGAAAGCACGGCGCTAGTGGAATCACTGGTGCAGAAGAAATTCATCGTCAGCTACGAGCGCAGTTTCCTGCGCCCGTTGCTGCCCTGAGCGGTATCACGCCGGGACGCCGCACACCGCGGCGCGCTCGGCGACATGGCGCAGGCTGTCGAAGTTGATATTCGCACCCGAGTCGATCGCGACGAAGGTCTGCTCGCGAACACCGCTGCGCGCCACGTATTGCTTGATGCCGGCCACCGCCAATGCCCCGGAAGGCTCGGTGATCGAGCGGGTATCGTCGTAGATATTCTTGATCGCCGCGCACAGCTCGTCATTGCTGACAGTGACCACCTCGTCCACGCAAAACCGGCACACCTCAAAACCATAAGCGCCGATCTGCGCCACCGCCACGCCATCGGCGAACGTTCCTACACTGGGCAGCACCACCCGCGCGTCCGCTTGCAGCGCCGCCTTCAGGCAGGCCGAATGCTCCGATTCGACACCGATGATCCGTACCTCCGGTCGCAGGTATTTGACGTACGCCGCGATGCCGGCGATCAGCCCGCCCCCGCCCACCGGAACGAAGATCGCATCCAGCGGCCCCTGATGCTGACGGAGGATTTCCATGGCCACCGTGCCTTGGCCGGCGATCACGTCCGGGTCGTCGAATGGAGAGACAAAGGTGCGCCCGGTCTGCTCGGCGAGTTGCAGCGCATGGGCCAGGGCAAACGGAAAACTCTCGCCGTGCAGCAGCGCCTCGGCCCCCCGACTTCGTACCCCAAGCACCTTGAGTTCGGGGGTGGTCGAGGGCATGACGATGGTCGCCGCGATCCCCAGCTCCCGCGCTGCCAGAGCTACGCCTTGGGCATGATTGCCCGCCGAAGCGGTGATCACCCCGCGCGATTTCTGCGCATCGCTCAGTTGCACCAGCTTGTTGTAGGCGCCACGAATCTTGAAGGAGAACGTTGGTTGCAGGTCTTCGCGCTTGAGCAGGATCCGGTTGCCCAGCGCCTCGGACAGCGCCGGCGCCGCTTGCAACGGCGTACGCACGGCAATGTCGTAGACCGGCGCGGCGAGGATCTTTTTCACGTACTGCTCAAGCAGGGCTTGCTGGTCGGGGCTGTATTTCATCGTTATCTCCGGGCGCTCTGTGTAGGAGCTGCCGAAGGCTGCGATCTCTTGATCTTGCTTTTGATTTGAGCAAAACAAAGTCAAAAGATCGCAGCCTTCGGCAGCTCCTACAGGGAGCCATCGTTGTTAAAACCCCGGAGACAGAAAATGAAAACCCGCCTCTAGGGCGGGTTGGGTGCTGCAGTCGTGAGCTAGCCCGCCAAATGAGGAATGGCGGTAATAATGCTTGGCTGGCAGCGCAATACGGTGGAAGTCATGGGCCTGAAATTAGCCCGGCGGCGGCCGGCGAGTCAATGGCTTATTTGCGGACGCCAAGGTAGGCTGGCGATTCTGCTCATCACCCCAAGGAAGGAATGCATGATGTCTGTCGCCCTGCCCCTCACTGCGTTGATTGCGTTTACTGGCTACACCGTATCGGTGATGCTCCAGGCCGAACAGTCGTTGATCGACTTCGGTATCAGTCTGATGTCGCGCCCGGACACGGCGCAGGTGGTGATTGATCTGTATCTGCTGGCGACGCTGGCCGGGGTGTGGATGGTCAAGGATGCACGGTCGCGAGGGATGTCGGTCTGGTCGGTGGTGCCGTATCTGTTGCTGACGGCAGTATTTGTGTCGATTGGGCCGCTGTTGTATCTGGTGGTGCGTGGGGTTCGGGAGCGCAAGAAAGTGGCAGCGGCAGCCCCTGCGAGCTGATCCCGAGCTTCGAGTGCTGCTGAGATCGCTTTCGCGAGCAAGCCCGCTCCCACTTTTTGAAATGCATTCTCCTGTGGGAGCGGGCTTGCTCGCGAAGGTGTCAGCTCAGGCACCGATCACTGGGCCAACCGCCGCAGCCCAAACAACATTCCCCCCGCCCCGAGCAACATCACCATCAGAAACACCGGGTAGGAAATCCACCACGGCGTCCCCGCCGTCATCATGCTGAACTCCGACATCCCGCCAATACTGGCAATCAGGTTCAACGGCAGAAACACCACGTTGATCAACGTCAGCTTGCGCAGCAGATTGTTCATGCTGTTGTTCATCAGATTGCCGCGCGCATCGATCAGCCCGGAAAACACCGTTGAGTAGATCTCTGCCTGTTTGTAGCACTGGTTGTTCTCGATGATCAGGTCGTCGATCAACCCGATCGCCTCGCTGCCGAAGTGCTGTTTTTCCGCGTGATTGCGCAGCCGCGTCAGCACTGCGCCGTTGCTGTGCAGGGCATTGATGTAATAGATCAGGCTTTCGCTGAGGTTGAACATCTGCACCAGATGCTGGTTCTGCATCGAGGCGTTGAACTTCTGTTGAAGCTCACGGGCGACCAGTTTGATCACCTTCAGGTGGCCGAGATAATGGTGGATGTTGTTGAACAGCAAATCGAGCAACACATCCAGCGGCGCATTGAGCGGCTGGCGCGTGCCGATGCCGTGCAATGGCGTGTCGTCGGTGGCGATCACCAGCAACTGACCAGGTGAAAACAGCAGGCCGCAGGACGACACTTCAAACGCCAGGCTGCCACCGCCGGAATAGTTTTCCGGGCGCTTCCAGATCAAGAACAAATGGTCGGGGTGAAACTCGATTCGCGAGACTTCGTCCGGATCCAGCGCCGAGGCCAGCGCGTGTTCGTCGACCTTGTAGTGAGTGTGGAGCAAGTCGCGCTCGGCAGCATCGGGATTGCTGAACAGCATCACCTCGGCATCCAGCCGTTCTACCCGCTGCAACGCGCCGTGACTCAATGCGAAACTGCTGATCATCGGCGCTTCACCAGGCCTGGCCGCGACGCTTGAGTTCCAGCCGTCGCACAAACTCCTCCAGCACCAGTGAATACAGATCGTCCTGCAAATAGGCGTCTTCGATGCCGGCATCGAGGTTCGGATTGTCGTTGACCTCGATCACCACCACTTTGTCGCCAGCCTGTTTCAGATCCACGCCGTAGAGGCCGTCGCCAATCAGGTTCGCGGTCTTGACCGCCAGTTCCACCACTGCCCGCGGTGCCTCGTGAACCGCCAGGGTGCGGCACTCGCCATTGATGTCCTGGCCCTTGGCCTTGTGGTTGTAGATTTGCCAGTGGCCCTTGGACATGAAGTATTGGCAGGCGAAAATCGGTTTGCGATTGAGCACGCCGATGCGCCAGTCGTACTCGGTGTAGAAAAACTCCTGAGCCAACAGCAATACCGAGTGTTCGAACAATTCAGCGGTGGCCTCAAGCAGCGCCTGCTGGCTTTCAACCTTGATCACCCCGCGAGAAAAACAGCCGTCGGGGATCTTCAGCACTAGCGGGAAACCGAGGCGTTCGCCGACCCGTTCGAAATCTTCCGGTCGTTCCTTGTAGAGAATTTCCGTAGCGGGCATACCCAGTTCATGGCTGTTGAGCAGGTCAGTCAGATAGACCTTGTTGGTGCAACGCAGAATCGAGGTCGGGTCATCCATGACCACCAACCCTTCGCTCTCGGCTTTTTTCGCGAAGCGATAGGTGTGGTTGTCGACGCTGGTAGTCTCGCGAATCAACAGGCCGTCGTACTCGGCGAGCCGCGCGTAGTCCTTGCGTTCGATCAGCTCGACATCGATGCCCATACGCTTGCCGACCCGCACAAAATTCTCCAGTGCCTTGGCGTTTGACGGCGGCAAGGCTTCTTGTGGATCGTGCAGAATCGCCAAGTCATAACGCGCCACTTGCGGCGAGCGCGGCACTCGCCAGACTTTACGGCTAAAGCCGTCCAGCGCATTGGCGAACTGATCTTCCTGATCGTCGCGCAACTTGTGCAGGGCACCGGACTTTATACCCTCGATGTGCCAGCCGTTAGTTCGGCGAAACTCAACTAGCAGAATCGGACACGGAAACACTTCAAACAATTGCCGGGCCAGATCCTGCAGCGGCTCGATATGCGTCTTGCCGAAGTAAAGTGTCAGGGTGAAACCTTCGGTATCGCTGTACAGATGATGGCTGAGGGCTTTTTCCAGGGTTTTATCGAGGTCGTCCAGCGCCAGGCCGTAAAGCGATTTTTTCGTCAGTTCGCTGATGGTGCGGACCGATGGAATCACCTTGTGGCCGCGGGCTTCTGCCAGCAGCGAGCAGTAGTAACCGTGCCCCAGGTACTTGTAGCTGCGGCACAGGTTAATCACCTGCACCCGTTTGCCAGGTTCGCTGTCACGGGTTTGCTCAAGGTATTCCTGAGCCGTGACGATGTCCTCGCTGGGAAAGTACGAGGCCCAGTCTTCCTTGCGTTCGACGATGATCAACACTTGACTGGAAGTTCTGATGACTGGATTTAAAAAAGTTGCCGTCGGCAAACTTTGCTCGGATACTTCGCGCCAATGACCCTGTACCGCTGACATAGAGATTGATCCGTTGGAGAACAAGACCATTTCTATTAAGCACGAAGTTTTTCGAAAGTCCCGTTTCGTTACGCAACTTTTACGGTGGTCATATGAGTGCTGTTTTTCGTTTGGCGGTAGTTGAAGATCTGCCAGCGTTGCTGGCCCTGGAAATGCAATGTTTCACCACCGACCGGCTCACCAGCCGCAGCTTTCAATGGATGATCACCCGCGCCCATGCGCAACTGCTGGTCGCCGAGCTTGACGGGCGATTGCTCGGCTATGCACTGGTGCTGTTTCATCGCGGCACATCACTGGCGCGCCTGTATTCCATCGCCATTGCCGGCGAAGCCCGTGGCACCGGTCTGGGCAAACAATTGCTGCAACGTATCGAGGCCTGTGCCGTTGAGCATGACTGCGCATACCTGCGCCTTGAAGTACGTATCGATAACCCCACCGCCATCGCGCTTTACGAGCGCAACGGCTATCGGCGTTTCGCGCTGATTCACGATTACTACGAAGACCATGCCGATGCACTGCGTCTGGAAAAGCGCATTGTTCAGCACCGTGACTCGCGCAGTATCAAGGTGCCCTACTACCCGCAAACCACCGAATTCACCTGTGGCCCGGCCTGTCTGCTGATGGCCATGGGCGCGCTGCAGCCTGCGCGCCTGCTGGAGCGGCGTGAGGAATTGCAGATCTGGCGTGAAGCGACCACCGTGTTCATGACCTCCGGCCATGGTGGCTGCAGCCCCCAGGGTTTGGCACTGGCGGCCTGGCGGCGGGGTTTTCGGGTGCGTTTGCAACTGAGTATGGCCGGGCCATTGTTTCTCGACGGCGTGCGCGATGAGCATAAAAAAGACGTCATGCGCCTGGTGCATGAGGAGTTCACCGCTCAAATGCAAGAGACCGACATCGAGCGGAAGATTGGCATCCATCTGGATTTACCGCGCCTGCTGGAGGCTGGCGGTCAGCCTCTGGTGCTGATCAGCAGTTATCGCCTGACCCGCTCCAAATCACCGCACTGGGTAGTGCTCACCGATTGCGATGAAGACTTTGTGTACCTGCACGATCCCGACGTCGATCACAGCCAACATCGCCAGCCGATGGACTGCCAACATGTGCCGGTCAGCCATGGGGAGTTTGAAAAGATGAGCCGATTTGGGCGGGGGAAATTGCGGGCGGCGGTGGTTTTGTATGCCCGGAATGAAATCTCTGGCTGACCCGTTGTAGTGAGGGGATTTAGCGAAACGTCGCACCGCCCCGATGGCGCGCGAAGCGGGCCCTCCTGGATTTTTAAGGGCCTGCTGCACAGGCCATCTGGGATAAATCCCCTCACTACAGTTGAAACTCAGTGTCTGAAGTGAAGTTATTTCAGACCGATTTTGTACAACGAACCATCCTGCTCATCCGTCAGCACATACAGATAACCGTCCGGCCCCTGCCGCACATCACGAATTCTCTGTTTCAAATCGCCCAGCAAACGCTCCTCGTGCACGACCTTGTCGCCATCGAACTGCAGCCGGATCAGCTCCTGGCTGACCAGCGCGCCGATGAACAGGTTCTGCTGCCAAGGTTTGAAACGATCAGCGTCATAGAACGCCATCCCGGTGACGCCGGGAGACTTCTCCCACACATGGTGCGGATCCACGGCGCCTTCGACACTTTTGCCCTTGGCTTCCGGGATCGGTTGCAGCGAATAGTTGATGCCGTGGGTCGCCAACGGCCAGCCGTAGTTTTTCCCGCGTTCGATGATGTTCACCTCATCGCCACCCCGGGGACCGTGTTCGTTCTCCCAGATTGTGCCGTTCCACGGATTGAGCGCAGCGCCCTGCGGATTACGATGGCCATAAGACCAGATTTCCGGCCGCACGCCGGACTGGCCCACGAAAGGGTTGTCATCCGGCACCTTGCCATCGGGGAAGATCCGCACGACCTTGCCTTGCAGCTTGTCGAGATCCTGCGCGGTGGGCCGCTCGTTGTTTTCGCCAAGCGTGACAAACAGGTAGCCGTCGCGGTCGAACACCAGCCGTGAACCGAAGTGGTTACCGGTCGAAAGCTTCGGTTCCTGACGGAAGATCACTTTGAAATCACTCAGACTGCGTAAGTCGTCCGACAGACGACCGCGCCCCACCGCCGTCCCGGCCTTGTCCCCGGCACCACCGCCCTCGGCATAGGACAGGTAGACCAGCCGATCCTGTTTGAAGTCCGGCGACAGCACCACATCGAGCAATCCACCCTGGCCCTTGGCCCAGACTTTCGGTACGCCGCTGATCGGTTCAGAGCGCTTGCCATCGGCACTGATCCCCCGCAGGTTGCCTGGACGCTCGGTCACCAGCATGCCCTGCCGATCCGGCAGAAACGCCAGCGCCCAAGGGTGCTCGAGTCCTTGGGTAATCGTGGTGACTTCAAGGGTGCCCTGCTCGCTTTTGAGCTCTTTGGGGGCAGCGGCGAAAGCGGGAGCGCTGATCAACGCGCCGGCACACAGCGTGGCTAGAAAGGTTTTACGCAACATGCACGATTCCTTTTGTTCGTTCGAAAGGCTGACAGGCGCTCAGTCCTGCCGTTCAACGGTTGCTGTCTCCATCGCGTGAAGGTGGGTTGGGAATGAATTTTGGTGGTGTACTCGGCACCGAACGTTGTTGCTGACCATTGCCGATGCCGCCATTACCGACGGTTGGCGAACTGGGTACCGGCACCGTGTTCGGCCCGCGAATAATCGGCGCACTGGGCTGTGAGCCCTGCATGCTGTTGGGATTGGCGCGGCGGATCGGGCTGTTGTAAGGGTTGTTGTCGGTACCGGTGGTACTCTGTGCCAGCAGCAGCGGCGCGGACGGCGGCCCGACTTCGGCATGCGCCAGCCCCGCCCCAAGGAACAGAACGATGATGCCTAACGGAATTCGGTTCATGGCGCGGCCTCTCGATGCGCAGGGGATAGAGCCTTCGAGTCCACGCTACGCCCTGGGTTCGGATTTGTTAACCCATCGCCCTTAAACAAGATGTAACACGACTTGACCGGCATTGCTGCGAGCCCATGCAAACGTTGGAAACTTTCGAGCCGGGACGCGGGTCACCTGATCATCACTCGGAGAACTCACCATGGCTCGGGCAATCTGGAAAGGCGCGATCAGCTTCGGACTGGTACACATCCCTGTCGCGCTGGTGTCGGCAACGTCCTCGCAAGGCGTCGACTTCGACTGGCTCGATAGCCGCAGCATGGACCCGGTGGGTTATAAACGGGTTAACAAAGTCACGGGCAAGGAAGTCACCAAAGAGAACATCGTTAAAGGTGTGGCTTATGAAAAGGGCCGCTACGTGGTGCTCAGCGAGGAAGAAATTCGGTCGGCGCACCCCGTGTCGACCCAGACCATCGACATCTTCTCATTCGTCGATGCCGAGCAGATTCCACTACAAAACATCGACACGCCTTATTACCTGGCACCGGACAAGCGCGGCGGCAAGGTCTATGCGCTGCTGCGTGAAACATTGAGCAAAACCAACAAGGTCGCCCTCGCCCGCGTCGTCCTGCACACTCGGCAATATCTGGCGGCACTGATGCCGCTGGAATCGGCGCTGGTGCTGGTCAAGCTGCGCTGGCCGCAGGAAGTGCGCGGCCTCGACGAATTGGAGCTGGGCAGCGAAGTGACCAAGCCACAGTTGGCCAAGGGTGAGCTGGACATGGCCAAACGTCTGGTGCAGGACATGAGCGGCGACTGGAGTCCGGAGGATTACAAGGACGAGTTTGAAGACAAGATCATGGCGCTGGTCGAGAAAAAGGCCCATGAAGGCAAGATCGAGGATGTCGAGACGGTGGGTGGCGAGGAAGAGCGCAAGTCTGCGGATGTGATCGACCTGACCGAGCTGCTTAAACGCAGTCTGGGCGGCAAGGCCACGGCCAAACCGAAGGCAAAAGCGAAGCCTGCCAGCAAGGCAGCCCCCGCGAGAAAGACCAAAAAGGCCTCGGGGGCGTAATCAGATCCGGCTCCTGTCAGGAAGCTGACAGGTTGGTTTTGAGAGACTCATCGCCAGCAGGCTGGCGATGCTGTCAGATCAGAATGAACACCGCCAGCAAACCGCCGAAGATCGCCCACTTTTCCATGTAGTAACGCGTGCGATTGCGCTTTTTCAGCTCTTTGCCACGCAGTCGGACTTTGTAGATTTTGGTAAACAGTCGGTTGATCCCACCGACACGATCGCCCGCATCGTTTGGTGCGCCTGCCGCCGACATCACGGTGCGGCTGAACCAGGCATTGAACGCCGCTGCCCAGCGATACTTCATCGGCCGCTCGATGTCGCAGAACAGAATGATGCGGTTTTTGTCGGTGGTGTTTTCGGCGTAGTGAATATAGGTCTCATCGAACATCACCGCCTCACCGTCGCGCCAGTGATAGCTCTCACCGTCGACATTGATGTAGCAACCTGCGTCGTTTGGCGTGTCGAGACCCAGGTGGTAGCGATACGAACCGGCGTAAGGATCACGGTGACGGACCAGTTTCGAACCCGGCGGCAGCTCGGCGAACATCGCTGCCTTGATCGAACCGATGCTCTGCACCAGCTCGGTGGTGCGCGGGCACAACTTCATGGCCGACGGATGGCTCTCGCCATACCACTTGAGGTAGAAACGCTTCCAGCCACTTTTGAAGAACGAGTTGAAACCGACGTCATCGTACTGATTCGAGCGTTTGATCTCACCGGCGCGCAGCAGATTCTGCCCTTCCTGGCGAATTTCTTCCCAGTGCGCCTGCAAAGGGCTCAGATCAGGAAATTCGGAAGGATCGAGATACGGCTTGTTCGGCTTCTTCGAAAACAGGTACAGGAAGCAGTTGATCGGCGCCAGGAACGTCGAGTGATCGCTCAACTGACGGCCCAGTTTGTGACGCACGCGCCCACGAAGGTGAACGTATGCAATCGAAATGACATAAATAGCAGCAATGATGAGTTTCACGGAAATCGTCACACGTCAAAAGTGAACAAACTGCGCGCCTGCCGGCCGGTGGCCCAGGGTCTGATGCAGTGGCATGAATACAAATACTATCCCGGTGGCACTTCCTTGAGCCCTTGCCGTTAGCGGCTATTGGGTAACTGGCTGGCATTTTAGCCATACTTTGTAACCAATGGTGAACCTGATCTGTGAAAAACTGTCCGCTGAATCTGCCAAACGGCAGACGCGGCGTCATCGCCCTATCGTTTAAAGAGCCAGACCAGTACAATCGCCGCCAAACTTTACGCGCCCCCTTGGTTGATGACGGGAATGTCCCGCCTCAGCGCACTTTGACTCGGGCCAAGCGCTCCAGCCGCACCCTCGCTACTCAGAATGCTTCGCAGGAAAAACCTTTGATTTCTACAGCTAACATCACGATGCAGTTCGGCGCCAAGCCGCTCTTCGAAAACGTTTCGGTCAAATTCGGCGCGGGTAACCGCTACGGTCTGATCGGCGCCAACGGTTGCGGCAAGTCGACCTTCATGAAAATCCTCGGTGGCGACCTCGACCCGTCCGGCGGTCAGGTCATGCTCGAGCCGAACGTGCGCCTGGGTAAATTGCGCCAGGACCAGTTCGCCTACGAAGAATTCACCGTGATCGACACCGTGATCATGGGTCACGAAGAGCTGTGGAAGGTCAAGGCCGAGCGCGACCGCATCTACTCGCTGGCAGAAATGTCGGAAGAAGACGGCATGGCCGTGGCCGAGCTGGAAACCGAGTTCGCCGAGATGGATGGCTACACCGCCGAATCCCGCGCGGGTGAACTGTTGCTGGGTCTGGGTATTCCGCTGGAACAGCATTTCGGCCCGATGAGCGAAGTCTCGCCAGGCTGGAAACTGCGCGTATTGCTGGCTCAGGCGCTGTTCTCCGATCCGGAAGTGCTGTTGCTCGACGAACCGACCAACCACCTGGACATCAACACCATTCGCTGGCTGGAAAACGTTCTGACTCAGCGTAACAGCCTGATGATCATCATCTCTCACGACCGTCACTTCCTGAACAGCGTGTGCACCCACATGGCTGACCTGGATTACGGCGAATTGCGCCTGTTCCCGGGCAACTACGACGAGTACATGACCGTGGCGACCCAGTCCCGCGAGCAACTGCTGTCGGACAACGCCAAGAAGAAAGCGCAGATTTCCGAGCTGCAATCGTTCGTCAGCCGCTTCTCGGCCAACGCCTCGAAAGCCAAACAGGCCACTTCCCGTGCCAAGGCGATCGACAAGATCCAGCTGGCCGAGGTCAAGCCTTCCAGCCGCGTGAGCCCGTTCATCCGTTTCGAGCAAAACAAAAAGCTGCACCGTCAGGCCGTCATGGTCGAAAAGATGGCCAAAGGTTTCGACGGCAAGCCACTGTTCAAAGACTTCAGCTTCCAGGTTGAAGCGGGCGAGCGCGTAGCGATCATCGGCCCGAACGGCATCGGCAAGACTACCCTGCTGCGCACCCTGGTCAACGAACTGACCCCGGATGCCGGTAGCGTCAAGTGGACCGACGCCGCGGAACTGGGCTACTACGCTCAGGACCACGCGCACGACTTTGAAGACGACGTCACGCTGTTCGACTGGATGGGTCAGTGGACGCAGGGCGAGCAGATGATTCGCGGTACCTTGGGCCGCATGCTGTTCTCCAACGATGAGATCCTCAAGTCGGTCAAAGTGATTTCCGGTGGTGAGCAAGGTCGCATGCTGTTCGGCAAGCTGATCCTGCAAAAGCCGAACGTGCTGATCATGGACGAACCGACCAACCACCTGGACATGGAATCGATCGAGGCGCTGAACCTGGCGCTGGAAAACTACCCGGGCACGCTGATTTTCGTCAGCCACGACCGTGAGTTCGTATCGTCCCTGGCCACGCGCATCATCGAGTTGAGCCCGAATGGCGTGACCGACTTCAGCGGCACCTACGATGACTACCTGCGTAGTCAGGGTGTGGTGTTCTAAGAGCGGCTTCGAGTGTTGAGTTGCTAGCTTCAAGCTAAGGCCCTGTCCATGTGACGGGGCTTTTTGCATTCCAGAGCCAGTATTCATGCGGGTACCGAGACCATCGCGAGCAGGCTCACTCCTACAGGGGGGACGCATTTCAACTGTAGGAGTGAGCCTGCTCGCGATGAGGCCATCAGCAACACCTCACTCCCGGACCAAGAAAAATAGTTAGCCTGCTTCCTTTTATTTCAACGCCACGCCATGATGCCGACTCTCCCACCGCCGCCCGCGAACGAGTTCACATGTCTGCGCAGCAACAGCCTCCGCAAAGCTCCCTGACGATCACCCTGCAGATCGTCTCCATCGTTTTCTACACCTTTGTCGCCTTCCTGTGCATCGGCCTGCCAATCGCGGTGTTGCCCGGTTATGTGCATGAACAACTGGGGTTCAGCGCGATCGTTGCCGGTCTGGTGATCGGCTCGCAGTATCTGGCCACCCTGCTCAGTCGGCCGATGGCCGGGCGCATGTCGGATACGCTGGGCACCAAACGGGCGATTGTCTATGGCTTGTGCGGGATTGTCCTCAGCGGGCTGCTGACGCTGATTTCGACGCTGTTGCAGGATTTTCCGTTGCCGAGCCTGATGATTCTGATCGTCGGGCGCCTGCTGCTCGGCGTGGCACAGGGCTTGATCGGGGTCGGCACCATCAGTTGGTGCATGGGCCAGGTCGGTGTCGAACACACGGCAAGATCAATCGGCTGGAACGGCATTGCCTCCTACGGCGCGATTGCGATTGGCGCGCCACTGGGCGTGGTCATGGTCGCCGACTACGGTTTTGTCAGCCTGGGCATCGCCCTTTCGGTACTGGCTGCGGGCGCTTTGATATTGATCCGCAATAAACCTTCGGTGCCAGTGGTGCGCGGCGAACGGCTGCCTTTTTGGGCAGTCTTCGGGCGGATTGCACCGTATGGGGCCAGCTTGAGCCTGGCGTCCATCGGTTACGGCACACTGACCACCTTCATTACTCTTTATTACCTCAACCGTGGCTGGAGCGGCGCGGCGTATTGCCTGACGGTCTTCGGCGTGTGCTTCATCGTGTCGCGGCTGCTGTTTATTTCGGCGATCAGCCGTTTTGGCGGCTTCAATTCGGCCATTGCCTGCATGAGCATCGAAACCGTTGGGCTGGTGCTGCTGTGGCTGGCGCCGTCTACCGCGTTTGCCTTGATCGGCGCGGGACTCGCCGGGTTTGGTTTGTCGCTGGTGTATCCGGCGCTGGGGGTCGAGGCGATCAAGCAGGTGCCCAGTTCCAGCCGTGGCTCGGGGTTGGGGGCCTATGCGGTGTTCTTTGATCTGGCGCTGGCGATTGCCGGGCCGTTGATGGGCGCGGTGGCGTTGAATTTGGGCTATGCGTGGATATTCTTCAGTGCGGCGCTGTTGTCGGTGATCGGGCTGGGATTGACGGTATTGCTCAAGCGCCGGGCGATGTCCTGAAACTTCGTACAAATCACTGTGGGAGCGGGCTTGCTCGCGATAGCGGTGGTTCAGTCAGCATCTTTATGGCTCACAAACCGCTATCGCGAGCAGGCTCACTCCTACAAAAGGCCAAAATCACTGATCCGCGGTCTGCATCCCCGCCCGGCTCGGCTTGCCCAGCGTCCGCGAGAAAAACTGCCCGGCTTCGGAGATCAGGTTGCGGTGGATGTCTTCGCGATCGACCCCGTCAGCATCGGTGCACAGCGCCGGCATCGCACGAATCTGCTCTTCATTGCACGGCGCCATGAACACAAAGTGCCCTGCCCCGGCCAGTAATTTGAAGTCCGGTGCGGTTGGCAGTTTGCGCGCCAGAGCGGCAGCGTTTTTGTCGAAGGCCACCAATTTGTCGCCATCGCCGCTATAAAGCAGCACTGGCACATGCACATCCGCGAGGGTGTGACGGCCGAACTTCAGGCTCAGCGGCGCCATCAGGAGCAAGGCATGCACCCGAGGGTCAGCCACTGGCTGCAAATCGTCACGGTCGACGATCAGTTCGCCCTGAGTGTTGCAGGCATCGCGGTCGTCCGGGCGCTCCTGGCAGTAACGGCGCAAGCGGTCCAGATCCGGCTGCGCACCAGAAAGGATCAACGCAGTCTCGCCACCGGCCGAGTAGCCAATCACCCCGACCTGATCGGCGTTGACGAACGGCGAGAGCATCGGGTCGCCGAGCGTCGCGGTGATCGCTTCGGAAATCTGGATCGGCCGCCCGTACAGATTGCTCAGGGTGCCAAGGCGGCTGTGGTCTTTGGAGTTGTCGCCGGGATGAGTCACCGCGACCACCACAAACCCCTTGCGCGCCAGCGAGGTGGCGAGGTCATGCAGCGCAATGGGCGTGCCGGTGTTGCCGTGGGACAGCATCAGCATCGGAAAGCGGCCGATGGCAACCTTGGTGTCGGCGCCGGCCTCGACGGTGTAGCCCTCAAGCAGGCTGGTGTGTTCGCGGTCGCTGGAGGGATAGAAGGCGATGGCACGCATCGGTTGCAGATCCAGCGGATCGAGGAACGTCATCTCGTGATAACCGACGCTCCAGACAGGGTGTCGCCCGGGCGCGGCATGCACTGAACCGAGGCTGCCGAGCAGGCAAATCAGTAACGCTGCACAAAGACGCATCATGGGATGGCCCACCCTGTGTTACTCAATCGAAAGATCCTTTGTGTTCCGACACGCCCGCAACCCTGTGGTTCGGTAATCCGGCGCGGCGTTGCACTCAGACGTTGATCGTTTGACTGCATAACCCGGGCCAGATTATGCAACAGTCAGAAACAAAAAACTCCGCATCTGGCCCTTGCAGAACCAGAATACAGAGTTTTTTGAGGGGCTACCTGAACGGCAGCTGGTCTTTACGTAATGCTTACGCAGCGGCGAACAGTTGCTCGCTGATCTTCGCCTGAGCGGCGCTCATCGCGTTATTGCGCACTTCATCACCGTAAGCCAGGCCTTCGGCGCGGACGATTTCGATGTCGGTGATGCCGAGGAAGCCCAGGACCAGTTTCAGATACTCTTCGTGAGCGATACCGCTGGCCTGACCGGCATGGATGCCGCCGGAGGTGGAAACGATGATTACTTTCTTGCCACCGCACAGGCCTTCCGGGCCGGCTTCGGTGTAACGGAAAGTCTGGCCGGCAACGGCAACGCGGTCGATCCAGGCCTTGAGTTGGGTCGGCACGGTGAAGTTGTACATCGGCGCGGCGATGACGATGGCGTCGGCGGCGATGAATTCAGCCAGAGTCGAAGCGCTCAGCTCGGCTTCGTGCTGTTGCGCGGCGTTGCGCAGTTCAGCGGTAGTGCCAGCGGCTACCAAAGTGGTCGACGAGAAGTGACTGATGGCGTCTGCGGCCAGGTCGCGGTAGGTCACCACGGCGGTTGGCTCGGCGGCTTGCCAGGCTTTGACGACTTGGCTGCTCAACTGACGGGAAGCCGAGTTGTCGCCCAGAATGCTCGAATCGATGTGCAGCAGTTTCATGTGGGATCTCCTGGAAGAATCGCCGACGGCGACGGAATGGAGACAATCCTACGGAAGAAACCAATAGCTGATTAGCCGCTGACAATGCGATAGTTCGTCCCACTGATAGAACGGTGGACTTTTCATGCAGGATCTCAACGATCTCTACTATTTCGCCAAGGTGGTCGAGGCTGGCGGCTTCGCGGCGGCCGGGCGTCTGCTGGGCATTCCCAAGTCGCGGTTGTCGCGGCGTATTGCCGAACTCGAAGAGCGCCTGGGCGCCCGATTGCTGCAACGCACCACCCGCCAGTTGAACCTTACCGCTGTCGGCGAGCGTTACTTGCGCCACTGTCAGGCAATGCTGCTGGAAGCGGAAATGGCCGACGAAGCGGTCGCCAGCATGTCCAGCGAGCCACGCGGCCGCTTGCGCGTGTCCTGCCCTACCGGTCTGGCGCGGGAAATGTTGCCGTGGGTGATCAGCGAATTTCTCGGCAAATTCCCTCAAGTGCAACTGGAAGTGGTGCTGCTCAATCGTCGGGTGGATCTGGTCGCGGAAGGTTTCGACGTTGCGTTGCGTGTGCGCGAACTCGGTGATGAAGATCCGTTGCTGGTGACCCGGCGTCTGCGTCAGGCGCAAATGGTCGTGGTGGCCAGCCCGGCATTCGTCGAGGGCAAAACCATCGCCCACCCGCTGGATCTGAAGCATCTGCCGGTGCTTGGCGCACTGGAAGCCGATCGCATGGTCCATGTGCGCCTGCTCGACCAGCAAGGCAACAGCGTCGAGCTGAACATGGAGGCGCGACTGGGCATCGACGACTTCATCGTGCGCAAGGCCTGTGTACTCGCCGGCCAGGGCTTCACCCTGCTGCCAATGATGTATTGCGAAGCCGACCTCGAGAGCGGCGCGCTGGTGCAGCTGTTGCCCGAGTGGTCGTTGCCCGGCGGCTGGTTGCAGGCGGTGTATCCGCATCGGCGCGGCGTGATGCCGGCGGTGCGGGCGTGGATCGATCACCTGGTCGATTCGTTCAATGCGTGCGGGGAGCGTTTGTTATGAAACAGGGAAAGATGAACGAAGCGGACGTCGCCGCCTTCTGCCTGGCCTTGCCGGGCGCGCGGGAAGACTACAAATGGGGCGGCGTGCGGGTGTTTTCGATTGCTGGCAACAAGATGTTCGCCCTGCAAGGGCTGCGTGGAGACTCATTGGCGTTCAAGGTCGACAAGGATCTGTTTCTCGGCCATTGCGACCGCCCGGGCATTCATCCGGCGCCTTATCTGGCGCGGGCGCAGTGGATCATCATGCACCCGCCCTACCCGCTGGGTGCCGAGGAACTGCAGGGCTTGCTGCAGCGTTCGCATCAGTTGGTGGTGAGCAAGTTGCCGAAGAAAACCCAAATCGGATTGTTGCTTTAGCTTTTGACTTTGGTGGGAGCGGGCTTGCTCGCTCCCACAGGGTTTCTTGTGGTGATTCAGAACAATGAAAGCAGGTTCGAACCCAGAAACAACTGGTCGATCCAGAACACCTGATGCAACACCACAATCACCCAGAACAGGATCTGATACGACACCTTGCGCGTCTTGTGCCGAAACACCTGCTGAGCAATCAGCGCACCCGGCCAGCCACCCGCCAGCTCCACCGCGTGCAGTACGTTCTCCGGCGTTCGCCAGGCGTCGGCACGAGCCTTGCGCTTGTCAGCCCAATACAGAAAGAACGCCAGCACGCTGACGATCCCATAGGCGGCCAGCGGCACCAGCGAGATTCCGCGCAGCCACATCGACACCGAACCGAACAGCGGCAGTGCGCAAACGATCAGGAAAACGATCAGTTTCAACTTGAGGTTCTGAATGCCGCCACCGGATGGACGTCCTTCGGGGCGACGGGCGCGAGTATCACTCATGCCTTGGCCGCCGACCAGTCGACCCAGCCGAACTGCCAGGTCGCCAGAATCACCAGACCGAAAACGATCCGGTACCAGGCAAACGCTGCGTAACTGTGGCTGGCGATAAACTTGAGCAGACCGCGTACGGCAATCATGGCGAAGATGAACGCAGTGATGAAGCCGATGGCAAACACCGGGAAATCCGCCGGCACAAACAGGTGGCGATACTTGTAACCGGAGTAAACCGCCGCACCGACCATGGTCGGCATGGCCAGGAAGAACGAGAACTCGGTCGCGGTCTTGCGCGACAGGCCAAACAGCAGGCCACCGATGATCGTCGAGCCGGAACGCGAAGTGCCGGGAATCATCGCCAGACATTGCGCGAAACCGACTTTCAGCGCGTCCTTCCAGGTGATCTCGTCCACGGTTTCGGCGTGCACTTCATGCTGCCTGCGTTCGGCCCACAACATGATCACGCCACCCACCACCAGCGCAGTCGCAACAGTGATCGGGTTGAACAGGTATTGGTGAATCAAATCGGCAAAAATTACCCCCAACACCACTGCCGGCAGAAACGCGATCAGCAGATTGGCGGTGAAACGCCGCGCACTCGGCTGAGTCGGCAAGCCGATCACCACGTCGAGAATCTTGCGGCGAAACTCCCAGACCACCGCGAGGATCGCGCCGAGCTGAATAATGATGTTGAACGCCATGGCCCGTTCGCCGCCGAAGTCGAGCAAGTCGGCAACAATGATCTGGTGTCCGGTACTGGAAATGGGCAAAAACTCCGTCAGCCCCTCTACAACTCCAAGAATCAGCGCCTGCAAGGCGGTCCAAAGATCCATCAATCCCCCAAAAAGCGATGCACATGGCATGCCCCGATAATATTTTTACGTTCACTGCGCTCAGCGTAGCTGTATGTTGCTGTATCGATTCCGCGCGCACAGCATCCACACGGAACAGTCAAAATTCCGTGAAATATCAACCTGAATTCAGGTTTTCCCGCGCGGGGCCGAAATCCTAACAGACAAGCCTTAATAGTGCTGCGGCGTTATTCGACTTGGGTCGCGTATGCCCGATCACCCAAACGTGGTTGGATGCTGGCGTTGATTTATTACAAGAAAAAGAAATCGGAGTGACAGCGTTATGAACAGCTTGCGCAGTGTGTCGATCAGCCGACGCTTGTGGCTCATTTTGATTGTGGCCGTGGTCATGTTGTTGACCTTGGGCGTGTTGATGCTCAAGCAGATCCACGACGACCTGTATCACGCCAAGGCGCAGAAAACCCAGCATGTGGTGCAGACCGCCAGCGGCCTGCTGACCTACTACCACGACCTCGAAACTGCCGGTACCCTCACCCGCGACGCCGCACAGAAACAGGCGCTGACCGCCATTCGCGGTCTGCGCTACGACCAGAGCGATTACTTTTGGATCAACGACCTCACGCCTGTGATGGTCATGCACCCGACCAACCCCAAGCTCGAAGGCCAGAACCTCTCGGCGATCCGCGACCCGGACGGTTTCGCGGTGTTCAACGAAATGGTCGCAATCGCCAAAAGCAAAGGCGCCGGCATGGTCGATTACCGCTGGCCCAAGCCCGGCGCCAGCGAGCCGGTGGCGAAAACCTCTTACGTCAAGCTGTTCGAGCCATGGGGCTGGGTGCTCGGCTCCGGCGTTTACATCGACGATGTGCAGAGCGAGTTCCAGGGTCAGGTGATCAAGGCTTCGGTGATCGGTCTGGTGATCGCCGTGATCATGGCCCTGCTGGTGATTTTGATTGCCCGCAGCATCGTGCGTCCGCTGCAGGAAACCGTGAACGCCATGGCCAACATCGCCAGCGGTGAAAGCGACCTGACTCGCAGTCTCGACACCCACGGCCAGGACGAAGTGACGCAACTGGCTCATCACTTCAACGCCTTTACCGCCAAGTTGCGCCGGGTGATTGGCGATTTGCAGATCTCGGCCAGTGCGCTGGGCCAGTCCTCAAGTGAACTGGGCAACGATGCCACCCAGGCCCAGCAACGCAGCCAGCAGCAATCGCAGCAGATGGAACTGGTGGCGACCGCGATCAACGAAGTCACCTACGGCGTGCAGGACGTAGCGAAGAATGCCGAACATGCTGCCGCTGAAATGCGCGATGCCGAAGCCCAGGCACAACAGGGCCAGATCAACATCGACGGCAGTCTGCAACAGATCGATAAACTGTCGGGGACTATTGATCAGGCGGTCGAGGTGATTCGCACCCTGGCGGCGGAAAGCACGCAGATTGGCAGTGTGCTGGAGGTGATCCGATCGATTGCCGAGCAGACCAACCTGCTGGCACTCAACGCCGCCATCGAAGCGGCCCGCGCCGGCGAACAGGGCCGTGGCTTCGCGGTGGTGGCCGATGAAGTCCGGTTGTTGGCGCAGCGCACGCAAAAATCGACGGCGGAAATCCAGACCATGATCGAACGCCTGCAGAATCATTCCGAAGCGGCGGTGAAGGTCATTGGCGACAGCAGCAAGGCCTCGCAACTGACCATCGAACAGGCCGGCCTCGCCGGCGCCAGCCTCAACGCCATCGGCCAGGCGCTGCGCAATCTCAATGGCCTGAACGCCTCGATTGCCAGCGCCACACTGCAACAGGCGCATGTGGTCGAAGACATTAATCAGAACGTCACGCAGGCAGCGGGCCTGTCTCACAGCACCGCGTTGGCGGCGGAGCAGTCGAGCGCGGCGAGCGTGAAGCTTGGGCAATTGAGCGAGCAGTTGAACCAGCTTCTGCGGCAATTCCGCGTCTGACAGCGCTACCCTGTAGGAGTGAGCCTGCTCGCGATAGCGTCGTATCAGTCAACCAAGAGTGACTGAACCACCGCCATCGCGAGCAGGCTCACTCCTACAGTTTTTTGGGTACAATCCGCTCCCTCCTCAATTCCCCCAAGGAACCCCCATGTCCGGGCTTGAACTGTTTGCCGCCGCCCTCGGTGTGATCGCCGTCTGGCTGACGGTCAAACAGAATCCGTGGTGCTGGCCGATCGGCCTGGTCATGGTGTTGCTGTACAGCTGGATCTTCTATGACGTGAAGCTGTATTCGGACATGTTGCTGCAAGTGATCTACGCCGCGCTGCAAGTCTACGGCTGGTGGCAATGGACACGCGCCGGCACGATGCATGACGGACGCGATGTCACCCGTCTGGACCGGCGCTCGATCCTGCTCGGCCTGAGTGTCGGAGCGCTCGGCAGTCTGCTGCTCGGCGCAGC
The DNA here is from genome assembly GCF_037126175.1 of Pseudomonas sp. RSB 5.4. NCBI lineage: Bacteria > Pseudomonadati > Pseudomonadota > Gammaproteobacteria > Pseudomonadales > Pseudomonadaceae > Pseudomonas > Pseudomonas sp. RSB 5.4. The sequence goes on from NZ_CP146986.1 coordinate 1,761,581, forward strand.
CATGGCACACTGGACCGATGCGGCGCAGCCGTGGCTCGACGCCGCGCTGACGGCGTTCAGCCTGGTCGCACAACTCTGGATGGCGCAGAAACGCCTGCAATGCTGGGCGCTGTGGTTCGTGCTGGACGTGATTTTCGTCGGTCTGTTTCTTTACAAGGGCCTTTACCTCACTGCGGCACTCTATGCCCTGTTCACCTTGATTGCCGTGCAAGGTTGGCGTGAGTGGCGCGCCGATCCGGCGTTGCAGCGATGAAAGTCGTTGTACTGACCGGCCCGGAATCCACGGGCAAGAGTTGGCTGGCGGCAGGCCTGCAGGAACACTTTGGTGGCCTGCGGGTGGATGAATACGTGCGCTGGTTCATCGAGCAGAATCCGCGCGACACCTGCCTGAACGACATCCCCGACATCGCCCGAGGGCAGTTGCAATGGGAGGATCAGGCACGGGCGCAGCAACCGGAACTGCTGATTCTCGATACCCACCTGCTGAGCAACATCCTCTGGAGCCAGACGCTGTTCGGCGACTGCCCGCACTGGCTCGAGTCCGAGCTGCTGGCGCGGCATTACGACCTGCACCTGCTGTTGTCGCCGGAGCAGATCGACTGGACCAACGACGGCCAACGCTGCCAGCCGCAACTCAGTGAACGCATGGCGTTCTTTCAGGCCACCCGCGACTGGCTGGAACAACACCGGCAACCGCTGCAAATCATTCAGGGCAACTGGGATGAACGTCGGTCTCAGGCCTTCGATGCAGTGAGGCGTTTGTTGGCTGCTTGACCGTCAAAGGGCTCCTTTCGGGGCTCAAGTGTCCATTCCTGAAACACCCATCCCCGCGCAAAGCAGCCATTTCAATGGCCTTCATCGTTCTGTCAGGACATCTGTTACTGCCGTGAAACACCTCAGCGCAAACCCTTGTTCCAGAGCTTTGCACCGCCCCTGACCCCGCACGCGCCTGCACGACTGTTTCAGCGCTGAGACAGATTATGTAACAGCGCTGCACGGCTCGGCACTAACCCATTGAAAGTCAAGGACAACTCAAAAGCGGCACAGCTTTCGCTCTCTCCTTCACAACGCTGACAAGAGCCAGCCCACTGAAGAAGGAATTGCCGCCGTGGGGAATATCAATAAAGGCTTGACCTGCCTCTTGCTGATCGGATCTGCAGCCAGCTCTCTGATCAGTTTCACCGCCCACGCCGATGGCAACGGCGTGATCGTTCTCAATCGGGAAGTTCAACCCATACCGATTGGCCGCAATGGCGGCAAAGACCCCTACCCGACCACAGTCAACGCCAACCCGTCAGTGACCGTCAATGCAGCCACTGCGCATGCCGAACTGAGCGATAACGAATTCGCCGGCATCGCCAGCGGTTCTTCAATTGCCAACTCGGTGAACAACGCGTTCGGCGGCTCCGCCGTCAACACACTCAATGGCATCAACAACGGTATGCCGGGTGCGGGCGGTGGCAGCGGCAACGGCGGAGGCATGGGCTCATCCATCTCCAACACCGTGAACCGCGCCGTCAGTAATGGCCTGGCCCCACTTGGCGCTCTCGGCGGAGCCATGAAATGAACCGCTCCCTGATCTTCCTCGCCCTGCTGGCCAGCACCAGCGCCATGGCCGACTCCAGTGTACCGGTGCAGAACAGCGCCAACATCCAGGATTCCGGTGCCCAGTACAACGGCAACTTCGGCGTCAACCAGGCGGCTGGCGACCAGTCGCAACAGGCCAACGTCCGGGCCATTGCCAACGGCCCCAGCGCCTCGGCGACGACCACCATCAACCAGAACATCAACACGGCCAGCGATCCGCGGATGAACGCGACAGCCACCATTGGCGGCAACTCTTTCAGTAACGGCAGTGGCGTACTGGGCGTGAACCAGTCGGCCGGCGCCGGCAACCAGATGGCCAACGTGGTACGGATCAGCACCAGTACCGGGCCGCAAAGTATCGACGACAGCGTGCTTTCCCAACAGAACGTGACGCCGTCAATCAGCTCAGGAGCAACTGACACTTCGAAAGGCAGCCGCCAGGTCATTACCAGCGACCAGGCCTTCACCGGCAGCCGGGGAGTGATTCAGGTGAACCAGAGTGCCGGGGTGGGGAATCAGGTTTCAAACACCCTGAGCATCCGGGTCGCTAACTGACCCAATTGCAGTGCAAGAAAGTACCAACACTTAACCAACACATGAGCAAGGGGAAACAAAATGAAATCTACAATGGCCCTCAAACCACTGGTTTTCGCTCTGGCAGCAGTGATGGCAATGGCAGCACAAGCAGGCGGCGGCAATGAAGGCGGTCACGGCCACAACCCTCCTCCACCAAAAGGCCCGACTCTGGAACAACTGCTGCAGATCGGTGCAGGCGCCAGCGCCGTTTCGGTGGATACCCAAAACAGCGACACCAACGTTGTGAACAACGAAGGCACCCAGAACAATTCGTCGATGTCCAATGCGATGAACAGTTCCAGCGGCAACATCAACGGTAACTCGGCGGCCGGTGACGGCAACCAGCAAGCCAACCTGGCAGCGATCGCTTCGTCTGACGAAAGCTTCATCTTCGGCACCTCGACCGCGGCCGCCAGTGCCACCCAATACAACAACAATAACTATGTGAACAACCAGTCGACCGTCAACTCGTCGACCCTCAACAATGTCGCCAACAGCAGCTCGGGTAACATCAACGCCAACTCCGCTGCCGGCAACTTCAACCAACAGAAAAACGACCTGGCAATCGCTTCGTCGGGTGGCCGTGTAGCCCAGGCTGCCTCTGCAGCTAGCCAGTCCTCCACCAACCTGGTTGTTGAAAACCAAGGCGTGCAGACCTACTCCAAAGACACCCTCAAAGGCACCTTCAGCGCAACCGGTGGCTTCGTGGCAGCCGGCGTGGCAAAAACCGAAGGCGACGATCATGGTGGTCACGGTGGCTGGGGCGACAAAGGCGGCAAAGGTGGCAGCAGCACTTCTGGCTTCGTAGCAGTAGGCGAACTGGCACTGGCCGGCACCACCACCCAACAAGTGCTGGTTCCAACCGGCTGGGCCGCACCGGTGTACAACACCTCCAATGTTGCCAACGTAGCGAACGGCTCGTCCGGCAACGTCGGCTTCAACAGTGCGGCAGGCGTTGGCAACATGCAGGTCAACGCAACTTCCATCTCGTCGGCCGGCCATTAATCGCGACCGTCTGCAAAAGCCCCGGCAACGGGGCTTTTCCACACTCCGACAAGGCGTATCGATCATGCGTATGACTGCCCTCACCGTCCTGCTGTGCCTGTGCGGCGCCACGCAAGCTGCACAGATGCCCGTAGCCGCCCTTCCTGGCGGCATCCTGGTCTACAAGCAGGTACAAAGTATTCGTGAGCGAAAGTTCAGCGACATTGTCGAGCAAAAAACCGATTTCAGTTGCGGCGCCGCCGCACTGGCAACCGTGTTGCGCCAGGCTTATTGGCTCGACGTCGATGAGGATCACATCATAAAAGGCATGCTGGTCAACGCAGACCAGGATCTTGTGCGTACACAGGGTTTCTCCATGCTGGACATGAAACGCTACATAGAAAGCATCGGCATGCGCGCCAGGGGCTACAAGATTCCGCCTGAAAAGCTTGATGCAGTTTCGATACCGGTCGTAGTCCTGATGGACATCCGCGGCTACAAACACTTCGTCGTATTGCAGCGGGCAGACAAGGACTGGGTGTACATCGGCGACCCCGTACTGGGCCACAAACGCTACAGCCACGCTGACTTCGTCAACGGCTGGAACGGCATCGTATTTGCCATCGTAGGCCCCGGTTACGACAAAGCCAACGTATTACGCGACCCTCCGGCACCACTGACAGCAAAGAACAAACTCGATGAGTTCGCCCCTGTCAGAGACGCCGAACTGATGGAATTCGGTTTCATTCAGAGCGACTTCTTTTAGCGTCCAATAATGATAAGAGGGGCAGGATGCTCCGGGAGCAGCAGATGAAAGCCTCATACTGGCTGGCGGCCGCTTGCCTGGCGGCAAGTACGTCAAGCTTTGCCAATGAAGTATTCAAACCGATAGAAGTCAACGACCAGGAACTCAGCCAGCTACGCGGTCGTTTTGTCATGCCGGGGCGCATCATCAGCTTCGGCGTCGTCATGAGCAGTACCTGGCGCAACGCCAGTGGCGACCTGATAGGGGCAACCAGCTCGATGCAGATTCAGGCCTCCACCGTAAAACCCCAATTCTATGTCTCCACCATCAGCCAGCTCGGCAACGGTTCCACGAACAATACCCAAGGCACCGGCAACGTGATTGGCGGCGCAGGACTGAGCAATACACAAGGCGTGACGCAAAGCGTACGCGCCGCTGGCGACAGCAACAGTGCCAACAACAACGTTGCGATCAACGTAACGCAATCGACTACCGCACCGACCATGGCTCCGGCCTCCGGTCAGGCCCTGATGAGTGGCCAGACCATCGGCGCCAGCAACGCCGCCGGCAGCGTCGCCGTATCGGCCATCAGCGGCGGCGTGCAGATGGCCATCCAGGCCAGTAACAACCAGGGTTCGGCACTGCAACAAGTGGCTCAGGCCGGCTTGCTGCAAAACACCACCCTGCTGGGTAACAGCAATCTGGTCAACAACCAGACCCTGCTCAATGTCGTGATCAACAACAACCTGAATCCGGCCGCGAGCGCCGCGCAGAATCTTAATCAACTCAAGGGACTACGCAATTCAGGATATTGAACTACGCTGATTTTCGATCATTGGGCTTAAAGGGACGGCTTTTTCATGTATCGATCGGCATCACTGCGCGCAGTCGTATGTTTGAGCACACTTTTTCCGGCCGCAGCGTTACAGGCCGCGACGGATCCGGATGTTGAAACACTCAAGCAGGAGCTCCTTGAGCTTAAACAGCGATACGAGACGCAGCAAAAGGCATTGGCGGTACTTGAGCAGCGGGTTCGGCAGGTTGAAGACCAGCCTGCGACCCCGCAGCCCAAGCGTCTGGTCAAATCCCCTGCAGAGCTGAGAAAGAGCAATCAATCGGTCGCTGCGACCGGTACGGGTGCAGCCGCAGCGTCGGGGGGCGCGGCGGGAGGAAGTGGTGCGTCCTACGGACAGTCGCTGGCAGACGATTCGCAACCGGCGCAAAGTGTGACCAACCTGTATGACGAGGCCAGCGGCTTCTTCGGCGGCGGCAAGTTCAGTTTCGAGACTGGTCTGACGTATTCCCACTACGACACTCGCCAACTGACACTCAACGGCTTCCTGGCACTGGATTCGATCTTTCTGGGCAACATCAACCTGGACCGGATCAAGGCTGACACCTACACACTGGATCTCACCGGCCGCTACAACTACAACAACCGCTGGCAGTTCGACCTGAACGTGCCCGTGGTCTATCGCGCCTCGACTTACCAGTCCGGTGGTGGCAACAACGGCGGTGCGAACGTCACAACCCAGGGCGACGTAGATCAGGATCCGACGATTGGCGACATCAACGCCGGGATTGCCTACAAGTTCCTCGACGAATCGGCCAACCTGCCGGACGCGGTATTTACCTTGCGCGTCAAGGCTCCAACCGGCAAGGATCCGTTTGGCATCAAGCTGATCCAGTCGCAAAGCAACACCAACCTCTATGTACCTGAAAGCCTGCCGACCGGTAACGGCGTCTGGTCGGTTACGCCCGGTATCTCGCTGGTCAAGACCTTCGACCCGGCAGTGCTGTTCGGCACGCTCTCCTACACCCACAACCTGGAGGAGTCGTTCAGCGATATCAGCTCGACGGTCAATCAGAAAACCCCGGGCAAGGTCAGGATCGGCGACAGCTTCCAGGTCGGCATGGGCGTAGCATTTGCCCTGAACGAGAAGATGAGTATGTCGTTCTCGATGTCTGACCTCGTTCAGCGCCGCAGCAGCCTCAAGCCTGATGGCCAGGACTGGCAGTCGGTGATTTCCAGTGATGCCAACGCCGGTTACTTCAACATCGGCATGACCATCGCCGCCACGCCGAACCTGACGATCGTGCCCAACCTGTCACTGGGGATGACTCCGGACGCGCCGGACTTCACCTTCAGCCTGAAATTCCCGTACTACTTCTAAAGCAAAAGCAAAAGTTCGCAGCCTGCGGCAGCTCAACGGATTCCACATCCAGGAGCTGCACAGGCTGCGATCTTTTTGATCTTTGGTCTCTAGCGGATCTGGTGTTTGTGCAGCAGGCGATAAAACGTCGGCCGCGACACGCCCAGCACCTTCGCCGCCACACTGAGGTTGTCGCTGTGCCGGTTCAACACATCGCACAGCGCCTGGCGTTCGGCGCGGGTCTTGTAGTCTTCCAGCGTCCCCATCGGTGCCGAAATCGAGTGCTGACTGAGTAATCCCAGATCCCGGGCTTCGATCTGCCTTCCTTCCGCCAGCACCAGACCACGTCGCACGCGGTTGGCCAGTTCCCGCACGTTGCCTGGCCAATCGTGTTTGCCCATGGCGATCAACGCATCCTCACTGAAGCTGCGCGGACGGCGCCCGGTCTCGTGGCTATAGAAGTGGGAAAAATGGTTGGCCAGCATCGACAGATCACCGTGGCGTTCGCGCAATGGCGCGGTTACCACTTGCAGCACATTGAGGCGGTAATAGAGGTCTTCACGAAAACGCTTTTTCTCGATGGCCGCTTCCAGATCGACGTGGGTGGCCGCCAGTACACGAACATCGACCGGGATCGGCTGACTGCCGCCGACGCGCTCGATGTGTTTTTCCTGGAGAAAACGCAACAGGTTGGCCTGCAATTCAAGTGGCAGATCGCCGATTTCATCGAGAAACAGCGTGCCACCATTGGCGGCCTCGATGCGCCCGACCTTGCGCTGATGCGCACCGGTAAAGGCACCTTTCTCGTGGCCAAACAGTTCGGACTGAATCAAATGTTCGGGAATGGCCCCGCAATTGATCGCCACAAACGGCTTGCTGTGGCGTTGGGACTGGCGGTGCAGCGTGCGTGCGACCAGTTCTTTACCGGTGCCGCTTTCGCCACGGATCAATACCGGGGACTCGGTCGGCGCCAGTTTGCTCAGTAACTTGCGCAGCTCACGGATCGGCTTGCTGTCGCCAAGTAACTCGTGTTCAGGCTGGTCGACGTGAATCGTGCCTTGCCCGCGCAAACGCGCCATGCCGAATGCGCGGCCCAGAGTTACCTGTACGCGTGAGACATCGAACGGCAAGGTATGGAAATCGAAAAACCATTCGCAGACGAAGTCACCGACGTTCTGTAATCGCAGGACTTCCTGATTCAACACCGCGATCCACTCGGTGCCACTGCGGCTGATCAATTCCTTGACCGCTTCGGGGCGTTCGAGGTGAAAAGGTTGCAGTCGCAGCAGCCCGACATCACATGTCCGATCAGCGGCATTTTCCAGGGTACAACTGTCAACATCCCAGCCCACCGCGCGCAATCCGGGTAACAGGCGATGGCAGTCGTCACAGGGGTCGACTACCAATAAACGTCGTAACGCTGGCGCTTCGATCATGACTGTTCCTTGGCGCCAAATTTAAGGAAATTATTGTAAAAACAGTCATTTGGCAGACCCGACTGTAACATTAGCAAGAAATTGACAGGGCCTTGTATCGATTGCTTATAGGTATACAAGCTAACGAGTTATAAGAAGCGAGTTCATTAGTTAGCTATCGAGTTACTATCTTTCAGCAAGCTTTCAAAAACGCTCGATATGTCCGGCCTCAGCAACAAAGTTGAAATTTCTTTGTGTCGTGTGTGACCTGCCACGGGGTTGCGTGCATCAGTACAAGTAACCAGCCGAACGGTAAGCCCAACCGACGGCAGATCATTTGATTGGGCACGACAGAGAGAAGATCCCATGACCGCCCCGCTCCGTATCAACGAAGCTCTTTTGATTGCCAACCACGCGTTCAAACCCTTCCAGTGCGTGGCTTGGGCCCCACAAGACGGCAACGGTGAACTGAACCTGACCGTCATCGATCGCACCAACTCGCATATCGGTCGTCAGCAGATCCCAAGCAGCGCCTACTCCGACCCGGCGCAGCTGGAATTGCTGTTGCAACAAGCCCGTGCTGAATTGAGCAAAGAAGGTTACCTGCTGCAATCGTGGTCGATGCCACATTGATCAGAGGCTGATGCGGATGACTTTCACGTCATCCGCTCTGTTCTTTGTTAGTTATCCGCTGCTGTTTATCTTCAATACTTCTGTACAACTTTCTTCAACCTGCCAGGCGCCACTGCTTGGCAGGCTTTCGTTTGGTTCAAAAAGACACTGTTATGGCACAGTGCGACGCTCCACCTGTTAGTTCTGTCAGTTGAACTTGCGTGTATTCAGGGATTGAATGTTCCGCTCATGCAGTTACCGCCCATTCGGGCCTGGTCAACTTGCAAGGAGAGGCATGCATGTCACCCGAGAACGCCTTTGCGCGCCCGGCACTACTCAACAGTTCCGGGCAACTCGACAAACAATTTGCCAACACTGGCGTCGCCCAAGTGTATTTCGCCGGCAGTGTTTCCAGCATGACTCAGGGTGTCGCGCTGGATCGACAGGGGCGCGTGCTGGTCGCCGCCAAGGTCGGCACTGCTCAAGGCAGTCGTTTCGGTCTGGCACGCCTACTCGGGGACGGTTCGGCCGACCTCGCTTTCGGCCAGCAAGGCAGCGTGATTGGCGAGTTCGAATGCGGTTTTGAGGCCACCGGTGGCAAGGTCCAGGTATTGCCCGACGGACGAATCCTGCTGGCCGGGCTGCATTATCAAAACGCCCATCGCACCCTGCCCGCCCTTGCCCTGTTCAATACCGAGGGCATCCCCGACCCGAGCTTTGGTGAAAATGGCCGCAAAGTAGTGCGCCTGCCCGGCGACCTGTCCATCGGTTCCCGCGATTGCTGGCTGCCGCCCGGCGTACCGGGTGCTGAAGCCTGTGACATCGCCGTGCAGGACGACGGGCATATTCTGCTGATCGCCAATCACCACTTCGAACTCGCCGACCATGCCGGAATGCTGATCCGCCTGACGCCAGACGGGACGCTCGATGAAAGCTTCAATGGGCGCGGTTTCGTGATGATTCGACATTTGCTGCTCAACACGTGGCTCAGCAGCCTCGTATTGCAGAAGGACGGGCGGATCCTTGTCGCCGGCTCAATTGATTTTCCCCAAGAGGGGCTGGTGGCGCGCTACCTGCCTGACGGGCGACTTGATGAGCGCTTCGCGGTGGATGGCTTCCTGGCTTTCAAAGCCAATGGCAAAAGCGCGATGGTCTGTCAGGTCATCGAGTCAAAGGAACATCTGCACTGTTTTGGCAGCAGTCGCGATCCGATCCGCTGCCTGGCGCTGAGCCTGCATCCTAACGGCCGCCCGGATTGGCGCAACGACACTGGCCACCCGCATCTGCTGGAAATCGGCCCCAGTGGTTGCCAGTGGAGCGCCGCGCAACGCATGGCGGATGGTCGGATCATGGCGGTGGGTGCAACGATCGGCGGCGTCGAGGCCGACTTCATCGTTGCTCGCTATAAAGCTGATGGCCATCTCGACCGAAGCTTCGGCAACGGCCACGGCTGGTTGCGCACGCGCCTGGGCCGCAGCCTGGATACCGCCAATTCTCTCGCGATCCAGCCAGACCGGAAAATTCTTGTCGGCGGCTACTCGCTCGACGGCAACTACCGCGCCATGGTCGCGCGCTATCTGAATCAATAACTTCCGTGGACTTGAACTTGCCAGACACTTGCGGCAACTTGCGCGCTTCTTAATACAAGGAGCAACCGATGTCCGGTTCACTGGCCCAGGCGTTCGCGCACAATTTCCTCGGGCATTCGCCCCGCTGGTACAAGGCGTGCATCGTCGGGTTCCTGATCCTCAACGCCGTGGTGCTGTTCACTGTCGGCCCGGTCGCCGCCGGCTGGCTGCTGGTGATCGAGTTCATTTTCACCCTGGCCATGGCCCTCAAGTGCTATCCGTTGATGCCCGGCGGGTTGTTGCTGATCGAAGCCCTGCTGCTGAAGATGACCACGCCGCAGGCGCTGTACGATGAGCTGGTGCACAACTTTCCGGTGATCCTGCTGCTGATGTTCATGGTCGCAGGCATCTACTTCATGAAAGACCTGCTGCTGTTTCTGTTCTCGCGCCTGCTGCTCGGCGTGCGTTCCAAGGCGCTGCTGGCGCTGATGTTCTGCTTTCTTTCGGCGTTTCTGTCGGCGTTTCTTGATGCGCTGACCGTGACGGCGGTGATCATCAGCGCGGCGGTCGGTTTCTATTCGGTTTACCACCGCGTAGCCTCGGGCAACGATCCGCGTCAGGACAGCGAATTCAGTGACGACCGGCACCTGCCAGCCTTGCACCATGACGATCTCGAACAGTTTCGCGCATTCCTGCGCAGCCTGCTGATGCACGGCGCGGTGGGCACCGCACTCGGCGGGGTCTGTACGTTGGTGGGCGAGCCGCAGAACCTGCTGATCGGCCATGAGATGGGTTGGCACTTCGCAGAGTTCTTCTTGAAAGTCGCGCCGGTGTCGCTGCCGGTACTGGTGGCGGGCCTGCTGACCTGCATGCTGCTGGAAAAATTGCGCTGGTTTGGCTACGGCACCCTGCTGCCGGACAACGTGCGTGCCGTGCTAGCCAATTACGCCGCCGAAGACAACGCCGAACGCACACCGCGCCAGCGTGCCGCCCTGCTGGTGCAAGGCACTGCTGCGTTGATCCTGATTGGTTGCCTGGCGTTTCACGTCGCCGAGGTCGGCCTGATCGGTCTGATGGTGATCGTGTTGATCACCGCGTTCACTGGCATCACCGACGAGCATCGCCTGGGCAGCGCCTTCAAAGACGCCATGCCGTTCACTGCATTGCTGGTGGTGTTCTTTGCCGTGGTCGCGGTGATTCACGATCAACAACTGTTTGCCCCGTTGATCCAGTGGGTGCTGGCGCTGCCGGCGGAGCAACAACCGGGCATGCTGTTCATTGCCAACGGCCTGCTCTCGGCAATCAGCGACAACGTGTTCGTCGCCACGATCTACATCACCGAAGTGAAACAGGCTTTCCTGTCCGGGCACATGAGCCGCGAGCATTTCGAGACACTGGCGATCGCGATCAACACCGGCACCAACCTGCCGAGCGTGGCAACACCGAATGGTCAGGCGGCGTTCCTGTTCCTGCTGACCTCGGCGATCGCGCCGCTGGTGCGTCTGTCGTACGGCCGGATGGTGTGGATGGCGTTGCCGTACACCGTGGTGATGGGATTGCTGGGGTGGTATGCGGTGAGTTACTGGCTCTGACAACACGCGATTAAATCTGTGGGAGCGGGCTTGCTCGCGAAGACGGAGCATCAGGCACTTGATGTGTTGACTGGCACACCGCATTCGCGAGCAAGCCCGCTCCCACAGTTTGTTTCCGGGTGAATCAGCGACCGAGGATGTACTTCTCGATCGCCTGCGCCACGCCATCGTCGGTGTTTGGCGCGGTCACTGCATCGGCCTGCCGTCGCACTGCTTCTTCCGCCTGCCCCATGGCGATCGAGAACCCGGCACGATGGAACATCGCCGGGTCATTACCGCCATCGCCAATCGCGGCGGTGTGCTCCAGCGGCACGTTCAGGTACTCGGCAATCGTCGACAGCGCGGTACCCTTGTTAGCCTCCAGTGCCGTGACGTCCAGATACACCGGTTGCGAACGTGAAACCTGCGCCTGTCCCTCAACCTTGGTCAACAAACGGGCTTCCAGTTCAATCAGCAGATCCGTGTTGTTACTGGTGGCGACGATCTTGTCGATGCGCTCCAGATAAGGTTCGAAACTCTCCACCACCACCGGCGGATAGCCAAGACCGTGCTGTTCGCGCGGCACCATTGGCCCGTTGGGGTCCTTGAGCAGCCAGTCACCGCCACTGAACACCCAGATTTCAACACCTGGCTGATCGATGAACGTCGCCAAAGCCGTCAGCGCCACCGGTACCGGCAGATAGTGCGCAGCCAGCAGCGTGCCGTCAGGCTTGACGATGGTGCCGCCGTTGAACGCCGCTGTCGGCACGTCGATACCCAAGGCTTCGATCTGCTGCAACATGGCTTTGGGTGGACGCCCGGTCGCAAGACTGAAGAACACGCCCGCCTCGCGCAACGAGCGAACTGCGTCGATAGTGCGCTGGCTCAGGCTGTGATCGGGCTGCAACAGTGTGCCGTCCATGTCACTGAGCAGAAAACGGATGGAGTGTTGCGTTGCGTTACTCATCCCAGACCATGCCAGACGCGACCATCGCGAGTCAGCAGATCATTGGCGGCTTGTGGGCCATCTTCACCGGCAGCGTAGCTCTGCACGCTGGAGTCCTGCTGCCAGGCGTCGAGGAACGGTTGCACCGCACGCCAGCCGTTCTCGATGTTGTCGGCACGCTGGAACAGCGTCTGATCGCCGGTCAGGCAGTCATAGATCAGCGTTTCATAGCCAGTGGACGGCTGCATCTCGAAAAAGTCCTTGTACGCGAACCCCAGCTCGATGTTGGCCATGTTCAACGCCGGCCCCGGCCGTTTGGCCAGCAGGTCGAGCCACATGCCCTCATTGGGCTGGATCTGGATACGCAGATAAGTCGGCTGCAGCTCGTCGACCTCGGTGTCACGGAACTGCGCGTACGGCGCCGGTTTGAAGCAGATGACGATCTCGGTGTCGCGTACGCTCATGCGCTTGCCGGTGCGCAAATAGAACGGCACACCGACCCAGCGCCAATTGTCGATCATGACTTTCAGCGCGACGTAGGTTTCGGTGCTGCTGTCGGGCGAAACGTTCGGCTCCTGACGGTAACCGTTCAACGCTTTGCCATCGACTTCACCGGCGCTGTATTGACCGCGTACCGAATTGGCTCGCGCCTCCTCGACCGACCATGGGCGGATCGCGCCGACCACTTTGGCCTTCTCGCCACGCACGGCGTCAGCGCCGAACGCGGCCGGTGGTTCCATGGCGACCATCGCCAGCAACTGGAACAGGTGATTGGGCACCATGTCCCGCAACGCGCCGGTGTGCTCGTAAAAACTGCCACGGGTTTCAACACCGACAGTTTCCGCGGCGGTGATCTGCACGTGGTCGATGTAATGGTTGTTCCAGAACGCCTCGAACAGGCTGTTGGAGAACCGGCTGACCAGAATGTTCTGCACGGTTTCCTTGCCCAGGTAATGGTCGATCCGATAGATCTGTTTCTCGGACATGACCTTGAGCAGGCAGGCGTTCAAGGCTTCGGCGGTTTGCAGATCGGAGCCGAACGGCTTCTCGATTACCACCCTTCTGAACGCCTCGGGGGTCTCTTCAAGCAGTTTGGCCGCGCCGAGACGGCGCACCACTTCACTGAAAAAACGTGGCGCGGTGGCCAGGTAGAACACCGCATTGCCAGTGCCGCTATCGGCAATTTTTGCCGCCAGCGCTGAATAGGTGCTGTCGTCCAGGAAGTCACCCTGGACGTAGCTGATACCTTTGGCGAGCTTGGCCCACAAGGCCGGATCAAGCATCTGATCGCCCTTGCCGACCTTCGCCGCCACTTCGGTACGGATGAAGTCTTCGAGTTTTTGCGCGAAGGCTTCATCGCTAATGGCGTTGTGGTCAACGCCGACGATCCGCAGGCCATCATTCAGCAGGCCGTCGCGACTCAGGTTGTACAGCGCCGGCATCAGCAAGCGCTTGACCAGGTCACCGTGGGCACCGAACAGAAACAGCGTGGTCGGTGGAGCGGGTTCTGCCTTGGATTTCCTGCGGATCGTATGGGTCATTTTTTCGGTGTCTCCACATGGCCGCCGAAGCCGAAGCGCTGGGCCGAAAGGATCTTGTCGCCAAAGGTGCCCTGACCGCGGGAGCGGTAGCGCGAGAACAACGAGTTCGACAGCACCGGCACCGGCACTGCCTGTTCCATGGCCGCCTCGATGGTCCATTGGCCTTCGCCGCTGTCAGCCACCGAACCGGAGAAGCCGTCGAGCTTCGGATCGCTGGCCAGCGCGTCGGCGGTGAGGTCCAGCAGCCAGGACGAAACCACGCTGCCACGACGCCAGACTTCGGCGATGTCGGCAACATTCAGGTCAAAACGCTGGTCTTCCGGCAGACGCTCGCTGGATTTGGTCTTGAGGATGTCGAAGCCTTCGGCAAACGCGGCCATCATGCCGTACTCGATGCCGTTGTGGATCATCTTGACGAAGTGCCCGGCACCGGCAGGACCGGCGTGAATGTAGCCGTGCTCGGCACGGTGATCATCGGACTTGCGGTCCTTGGTGCGCGGAATGTCACCCATGCCCGGCGCCAGAGCAGCAAACAGCGGGTCAAGGCGCTGCACGGTCTCGGCATCGCCGCCGATCATCATGCAATAGCCGCGCTCCAGGCCCCAGACGCCGCCGGAGGTGCCGACGTCGATGTAGTGCAGGCCTTTCTCGGACAGAGTCTTGGCCCGGCGGATGTCATCCTTATAGTTAGTGTTGCCGCCGTCGATGATGGTGTCACCGGCTTCCAGCAAATCGCTCAGGGTGTTGATGGTGTCTTCGGTCGGTGCGCCGGCCGGCAGCATGACCCACACGGCGCGTGGCTTGGCCAGGCCTGCCACCAGAGCGGACAGGTCGGCAACGCCGGTGGAGCCCTCGGCGACCAGGTTATCGATGAAAGCGGTATTGCGGTCGTAAACAACGGTGGTATGACCGTTGAGCATCAGACGTCGCGCAATATTGCCGCCCATGCGGCCCAGTCCAATAATCCCGAGTTGCATGTGCTGATGCTCCTTACTGCGAATAAATGTGTGTCAAAGGTTATAGCCCAACGTGATCCATGGAGGTTAGTCCAGAGCGTCGGGTGGGAAGTTTCCGGGCATTGTGCCCGATTCAGACTGATAACGCCCCGAATCCTGCCGAAGACACACCGACCATGAAAAATAAAAAAGTTCCATTCACGGGCAAAAGAATTCAAAATTGGCGCCGATAGCAAGTCAGTAGCCCCGACGCGGGGACGATTTGCAGTTGAGACACGCCATTTGCGAGGTGAGCAATGGGCACAGTACATACAGCAATGCCTCCACAAACCCTGTACGTCACGATCCGTCGTGATGAATTGCGCCAGTTGAAAGACGAGCGCGACCAGTTGAAGCAGGAGCTGGCGCAGCTGCGCTCGCTGACTCAGGGCGCCCAGCCCAAACCTCTGCCGGTTGTCCAGCGCAATCCGCACGCCTGACCTGCCCCGCCAGCTTTGGGAACGGCGCCTGTCGTTCCCGACATGATGCTCCCCTGCCCCTGATCAGCAACTAACAAAGTTTTCACACTGCCTTGGTGATACTCCGGCCCATTCTGGCCGTGCGTTTGCGCGCGGCTTCCGTTCGTCGGTTTTGATGTAGCGCTCCGACGGTGGTTAGTGACGATGAGCTGGAGTGCTGAATGGCATTGTTCAAACGCAGCAAAACGACTGCGACAGGTTTCGACTGGGCCGGTGTTCTCTGGCTGTTCGCGTTCTTCTGGTATTTCTCGGGAATCACCCAACTGCTGATCCAGCTGACCGGCACCTCCGGTTTCAGCGGTTTCCGTCAGGCCTTCGTGATGAGTGCGCTCTGGCTCGCCCCGATGCTGGCGTTCCCCAAGCGCACCAAACTGCTCGCCGCGTTGATCGGCGTGGTCCTGTGGGCCTGCTCCATGGCCAGCCTGGGTTACTTCTTTATCTATCAGCAGGAATTTTCGCAAAGCGTCATCTTCATCATGTTCGAGTCGAACGTGTCTGAGGCAGGCGAGTACATGACCCAGTACTTCGCATGGTGGATGATCCCTGCGTTCCTCGCCCATACCGCTTTCGCCTACTTCCTGTGGACGCGCCTGCGCCCGGTTTACATGCCCCGTGGCCGCGCATTCGTGGCCGCGATCGCGATCGTCTTCGCCGTAGTCGGCTACCCGCTGATTAAACAAACCCAGCGCACCGGCAGTTTCGCCGGCGGTTTCGAGAAGTTCGAAGATCGCATCGAGCCAGCCGTGCCTTGGCAAATGGCGGTGGCTTACCACCGCTACCTCGATACGCTTGCCGGTATGGAAGAGATGCTGCACAGCACCAGCAAGGTCCCGCCGCTGCATAACCTCAAGGTTGCAGACGCCGATAAACCTTCGACCCTGGTGCTGGTGATCGGCGAATCGACCAACCGTCAGCGCATGAGCCTGTACGGCTATCCGCGCAAGACCACGCCGGAGCTGGACAAGCTCAAGGATCAGCTCGCGGTGTTCGACAACGTCATCACTCCGCGCCCTTACACCATTGAAGCATTGCAACAGGTCCTGACCTTCGCCGACGAAGAAAACCCGGATCTGTACCTGTCGACGCCTTCGCTGGTCAGCATGATGAAGCAGGCCGGCTACAAGACGTTCTGGATCACCAACCAGCAGACCATGACCAAGCGCAACACCATGCTCACAACCTTCTCCGAACAGGCCGACGAGCAGGTGTACCTGAACAACAACCGTAATCAGAACGCCGCGCAGTACGACGGTGACGTGATCGAGCCGTTCAACAAGGCGCTGACTGATCCGGCTCAACGCAAGCTGATCGTCGTGCATCTGCTCGGCACTCACATGAGCTACCAGTACCGCTATCCGCCGACTTTCGACAAGTTCCAGGACCGTACCGGCGTGCCGGCCGGCGTGCGTGATGACCAGGTGCCAACCTACAACAGTTATGACAACGCCGTGCTGTACAACGATTTCGTGGTGTCGAGCCTGATCAAGGACTACGCCAAGTCCGATCCGAACGGTTTCCTGCTGTACCTCTCCGACCACGGTGAAGACGTATTCGACTCGGCCGGCCACAACACCCTGGGCCGTAACGAGAACAAACCGACGGCGCCGATGTACACCATTCCGTTCATGGCCTGGGCTTCGCCGAAATGGCGCGAGAACCATAACTGGAACTTCGCCGCGGACCTGGGGCGGCCTTACAGCAGCTCGCACCTGATCCACACTTGGGCAGACATGGCCGGCTTGAGTTTCGATGAACTGGACCGCACCAAGAGCCTGGTCAGCGATAGCTTCAAGCCACGTCCGCTGATGATCGGCAACCCGTACGAGCGTGAGCAGCGCGCGCTGATCGACTTCAGCCTGATGAAGCCGAAAAAGGTCGAGCCTGCCGCTGCGAATGTCGTGCAGCAGTAACTGCCTGGAAGGCGCCGGTTTCGAGAGATCGCAATCGGCGCAACGTATAAAGAAAAAGCTCCGTATCGCAAGATACGGAGCTTTTTTTCGTTTCCGGGGCGGACAGGTTTATCGCTTGTGCGGCACTCTGCTGTGCCGTCTGAAAGGAATCGGCACAGCCAGCATGCGTCGAAGGTGCCTTCCCCTAGAAAAAGCAGCCAGCGCGCTCAGAGGGCACCAGTGAACCGCACTGCTGGACTCAAGGGGTTTTCCAGCACAAAAACAAACGCCCCGAACTAGTCGGGGCGTTTGTGGGTACATTCACTTGGCTGCTTTCACACCCGTCGCGATGCAGATCCGGCGCTATCAGTAAGCCTTGCCGGTCTTGTAGAAGTTCTCGAAGCAGAAGTTGGTGGCTTCGATGTAGCCTTCGGCGCCACCGCAGTCAAAACGCTTGCCCTTGAACTTGTAAGCCATTACGCAGCCGTTCTGGGCCTGCTTCATCAGGGCGTCGGTGATCTGGATTTCGCCACCCTTGCCTGGCTCGGTCTGTTCGATCAGATCGAAGATGTCCGGGGTCAGGATGTAACGACCGATGATCGCCAGGTTCGACGGAGCGTCTTCCGGCTTTGGCTTCTCGACCATGCTGTGTACGCGGTAGATGTCGTCGCGGATCATCTCGCCGGCGATCACGCCGTATTTGCTGGTTTCCTGTGGATCGACTTCCTGAATCGCGATGATCGAGCAGCGGAACTGCTTGTACAGCTTGACCATCTGGGTCAGTACGCCGTCGCCTTCGAGGTTGACGCACAGGTCGTCCGCCAGCACCACGGCGAACGGCTCGTCACCGATCAGCGGGCGACCGGTGAGGATCGCGTGGCCCAGACCTTTCATTTCGGTCTGACGGGTGTAGGAGAACGAGCACTCGTCGAGCAGCTTGCGGATGCCGACCAGGTATTTCTCCTTGTCGGTGCCTTTGATCTGGTTTTCCAGCTCATAGCTGATGTCGAAGTGGTCTTCCAGAGCACGCTTGCCACGACCGGTCACGATCGAGATTTCAGTCAGGCCAGCATCCAGAGCTTCTTCAACGCCGTACTGGATCAGTGGCTTGTTTACCACCGGCAGCATTTCTTTGGGCATGGCTTTAGTCGCTGGCAGGAAGCGAGTACCGTAACCGGCTGCTGGGAACAAGCATTTCTTGATCATATAAGTCCTTGAAAGGGCTGTGTGTACGAGTTTCGGCGCAGTCTAATCAGGCGGCGTGCACCTTACAATGCCCCGCACTGGCTAACCGATGCCAACATAGAGAAATATTCTCTCCGATAGTTCCGTTGGCGTCTTCGACCCGCGAAAACAGAGTAGCTCAAACACGCAAATGCGCTGCATCACCATACGCTCATCATCCCCCAATGTGAGGATTTGTCGGTATCATGGCGCCTTTGAACCAGCGAACGAGACAGATAGATGGCCGCGGTAAAAATCATCAACGGGTATGTGATCGACAAGAAAGACGGCAAGTGGACGCTGACCACTACCAATGGCGAACACATCGCCGGGCCTTTCGACAGCGAGCAGTTGGCGACGGATGTGGCGTCGGTGTTCACCGACACCCCGGCGTCGTCCAAACGCCGTGGCAAAGATCAGGACTGATCGGTTGCGACACGTCCCGAGCCCTGCCCTTGTGCAGGGCTTTTTTGTGGCCGCTCGCAGCCCGATGAAAACAAGTGGCCAATCGCTATAACCTTTTCATGCTGGCGCTGTCAGAGCGTTTAGCCCCTCCCTCGCTGAAGACGACACACTTATGAACATGAACAGATTGCTGCCGCTGATCGCGGTATTGGCCCTGGGTGGCTGTGCCACCTCGCAAACCACTTACCTGAACAACGGCGAACAGGGCCTGACCATCGATTGCTCGGGCGAGGCCAACTCCTGGGCCACCTGCTATGAGAAGGCCGATGCCTCCTGTGCCGGCACCGGTTATCGCATTGTCGGGACCGATGGCACGCCGGCCCCCAAAGAAAGCGACAAGACTTTGGGGGTCGATGTCGGCAACTACAAAAACCGTAGCGTGGTGGTGGTCTGCAAATAGACCCTACATGTGAATCTCGGCGAATTTGATCCCGAGCCCACGCACGATCTCGATCAAGTCGTCGAGCCGGGCAAAGGATTCGACTTCGTCGTTATCGTCCACCAGGAAATAGCTGCGACCGGCGCTCTTCTTGAAAAAAACGATCCACTCACCCGGATTCGCCGGATTTTGAATGACATGCGTGGCAGAGATAAGGCCCTCTGCATGCCGTTCCCGTACTTGCTCTCGCTTCATGCGCGACTCCAGAAATGAAAATGCCGTCACAGCATGACTGTGACGGCATCGGTGCTGATGGCCGCTATTCTATCAGCCGGAAATACAGGCATTGGCGGCGTTTTGCACGTCACGAGGGCGAATCGGCACATTGGACATGCGCTCATGCAGCTTGATGCTGCTGCCGCCGGAGCGGTCGTCGATGTCAAACACCGCTGCCGCGCCAGTGGAAAATTTCCCGGGGACAATCACTCGCACGCCATCCTTGTGCGGCTGCATCTGCAGCGCGCCACGGCTGCTGGCCAGCTTGTCCGCAAGGCACTGAGCATACTCATGGGGTTTCTTGCCGGAAATCACGCTCATGGTCGGCAAGGTTTCATTGATCTCGGAAACACTCGCGCAACCACCCATGACCAACATCAACGGCAGACACACCACACCCCACTTCATACAAATACCTCCCATAAAGACCCTCGGACAGCAGTAATGCCATTTTTCTCCGAGGCTTACTCCATTAAACCCGCATCGAATCGCGAATAACTGTTTTTAATTGTCAAAGCAGCGCTCGACGGCGGGATAATAACCCGTTCGGGCTGATAAACTGCGCCAATCGCACATGCTATCGTTTTGATTTAGTAGAAAAAGCCCTTCTGGAGGCGCCCATGAAATTCATTCACCAGCGCGAGCACCTCAACGAAGACGACATTGTCGTCATCCAATGCTCGCAAACCTGCAACATCCGTTTGATGAACGACGCCAACTTCCGCGCGTTCAAGAATGGCGGACGCCACACCTACCACGGCGGCGCTTTCGACAAGTTTCCTGCGCGCATCACCGCGCCGAGCACCGGCTTCTGGAACATCACCATCGACACCGTCAGCCGTCGCGCCATCAGCGTCACGCGCAAACCGAACCTGACCCACTCGATCAAGATCATCCGCCGCTCCAGCACAAAACTCAGCTGAGTCGCCCTGACACAAGGTAAGTACGACCGTGGCCCAAACGACCAAATACGTCATCAAATACAAGCTCAACGGTGATCGCCGCTTCGAGTTCGCGCAACTGGAGCACGGCACCGTGGAAGAAGCCAAGGCTGCACTGGATGCCATCCACGGCCAGACCGATGACGTGATCAGCGATATCGCCGTCAGCAAAGCCCTGTAACGCAGTCCGTCGAATTCAATCGCAAGCGGCGGGGTGTTCTGCCGCAGGGACTTGCCCAGACTGACAGCCTAGACCAAGTGTTCAGGAGTCAGCATGTCAATGTCCCCGTCACGGCTGGATGCGCTCGATTGGCCCAGCCTGGAGCAGCAACTGGATCAATACGGCTACGCCATCATCCGTTCGCTGCTGTCGGCGCCAGCCTGTGAGCGCTTGAGCGCCCTGTATTCACAGACCGAACCGTTTCGCTCGCAGGTCATCATGGCCCGCCACGGTTTCGGTCGCGGGGAGTACAAATACTTTCGATACCCCCTTCCGACCACCCTCGAACGTCTGCGCAACGCGCTATACCCGCGCCTGATGCCGTTGGCTAATCGCTGGTACGAACGCATGAATTTGCCCGTCCGATTTCCCGCAACCCATGCCGAGTTTTTGCAGCAATGCCACGCCGCCGGCCAGTTGCGACCGACGCCACTGCTGTTGCAATACGGCCCGCAGGACTACAACTGCCTGCATCAGGATCTGTATGGAGAACTGGTTTTCCCTCTGCAGGTGGCGATTCTTCTGTCAGCGCCGGGGCAAGACTTTACCGGCGGCGAGTTCGTCCTGACCGAGCAACGCCCGCGCATGCAGTCGCGCCCGCACGTCGTGGATCTGCACAAGGGTGACGCGGTTATATTCGCGGTCAACCAGCGCCCGGTCAGCGGCACACGCGGCGATTATCGAGTGACCATGCGTCACGGCGTCAGTCGCCTGCACAGCGGAAATCGGCATACTCTGGGCATCATCTTTCACGACGCATCATGAACACCATGCAACCGACCACCTTCGACCTGTTCGCCAACCACGAACCCGAGCAACAACCCCGCGCCGAGCAGATCGGCGAACAATCATGGGTGTTGCGCGGCTTCGCCCTGCCGGTGATCGATCAACTGTTGCCAGTGCTGGAAGCCATTCTCGCCGTAGCACCGTTGCGCCACATGATGACCCCGGGCAGTTTCAGCATGTCGGTGGGCACCAGCAGTTGCGGAACCCTGGGCTGGATCACCGACCGTAGCGGTTATCGCTACAGCACCGTCGACCCGCTGAGTGGCCAGCCTTGGCCGGCGATGCCAGAAGTGTTGTCAGAACTGGCGCGCAAAGCAGCACAGCGCGCTGGATTTGCCGACTTTCATCCAGACTCCTGCCTGATCAACCAATATGTCCCCGGCGCGAAGATGTCTTTGCATCAGGACAAAGACGAAAATGCCTACGCCGCGCCGATCGTCTCGCTGTCCCTGGGCTTACCGGCCATGTTCCTGTTCGGTGGTTTTGCCCGCAGCGACAAGAGCCAGCGTATTCCTCTGCTGCACGGCGACATGGTGATCTGGGGCGGCGTTGATCGCCTGCGTTTTCACGGGGTGCTGCCGATCAAGCCCGGCCAGCATCCGCGTCTGGGCGAACGGCGGATCAACCTGACTTTCCGTGTTGCTGGATGATCCTGAAAAATTTGACCGCAAGGCCCGGAGTGTTACGAACATCGCCGCTGGTTAACCTGAATCAAACAGGTCAACGGACTACTCGCCATGAAAAAGCTTTCGCCAATCATCAACGTTGAAACCGATCCACGCTGGGCTGCCGTCGTTGCGCGGGACCCACGGGCCGACGGGCAGTTTGTCTACGCGGTGAAGACTACCGGCATCTATTGCCGCCCGAGCAGCCTGTCGCGATTGCCCAAACCGCAGAATGTCGAATTCTTCGACAACGCCGAAGCCGCCGAGGCGGCGGGTTACCGCCCGAGCAAGCGCACGAGCAAGGATCAGACTGAGGTCGCCAGCCAGCACGCCGCGACCGTGGCGATGGCCTGTCGGCAGATCGAGTCGAGTGAAACTGTGCCCGCGCTCAATGAACTCGCCGAAGTCGCCGGCCTCAGCCCGTTCCATTTTCATCGCGTGTTCAAGGCTGCTACCGGCCTGACGCCCAAAGGCTACGCAGCGGCGCACCGTTCGCGCCGGGTGCGTGAACGGCTCGCAGACGGCGGCTCAGTGACGGATGCGCTGTACGACGCTGGTTTCAATTCCAACAGCCGCTTTTATGAGTCTGCCGACAAGGTACTGGGCATGAAACCCGGCGACTACCGCGCTGCCGGACGCAACAACGACATTCATTTTGCTGTCGGGCAATGCTCACTCGGGGCGATTCTGGTGGCGCAAAGCGAACGCGGCGTGTGCGCGATTCTCTTGGGCGATGATCCACATCAACTGGTCTGCGACCTGCAGGATCAGTTCCGTCAGGCCAACCTGATTGGCGCCGATGCCGGCTTCGAACAGTTGATCGCCAAAGTGGTGGGTTTCATCGAGGCGCCAGCGCTGGGCCTCGATTTGCCACTGGACGTACGGGGTACGGCGTTTCAGGAACGGGTGTGGCAGGCACTGCAGGAAATCCCGGCGGGCCGCACCGCCAGTTACGCCGAGATCGCTCAACGCATTGGTGCGCCGACCTCGATGCGCGCCGTGGCGCAGGCGTGTGGCGCCAACCGTCTGGCCGTAGCAATCCCCTGCCACCGCGTGGTGCGCAGCGATGGCAATCTCTCGGGGTATCGCTGGGGCGTAGAGCGCAAGCGCCAACTGCTGGAGCGCGAAACGCAGCCTTAGCGCACGCCGATGTAGACCGCAACGGACTCGGGGCCGATATAGGCCTCGAAGTCGGTGGCGTAACGGCGCTTAATCTGCGGATTCTCCTCAAAGAACTTCCAGATCTTTCCCCAGGTCGAGATGACCGCGTCAGGCAACGGCCCCTGCGCTTCGAATACCAGATACTCGCCCGCTTCGATCCGCACGGACTCGAAGTCTTTGATTGAAGCATTCACGGCAACGCCAGCGGTAACGTCAAACGCACCCGAAGCATCCGACTCGTAAGCCGAATACACGCCATAAATTGGCGAATTGGCTGACTTGCCGGGAATGGATTCGGCCAACTCCTCGCCGAAAAACCGGCCCCACATCGGGCCGATTTTCGCGGTTTCGGCTTGGTGCTCTGTGGCGTTGGTGGTGCGAACGCGCAGGCCGGCAACGGTGAAGGCGTCGATTTGCTGTCGTTTCAAGTCCATCGAAATTACCGCTCCCTGAATAGAAATGCGGCCACACGGGCCGCAATGACGCCTACTTTGTCAGCGATTGACGTCGACCACAACCCTGCCGCGAAGCTGTCCGGCAAGCAGCTCAGGTGCCGCGTCGATGGCCTCGCTCAGGGCGATTTCGTGACTGATCAATGGCAACAGGGCGAAGTCCAGATCCTTGGCCAGACGCGCCCAGGCCTCGATCCGCCGCGCTTTGGGCTGAGTTACGCTGTTGATCCCCGCCAGCGTCACGCCGCGCAAAATGAACGGCGCCACCGACGCCGGAAAATCCATGCCCTGAGCCAAACCGCAGGCCGCCACCGTGCCTTCGGCGCGGGTACTGGCGCAAGCGTTGGCCAAGGTGTGACTGCCGACCGAATCGATCACCCCGGCCCAACGTTCCTTGGCCAGCGGTCTGCCCGGCTCCGACAAGGTTGCGCGGTCGATGATCTCACTGGCGCCCAGTTGTTTCAGGTACTCATGCTCGGACACCCGGCCGGTGGACGCCACCACGCGATAACCGAGCTTGCTGAGCAAGGCGATGGCGAAACTGCCCACCCCGCCATTGGCGCCGGTCACCAGCACTTCGCCCTGATCCGGGGTCACGCCGTTACGCTCCAGCGCCAGAATGCACAGCATCGCCGTGTAGCCGGCGGTACCGATGGCCATGGCTTGCGCGGCGGTAAAGGCTTTGGGCAACGGAATCAGCCAGTCGCCATTGAGCCGCGCCTTCTGCGCCAGCCCGCCCCAGTGACTTTCGCCCACCCCCCAACCATTGAGCAGCACCTGATCACCGGCCTGGTAGTCGGGATGCGAACTGACTTCCACCGTGCCCGCCAGATCGATCCCCGGCACCATCGGAAACTTGCGCACCACCGGACTGCTGCCCGTAATCGCCAGACCGTCCTTGAAGTTCAGCGTGCTGTACGCGACCTTCACCGTCACGTTGCCTTCGGGCAACTGCGCTTCGCTGATCTGCTGCAGGCTGGCGCGGTAACCGCTGTCGTCTTTGTCGATCAAAATGCCGTTGAACATGGCTGCCTCTCAATCAATGAATTCAATTCCTCGTGCCCTGAAATAACACAAAGCAACACATTGCCCCACCCGACTTTGCGCCAATTCGCAAATCCGCCAAGTAATTGTGAAGCGGGCGGCTATGCTTTTTCGACGGTCGTGCTTTCGCTGTCATCCCTGCTGAAAGCGGCCCCTGCCGATGGAGCTGACAATGCCTTACCCGCGCTCATTGCTAGCGATGCTGATGCTGTGCCTGCTGACTCTTGCCAATGTCTGGGCAGCCCCGGCCGCCGCGACCAAAGCCCCTGCTGCCGACTCCGCCGCGAGCGCGCCGACATGGCCGCAAGTGATCACCAGCGGCAAGGCCAGACTCACCGTGTATCAGCCGCAACTCGACAGTTGGGATGGCTACACCCTCAATGCCCGCGCTGCCGTCGAAGCCACCGGAGCCGATGGCAAACCCACTTTCGGCATTGTCCAGTTCAGCGCGCACACGCTGGTCGACAAGGCCACGCGCTGGGTCGCGCTGGATCAATACAAGATCATCAAGGCCGACTTCCCCGCCGATGCCAGTCAGGCCGACGTCTGGCTTGGAGCCCTGCAAAAAGATGCCGAAAGCCGCAAGAAAACCATATCCCTCGATCAACTCGAAGCAGCGGTCGGCGTGCTGTCGGCCGAGCAGAAAGCCGACAGCGCGCCACTGGAAAACACCCCGCCGGCGATCATCAGTTCCGACGTCCCTGCCCTGCTCGTCTACATCGATGGCGACGCCGTCTACCGGACGGTCGATGGCACCGGGCTGCAACGGGTGATCAACACCCGTCCGCTATTGCTCAAGGACGCCGAGGGCAAACACTACCTGCACGTGTTCGATGGCTGGATGGCCGCTGACAGCCTCAGCGGCGAATACACCCGCCTGACCACACCACCGGCCGATCTGGAGAAGGCCAAACAGGCGGCGATCCAGAGCCGTCAGGTCGATCTGCTGACCGGCCAGAGCGATCCGAAAGACAAGGTTCCGAGTCTGGCCAAATCACCGCAACCGAAAATCTTCATCGCCACCACGCCCACTGAACTGATCGTCACCGACGGCGCGCCGCAGTGGCTGCCGATACAGGGCACCCGTCTGCTGTATGTGAGCAATACCACCGGGCATATCTTCAAGGAAATCGGCGACCAGAACAGTTACGTGCTGATCTCCGGCCGCTGGTTCCGCGCCGCTGACATGCAAGGCCCATGGACGTTTACCCCGGCTGACAAACTGCCGGCAGACTTCGCCAATATCCCGGATGACAGCCCGAAAGAGAACGTCAAGGCGTCGGTCGCCGGCACGCCACAGGCTAGGGAAGCCGCGATCGCTGCAACCATTCCACAAACCTCGGCGATCAAGAAAAGCGCAGTGAAAATGACCGCGCCGCAGTTCGATGGCGAGCCGCAATTGAAGGCAATCAACAGCACGCCGCTGCAATACGTGGTCAACAGCGCGACGCCGATCATTCGGGTCGACAGCGACAGTTGGTATGCGGTGGAAAACGGTATCTGGTTCACCGCCACCTCGGTTAACGGGCCTTGGGCCGTGGCCAGCTCCGTACCGGCGGTGATCTATTCGATCCCGCCGAGCTCACCGATGCATTACCTCACCTACGTCAAAGTCTATGAATCCAGCGGCGATACCGTGGTGGTGGGCTACACCCCCGGCTATCAAGGATCGAATCTGGATCCGGCCACAGGTGTGGTGGTCTATGGCACCGGTTATCCCTACACACCGTGGGTCGGCAGCGTCTGGTACGGGCCGCCGGTGACCTACGGTTTCGGCGTCGCCATGCGCTACACGCCGTGGACTGGCTGGACCTTCGGTTTCGGCTTCGGCTGGAGCTGGGGCGGCAACACCGTGGCGATGGGTTGGGGCTGGGGCGCTTATCCATGGTGGGGCAATTACGGCTGGGGTTACGCCTGGGGACCGCGCCTGTACCCCGCGCCGCTGGCCTGGGGCGGCGCCGCTTACGGCTATCGCGGGGGCGCCGTGGCCTGGGGCCCCGGTGGCTGGGCCGGCACCACCGGCAATATCTATCGGCAATGGGGCGACCGCGCGACCGTCAGTCGTTATGGCGCCGGGTACAACGCCTGGACCGGCAATCGCTGGGCCGGTCAGGTCGGCTCCTCCTACAACTCGCGCACCGGCATTGCGGCCGCAGGCCAGCGCGGTGCCGTACACAATGTCTACAACGGCAATTACGCGGCCGGGCGCAGTGGTGAGGTGGTCGGGCCGAACGGTGGCGCCATCGCCGGTGGAAAAGTGACCGCAGGCAATGCTCGCAATGGCACCCAGGTCACCGCCAATCGTGGCGCGGTGTACAACCCCAACACCGACAAGACCACACAATATGGCGGCGTGAAAGGACGTAACGGCGGCGCCGCGCGAGTGGGCGACAACGTCTATGCCGGGCACGACGGCAACGTCTACAAGAAAACCGACAACGGCTGGCAATCGATGGTCAAGGGCAGCCCGACTCGCACGGCACCGGTCAACAACAATGCCCAGTTGCAAAACCTCAATCGCGAGTCGGCCGCACGTAACTTCGGCAACCAGCGAACCAACAACTTTCACAATTCCTCGCAAGTCATGAACCGATCATTTGGAGGCGGCGGTGGCGGCGGTTTTCATCGACGCTGACGGCGCGCGACTATTCGTGTGCGAAAAAATCGGACTGGCCCTGGGGCCGGTTTAGCTGTTAAAAAACCGGTTCTGCCGTCCCTGCCCCGCTTCATCGTTCGGAGAACCGCTTCCATGAGCCAATGGCCTGACACCCGCATACTTGACCTGCTCGGTATCGAGCTGCCGATCATCCAGGCCCCGATGGCCGGTGCCACGAACTCGTCCATGGTGATCGCCGTGTGCAACGCGGGCGGCTTGGGTTCGATGCCGGCCGCGATGCTGAGCATCGAGCAGTTGCGCGAAGAGCTGAAGACCATTCGCGAGCACACTCGCAAGCCTTTCAACGTCAACTTCTTCTGCCACCAGCCACCGGCCGCCAATGAACAGCGCGCGCAAGACTGGAAGAATCTGCTGGAGCCGTACTACCGCGAACTGGGTGTCGATTTCGACGCACCGACACCGGTTTCCAACCGGGCGCCATTCGATGCGGCAGCGTGCGAAGTGCTGGAAGAGTTTCGCCCGGAAGTGGTGAGTTTTCACTTTGGTCTGCCGGAGAAATCCTTGCTGGATCGGGTCAAGGCCACGGGTGCGAAAATTCTCTCGTCCGCCACCACTGTCGATGAAGCGGTGTGGCTTGAGCAAAACGGTTGCGACGCAATCATCGCCATGGGTTACGAGGCTGGCGGGCATCGCGGGATGTTTCTCAGCGAAGACCTGAGTAGTCAGGTCGGCACCTTTGCTCTGGTTCCGCAGATCGTCGATGCGGTGAAGGTGCCGGTGATCGCTGCCGGGGCCATCGCCGATGCGCGCGGTGTGGCCGCGGCGTTGCTGCTCGGTGCGTCAGCGGTGCAGGTCGGCACCGCGTATCTGTTTACCCCGGAAGCGAAAGTCAGCGCCTCGCATCACCAGGCGCTGCGTACCGCCAAGGAAAGTGAAACCGCGATGACCAACCTGTTCACCGGCCGTCCGGCTCGCGGCATTCTCAATCGGGTGATGCGCGAAATCGGACCGATGTCGCCCATCGCCCCAGCGTTCCCGCTGGCTGGCGGGGCGCTGATGCCATTGCGCGCCAAAAGTGAAGCGCAATTCAGTAACCTCTGGGCCGGTCAGGCTTTCCCGCTGGGCAAGGAGCTGAGCAGCGCCGAACTGACCCAGGAACTGGCGCAAGGCGCGCTGGAAAAATTGGTCCGTCGCTGATCCGATCCAGGGTGAGGCGCGGTACAGCTTCATCCTGTATACAACAGCACTTCCTGTTTAGCGGCATTTCGCTATATATTTCGCTATATAGCGTTTCACCCCCTCGCATCGGTGCAGTCCACCCCCAACAATAACTGCCCTCTGCACTCGCCAACAACGGAGCTGTTACATGACCATTCGTGCCTCACGTTTTGCCCCAACTTGCCTGGCTTCCCTGCTGGCGGTATTCGCTTTCGGCGCCGCTCAGGCTGATGAAGTGCAGGTGGCAGTTGCCGCTAACTTCACCGCACCGATCCAGGCAATTGCTGCCGATTTCGAAAAAGACACCGGGCACAAACTGGTCGCCGCCTACGGTGCCACCGGCCAGTTCTACACCCAGATCAAGAACGGCGCGCCGTTTGAAGTGTTCCTCTCGGCAGACGACACCACCCCGGAAAAACTGGAAAAAGAAGGCGACACCGTCAAGGGCTCGCGCTTCACCTACGCCATCGGCACCCTGGCCCTGTGGTCGGCGAAAGAAGGTTATGTCGACGCCAAAGGTGAAGTCCTGAAGAAGAACGAATACCAGCACCTGTCCATCGCCAATCCGAAAGCCGCGCCATATGGCCTGGCCGCCACTCAGGTGCTGGAAAAACTCAAGCTGACTGAAGCGACCAAAGCCAAGATCGTCGAAGGCCAGAACATCACCCAGGCCTATCAGTTCGTGTCCACCGGCAACGCTGAACTGGGCTTCGTGGCGCTGTCGCAGATCTACAAGGACGGCAAGGTCACCAGCGGTTCGGCATGGATCGTTCCAGCGAGCATGCACGACCCGATCAAACAGGACGCGGTGATTCTGAACAAAGGCAAGGACAGCGCCGCCGCCAAAGCGCTGGTTGAATACCTCAAAGGCCCGAAAGCCGCTGCGGTGATCAAGTCCTACGGCTATCAGCTCTAAATGTCGCTGACGAGTGCCGACTTCGCGGCGATCTGGCTGACCCTGAAACTGGCGTCCCTGACCACTGCTATCCTGCTGGTCGTCGGCACTCCGATTGCCCTGTGGTTGTCGCGCAGCCGTTCCTGGCTGCGCGGCCCCATCGGCGCAATCGTCGCCCTGCCCCTCGTACTGCCGCCGACCGTGATCGGCTTTTATCTGCTGCTGGCAATGGGACCCAATGGCTTTCTCGGCCACTTTACGCAATGGCTGGGCCTGGGCACTCTGACCTTCAGTTTTACCGGGCTGGTGATCGGTTCGGTGATCTATTCCATGCCGTTTGTGGTGCAACCGTTGCAAAACGCGTTCTCGGCGATCGGCACCCGCCCACTGGAAGTGGCCGCAACGTTGCGCGCCAATCCATGGGACACTTTTTTCAGCGTGATCCTGCCTCTGGCCCGCCCCGGTTTCGTGACCGCGGCGATCCTCGGCTTCGCGCACACCGTCGGTGAATTCGGCGTCGTGCTGATGATCGGCGGCAACATTCCCGACAAGACCCGAGTGGTTTCGGTGCAGATCTACGACCATGTCGAGGCGATGGAATATGCCCGGGCCCACTGGCTGGCCGGGGCGATGCTGGTGTTTTCGTTTCTGGTGTTGCTGGCGCTGTACTCCAGCCGCAAGACCCGCGCGGGCTGGAGCTGATCAATGATTGATGCACGTCTGAAAATCGCTTATTCGGGTTTCAGCCTGGATGTCGATCTGCATTTGCCAGGGCGTGGCGTGACCGCGCTCTACGGTCATTCCGGCTCAGGCAAGACCACCTGCCTGCGTTGTATCGCCGGTCTTGAGCGGGCCGAACAGGGTTTTATCAAGGTCAACGACGAAGTCTGGCAGGACAGCGAGCGACGAATTTTTGTCCCGCCGCACAAACGTTCAATCGGTTATGTGTTCCAGGAAGCGAGTCTGTTTCCGCACCTGTCGGTACTGGCCAACCTACAGTTCGGCCTCAAACGCATCGCCAAGGCCCAGCGTCGGGTCGACATGGCGCAGGCCACCGAACTGCTGGGTATCGGCCATTTGCTGGAGCGCCATCCGCAGCATCTGTCCGGCGGCGAACGCCAGCGTGTCGGCATCGCTCGCGCGCTGTTGACCAGTCCAAAACTGTTGCTGATGGATGAGCCGCTGGCTGCCCTCGATAGCCAGCGCAAAAATGAAATCCTGCCGTACCTGCAGCGTCTGCACGATGAGCTGGACATCCCGGTGCTTTACGTCAGCCACGCGCAGGATGAGGTCGCCCGCCTGGCCGATCATCTGGTGTTGCTCAGCGACGGCAAGACTCTGGCCAGCGGCCCGATTGGCGAAACCCTCGCGCGTCTTGACCTGCCAATGGCGATGGGCGACGACGCCGGGGTGATCATCGAAGGTCAGGTCAGTGCCTACGACGCCGATTATCAGTTGCTCAGCCTGCAACTGCCGGCCACCGAAATGAACATCCGCGTGACCCACGCCCCCATGGCAGTGGGCCAGGCTTTGCGCGCCAAGGTGCACGCCCGTGACATCAGCCTTAGCCTGCACGACAGCGAGGCCAGCAGCATCCTCAATCGGTTGCCGGTCACTGTGATCAGCGAGCAGACAGCGGACAACACCGCGCATGTGCTGATTCGTCTGGACGCTGGTGGCACACCGCTGCTGGCGCGGATCACGCGGTTTTCCCGGGATCAGCTCGGCATACACCCGGGCCAGCATTTGTGGGCGCAGATCAAGGCCGTCGCCGTACTGGCCTGAATTGGTTGGCACGACGGCCATGGCGCGCGGTCAATCGCTGTAACAGAGCGATTCGCCAAGGACACTGCCATGCCCGACACCGCGCCAGCCGACGTACTCCCACCCGACCTGCATTACGTCGACGATACTCAACCCGGCCTGACCCGCAAAAAACTGCGCGGCAAGTTCGTCTATTTCGATCCGGCCGGGCAGCGCATCACCGACCCCAACGAAATCAAACGGATCAATTCGCTGGCGGTGCCGCCGGCCTACACCGACGTATGGATCTGCGCCGATCCGCGCGGCCATTTGCAGGCCACTGGCCGCGATGCTCGTGGCCGCAAGCAGTATCGCTATCACCCACGCTGGCGAGAGGTGCGCGATGCAGACAAGTACTCGCGCTTGCGTGAATTCGGCCTGGCGCTGCCGAAGTTGCGCAAACAACTTGAAACCCTGCTGGACGCGCCCGGTTTCAGTCGCGACAAGGTGATGGCCACCGTCATCACGCTGCTCGACGCCACGCTGATCCGCGTCGGCAACACCCAGTACGCGCGGGACAACCGCTCCTACGGTCTGACCACCCTGCGCAGCCGACATGTCGAGGTCAACGGCAGCGCGATTCTGTTCCAGTTTCGCGGCAAGAGCGGCATCGAACACCAGATCACCGTCAAGGATCGTCGCCTGGCGCGCATCATCAAGCGCTGCCTGGAAATCCCCGGGCAAAATCTGTTTCAGTACCTGGACGAAAACGGTGAGCGACACACCGTCAGCTCGCACGACGTCAACACCTACCTGCAAACCCTCACCGGCGCCGACTTCACCGCCAAGGATTACCGCACCTGGGCCGGCAGTGCGCTGGCCCTGGCGGTATTGCGCGAACTGCAATGGGAGTCCGAAGCCGAGGCGAAACGGCATGTGGTGGAGATGGTCAAGAGCGTGTCCAAACAGCTGGGCAACACCCCGGCGGTGTGCCGCAAGTGCTACATCCATCCGGCCGTGGTCGAGCGTTTCCTGCTCGGTGCGCTGGCCGAGTTACCACGCCCAAGAGTCCGCAAGGGCTTGCGCTCCGAGGAAGTGGCGCTGGCGATGTTTCTTGAGCAAATGATGGATGCGCCTTGATCTGCGCTGGATGGGTGGTCTAGGCTAACCACCTTTCCCCCTTCAGGACGACCGCAGAAAGTGAACAATCAAGCCTTCTGAAAATGTAATCGCGATAAGCGCTGAATAGCGCCTGTCAGTGTTCACGACATTTTTCGGAGGTGCCGATGACTCACGTCTCGCGTACGCCTGCCCTCGTCTCCTTGAATCAAACGACTTTTCAGTTCGCTAATGGCGAGAAGATTTTCAACGAGCTGAATCTGCAATTCGATCACACCCACACCGCAATCGTCGGGCGCAACGGCGTCGGTAAAAGCGTGCTGGCCAAGCTGATTGCCGGACACTTGCAACCGACTGCCGGCAGCGTGACTTGCTCGGTTCCCCTGGCCTATATGGCGCAAACATTCACCGCCGACGCGGGACAGACCGTGGCCGACGCCACGGGCACCGCTACCGCGCTTCGCGCATTGCAACGGTTGCAGTGCGGCGAGGCGTCGCCGGAAGATTTCGACATCCTCGGCGAACGCTGGGATCTGCCCGAACGCCTGCGCCAATGGCTGGATGACGCCGGTCTGCCGGACGTCGCCCCCACGGATTTGACCCAACCGCTGAGCGGCGGCCAGCAAGCGCGATTGGCGTTGATCGGGGCATTTCTGAATCCGCCGCGCCTGTTGGTGCTGGATGAGCCGACCAACCATCTCGACGGCCCCGGCCGCGACTGGCTGATGAACAGGCTGGAGCACTGGCGCGGCGGATTGATCGTCATCAGCCACGATCGCCAATTGCTTGAGCGCATGCAGCGTATCGTCGAGCTGACGCCGCGGGGTGCCACGGTGTACGGCGGCAATTTTTCCACTTACCAGCAGCAACGACAGATCCATCAGGCGGCGGCGCAAGCGACGCTGGATCAAAGCAGAACCGAGCGCCGGCGCGAGCAGCAGCGCTTGCAAAACGAACACGACACCATCCAGCGCCATGCTGCCCGCTCACTGCGCAACGCCAGAACCGCCAATGTCTCGGGTTTCGAGCGCGCAGGCCTCAAAGGTGCCGCGAGGCAGATCATGGGCCAGGTGCGACATGGTCATCAGCAGCGCAAATCGGAGCTCGACGCGCAGGTGCGTGATGCCTACGCCAACGTGCTCCCGGACGATGTGGTGCTGATGAACCTGCCCGGCAGTTCAGTGCCTGCCGCGCGTAGGGTCTGTACGCTGATTGATGCGTGTGTGCCATGGCTACCGACGCAACCGTTCAATCTCACGCTGAGTGGTCCTGTGCGCGTCGCCGTCAATGGTCCGAACGGCTGCGGCAAATCGACGTTGCTCAGGTTGCTCGCGGGCCAACTGCATCCCGCCAGCGGCGAATGCATCACCCATATTCCCGTGGCTTATCTGGACCAGCATCTGAAGTTGCTGGACGACGGTCTCAGCGTCATCGAGCAACTGCTCGCGCTGCAGAGCCCGTTGAGTGAAAGCGCACTGCGCAGCCACTTGGCTCATCTGCAACTGGACGCGCAACGGGTGACCCGACCGAGCGTTTCACTGAGCGGTGGAGAACGCCTGAAAGCCGCACTGGCGGTGGCCTTGTGGGGCAAGACGCCCGCGCAACTGTTGTTGCTCGACGAGCCGAGCAATCATCTGGATCTGGCGTCGGTGCAAGCTTTCGAACAGGCATTGCAGACGTTTCCCGGTGCAATTGTCGCGGTTTCCCACGATCCTGACTTTCTGCAAGCCTTGAAACCGACGCATCGCCTGGATGGGTACCGCGAGGGATGGCGGCTGCAACCGACGAACTGACTGTCTATTTTTTGCACGATCGGCCACGGCTTCTATAGTTGATCTGACACCCATTTGCTGTGGTGACGCCATGGAAGACATATTTGTCGTGAAGCGCTGCAACAAGATCATCATTCACGGCCGGCGCGCCGGGGAAAGCCAGCATGAACCCGCCGAGGCCAGCAGCTGGTTTCGGATCAACGATACCCGCACCGGCGGCTTCATCGGTGATGGCTACGACCTTGAGGAAGAGGCCCGACACGAATGCCGACGGCTCAATGCGGCCAGCTCGCCAATGCTGGCGCGCCAAACAGCCGGCTGATGCAATTGACAGGCGGGGTCTATACTCAAGGCAGCTGACGGACCAGCGCCCCAACGGCAGACAGCTCGCAACCCGCGAGCTTTTTGCTGCCTCTCAACGGTTTGTCTGAACGGAGGTGTTCCATGTCCGAAAAAGAGTCCATCACCACCCTCCTCACCCTGCTCGACTCCCGTCAGGCGCGCCTTGCCGCGGCCTGCAAGGAAATCGCCGACTGGGTCGATCATCAAGGCGGGCACCCGACCGCCCTGCGCATCCGTGATCGCCTTAACGACATCGAAAAAGACACGCCGCTGATCCGCCGCACTCTGTCTTCGCTAGAACCCGTCGAACGGCCGTTGCCTCGCTTCAGATGATTGCACAGCGATAAACGACAGTCTCCTGGCCTACCACTTGGCCGATACAGCGAACCCCAGCTGCCGTGAGGGGTCATAACCTGTACACGTCACCCAGGAGACTGTTCATGGTTATCCATTTCAAAACAGACGGACATCTGGCTTGTGGTCACAAGGGCAACAACCTTGCCTCGAGCCTGGAACTCAATCGCGTCAAATGCCGCAGCTGCCGCAACACCGATGCCTACAAGGAAGCGCGCAAAACCCAGCGCAATGCGGCACGGCGCGCGGCTCGCCACACCAAGGCTGACCACGGCGCGTCGAACTGGCGTACGGAGTGGATCGAACGACTGACCGCGCTGGCTGGGCCGCAGCGCCTGCCACGGGGCTTTTTCGGGCAAGCGTTTGTATAACCGCTTGATGTGGTGTCTTTAGTACATCACTCGATGTGAACTGCCCGAATTCAGCTCGAACCCATAAATGCCCTGGCCTTATCGTCAGGGCTTTTTGTTGAAAACACCGGATCGAGCAGCCCGTAATCCTGAATCAGGCTTGCAAATAGCCAACACGCCCGCATAACCAGAACCGTATCTACAGTCACCGAGAGGCAAAAAAGATCATGACCGGACAAACCGAAACCGCGATTCTCGCCGGCGGCTGCTTCTGGGGCATGCAGGACCTGCTGCGGCGTTATCCTGGCGTGCTGAAAACCCGCGTCGGATACACCGGCGGCGAGGTGCCGAATGCCACCTACCGCAACCACGGCAACCACGCCGAGGCCATCGAAATCATCTTCGACCCTGCCCTGATCAGCTACCGGCAGATCCTCGAGTTCTTCTTCCAGATCCACGACCCCAGCACGCCCAACCGCCAAGGCAACGATCTCGGTCCCAGCTATCGTTCGGCGATTTATTACCTCAGCGACGAGCAACGCGACATCGCCGAGGACACCGCCGCCGACGTCGACGCTTCTGGTCTTTGGCCGGGCCGAGTGGTCACCGAAATCGAACCTGCCGGACCGTTCTGGGAAGCGGAACCGGAGCATCAGGACTACCTGGAGCGGATACCGAATGGCTACACCTGCCACTTCATCCGCCCGAACTGGAAACTGCCCAAGCGCGGCTGACAAGACACCTGCTTAATCATTCCACGCACGGCGTTGGCCTTAACCAAGGCCGGCGCCGAACATCGCCGGTTTACCGCGTTACGAAACCTTACTGTATTGAAAAAAGACCGATGGATGATTGCGCGACGAATGTTTGCGCACCTCCAGAATCGATCATTTTGGCGAGTCCTTCCTTAGCACAGTTCAAGCATCCGAGGATGAACATACGTTCATCGCAAGCATGGCTCAATGCGTCTAGCCTGCGGGTTCCAACATAGTGCCTACAGGAGTACCCCACCATGTTCTCGCACGAAAGCCTCCCGCTGATCGCCATTTTCATCATCATGCTGCTGTGCGTGCTTGCAGCGTTTTTACACCCGGTTCACGCTTTCTTCAGCTGGGTTCGCCGGCGTAGGGAAAGAGCGTCTGCCCGGACTCAGGAAGAAGTAAATTCGCGCTGAGTGATTCCTCTGACAGGCCCGGATACGTCCGGGCTTTTTGCTTCCTGCCAATCAGCACAATATTTTTCAAGAGGGTGAAGCGGCCTTGCTCACGTAACCACCTCGACCTGGTTAAGTACCCTCCCATCCACCTGCTGGAGAATCTCTTCAGCAGTCGAGTCCGCAACGGGCATGATCAATGCTGGTCTCGACATCGTCGAAATGTAGCCCCAGCAGACGCATTGCAACATCCTGGACGCGAAGCATCGTGTCGCGCTCTATTGACACCCTGCCAATTGGTTGATGGCCAAACAGCGATCATAGCTGGCAACCTCTCATTTTTAATGATTGATCGAATAGGCTATGCCCACTGAAGCAATTACCGTCATGGCAATGGCACGCTCAAACTTCGGGTATCTCAGCGAAGCCCGAGATGAAATTCAGCTTCTTGCGCTGAAGAGCAGTTCGATCAGCTTTAACCAGGCACTACAAATATCCGGAATGATCACTCACGACGAATTGACATGTCTTACAGAAGAACTGGAGACCGTCTGCCTGGCTTGGTACAGCCTGCGCATTTAGTCCCCGGCGCAGTCCGAATCTTCCACCTGCCCCTGTCAGATGAATGAAAACCCGGCTCAGTAGCAGGCATACCGCACTTCACTTAAGGAGGAGCATCATGAACGATGATTTGAAGCAGTCAGGCTCGACTACTACCACACAGACCACCACCTCGCTGCATCAGGTGAAAACCGGAAGAGCCTTGGATTTCACCTGGGCGCCTAACACCAACACAACGACCACCACTGTATCGGCAGACTTTGTCGACTATCGAGTCGATACCACCCAAGGCAGCCCGACTGGAGACAGCCACTCCATTGCACGATTTACCTATGTTCAGGGCAACGGTGGCGGTCAGATCAGCCAACTTTTTCTCGAAGAAATGCGCGCGGGAGTACGCGCCAACACCCAGATCGGGCTGATGGTAGGGCGAAAGTGGGTTCTGGACCCCAACGGCGAAGTCTCGGGCAGCATCGGCACCTATGTGGTCGAGCAATTCGATGACATGCGCGCCAGTGTGAATTATGTCGGCTCCTTCGCACGCGTCTTCGCCGACCCGAGGATGGTCAGCTACCACGCCGGCGGCCACGTTCACACCAATGTCTCGATCACCGGCAGCAGGCCCCTGACCATGGCGGATTCAGGTAAGTCGATTCTGGTCATTAGCGACACAGACGTCACGCTGACGATTGGTGACGATGTGATTGAGGGGTTCAAGGCGACACTAATCCAGGCTGCCGCCGGAAAGGTCAACATTGCAGTGTCGAACAGCCACATGATCTACAGCAACGCCGGAACCCGCACCCGCACGCTCGCCCCTCTAGACGAGTTGGAAGTCAGTACCTTCCCATTCGGGCCGGTGTACTTGGCCTTCCGTGTCAAACCCACAGCCTGAAGAACCTCGTGCGCTGGCTGAACCCGCTCTAAATGCCATCTTGATCAAATCATGGCGTGGAAGTCTGCGCAGGAGATTTGACATGGCCTGAGGGCAAATGAGTTGAAACAGCTGAATCGCAAAGGCAAAAAGGTCATGCCCGCAAGGTAAATGGCGGATCAAATCAAAAATGGCGGACCGGAAACAAACAAGGGTTTGCATCAGCTTTCGCTCGCAAACCCTTGATTTTAGATGGTGCCCGAAGCCGGAATCGAACCGGCACGCCCTTACGAGCGGGGGATTTTAAGTCCCATGCGTCTACCAGTTTCGCCATTCGGGCGGTAGCGCGGTGTAGTGCTCATGTCAGTCGACCAGCACACCTGACAATGTTGAGCCTTGTGAAGCAGAGCGGGAAATATATACATCACGTCCCGGTGAAGCAAGTTCACAGTAGCTGATTTCAAGACTAAATCTTGCAGCACACTGAAAATAAAAAAAGCTCCGTAAATCATGGATCTACGGAGCTTGTTTATAGTGGAGGCCGAGGTCGGAATCGAACCGGCGTAGGCGGATTTGCAATCCGCTGCATAACCATTTTGCTACTCGGCCTCAAACGATCGCTGTTTAGTAGCACAACAACAACCGCGTACAAACTTGGAGCGGGAAACGAGACTCGAACTCGCGACCCCGACCTTGGCAAGGTCGTGCTCTACCAACTGAGCTATTCCCGCTTGGTGTGGCGCATTCTATAGATTTCAGAAGCCCCGTCAACCCTTTGATTCAAAAAAGTTTTATTTCTTTTCAACGTCGGTTTTCAGATGCGGCCAAGCGGCCCGCAGGTATTGAACCATCGACCACAATGTCAGGCCCGCCGAGATCATCAGCAAGGCATAACCCAGCAAGACCCAGAAGCTGAAGTCACGCGGATTGGCCAGCAGGATCACCAGCGCCAGCATTTGCGCCGCGGTTTTCCACTTGCCGAGATTGGACACCGCTACATGCGCGCGAGCGCCGAGTTCGGCCATCCATTCGCGCAAGGCCGATACGACGATCTCACGGCCAATGATCACGGCAGCGGGAAGTGTCAGCCACAAGTTGCCGTGTTCCTGCACCAGAAGTACCAGCGCGACCGCCACCATCAACTTGTCGGCAACCGGATCGAGAAACGCACCGAACGGCGTGCTTTGTTCCAGGCGGCGGGCCAGGTAGCCATCCAGCCAGTCAGTTGCCGCGGCAAAAGCGAATACCGAGGCGGAGGCCATATAGCTCCACTGGTAAGGCAGGTAAAACAACAAAATGAAGATCGGTATGAGCAGGACGCGGAGAACGGTAATCAGATTAGGGATATTCATCGGCACAACTGGCTACGAGGTGAGTTGGCATTCTACTCGCTATGCAGGTTTGCATAAATCGACTCTGCGAGCTTTTTACTGATCCCCGGTGCTTTGGCGATCTCTTCGATGCTTGCACGAGACAGCTCCTGCAATCCACCAAAATGTTTCAACAAGTCCCGACGACGAGTTGGCCCGACGCCCGCAACGCCTTCCAGCGTTGACGTGCGGCGGGTCTTGCCCCGCCGCGCACGGTGGCCGGTAATCGCGAAGCGGTGAGCTTCGTCGCGAATCTGCTGTATCAGATGCAGTGCCGGCGAATCTCCGCGCAAGGTGAACTCATGCGCTGCATCATTAAGATACAAAGTTTCGAAACCCGCCTTGCGTGTTGCGCCCTTGGCCACACCCAGCAGGATCAGATCCGGCACCGCCAATTCGTTGAGCACATCACGGGCCATCGACAACTGACCTTTGCCGCCGTCCACCAGCAGGATGTCCGGCAGCTTGCCCTCCCCGTCCTTCAGTTTGCTGAAGCGGCGAGTCAAGGCCTGATGCATGGCCGCATAGTCATCGCCCGCCGTGACGCCTTCAATGTTGTAACGACGATAGTCGGATTTGATCGCGCCTTCCGGGCCGAACACGACACAGGAAGCGACAGTAGCCTCACCACTGGAGTGACTGATGTCATAGCACTCAAGTCGCTGCGGTGGCTCATCCAGATTCAGCACTTCAGCCAGCGCATCGAAGCGTGCTGCCGTGTGTTGACGATTGGCCAGACGCGCACCCAGCGCCTGCTCGGCATTGGTGACTGCCAGCTGCTGCCAGCGAGCCCGGGTGCCACGCACCCGGTGACTGATGCTCAGTTCACGACCACGTAGCTCATGGATCGCTTCGATCAGGGCGGTGGCGTCTTCAGGAACCACGTTGACGATCAACTCGCTCGGCAGGTCGCGTTCCGGACTGCTGATGAAATATTGACCGAGGAACGCCGCCATGACTTCGGCAACCTCCTCCTCAATACCGACCTGAGGAAAGAAGTTCTTGCTGCCCAGAACTCGTCCGCCGCGCACGCTGATCAGATGAACACAGGCGCCACCTGGATTGACGAAGGCTGCGATGACATCGATGTCGCCCGTGCCGCCTTCCATGCTTTGTTGATCCTGGACCCGGCGCAGCAAGGCAATCTGGTCACGCAACTCGGCGGCGCGCTCGAATTCAAGATTGATCGCCGCCTCTTCCATTGCCGTGGACAGTTCATTGGTCAGCGCATGACTGCGCCCCTCGAGAAACATCACCGAATGGCGCACATCCTCGGCGTAGACCTCCGGTTCGACAAGGCCGACACAAGGCGCCTTGCAACGCTTGATCTGATATTGAAGGCACGGGCGAGTGCGATTCTTGTAGTAACTGTCTTCGCACTGGCGGACGAAAAAGGTCTTTTGCAGTAGGCTGAGGCTTTCGCGAATGGCCCCGGCGCTCGGGTACGGGCCGAAATACTTGCCCTTGGCCTTCTTCGCACCACGGTGGATGCTCAGGCGTGGGAACTGGCCGTCAGACAGAAACACATAAGGGTAGGACTTATCATCGCGCAACAGAATGTTGTACGGCGGCCGCCACTCCTTGATCAGCGTCTGTTCAAGCAGCAACGCCTCGGTTTCGTTGGCGGTGATGGTGGTTTCGACCTGCGCGATACGCCCGACCAGCGCAGCGGTTTTCGGCGCCAGCCCGGTCTTGCGAAAATAGCTGGCAAGGCGCTTCTTCAGGTTCTTGGCCTTGCCTACGTACAGCAGGCGCGCCTCGCTGTCGAACATGCGATAGACGCCGGGACGCCCACTGACAGTCGCCAGAAAGGCGCCGGGATCAAATGCTTCAGTCATGATCAGGCGCTGGCATCAACCATGCCGTGGCGTACTGCCAACAGCGTCAGCTCAACGTCGCTGCTGATCGACAGCTTTTCGAAGATCCGGTAGCGATAGGTGTTCACCGTTTTCGGCGACAGGCAGAGTTTGTCGGAGATGATCTGCACCTTCTGGCAGCCGACAATCATCAACGCGATCTGGATTTCCCGTTCGGACAAGGCATCAAAAGGTGAATCGTTGGTTGGCTGGAACGACTTGATCGCCAGTTGCTGGGCAATCTGCGGACTGATGTAACGCTGCCCGGCAAACACCAGTCGGATGGCCTGGACCATCTCCGGCAATCCAGCGCCCTTGGTCAGGTAGCCGGCGGCGCCCGCCTGCAGCAGGCGCGTAGGAAATGGATCTTCCTCGCACACAGTGACAGCGACGACCTTGATGTCCGGATGACTGCGCAGCAGCTTGCGCGTGGCCTCAAGGCCACCAATACCGGGCATCTTGACGTCCATCAGGACTACATCGGGTTTCAACTCACGGGCCTTGATCAGGGATTCTTCCCCGGACTCGGCCTGTCCAACCACCTGCAAGCCATCGATATCGGCCAGCATACGTGTAATGCCTGTACGAACGAGATCATGGTCATCGACCACTAGCACCCTAATCAAGCAGACACCTCGCGATATGGTCTTATTGGGATGCCGGACACCTTAGCAAAAAGTGCCAGACAGACCTAGCGGCAAGCATCATTTAAAAAGTTTCAATTCATCATCGAGGGCTTGCCGGCCGTGGGTTTCAGAGCACAGGTGTACCGAAATCGAGCTGCATCCTCAGGAAACACTCGTCCTCGCCACACCTGATCAAGCCCTTTCTCTTATACAGGCTTTGTGCCGGATTATTTTTGAATACTGTCAGACGCAGCGCCGGAAGTCCTTCGGCGCGGGCCATGGCGATAACCTGATCAATCGCCCAGGATCCTGCGCCCTGCCTGCGAAAGGCCTCGGTTATTTGCAGTTCGCGGATGTACAGCGCCCGACGATCCCGACTGAGGCTGAAAAACCCCGCGAGAACTTCATCAAGAATGATCAGCCAGTTGTCCCGCCCATCCCAGGCAACATCGAACGCTTCGTCCTGCCACAGCAAATCGTGCTCAATGTAATAGCGCAGCATGTTCCGGCACGTGAGTTCTCGGGCAAATTCCCGATCATTCGGCTCAGCGCGACGCAAGCGGTAGGTCATTGCCCCACCGTCACAGGGACTGTCCACCCGAGCCATTCGCCGGCATCACGTCGAGCGATCACCAGGAGTTCACCGGGGCCTGGCGCGGCGATGACCAGCGCCCCGTTTTCAGACCAGACCGCGCTGCGCCCCGCCGACTGCCATCCACCTGTTAGCCCGGCGTGATTGGCCATCAGCACCGCCATTGAGTGGCTTTGGGCATAGCCCTGCAGTATTGCGCTATCCACGCCATAGCCTTTTTCGCCAATCAGCACGCCTGCTGCGTACAGGTCGGCGCCAACACCGGCGGCCGCTGCCGCGTGGCTGGAGTGGGAAAAATCAGCGCAGACCGCGAGCGCGACGGTGTCGCGACCTATGCGCAAGGTCGAACCACCAGTCCCCGGGGCATAGAAAAGCTCTTCGCCGCTGTGCAAATGTTGTTTGCTGTAAACCTCTAGAGAGCCGTCACTGCCTAACGTCAGAGCGCCGATCAATACCTGCGCACTGCCCTTCTGGCGAATCGGTATGCCGACGACGGCGCTCAGCCCAAGCTCGCGAGCGCAATTGCGCAAGGGTTGCAGCACCGGATCCTGCGGATCGATTGCCAAGTCTGCGGCCATCTGGCCTTCGTAGCCTGTCAACGACAACTCCGGGAACACCAGCAGCTCGACGCCCTGCTCCGCCGCCGTGGCCATGAAACGCAAATGACGGGCGATGTTTGCCGCCAGATCACCAGCAACGGAAAACGATTGGGCGGCAGCGATGGTGAACGTCGACATTATTCATCCCTAGAGTGATGCAAAGCACGCAGTGTGTCACAACGTCCGTGGCACTCAAGCGATAGGTAACGCCTTGAATGAGCAATAGCAATTTCTGATTGCTCAGGCATATGGGCCTCTAGTAAGCTCGGCGCATTCATCGGAGACAGACCATGTTCAACGCCCTCTCACAGCTTCGTTCCGCTAGCGCCCTGCGCTCGGTTGCGGCTGCCCGGGCGAATGACGCTTGCGCTCCAGCGAGCTTTTATTTTGGGTATTGGTTTAGCCACTGGCGCGCCTGATACCCACACGGCGCCCATAAAAACGGGTCGCCTACCAGAGAATTCTCAACCCCCGGTCGGCCTCCCGACCGGGGGTTTTGTTTTTTCAGGCCCATAACTTTTTCAGCAACACACCAGACACTTTGAGGAATCACGACATGAACTACGCCACTTATTACCGTTACGACACTTTTACCGCCTGGCGATTTAGCAGCCTCCGCTCGGGACAGCCTGCCGCCTCCGATCGGTCACCCACAGGTGGCAAGCACACACACG
The DNA here is from genome assembly GCF_037126175.1 of Pseudomonas sp. RSB 5.4. Classification (NCBI taxonomy): domain Bacteria; kingdom Pseudomonadati; phylum Pseudomonadota; class Gammaproteobacteria; order Pseudomonadales; family Pseudomonadaceae; genus Pseudomonas; species Pseudomonas sp. RSB 5.4. The sequence continues at coordinate 1,804,970 of NZ_CP146986.1, forward strand.
CAGCCAATCCGGCCAATTGTCGAACACCCCAGTAGGGCCGAGTGAGCGGGAAGCACCCGCCGCCAGCCCAGGAATTCCGAATATGAACTCGTCTGTTTCTGCTCTGCCACTGACCACCCTGAACTCTGCCAACGAAGCACTGACCCTGCGTCTGCCCAGCTCGTTGCAGCTCAAACAGCAATTGCCCCTGAGCAATGCCCTCGCCCAGCAAGTCGCAGCCCACCGCCAGGCGGTCCGCGCGATTCTCAATGGCGAAGACCATCGCCTGCTGGTCGTCGTCGGCCCTTGCTCGATTCACGATCCACGCTCCGCACTCGAATACGCGGAAAAGCTTTCCCGCCTGGCCCATGAAGTCAGCAACGAAATGCTGCTGGTGATGCGCGCCTACGTCGAAAAACCACGCACCACCGTTGGCTGGAAAGGTCTTGCCTACGACCCACACCTGGACGGCAGCGATGACATGGCCGCCGGCCTGACCCTGTCGCGTGAATTGATGCTTGAAATGATCCGTCTGGGCCTGCCTATCGCTACCGAGTTGCTGCAGCCAATGGCTGCCGGCTACTTCGACGACCTGCTCAGTTGGGTTGCCATCGGCGCACGCACCACCGAGTCGCAGATTCACCGGGAAATGGCCAGCGGCCTGAGCATGCCCGTCGGTTTCAAGAACGGTACCGACGGTGGCGTAACCGTAGCCGTCGATGCCATGCGTTCGGCAGCCCATCCACATCGACACTTCGGCGTCGACAGCCAAGGGCACCCGGCGATCATTCAGACACCGGGCAACCCCGACACTCATCTGGTACTGCGCGGTGGTCATCAAGGCCCGAACTACGATCGCGAAAGCGTCGCCCGGGTACATGCCGACCTGAATCGCTTGAAGATTCCGAGCCGAATCATGGTCGATTGCAGCCACGCCAACAGCGGCAAGGATCCACTGCGCCAGCCCGACGTGTTCAACGAGGTACTCGAGCAACGGCTGCAAGGTGATCGCTCCTTGATCGGCATGATGATCGAGTCCCATCTGTTCGAGGGCTGCCAGCCTTTGAGCCCCGCCCTGCGTTATGGCGTATCCGTCACCGATGGTTGCCTGGGGTTCGGCGCGACGGAGCAGTTGCTGTCGAACGCAGCCAAACGACTGAAAGCCTGACGCTCAGAACAGCCTTTGCGGGTTGAATCAGTAACCCGCAAAGGTCGGACCATCGCTCAGCTCAATCCAGAGTTACGCCCGCACTCGGACCCGGGCAACGCCGGAAGCCTGACTGGCATCATCCAGTCGCTCCACCGAATACGACACCTGCACCACGGTTTCCCGATGCTCGCGCCAGAAGCGGTACGGCACGATGAACACCAAAGGTTGCCCAGCGTTCTCCCGAGTGATGTCCCGGTCATCGCGATGACTGAAATACTCGCCATCGCATTTCAGGTACACCAGTTCTCCCTCCTCGGCTTGGGCATCGCCGATCACCACAGTAACCCCGTCTACCGCATCTGCCGCTTCCAGCTCACCGTCTTGCGCTTCCAGCACTTGTGGCGCCGCGAGATCCCCCCGAATCAACGGTGCGATCAGAATTCGCGAGTTCGCAGACTTCCTCACCTGCGCCGCTGCTGATTCGACCCGGTAACTGACGTTCACCTCTTGTGTGGAATGGGCAGCGATGCAATCGGCGTTTATCCAGAAAGACAACGCTTCACCAACGGCAAACGGCTCTACGGTCAACACATCACTGAATGCCGGCGCTCCCTCCGCGCCTTGCCAGGACAGGCTGATCCGGTCGCCGGCCGCCATCCGGGCATAGGGGCGCACAGTGACACTTGTACCCTGTGGAACACGGGACGGATCGAGCGTCCCGCCCACTGTTTCTTCAATGATCGGTGCAAGCAGCTCAGGCTCTGGATCGCCCACATCCAGTTGCAGGCGACGGGATGACACCGGCTGAGGCAGTGCAACGCTATGCAGCGTCCAGTAAAGCTCCAGCGAACCGCGCTCCAGCGGCGCAATGTGCAGACCTTTTATGACAAAGACGATTTCCTCGCCCACCTGGCCTTCACTGACCGAGCGGGTGGCCTCATGGCTATAAGCCAACCCTTCGTCATCGAGCCCTCGCCAGCTCAGCACCAGTTTGTCACCGCACATCATGTCGGGGTAAGGCGCAACCCTGACGAATGCATGGCTCAGAGAAGGATCAAGCATCCCGCCCTCCAACACCTCGACCGTCGGGGCGGACAGGTCCAAGGCTGGCGATGAAGCGGGTGCAGACGCCGGTCGATAGCTGAATTCGAAATTTTCACCGTCCACCTTCAAGCTCAGATGGCCGCCTCCTTCGGTGGCAACCGACAGGGGGACAATGTTTGCCGGTGGCATTGCACAAGACTCGCTAGTGACTTCGTAGATAGACATTCGCAGCTCCATTCCTTGGATAGAACGCTGCCATCAAGGCAGCGTCGAACGAAATCCATTGAACCTCATCCAGCGAATCGGCGAAGTCAGCCCAAAGCCCCGCACCCCCGAGGCAAACACACCGTCTGACGTAGGCAGACAGCGACGAATCTGTCGATACGCGGCAAAAGATTGCCAAATGTTCCGACTAGCCCCTCAAGCAGAAACGAAAATTCGTACCATTTTTAGTCCAGATTCCCTTTCACTCCGAGGATTTTTCAGACATCGCCAACCCGTAGGCCTGTTTTACAGTGGCACGCACCAACCACTGACAAGCATCTGCAAAAGAGGCAGGAACATGCAACGGAATGCGACAACCCGCTACCCCATCCTTTTGGTCCATGGCCTGTTCGGGTTTGACCGTATCGGCCGTTTCGAGCTTTTTCATGATGTCAAGCAAGCACTGAGGGAGGCAGGTGGACAAGTGTTTGTCCCGCAACTCTCCGCGGCCCATGACAACGAAGTTCGTGGCCAGCAACTGCTGCTGCAGATTGAACGGGTCCTGCAGGGCACCGGGGCCGCCAGGGTCAACCTGATCGGACATAGCCAAGGTGCGCTGGCCAGCCGTTTCGCCGCAGCAATGGCACCGCACAAGGTCGCCTCGGTCACGTCGGTCAGTGGACCCAACCACGGCTCGGAACTGGCAGACACGTTGCGCCAGGCACTGATTCCGGGGAGCCTGCCGGAGCAGGTGGCAGAGCAGGTGGCGACCCGGTTCGCTGATTTCCTCTCGCTACTCAGTGGTCAACCGACCCTGCCGCAGAATGCCGTGGCAGCGCTGAACGCCCTGACCACACAGGCGGTCAGCCAATTCAACAAGAAGTATCCTCAAGGCCTGCCTTCTACCTGGGGCGGCCAAGGCGCGGAACGGGTCAATGACGTTCACTACTACTCCTGGAGCGGCACGCTGCAGGAAGGATGGCTTGCGCCGCTTGATCCGGTAAATGCCGTCTGCCGGGCGTTGTCCGGCCATTTCGTCGCGGAAGCCGGACAGAACGATGGTTTCGTGGGCCGCTACAGCTCGCATTTGGGCTCGGTCATCCGCTCCGACTACCCCTTCAACCACCTCGCTACCCTGCGGCGACCAGACGGCTTACTAAACCCCGCCCCTGATCCCGTCGAACTCTACGTCGAGCACGCTCTGCGCCTGAAAGCCGCACAACTGTAGACATACGCCAATAAGCCGAGTGGAACTTTGCCGAGAAATCGCTTACTGAATCCGGTAGGCTCCACACTTTACTGAAATAGATTGGAGAGTTTCCCCATGGCTAAAGCCACTGCCCGCCACATCCTGGTTTCCAGCGAAGACAAGTGCAACGAACTCAAGGCCCAGATCGAAGGCGGTGCTGATTTCGCCGAAGTCGCCAAGGCCAACTCTACCTGCCCGTCCAGCCGTCAGGGCGGCGACCTGGGCTCGTTCGGTCCTGGCCAGATGGTCAAGGAATTCGACACCGTGGTCTTCAGCGCGCCGATCAACGTCGTGCAAGGCCCGGTGAAGACCCAGTTCGGTTATCACCTGCTCGAAGTCACCAGCCGCCAGGACTGATCCCGCGTCCGGTTTGCTGTGCCACGGCCCGCCTTTTGGTGGGCCGTTGTGTTTTGGTTACAGGATACGGCTGGCGACTGACGCGCCGCTCGCGTACAAATTGCGCTTATCGATCACCCGGCTTTAAGGCTGACAATGCGACTGGCTTTCCCGACTTTGCTGTTCACTGCCGTGGCCCTGTTGTTGGGCTCCACTGGTGTGGACGCCACCCCGCAACACGCTTTGACCGTCTATGGCGAACCCGCCAAATACCCGGCCGGTTTCAGCCATTTCGACTACACCAACCCGCAGGCCCCCAAGGGCGGCACCATGCGCCGCTCGGCGATAGAGATCGGGCATTTCGATCACATCCTGCCTTATATAGACAAAGGTATCGGCGTCACCCAGATCGACGGCATGCTGTACTCGCCTCTGGCCCAGCGCTCGATGGATGAGCCTTACACGGTCTACGGCCTGGTGGCGCAAAAGATGGATCGCTCGGAGGATGGCCTGTCGCTGCGCTTCTTCATCAATCCCAAGGCACGCTTCGCTGACGGCAAACCGATCACTGCCGAAGACGTGCGTTACACCTATGACCTGTTGATGACCCAGGGCAGCCTGCGTTATCGCACGCAGTTCGCCGACGTCAAAGGCGTGGAAGTGGAAGCGCCGCTGACCGTGCGTTTCGATTTCAAGAGCAATGAAAACCGCACCTTGCCTCTGGACATCGCCACCCTGCCGGTATTCCCCGAGCACTGGTGGAAAACCCGCGACTTCGCCGGCGGTGGTGGTTATGAACCGCCACTGGGCAGCGGCCCGTATCGGGTCGGCAAGGTTGACTCCGGGCGCAGCATCACCTTCGAGCGCAACCCTGACTGGTGGGGCAAGGATCTACCGGTCAGTCGCGGCCTGTATAACTTCGATCACTTCAGCATCGAGTATTTCGGCGACACCGATGTCGCCCGTCAGGTTCTGCGCGGCGGTGCCTATGACTACAACCGCGAGTTTTCCGCGACCGGCTATTCGATTGGCTACGACAGCCCCGCGCTGAGTGACGGCCGCTTGCAGAAAGCCCACCTCGCCACCGAAGCTCCGCAATCGGCCCAGGGCTTTGTATTCAACCTGCAGAAACCGATGTTCCAGGATCGTCGGGTACGCCAGGCGCTGGCAATGCTCTGGGATTTCGAGTGGAGCAACCGGCAGATGATGCGCAACATGTACATCCGCCAACAGAGCTATTTCTCCAACTCCGCACTGGCAGCCCGCGAGTTGCCGGATGCCGCCGAGCTGAAAATCCTCGAACCGTTGCGCGGGCAAATTCCAGAAGAGGTATTCACCCAGGTCTTCGAAGCGCCGAAAACCGATGGCAGCGGCCTGATCCGCGACAAGCAGCTGCAAGCCCTGCAATTGCTGGAACAAGCCGGCTGGAAACCTGATGGTGACCAATTGATCAACGCCGAGGGCGAGCCGTTGAGTTTCACCTTCCTGGTCAGCCAGAACGGCATGGACCGTCTGCTTCTGCCTTACAAGCGCACGCTGAAACAGATCGGCATCGACCTGAATATCCGCCGCATCGACTCCTCGCAATACGTCAATCGCCTGATGAGCCGCGACTACGACATGATCGTCACCGGCTACCCGGTCACCACGTCTCCGGGTGGCGAGCTGCTCAATTACTTCGGTTCGATTTCGGCCAACGACCCCGGCGCCAACAATTACATGGTGCTGAAGAATCCGGCAGTCGACACCTTGATCAATGGCCTGATCCGCGCCTCGACCCAAAGCGACATGCTGCACTACGCCCACGCCCTGGACCGGGTGTTGCAATGGAATTACTACTGGATTCCCAATTATTACCCGCCGGGCACCTCCACCGTGTGGTGGAACCGCTTCGGCATGCCGGCGATACAGGCCAGCAATGACGAAGCGATCGAGAGCTGGTGGGAAATCAGCAGTACGCCGTTGACCAACCAGCAGATGACCGCCGCAAAAATCGGCCGTGGCAGACCCGGAGGACCGCACTGATGTGGGCATACATTCTGCGGCGCCTGCTGCTGATCATTCCGACGCTGGTGATCATTCTGCTGGTCAATTTCGTGATCATTCAGGCGGCACCCGGCGGCCCGGTCGAACAGGCCATCGCTCATCTGCAAGGGATCGGCGGTGCCAGTGTCGGCGGCAGTTCCAGCGAGACCATGAGCAGCATTTCGCGTGCCAGTCGTGGCCTCGATCCGCAACTGATCAAGGACATCGAAAAACAGTACGGTTTCGACAAACCGGCGCATGAACGCCTGTGGCTGATGCTCAAGAACTACGCGCAGCTGGATTTTGGCAAAAGCTTTTTCCGCGGCGCGACGGTCACCGATCTGATTCTGGAAAAAATGCCGGTGACCATTTCCCTCGGCCTGTGGGCGACGCTGATCACCTATCTGGTGTCGATCCCGCTGGGCATCCGCAAGGCGGTGCATCACGGCAGCCATTTCGATATCTGGAGCAGCACTGCGATCATCATTGGCTACGCGATGCCGGCGTTTCTGTTCGCGATGTTCCTGATCGTGGTGTTTGCCGGTGGCACATCATTGAACTGGTTTCCGGTGCGCGGGCTGGTCTCCGACAACTTCGAATCGCTGTCGACCCTGGGCAAGATCGCCGATTACTTCTGGCATCTGGTGTTGCCGGTGACGGCACTGGTCATCGGTGGTTTCGCCACGCTGACGATCCTCACCAAGAACTCGTTCCTCAATGAAATCACCCGACAATATGTGGTCACCGCACGCGCCAAAGGCTTGAGCGAACGCCGTGTGCTTTACGGCCACGTGTTCCGCAACGCGATGCTGCTGGTGGTTTCGGGAATTCCGCAGGCGTTTATCAGCGTGTTTTTTGCCGGTTCGCTGCTGATCGAAGTGATCTTTTCCCTCGACGGCCTCGGCCGCATGAGCTACGAAGCGGCGGTTTCCCGGGACTATCCGGTGGTGTTCGGCTCGTTGTTCATCTTCACCCTGTTCGGCCTGCTGATAAAACTGATCGGCGACTTGTGCTACACCCTGGTCGACCCCCGTATCGACTTCGCCGCGAGGAACGCCTGATGTTCAAGCTCTCGCCTCTGGGCCGTCGCCGTTTTGCACGATTCAAGAAAAACCGCCGAGGCTGGTGGTCGTTGTGGCTGTTTATCGGCCTGTTCCTGCTCAGCCTTGGTGGTGAACTGATCGCCAACGACAAACCGCTGATCGTCAGCTATCAAAACCAACTCTACTTTCCGGTATTCAAGCGCTACACCGAGCAGGAGTTTGGCGGGCAACTGCCGTTCCAGGCCGATTACCGCAGTGAGTATGTGCAGAACCTGATCCGCAAGGACGGTGGCTGGCTGCTGTTTCCGCCGATCCCGTTCAGCGAGGACACCCCCAACTACGATCTCAACCAACCCGCGCCGAGCCCGCCCTCCAGGGTCAACTGGCTGGGCACTGACGATCAGGCACGCGACGTGTTGGCGCGGGTGATTTTCGGCGCCCGGGTGTCGATCCTGTTTGCGCTGATGCTGACCGCTATCAGCGCGCTGATTGGCATCGCCGCCGGCGCCCTGCAAGGTTATTACGGCGGTTGGGTCGATCTGCTCGGGCAGCGTTTGCTGGAGGTCTGGAGCGGATTGCCGGTGCTGTACCTGCTGATCATTTTGTCCGGTTTCGTCGAGCCGAATTTCTGGTGGCTGCTGGGAATCATGGCGCTGTTTTCATGGCTGGCACTGGTCGATGTGGTGCGCGCGGAGTTTCTGCGCGGACGTAACCTGGAATACGTCAAAGCGGCTCGCGCGTTGGGCCTGACTGACCGCAAAGTGATTTTCCGGCACATCCTGCCCAATGCGATGAACGCGACGCTGAGTTACTTGCCGTTCATTCTGACCGGGGCGATTTCCACTCTCACCGCCCTCGACTTCCTTGGTTTCGGCATGCCCGCCGGCAGTGCTTCACTGGGCGAGCTGATCGGCCAAGGCAAACAAAACCTGCAAGCGCCATGGCTCGGGCTGACGGCGTTTTTCACTTTGGCGCTGATTCTTTCTTTACTGGTGTTCATCGGCGAAGCGTTACGTGACGCGTTCGACCCTCGATCCTGAAGTGTGACCATGACTGATAACCTGATCGAAATCCGTGACCTGAATGTCGCCTTCCATGGCCAGCCGGCGGTGCGCAACCTGTGCCTGGACATCCGCCCCGGCGAGTGCCTGGCCCTGGTCGGCGAGTCGGGCTCGGGCAAGTCGGTAACCGCGCATTCGATCCTGCAATTGCTCCCCGAAGGCGATGCGCAAACCAGCGGCAGCATTCGCTATCGCGGTCAGGAACTGCTCGGCGCCGATCCCAAGGTCCTGCGTGAACTGCGTGGCAACCGCATCGCGATGATCTTCCAGGAGCCGATGACCTCGCTCAATCCGCTGCACACCATCGAAAAGCAGATCGGCGAAACCCTGCTGGTGCATCGGGGACTGGGCGGTAAAGCGGCGCAACAGCGCAACCTTGAACTGCTGGAACTGGTGGGTATTCAAAAGCCCGAAGAACGCCTCAAGGCCTATCCGCATCAATTGTCCGGCGGCCAGCGGCAACGGGTGATGATCGCCATGGCCCTGGCTTGCGAGCCGGAACTGCTGATCGCCGATGAACCGACCACGGCGCTGGATGTGACGGTGCAGCGCAAGATCCTGCTGCTGCTCAAGTCCTTGCAACAACGCCTGGGCATGTCGCTGCTGCTGATCAGTCACGACCTCAATCTGGTGCGCAGCATCGCGCAACGGGTGTGCGTGATGAAGGCTGGCGAGATCGTCGAGCAGGCGCCGTGCGAAACCCTGTTTACCGAACCGAAGCACCCTTACAGCTGCGTGCTGCTGAATGCCGAACCGGAGGGCGAAGCCCTGCCCCGGGACGAGCGCGAGAACGTACTGGAGGTGGATGATCTTCGGGTCGAGTTCGTTGTCGGTGGCGGGCTGTTCCAGCGCAAACAATATTTGCGGGCGGTGGACGGCATCAGCCTGAATATCCAGCGCGGCAAAACCCTGGGCATCGTCGGCGAGTCCGGTTCGGGTAAATCGACCCTGGGCCAGGCGATTCTGCGGCTGCTCGACTCCGAGGGCAGCATCCGCTTTCAGGGCGCGGCCCTCGACGGTCTCGATCAGAAGCAGTTGCGGCCGTGGCGTCGGCAGATGCAGGTGGTGTTTCAGGACCCGTTCGGCAGTCTCAGTCCACGGATGTCCGTGGCGCAAATCATCAGTGAAGGGCTGGAGGTGCATTGCCAGTCCAGCGCCGAAGAGTGCGATGCACAGGTGATCCGCGTGCTCAAGGAGGTTGGCCTGGACCCGGAGAGTCGTCATCGCTACCCACACGAATTTTCCGGAGGTCAGCGCCAGCGCATCGCCATCGCCCGGGCGCTGGTGCTGAAACCGGCGCTGATCCTGCTCGACGAACCGACTTCGGCCCTTGACCGTACCGTGCAGAAACAAGTGGTCGCCCTGCTCCGCGACCTTCAGGAAAAACACGGCCTGACCTACCTGTTCATCAGCCACGACCTGGCGGTGGTACGGGCGCTGGCGCATGACATGATCGTGATCAAGGATGGCAAAGTGGTTGAACGCGGTGCCAGCCATGAGGTGTTTGACTCGCCACAGCATCCTTACACCAAGGAGCTGTTGGCGGCGGCGCATCCGGGGTAGGCATGATCACCGTTTGACTTGAAACCGAGTCGCGGCCTTCGCGAGCAAGCCCGCTCCCACAGGGATTCGGGTTGTACCCAAATATTGGGTACCCCAGAGAAACCTGTGGGAGCGGGCTTGCTCGCGAAGAGGGCCTTACAGACACCCCAAACTCCGGATCAACCCACGCATGAACACCACCGAAAGCCTCAAGGACTACCAACGCGTTCGCACGCTGGCGATCCGCTCGCTGTTCGAGATCATTGAGCAGTCCAGCGAAGGCACGGTGATTGTCGATCGTGACGCGAACATCGTCTGGATGAACGAGCGCTATGCGCGGCGTTTTGGTCTTGAGTCGGCGAAAAAAGCCATCGGCAAACCCTGCGAAAGCGTGATCCCCGGCAGCCTGCTGCGTGAAGTGGTGCGCACCGGCCGCCCCATTCTGCTGGACATGCAGGACACGCCGAAAGAGCCGCTGGTGGTGATGCGTCTGCCGATCCACGACGACGCCGGCGCGGTGATCGGCGCTATCGGGTTTGCCCTGTTCGACGAATTGCGCAGCCTGTCACCGATGCTCAAGCGCTACCTGAGCATGCAGGAAGAACTGGCCTCGACCCGCTCGCTGCTGCGGGCGCGGCAGACCAAATACAACTTCGCCCACTTCATCGGCACCAGCAGCGCCAGCCTCGAAGTCAAACGCCGCGCGCGCCGCAGTGCGAGCACCGATTCACCGGTGTTGCTGCTCGGCGAAACCGGCACCGGCAAGGAATTGCTGGCCCAGGCGATTCACAGCGCTTCGCCCCGGGCGCACAAAGCCTTCGTCAGCATCAACAGTGCGGCGATTCCCGAAGCGCTGCTGGAAGCCGAGTTTTTCGGCACCGCGCCAGGCGCGTTTACCGGCGCTGACCGCAAGGGTCGGACCGGCAAGTTGCAGATCGCGCAGGGCGGCACGCTGTTTCTCGATGAGATCGGTGACATGCCGTTGCCGCTGCAGAGCAAACTGCTGCGGGTGCTGCAGGAAAAGGAGTTCGAACCGGTTGGCTCCAACGACGTGATTCAGAGCGATGTGCGAGTGATCGCGGCGACTTCGACCGATCTTCAAGCCGCGATCAAGCGCGGTGAGTTCCGCGCAGACCTGTATTACCGCCTCAACGTGCTGCCGATCCAGGTTCCGCCGCTGCGCGAGCGTCTCGACGATTTGCCGGCGCTCAGCGAAGCGATCCTTGAAGAGTTGCGTAGCCAGCATGAACTGAGCCGCGCGGCGTTGGCACTGCTCGGACAACATGCTTGGCCGGGGAACATTCGTGAATTGCGCAACGTGATGGAGCGCGCGGCGCTGCTCAGCGATGACCTGATCCTCACTGAAGAGGATATTCGTGCAGCCATCGGCACGTTTACCCCGGTTGAGCGTCCGTCGGTTTCGACGCTGGAACCGTTGGCCGAGGAGACATTCGCCGAGGCACGGCAGCGGTTTGACCGGCAGTTGATCCAGTCTGCCCTCGCGCAATGTGCGGGCAAAGTGCCGGAGGCGGCGGCTCGACTGGGGCTGGGACGCTCGACGCTGTACAAGAAGATGCTGGCCCTGGGTATTGCCGAGTCTCAATAAAGAGACTTAAGTCTCCAAAAAAAGACAACAGCAGGAGCTTCGCGAGCAAGCCCGCTCCCACAGGGGGGTACGCATTCCAAATGTGGGAGCGGGCTTGCTCGCGAAGGCGTCAGCCCTCTCAACAAAAATCTCCAGAAAGAGACAACCCTTCAACTCTCAACACGCTGAAACCTATAAAACCCTTACATTTCAATGATTTGAATATCTGGCACAGATCTCGCTAAAGCCCTCCCCACACCCGCTTCACCCACAAAAATAACAATCCCTGGAGACACACCATGAGTGTGATCATTGCCTTGGCAGCCCTCGCGCTGCTGATGCTCGCCGCCTACCGTGGCTACAGCGTTATCCTCTTCGCCCCGATTGCCGCCCTCGGCGCTGTCCTGCTCACCGACCCGTCCGCCGTCGCCCCTGCCTTCACCGGGGTGTTCATGGAGAAAATGGTCGGTTTCATCAAACTGTATTTCCCGGTATTCCTGCTCGGCGCCGTGTTCGGCAAGTTGATCGAATTGTCGGGGTTCTCCCGTTCGATCGTGGCTGCGGCGATTGGCTTGCTCGGCACCCGACAGGCGATGCTGGTGATCGTGCTGGTTTGCGCCCTGCTCACCTACGGCGGCGTATCGTTGTTCGTGGTGGTGTTTGCGGTGTATCCGTTTGCCGCCGAGATGTTCCGCCAGAGCAATATTCCCAAGCGCCTGATCCCGGCGACCATCGCCCTCGGCGCGTTCTCCTTCACCATGGACGCCCTGCCCGGCACTCCGCAGATCCAGAACATCATCCCCAGCACCTTCTTCAACACCACCGCGTGGGCCGCGCCGTGGCTGGGGGTGATTGGCACGATCTTCGTGTTCTGCGCCGGCATGCTGTTCCTGCAGCGCCAGCGCAACAAGGCGCAGCGCGCGGGTGAAGGCTACGGCACCGAACTGCGTAACGAGCCGGAAACGGCCGAAGATCTGCAGCTGCCAAACCCATGGCTCGCCCTGTCGCCCCTGCTGGCGGTGGGCATCATGAACCTGTTGTTCACCCAGTGGATTCCGCAGTGGTACGGCAAGACCCACAGCCTGGCGCTGCCGGGGATGGCCACGCCGGTGACCACGGAAATCGCCAAGCTCACGGCGATCTGGGCGGTGCAGGCGGCATTGCTGATCGGCATCCTGATGGTGCTGGTGTTTGGCTTCAAGGCGATCCGCAGCAAACTCGCCGAAGGCAGCAAAAGCGCGGTCAGCGGTGCATTGCTGGCGGCGATGAACACCGCCTCGGAATACGGCTTCGGTGCGGTAATCGCTTCGTTGCCAGGCTTTCTGGTGCTGGCCGACTGGCTCAAGCAAATCCCCAATCCATTGGTCAACGAAGCGATTACCGTCACCCTGCTGGCGGGTATCACCGGTTCGGCGTCGGGTGGCATGAGCATCGCGCTGGCTGCGATGTCCGAGCAGTTCATCGCGGCGGCGCACGCGGCGAACATTCCGCTGGAAGTGCTGCACCGCGTGGCCGCGATGGCCAGCGGCGGCATGGACACTCTGCCGCACAACGGCGCGGTGATCACCCTGCTGGCGGTTACCGGCCTGACCCACCGCGAAGCCTATAAAGACATTTTCTGTATTACGCTGATCAAGACCCTGGCGGTCTTCGTAGTGATCGGCACTTTCTACGCCACTGGCATTGTGTGAGGTATTCATGACGACTCTTTCGGGCAAGACCGCACTGGTCACCGGCTCCACCAGCGGCATCGGTTTGGGCATCGCCCTGAGCCTGGCCAAGGCCGGCGCCAATCTGATTCTCAACGGTTTTGGCGATGCGTCGAGCGTGATCGCCGAAGTCGGCCAGTTCGGCGGCAAGGTCGGTCACCACCCAGCCGATGTCAGCGATCCGGCGCAGATCGCCGAGATGATCGCTTACGCCGAGCGTGAATTTGGCGGCGTCGACATTCTGGTCAACAACGCCGGGATCCAGCATGTCGCCGCCGTTGAGGAGTTCCCGGTAGAGCGCTGGGACTCGATCATCGCGATCAACCTGTCATCGGTGTTCCACAGCACCCGCCTCAGCTTGCCGGGGATGCGTGCCAAGGGTTGGGGACGAATCGTCAATATCGCTTCGGTGCATGGTCAGGTGGGTTCGACTGGCAAGGCTGCGTATGTTGCGGCCAAGCACGGCGTGATTGGTTTGACCAAAGTGGTCGGCCTCGAGACAGCTACCAGCAATGTCACCTGCAATGCGATCTGCCCGGGCTGGGTGCTGACGCCGCTGGTGCAGAAACAGATCGATGATCGTGCTGCCAAAGGGGTCGACCCGCAGCAGGCACAGCATGATCTGCTGGCGGAGAAGCAGCCGTCGCTGGAGTTCGTCACACCGCAGCATCTGGGGGAATTGGTGTTGTTTCTGTGCAGCGAGGCTGGAAGTCAGGTGCGGGGGGCGGCGTGGAATATTGATGGGGGGTGGTTGGCGCAATAGGTAGCGCAGGCCCCCTGTGGCGAGGGAGCTCGCTCCCGCTGGGTGGCGAAGCCGCCCCCGACAATTTACGACTGCTGCGCAGCCGATCGGGAGCAAGCTCCCTCGCCACAGAATTAAGTGCTGCACCCTGGCCTGCGTGCTTGAACAACAAAACAAGAGGCAAACCAATGTCCGACATCCTCTGGCAACCCGATGCCGAGCGTATCGCCCAATCGCGCATGGACAATTTCCGCCGCGCTATCAATCAGCGTCATGGCCTGGCCCTGAGCAGCTACACCGACCTGCACCGCTGGAGCGTGGATCAGCGCGAGGCGTTCTGGCAGGCGATCGTCGACTTCTTCGACATCCGCTTTCACACCCAGCCCGACGCCGTCCTGCGTGAAGGCGCGCAAATGCCCAGTGCCGAATGGTTTCCCGGTGCGACCCTGAACTTTGCCGAGCACTTGCTGCGCCGTCGTGACGATGCAGTCGCGGTGATTGCCGTGGCGGAAAACGGCCAGCGCGAACAGCTGACCTGGGCCGAACTGGCCGAGCAAGTCGCCGGTTTTCAGGCCAGCCTGATGGCCTGCGGAATCGGCCTCGGTGATCGGGTGGCCGCGTGCATGCCCAACACCTGGCAAACCCTGGTGGCGATGCTCGCGACCACCAGCCTCGGCGCGATCTGGTCGTGCTCGTCGCCGGACTTCGGCACCCACGGCGTGATCGACCGTTTCGGCCAGATCGAACCCAAGGTGTTGATCACCTGCGCCGGCTACCGTTACGCCGGCAAAGACATCGACCAGACCACCAAGGTCAACGAAATCCTCGCGCAACTGCCGTCGCTGCGGCAGTTGATCATCGTACCCTATGCCCGCGAACAGGCCCGTGCCGAGGAATACCACAGCCACGCCAACGTGACGTTGTGGGACGATTTTTACCAACCCGGCGGCGAACCGCGTTTTGTCCCGGTACCGTTCAATCATCCGTTGTACGTGCTGTATTCCAGTGGCACCACCGGCGTACCGAAATGCATCGTGCACAGCACCGGCGGCGTGCTGCTGCAGCATGCCAAGGAGCACGGACTGCACGTCGATCTCGGCCTCGGTGACCGGTTGTTCTACTACACCACTTGCGGCTGGATGATGTGGAACTGGCTGGTCTCGGCGCTCGCGGTCGGCAGCGCGGTGGTGCTGTATGACGGCTCGCCGTTTCACCCCGGGAATGAGCGACTGCTGGATCTGATCGACGACGAGCGCATCAGCGTATTCGGCACCAGCCCGAAATTTCTCGCAACACTGGAAAGCAGCGGCTTGAAGCCTGCGCACAGCCATGATCTGAGTAGCCTGAAGACCTTGCTCTGTACCGGTTCCGCGCTGTCGCCGCAGAGTTATGACTTCGTTTACCGCGACGTCAAGCGCGATGTGTGCCTGGCGTCGATGTCGGGCGGCACCGATGTGGTGTCGTGCTTTGTCAACGGCAACCCGCTGTCGGCGGTGCGTCGGGGCGAAATCATGGGCAAGAGCCTGGGCATGGCGGTTGAGGTGTGGAACGACGCCGGCGTTGCCGTGACCGACGAAAAAGGCGAGCTGGTCTGCACCCGGCACTTCCCGGCCATGCCCATCGGCCTGTGGCACGACCCTGACGGCGAAAAACTGCGTAAATCCTATTTCAGCTTGTTCCCCGGCGTCTGGGCCCAGGGTGATTACGCTGAGCAGCTGCCTCACGGCGGGATGCTGATCCATGGCCGCTCCGACGCCGTGCTCAACCCCGGCGGCGTGCGCATCGGCACGGCGGAAATCTATCGTCAGGTCGAGAAAGTCCCGCAGGTGCTGGACAGCGTGGCGATCGGGCAGCAATGGCAGGACGACGTGCGGGTGGTGCTGTTTGTGCGCCTGCAGGACGGTGTTGCGCTGGATGACGAACTGCAACAGCAGATCCGCCAGGTGATCCGCGCCAACACCACACCGCGCCATGTGCCGGCGAAGATCGTCGCGGTGACCGATATTCCGCGCACCATCAGCGGCAAGGTGGTGGAACTCGGGGTGCGCAATGTGGTGCACGGTGAGCCGGTGAAAAATACCGATGCGCTGGCCAATCCCGAGGCCTTGGAGCAGTTCCGCAATCGCCCGGAGTTATCGGATTAGCACGCCATCCCCTTGTGGGAGCGGGCTTGCTCGCGAAGGCAATCTGTCAGTCGATAACAATGTGACTGACCAACCGCTTTCGCGAGCAAGCCCGCTCCCACAGGGGTGGGGTGTTAATCCATCAGGCCCCAATCGCCTGATGTAGTGGGCGCGGGCGCCGGGCCCGCCTCGGCATGAAGTTTCAGGCGCAGGCGCAGGTTGTTCTGCGAATCCGCATGCTTGAGCGCTTCGTCTTCGCTGATCACGCCCTCCACCACCAGCCCGTAAAGCGCGGCGTCGAAGGTCTGCATGCCGACCTCGCCTGACTTTTCCATGATGCCCTTGAGTTCGCCCAACTCGTTGCGGCGGATCAGGTCGGCGATGGTGGGCGTGCCGAGCATCACTTCGACCGCCGCCCGGCGCTGGCCGTCCACAGTGCGCACCAGCCGTTGCGAGACAAACGCCTTGAGATTGTTGCCCAGCGCGTGCAGCAACTGCGGTCGGCGCTCTTCGGGGAACAGATTGACGATACGGTCCAGCGCCTGATTGGCGTTGTGCGCATGCAACGTCGACAGCACCAGGTGCCCGGTGTCGGCGAATGTCAGCGCATGTTCCATGGTCTCGCGGTCGCGGATTTCGCCGATCAGCACCACGTCCGGGGCCTGACGCAGAGTGTTTTTCAGCGCTGCATGGAAACTGCGGGTATCGACGCCGACTTCGCGTTGATTGATGATCGAGCGCTGGTGTCGATGGATATACTCCACCGGGTCTTCAATGGTGATGATGTGCCCGCTGCTGTGGCGGTTACGGTGATCGATCAGCGCTGCCAGCGAGGTGGACTTGCCGGAGTCGGTGGCACCGACGAACAGGATCAGCCCCTGTTTGAGCATCACCGTTTCCAGCAGCACTGGCGGCAGTTTGAGGTCTTCGAAACGCGGGATATCGAGTTTGACGTTGCGGATCACGATCGACACGTCATTGCGTTGTTTGAAGATGTTCACCCGAAAACGCCCGATACCGGTACGGGAAATCGCCAGGTTCATTTCCAGTTCCCGATCGAACTCGCGCCGCTGCTCGGCGTCCATCAAGGAGTTAGCGATGGCCTCGACCTCACCGGGCTTGAACGGCCGCTCGCTGAACGGCGTCAGCACGCCATCGATGCGCGCACTGGGTGGCGCTCCCGTGGACAGGAACAGGTCAGAGCCGTGCTGGCTCGACAGACGGAGCAACAGTGCATCGATTTCCATGGCAAAAAACACCCGCGAAGCTTTCAATGAACAGAAATGACCCGCTGTCGTGACGTAACGGGTCATACAGCGTCTACCGCAAGTGCAAGAATAGTAGATGCCAACGCACTGACCGACGCTCAGGATAGATGTGATGAACGCAGCACCCTCCCCCGATGACGCCCAAGCCCTGATCGCCCGTACCGACTGGAGCCGCACTCCGTTGGGCGCTTCAGGCACCTGGCCGCAAAGCCTGCGCACCGCGGTGGACATCGTGATTCACTCGCCGATGCCAATGCTGTTGTTGTGGGGGCCGCAGCTCACGCAGATCTACAACAATGGCTTTGCGATGCTCGCCGGCAGTAAGCATCCGCACGCTTTCGGACAGCCTGCACACCTGATATGGCCAGAACTTCAGGACTTTACCGACCCGATTTATCGAGCCGTCCTACAAGGCCAGGTGCGCACCTACAGCGAACGCCGATTTACCCTGCAACGCGAAGGCATAGAGTCCGACTTCTGGCTGGACCTGACCTACAGTCCGATCCGCGATGAAAATGCGCAAGTGGCGGGGATTCTGGTAACGGCCATCGAAACCAACGAACGCCGGCGCATCGCCCTCGAACTGCAACGCCGTTCCGAAGAAAGCCTCAAGGCCCAGCGCGACACGGAAGAACGCCTGCAACTGGCGCTGGCCGCCACCGACGCGGTCGGCACCTGGGACTGGGACATCGGCGAAGATCGTTTCATCGCCGACGCGCATTTCGCCCAGTTGCACGGCATCGATCCGGCGCAGGCCAGCCAGCTGCCGATCAGCGACTACCTGCAAGGCGTGCATCCCGAAGACCGCGCCTTGATCGCCCGCAGCATCAAGCATTGCATCACCCACGGCACCGAGTACGCCGAGGAATATCGCCTGCTGAAAGCCGACGGCGAACTGCGCTGGGTGTTTGCCCGCGGCCGCTGTTACAAGGATCACCATGGACGACCGGTGCGCTTCCTCGGTGCCGCACTGGACCTGACCGAACGCAAGCACACCGAGCAGGCGCTGCGTCAGAGCCAGACGGAATTGCAACTGATCATCAACGCGATGCCGATCCTCATCAGTTATGTCGACCACGAAGAACGCTTCCGTCTGAACAACGCCGCCTATCTGGACTGGTACGGCCTCACGCCGCAGGAACTGTATGGGCGCACCATTCGCGAGGTGATCGGCGAAGAGGCCTACTTTCTCCGCGCGCCATACATTGCCGAGGCGCTGGCTGGGCGACCCTGTTCGTTCAGCCTGTACACCCCGCACCGTGACGGCAGCAGCCGTCACGCGCTGATGAACTACCTGCCGCGCCACGGTGCCGATGGCGCGGTCAACGGTTTCTACATTTTTGTGATCGACGAAAGCGAACGGAAGAAGACCGAAGAAGCGCTGCGCAATCTCAATGAAACCCTCGAAGAACGGGTCAGCGCCCGCACCGAACAACTGGCCCAGGCCAATCAGCGCCTGCAAAACGAGATGTTCGAACGCGAGCGCGCCGAAGATGCGTTGCGCCATGCGCAGAAAATGGAAGCGGTCGGTCAGCTCACCGGCGGTATCGCCCACGACTTCAACAACATGCTCACCGGAATCATCGGCAGCCTCGATCTGATGCAACGCTATATCGCCGACGGCCGCGCCCATGAAATCGGGCGTTTCACCGAGGCGGCGGTGTCGTCGGCCAACCGTGCGGCGGCGCTGACCCATCGCCTGCTGGCGTTCTCGCGCCGGCAGTCGCTGGACCGCAAAACCCTCAACGTCAATGAACTGATTCATTCGCTGGAAGATTTGATCCGCCGCACCAAAGGCGACCCGATCGAACTCACGCTGCGGCTGGCCGACGATGTGTGGCCGATCAGTACCGACGTCAGTCAACTGGAAAACGCCCTGCTCAACCTGGTGATCAACGCCCGCGATGCGATGCCCGATGGCGGTGAGCTGCTGATCGAAACCGCCAACGTCTACCTCGACGGCAACGACATCACCACCCTCGAACCGGTCAAGGCCGGCGACTACCTGATGCTGGCGGTCAGCGACAACGGCACCGGCATGACCCCGTCGGTGCGCGCCAAGGCGTTCGATCCGTTCTTCACCACCAAACCGATCGGCCAGGGCACCGGGCTGGGACTGTCGATGATTTATGGTTTCGCTCAGCAATCGGGTGGCCATGTCAGCCTCGACAGCCTGCCGGATCACGGCACTTGCGTGCGCTTGTACCTGCCGCGCCTGAACCTGCTGGAGCCCGAACATCCGCTGGTGGAGCCGACCAGCACTGCGCCAACCGCCACCTGTGGCGAAACCGTGGTGGTGGTTGAAGATGACCCGGCGGTGCGCATGCTGGTGCTCGATCTGCTCAAGGAGCTGGGTTACCTCGCCCACGAAGCCGCCGACGCCAGCGCCGCCCTGCCGCTGCTGGAATCGGAGCTGCGGGTGGATCTGCTGGTGACCGACGTCGGCCTGCCGGGAATGAACGGCCGGCAACTGGCGGAAATAGCTCGCCAGCATCGCCCGGGCCTGAAAGTGCTGTTCATGACCGGTTACGCGCAGAAAGCCGCCGAGCGTCAGGGCTTTCTCGAGGATGGCATGGACATGGTGGCCAAGCCGTTTTCGATTGAAGTGCTGGCGAACAAGATCCGCGAGATGATCAACCAAACGCCGTCACTTGAGGCATAATCCCGCGCCCCGCCGTCACCCCGTTACAGGTATCGCACGATGAAAGCCCAAGCCCGCCACATTCTGGTGAAAACCGCCGAAGAGGCCGAACAACTCAAGCAACGCATTGCCAAGGGCGAAGCGTTCGATGTGCTGGCGAAGAAATACTCGACCTGCCCGTCCGGCAAACGTGGCGGTGATCTGGGTGAAGTGCGGCCGGGGCAGATGGTCGGTGCGATTGATGCGGTGATCTTCAAGAAGCCGCTGCGTACGGTGCACGGGCCGATCAAGAGCAAGTTCGGCTATCACCTGGTGCAGGTGTTTTTCCGCGACTGAGTGTTGGCTTCAGGGCCTCTTCGCGAGCAAGCCCGCTCCCACAGTCTGGAATGCGGCCCCCTGTGGGAGCGGGCTTGCTCGCGAACCGATTGCGCAGCAAACGGCCATCCACCGCTTACCTGGGAATCAACGCCCCCGGCACCTGAATCACCCGACTCGCCAGCCAATGCCCCGCCTCCGCCGCCTCGACCGGACTGCCCCCCAGCAACCGCCTCGCCAGATACGCTGCACTGAACGAGTCCCCCGCCGCCGTGGTATCCACAACTTTGGCGACCTTCTGCGCCGGCACTTCGAACGCCTCGCCCTCACAACGAATCAGGCACGCCTCGGCACCACGCTTGAGCACCACTTCCGGCGTGCCGATCTGCGCGTACGCCTCGAACACCGCGTCGCAATCGGCAAAATGGAACAGCGCCTGTTCGTCATCGACGGTCAGCAACGCCAGATCGACATGCGGCAACACGCTGCGATAGGCCGCCCGCGCCTCTTCCTGTGAGGCCCACAGCCGCGGTCGATAGTTGTTGTCGAAGACGATCCGCGCATCGCGTTGGCGCGCTTCGATCAGGGTCTGGATCAAGCGTTCGCGGCCCTTCGCGCCTAACACCGCGAGGGTGATGCCGCTGAAATACAGCACGTCGTAGTCCGCCAGCGCCGCCAGAATCGGCTCGGCGGCCGGCGTGGTGAAGCAATCGCGCACCGCCGCTTCATTGCGCCAGTAGAGGAAACGCCGCTCCCCGTTGGCGTCGGTCTGGATGCAGTACAGGCCCGGCAAGCGACCGGGCAGACGCTGCACCATGTCCAGGCCAATGCCTTCATCGGCCCAATTCTGGCACATGGCATCGCTGAAGCTGTCGTCGCCGAGCGCGGTGACGTAATCGACCCGGGCCTTGTCGCCGAGAGCGCGGGACAGGTACACCGCGGTGTTCAAGGTATCGCCGCCGAAGCTTTGCTGCAGGCTGCCGTCGGCACGGTGCTGGAGTTCGATCATGCACTCGCCGATCAGGGCGATGCGCGGAGTGTTCGGGCCCAGGGGGCTGAGGCTGGTCATCTTGTGCAGTCTCTGTTGATTCGCGGATGTCTGGACTGGCGCCTTCGCGAGCAAGCTCGCTCCCACAATTTGGAATGCATTCCCTTGTGGGAGCGAGCTTGCTCGCGAATGGCCACGACTCGGTCTGAAGCCTTAGAAACAAGTCTCCATGCTCTCGATCACCGCCAACTGCTCATCCACCAGCAACCCCACCCGCCACTTGTCGAACGTCAGACACGGGTGCGAGGTGCCAAACGAAATGATGTCGCCCACCCGCAACTCAACCCCCGCTGCCACGCTCATGAACGCATGCTGGTCCATCACCGCCGTCACCTTGCACGCGCCGACATCGTCGCCCACCGCTGGCAACACACCGGCCTTGTAACGCAACAACGGCACCGGCAGGCCGGCATCGAACGCCACGTCGCGCTTGCCGAGGGCGATCACCGCAAAACCCGGCTCCGGCATCGACTGTACATGCGCCCAGACTTCCAGCGCCGGACGCAGGCCTTCGTGCAGATCGCTGCGACGATCCAGCACGCAGCATTGCGCTTCCTTGTAGATGCCATGGTCATGCGCCACATAACTGCCCGGACGCAACACACTCAGGAAGCGCCCGCCGGCGTTCTGCGTTTCGAACGACTCGGCGATCAGGTCGTACCACGCCGAACCCGAGGCGGTGATGATCGGCTTGGCGATGGCAAACGCGCCGCTGTCCTGCAACTGCACCGCCAGACGCACCAGCGACGCGGCGAATTCGCGAATGCCGCTGACCGCGTGATCGCCGTGGATCACCCCTTCGTAACCTTCGATACCGGTCAGGGCCAGCGCCGGTTGCGCGTTGATCGCCTGAGCCAGCGCGATGACTTCCTGCTCGCTGCGGCAACCGCAACGGCCACCGATCACGCCGTATTCGATCATCACGTTCAACTTCACTCCACGCGAGGCGAAGTAGGCGCCAAGATCGGCGACGTTATCCGGGTGATCGACCATGCAGTAGAAATCGAAATCCGCATCGGCCAGCAGATCGGCAATCAATGCCATGTTCGGCGTGCCGACCAGTTGGTTGGCCATCAGCACCCGGCGTACGCCATGCGCGTAAGCGGCGCGGGTCTGGGTGGCGCTGGCGAGGGTGATGCCCCAGGCGCCGGCGTCGAGCTGACGCTGGAACAGCGCCGGGGTCATGCTGGTCTTGCCGTGGGGCGCAAGCTCGGCACCGCTGTCGCTGACGAATTTCTGCATCCAGCGAATGTTGTGCTCCAGCGCCTCGCGGTGCAGCACCAGCGCCGGCAGGCTGACGTCACGCACAAGTTGCGCGCCAATCGCAGCGGCGCCCTTTTCCACAGCGGTATTGATGGCAGTCGTCATGGTAAAACTCCTCGCATTCAGTCGCGGCCGCAGGCAGCCGCGGTTATTCGTTGATACGCCGGGCGAGGCTGTTCGCGCTCTCGATCAGCACCCGGCGATAGTCGTCGTAATTGTTCTTCGCGTCGGCCCGTGGGGCGACGATGCACAGAGTGCAGATGGCCACGCCGCTGGGGTCTTTGACCGGGGCGGCAAAGCAATGGGTGAAGGTGTCGGCGACGCTGTCGAACGAGAAGAAGCCATCGATGCCGGCTTGACGGATTTCCGCCAGAAAACGTTCCAGCGGCAGGCGTTCGCCGTCGGGCAGGATGTAATCGTCTTCGTCGATCAGGTCGATGATCTGCTGGTCGCTCAGATGCGCGAGCAACAGGCGTCCTGAAGCCGTCCACGGGATCGGTGCATTTTCGCCGATGTCGGACGAAATGCGAAAATGCCGCTCGCCTTCCTTCATCAGTGCCACCGTGTATTTGCGCCCGTTGAGCAGGCACATCTGCGCGGTTTCCCGGGTCTGGCTGACGATCTCCTGCAAGGCGTGATCGGCCTCGCGACTGAGGTCGAAATGGCGTAGGTGCGCCTGCCCGAGGAAGTACAACTGGCGCCCCAGATAGACGTGACCGTCCTTGCCCACCGGCTCCAGAATCCGTCGCTCCAGCAGTGACGCCACCAGTTCGTAGACCGTGGATTTCGGGCTGCCGATACCGTTGGCGATGTCGTTCGGACGCAGCGGCTGGCCGATCTCCTTGAGGAAATCGAGGATATCGAACGCCCGGTCCAGACCACGGGCCCGGCGTTTGATGGTGTCTTCGGTCATGTCAGTGGTTCCCATAAAAAGTGCCGGGATGGTAACTGGCCTGAGGTGTTGTGTCAGTTGGATCGAGGCCCTCACCCCCCGCCCTCTCCCGGAGGTAGAGGGAGCCTGACCGTATCGATGTAAATGTAAGCGTCATACGCGAAATTCGCATCGATACAGATCAGTCCCCTCTCCCTCCGGGAGAGGGTTAGGGTGAGGGGTAGCCATCACTCAAACCTTTTTCTTGTAAGCAATACAGTCGATCTCGACCTTGCAATCGACCATCATGCTCGCCTGCACACAGGCCCGCGCCGGGGCGTGTTCAGGTTTGAAGTACTCGCCGAAGACCTTGTTGAAACTGCTGAAATCCCGCGGATCGTCCAGCCATACGCCGGCACGCACCACATCTTCCAGGCCATAACCGGCCTCTTCGAGAATCGCGATCAGGTTCTTCATGGTCTGGTGGGTCTGTTCGACGATGCCGCCAACGATGATCTCGCCATCCACCGCCGGCACCTGGCCGGATACGTGCAGCCAGCCATCCGCCTCAACGGCGCGCGCGAAGGGACGTGGCTGACCGCCAGCGGCGGTGCTGCCGGTGCCGTATCGAGTAATGCTCATGGGTACTTCTCCTGATGACAAAACAAAAAATTAGAACCGCGTGCTCTTGAGAAACTCGGCCAGACGCGGCGATTGCGGGCGTTCGAACAGTTCCTTGGGCGGCCCCTGCTCTTCGATCCGCCCCTGATTCATGAAAACGATCTTGTCCGAGACCTCGAAGGCGAAACGCATTTCGTGGGTCACCAGCAACATGGTCATGCCGTCTTCGGCCAGGCCCTTGATCACGTTCAACACCTCACCGACCAGCTCCGGATCGAGGGCCGAGGTGACTTCGTCGAACAGCATCAGGCTGGGGTTCATCGCAATCGCCCGGGCAATCGCCACGCGCTGTTGCTGACCGCCGGACAACTGCCCGGGAAAGTGATTGCGCCGCTCCAGCAGGCCGACCCGCTCCAGCCATTTTTCGGCCAGCACCACGGCTTCGTCCTTGTGCATTTTCTTCACCTTGAGCAGACCGAGGGTGACGTTCTGCAAGGCGGTCAGGTGCGGGAACAGGTTGAATTGCTGGAAGGCCATGCCAGTCATCGCGCGATGGCGGGCGATGACTTTTTCCGCGTGACGCACGCGTTTGCCACCGACCTCGTCATAGCCGATGGACTCGCCGTCGAGCAGGATCTGCCCGCCCTGGAACTCTTCGAGCATGTTCACGCAGCGCAGCAACGTGGTCTTGCCCGAACCGCTGGAGCCGATCAGCGTTACGACGTTGCCGCGCTGCATGCTCAGGTCGACACCCTTGAGCACTTCGACCGCACCGTACTGCTTGTGCAGGCCACGGATGTCCAGCAGCGGCTGACCGTTCTGAACGTTGGAAACTTGAGCTTGAGTCATGGCAGGGCCACCCGCTTTTCAATGTGCCGGCCGAGTAATTCGATGCCGTAGTTGATGACGAAGAACAGAAAACCGGCGAACAGGTAGAACTCCAGAGTCATGAAGGTCCTGGCGATGATCTGTTGGGTGCTGAGCAACAATTCGGCGACGCCGATCACCGAGAGCAGGGTCGAGGCCTTGACGATTTCGGTGGACGAGTTGACCCAGGTCGGCAGGATCTGCCGCAACGCCTGGGGCAACAGCACGTAACCGAGGGATTGATAAAACGTCAGGCCGATCGCCTTGCTCGCTTCCATCTGCCCGCGTGGCAAGGCCTGCAAGGCGCCGCGCACAATCTCGGCAACGTGCGAGCCGCAAAACAGCGTCAGGCCCAACGCACCCGCCTGAAACGCGCTGATCTGCCAGCCCAGCGCTGGCGCCATATAGAAGCAGGCCAGCACCAGCACAAACACCGGCGTGCCGCGAATCAGGTCGACGTAAAAGCGGAACGGCGCGCGCATCCAGAACTTGCCGTAGGTCAGCACCAGTCCGGTGACAACCCCGAGCAGCGTGCCGAACAGAATCGCCAGCGCCGACACCTGCACACTGGTCAGGAACCCTTGCAGCAACGTCTCGCGTGCCACCCATAATTCATGCAACCAACTGGGAGATTCGTACATCGCAGCCTCCTATCGGCGAATCGCCAGACGCTGCTCGAGGTACCGCAGCAGCATGGCAATGAGGTAACAGGCCGCGACATACAACGCCGTGGTCACCAGCCAGGTTTCGATCACCCGGTAGCTCTCGACGTTGATCTTGCGCGCGTAATAGGTCAGCTCCGGCACCGCAATCGCGGCGGCCAGCGAGGTGTCCTTGAACAGCGAGATAAAGTTGTTCGACAGCGCCGGCAGCACGTTGCGCAGCATCACCGGCACCGTGACGTAGGCCTTGACCTGCCATTCACCGAGACCGATTGCCAGCCCCGCCTCGCGCTGGCCTTTGGGGATGCTCAGCAAGCCGCCACGGAACACTTCGGTCAGATAGGCGCCCGCATACAGCGACAAGGTGATGATGAACGACGGGATCTTGTCCAGGCGGATCCCCAGGCTCGGCAAGGCAAAGTAGATCAACAGAATCAACACCAGAATCGGCGTGTTACGCACCACCGTGACGTACACCGAGGCCAGCACCCGCAAGGCGCGACGCTTCGAGAGCAAGGCAAACGCCATCAGCAGGCCGATCACGCAGCCGATGGCGATCGACACCAGCGCCAGTTCAAGGCCCAGACCGAGCCCCGCCAGCAAGGTGTCGAAATCGCGCCACACGGCGGCAAAGTTCAACTGATAGTTCATGGTCAGCAGTACCTTGAGCGGGGCGATTGAGGCGCCCCGCTCTCACGGGGTCATTTGAATTCGACTGGGAAACCGATGGCCGGGGACGGCAGATCCACTCCGAACCACTGCTTGAAGGATGCTGCGTAAGTCGGGAACTCGACGCCGGTCATGGCTTCATGCAGCACGGTGTTAACGAAATTCAGCCAGTCCTGATCGCCACGTTTGACGGCGCAAGCGTAGGTCTGTGGGCTCCACGCGTAGGTCGGGCTGCGGTAGCGGCCGGGGTTCTGCACCATCAGGTATTTGACCGAAGACTGGTCGGTGGCTGCCGCGTCGGCGCGACCGGAGTTCACCGCCTGATACATCAGGTCGACGCTGTCGTACTGATCAACCTTGGCCTTGGGCAGTGCCTGATGCACCAGTTCTTCGGCATAGACGTTTTGCAGCACAGCCACGGTAACGCTATCACCGGCAGCCTGCAGATCTTCGATTTCCTTGTATTTGCTGTTGGCCGGCAGCAGCAGACCGACACCTTCGCGGTAGTACGGCAGGGTGAATGCCACTTGCTGAGCGCGGCTCGCGGTAACGGTGATGAACTGGCAACTCATGTCGACCTTGTCGGTCAGCAGATTGGGAATTCGCGCATCGGACGACTGCACCACAAACTCGACCTTGTTCGGATCATTGAACAAGCCCTTGGCTACCATCCTGGCGATGTCGATATCAAAGCCCTGCAACTTGCCGTCCGCACCTTGAAAGTGCCACGGCGCATTGGTGCTGCCGGTGCCGACAATCAACTTGCCACGGGCCAGAACACTGTCGAGCTTGCTGTCGGCTGCCTGGGCCATGCCCATGACAGCGGACGAAGCCGCAAGAACAAAAACACACGCTTTGAACAACGAAGGACGGCGATGCATGGCAAGCACTCCAGGATGATGTTTATTCCGCTATACCGGAACACGGTTTGTTACTACGGAATAGACAGCAGAAAGTGTGCCACAGCTCGCGGACGAAATCGCCCGTATGTGGAACTTCAAGTTATTCAGCTGGTTAGCTAACGAGACATCTGGCACGCAGAGGCGCCGCTTTTGGACAATTCAGCGATCGTGTGGGTAGTAACGTCACATTCAAGTGCAGCGATGCGCGTATTCGATGCACGGAGAGCTTTCGCAAGGTCTCTTTTTTCGAATTGCCGTTTGTCGGATTTCAACCTCTACCTGTCAGAGTTGACAGTTGTTTCCAACGGATCCCGGAGGCCTACTGAAGTCTCTGCTCAGCAGAAACATCAATAACCGAACAAGGATGAGTGAAATGGCTAATTTGATTAAAAACGGTGACTTTTCCCAGCAAGGTGCTCATTGGAGCGCGTCCGAGGCGGACAAAGTTCATTATGAAAACGGCGATTGCGTTATTGCTTCTCCTGCATTTATCAGTCAGGAGGTGCCCACGCCAGACGGTGATGGTGGGACATTCATGTTATCCGCGCGGATGAAGACCAACCCGGGGGCAGCGGGTCGTATCACGGTGCAGGCTCACCCGACGGGTGATCCAGTTTCACTTAATGTCGGGGGCGGGCAAAGCTGGGAAGTTCTTTCCAAGAAGTTTAAGGCCAATAACGCGACTATCAAGTTCGTAGTCAAACTGGAAGCCAACGATGGAGAAAACGGCAAGCCTGGCTCGTATTTCGGTGATGTAACGCTTTCCAAATTGAGCTGACACAACGTTTCAAGTTGATGAGCGGGTCATCGCCAATGATGACTCGCTTTTTCAATCTCTCGATCGCGTCGTCGATGAAGCGAGAAAAGGAGCTAATCGTGAGCCTGAATGTCCCCCTCTCCGCTTTGTCGCCTGTCTACCGCAAAGCCCTGAAAACCTCGCGTCCGGTGATCCTGTACTTCGCCAACGAACACTGTCCTGCCTGCGAATAGGCTGGGCCGGTGTTTCGTGAGGTGGCCGAGCCGTATCGGCTCCGGGCGAACATTTACATGCTCAACACCACTGAGGCGCCGCGCCATCCACTGGTCACCGGCACCCCGACCGTGCTGTTCTACAAGAACGGCAAACTCATGAAGAAGCTCAAGGGCATCGGCACTGAAGAAACATTAAGTGAAGATTTCGCCCGGCACGTCGGCAAAACCAAAGCGCCAGCTGTCATCCGCCCACCACGGCATGATCTGGCCTGGCTGCGGCGCACCTTGCGCACGCTCTGCACCGTCCCCCGCGCACATCGATGGAACTTTTCCTGAAAGTGCCACCTAAGAGCCATCAACCGATGGCACTTTCGTTCCAAATTATCGGTAACAAACAAGCCTCGGGCCGGATTGGACAAGCTCCATTCCGGCTGCTTTTCTTTTATTTCTCGGCAAGCGAACACAGGCGTCAGGTGATTTAGCCCGGCGTTGCCATGTCCCAGGAGGGATCAATGTCTTTCAAAGTCATGATGGTTTTCGGTACTCGTCCGGAGGCCATCAAAATGGCCCCCCTGGCCAGGGTTCTGCGCCAGTGGCCCGACATCCAACTGAACATCTGCTCCACCGGCCAGCACCGCGAGATGCTCGCCCAGGTGCTCGACGCCTTTGAACTGACGCTCGACGAAGACCTGCAGGTGATGACCCAGGGTCAGACCATCAACGGTCTCTCGCAGAACCTGCTCGGACAACTCGATCAAGCCTACGAACGCGTCAAGCCGGACATCGTGCTGGTACACGGCGACACCACCACCAGCTTCATCGCCGCCCTCGCTGCGTTCAATCGTCAGCTACCCATCGGCCACGTCGAAGCAGGCTTACGCACCGGCAACCTGCGCGCACCATGGCCTGAAGAGGCGAATCGACGCTTGACCGGCGTGATTGCCGACCTGCATTTCCCGCCCACCTCCAAGACCGCCGCCAACCTGCTTCGCGAAGGTGTGCCCGAGGACAACATCGAAATCACCGGCAATACCGTGATCGATGCCTTGCTGTGGATGCGCGATCACCAGCAGCAAACCAACTGGCATCCAGCCGCCGACTCGCCGTTGGCTGTCCTCGATGATCAGCGCCGGATGATCCTGATCACCAGCCATCGGCGGGAAAACATCGGCGATGGTTTCCGCAATATCTGCCAGGCATTGGCAGAGCTGGCCGAGCGTTATCCCGACGTTCAGTTCGTTTACCCGGTGCACCTCAACCCGCTGGTGCAGGAAGTGGTGTACGGCACGCTCTCGGACAAACCCAACATCTATCTGATCGCCCCGCAGGACTACCCGAACTTCGTGTGGCTGATGGGCCGAGCGCATTTCATCCTCACCGATTCCGGCGGCGTGCAGGAGGAAGCTCCGGCCATCGGCAAACCTCTACTGGTGCTGCGCGATGTGACCGAACGGCCATCCGTGCTGGAAAGCGGCACCATGCTGCTGGTGGGAACCGACAAGTCCCGCATCGTCAAAGAAGCCAGCCAGTTGCTGGACGACCAGGACACCTACACCCGGATGAGCCGCGTGCACTTCCCGTACGGCGACGGCCACGCCAGCGAACTCATTGCCACTCGCCTTCATGCCTGGCTGAGTGCTCGCTCGGCGGTGGGTAGCGACGTATGAGTCTGGGTTGGGTCGACTTCTTTGCGTATGTGCTGTTTGGTCTTAAATATGTGGCGATTGCCCTCGCCCTGTTGATGTTCATCCTTGGTCTGGATGACCTGTTCATCGACTTGGTCTACTGGTTCCGCAAGCTGATCCGGCGCTGGCGGATTTACGAAAAATTCGAGCGCGCGGACGAACAACGTCTCTACACCATCCCCGAAAAACCGCTGGCAATCATGGTGCCGGCGTGGAACGAGGTTGGCGTGGTGGGTGAAATGGCGCGCCTGGCGGCCTCGACCATCGACTACGAGAACTATCAGATTTTCGTCGGCACCTATCCCAACGACGCCGAAACCCAGGCCGACGTCGACGCGGTCTGCCAACACTATCCGAACGTGCACAAAGTGGTCTGCGCCCGCCCCGGCCCGACCAGCAAGGCCGATTGCCTGAACAACATCATCGACGCGATCCTGCGTTTTGAAAGCGAGGCGAAAATCCAGTTCGCCGGGTTCATCCTGCACGACGCCGAAGACGTGATTTCGCCGATGGAGTTGCGCCTCTTCAACTACCTGCTGCCAAACAAGGATCTGATCCAGATTCCGGTCTACCCCTACGCACCTGAGTGGAAAGGTTTTACTGCTGGCCACTATGTCGACGAATTCGCCGAGAACCACGGCAAGGACGTCATCGTCCGTGAAGCCCTGACCGGTCAGGTACCCAGCGCCGGGGTCGGCACTTGCTTCAGTCGAAAAGCCATCAGCGCCCTGCTCGAAGACGGTGACGGTATCGCGTTCGATGTACAGAGTCTCACCGAGGATTACGACATCGGCTTCCGCCTCAAGCAGAAAGGCATGAAGTGCATTTTTGCCCGTTACTCGGTCAGCGATCCGAAGCTGGCACTGGAGCAACCGTGGGTGTTCGGCATGAACCGCGAATTCTCCCAGGTGATCTGCGTGCGCGAGCACTTTCCCCGCGATCTGCAACACGCGATCCGGCAAAAGTCGCGCTGGATCGTCGGCATCGTGTTCCAAGGCACCAAGAACCTCGGCTGGAGCCGCAAGGGCCTGCTCAACTACTTCCTGTGGCGTGACCGTCGCGGCCTGATCGCCTATATGTTGAGTTTTCTGGTCAACCTGCTGTTCGTCGTCCTGATCGCGATGTGGCTGATCACCGTGATTTCCCCCGAATCGTGGCGTTATCCATCGATTCTCTCCGACAGTTCGCTGCTCTCGGCGTTGCTTTGGCTCAACGGCTTCATGCTGCTCAATCGCCTGTTCCAGCGTGGCTGGTTCGTCACCCGCTATTACGGGCTGATCGAAGGCCTGCTCTCGGCGCCACGAATGATGTGGAGCAACTTCGTCAACTTCTTCGCCAACGTACGGGCCCTGCGTCAGGTCATGGCGATGGGCGACTCGCGACGCGTGGCGTGGGACAAGACCACCCACGAATTCCCGGCATTGACCAAGGCGCAACGCACGCCGCTGGGTCATCGTCTGGTGGAAAAAGGCCTGCTCACGGAGGAACAACTGGAAGCGGCGATCACCAGCCCGGTGCGTCGGCGTCTGGGTCGCGAGCTGCTGTTGCGTGAGTACATCAACAGCACCCAACTGGTACAGGAACTCGCCGAGCAGCTGGAACTGGAATGGGCACCGCTCAATCCGTTCAAGCTCGACCAGCGCCTGATCGACGCCGTGCCACGCCGGGTCGCTTCGCACTACGGCGTACTGCCGGTCGCCGAGGAAGGCGACACTCTGGTGCTCGCCTCCGAAGGCCCGGTCAGTCAGGTATCGCTCGGTGCGATCAGCCGTCAATTGAAACGCCCGGTGCGCTGCCGACTGGCACCGCAGGGCCGGGTCACGCTGGGGATTCGCTACTGGTACGCCAGCCCCCGGCAAAGTGAGGAAGTGCGTCATATGCTGCAAGTGCTTGAGCGCCATCAGGACGATGAAGACCTGCTGGAACGCGTCAGTCGCCATCAGGTACTGCTCGGCAACCTGCTGCAGGTGCGCGGCATGGTTCCGCCGACTCTGTTCAATCAGGCGTTGATCGATTTCGATGCGGAACACATGTCCCTCGGCGAACACCTGATTTCCCGCGGCATGATCACTCAGGAAGTTCTCCAGCAAGCCCTGGCCGATCAGGCCAGTGAACAACAAGCGGCTTACCGCATCGTCCGGGAGGTCGCATGAAACCAGTACATCGTCACACTTTAGTGATGGGCAGCCTGCTGCTCGGCCTGAGCAGCGCCTACCCGCTGCAAGCCGCGCCACTGAGCGATTTCGAACAGTTTCGCAGCTATCCCTACATGGACCGCAGCTATCGGGAAGCGAAGAAAGGCAACTGGAAAGAAGTCGAACGCCTGATGCGCCACCTGCTGGAGAAGGTTCCAAAAAATGATGAAGCTCGGGCGCTGCTGGTGGACGCCCTGGCCAAACAACGCCGTTACAAGGACGCCGTCGAAGCGTTGCCGGAACGCGACAGCGCAGCCACTCTCGACCTGCGCCTGACCTGGATCGAACAGGATCCGCCGAGCAGCACCCAGGTCGAGCAATGGATGGCGACCAGCGATCTGAACGACCGTGTGCGTCTGTGGCAGGCCTACAGTTTGAGCCTGGCCAAATTCGGTGGTGCGGCCAAGGCCCACGACTGGCTGGCGCAACTGGCGCCCAGGGGCGATGACAACATCCTGCGTCTGGCCCGCGCCAACTGGTCTGAGCAACTGCGTGACTGGAGTGGCACCATCGATCAGTTGGCCCCCCTCGCGGCACGCAAGCAACTGGATGCCGAAGGCTGGCAACGTCTGGCCAACGCTTACGTGCAGCGTCTGGACGAAAAACCGTTGCAGCAACTGCTGCAACAGGCACCAAGCCCTGACGCCGCGCGCAAGGTACGTCTGGCGATGGTCGATCGCGCCATTGCCATGGGCCACGATCAACAGGCTCAGCGCTGGTTGCAGTCATTGCCCGCTGCGGATTTGGCGGATCCGACACAACGCCAGCGGCTGTGGGAACTGGCCCGGCAGACCGACGATGTGCCTACCGTGCAGCGCCTGAGCAACGACCTGCAGCGCCCCTGCCTGGAAACCGTCGACTGGCTGTCGCGCCACGATCCTGAAGCAGCGCTGACGCAGTTACGCAGTTGCCAGCCAACCGACGATCCACAAGCGTGGCTGGTACTCGCTCAGCGCCTGCAAGCCACCGATCTGATGCAAAGCACGACCTTGCCACAGCCCTGGGAAAACCGGCGACAGGCACAACTGCTCGATGTCTGGCAGGAACAGGGGCAGAGCAGCAAAGTCATGGTCTGGCTTGCGGGGCAAGAGCAGACTCCAGCGGTGGTCAAGCGTCGCGCGCAACTGGCCCAGTCCATGGGGCGCCGTACCGAAGAACAAACGCTGTGGGAATACCACTATCGTCAGACCGGAGATCTGGCTTCGCTGAATCAGGCCAGTTTCCTCGCTCTCAGCAGCGGTGATCGTGCTCACGCGCAGGAACTGCTGGAAAACGCCTATGACCGCTTCGGTGGTCGCCTGCCGGGCACCGCCCTGCAGCGTCTGGCCGGAATCTACGCGTCATCCAAAGACACCACGCCCGCGCAACAGCGGCGGATGGCATCGCTGATCAGCCAGATCGACGGCGCCAGCCGTGGCCAACTGCTTGCGCAACTGGCGGAAAACGGTCAGTGCGATGTCGTGCAGCAAGCAATTGGCAGCCACCCGCAGGCCGCCGGCGATTATCGTGCGCTCGGCCGCTGTGCAATGCCGGACCGCCCCGGTGAAGCGGTGGTTTATTACCAACAGGCAGAAGGGCTCGGCGACCGCGGCAGCCGTCTGCCACTGGCCTATGCGCTGGAGGCCGCTGGTGACTCCGCTGGTGCCTTGGCGATCTGGCGCAGCATTCCCGTCGCCGAACTCAGCGACAACGCACGTCTGACCGCCAGCCGCAGTGCGCTGAATGCCGGTGATAGCCAGACTGCCGAGGGTTACTGGCAGCAAAGCGCAACTCGCGGCGCCAATGAATGGGCACTCGGCGCAGCGATTGCCGATGCCCGTGGCGACCACGCCCAGGCGTTGCAGCGCCAACGTCAGGCTTTGCAGCAAGCACCGGATGCCGGGCATTTCTATGCCGCTTCCGTCACTGCACAAAAGGCTGGCGACTTGCCGCAAAGCAATGCCTGGCTGGCGGAAGCGGTACGTCGCGATCCGAACAACCCGCGTTATCGCGCCGATTACGGTATGCGCCTGTCCGGCGCGCCGACTCGCGAAGAACGCGCCCGGGCGATTCCGTACCTGCAGCAGGCGACCCGGGATTTCCCCGAGGATTATCGTCTCGGCGAAACCCTGGCCTGGCGCTATGACGAAGTCGAGGACAGCGCCTCGGCGCGCAAGGAATTGCGCCGAATAATCGATCTGGAACAAAACCCGGTAGCCGCCGAAGATGAAGACGGCAGCATGGAAGCCCGGCGCTATCGCCAGCGTCGCGCCCACGAAACGCTCTCACGGCGCGACAGTTTCACCCTCGCCAGCACCTGGTCGCCAGCCGGTGTTTCGACCAACGATTTCCTGCGTGACGACAACACCAAGGGCTCACGCCGCAGCGCCAGTTCGCAGAACGTGCAAGTGGCGATGTGGGACCACGCACTGGGTGAAGAACCCAGCCGCGCGGGAAGCACGCTGTCGGTCTACGGGCGGGTTTTGCTCGGTGGTCAGAGTCGCTCCAGCTACGCCGAGTCCGCCGCAGCGGGTGTCGGCCTGCGCTACAAACCGTGGGGCACGCAGAACATCAACCTCTACGCCGAGATCTACAAGCAGAGCCAGTTCGATGATCAGGACAATCATGGCCTGAGCCTCGGGCAGATGATCAACCCGCATAAATTCTCGGATCAGCTCGACGATCATCGTCAGGACGGCCACACCACTACCGATTACCTGCTGCGCGCCACGGCCTCGTTCCTCGATCAGGGCCAGTACCGCAACGATTGGCGTGTCGATGAAAGCGACTGGGATGAGCGCTTTCTCTATCTTGATGCCGCATGGTGGACCAAGGCTGGCGATCACCAGTGGTTGTCGCGTTTCCAGCAGGGTCATGCGTGGAAGCTGCCGTCCAACGCCGCACAGACGATCATGCCGTATGGCTTCCTCGAATTTGCCAGCCAGGACCCGAGCAACGACTGGCGTCAGGACCTGCGCACCGGTGTCGGTCTGCGCTGGCAATGGTGGTATGACGATGACCGCTACAACGCTTACCGTTCAAAACTGACAGTGCGCACCGAGTACCAGCAATCGCTGGGCGGCAATCTGTATGACGCCGGCAACGGTGTGCTGCTGGGCGTGGAGTGGAATTTCTGATGGCGCGCTGGATACTGTTTTTCTGCCTGATGCTGGGCGCAGTTGTGGCGCGTGCTGACGAGCGCGTGTTTTATCAACCGCTGAATGTCGACGCCAGCCTCAGTCAGGCGCAGTGGCAACAAATCTGGCAAGACACCGCCCGCCAAGGCATCAGCACAGTGATCGTGCAGTGGACCGCTTATGGCGATTCGGACTTTGGCGGCGCCAGTGGCTGGCTCGCCAACAGCCTGAAACTGGCTCGGGAACAGGGTTTGCAACTGGTGCTCGGGCTGAAGATGGATCCGGCCTACTACCAGCGTATCGACGAACTGGATACCGCCGGGCTCGCCACCTACTGGCAGGCACAGTTGGGTCAGTCACTGGCGCAACAGCAAACACTGCGCAAGGACTGGAAATTGCCTGTCAGTGGCTGGTATTTGCCGATGGAACTGGATGACTTCCACTTCCTGGCGGCCGATCGCCGAGCCACGTTGCAACGACAGCTCAAGGCTTTCGCCGGCAAGCTCGACGCACCGCTGCACATCAGTGCGTTCAGCGCCGGCAAACTCGCACCGACGGTCAACGGGCAATGGCTGGGCGAGCTGAGTGGCGCCGATGTTCAGGTGTGGTGGCAGGATGGTGCAGGCACGGGCAAATTGTCACCGCTGGTGCGCAATGGCTATGCCAGCGCTCTGCCCTGCTCCGTGGGTATTGTGCGCGAGGCATTCCGTCAGGTCAGTGCCGAGGGCCAGCCGTTTCGTGCCGAACCTGCGCTGCCCGATGCGGCATCCACCGGCTGTCACGTCAGCGCTGTATTTTCCCTGCGTTACCGCCCTTGGGCTCGGGTGATCCTCGACAACCAGCGCAAACAGCAAGGCAGCAATGTACAGACTCATTGAAGAGCAGGTACAGAAGAAAACTGCGCCCGCCGAGTTGCGGGCCGAGTTCATCCAGCATGAATTCGAACGGCTGCACACGTTCAGTCTGCTGATCTACGCCGCGAGTTTCGCCATCTGGCTGGTGTTCGATCTGGTCGTCAGCTTCCTCGGAGAACAGGGATTCACCTGGCGCTCGATGGCCTTCATCACTTTTTTTCAACGTTGACCGTCGTCATGGGGTTCACCCACAAGACTCGCCATTTCGACGTGATCACGCTGCTGTTCGTACTGGGCCTGACGGTGGGCGTGCGGCTGATCATCACCGGCGTTCCACTCGCGGTTCACAGCTCATGGCTGGTACTCGCCGCGGCGAGCATGCTCTACAGCGTATCGGTGCTGCCACTGAGTCGCTGGGCATTTTTCGCGACGCAAGCCATCATCTGGCTGGTACTCAACCCGTTCATCAATACCCCCACTACCCTTATTGAACTCAGGGGCGTGATGACCGCCTGCTACAGCGTGTTTCTCTGCTCGTTGACGATTTACACCTTCCTCAAACTGCGTGAGGCCAAGCTCTACAACTACATCATGTCCAGGCTGCTGCTGGATCAGGCCTATAACGACACGCTGACCGAAATCCCCAAC
Organism: Pseudomonas sp. RSB 5.4; assembly: GCF_037126175.1. Lineage (NCBI taxonomy): Bacteria > Pseudomonadati > Pseudomonadota > Gammaproteobacteria > Pseudomonadales > Pseudomonadaceae > Pseudomonas > Pseudomonas sp. RSB 5.4. Next base: position 1,841,359 of record NZ_CP146986.1, read on the forward strand.
CGCCGATCGTTCATGACCGTCGCGCAAAACCACCTGAAAACAGTTCCCCGCCAGCATGACCATTACCTGGCGATGATCGACATCGACAACTTCAAAAAAGTGAATGATGTGTACGGTCACGACATTGGTGATGAAGTGCTGAAGCGCGTGGCAGCCGATATCAAAACGGTGATGGCGCAGCACGATTTCGCTCGTCTGGGTGGCGAGGAGTTTGCAATTTATCTGGCGGGTGTGCGGCGCGAGGATGTCGAGGCGCTGGCTGGCGAGTTGTGCCGGGTGGTTCGCGAGCAACCGACACAGCACCCGGTCACGATCAGCATGGGTGTGGCCCGGGTGGAGGATGGCGATACCTTGAATCAGGCACTGGTCAAGGCGGATGACGCGTTGTATGAGTCAAAGCATACGGGCAAGGATCGCTTCACTTTTCACCAGTGATTTTGTGGCGCGGGACAGATTGCATTCGCGAGCAGGCTCGCTCCCACTCTGGAACACATTCCACAGTGGGAGCGAGCCTGCTCGCGAAAGAAGCGCTCAAGGATTACGCGACGTCACGCACCAGCAACACCCGCGTCACCCGTCGTTCTTCCACGGCAACCACGGTCATTTGCCAGCCTTCGTACTGCAGGCGATCACCCTTCATCGGCAAGCGATCCAGCAGGCTCATCACCAGCCCCGCCAACGTCTGATAGTCCTCGGTTGGCTGCGCACCAAAACCCGTGCGTTCTCGCACGCGCATCAGGTTCAGTGCGCCGCTGACGACAAACCCGCCCTGCTCTTCGATCACATCCGGACCCTCGATTTCGCTGGCATCGGGCAATTCGCCGGCAATCGATTCGAGGATATCGGTCATGGTCAACACGCCGACGAAGTCACCGAACTCGTTGACCACGAAAGCGATGTGAGTCGACGCCGCACGCATCTGCTCCAGCGCATTGAGGATCGAATAGCTGTCTAGCAGGTTGATGGTCTTGCGCGCCAAATGCTCCAGGTTCGGCTCGGCACCGGCCAGGTATTCCTTGAGCAGTTCCTTTTTGTGCACGAAGCCCAAGGGCTCATCCACCGCGCCGTTGCGAATCAGCGGCAGACGTGAATACGACGAATGCATCAATTTCGTGCGAATCGTCTCGGCGTCGTCGGCCAGATCGATGGTGTCGACGTCGGCGCGCACGGTCATCAAGTTCCGAATCGGACGTTCGGCCAGTTGCAGCACGCCACTGATCATCACTCGCTCGCGGCGGTCGAACAGCTCCGCGCTCGGTGCTTCGCCGTCATCCAGCAGGTCGGAGATTTCCTCGCCGACCTCCTCCACTTCCAACTTGCGCCCGCCCAGCAGGCGCATCACCGCATGGGCCGTACGCTCACGTATGGGGCGCAGGCCTTGCATCGAACGTTTGCGCCGGGCCCGGGCAATCTGGTTGAACACCTCGATCAGGATCGAGAAACCAATCGCCGCGTACAGATAGCCTTTCGGGATGTGGAAGCCCAAGCCTTCGGCCGTCAGGGCAAAACCGATCATCATCAAGAAGCCCAGACACAGCATGATCACCGTCGGGTGCGCGTTGACGAAGCGGGTCAACGGCTTGCTGGCGACGATCATCAGACCGATGGAAATGATCACCGCGATCATCATCACCGCCAGTTCATCCACCATGCCGACGGCGGTGATTACCGCGTCCAGCGAGAACACCGCGTCGAGCACCACGATCTGCGCCACAATTGGCCAGAACAGCGCGTAAGCGGCGTTACTCGAGCGCTGGCCGACATGGCCTTCGAGTCGTTCGTGCAGCTCCATCGTCGCCTTGAACAGCAGGAACACACCACCGAACAGCATAATCAGGTCACGGCCGGAGAAGCTCTTGTCGAATACCTCGAACAACGGCTGCGTGAGGGTGACCAGCCAGGAAATACTCGCCAACAGGCCCAGGCGCATGATCAGCGCCAGCGACAGGCCGATGATCCGCGCGCGATCGCGCTGATGCGGCGGCAGTTTGTCCGCCAGGATTGCGATAAACACCAGGTTGTCGATACCCAGCACCAGTTCCAGCACGATCAAAGTCAACAAGCCTAACCAGGCCGTGGGATCCGCTAACCATTCCATAAAATGTCTTGATCTCTCTTCAGTGAATTCAGGCTGCCGGGCACGGCAAAGTGCAACGCGAAGGCTCTGATGCCGCGTTGTCAACGATAGTCGGGAGTCGGAAAACCGGATGCTGCGAGTGCGTCAAGACCGCGCCATGGCGCGAAGAGAAAGTACGACTGGGAGGCTCCGAGAGGGTGTTCATGCAAATCCTGAATGAAAAATGGCCTTGGAGCGTACAGGCTCAGGGCACATTTTCTACAGTGGCAAATCATTTCAAAATCTGTAAGAGCACAAGAAATGTGTTTTTCCTGTTGGCCCTTTCGCGAGTAAGCCCGCTCCCACAGGGGTTATTCGTCGGACGCAAGCTCTGAGTTCAAAGAGGGCCAATGTGGGAGCGGGCTTGCTCGCGAAGGGTTCATCAAACGCCACATCATCGCCCGGCGAAACGCAACCGCGACAACTGCCGCAAATCCCCTTCCACGTAATAATCGTTGGTCCAGCTGTCATCCACCGCCAACGGACTCACCTGCTTGAGCTCCAGTTTTTTCGCGAAATAGCGAAAGCGGTAATGCTCATAGAAACGCAGAAGTTCCAGGCCATAGCGGTCAGCCAGATCGGTGTCGCCACGAATGATCAGGAAGTTCTCGTCATTGCCGTTACTGGCTGATGTACTGAGGTTGTGACTGCCGCTGATGATGGTCGGCGCATCGGTGGTGAAGTCGGTGACCACGGCTTTGGTGTGCACCAGCAGGTTGCCCTTCTGGCCTTTCATGCTTTCCTTGAGCCAGCCTTCCAGCCCGGTATTGAGTAATGCCGTGGCGGCGAATTCGGCTGTGCGGTCGGCATGAAACCCGGTGATGCTGCTCGCGGTGTTTTGCAGACCGTAACGCAGGATGTCGTCATGCGGTTTGCCGAGCAGCGCGTTGAGAATCATGTCCGGCAGGGCAAAAGCCGTGACGAACAACACGTCCTTTTTGGCCGCCTCGATGATCTCGACGAACTCACGCAAATCGCCACCACCGCTGCGTGGCGAGAACCCGGCAAACAGCGGCTGCGTTGGGTCCATCGGGTTATGTTGAGTAATCCAGGTACGCGTCGCGCCGACATCGGTGGGGTTGGCCCAGACTTCTTCGAAGGTTTGCAAATAACGCGTGGCAATCGTCACGTCGTCGAGCGTGTGCACCACGTTGGCCTGGCGATACACGCCATTGGCGGTGAAATTGGTACTGCCGCACAGCACCGCCTGCGGTTGGCGCTGCCCGCTGCCATCGACACGGCTGAGGACAATAAATTTATCGTGGAAGATCTCGTGAGTGACGCGAGCGCGCTTGTTTGCCGCCGGCAACTTCGCCAGGTTCGCTTCGTTCAGGGCGGTATCGGAATCATCAGGTCGAGCGTGGTACAGCACACGCACTTGAACCCCGCGGGCGAACGCCGCGTTCACCGCCTCGATGATCGCCTGCAACTGATACTCGTAGATCGCGATATCCAACGCCCAATTGGCGTCGACGGCGCGCTCGATGTACCCGAGCAAACGCTCCAGCAGGCCGTTCTCCAACCACAGGCGCGCCGCGTCGGGCCAGGCTTCGATGGGCAGATTCTTGTTGGCGCTGATTTGTGCGTCGAGGTCGGGAAACTTGCGCTGGAAGGCCTGACTGGCGGCCACGGCGCGGTTGAAGATCACGCTTTGGTTGGCCGGATGACCATCGTCACTGCTGATGCTCAGCTCCAGCGATTCGCCCAGTTGCGGTGCATCCGCCGTGCCGTAGGCCAGATGCACGCGATAGTGCATCGTTGTCCCCGGATCCACCGCGTAATCGGCCCAGCGGAATTTCTGCAAAGGGGCCTTATCGCTGGGCGTGGCGTGATACTGGAGGAAAGTGTGAGCCTTGCCGGGAAACGTCAGGCTGTTGAACAGGAACAACCACGGCCTGTCACCCTGCTGCTTCTCGATGGCGAAGCCGAGCAGGCCTTTGCGTCGGGGCTCGGCGAGGTCCATGGCGAGCAACACGCCGTTGGTGCCGGCGTAAGCTTTGACGCGAAAATCGTCCTGAGGATTGGCGACCAGTACCCGCATGATTCACTCCTTGTGATTGGGCTGGGGTGGAGCATAGAGCAGCGCTGCAAGTTTGGATGATATCCGTTTGAACCGAGGTGACCTCTTCGCGAGCAAGCCCGCTCCCACAGGTCAAGCAGCGTTCACATTCCTTGTAGGAGCGGGCTTGCTCGCGAAGCGGCCCGCTCAGGCATCACAGATCATCAATGTGCCGATAATCCGCATTCAGTGCCGCCGCTAATTCCCGCGCCCGTGCCAATCGGATGGGCCCGCGCTCAATGTCGATCAACAATCCCGGACACTCCAGCGCCGGCATCGACGGCAAGGCTTTCAAACGCCCATCCGTGACCACCAGCAAGCGCTGCTGCTCGGCCGGAAAACGCTTTTGCCGCTGCACCAGCCACTGCTGCGCCTGCGCCAACGCCGCCACCAATGGCGTGCCGCCGCCAGCGCCCAACGCCTCCAGCCAGGTGCGCAAGCCACTCGACGCCTTCAGGCCCTGAACCTGCCATTTCGGCGTGGTACCGCTGGCGGTCAACAGTGCCAGTCGTGCCCGTTGCCGATAAGCGTCATCGAACAATTGTGCGAGCAGGCCTTTGGCATCACTTAACGCCTGATGCCGACGCGTCGAAGCCGACGCATCGACGATCACCAGCCACAACTCATGGGGAGAACGAGTGCGCAACTGGAACTGCAAGTCCTCACGGGTTTGCGGGCGGCCGTTAAGCAGCGTTCCCGGCCAGTTCACCAGGCCGCTGCGCGCGGCATGGCGCTTGCCCTGGCGTCCGTGATCGAGGCGTCCGGCGCGGGGTCTGGCATTCGCCCCCGCATCGGATCGGGGACGAATGCCGATTACTTTTTTGGCCAGCTCGGCACTTCGCGGCGGGCACCGGTGGCCAGTGCCGGGGCGGGCATGTCGCCCCACTGCCCCTGGCCCTCGCTTAGTTCGGCTTGGGTATTGGCTGAGTTCTGCGCGGGAGGCTGCGGGCTGGACGAAGACGATTCACGACGGCGATGACGCAGGGCAAACTCCGCCACCGCGTCGATGTCTTGCTCGGCAATCGCTGCAGCACCGCGCCACGCCGCGTGAGCACGGGCGGCGCGCAGCCAGACCAGATCGGCACGCAAGCCATCGACACCCGCCGCAAAGCAACGCTCGGTGATGCTCGCCAACGCATCGTCGTCCAGCGGAATGCTCGCCAAGGCGATGCGCGCCTGCTCGCAGCGTTCACGCAGCGCTTGCTGCTGTGCTTCCCACTGCGCGCAGAACGCCTGTGGATCGCTGTCGAAATCCAGTCGGCGGCGGATAATCTGCCCGCGTTCGGTCGGCGCGGTGTGGCCGCTGAGGGCGACGTTCAGGCCGAAACGGTCAAGCAGCTGTGGCCGCAATTCGCCCTCTTCCGGGTTCATCGTGCCGATCAAGACGAACCGCGCCGAATGCCGATGGGAGATGCCGTCGCGTTCGATCAGGTTGGTGCCGCTGGCCGCCACATCAAGCAGCAGATCCACCAGATGATCGGGCAGCAGGTTCACTTCATCGACATAGAGCACACCGCCGTCAGCCTTGGCCAATACACCGGGAGAAAACTGCGCACGGCCTGCGCTCAGCGCCGCGTCGAGATCGAGGGTGCCGACCAGACGTTCTTCGGTGGCACCCAGCGGCAAGGTGACGAACTGCCCGCTCGCCAACAGATCGGCGAGGCCACGGGCCAGGGTCGATTTGGCCATGCCGCGCGGGCCTTCGATCAGCACGCCACCGATTTTCGGGTCGATGGCGGTGAGGTATAGCGCAAGTTTCAGGTCATCGGCGCCGACCACGGCGGAGAGCGGGAAATGCGGGGTGTCGGTCATCTTCAATACTCGGTCATGGTCGGAGTGAATGCATTTCAATGTAGGAGTGAGCCTGCTCGCGATAGCGGTGGGTCAGCGACAAATAGGTTTGCTGATACACCGCTATCGCGAGCAGGCTCACTCCTACAAGGGATTGTGGTGTGTCAGGTGTCTTCTTCTATATCCAGCAGCAGATTTTCCAGGGCCTCTTTGTAGACCCCGGGTTCCTGCCACATCCCGCGCTGCTGCGCTTCCAGCATGCGCTCGGTCATGTCGCGCAGCGCATGCGGATTGTGTTCGCGAACAAAATCCCGGGTCGCCGGATCGAGCAAATAAGCGTCGGCCAGCAACGCGTACTGATGATCGTCAATCAGCTGCGTGGTGGCATCGAAGGCGAACAGGTTATCGACCGTCGCCGCCAGCTCGAACGCGCCTTTATAGCCGTGGCGTTTGACCCCGTCGATCCATTTTGGATTGGCCGCCCGCGAGCGGATCACCCGGTTCAGTTCTTCTTTCAGGGTGCGGATTTTCGGCAGATCCGGCTGACTGTGATCGCCGTGATAACTGGCCGCTGCTTCCCCGCGCAGGGTTTCCACCGCCGCGAGCATGCCGCCCTGAAACTGGTAATAGTCGTTGGAGTCGAGCAGGTCATGCTCGCGATTGTCCTGGTTCTGTAGCACCGCCTGCACCTGGCTCAGACGCTGGACGAACTGCTCGCGGGCGGCGGTGCCTTCGTCCGCCCCGCCGTAAGCGTAGGCACCCCAGTTCAGGTAGACCTCGGCCAGATCCTCGCGACTCTGCCACAGGCGCCCGTCGATCGCGCCTTGCACACCGGCGCCGTAAGCCCCGGGCTTGGCGCCGAAGATCCGCCAGCCGGCCTGGCGCCGCGCCGCATCGGCATCCAGCCCGGATTGCAGCAGCGCTTCACGCTCGGCGCGCACTTTCGCCGCCAGCGGATTGAGGTCATCCGGTTCGTCCAGCGCCGCCACCGCTTGCACGGCCGCGTCGAACAGGCGAATCAGGTTGGCAAAGGCATCGCGGAAGAAGCCCGAGACCCGCAGTGTGACATCGACCCGTGGCCGGTCGAGCAGGCTCAGCGGCAGAATCTCGAAGTCATCGACGCGCTGACTGCCGGTGGCCCACACCGGACGCACGCCCATCAGCGCCATGGCCTGAACGATGTCGTCACCGCCGGTACGCATGGTCGCAGTGCCCCACACCGACAGACCGAGCTGACGCAGGTGATCGCCGTGATCCTGCAAGTGGCGCTCAAGGATCAACGTGGCGGACTGGAAACCGATGCGCCACGCGGTGGTGGTCGGCAGGTTGCGCACGTCCACCGAGTAGAAGTTGCGCCCGGTGGGCAACACGTCGAGACGGCCACGGCTGGGTGCGCCACTTGGGCCGGCGGGGACAAAGCGACCGCCGAGGGCGTCGAGCAGGCCGCGCATTTCAGCGGGACCGCAGGCGTCGAGGCGTGGGGCGACGACTTCGCGCAGGTTATCAATGATCGCGCTCACTTCAGCCCAACACGCCCCTTGTGGGAGCGAGCTTGCTCGCGAAAGCGTCGTGTCAGTCGTCATTGATATACCTGACCCACCGCTTTCGCGAGCAAGCTCGCTCCCACAGGGGATTTGTAGTGTTTGGGAAATCAGTTGGGTGGCGAACAGTTCAAGCCGTTCGCGGGTGTCGCCGGCGCTGCGCCAGACTTCGTCGCTGACGTTTTGCAGCGCTATCGGACGTGGGCCGTTCCAGGAATCGGCAAGCGCACAATCCAGCGGATCAAAGTCCAATTCAAACGCCTTGGCCAACGCCCGCAGCAAACTCGACTGCGCGCCCTTGCCGTCGCCACGCGGAATGCGCAGCAAGGCCAGCAACGTATCGATGCGCAAACGTCCGGTCGGCGACTCGCCGAAAATGTGCAGGCCATCGCGAATCTGCGATTCCTTCAGGTCACATAAATAGGTGTCCAGACGCGGCAGCCAGATCGCTGCATCGGCGTCGCTGTCCAGACCGGCGTCGAGTTGCAGTTCGCGGTCGATCTGCGTTTCGCGCACCAGTTGCAGAATGTCGCGCTGCAACTCCCGCGCACGACGCGGATCGAGCAGTTGCGCCTCGTAATATTCGTCGGCCAGCAGCTCCAGATTGCGCAACGGGCCGTAGGTTTCGGCGCGGGTCAGCGGCGGCATCAGGTGGTCGATGATCACCGCTTGCGTACGCCGTTTGGCCTGGGCGCCCTCGCCCGGGTCATTGACGATAAACGGATAGATGTTCGGCAGCGGCCCGAGCAACGCGTCCGGCCAGCAATTCTCCGAAAGCCCCACGCCCTTACCCGGCAGCCATTCGAGGTTGCCGTGCTTGCCGACGTGAATCACCGCGTGGGCACCGTAGGTGTTGCGCAGCCAGAAATAGAACGCCAGATAACCGTGCGGTGGCACCAGATCCGGGTCGTGGTACACCGCGCTCGGATCGACCTGATAACCGCGCGCCGGTTGAATGCCGACGAAGGTCAGGCCAAAACGCAGACCGGCGATCATCATCCGTCCGTCACGGCACATCGGATCGTTTTGCGGCGCGCCCCAGCGTTCCAGCACTGCCGCGCGATTGGCTTCCGGCAGCGCGTTGAACATCGCCAGATAGGCGTCCATCGCCAAGCTTTGCTGGCACGGACGCAGGTCAATGCTATCGAGGTCATTGCTGACGCCGCCGAGCAATTGCTGGATCAACGCGGTGCCGCTGTCCGGCAACTCAGCGGCCAGCGGAAAACCTTCCGCCTGCAACGCCCGCAGGATATTCAACGCTGCCGCTGGTGTGTCGAGACCGACGCCATTGCCGATCCGACCATCGCGGGTCGGGTAGTTAGCGAGGATCAGCGCGATGCGTTTTTCCGCGTTCGGCAGCCGCGCCAGATCGCTCCAGCGCCGGGCCAGTTCGGCGACGAAATCCATGCGCTCGGGTTGCGCCCGGTAGCAGACCACGTCGGACTGACTGCGCTCACTGCGCCAGGCCAGATCCTTGAAGCTGATCGGACGGCTGATGATGCGCCCATCAAGTTCCGGCAAGGCGATGTGCATCGCCAGATCCCGTGGCCCGAGGCCCTGCTCGCTGTCGCGCCAGCCCGGTTCGTTGTCTTGGGCGCAGATCGCCTGAATCACCGGAATATTGCGCCGGAACGGCCGCAGGTGCGGGGCTTCCGGACTGGATTGCGCGAAGCCGGTGGTGTTGAGAATCACCGCCGCCTCGACCTCATCCAGCCAGTCCTCGACCACACTCAGGCAGCCGGGTTCTTTCAGGCTGGCGACGGCAATCGGCAACGGATTAAGCCCCGCCGCCTGCAAGCGCTGGCAGAACACATCGATGAACGCGGTGTTGGCCGCTTGCAAATGCGAGCGATAAAACAACACCGCCGTCACCGGGCGACCCGGCTGCCAATCGGCTTGCCAGTCGCTCAGTGCGGCGGTGTTTTTCTGTGGGTGGTAAATCGCCGTACGCGGCAGCGCTTGCGGCTCGCCCCAGGCGTAATCCCGCGCCAGCCAGCGGTTGGCCAGACAACGAAAGAAATCCAGCGCATTGCCCATGCCGCCCTGACGCAGGAACTGCCAGAGGCGGTCGCGATCTTCGGCGGGCACGGTGCTCAGGTCGCTGAGTTCCGGGTCGGGACGGTCATCACCGGGCACCAGAATCACCTGCACGCCGCGCTCGGACAATTCCACCAGACGCTCGACGCCGTAACGCCAATAGGCGATGCCGCCGTGCAGCGAAATCAGAATGACCTTGGCGTGACGCAACACCTCATCGACATACAGATCGACCGAGGCGTGATTCTGCACCTGCATCGGATTGGCCAGGCGCAGGCTCGGGTAATCCTCGGGCAGTTGCTGCGCCGCTTCGGCGAGCAGCGCCAGGCTGGAATCGCCGCTGCACAGGATCACCAGCTCGGCGGGGGTTTGTCCAAGGTCGGCAATGTTGTCATCCGACACGAAACCGCCGGGCTGGGTCCTGAGCAGGTGCATGGCTTAAACGCTGAGCGCGGCGCGCAGTTGCGCTTCGAGTTGCGCAGCGTCGAGTTCCTGACCGATCAGCACCAGACGGGTGACGCGCGCCTCGTCAGCGCCCCACTGACGGTCGAAGTGCTTGTCGAAACGCGTGCCCACGCCCTGAATCAACAGGCGCATCGGCTTGTTCGGAATCGCCGCGAAGCCCTTCACGCGCAGGATGCCGTGCTTGACCACCAATTGCGTCAGCGCGTCGAGCAGCAGGCTTTCGTCGGCTTGCGGCAGTTCGATCGAGATCGAATCGAAGGCGTCGTGATCGTGGTCATCGTGATCGTCATCACCGTCGTGGTGGTGGTCGTGATGACTGTGGCGGCTGTCGATGTGTTCTTCAGAGCCGGCGCCGAGGCCGATCAGCACGTCCAGCGGCAGGCGACCGTTGCTGGCTTCGATGATTTTTACTGCGGGCGGCAGTTCTTCGGCGACTTCCAGGCGTACGCGAGCCAGATCTTCCGCGCTGGTCTGGTCGGCCTTGTTCAGGATCACCAGGTCGGCGCTGGCCAGTTGGTCGGCGAACAACTCATGAAGTGGCGATTCGTGATCGAGGTTCGGATCGAGTTTGCGCTGGGCATCGACCTGATCCGGGAACGCGGCAAACGTGCCAGCGGCCACGGCCGGGCTGTCGACCACGGTGATCACCGCGTCAACGGTGCAGGCGCTGCGGATTTCCGGCCACTGGAACGCTTGAACCAGCGGTTTTGGCAGGGCCAGGCCAGAGGTTTCGATCAGGATGTGGTCGAGATCGCCGCGACGGGCGACCAGTTCGCGCATCACCGGGAAGAATTCTTCCTGAACCGTGCAGCACAGGCAGCCGTTGGCCAGTTCATAGACGCGGCCGGTGGCTTCTTCTTCGGTGCAGCCGATGGTGCATTGCTTGAGGATTTCACCGTCGATGCCCAGTTCGCCGAACTCGTTGACGATCACGGCGATGCGACGGCCCTGAGCGTTGTCGAGCATGTGTCGCAGCAAGGTGGTTTTGCCCGAGCCGAGAAAACCGGTGACGATGGTGACGGGGAGTTTGGCCAGTGTTTTCATCGGATGCCCTTTGGCAAGGTGGCGGGCATACGGGACGAGATCCGCTGCGAACGCGCGCGCGGAAGAATTCGCCACCGGATCACCCCGCCCGGTTGTAGTGAGAAATCTGTGACGAGGCAGGTCTCCTGGCTGACGGTGTTCAGGCCTTGGGCCCGGCATTCGCTGCGCCTTCCCGCTGGCTCTGTGGATTGAGCTGGCAGTGGCGTGGCAACGAATTTCACCGTTCACAGTTGCGGGGGCAGCCGCGGCTTTGACCGCGTTCCCTTCTTAGCTTCGGCGTGGGCCGAAGAACCTCGAAAGCGCAAGGCTACGCATGGCTTGAGGATGGGTCAATGTTTGGATTGGGGGCATATCCGTTTCTGCGGGTGTCGCCGCTGGCGGTTTCGCTCTTACAGCGAGTCACCTTTTCCAAACGCCGAAAAGGTAACCCAAAAGGCTTTGCCCCGGCGTACGGCACTTCGCTGAGGCTCAGTGTTCCCTCGCTACGGTGCCCATCAGGGGGCATCGCCTCCGGTTTGCTTCGCTGCACCTCCTCTCGATGGATGCGGCTTCGCCGCATGGCGCTGCGCGCCTACCCCCCTGATGGACACCTTCGCTCGGCCTGCCGAAGGGGCTGAAGATCAAAAGCCACATCAAAAGCCACATCAAAAACCAAAGCCAAAGCAGATCAAAAGATCACAGCCTTCGGCAGTTCCTGCATGGCACTGGATGCATTCAGTTAGAAATTGGTCGGCTGACAGGCCGCCTTCGCGAGCAAGCCCGCTCCCACAGTTGGGCCAGGTGCATCAGCAAGAGATTGGTCGGCTGACAGGCCGCCATCGCCAGCGGGCTGGCTCCTACAGTCTAGATTGCGTGCAGCCCTGCGGCGAAGCCGCCCCACTCAACACAATGAGCGTTAGCTCGAGTACCGCTTTTGATTTTGATCTGAGGGCCCGTCGGCAGGCTGAGTGGAGGGATTTATCCGGGGGTGGGAGCGTAGCGACCGTTTGGCGCAGCCAAACACAGCGAGAGGAGGTGCAGCGAAGCAAACCGTAGGCGCTGCCCCCCGGATGAATCCCGGAGCGAAGGAACCCGAGCCTAGGCGAGGGCCGAACGTCAGGGCATAGACCTTTTGGTTACTTTTGGGGCGTTTGCCAAAAGTGACCCGCCGTAAGGGCGGAACCCTAAGAGGCCGTTACCGCAGCAACGGATATACCCACCCCACTCAATTGACTCAAATCCCCAACCCATGCTCTCCTACACAACTTGTTACGGGTGCCCTTCACAGGGTGAAACGGGAAACCGGTGAATCATGTGCTTTACTCAAAGCCATGTCAGTCCGGTGCTGCCCCCGCAACGGTAAGCGAGCGAAGCGTCAAATCCACTGTGCCGTACGGCATGGGAAGGTGATGCTTGCAGGTCGGCCTGACGCCAACCCCTCGTGAGCCCGGAGACCGGCCCGCAACACACAGTGCGCATTTTGCGTCGCTGAACATAACAAACCCGCGGTGGGCGGGCGCTGTTCGAACCTCTGCGTGCCCGACTCGCAGGGGTTTTCATGCGCTCTATCAACCCGCTGACACTCCAGAGGGAAGCGCCATGTCAATCATCAGCAGCACCGGCAGCAACACCGACAAAATCTCCAGCACCTCCACGTTGAGCCAACGCCTGACCGCCGCCATTTTCGCGTCGATCCTGGGTGCAAGCCTCGTGTACTTCGCCGGCTTCTCGCACATCGAAGCGGTGCACAACGCCGCTCACGATACCCGCCACAGCGCCGCGTTCCCGTGCCACTGAGACCTGCCGACATGATCAAGCGTATTGCGCAAACCGCAGGTTTCACCGGTCTGCTGGCCGCCCTGCTGCTGACTCTGCTGCAAAGTTTCTGGGTCTCGCCACTGATTCTGCAGGCCGAAACCTTCGAGAAGTCCGAACCGGTGGCCGTTCACGAACACGCCGCCGGCACAGCCGCACACACTCACGACGCCGAAGCCTGGGAGCCGGAAAACGGCTGGCAGCGCGTGGTCTCGACCACCGGCGGCAATCTGGTGGTGGCGGTCGGTTTCGCCCTGATGCTCGCGGGTCTATACACCCTGCGCGCACCGACCAAAACCTCGCAGGGCCTGCTCTGGGGCCTGGCCGGTTACGCGACCTTCGTCCTCGCGCCAACCCTCGGCCTGCCGCCTGAACTGCCGGGCACCGCGGCGGCCGATCTGGCTTCGCGGCAAACGTGGTGGATCGGCACCGCCGCCTCCACCGCAGTCGGCCTGGCCTTGATCGTGTTCAGCCGTCACTGGCTGATGAAACTGCTGGGCGTGGCGATCCTTGCCGTGCCGCACGTGATTGGCGCACCGCAACCGGAAGTGCACTCGATGCTCGCCCCGGAAGCGCTGGAAGCCCAGTTCAAAATCGCTTCGCAGTTGACCAACGTGGCTTTCTGGCTGGCCCTGGGCCTGATCAGCGCCTGGTTGTTCCGCCGCAAAAGCGCTGCTCAATACCACGCATGACCGATGACCGCGCAGCGCCGACCTTCGTGGTCGGTCTGGGCTGCCAGCGCGGCTGCCCGGCCAGTACGCTGCGCGCGTTACTCGATCAGGCATTACAGGCGCATCGCATCGAACTGGAAGCGGTCAAGGCATTGGCCAGCATCGATTTGAAGCGCGATGAGCCAGGTTTGCAGGAGCTGGCCGCGCAACTGGCCTTGCCGCTGTTGTATTTCAGCAGCGACGAACTGGCCAGTTACCAGCAGCGACTCAGTCACCATTCTCAGATCGCCTATGAGCGCACCGGTTGCTACGGGGTAGCGGAAAGTGCCGCCCTGGCCCTTGCCGAGCAGTTGATCCAGGCACCGGCAAAGCTGCTGATTTCCCGGCAGAAATACGCTCAGGCGACACTGGCATTGGCCGGCGCCGCGTAAAATCCCGATAATCCCCCCCGTTTGATCATGAGCAATCTTCATCTGAAGCGTTGCGCTGCCCCGTTTTTCACAGGATTTCTTCATGACCGTCTACTTCATCGGCGCCGGCCCCGGCGACCCGGAATTGATCACTGTCAAAGGCCAGCGGCTGATCCGCAGTTGCCCGGTGATCATCTACGCAGGTTCGCTGGTCCCGGCCGCCGTGCTGGAGGGGCATCAGGCCGAAACCGTGGTCAACAGCGCCGAATTGCATCTGGAGCAGATCATTGAATTGATCAAAACCGCCCATGCCAAGGGCCAGGATGTGGCGCGGGTGCATTCGGGTGATCCAAGCCTGTATGGCGCGATTGGCGAGCAGATTCGTTATCTGCGCGAATTGCAGATTCCGTTCGAGATCATTCCCGGCGTGACGGCTACGGCTGCTTGCGCAGCTTTGCTAGGCACGGAACTGACGCTGCCGGACGTTTCGCAGAGCGTGATTCTGACTCGTTACGCCGATAAAACTGCGATGCCGGCGGGTGAGGAACTGAGCAGTCTGGCGCAACACGGCGCAACCATGGCGATTCACCTGGGGGTCAATCATCTGCAGAAGATCATTGGCGAACTGCTGCCACATTACGGCGCGGATTGCCCGATTGCGGTGATTCACCGGGCGACTTGGCCGGATCAGGATTGGGTGATGGGGACGCTGGAGGATATTGCCGCGAAGGTTGCGGCCAAGGGGTTTCGGCGTACGGCGTTGATTCTGGTTGGACGGGTGTTGGGGAGTGAGGTGTTTAGCGAGTCGTCGCTGTATCGTGCGGGGCATGCGCACCTCTACAGACCCTGAAAGCAATTGTGGCGAGGGAGCTTGCTCCCGCCGGATCGCGGAGCGATCCCAAAACCGGACAACCCATTCATCACGGGTAAATGCATTGTCCGATTTGTGACTGCTTCGCAGTCAGGCGGGAGCAAGCTCCCTCGCCACAGCACCGTTTTTCATGTTCGCAGTGAACACCTTACTCAGTAGTAGGCGTTTTCTTTCTGCGTGTGGTCGGTCACGTCGCGAACACCTTTGAGCTCTGGGATACGCTCGAGCAAGGTGCGTTCGATGCCCTCCTTCAGGGTCACGTCGGCCTGGCCGCAGCCTTGGCAGCCGCCGCCGAACTGCAGCACGGCGATGCCGTCCTCAACCACATCGATCAGGCTGACCTGACCGCCGTGGCTGGCCAGCCCCGGGTTGATTTCGGTTTGCAGGTAGTAGTTGATGCGCTCGTTGACCGGGCTGTCGGCGTTGACCATCGGTACTTTGGCGTTTGGCGCCTTGATGGTCAGCTGGCCGCCCATGCGGTCGGTGGCGTAATCGACGACGGCATCGTCGAGGAACGCTTCGCTGAACGAGTCGATGTAAGCGGTGAAGCTTTTCAGCCCCAGCGCGGTATCTTCAGGCTTTTCTTCGCCCGGCTTGCAGTAGGCAATGCAGGTTTCGGCGTACTGGGTGCCAGGCTGGGTGATGAAGACGCGGATGCCGATACCCGGGGTGTTCTGCTTGGAGAGCAGATCGGCCAGGTAATCGTGGGCGGCGTCGGTAATGGTAATAGCGGTCATGGAAACTCCTCGCAGGCTTGGGCGCAGTTTACGCCAATCATCGCGCGGCACAAAGTCCTAGTATTTTTGTCGGGAAAGCTCGGCAGCCGATTGACCGACGGGTTCGCGATCAATCCGCGCTTTAAGCCACTGATAGCTGCGTTTTTCCACCCATTCGTAACTCAGCCACGAGCCTACGCCGATGGCCAGAGCACAGAAAACGAACATCAGATACGGGTTGATCCCGTAGCGCCGCGCAATAAAACCACCTGCCGACAGCACCAGTACGTGCATCAGGTATACCGAATAGGAACAGTCACCGAGCCATTTCATCACCCGACTGCGCTCGACGTAGCGTTCCAGTGCGATACAGGACATCACCAGCACCGCACTCGGCACGCCCCAGTTCAACAGCCTTGGCGCTGGCGCCAGGTGATAGATCGCCAACAACGCGGCACCCATCGCCACCAGCGGCAGCCACAGCCCCGCGCCGATCCAGCCCCGGCGATACAGCACGCCAATGCCGATCCCCAGCAAAAACTCGTAAACGATGTCCGAACGGTAGAACTCATTGAGCCAGCCGAACGCCTGGCACGCCGAAAACAGCAACGCGGCGACCACCAGCAAGCGCAACTGCCAGCGGAACACCAGCGCGCATGCAAACAACACATAAAAGAACATTTCGTAGTTGAGCGTCCAGCCGACATTCAGCGTCGGATAAATCCCGTAGCCGCCGGGGTTTTGCGCAGGGATGAATAACAACGACGCGAGGAAATGCGCCCAATCCACCGTCTGATCCGGCAACATCGGCCGGGCGAACACCACCAGCAACGCCATCAGCAGCGTGTACAGCCAATACGCCGGGACAATGCGAAACAGCCGATAGAGCAGAAACCGCGCCGGGGGCAACGCTTTGCTTTCGGTAGACAGGAAGATCACCAGCCCGCTGATGACGAAAAAGATATCGACGCCGACTGCGCCTTTGTCGATGAAGAACTGCCCGACCGGGCCGCGCGCCTTGAAATCGAAGAAAATCTGCATGAAGTGGTGGCAGACCACGGTCCACGCGGCAAGCGCCCGCAGGGCCTGCACTGAAATCAACATGATCGGCTCCTGTCCACAACTCTCAAAACCACCGCCGATCCCTTGTAGGAGTGAGCCTGCTCGCGATGACGGCATGTCAGGCGACAACCATTCTGAATGGACTGACACCATCGCGAGCAGGCTCACTCCTACAGAGAATGTGCGGTGTTGCTAAGAGTTGGGACAGCAGGCCAGCCCCAAACGATCAAAGATTCTCGTAGCGGTTCATGTCCAGCACGCCCTCTTCCACTGGATCGGTTTCGTGGAGGTATTGGCTCAGGTCGTGGAAATAGAACCAGAACTGCGGATGACTGCGACGAATCCCCCAGCGTTCGACGATTTTCTCGAAGCGCTCGGCATCCTTGGCGGTTTCCATGGCATCGACAAACTCCGGTACTTGCTCGGCCGGAATGTTGAAGATGAAGTTCGGATAGCTGCTGAGCACGCCCGGATAGAGGGTCAAGGTGTCCAGCCCCGGTTGATAGCGCAGCGATTCCCCCAGCAGGAACGCCACGTTACTGTGCGCGCGATTGCGCAGCAGGCTGTACATCTCGCGTTTCCCGCTGCGGGTTTCGATGCGCAGCATGGTCGCTTCCGGCAACTGGTCGATGACCTTCAAACCGGCGGCCGGACGTGACGTCAGGCGACTCAGCGCCTGCTCGGCATTTTGCAGGGCCGGGTCGATATTCGGCCGCGAGCAGTAGGCGCCGTCACAGCGGTTGATCGGATCGGGCCGCGCATTCAGATCGCCGTAACGCGCCAGCAACTGCATGGCGAAGTCGTATTTCGGGTCCTTCGGATCGAGTTTCAGCGCGGTCGGCTTGTCGTCATCGATGGCTTCGTAGTCGAGCCACATCTTGAACTGGCCGCTGCTCTGATACCAATCGTCGAGGTAGTCCTCGCGGGAATCGGCCGGCATCAGGCGCAGGAAATTCTGTTCGGCGCCGTTGCGGATCAGGTCGAAATACAGGCGGGTCTGCGCCTGATGGGAAACGTTGCCGAACACATCGAAGTTGACCGCCAACTGGTAATAGGTGCGCTCCAGCAGCGGATAGTCGAACAGCCACATCGTTTGTGGCACTTCGCCGATCAGGCCTTTGGTCACCGAGGCGCTGTCGAAGTGACGGAAAATGCTCAGCAGCGCGTTGTCGTTGCCGGCCCACAGCGTCGACCAACTCGGCGCCGGTAAATCGGCGTAGCTGTCGCGACGCAGCGCTTCGTACTTGTTTCGTTTGTCGCGGTAGTTGTGCCACAGACTCAGGACGCTGCCGACGTCATCGTTCTGACCTGGCATCGCCAGCAGCGGCGTGGCCTGGCCGCGATAGACCGGGTCGGTGATGTACAGGTCGTGTTCCGGCGCCTGGAACAGCGCCCAGAAGTTGTCGCGGATCACGTCCGTCGCAATCTGCCCACGGCACACCGGCCCACGAATGAAGGTGCGTACGAAGTATTCGGCGTTATCGAGCATGAACTGATAGCGCGCCTGCGCCGGAATCGCCTCAAAGGTCGCAAACGGGTTGGCCCGACTCTGCGGGCCGTAACCCGGCAACGCACTGACCTGCCAGTTGCCGCTGTAGAACAGGCTCTTGACCCGCGCCATCTTCGCCGCGCTCAGCGGATAGGTGATGTGGGTCTTGTGCACGATCACCCCTTGCACCGGCCACAAACGGTAGTAAACCTGAGTGCCCGGGTCGTCATTCGGGCGGCGGGTGGCGATCAGGTCGATCGGCTGGCCAGTCGGCGTGCGCGAACGCACCCACTGGAAGTAATGCCCAGGCTCACCGTCCTTGAAATAGAGGTGCGCGAGGAACCAGTGTTCGAACAACCAACGCCCAACCAGGCTTTCCCGCGCCCCCGGCTGGTTGAGCAGGTTTTCCCACTGGACGATTTGCAGCGCTTCTTTGGCGCTCGGCGCCAGACCTTGCTCGTCGATCGGCGCACCGGATGCCAGCCAGCGTTGCAGGGTCTGGTATTGCTGATCGGTCAGGCCGGTCACCGCCAGCGGCATGCCTTCTTTCGGGTGGGCGCCGGCATAGCCTGCAAACTCGGCGGGCATCGCGCACATGTTTTCCCGTTGCAGGCCGAGGACGATGTCTTCCGGCAGTTTGGCGTTGGGCGTCAGCGGGGTTTTGTGGCCCAGTTCCAGCATCCGCGCCATCAATGCGGCCTGACTGCCTTGGGCATCAAGTACCGAATAGAAGCCTTTCTGCTGCCAGGCACGTTTGCCGAAGGCGTCGTAGAACAATCGAGTGGTCGGCGCGGCTTGAGTACGCTCGCCATCGTAGACCGGCATCTTGCTCGCGCCCCGCCCTGCACCTTCGCCGCTGCCCAGATTGAGCTGGCAGGCAGAGTCGTAGCAGGCATGGCAGGCCACGCATTTCTCGGTGAAGATTGGCTGAATATCTCGGGTATAAGAGATCGCGGGCTCTTGCGCAACGGCGCCGCAGCTTAAGAACAGCATGAAAATGCTGATGACGCGGTACGACATGCCCATGATCCCGATCCTGAAAAAAAACGCCGCGATTCTACAGTATGACGCCCGTACCAACATGAGCGATATTCATGCAAAACCACCACACGCTCCAAAACCACACAGGTTTGTTATGATCCCGGCCCTTCGTCATGGTCTTTTCGAGTAGTCCCAATGTCCGATCGCAGCGTCCGTCTTCAAGCTCTCAAGCAAGCCCTCAAAGAGCGCATCCTGATTCTCGACGGCGGCATGGGCACGATGATCCAGAGCTACAAGCTCGAAGAACAGGATTATCGCGGCAAACGCTTCGCTGACTGGCCGAGTGACGTCAAGGGCAACAACGATCTGTTGGTGATCACCCGTCCGGACGTGATCGGCGGCATCGAAAAGGCTTATCTGGATGCCGGCGCCGACATTCTGGAAACCAACACCTTCAACGCCACGCGCATTTCCATGGCCGACTACGGCATGGAAGAGCTGGCGTACGAATTAAACGTAGAAGGCGCACGACTGGCGCGCAAGGTGGCTGACGCCAAGACCGCCGAGAACCCGGACAAGCCGCGCTTCGTCGCCGGCGTGCTCGGCCCTACCAGCCGCACCTGCTCGCTGTCGCCTGACGTAAACAACCCCGGCTACCGCAACGTCACCTTTGATGAACTGGTGGAGAACTACACCGAGGCCACCAAGGGCCTGATCGAGGGCGGCGTCGACCTGATCCTGATCGAAACCATCTTCGACACCCTCAACGCCAAAGCCGCGATCTTCGCTGTGCAAGGCGTGTTCGAAGAGCTGCACATTGAACTGCCGATCATGATTTCCGGGACCATCACCGATGCGTCCGGCCGCACCCTCTCGGGCCAGACCACCGAAGCGTTCTGGAACTCCGTGGCCCACGCCAAGCCAATTTCGGTCGGCCTCAACTGCGCCCTCGGCGCCAGTGAGCTGCGTCCGTACCTGGAAGAGCTGTCGAACAAGGCCAGCACCCACGTTTCGGCGCACCCGAACGCCGGTCTGCCGAACGAATTCGGCGAGTACGACGAGTTGCCGGTGGACACCGCCAAGGTCATCGAAGAATTCGCCCAGAGCGGTTTCCTCAACATCGTCGGCGGTTGCTGCGGCACCACGCCGGGCCACATCGAAGCCATCGCCAAGGCCGTGGCCGGTTACGCACCGCGGCAAATTCCGGACATCCCCAAGGCTTGCCGCCTGTCGGGCCTGGAGCCGTTCACCATCGATCGCAGCTCGCTGTTCGTCAACGTCGGCGAGCGCACCAACATCACCGGTTCCGCCAAGTTCGCCCGTCTGATCCGTGAGGACAACTACACCGAAGCCCTGGAAGTCGCCCTGCAGCAGGTCGAGGCCGGCGCGCAGGTGATCGACATCAACATGGACGAAGGCATGCTCGATTCGAAGAAGGCCATGGTGACCTTCCTCAATCTGATCGCCGGCGAGCCGGACATCTCCCGCGTACCGATCATGATCGACTCCTCGAAATGGGAAGTGATCGAAGCGGGTCTGAAGTGCATTCAGGGCAAGGGCATCGTCAACTCGATCAGCATGAAAGAAGGCGTCGAGCAGTTCATCCACCACGCCAAACTGTGCAAACGCTACGGCGCTGCAGTAGTGGTGATGGCGTTCGACGAAGCCGGCCAGGCCGACACCGAAGCGCGCAAGAAAGAAATCTGCAAACGCTCCTACGACATTCTGGTCAACGAAGTCGGCTTCCCGCCGGAAGACATCATCTTCGACCCGAACATCTTCGCCGTGGCCACCGGCATCGAAGAACACAACAACTACGCTGTGGACTTCATCAACGCCTGTGCCTACATCCGCGACGAACTGCCGTATGCGCTGAGTTCCGGCGGCGTGTCCAACGTGTCGTTCTCGTTCCGTGGCAACAACCCGGTGCGTGAAGCGATTCACTCGGTGTTCCTGCTGTACGCGATCCGCGCCGGCCTGACCATGGGTATCGTCAACGCCGGTCAGCTGGAAATCTACGACCAGATCCCGCAGGAGCTGCGTGATGCCGTCGAAGACGTGATCCTCAACCGCACGCCGGAAGGCACCGACGCCCTCCTCGCCATCGCCGACAAGTACAAGGGCGACGGCAGCGTCAAGGAAGCCGAGACGGAAGAGTGGCGCAGCTGGGAGGTCAACAAGCGTCTGGAGCACGCGCTGGTCAAGGGCATCACCACGCACATCGTCGAAGACACCGAAGAGTCGCGCCAGTCGTTCGCCCGCCCGATCGAAGTGATCGAAGGCCCGCTGATGTCCGGCATGAACATCGTCGGCGACCTGTTCGGCGCCGGCAAAATGTTCCTGCCGCAGGTGGTGAAATCCGCACGCGTGATGAAACAGGCCGTAGCGCATCTGATCCCGTTCATCGAACTGGAAAAAGGCGACAAGCCGGAAGCCAAGGGCAAGATCCTCATGGCCACGGTCAAAGGCGACGTGCACGACATCGGCAAGAACATCGTCGGCGTGGTACTGGGCTGTAACGGCTATGACATCGTCGACCTCGGCGTGATGGTCCCGGCGGAAAAGATCCTCCAGGTCGCCAAGGAAGAAAAGTGCGACATCATCGGCCTGTCCGGGCTGATCACTCCGTCGCTCGACGAGATGGTCCACGTGGCCCGCGAGATGCAGCGTCAGGATTTCCATCTGCCGCTGATGATCGGTGGCGCGACCACCTCCAAGGCACACACCGCGGTGAAGATCGAGCCGAAGTACAGCAACGATGCGGTGGTCTACGTCACCGACGCCTCGCGTGCGGTTGGTGTGGCGACGCAGTTGCTGTCCAAGGAACTCAAGGCCGGTTTCGTCGAGAAGACCCGTTTGGAATACGTCGATGTGCGTGAGCGCACCGCCAACCGTAGCGCCCGTACCGAGCGCCTGAGCTACGCGGCGGCGATTGCCAAGAAGCCGCAGTTCGACTGGGCCAACTACTCGCCGGTCAAACCGACTTTCACCGGCACCCGGGTGCTGGACAACATCGACCTCAATGTTCTGGCCGAGTACATCGACTGGACGCCGTTCTTCATCTCTTGGGACTTGGCCGGCAAATTCCCGCGCATCCTCGAAGACGAAGTGGTCGGTGAAGCGGCCACCGCGCTGTACAAGGATGCGCGGGAAATGCTCACCAAGCTGATCGACGAGAAGCTGATCAGCGCCCGTGCGGTATTCGGTTTCTGGCCGGCCAATCAGGTGCATGACGACGACATCGAACTGTACGGCGATGACGGCAAGCCAATGGCACGCCTGCATCACCTGCGTCAGCAGATCATCAAGACCGACGGCAAGCCGAACTTCTCGCTGGCCGACTTCGTCGCCCCGAAAGACAGCGAAGTGACCGACTACGTCGGTGGTTTCATCACCACCGCCGGCATCGGCGCCGAAGAAGTCGCCAAGGCCTATCAGGACGCTGGCGACGACTACAACTCGATCATGGTCAAGGCACTGGCCGACCGCCTGGCCGAAGCCTGCGCCGAGTGGCTGCACCAGCAAGTGCGCAAAGAGCACTGGGGTTACGCCAAGGACGAAGTGCTGGACAACGACGCGCTGATCAAAGAGCAGTATTCCGGCATCCGTCCGGCACCGGGTTATCCGGCCTGCCCGGATCACACCGAGAAGGCTACGCTGTTCACCCTGCTCGACCCCGAGGCCAGCGAAATGCGTGCCGGGCGCAGCGGCGTGTTCCTCACCGAGCATTACGCAATGTTCCCGGCAGCGGCGGTCAGCGGCTGGTACTTCGCCCATCCGCAAGCGCAATACTTTGCCGTGGGCAAGATCGACAAGGATCAGGTGCAGAGCTACACCTCGCGCAAAGGTCAGGACCTGAG
The DNA here is from genome assembly GCF_037126175.1 of Pseudomonas sp. RSB 5.4. Lineage (NCBI taxonomy): Bacteria > Pseudomonadati > Pseudomonadota > Gammaproteobacteria > Pseudomonadales > Pseudomonadaceae > Pseudomonas > Pseudomonas sp. RSB 5.4. The sequence continues at coordinate 1,864,266 of NZ_CP146986.1, forward strand.
CGTGACCGAGCGCTGGCTGGCGCCCAACCTCGGTTACGACGAGTAAGCAGAACGGTCAGTCCCCGGACCTGCCGGGGATTGACCGTTCAGCGGGTTTACACGCTGGACAATTGCCCGGAGGAACCGGGCAGTTGTGCGTTGCCGGTAAACAAACCGATCCGCTCAATCTCCTGTCGCGACAATTCGATGAGCCTGGCATTTCGTGCCGCCGCCTGATCGAACAGCCTGCTCAGATACAGCGGATCGTCAGCACTCAGTCCTTCGTCCTCGCCCTCCTCCAGCAACTGCGCTTCATCCATTTGCCTGAACGCTTCGGGCTGCTGCTCCTTGAGATAATCCAGCCAGTAATCGCGCTGGATCAGGTCCTCCAGAAATCTCTCGGAACGTTCCGCGTTAACCACCTCGGCCCGCGCATTGACCAATTGCTGCGGGGTGACACCAGAGGCAAATTTCATGTTTTTCGGCTGCCCGGGCAACTCCAGTCCATCGTCCCAGCCCCCGGTCAGACCGATCCGGTAACCGAGGCGGACTTCGGCTTCGTCGAAACCACTGCGCGCCGCCGCCGCTTTTGCCAGCTCATCGACCTTGTCCAGCCGGAACAGCTGCCGCGACAGCGACAACAAGGCCTCGCCACGGATTCCCGGGCGGCCGGCCGGCAAATCGAGCAAGGCGTTATAGGTGAAGACCTTGCTCTCCAGACCACTGAACGTGAGGATGCGCCCGTCCACGCAAGTCCCGTGTGTGGCCGAGCCGGCGAAAATCACCTCGCGCAGCTCAGTGTTGGCGGCGGCGGCCTCCATGACCATCCACACCCGCCGGGTCAGATCGGCGTTGGCCACGCGAAACTCCTGGGTGTCCTGCAACCGGTCAAGCAAATGGAAGAATGCCGCGCTGTCCGGTTCCGCCGCCAGTTGATCCCAGAGCTTGTCTCTTGCTGACGCCTGCTCCGCCGGCAGATTCGCCAGCCACGGCGCCTTCTGTTGCGCATGGGCCTGTTCGCCCGGGAGGGTTTCGTCGGACTCGATGCTGTCAGTGGTTTCACTGAGCCCGCCGGCAACGTCGTCAACCATTTCCTCCAGATCGGCACTGGAAAAACCGAGCACTCGCGGGCGGTTACCTGCAGCCTGATAGGTCCTGAGCCTTACGAGGGACTCCTCCGAGAGGTTGTAGTTGTCAGTCAGGTCGGTGCCGTCCATCAGCTCATCGTGCTCACCGTCCAGAGCCTGATCGGGGATGGCGGTGATGTCGTTGTGACTGAGGTTGAGTGTCCGCAGGTGCTGCGCATCCAGCGTCCCGGCCGGCCATTCGGCCAGGTTGTTGTTGCGCAGATCCAGACTTTGCAAATGCTCGAAATAACTGACGTCGAACGCATCGAGATGGTTGTAGCCCAGGTCCAGTGCCTGCAGATGCTGCAGACCGGACAGCGCAGCATACAGGTGCTCGGTGTCACTGAAGTTGTTGCTGGCCAGCTCGAGTCGCTCGAGCTGCGGCATTTGCCCGACGGCATCAGGCAGCGCTGCGAGTTCATTGCCACTGAGGGTCAGATTGCGCAGGTGAGTGAAGGACTTGAGAAAGCCGTTGCTGCCCTCGGCCGTCACGCGAGTGCCTGTCAGGTTCAAGCTGCCGACATGCCCAAAGTCCTCGGGCAGCGGCGGCAGATCGCCCAATTGCAGGCCGTTGAGATCCAGAACCGCATCGACCCCGGCAACCGACAACCTTGCGCGCCAGCAGGTGAGGATGCGCCACGCCGCCAGGCTGCGTGATTGTGAGGAGATGACCCAGTCGACACCACGGGTTTCCCGGGTGTACAGCCAACCGTTGAGCCGGCGAACGAGGGTTTCAAAGGTCTGACTCCAGCCCGTGATCCGCTCGCCAATCTGCACATCGGTCGCGCCCTCGTTACGCAGCGCCTCGATCACTTGCATGGCTTGTTCATCGGTAAGGGCCGGCTGCACTCGCTGCAGGTTCTGACGCATCCGAGTCAGCCCGGTACTCACAGGTGCCTGCGTCAGCGGCAGCAATTGGCGGGCCACTGACGCACCATTCTCCGCCGGCGGAAAGGTCGCCGGCACCGGCTCCCGGGCAAACCCATCCAGCGCGCCGGCAGGCAGGCCGAGGGTGTGCTCAAGCCGCCGTTGCGCCAGACGCAATTCAGCCGACGCCGCTGCGGTCAGTGGCGCACCGGTCAGGTTGGTATTGAGCAGTGCGGTGCTCTTGAGCACGGCAGGTGGCAGCGTGCTGATACGGGTGTCGCGCAGATCCAGCCACGCCAGTTGCGGCAGACTTTCGGCCCCTGTCGGCCAGTGCTGCAGAGGCGTTGCCTGCAGGTCGAGGGCCTTCAAACGCTGCAGGCTGACAACATTCAGTTCGTTCAGCGGATTGTTCCGCAGATTCAACTGTTCGAGCGCAGGCAACGCGCTCAACCCGCTCTCCAGGCCTGAAGTATCGGTCAACAGGTTGTCAGCCAGATCCAGATGCACCAGGCGCGAAAGGCTCTGCGACTCGATCGGCCATTCGTGCAAGGCATTGTCACTCAGATCAAGGGTTCGTACTTCGCTGAACGCACTGAGGAAACCGCGCATCTGCGCGGCTGCAACGCGCTGGCCATTGAGCAGCAGCGTGCGTACATGCGCAAAGGCGTCGGGCGGTAACGCCGGGAGTTCGCTGAGCATCAGCCCCGACAAATCCAGGGTCGAGGCGCTGATCGTCGCGCCATAGCGCTTGAACATGCCCTTGCGCCAATTGCCTTTGACGACATGGGACAAGTTTGATCGCGCGATGAGTTCGCGCAGCGATTCTGCCGACACCACCACGCGTTGTTGCCACTGGTTGAGTTCGCGATCCAGTGCAGCATATTGATCGCTCAAAGCATTGATCGCGGTGAAACGCTGCTGCTCATCCGGCCATTGCTCGAAGAAACGATTGAACACCCCCTCGGGCGATTGATTCACACCCTCGCCCAGGCGCCGCAACTCGCCGCGGCAATAATCCCTGACCATCGTCTCTCGATCGATCAGGTGTTCTGGATGGGTCTTGACGTATTCGTACACGCCCGTGAAGTTTTCCCGGGAAAACCTTGACCAGTCCAGCGACAGCCCCGACCAGAGTTTTTCATGCCCCTGCAGCAATGTTGCGGGCACGGTACTGATTCCGGTGTCCCTGAGGTTCAGACGCTCCAGGGCCGGTAACTCCAGCGCCCCCGCAGGCCAGTCGAACAATGAATAGGCGACGATTTCCAGCGTGCGCAAATTACGCATGCCGCTAACGTCGAAGGCCAGCGGCTGATAGCTCGAGGTGCTGACACTCAAGGTTTCCAGCCGGGTCAACTGGGCCAGCCGTGCCGGCATGTCGGCGGCATAGGGCATTGCGCTGTAGAGCGTCAGGTCAGTGAATTCCGGCAGGTTCTGCAACACCGCCGGCACGTTGGTAAACGTTTCTGCGGTGGCATTGATGCGCAGCGCCTTGAGCCCGGGGAAATTGCCCAACAGTTCATCGACGTTGGCATCGGTGATGCACCGCCCCCTGATTCGCAGATCGCGCACATGCGAGAAATCCGCGGTCAGCACCGGCAACGGGTCGTCACAGGTCAGATCGAGGCGTGCGGCACTCACGCGGCTATCGGCCAGCGGCGAATTGCGCCAGCTCTGCTTGAGGCTGCGCACCACGCTGGATCGGCCGCCAATCATCGATTGCAAAGTGGGCTCCGGAGTCGGCACACCTTCCCACTGCGCCAGCGTCGACTCTAGTTCCTGCCATTCACGCAGGCGTCTTTGCAACAGCTCGTAGATCTGTGCGTCAGTTCGCCCGGCGGCCAGTTGTTTGAGGATGAACCCGCCCGCCTGTTGATCAGTAAGCGTCGGATACACATCCTGCACACGCGTCACCAGCAGCGGGTTGACGCCTTCGCCACGACCGCTGGCGTAATAACCCAACCCGTGCTGACGTACCCGCACCGGCGCCTTGAAGCGTTTCTTGTGACCATGGCGTCTGCTCGCCAGTCGCGCCAGTTCGGCACGGTGTCGAGCCACATACCCGATCAGTGCCCGACGCAATCCGGCGCTGCGCGTAACCTGGGCAAAACCCAGGGCTTGTCGCGACTGATCGGGCAACGCATGGAGGATCGAGGCAAAAAAGTTGTCGCCGTGACGCGGAACACTGTTGAGCTCTTCGCCGAGCTCGTTGTACGCCTGATAGACCGGCCCGCGCTTGACCAGATATTTGGTTTGGCCGGCACTTTCGCTGCCGATACTGTCGATCAACGGCCCGTCGAGGCTGCCTTCGCGCACCTCAAGCCGCACCTCGTCCGACCAGCCCGGCAGTCGTTCCAGAGCGCGCAAGGCCAGCCACTTTGTTTCACTGCCGCTGGAATTTTCCATGTGCAGGCCGGCGATCGCGTGGTTGAAGCGGCGCTGCCGGGCATACTCACGGGAAACCTCCAGCAGCCGCAACGGCACCCGCTCACCGCTTTGCAGGCGCGCCAGCTCCTCGGCGTTCGCCTCCAGCAGCACGCGGATTGCCGCCGAACTGCCCAACCCCGGTGTGGCGGCTTGTAGCCTGGCGATTCGCGGGTCGTTCAACGCGGGCTCGTCATAGAACCTGTCGAACATCGCCGGCTGCCGGGTTCGCAGGTAATCGGCGATCTGTTTGCGCAGTTCCAGCGGCCGGGATTCGACCACACGCGCCGGCTCGGCGCCCAGCAGCCAACGTGTTTGCGGCTCATCCAGCCCTGCCAGAATGCGCTCAGGCAATTGGCCGTCGAGCACTTCGGCGCGGGTCACCTGAATCGGTGTACGCGTCTGGCCCTCGATCAAGCCTGACTCCGCGCCAAACAGTCGGCTGGTGCCGGACAGCTGCGCTGCGTCGAAGACTTCCAGAATCACCCCGCTCGGCCAGCGCGGCATTTGTGTGAGCATTGGCAGCGTCAGCAGATACGAATCATCCAGGCTGGTTCCTCGTTCGACCTGTTCGATCAGCCGCCCGACCTGCTGGTCCGCCTCATACAAGCGCAGGGTATCGGCCAGGGCCAGTGGCGCTGGCTGATGATCGAGGTGCATCTGGCGCAGGGCTTCATCACTGACACCACTGACATCGGCGATTTCGAGCAGTTGCGCATCCGAAAACGCCTCAGTCGTGTGACCGATGCGTCGCAGCAGGGTCAGTCGATCCCAGCTCAGCGGTCGCTCCAGGTTGTGGCGCCAGGCCCCCAGTCGATTGTGCTCAAGAATCGGTTGATACGCGTCAGGATCATGCGGGTGGCGGATGCGCCAGTTTTTCACGGTCTCGTCGTAGTACGTCTGGTAGACCTTGCCCTGCTGGCGAATGAAGGTCTTGCCGTCGAATCGATACACGCCTTGCGCATCGGGAACGGCGGTCGCAGGCAGGACATTATCGCTGACGTAGACATCGAGATCAGGTTTCCACAGGCGGACCGAACCGTCAGGCCGCTCGACCGGGTGCAGGTGCTCGATCACGGGCTCGGCGGAGGCTGCCTGGAGTCGGCCTGCGCCCTTGCCGACCGCGCCCATTACGCCAATCAGCGCCAGGTTCTGCGCCACATCGACCAGATGCGCCTTGGCAGCCTGGCGATCACCTTCCGACCATTCGATGGCGCCTTCGAACGACTCATAGAGCAGTTGCCCGGCCATCACGGTCATCATGATTTCGCCCAGTACCGGGACGAACATCGACACCATGTTCAACGCCATCATGCCGAGTTCGAGCAGATGACTGAGCTTTTCAGCCCGTACCCGGGCGTCGACGTCCGCTGTGGGGACGGCATGGGCACGCGCGTCGGCGATGAATTTGGCCTGGTGCTGTTCATAGAGGTACTGCCACAGATCGGTGTTGTCGGCCCAGATCCCGGCCACGCCTTTGCGCGTGGTTGGCAACGGGTCGAGAAACGGCTCAGGCTGCGGCTCGCGCTTGCCGGGGGCTTCGGGTGGCAGCTCCTTGATCCGCGCGATGGTCGACAATGGCGGTATCAGCTGCGCGACCTTGACCCAGATCGAATGCAACGGGTCACTCGGGGAGTCCGCAGCCTTTTGGGTGAACTGACTGAAATAGTAAGGACGGTCGGCATAGGCCACGAACTGACTGAAAAACTGCTGGTAAGCGGTCGGTCCTTGCGCGAGAGTCGTAGGGTCAGTCGCGGTGAACTTGCGTTTGAACACCTCACGCATCTGCGCCATGGTGTAACGCTTGAGCGGGTGTTGCGGGTCATGGGGAATGTAGACGATGAACTCGTTGGTATAGCGGTAGCGCTCGCTGATGCTGAACACCACGCAACCGGTCATCCGCCGTTTCATCAGGCTCAGATCACGAAACCACACGGCCTTGCCGCCAAGCTGCGGGTGGATCTGGCCGTCCACCACCGACAGAATCATCCGGTAGTCGGCGGGCTCGATGTCCTTTTTCAGCAGCGCCCATTCAGCAGCGGCACGCAATGCGGTTTTCTGGCTGGCAATGAAGTGCCGGCGCAAGGTGTCGGTCTTCTCGAAGAACGCTTTGATCCGTGCCTGATACCGGGCACCGACGTCCAGCGAACGACACAGCGTCAGAAACTGCCTGACAGTGATGCCGATGTCTGTTGCCTGAAACTCGCCGGGAGTCGCCGTCTCGACCACGAAACCGGATCTGGCGTGATAGGCACCCGCTTCACATTCCCGGGCCTCGAAGTTGTGCAATGCCGCTTGCAGCAAGGGCAATTTCAACACTTCGAACGTTGAAACTTCCACCTCCAGCACCCCGAGTTCGAGAGGTTTTCTGAGACACAGCAAGGTCTTGTCGAGATCGACCGTCACGTTGAACTGATCCTTGAGTGCCTTGCCGAGCAGCGCCCGGGCAAATGCATCGACGCTTTCAAGGCCGGCCATGGTCTTGTCGAGTCGGGTCTGGGCGACAAAGGCCGCCGTGACCCGATCTTTCAAGGCTTGCAGCTGATCATTCGGGAACTCGTGATAGCCGTACGCTGGCCGGCTATTGGCCGCTTTCATCGCGGCTCGCCGTGCGGGCGAGGCGGCAATCAGCCAATCGGGGATCATCTGCTCCAGCAACTGGCCGTGAAGGCTGGCGCTGACTGGCGCGCGGGGCAATGTCGGGGGATGAGTGGACATCCTGTCTCTCCTGAAAAATGGGAAGACAGGACACCATGTCCGCCGCAGTGACCTGCGGTACATAGTTATCGTATCGGCGCGGACGTGTTACCAGGCAAGTCAGCAACCACCATGCGACCGAGGCGCAACTCGCTGGATTGACTATGCTGTCGGGACAGCCTTTCGGACGGGGGATTTATGGACGATCCAGTCGACAACAAGCCACCGAGCTTCTGGCAGATGCTGCACAGCGTGATGGCTGCGGCATTCGGTGTGCAAAGCGGGAAGAACCGGGCAAGGGACTTCACACATGGCAAGCCCAGCCATTTCGTGATCCTGGGGATCGGCTTCACTGCCGTGTTCGCCCTGACGCTGTTTGTCATTGTCAAACTGGTGCTGCATTTCGCCGGGGTCTGACAGGGTTCAGTGCATCAGGATCTGCAGGCTGAACGGGTAGCGATAGGACGCGGGACGGCCCTTGGCCGACAACTTGCGAAAACTCACGCCATAATTCGGCGACGCGCCCATGGCGAGCATTTGCTGGGCTTGATGCTTGTCGATCAGTTGCAGCAGCGACAATTGCCGTTCACGTCCGCCATACCGATCCAGATCGACGCCCTGATCGTAATCGTGCAACTCCACCAGCGCCCAGCCGCCGAGGGTGAAGTGACCGCCCACCAGCGCGCTCAGGCGTCCATCGACCACCGCCTGCAACGCCTTAGGCGAGGTGTTGACCGCGCTGAACAGCACATCCTTGCCGGGGACTTTGCCGGCTTCGGCAAACGCGCGCATTGCACCAAAGGCCATTTCATCATTGGCTGCCCACACCAGCGATACCTTCGGATAACGGCTGACCAGTTGCCGCGCCTGCTCGAAGGCACGCTGCCGGATCCAGCCGCTGTACACCAGTTGCCGCAGTCGAACCTGCGGATGCTCGGACAAGGCGCGCTGCATACCACGTTCTCGCAATTGCGCTGACGGTGTGACTTTCAGGCCGGAAAACGCCAGGACTTCGATCTGTTCGCCCCGCGCCACTGGAGGGTGCAGGCGAATCAGCTCCTTCATCATCAGGTAGCCGCCCTCCTCGTCATTTGGCACCAGGCTGCCGATGCGATCGGCACGTTCACCGACCAGCGCCTCCTGATCGGCAGTCAGAACCGCGTTGACCATGAACAGCTTGACCCCGCTACCTTGCGCTAGCCGCAGGATCTGCGGCGCCACGTATTGCTCGTTGACGAACACCAGATAGTCCGGGCGATTCGGCCCCTGCAGGGCAACTCTGGCCTGGGCCAGGGTGAGTTCGGGCTGGCGCTGGGAATAGAGAATCTGCAAATCGACGCCCAGATCGCGGGCCGCCGCCTGCATGAATTGCGAATAGCTGACCCAAAAGGCTTCCTGAGTCGAACCCGGATTGAGGAACAGCACCGACTCGGCCCGGGCAGCGGATCCGAAAACCGCACCGAACAGCAGCAGGCTGAGGTGGACAAGCTTCAACATGAATGACCCGGGCCCAAGGAAAAATGGCCGCGCATTATAGCCCTCGAACCAGCGGCTACTGACGCCTGATCCCGTTTTTTGTCCAACAATCGTCGGAAGCGGGCCCGAATCGGTCGTTTACTGATGACTGACCCAGAATACCGCTGTTCCTACAACGAGAATGATCAGGAACAAAATGGCCCACGCATCGACACTGCTATCGCTTTTTTTTGCCTTGGTCGGATTGCTCATTGCATCGCCTCTTGTCGGTTTTATCGGTGATTGCAGAAAGACTCGATCACAGTTAAGACGATGATTGTCCCCGCGACAAATGTGGGTTAGTTGACAGCCATTCTCGTTAGGCGATTTGGTTCTTTACATATACTCAAACATCACTTTTGCGCATAACTGCAAACGGGTATATTGCCCCGGCTCCGTTAGGGAGTGCGCGGCCGTGCGCGCGTAATTGCAGAGGCACTATCGGACTCCAGCAAGCGAAAACGCAGCGTTTTCCGAGTAGCCCAAAGCCTGAGAACAGGACTTATATGTACGTATACGACGAGTACGATCAGCGGATCATCGAGGACCGCGTCAAGCAGTTCCGTGATCAGACCCGACGCTATCTGGCAGGTGAGCTGAGCGAAGAAGAATTCCGCCCCCTGCGCCTGCAAAATGGCCTGTACATCCAGCGTTTCGCGCCGATGTTGCGCGTAGCGGTGCCTTACGGCCAGCTGACGTCGCGCCAGACGCGCATGATGGCCAAGATTGCCCGTGACTACGACAAGGGCTACGCCCACATCAGTACCCGGCAGAACGTGCAGTTCAACTGGCCGGCGGTGGAAGACATCCCGGACATCCTCGCCGAACTGGCCACCGTGCAGATGCACGCGATCCAGACCAGCGGCAACTGCCTGCGCAACGTCACCACCGACCAGTTCGCCGGTGTCGCCGCCGATGAAGTGATCGACCCACGTCCATGGTGCGAAATCGTCCGTCAGTGGACTACATTCCATCCGGAATTCGCCTACCTGCCGCGCAAGTTCAAGATCGCCGTCAACGGCTCGACCGCTGACCGTGCCGCCATCGAAGTCCACGACATCGGCCTTGAGCCGGTACACAACGCCGCCGGCGAGCTGGGCTTCCGCGTACTGGTCGGCGGTGGTCTGGGCCGTACCCCGGTGGTCGGCGCGTTCATCAACGAGTTCCTGCCGTGGCAGGACCTGTTGAGCTACCTCGACGCCATCCTGCGGGTGTACAACCGCTATGGCCGTCGCGACAACAAATACAAGGCGCGGATCAAGATCCTCGTCAAGGCGCTGACCCCTGAAGTGTTCGCGCAGAAAGTCGATGCCGAGATGGAACACCTGCGCGGTGGTCAGACCACATTGACCGAAGCCGAACTGCATCGCGTTGCCAAGCACTTCGTCGACCCGGACTACAAGGCTCTGGATAATCAGACTGCCCAACTGGCCGAACTCGACAAGGAACACCCGGGCTTCGCCCGCTGGCGCTCGCGCAACACACTGGCGCACAAAAAGCCGGGTTATGTGGCCGTGACCCTGTCGCTGAAGCCGACCGGCGTTGCCCCGGGCGACATCACCGACAAGCAGCTGGACGCCGTCGCCGATCTGGCCGAGCGCTACAGCTTCGGTCAACTGCGTACTTCCCACGAGCAGAACATCATTCTGGCCGACGTCGAGCAAAGCCAGTTGTTCACCCTGTGGGGCGAGTTGCGTGAAGGCGGTTTCGCCACGCCGAACATCGGTCTGCTGACCGACATCATCTGCTGCCCGGGCGGTGATTTCTGCTCCCTGGCCAATGCCAAGTCGATCCCGATCGCCGAATCGATCCAGCGTCGTTTCGACGACCTGGACTACCTGTTCGACATCGGTGAGCTGGACCTGAACATCTCCGGTTGCATGAACGCCTGTGGTCACCACCACGTCGGCCACATCGGCATCCTCGGGGTGGACAAGAAAGGTGAAGAGTTCTACCAGGTGTCCCTCGGCGGCAGCGCCAGCCGTGACGCGAGCCTGGGCAAGATCCTCGGCCCGTCCTTCGCCCAGGATGACATGCCGGACGTGATCTCGAAGCTGATCGACGTGTACGTTGAACAACGTACCGAAGACGAGCGTTTCATCGACACCTACCAGCGTATTGGCATCGACCTCTTCAAGGAACGCGTCTATGCAGCGAATCATTAAGAACAACGAAGTCGTCGACGAAACCTGGCACTTGCTGCCGAAAGATTTCAACATCGACGACATCAGCAATTGCGACGATCTGATCGTTCCATTGCAGCTGTGGCGTGAACACAGTCGCATGCTCAAGGCCCGCGACGGCGGTTTGGGTGTGTGGCTGGATGCCGATGAAGAAGCCGAGGAGATCGGTGACGACGTCGCGCAGTTCCAGGTGATCGCGCTGAATTTTCCGGCCTTCACCGACGGCCGCAACTACTCCAATGCCCGCCTGCTGCGTGACCGTTACGGCTTCAAAGGTGAACTGCGGGCGATAGGCGATGTGTTGCGCGACCAACTGTTCTACATGCACCGTTGCGGTTTCGACGCGTTTGCCGTTCGTGCGGACAAAGACCCGTACGAAGCGCTGGAAGGCCTGAAGGACTTCTCCGTGACCTATCAGGCCGCCACCGACGAACCGCTGCCGCTGTTCCGTCGCCGCTGATCGAATACGCCTTGAGCACCTGCTCAAGGCGTACTTCCCTCCTCTTCTGTATCTGAACTGGCCAGCTCATTGGCCGGATTGCGCGCCAGTGCCTGATCGGTGAGCTGACGAATTAGCGCCTGACGCTCATTTCTGAAATTGTCGTGAATCGCGTTCATCTGCACCGCTGCCTGATCGCGCGCCAGTTCGGTCTGCCCGTCAAGACGCGCCAGTGCCCGTGCGGTCCGATCATTGATGACGGCGAAAGCATCAGGGTGGACTGATTCGAGAAATTCGACCCAGAATCGCTGACCGACGCACCACTCAGGAAACCTCGAAGAGCTTTCAACACGCATGACGGCCTGATAGGCCTGATCCAGGTTCTCCTGCGCCACCTCGACGTTCAAAGGGCTGCTTATCGCCCTTGGCTGCCCCGGCAGATCGAGCCGTCCCGCCAGCCCCACCCGATAGGCCAGACTGAATTCGAGTGCATGCTCGTAGACCCTCGGTTGGGCGCTGGTATTGATATCCGCCACGACCTGCTGCTCCAAAGCCTGCAAGCGGAACAGGCCTCTCAGCAACCCGATCAATTGCCGTTCGAGCGCTGCGCCGCCAACTCCGGACGCGACCATGGCCCGATAACACAACACCTGAACTTCCATTTCGCTGAACACCGCCGAGTAGCCATCGACGCCGGTGGTGCCGACACGGGCCGTGCTGAATAACCGGCCACGCAGCCATGTATCTTCAGCCGCTGCCTCGATGACATTCCACACGCGCTCACTGAAATACGGGTAAAGCCTGGTGTAATCGGCCGTATGCACCAATTGCGAAAGTACGACAAAGAAATCCCGCGAGCCAGGCGCGGCCCTTACGGCCTCCCACATCACGCTGCGCGGCGTCACTACGGCGGCAAGCCGGCCGGTCAACCAGGGGGCACTCTGGCCCTCAGGCTGCACACCAGGTCTTGGCTGATGACGATAGGCCTGGCCGATCACTCCGAAACTGGCACCGTTCGCTTGCTGGTACTCAACAATCTTCAGCAAGGCGTCAGGCGCCAAGGGATTGCCGATGAGCCGGATGGCGCGGTTCAACGCCGGCGACCCCGTGAGGAGGACCGCCTGCGGTATGGTCGTGATCTCGTTATCGCGCAAATCGAGCAATTGCGGTCGGTTCAAACCGACAATCCCTTCAGGCCAGCGCTCAATGGCGCAACCACGCAAGCGCAGTATTTCCAGGTTCGGCAGCAGACTGACATCCGGGGCATGCACAAGGTCCGGATTGAAATCCAGATCCAGTACCCGCAGGTTGGTCAACTGCACCAGCGGTGGTGCCGATGCAGACGGCAGCCGAATCCGGTTGTCACTCAGATCCAGATGCGTCAACCAGGGCAAACGCTCCAGCGCCAACGGTAGCCGGGTCAGTTGATTTCCCCTCAGGGAGAGACTTCGCAAGTTGCTGAAATTATGCAGAAACGCCGTCAGCCCCAGTGTCGGATTAATGCCGTCCATCACCAGATGCGTGACATGGCGGAAGTCGCCGACCACCAATGGCAACTCGCCCAAAGGCTCCGGGGCCAAGCTCAAGGTATCGGGCAACGCATCGTCAACAGATCCTGGCTCTCTGCGCCAACAGCGGATGATCGCGCGCATCGCACGAACCTTCGCCGCCCGTGGAACTTCACGCCATGAACCATCAACGCCATTGCACCAGGTTTCCCGTGTCACCCATCGGTTCAAGGCTTCGCGGATACCGAGAAATTCCCGTCGCAGCATCTCCAGCTTCATTAACACCGATATCTCATTTCTGCCCAAGGCGTTCAGTAGCGCATGAATCTGCGCGGGGGAATGTGCCGGATAGAGTTCCTGGGCACGGCGTATCATCACCGAAATACCGGCACCTGAATGTGTCCATGCCCCTGACTGTGGACGGTGTGCCCGCCTCACGGGCGAAACAGCGCCGGGGCGCTCCCCAATTGTCCTGGCGAACGTCGCTCGACGTTCGTAGGCAAGCTGAGTGATTTTCTCCCGCAGCGCTTGCGAAGTTGTTTCGCCCGAGAGGCCCAGCGCGGATCGGTGATGCGTCGACAACCCCTGCCATAGCGCCTGAAAATAAGGCGTGCCTGATCCAGTCGCCGCACGCTCGCCGTGACTGATCGCTGTGCCCTGTATTTGCATCGATGATGTTCCCGACCCACCCGGCAAGTGCTCAAGGGCATCGAGCACCACGCGGTAGGTGTCTTGACCACCGCCGCTATCCAGATGCAGCCCTTCATAGGCCCGACAGACAGCGATCGCCTGCTGATATCGACGGACTTCTTGCGCAAGCCGCAACGGTACGCGGCCCGCATCCAGTTCTTGCGCCTCGCCACTCAACGCACCCTCCACCAATTCTTCGGCGACACTGGCGGGCAGATCAGCAAAGGTGTGCAGAAGGAACGACGCCCTGCCATTACCCGCCACTTCGGTGCGCCTGTAGATTCGCTGGAACAGCTGCACCCGATGACCTTGCGCCTGTGCATCGACGATTTGCTGTAGCCTGCGGGCCTGAACGGCCGGGTCCAGGGAGGTCAGCCCGAGCAGGCTTCCGCGCTGCCGGTTACCAAGGGCCGCCAGCAGGGAACGGTAGAGTTTCCCTCCGCTCAAGTCCTGCTGGCTGATGGTCAGGGTCGTGGTCGCGGTTGGCGCGCCATAACGGCTAAGTTGCATGCCCGCGGCATCGAGGACACTGACCACAGTGTCGGCCGGCCAGGCAGTCGATGTGGTCAACAAGTGCAGTTGCAGGTCAGGGTCTGCCAAGGGTGCCGACAGCGGAATCTGCAGTTGATCGATAAAATCCGTCACCGCTGCATCGGCGCGAAACCGTCGGAGCGTGTCGACCAACACCGCCGGCGGATGACCACGATCCACATGAACCTGGCGCATCACGCTGTCCTCGATACCACTGACGTCCAGGACCTGCAGCGCGACGGCATCCGACACGTCCTCGCGCGCGTACCCGAAGCGGCGAAACAGTCTTAATCGATCCCAGTCCTGAACCCGTTCTGAATCATGCCGCCAGCCCCCCCGGTCGTTGGTTTCAAGAAGCGGCGAATAGCGCATCGTAGACGCCGGTGGCGCCATCACCTCCCACAATCCGGTCTGCGGTTCGGGCCGCACCGCATAATGGTGTGTATCGAGCGTCAGAAACGCCTGGCCGTCGACCCAGCGCAAGCCTCGCTCATCGGGTCGCACCCCGGCAGGCGGTGCTCGACGTAACTGATAGGGGCGCAGGTCGGGCTTCCACAGGCGAGGTTGCCCTGAAGCCAGGTTGACGAGGCGCAAGCGCTCAACGAACGCCGATGAGCGGACGACCTTGAACGCGCTGCTCACCGCTCGCGTGCCTGCGGCGAAAGCCGCCATCAGAATCAGGTTTTCGACGACATCGAAAAAGTAATCCGTCGCCTGTTCCTGCTCGCCCCTGGACCAACTGGCGATCCCTTCGTAAACCTGCGAGAGCAATTGCACCGCCGCGACCGCCAGCAATAACTCACCGGCAACGGGGATGAACGATGCGGCCACCAGCAATAGATCCAGGCCAATCGCCTTGTAGGTATCCAGTCGGGCAAGTCGGCTTTTTTCGTCTTCATCGTCCGTGGGAACCACAATGAGCCGCGCGTCCGCCATGGTTTGTTCGGCGTGTTGGCGATACATCAGACTGAACGGATCACCCGCGAAATCAACACCGGACAATGTCACATACAAAACCGTAGGAGGCAGCATCGAGTCACTGCGTGGATACAGGCGCTGCTCGAGGTTCGTCACCCACGCGGCGCGTTCGCCGATCTTGATATAGCGCATGAAGAACTGGCGAAATCCACTGTGTTTCAATCGCTCGCTCAGCTCTTTCTCGAAATTGCTGAACGATGAGTACTCCTTGAGCGGGTGCAACGGATCACCTGGCAGGTAAACAACGCAACGGTAGTCGTTGTCGGCGTGCTCGCTGACCGGGCCGATAAACAGCGCACCATGGAGTGTAACGCCGAGCATCTGCAAGCCCTGATAACCCAGGGTGTTATTTCCCAGCCTGATCAAGCCTGAGCGCTCCTTTACTCCCTGTAACATCCGATGAACTTCGACGCTGATATGTTTCTTCATCAGTGCTATATGCCGATCCACATCGAAGCGACACTGCAAGTTCGTAACAAACTTGCTGCGTAATGGATGGTCATCAGCGCTGATGTTCAAAACCTCACGAAGATGCTCCTGATACTGTTTCCCCAAATCCAGTGTTCGACACAATCGCGCAAATTCATGGGGGCGTATCGGCAATATACGAGCTTCCCGACCAGTGACTTTTTCAGGGATATAGATCAATGAAGTGTCGTTGTAATTGGTCGCCTGGGTCTCGCTGATTTCGAAATTCTCGCAGGCGGCCATCAACAGGTCACGGTCGATTGGCAATACCAGCTTCCTGCGCAATCCCAGCAGACTGGAAGTGGAGCGCACGTGCTGAAAAATCACTCCCGTTATTACCAGCGACTGGCCCAGTCTTTGCGACATGGCACCGGTGAGCAACGGCGCGCAAAACGCTTCGGGCGACTTGAGCGTCTTCAGAAACGGGTCCACTTCACTCTGGGCGCGGTGGCTGGCCATCATGCTTTGATAAAGTTTCTGACGCAGTTCATCCGATGCTGACAGCAGCCATCCGGGAGCATTGTTCTTGATCAGCTCAAAGAACATGCCTTTTTGTTCGGGTGTTAGTACAGGCGCAACAGCCTGGACAGGTAAAGAAGACATACTGAACATCTCGAAAACTGAAAGTAGCAACAGCTTATCGAGCAGGTTTTTTTATAAAAGCGCGAATTACCGATGAAATACTTCAAGTTCGAATCGACTATTCAAACTCAAACTATACATATATACCACCACCCAAAAAAAACCCCTTTCACCGTTACAGTGAAAGGGGTTTTCTTTGGCTTTTCCTACCAGAAGCGCTGCTGGGTCAAGCGGCTCCACCAGCTCAGCAGCACGCGATCCACTGAACCGCTGGCAGCCATGCCGATGCGCTCCTGCAGGCTTTTGCGTTCGGCATAATGCAGGTGATAAACCTCGGCTTTCTTCGCCCGGTCTGCCAGGTATTCATCGCTGGTCTTGAGCTCGTCGACCAGTTGTTTGTCCAGCGCCGCCACGCCGAGCCAGACCTCACCGGTGGCCACTTCATCAATGGCCAGTTGCGGACGATAACGGGCGACGAAGTTCTTGAACAGCTGATGGGTGATGTCCAGGTCTTCCTGGAACTTCTCCCGACCTTTCTCGGTGTTTTCGCCGAACACGGTCAGGGTGCGTTTGTACTCACCGGCGGTCAGCACTTCGAAATCGATGTCGTGCTTTTTCAGCAGACGGTTGACGTTGGGCAACTGCGCCACCACGCCGATCGAGCCGAGAATCGCGAACGGCGCGCTGATGATCTTCTCGCCAATGCACGCCATCATGTAACCGCCGCTGGCCGCGACCTTGTCGATGCACACGGTCAGCGGCACGCCGGCCTCGCGGATACGCGCCAGTTGCGACGACGCCAGGCCGTAGCTGTGAACCATGCCGCCGCCGCTTTCCAGACGCAGTACCACTTCGTCCTTTGGCGTGGCGAGAGTCAGCAGTGCGGTGATTTCGTGACGCAGGCTCTCGGTGGCCGACGCCTTGATGTCACCGTCGAAATCGAGCACGAACACCCGGGATTTGCTCTCGGTTTTGCTCTTCTGCTTCTTCTCGCCTTTCTCAGCCTTGGCCTGGCCCTTGCGCAAGGCCTTGAGCTGATCCTTGTCGAGCAGGGTCTGTTCCAGGCGCTCACGCAGCCCTTTATAGAAATCGTTGAGCTTGCTGACCTGCAGCTGACCCGCCGACTTGCGCCGGCCCTTGCTGCGCAATGCAGCGAAACTGGCCAGCACCACCAGAATGGCAACGACCAGGGTCACGGTTTTGGCCAGGAAGCTGGCGTATTCGGACAAAAACTCCACAGAGACTCCTTAAAACAATGCGCGGACACGAAACACGCGCGGGATGGCTCCAGCATACCCATGCGCCGGCCCGTCGACCAGCCGTGAAACCTCTGGCAACAGGCCTGTAACGGGCATTTCAAACAAGCGTATGTTTTTTCATTGACAGCACTTCGTCATCCTCATAACCTCGCCACAACCTTCAACGTACCGGGATGACGCGGACGTGGGCAGCATCTATTTGATTCGACATGGCCAGGCCTCCTTTGGTGCAGACGACTATGACGTCCTGTCGCCGATCGGTGTGCGCCAGGCAGAAGTCCTTGGCCAGCACCTCGCCGAGCTGGGAATCCGTTTGGATCGCTGCCTGGCGGGCGACCTGCGTCGCCAGCAACATACGGCCACCAGCGCGCTGGAGCAGTTCACCGCCAAGGGCCTGTCGGTACCGACGCTGGAGACCGACTCCGCGTTCAACGAGTTCGATGCCGACGCGATCATCCGCGCCCTGATCCCCGCCATGCTGGCGGACGAGCCGGAAGCCATCGACATCCTGCGCAACGCGGCGCAAAACCGCGCCGAATTCCAGCGCATCTTCGCCCTGGTCATCGAGCGCTGGCTGGCGGGCACCTACGACACTCCGGGGCTGGAAAGCTGGCTGGGTTTTGTCGAGCGAGTACAGGGCGGACTGCACCGGATCCTCGAACAGGCCGACGGCAACCAGAAAATCGCCGTGTTCACCTCCGGCGGCACCATCACCGCCCTGCTCCACCTGATTACCCAAATGCCTGCCCGGCAGGCCTTTGAACTGAATTGGCAAATCGTCAACACCTCGCTCAACCAGCTGAAGTTCCGCGGTCGCGAGGTGGCTTTGGCTTCCTTCAACAGTCACGCACACCTGCAACTGCTGAAGGCTCCGGAACTCATCACTTTCCGCTGAGTCCGGATAACTGTGACCCTTGCTGTAATCAACCAGCGCCTATTACCCAAGAAAGGATCGAACCATGACCTCCGTAGCTGATGCCGTAAAAGCGATGCAAGCCAAGTTCAACCCAGCCGCTGCTGCCGGTCTGGATCTGGTTTTCGGTTTCAACATCACCGACGAAGACAAGCACTACGCGCTGATCGTCAAAGACGGTACTTGCGACATCCAGGAAGGTGAAAACCCGGACGCCAACTGCACCCTGGTCCTGGACAGCGCGACTCTGAAAGACATCGTCAGCGGTGAAACCGACGGCATGCAAGCGTTCATGGGCGGCAAGCTGCGCGTTGAAGGCGACATGATGCTGTCGATGAAACTGTCCGAGCTGTTCCCGTCGTAAGACTTGGTTCGGTTTGAAGAAAATCCCGCCCCTGTGGCGGGATTTTTGCGTCGGGCTCCCAGGTTTCGTCATAAACAGGCCATAGGTGGGAGGGGGCTTGCTCCCGAAGGCGTCGGATCAGCCACAACGTTTGCCGCCTGGCACACCGCTTTCGGGAGCAAGCCCCCTCCCACGTGGGTCACGTGGTGCTCCATAAACTGCAGCATGCACCTTCTTCTACGTTGGAACTGTCATCACCCAGCAAACGATGCCACCAGCAGTTCCTGCGTATAGGGATGCTGCGCATCGCTGAACAGCGCACTGGTCTCGCCACGCTCCACCACCTCACCCTCCTTCATCACAATCAAGTCATGGGCCAACGCCCGCACCACCGCCAGGTCATGGCTGATGAACAGATAAGTCAGCCCATGCTCTTCCTGCAGTCGCCGCAATAAAGCAACGATCTGTTTTTGCACCGTGCGATCCAGCGCCGAGGTCGGCTCATCGAGCAAGATCAAATCCGGCTTGAGCACCAGCGCCCGGGCGATGGCAATCCGTTGGCGCTGGCCACCGGAAAACTCGTGGGGATAGCGATGACGGGTTGCCGGATCAAGCCCGACTTCACGCAGCACATTGATCACCGCCTGCTCACGCTCGGCAGCATTCAAATCACTGTGCACCTGCAAGCCTTCGGCAATGATCTGCGCCACGCACAGGCGCGGACTGAGGCTTCCGAACGGATCCTGAAACACCACTTGCAGGCGTTTGCGTAGCGGCCGCAGTTGCTTGCCATTCAACTGCTCCAACGCCTCACCGGCAAAGCGAATGCCGCCCTCGGCGTCGATCAGGCGCAAAATCGCCTGGCCCAAGGTCGACTTGCCCGACCCCGACTCACCAACAATCCCCAAGGTTTTGCCGCGCTGCAGATTCAAATCGATGCCCTTGACCGCCTGCAGCCAGGTCTTCGGCCGCAGCCAGCCACCATCCAGGCGAAAGCGCACATGCAGATCGCGCACCTGCAACAAATCCTGCGCCACATCCCGGCACAGCGCTTCACCCCCCGGCTCGGCATTAAGCAATTCGATGCTGTAGGGATGCTGCGGCGCACGGAACAGTTGCTCGCACGGCGCCTGCTCGACGATCCGCCCACTGCGCATCACCGCCACTCGCTGTGCGATGGTGCGCACCAGATTCAGGTCATGGCTGATGATCAGCAGCGCCATGCCGAGCCGCTGCTGCAAGTCTTTGAGCAGCAACAGAATTCTGCGTTGCACCGTCACATCCAGCGCCGTGGTCGGCTCGTCGGCGATCAGCAGTTGCGGCTCGCAGGCCAGCGCCATGGCGATCATCACCCGCTGGCGTTGACCTCCGGAGAGTTGATGCGGATAGGCCTTGAGCCGTTCGCGGGGCTTCTGAATGCCGACCAGCTCCAGCAGCTCAAGAATGCGCTCACGGGCTTGCACGCCCGCCAGCCCTTTGTGCAGCGCCAGGCTCTCACCGAGTTGCCGCTCGATCGTGTGCAGCGGATTCAGCGAGCTCATCGGCTCCTGAAAAATCATCGCGATCCGGTTGCCCCTTAACTGCCGCAGATAGCGCTCATGCACACCGAGCAGCTCTTCACCGGCATAACGAATGCTGCCATCGATCCGCGTGATGTTCGGGTCAAGCAATTGCAGGATGCTGTGGGCGGTCACCGATTTGCCGGAGCCAGACTCCCCGACCAGCGCCAGGCATTCGCCGGGACGAATATCGAGGTCGATGCCATGCACCACGGGCTGACCGTTGAATGCCACACGCAGGTCGCGGATTTCAATCAGGTTATCGTTCATCTCAAGTCCTTGGATCAAACGCATCTCGGCAAGCCTCGCCGATGAACACCAACAGAGAAAGAATCAGCGCCAACGCAAAAAAAGCCGTCAGCCCCAACCACGGCGCTTGCAGATTGCTCTTGCCCTGACCGATCAGTTCGCCCAATGAAGCGCTGCCGGCGGGCATGCCGAAACCGAGAAAATCCAGCGCCGACAAGGTCGCGATCGCTCCGGTAAGAATGAACGGCAGATAGGTCAGGGTCGCACTCATGGCGTTGGGCAAGATGTGACGGCTGATCACCTGCGCATCGCCAACCCCCAGCGCCCGCGCGGCTTTCACGTATTCCAGACCGCGGCTGCGCAGGAACTCGGCGCGCACCACATCGACCAGACTCAACCAGGAAAACAGCGCCATGATCCCCAACAGCCACCAGAAATTCGGCTCGACGAACCCGGACAGGATGATCAGCAGATACAACACCGGCAGCCCCGACCACACCTCCAGCAATCGCTGCCCGAGCAGATCGACCCAACCGCCGTAATAGCCTTGCAAGGCCCCGGCAGCAATGCCGATCAGCGCACTGGCGGCGGTCAGCGCCAAGGCAAACAGCAGCGACACCCGCGTACCGAAGATCACCCGCGCCAGCACATCCCGCGCCTGATCGTCGGTGCCGAGCCAGTTCTCGCCGCTCGGTGGACTCGGTGCCGGTTCAGTCAGGTCGTAATTCACCGTATCGAAACCGAACGGGATCGGCGCAAACCACATCCGCCCGCCCTGTCCCTCGATCAGTTGCCGCACCTGCGCGCTGCGATAGTCCGGCTGGAACGGCAGTTCGCCGCCGAAATCCTGCTCGGTGTAGCGCTTGAACGCCGGGAAGTACCACTGGCCCTGATACTCGACCATTAGCGGTTTGTCATTGGCGATCAGCTCGCCGCCCAGGCTCAGGCCAAACAGCAGCAGAAACAGCCACAGCGACCACCAGCCACGCCGATGGGCCTTGAACCGCGCCCAACGCCGCTGTCCGATGGGAGATAGAGTCAGCATCAGGCAGTCCTCGCGGTGAAGTCGATGCGCGGGTCGACCAGCGTGTAGCACAGGTCGCCGAGCAGTTTTATCAGCAGGCCGAACAAGGTGAAGATGAACAGCGAACCGAATACCACCGGATAGTCGCGCGACACCGCCGCCTCGTAACTCAGGCGACCGAGGCCATCGAGCGAGAAGATCACTTCGATCAGCAACGAACCGCCGAAGAACACCGTCACCAGGGCCTGCGGCAACCCGGCGACCACCAGCAGCATCGCGTTGCGAAACACGTGACCGTATAAAACCTGACGCTGGCTGAGGCCCTTGGCCCGCGCCGTCACCACGTACAGACGCGAGATCTCGTTGAGAAAACTGTTCTTGGTGAGGATCGTCAGCGTGGCGAATCCGCCGATCACCAGCGCCGTGACCGGCAGCACCAGATGCCAGAAGTAATCGGCCACTTTGCCCCACGGTGACAGCTCCGCGAAGTTGTCCGAGACCAGCCCACGCACCGGAAACCAGTCCAGCGCGGTGCCGCCGGCGAACACGATGATCAGCAGCAGTGCGAACAGAAAACCCGGCATCGCGTAGCCGATGATGATCGCCACGCTGCTCCAGACATCGAACGCCGAGCCGTTGTGCACCGCTTTGCGGATGCCCAGCGGAATCGACACCAGATAGGTGATCAACGTGGCCCAAAAGCCCAGTGACAAGGTCACCGGCAGCTTCTGCCAGATCAGTTCGGTGACGCTGGCACCACGGAAAAAGCTCTGACCGAAATCCAGCTGCGCGTAGCTTTTGAGCATCAGCCACAGGCGCTCACCAGCAGGTTTGTCGAAGCCGTACTGACGCTCGATGTCGGCCACCAGTTTCGGGTCGAGACCCCGGGTGGCACGGGATTCGCTACCGATGGTTTCGACATGACCACCGCCCACCGCCGCACCGACACCAATGCCCTGCAACCGGGCAATCGCCTGTTCCACCGGGCCACCCGGCGCGGCCTGCACGATGACAAAATTGACCAGCAGAATGGCGAGCAAAGTCGGCACGATCAGCAGCAGACGCCGCAAGCTATAACCCCACATGGGCGTACTCCTTTTGCTGTTGCTGCATCTGCGCGGCCGTCAGCGCGGTCGGGCTGATTTCCCACCAGGTGTCGAGTCCGGCGTCGTACAACGGCGCCGTCGCCGGGCGGCCGAAACGGTTCCACCACACCGTGGAAATCCCCGGTGGGTAGTAATTGGGGATCCAGTAATAACCCCACTGCAACACCCGGTCCAAAGCATGAGCATGACGCAGCAGGCTTTCACGATTGTCGGCCTGCACCAGACCCTCGAGCAGGGCATCGACGGCCGGATCGCGCAGCACCATGTAGTTGTTCGAGCCGGGATCGTCGGCGCCGTCGGAGCCGAAGTAATTGAACATCTCGCGCCCCGGCGCCTGACTCACCGGGTAGCCGACGACGATCATGTCGTAGTCGCGATTGCGCACGCGGTTGGTGTACTGCGCGGTGTCGACCTGGCGGATATCGAAGCCGATGCCGATCTGCGCCAGGTTGCGCTTGAACGGCAGCAGCAGCCGTTCAAAACCCTTCTGACCGTTGAGAAAAGTGAACTGCAGCGGCTCGCCATTGGCATTCACCAACTGATCACCACGGGGTTTCCAGCCGGCGGCTTCCAGCAGCTTCAAGGCCTGCAACTGCTCGGCGCGGATGTTGCCGCTGCCGTCGGTTTTCGGCGCTTCGAAGACTTGGGTAAACACCTCGTCGGGGATCTTGCCGCGCCACGGCTCGAGAATTTTCAGCTCCTCGGCATCCGGTAACTCGGTGGCCGACAACGCACTGTGCGAGAAGTAACTGCGCTGGCGCAGGTACATGCTGCGCATCATTTGCCGGTTGCTCCATTCGAAATCCCAGAGCATGGCGATCGCCTGCCGTACCCGGCGATCCTGAAACATGGGTTTCTGCAGGTTGAACACAAAGCCCTGCGAGCCCTGCGCGGCACCCGGCGCCAGATGTTCGCGGAGCAATTTGCCCTGTTCCAGCGCCGCGCCGGCATAGCCGATGGTGTAACTGGTCGCGGAAAACTCGCGGTTGTAGTCGAAGCCGCCAGCCTTGAGCACTTGCCGGGAAACATCGGTGTCGGCGAAGAACTCGACGCTCAAGTGATCGAAGTTATACAGGCCGCGAGTGATCGGCAGGTCCTTGGCCCACCAGTCGGCAACGCGCTGAAATTTCACGCTGCGCCCGGCATCCACCGCGCTGATCCGGTACGGGCCACTGCCCGGAGGGATCTCGAAACCGGCGCCCTCGGCGAAATTGCGCGTACGCCACCAGTGCTCGGGCAACACCGGCAGTGTCGCCAGATCCAGCGGCAAGGTGCGGCTGTCGTTGTTCTTGAAGTTGAAGCGCACTTGCGTCGGCGACTCCACCACCACGTCGGCGACGTCACGAAACTGCTGGCGATATTTGAGGCTGCCCTGGGTGGTGAACAGTTCGAAGGTGTAGCGCACGTCCTCGGCGGTGATCGGCGTACCGTCGTCGAAGCGCGCCTTAGGATTGAGGTAGAAACGCAGCCAGCGGCGATCCGCATCCAGTTCCATCTGCTGCGCCACCAGGCCGTAGACGCTATAGGGTTCATCCTTGCTGCGATAGGCCAGCGGCGCGTAGAGCCAGCCGTCGATGTCGGCGACGCCGGTGCCTTTGTCGATGTACGGAATCAGGTGATCGAACGGGCCGCTTTCCAGTGAAGAGCGGCGCAACGTTCCGCCCTTGGGAGCGTTGGGGTTGGCGTAGGCCAGGTGTTGAAAGTCCGCGGCGTATTTGGGGGCTTCGCCGTAGACCGTGAGGGCGGGTTGCGGGGCGGCCGAACTGAATGGGCTTAGCAGCGCAAAAGCGCTGAACAGAATGAGCCTGGATAGCATTGGCAGATCCTTTTTGCACGGTGTTGCTACTGGCCTCTTCGCGAGCACGCCCGCTCCCACAAGGAAGTTGTGCTCGCCGCTGTTCCCCTGTGGGAGCGGGCGTGCTCGCGAAGGCGCCAGTACAGTCACCAAACATCCTGCCTACCTGTGTTGTGCAACAGGCCGGCGATTTTTATAGGGCAGGCTTTAGATCAATAAGTGACTAAAACCCGCCGCCTCTGGGCATTTTCAGAACTTGTAATTGACCCGCGTGTACAGCGTCCGGC
Organism: Pseudomonas sp. RSB 5.4; assembly: GCF_037126175.1. Classification (NCBI taxonomy): domain Bacteria; kingdom Pseudomonadati; phylum Pseudomonadota; class Gammaproteobacteria; order Pseudomonadales; family Pseudomonadaceae; genus Pseudomonas; species Pseudomonas sp. RSB 5.4. The sequence goes on from NZ_CP146986.1 coordinate 1,888,786, forward strand.
CGAACGGGTCGCTGTATTTCGGGTCGTAGCCGCTCTGGAAGGTGTAGGTCTGGTTGCTGAACGGTGGCTCACGATCGAACAGGTTCTTCGCGCCGAGGGTCACGCTCAGGGTTTTGCGCCAGGTGTAGGTGCCAGCCAGATCCCAGACGTTGTACGAGCCAACGTAATCGTGGGTTTCGCGATCGGAGTCGTGGTAGCCGCTGGTGTAGCGGTTGGTCAGCGCCACGCCGTAGGGGCCGTAGTTCCAGCTGCCGGTCAGGCTGTGGCGCCAACGAGCCACGGCACCGGCCGAGGAAAAGTCGCCGCCGCGGAAATCGCCGAGCTTGTCGATGTAGTCGCCCTTGAGCTGCTGCTGGTACTCGTACCGACTGACATAAGTGCCCTGCAGGCCGATCCCGAAGTTGCCGTACGGAGTGCTCGGCAAACGATAGTCGAAGCTGACATCGACACCATTGGTCTTGATCTTGCCGAGGTTGGCCAGGCCCGTGACGATGTGATCGATGGAACCGTCAGGCTTGCGAATCAGGCGGTCCGGGTACAGCTCCGGGTTCTCGAACACCGCCGATTCCGGGAACTCCGCGATCTGGTTGGCGATGTTGATCCACCAGAAATCCAGCCCGGTGGTCAGGCGTTCGAACGGCTGATAGACGAAGCCGAGGGTAACGTTGCGTGCGGTTTCCGGGCTCAGGTCAGTGTTGCCACCGGTTCGGCTGTAGAACTGCTGGGCGCAGTCACGGTTGGCGATCCCGCCGTTGCTCGGGTTGCCGCCTGCGCACAGCCGAGGGTCGTTGTAGTTGGCGACCGTGAATGTGGTGAAGTTGGGGTTGTACAACTCGTACAGTGACGGCGCGCGGAAACCTTCACTGTAGGCGCCACGCACCACCAGTTCCTTGAACGGCTGGAAGCGGAACGAGTATTTCGGGTTGGTGGTGCTGCCAAAATCGCTGTACTTGTCGTGGCGCACGGCGGCGGACAATTCGAGGCTGTCGAGCACCGGCACGCTGACCTCGGCGTACTGCGCCGAGACGCTGCGATCCCCGGCGACACTGGCATTGGGGTCGACACCCAGGCTCTGCACGTCGGCGGCGAACTGGGCGAAGTCCTGATGGAAATCTTCCTTGCGGTATTCGCCACCCAGCGCCAGCGCCGAAGGGCCGGCACCGAACCAGTCACCGATCTCGCGGCTGACACGCCCGTCAATCGCCTTCACGCGGCCGACCGCCGTGCCGTAATCGCCATCTACGGAGTTGGCTGCCAGCAGCGCCTGCCCGGCAGCCGTCTGCGCACCGAACGGGTTGATGATGCCATTGGCAATGCCGGCGCTGACGGCGCGGTCGTTGACATAGCCGGCCTCGATGCTATTGACCACTTTGTTCTGGTTGTACGACGCACCGACGTTGTAGTCCCAACCGACCACGCTGCCGTCAAAGCTCAGCAGCAAACGCTGCCCGGTGTTGTCGTCTTCATGCTGACGGGCGCCGACAGCGCTTTCGCGCCAGTTCACATCGACCGGTTGCGTCGGGTCGAGAGCGAAGCTGTTCGGGCCTGGGGTAATGCCGTTGCCGGGATAAAACGCCGTGCCGGGATTGACCTGGTTACCCATCAACGTGCCGGGACCGATCTGCGTGCGGTTTTCGTTGCGCGCCCAGAAGTATTCGAGGCTGACGTTGTGGTCGTCCGAAAGCTTGCCGGTGGCTTTGGCGAAGGCCGAGGTCTTCTCGGTTTCCGGCACCAGATCGAGGTAGTTCCACAGACTCTGGCGGCAGATACCATTACGCGCCAACAGGCCCGGGGCGTTGCAGCCGGAACTGGCCAGCGGGTTGGTGGCGTTGCTGCCTTGGCTCCAGTTCGCCGGTGATGCAGTGCCGGAGGTGTAGTCGAGGCCGCGTACAGGCTGATAGTTGTAGGTGTAGCCACGATCCTCGGCAGCCAGGCGTTGCTGCTTGTCATAACTGACCACGCCGAACACGTTGAAACGGTCATTCTGCAAATCGCCAAAGCCCCAACTGCCGCTGAAATTACGACTTTCACCACCGCCGGCATGGGTCGGCGTGTCGTAGTTGGTGCTGAGCTGCCCTTCGGTGAGGCTGGTCTTGGTGATGAAGTTGATCACCCCGCCGATCGCATCGGTGCCGTAAAGCGCCGAGGCGCCGTCACGCAGTACCTCGACACGATCGATGGCGGCGAAAGGGATGGTATTCAGGTCAACCCCGGAACCATTGATCGCATTGGTCGCGTTGTTGCTCAGCCGCCGACCATTGAGCAGCACCAGCGTCTTGTTCGGGCCGATGCCACGTAAATCCGCATACGACGCACCGCCGCTGCTCGAACCCACCGAACGCCCCGAGCCGACAGATGACTGGTTTGCGGAAATCCGGCTCACCAGTTCTTCGGTGGTGGTCACGCCCTGCTCGCGCAGTTCTTCAACTCGCAGAATGGTGACCGGCACCGCCGTTTCAGCATCGACCCGGCGAATCGCCGTGCCGGTGACCTCGACTCGTTGCAGCTGAGTTGTCGGCTCGTCAGCGGCGACCGCCGGCAAGGTGTTGATTGCCAGCAGCAAGGCCAGGCTCAAACGAGATCGAACGGGTAAAAAATGGATCATGAACAGCCATCCCTGCGTTTTGGTTTATGCAGGGATGTGCAATGGACAGCGGTGTTTTATAGAGCCCGATTTAGACCGTTGGGTGATGAGGTTATGCAAAAAATGACAGGCGTGGATCAAGCCAGTTCCCGCTCCTTCAGCAACCGGGTATCCAGCCCAAACCGCTCTTGGGAAACCATCCTGAACTGCCCCTCTGCCAATTCGCAGCTCACCAGCAAATTCCAAGAGTGCCGGGTCGCCGCCGAGGGGATCAGTACAAACGGATGCTCAGCGAGTAACGCATCGGCAAACAGTTGTTGATTGGGTGAAGGCTTTGCCGGGCTCAACCAGTAAGGATTCGGCACCTCCTCCGGCTGGACGATTTTCACCTTTGCTTCGCTGATGACCTCAAAGCACGTGAGTACATAACGTTCGCTGTCGAGCGCATCAAAACTGCGATTGGCTGCCACCTCCAGAATCGCCGAGGACGGATCGACTGATGCATAAACGACTCGCCGCCCGGGTATGTTCCATCGGCCACCATTGAGATTCGAACCCATCCCGCTGTCCCACGTCCCTCCGTAAATCTCGGGGTCCAGCCGCCAGGCATACCAATGCTCGTCCCAGGGCAAGGGATTCATGGGTAAACCCCGTATATCAGCTGCCCCAGATATTGTTCCACCATCTGAAACCCCAGTGAGTGCCGGATAAACTCCATTGGCACGCGACCGCTCAGGTAGGTGCTGGGTTTGCGCAGCCACTCTTCGGCCCGTGACTGCCTCCCAAAGGCGTGAATGGCCTTTTCCAGGACCAGAGCATATTGGTAGGCGACGACGCTCTGCTGGGGATCAAGCCGCACCGTTTTACCTTCCTTCAGTAATCGCCGTACGGTTCTGACCGACTTGCCGGTGATACGTTTGACCATATCGCCTTGCAGATACAGTTCAGAGGTTGAAAGCATGTTGACGACATCGTTCAGCTCAAAACCTTCGTCGGTAAGTTGAACGATCAGAAAGGCATCGTCACCTATGTTCTGACCACGTACGAGCAAGTCGACCGGTTTGCCCTCGGCCCTCTTCACTCCGGTAAGCCGGGGTACCTTTGCGCTGGGCATCGCGACATCCTCCACTGGGCATCTGGCACGGTTATCACGCCAGTGAAGGCGATGGGAATAAGCAGGCGTTTCGTATTCGAGGTGGTGAGTTCGCATGATCCATCCGTTATCAGAGGCCTAAGCGTCCAGGCCGTGTACGACTTCAATGTCAGCTCCGATGCTATAGATCTCGCTTCCGACGACCAACCTGAGAATGTCGTCGGAAATATCCCCACTTATGCGAAAAATCTTCCTGTTTCCGTAGGACGTTACTCACGAATACCGCGCACTCAACTGCCGAAGTGATAACTCACATCCAGCCACCACTGCCGCCCGTACGGGTCATAGTTACCGGTCGGGTAATACGGCCAGCCGGCCGAGTCATCGTGCTTGATCTGGTTGAGCACGTTGTTCACGGTCAGGCCGACACTGGCGCGGTCATTGAGCTTGTAGCGCGCACTGGCATTGAACACCGTCCATGGCGACAGACGCCCGTCGCCCGCGCCGTTGGTCACCGAGCCATAGCGAATGCCCATCAGCGTCGCCGTGGCTTTCTGGTAATCCCAGGTCAGACTGGCGTTGACCTTGCTGCGCCAGTCGTAGTTGGTTCGCGAAGTGCGCCAGTCCTGAGTCGGCGCCTCGTCGGACTCCTTGTAGAAATGCGACAGCACCAGGGTGTAGCCCAGCGCCGAGCTGAATGCGCCGTACTGGCCGGCCCCCCAACGAATGTTGCTCTTGAAGTCCAGACCGCTGACCCGCTCGCTGGCGGCATTGATCGCATTGACTCGCACCCGTTGCAACTGGTTGGGATCGATAGCGGCATTGCCCGGGTTGCGGTCGATGCGCGCCAGGGTCGACTGGCAGTTGGCCGAGTTGATGTCCTGGGTGCCGTTGCGGCATTCGTTCTCTTGTTGCAGCAGGCGGTTTTCGTCGACGGTGGTCAGCAGGTCGTCGATCTCTACACGCCAGAAATCGGTGGAGAAATCGAAATTGCGCGACGGTGACCAGACAAAACCATAGGTCCAGGATTTACCGCGTTCGGACTCAAGGTCCGGGGTACCGCTCTGGGTGTAGTCGACCCGCCCGCGATCACACGCACCCTGCACACCCTGGCTGCAACCGTAGTAGTCGATCTGCGCCGGGTAGTAACCGTTGCTGTCGGACTGATAGATGTAGTTCAGATCCGGTGCGCGGAAACTGGTGCCATAGCTGCCGCGCAGCAACAGGCTGGTGACCGGACGCCATTCAAGCCCAAGGTTATAGGTCTTCTGCTGCTCGCTGCGGCCACTGAATTTGTATTGGTCCCAACGCCCGGCGGCGGTGGCCAGCACGGTGTCAGTCAGCGGAATGCTGAACTCGCCACCGGCCGCATAGCGCTTGCGCGAACCGCCGGAGCTTTGTGCCGGGCTCACGCCATAGAAAGTGCCGTCATTCAGACCGTCGTCCGGGTCGACGCGATATTCCTGCTTGCCCGCCTCCAGCACACCGGCAAATCCGACCGGGCCGGCCGGCAAGTCAAACAGATCGCCATTGACCGAGGCGTTGTAGCTGGTGGAAACCGACTTGCTGTTCTGGGTCAGGTTGCTGCGAAACTGATCCCATTCCTGTGGCGTCAGTGGGCGATCGAGACGCGAGGCATCGGGAGAGAACACCGGGTAACCGTTACGTGTGCCCAATTGCGGGCCGAGGTAGAAATCCTGAATCGATGACAGCGGTGTGTAGCGCGTGGTTCTGACGCTGCGGTATTCCGAGCGGTTGGCGGCCAGATCGTAGTTCCAGCCAGTGTCGGCGATCTTGTCCGAGAGGCCGAGGGTGCCGGTCCACGACGTGTCGGTCCACTTGCTGTTGTTGCTGGTACGGCCACCGATTTCCTCTTCACCGTAACGGCGATACCAGCGCTCAAGATTGCCGCTGTTCCGGTTGATGAAGTCCGGCGAAGTAAAAGTCGGGCCACGGGTGTTGTTCTGGATGTGATCGAGGCCATACATCAGGTCGGCAAACACCTGGCCGCTATCGCTGAAGTGCCAGGTGCCGCGGGTGTAGCCGTCGTAGTTTTCCTTTTGCGTCTGAATGGTCCAGTAATCGTTGTACATCTGATCGGTGCGGCAGCGCCCACCGTTGTTCAACAGCTTGTTATCGAAAGTGCCTTGATAGGCGCCGCAGCCGGGGCCGAGGTAGCGGTTGTTGCTCAGGTCGCGACGGTAACCGACGTCCGCCAGCGGGCCACTCTGCATGAAGCCTCGGTCGTCGGCCCAGATCGGATCGCGGTTGGTCAGTTCCAGGCCGAACAAGCCGTCGAAGTCGCCCCAACTGCCGCCGCCGCTGATTTGCAGGCGCTGATTGTCGCCACCGCCACGCTCGCTGGTGCCGCCCTTGAGGTTGACGTCGATGCCATTGATCTGCTTCTTGAGGATGATGTTGACCACCCCGGCAATCGCGTCCGAACCGTAGATCGCCGAGGCGCCGCTGCTGAGAATTTCGATGCGTTCGATGACCGCCGAGGGAATGTTCGCCAGGTTGGTGAAGTTGACCTTGCCGTCGTACGGCGTCGGGTAATCGGCGACGCGTCGGCCGTTGATCAGCACCAGTGTGTGATTGGGGCCGAGTCCGCGCAGGTTGATCGCACTGGCCGCCGGCTGCCAGGTGTTGCCATAGTCTTCGCCCTGGGTCATGCCGGTGTTTTGCGTCTGGGTCGCCAGGGCGTCGTAGACGTTCTTGTAGCCGCGCGCTTCCATCTCTTCGTGAGTGATGACGTTGACCGGGGTCGCGCCATCGCTTTGCGCGCGAGCGATCCGCGAGCCGGTGACGGTGACTTTTTCCATGCGGTAATCGGCGCTGGTCGCTGGGGCCACGGCGCTGACTTTGGCCGCCACCGGCGTGTTCGCCTCGCCTTCGCGCACACTCAGGCCCTGGGCGCTCTGCTCGACTTGCAGGCCGCTGCCAAGCAACGCCTTCTCGACTGCCTGACGTCCACCCAACGCACCGCGCACCGCACTGCTGCGCTTGCCTTGCACCAGATTCTGGCTGAACGAGATCGGGACGCCGGTCTGACGCGAGATGTCCAGCAGGACCTCATCGAGCGGGCCGCTGGCGATGTCGAAGGTGTACACCTGGGCGGCAGAATCCTGCGCATGAACCACTGTCGGTCCGAGCCCCATCGCCAGTGCGGCGGCGAGGGTCAGGCGCGGTAATTGTTGTTTGAATGAAATCATCAAGGGCTTCCCTGTTGAAGGCGTCTGCAGGGAATGAGCAGCGGGCCGGCGCTTTTTATAGGGCGGCCATTAGGCCAAGAAGTTATGACGCTATAACCGTGCGCCGATGCTGACCCAGTACGGGTTGTGCCAGGTGACGTGGATCGGCAGCGAGCGCTCCAGCAGTTGCAGGGTGCGGTCGCTATCGTCCAGCGGATAGAGGCCGCTCAGACGCAGACCGGCCACTTCGGGGCTCAGGTGCAGGATGCCGCGTCGGTACGGGCGCAGGCCGTCGATCACTTCGCTCAACGGTCGGTCGCGCACTTCCAGGCGACCTTGTACCCAGGCGCTTTCCTGCCCTGTACTGCGCTCCAGAGCCAGAATGTCCTGTGCGTTGAACCGCAGACTCTCCCCCGCCTCCACCACTTGCCGCGCACCGCCGGCGGTAACCACTTCGACCTGCGAGTGCAGCATCACCAGGCGGGTGAAATCATCGTTTTGTTGCACGAGGAATTTCGTCCCCAGCGCACGCATCCGACCGTGCTCAGTCTCGACCACGAATGGCCGCGCAGGATCCCTGGCGACATCCACCAACAACTCGCCCGTACGCAATGCCAACAAGCGCTGAACCGCATCGAATTGCGTCACTACGCGCGTCCGCGCATTCAGGCTCAGCGCACTGCCATCCTCCAGGGTGAAATCGCGTCGTTCGCCGGTGCCGGTCGCCAGTTCACCGGCTTCCGGCAGCCAGCCATAGCGACGCCCGAGCAACCCGGCCAGCACCGCGATGCCGAGCACACTCAAGCTGCCGCTGAGAAAGCGCCGTCGACTCGACGGCGCGTTCAGGCTGTGCAGCAGGCTGTTACGCGGCAGCCCGCGCAAGGTCGGATTACGCAGCAGGTTCAGGCCGCCGCCCATTTGCTCGATGATCCGCTGGTGCCTTGGGTCGGCCGCGCGCCACGCTTCGAACGCGGCACGCTCGCCTGCGCTGGCCTCGCCGGACTGCAACAGTGCCATCCACTGCGCCGCCTCATCGATCACCGCTTCGTCCGGCCTCATGCCTGCATCGCCTGATAGCAACGCTTGAAGGCCTCGACCATGTACTGCTGCACCCGGCTGGTGGAAACCCCCAGCCGTTCGCCGATTTCGCTGTAGGTCAAACCGTCGAGCTGATGGTAGAGAAACGCGGCTTTGGCCTTGGCTGACAAACCGTTGAGCAGGCGATCGACCGCCAGCAGCGCCTCGATCACCAGCGCCCGCTCCTCCGGCGATGGATGCACCGGTTCCGGCGCCAGCGCCAGGCTTTCCAGATAGGCGCGTTCCAGGTCCTGGCGGCGCCAGCCTTCATAGACCAGCCGCCGGGCGATGGTGGTCAGCAGCGCCCGCGGCTCGCGAATGGCGGTCGGGTCCGGCAGGGCCAACACCCGTAGAAAGGTTTCCGATGCGATGTCTTGTGCACTGTGCGGGCAACCCAGCGTGCGGCCAACGGCAGCGCACAGCCAGCGATAGTCCTTTTGGAACATTTGCCCAATCATCCGGTAATGCGGGTTTTGAACATCACCCATGTCTTGCTCCCTGAAACGGGTCCCACCCGCTGCGAAAAACCATCGTTCTGCCGGGATCGTCCGGCTCCAGATCAGGGGGCGACTGTGCAATAGCGCTGCTTACATTTGAAGTAATTAAAAATCAGGATAAGCAAACTATTGAGAATAAGACGCGCCGTCGCCGCAGAAATATTGACTGACACAACGTTGATCCCGGTCAGTTGCCCGCCCTGAAGCACTCTCTAATCTGCGCGCTCCATCGAACGCCAAGGACGGCTCACCGGGAGCCCGCGGCTATCCCTTCAAGGAAGAAAACCATGCGATCACTGAAGATTATTCTGCTGTCCTCGGCATTCAACGGCCTGACCCAACGCGCCTGGCTGGAGCTGCGCCAGGCCGGGCACTCGCCCAGCGTTGTGGTGTTCACCGATGAAGCCTCGGTGTGCGAACAGATCGAACACAGCGGCGCCGATCTGGTGATCTGCCCGTTCCTCAAAGATCGCGTGCCGCATGCGCTGTGGAGCAATGCCCGGCGTCCGGTGGTGATCATCCACCCGGGAATCGTCGGCGATCGTGGCGCCAGCGCGCTGGATTGGGCGATCAGCAATGAACTGACGCGCTGGGGCGTGACCGCCCTGCAAGCGGTGGAAGAAATGGACGCCGGCCCGGTCTGGTCCACCTGCGAATTCAATCTGCCGTCGGGCCTGCGCAAGTCCGAGCTGTACAACGGTCGGGGCAGCGATGCGGCGATTCGCTGTATTCGCGAAGTGGTCGAGAAATTCATCGACGGCGTGCAACCGGTCGCACAGGATTACACCGACCCCAAAGTCCGCGGCCGCTTGCAGCCGAACATGAAGCAGGACGACCGCACCTTCAGCTGGCACGACTGTTCGCGCTTCATCAAACGCTGCATCGACGCCGCCGATGGCCAGCCCGGAGTTTTGGCGAGTCTGGCCGGCGGGCAGTATTACGTGTACGACGCGCACCTCGATCAGCGCACCGGCATTCCCGGCAAGATTCTCGCGGTGCATGACGACGCGGTGCTGGTCGCGACCGGCGATCACAGCTTGTGGATCGGCTCGCTGCGGCGCAAACCGCTACCCGGCGAAGAAACCTTCAAGCAACCGGCGCGGCATGTGCTGGCCGGGCAATTGGCCGACGTACCGACCCTCGACTGGTCGATTGCCAGCCAGCCGTTCAGCGACGAGGCCTATCAGCCGATCCGCTATCGCGAATCCGGGCATGTCGGTGAGCTGACGTTCGAGTTCTACAATGGCGCGATGAGCACCGAACAGTGCCAGCGCATGGTCGAGGCGCTGCGCTGGGCCAAGTCTCGGGACACTCGCGTGCTGTTGATCAAGGGCGGGCGCGGCAGCTTCTCCAACGGTGTGCACCTGAACGTGATCCAGGCCGCGCAGGACCCGGGCGCCGAAGCCTGGGCGAATATTCAGGCAATCGACGATGTCTGCGCTGAGCTGCTCAGCGCGCGGCAACTGGTGGTCAGCGGCGTAACCGGCAATGCCGGGGCCGGCGGCGTGATGCTGGCGCTGGCCGCCGACATCGTGTTTGCCCGCGCCGACATCGTGCTCAATCCGCATTACAAGAGCATGGGCCTGTACGGCTCGGAATACTGGACCTACAGCCTGCCCCGCGCCGTCGGCCCGGCGATGGCCGAGCAACTGACCCAGGCTTGTCTGCCGGTCAGTGCCACTCAGGCGCTGCAACTGGGCATGGTCCAGGAAATCGGCCCGCGCTGCCCGGATGAGTTTTCACTGTGGCTGCTGCAGAGGGCCAACGCAACGCTGAGCGATCCGACCTACGCCGCCGTGCGCGAGCGCAAGTTGCGCGTCGATCAGGTGCTGATCCAGCAGTGCCGGGAAAACGAACTGCAGGAAATGCAGGAAGACATGCTCTACAACCGCAACCAGTTTGCCGAGAAGTGCCGCCACTTCGTCTACAAGCGCAAGGCCTGCGGCACACCGGCGCGGTTGGTGGAAGACTGGGCGCGGGTGCGTTCGACCGAGTTGGCCAGTTGATTTTGCGGTGACTGCCTTCCCCTCACCCTGGCCCTCTCCCAAGGGAGAGGGAACTGACCAAAGTGTCTGGCGCCCCGCATCGACCTGAAATATCTCGGTCGATTATGGATTCAACGCTGATCGTTCAAGTCGGTGTATTTCTTCAATATTCCCCAATCAGTCCCCTCTCCCTCCGGGAGAGGGTTAGGGTGAGGGGCTTTTGCCTTTACAATGCGCGCACCTCAGACACCGGCCCGCCCATGGACATCGATCTCGCCCGCACCTTTCTGGAAATCGTTCGCCACGGCAGTCTCGCTGCGGCGGCGCAGAAGCTGTTCGTCACGCAGACGGCGATCACCGCCCGGGTGCAGAAACTTGAAAGTCAGTTGGGCAGCACGCTGTTCGTGCGCAACCGTGCCGGGGCGAAACTCACCGCCAATGGCGAAGCCTTCGTGGTCTACGCCAATCAACTGGTGCAGACCTGGGAAGCCGCGCGGCGCGACCTGCCGCTGCTGGACGGTTATCACAACGTGCTGCACATCGGCGGCGAAGTCAGCCTGTGCAATCCGTTGATGCTCAGTTGGGCCGCCGAACTGCGCGAGAAGATCCCCGGGCATGCCCTGCGCATGGAAATTCGCGACGGCGAAAACCTCCTGCGTCAACTCGAACTTGGCGTGCTCGATGCCGCACTGGTCTATCAGCCCGAATACTGGCCGGGCCTGCAGGTCGAGCAGGTGTTGGAAGAGAAGCTGATTCTGGTGCGTGCGCCGAACCGCCCGGATCCCTACGTCTACATCGACTGGGGGCCGGATTTCCGTCGGCAACACGACGCCGCCCTGCCGGACAAGGCCAAAGCCGCGCTGAGTTTCAACCTCGGCCCGCTGGCCCTGCAATACATCCTCGAACACGGCGGCAGCGGCTATTTCCGCACGCGCGTGGTGCGCAGCTATCTGGAAACCGGGGCGCTGGAAGCGGTGACCAAGGCCCCGGAATTCGGTTACCCGACCTATCTGGTGTACGCCCGCGAACGTGACTCGGCGACGCTGCAGCAGGCCTTCGATCTGCTGCGCCAGGTGATCGCCACCGATGACGACTGGTCGCAACGCTGGAACCCGTTGAGCTGAGTCGGCCGCTTTACACCGGAGCATGGCGCAAGTGACCTCAAGGTGCGGCCTGCACAAACGGCCGGATCGGCTAATCTGCCGGGTATAACAACAATACCCACAGGTGAACGCATTGAGGCAGACCACCGAGGCATTCCGCAGCCGCTACCGCGCGGCCATTCATCCGTTGTACAACCCGTGGCTGCATGGCGCCTTCGTGCTGCTGTTCGGCGTGCTGGCGATCGGCGCATTCTGGAGCAGCGCGCATCAGGTACAGCCGCTGGAATGGCTGAGCGTGCCGCTGACCCTGCTGTTCTTCAACTTCGGCGTGTACATGGTTCATCGCCATCTCGGCCATCACAAAAAGACTTTCGCCAAGCTGTTCTACGCCCGGCACGCCGGCGATCATCACAGCTTTTTCACCCCCGGCCACATGACCTATGACGGCGCTCGCGACTGGCGGGTGATTCTGTTTCCGGCCTGGCTGATCGTGGTGCATACGCTAGTCATTACCCTGCCGTTGTGGTGGCTGCTTGCGCAGCTCAATACCAATGTCGCCGGGCTGTTCGGCGGCTGCATGGTGCTGGGCTATCTGGCCTACGAGGTGTTTCACGCCTGCGAGCATTTGCCAGCGCACAACCTGCTGACCCGCCTGCCGTGGATCCGTCAGATGCGTCATCTGCATGAGTTGCATCACCGTCGCGAGCGCATGCAGGAACGCAATTTCAATATCGTTTTCCCGCTGATGGATTACCTGTTCGGCACCCTGTACTGGGAGCCGCACCCCGCCCCGTTGCGCTATTCGAGATCGCCCATGACCCGCATGCAGCACCAGATCGACATCGCCGGCGAGCCGATTGCCGTGCTCCGCTACGCCGCCAGCGTCAGCCACTGGCCCGAATGGCACCCGTCGTCGCTGAAAATCGACGGCCCGCAAGGCCCGTTGCATGCCGGTGCGCGTTTCGAGGAAGACATTCATGCCGGTGGGCGCGCCGGCCATTTGCGCTGGGAGGTCACCGAGTACCTGCCCGGTCGACGCTGGTGCGCAAAAGCGCGCGGCGATCACGGTTTATCGCTGCTGCTGACCTACGAATGCGCGGCAGAAGCCGATGGCACGCGGTTCGTGCGCACCCTGGATTACCAATTCGATGGCCTGGGCATGCGCCTTGCCAATCGCTTGTTGCTCAAGCGCCGCATCGAACGTGAATCGGCGACCTCGATGCAGGCCCTGCGCGGTATGGCGCTCAGACACTTGGCGCTGACGGGGCACCGTTCATGAAGCGCCTGCTGTCGGTGCTGGTGATCCTCGTCATCGCGTTTCTGCTGTTGATGCCGACCAAGGTGCAACCGGTGGCGTGGAAGCCGCCAGCGGCGCCGTCTCTGAGCGAAGGACCGTACGCGGAGAACCAGCGGCTCAAGGCCGCTGAACAGGTTGGTCCGAGTGATATCGACGGCCCCGAAGCACTGCTGCTGGAAGGCGACTTCCTGATCACCGGTCTGCATGACGGGCGACTGATCCGCACCAGCCTCGATGGCAAGGAGCGCAAGGTGCTGACCGACACCGGCGGCCGGCCGCTGGGTCTGGCGCGACATCCCAATGGTTTGCTGGTGATCGCCGATGCGGTCAAAGGTCTGCTGTCGCTCGACGCCCAGGGTCGATTGATTCCTCTGACTACCGAGGCCAATGGCTTGCCCTTCGGTTTTACCGACGATGTGGCGATCGACAAGTCCGGGCACTACGCCTATTTCAGCGACGCCAGCAGCCGATGGGGCTATGGCCATGACAGCGAAGCGATCATCGAACACGCTGGCGACGGCCGTTTGCTGCGTTATGACTTTCAGACCGGCAAGACCAGCGTACTCCTCGACAAACTGGAGTTTGCCAACGGCGTGACCCTCGGCCCGGATGACGCCTATGTGCTGGTCAACGAAACCGGCGCCTACCGCATCAGCCGCTACTGGCTGACGGGGCCCAAAACCGGGACCCACGACCTGTTCATCGACAACCTGCCCGGCCTGCCGGACAACCTCGCCTTCAACGGTAGCAACCGCTTCTGGGTCGCGCTCTACGCGCCGCGCAGTGCCTTGCTCGATGGCACCGCCGGGCACCCGTTCGTACGCAAGATGATCGTGCGCGCGCTGACGGTGTTGCCCAAACCGGTGGAGAAACGCGGGTTTGTCCTGGGGCTGGATCTTGAGGGCAAGGTGATCGCCAATCTGCAGGACGCCAGCAGCGGTAATTACTCGCCGATCACCACGGCACGCGAGTATGGGGACTGGCTGTATCTGGGGTCGCTGAAGGCTACGCACATGGCGCGATTGCCACTGGCGGATGCATTGAAGTGAGTCCGGGCCAATGTGGGAGCGGGCTTGCTCGCGAAAGCGGTGTGTCAGGCAACAATGATTTCGCCTGTGCAGGCCTCTTCGCGAGCAAGCCCGCTCCCACAGAGGGATTGCATTCCAGTTGTAGGAGTGAGCCTGCTCGCGATAGCGGTCTATCAGTTACCGGACCTGTCGAATTTGTCCGGATCTTCGTCTTCAGGCAGATCCTCATCCGGCTCTTCGGGGTGGGTCGTGGAGTGCGCCGGGCTGTTGGGTTCGGGATGCGTGGGAACCGGGTCGAAACCGCCCTGCTCTTCACTGGGGAATCTGGGTGTGTTCATGAGGCACCTCGCAATGAGTCGGTAAGTGAAGACTCTGTACATTCGAGGTGCCTGTCGGGGGCTGCGTTCAGTCATTTCACCATCGCGGATCGGTAAAGCGACTGACGGTCAGGATCGAGCCTGTAACTGCGCGACGATCTTGTCTTTGACCTGCAAGCGTTTCTCTTTGAGCTTTTTCAGTGTGTCATCGCTGGGTGCATCCGAGGTCGCCGTCTCGGCCTTGACTACTTCGGCGTCCGCCTGGGAGTACTTGTTGATCAGCGCATCCAGAAACGGATCCTCAGTGCGTTTTTGCTGGACCTCTTCCTTCGTTAGCTTCAAATCCTGATACAGGTCATGAGTCACCGGCATGGAACACCTCCGTCAGTTGATCGGCAGCCAACGCGACCGATTGCGCTGGCAGTTATCAGAATGGCCTTGGTCGGGCCGTTCTGTCGACCTCCTGTCAGACCAGCGGTGGCCGTTCGTCGCCCTGTCGGAAACGCGATCAAACCTTTTCCCGCTCCACTCCCTCCATTGCATAACGTCAACAAAAACCTGTGTGGAGAAACATCAATGGACGGATTCAACCTGCGTCATCTCGTTTTGGCTGTCGCCCTGAGCGCCGGCATGGGCAGTGCCTTCGCCGCTACCTCGAACAGCTTTGTCGACAACGCCGCAGCCGGCGGCATTTCCGAGATCGAAACTAGCCGTCTCGCCCTGGAAAAAAGCCAGTCGGCCGACATCAAGGCCTTCGCCAACATGATGATCACTGACCACAGCAAGGCCAACGATGAGCTGGCCAGCATTGCCCAGGCCCATGACATCAAGGTTCCGGACACCACCACCCTGGTCAAGCAGGCCAAGGAAAAGATCCTCGACATGCGCGATGAATCGTTCGATGCGGCCTACGCCAACAATCAGGTCAAGGCCCACGAAGAAACCATCGAGCTGTTCAAGAAAGAGGCCAACACCGTGACCGACGACAAAGTCAAAGGCGCCCCCGAGCTGAAGGCCTTTGCGCAGAAAATGCTCCCGGCATTGGAAAAACACCTGACCGCCGCCAAAGAGTTGCAGGCCAAACACCCGAGCAAATAGACCGGGCGCTGCACACTAAAAAGGCCGCATTCATTGAATGCGGCCTTTTGTCGTTTCAGAGCGATTTAACCGCCGTCGGTGTCGATGTCGGCATCGGTTTCTTCACCGGGCTTCGGACGATCAGGCTCAGGTTCAAACCCCGGGCTGAACTCGTTATCGTTATCGGTGTGTCTGTTCTTCTGATCCACCGCCGGATCGGCACTCTGCGCCTGCTCGGTACCACCCGTGGGTTGCGTTGGCGGGCTCTGTCCCGGCACTTGCGGGTCGATGGCCGGGTCGTTGCGATTGATCGGTTCTGAACCCTGGTTCTGTTGTTGCTTGGTTTGCTCGTTCATGGCTACCTCGTTTTTCACTACCGGCGCGACTGAAACCGGCCGGCCTTGAAGATTCGAAGCCTGGGTAGCGCCAACGTTCAAAACATCGCTGGTTGCCAACTCGCCAACTAGAATATCGTTGCGTTCCATGCCTCAGATCAAAAATATCCTTTCGGGCTCGAACAACTATTTCGAACGGCAAAGGTCACTGACTTCGCACCGGTCATTTTTTACAGAACCGGCCCCAATACGCTACGGAGCAACAGGCACATGGCAGCACTGCAGAACAGCACACTCGATGCGATGAAGAACAAACAACCACAACTGCTGGGCGAATGGATCAACGGACTGGAAGCCAGCGGCGCCAACCGCAACCTCAAGGACCACGATCTGCAACAGCAGACCAGCGAATTCCTGCAACTGGTGATCAACGGCCTGCAGGACGACAACGGCACCAACATCAATGCGCCGGGCTGGGAGTCCACCCGCCAGTTCCTCGAAAAGCTCTCCCATAGCCGTGCCCTGCTCGGTCAGGATTCGCAACAGACCGCCAGTTTCATCTTCGCCCTCAAAGGCCCGCTGTTCTCCCTGCTGCAAAGTCACTACCGCGAACAACCCGCGCTGCTGGCCGAACAACTCTGGGAAATTTCCGAGTTGTTCGACGCCTTCGGCTTGCACACCATCCGCACCTTCCAGAAATCCCGCGAGGCGGTGATCAAGCGTCAGCAGGAAGAACTGCTGGAGCTGTCCACTCCGGTGGTCAAGCTGTGGGACGGCGTGCTGGCGCTGCCAATGATCGGCACCCTCGATTCGCAACGTACCCAGGTGGTGATGGAATCGCTCCTGCAACGCATTGTCGACACCGGTTCGGAAATCGCCATCATCGACATCACCGGCGTGCCGACCGTCGACACGCTGGTCGCCCAGCACCTGCTGAAAACCGTGACCGCGATTCGTCTGATGGGTGCCGACTGCATCATCAGCGGCGTACGTCCGCAAATCGCCCAGACCATCGTCCACCTCGGCCTCGACCTGCAAGGCGTGGTGACCAAGGCGAACCTGGCCGACGCACTGAAACTCGCCCTCACCCGCCTGGGCATCAGCCTCGGCCAAGCGGTCTGAGCCGATGGAACGTATCCCGATTCTCCAAATGGGCAAGTTCCTGCTGGTCACCATTCAGGTCGACATGCATGACCAGCTCGCCCTCACGTTGCAGGACGACTTGTCCGAGCGCATCAGCAACACCTCGGCGCGTGGTGTGCTGATCGACATCTCGGCGCTGGACATGGTCGACTCGTTCATTGGCCGGATGATCAGCACGATTTCCGCCCTGTCGAAAATCATGGACGCCGAAACCATGCTGGTCGGCATGCAGCCGGCGGTGGCGATCACCCTGGTCGAACTCGGCCTGACCCTGCCGGGTGTCAGCACCGCACTGAACGTCGAGCGCGGGATGAAACTGCTGCAGGAACGAGTAAACCGGCAATGACCGTACGCAGCAGCGGTACTCAACCCATCCATATCGAGCAGGATGTCGTGCTCGCACGCCAGACCGCCCGCAAACTGGCCACCGAATGCGGGATGCGCCTGATCGACCTGACCAAAATGGTCACGGCGGTCAGCGAACTGGCCCGCAACACCATGGTTTACGGTGGCGGCGGCGACATGGACTGGCAGATTCTCGATGAAGATCACAAGGTCGGTCTGCGCTTGACGTTCCGTGACGAAGGCCCCGGTATTGCCGATATCAAACTGGCGATGACCGACGGCTGGACCTCCGGCAGCGGCATGGGCCTGGGCCTGACCGGGGCAAAACGCCTGGTCGAGGAGTTCGAACTGGACACTGCGCCCGGCAAGGGCACGCGAATAACGATCACCCGATGGACATGAATATCGCAGGGTCGCTGACCCAGGTGCTGCTGATCGAAGACAGCAGCCAGATCGGCCATGCCCGGCGCACCGCGCAACGGCTGGCCGAGCAACACGGCTTCGATGCGACCGATGCCGGGCGCGTGGCGCTGGTTGCCACCGAACTGGCGAGCAACGTGCTCAAGCACGCCAGCCGTGGCGAAGTTCACCTGCGCCTGCTGCCGCGCCCCAACGGGTACGGTATCGAGATGCTCGCGGTCGATCGTGCTCAGGGCTTTGACCTCGACGCCTGCCTGACCGACGGTTTTTCCACCGGCGGCACTCAGGGCATTGGACTGGGTGCCGTGGCGCGGCAGACCGAAGTCTTCGACGTCCACGCCGACGCCCGTGGCGCGGTGCTGCTGGCGCGTTTATACCCGCGCGGCGACCGTCAACCGGACTTGCGCTACGGCGTCAGCCAGCACTCGTTGCACAACGATCCGGCGTGCGGCGACACCTGGCACCTGGCGTACAACGGCGCCAACGTCAGTGCGCTGATCATCGACGGCCTCGGTCACGGTGAGGATGCCGAGCGCGCGGCCAAGGCCGGCGAGCGGGTGTTCGCCCAGACGCCGTTCGCCAGCCCGGTGCTGCTGATGGAGGACATGCACCGCGACATGATCGGCAGCCGTGGCGGCGCCGCAGCGTTCGCCCAGTTCAATGCCGCCCGCGACGGCCTGACCTTTACTGGCGTGGGCAACATCGGCGCCAGCCTGATCACCGCCGACAAGTCGCGGGGCCTGGCCTCGCATCCGGGCATCGTCGGCGGCCAATACCGGAAAGCCCAGCCTTTTGACTATGCTCACGTGAACGGACATCTATTGATCATGTACAGCGACGGCTTGCAGTCCCGTTGGAATCTTCAAGACTACCCCGGCCTGGTGCACCGCCATCCCGCCGTGATAGCCAGCGTCCTGCACCGCGACTTCTGTCGCGGGCGCGACGATGTAACGGTGCTGGTCGTTGCCCTGGAGGCCGCCCATGGCTGAGTCGCCAACCCTGAACCCCGCCGAGCAGGCTGCGCTGATCGCCCAGTTGCAGAGCGAGACCGCCGCCCTGCGCGAAGAACTCGACGAAACCAATCAGGGCGTGCTGGCGCTCTACGCCGAACTCGATACCCAGGCGGAAGAGCTGAAGCAGGCCTCGGACCTGAAAAGCCGTTTCCTGTCGTACATGAGCCATGAGTTCCGCACCCCGCTGGGCTCGATCCTGAGCATCAACAGTTTGCTGGCCGACGAGCTCGACGGCCCGCTCAGCCCCGAGCAGCACAAGCAGGTGGCGTTCGTCAGCAGCGCCGCCCGTGAACTCAGCGACATGGTCGATGACTTGCTCGATCTGGCGAAGATCGAAGCCGGGCGAATCACCATTTCCCCGGCGTGGTTCGACATGTTCGACCTGTTCTCCGCCCTGCGCGGGATGTTCCGGCCGATCGTCGATGCCTCGGCGGTGGATCTGATCTTCGAAGAACCGGTCGGCCTGCCGCGCCTGTACACCGACGACAAGAAACTCGCGCAGATCCTGCGCAATTTCATTTCCAACTCGCTGAAGTTCACCACCCGTGGCGAAGTGCGGGTTTCGGCGCGACTTGAAGGCTCGGACAAAGTACGTTTTGCCGTCAGCGACACCGGTATCGGTATCGCGCCGGAGCTGCATGGTGCATTGTTCGAGGACTTCTCGCAGGTCGACTCGCCACTGCAGAAACGCCTGCGCGGCACCGGCCTCGGCTTGTCGCTGTGCAAGCGCTTCGCGGCGCTGCTCGGCGGCGAGGTCGGGATGGACAGTACACCGGGGGTCGGCTCGACCTTTTTCGTGATCATTCCACTGGCGCTCGCCTTGGAGAACGTCGATGAAACGTGACATCCGTCTGTTGATCGTCGACGACAACGTCGCCACCCGCTACGCCTTGCGCCGGCGCCTGGAGCGCCATGGCTACGAAGTGCTGGAGGCCGGCACCGGCAGCGAGGGCCTGGCGCTGATCGCGAGCGAGCCGCTCGATGCGCTGATCCTCGACGTCAACCTGCCGGACATGAGCGGCTTCGACATCGTACGCATCTTGCGTGCTGATGCACGCACCGCGTTGCTGCCGGTGATCCACGTGTCCGCCGCCTCGATTCAGACGGGCGACATCATCACCGGCCTCGACGCCGGCGCCGATGCCTACCTGATTCACCCGGTGGACCCGGACGTGCTGCTGGCGACCCTGCGCACCCTGCTGCGGGTACGCGACACGGAAAACGCGCTGCGTGAAAGCGAGGCACGCTTTCGCGAGATTTTCGTCAATGTTTCAGCGCCGATTGCCGTGCTCGATGCCAACCTGAAAGTGCATGAGTGCAACCACGCCTTCGCGCAGATGATTCAGGACAACCGCAACCCGGAAACGCTCAGCGAGTGCTTTGATGAAGACCAGGGCGCGATCCTCAACGAGTTGCGCCTGCGGCTGGTCGATGGCGAGCGCTGGAAAGGCACGCTGAGCATGCGCGTGCGCGGCGAGGTCCGCGAAACCGAGTGGCAGATTTCGCCGTACCGCACGCCGCAGCTGAGCCTGGTGTTTGTCGAGGACATCACTGAACACCGCCATCGCGAGCGCTCGCACCTGGCGCGGCTGGACGACACCACCACACAACTGGCCAAGGAAGTTGCCGAGCGGGTGCGTGCCGAATCGCAACTGCTGCAAGTGCAGAAGATGGACGCACTGGGTAAACTCACCGGCGGCATCGCCCACGACTTCAACAACCTGCTCACCGGGATCATCACCAGCCTCGAACTGATCCAGAAACGCATGGCCGATGCGCGTCCGGACAAGGTGCAGTTCTACGCCGAAGCGGCACTCAATTCGGCGATGAGCGCGGCCTCCCTGACCCATCGCCTGCTGGCTTTCGCCCGCCAACAGCCGCTGGACACGCGACCGGTAGACATCAACGAGCAGGTGCGCTCACTGGAAGAATTGCTGGTGCGCACCATTGGCGAACGCATCACCCTCAAGCTTGAACTGACCAGCAAACCGGCGATTGCCCTGGTCGATCCGGTGCAGCTGGAAAGCGCGGTGCTGAACCTGGTAATCAACGCCCGCGATGCGCTGCCCAAGGGCGGCAATATCTGGGTCAACACCTATGCCGCGTACTCCCATGGCGATCCGAACATGGCCGATGGCGCGTATGTTGCGTTGTCGGTACGCGACGACGGCACCGGCATCGAGCACAGTGTGATCGACAAGGTGTTCGACCCGTTCTTCACCACCAAGCCGCTGGGTCAGGGCACCGGGTTGGGGCTGTCGACCATCTACGGTTTCGCTCGCCAGTCCGGTGGCGATGCACATATCCGCAGCGTGGCAAGGCGTGGTACGGAAGTGACGATCATGCTGCCGGCCACCAGTGACCCGACCGGAGCTGATATCGCGCCAGTGGTTGTCGATCCGCAGGGCTCGGGCGAGCATGTGCTGATTGTCGAGGACATGCCAGCAGTGCGCATGTTCGTCACCGAAGTGCTGGAGGATGCCGGTTATCGCTGCACCCAGGCGGCGGATATCGAAACCGCGCTGGAGCGTTTGCAGAATGATCCGACGATCGACCTGCTGCTGAGCGACGTCGGCCTGCCACGCATGAGCGGCCGGGAACTGGCGGACGTGGCGCGGGGCTGGCGTGCCGCTTTGCCGATCCTGTTCATGACCGGTTATGCCGAGACCGCGATCAATCGTCAGGTGTTTCTGGGCAGTGGCATGGAAATGCTGGTCAAGCCGTTCCAGATCAGCGAACTGCTGGACAAGGTCCGCCGCACGCTTGACGGTGCCTGACACACCGCCTTCGCGAGCAAGCTCGCTCCCACATTGGATCTGTGGTGATCAACTACCGTGAGCACACCACAAAATCCTGTGGGAGCGAGCTTGCTCGCGAAGGCGTCGGTACATCCAGCATCATCATTGCCTGACACACCGCTTTCGCTGGCAAGCCAGCTCCCACACTGGATCTGTGTTGATCACCAACCGTGTGCACACTCAAAACCTGTGGGAGCCAGCCTGCTGGCGATGGGGCGGGTGCTATCGGCTCAAGGCCCGCGCCAGAAACGGCGCCGTGCGGCTCTTCTTGCTCGCTGCGACTTTCTGCGGCGTGCCCGCCACAACAATCCTGCCGCCCTGATCCCCGGCCCCCGGGCCGATGTCGATCACCCAGTCACTCTGCGCCACCACGCGCATTTCATGCTCGACCACGATCACCGTGTGTCCTGCCGTGACCAGCGTATCCAGTTGCTCCAACAATCGATCGACGTCCCGCGGATGCAGCCCGGTGGTCGGTTCATCCAGCACATACAAGGTCGCGCCACGCTGATTGCGCTGCAACTCGGTGGCCAGTTTGATCCGCTGCGCTTCACCCCCCGACAACTCGGTGGCCGGTTGGCCCAGACGCAGATATCCGAGGCCGATATCACGCAGCACCTCCAGTGAACGGCGAATACCCGGTTGCTCGCCGAACACTTCAACCGCCTCCTCCACGGTCAGTTGCAGCACCTGCGCGATGCTCAAGCCTTGCCACTCAATCGCCAAGGTCTGCGGGTTGTAACGCGCGCCATGACAGGTCGGGCACGGCGCATACACGCTCGGCATGAACAGCAACTCGACACTGACAAAACCCTCCCCCTCGCAAGTCGGGCAGCGGCCCTTGGCGACGTTGAAGGAGAACTGCCCGGCGTCATACCCCGCCGCACGCGCCTCGGGTGTGGCGGCGAACAGTTTGCGCACGTTGTCGAACAGCCCGGTGTAGGTCGCCAGGTTCGAACGCGGCGTGCGGCCAATGGGTTTCTGATCAACCTGCACCAGGCGTTTGATCGACTCCAGCCCCGCCGTCACCTGACCACTGCTGGCCTGCGGCGCATCATCTTCAAGACTGAGTTCTTCCGGCGCCTCCTCAACCACCGGCCGCCCCAACTGCGCGCCGACCAGTTCCAGCAACGCCTGACTGACCAGACTCGACTTGCCCGAACCGGAAACACCGGTCACCGAGGTGAAACAGCCCAGCGGAAATTCAGCGCTGAGGTTGTGCAGGTTATTGCGGCTGATCCCGTCAAGTTTCAGCCACCCTGTCGGCTTGCGCGCGGTGCGGGTCTGCCGCTGGCTTTCCGCGAACAGATAGGCGCGGGTCTGCGACGCTGCAACCTCGGCCAGCCCGGCCGGCGGGCCGCTGTACAACACCTGCCCACCCTTCTCGCCCGCTGCCGGGCCGACGTCGATCAGCCAGTCGGCGCGGCGCATGGTTTCCAGGTCATGCTCGACCACAAACAGCGTATTGCCGTCGGCCTTCAAGCGCTGCAAGGCTTCGAACAGCGCCTCGCCATCGGCCGGATGCAGACCGGCGGACGGCTCGTCGAGCACGTAGATCACGCCGAACAATTGCGAACCCAATTGCGTCGCCAGACGCAGACGCTGCAGCTCGCCGGACGACAGCGTCGGCGTGCTGCGCTCCAGTGCCAGATAACCGAGGCCCAGATCGGTCAGGGTGCTGACCCGTTCCAGCAAGTCCTCGGCAATCCGTTGCGCCGCCAGACGTTTTTCCAGCGACAGGTTCGGTGTGTGGCGCACGTCCGGCGCACTGGTGTGGCCGCTGGCGCCATGGGCCACACGCTGCTGGCGGGCCTCGCGGGTTTGCGCATGACTGAGGGTTTCGCCGCTTTCCTCGGACTGCTGCAGATACGTCGCCGCAGCCACGGGTTTCAATACTTCGGCCACTTGCAGCAACGGCATTTGCGACAGTTCACCGATGTCGTAACCGGCAAAGGTCACCGACAACGCTTCACGCTTGAGGCGCTTGCCGTCGCACAACGGGCACGGGCTGCCGAGCATGAACTGCGAAACACGCTTCTTCATCAGCGCACTTTGCGAGTGGGTAAAGGTGTGCAGGATGTAGCGGCGGGCGCCGGTGAAGGTGCCCTGATAACTCGGCTCCATCTTGCGCTTGAGGGCAACTCGGGTTTCTTCCGGGGTCAGCCCGGCGTACACCGGCACGGTCGGGGTTTCTTCGGTAAACAGAATCCAGTCACGCTGCTTTTTCGGCAGTTTCTTCCAGGGGATGTCGACGTCGATGCCCATGGTCACGAGGATGTCGCGCAGGTTCTGCCCTTGCCAGGCCAGCGGCCAGGAGGCCACGGCGCGTTGGCGGATGGTCAGGTTCGGATCGGGCACCATCAGCGCCTCGGTCACCTCATAGACTCGACCAAGGCCATGGCACTCGGGGCACGCACCCTGTGGCGTGTTCGGCGAAAAATCCTCGGCGTAGAGCATCGGCTGACCCGGCAGGTAACTGCCGGCGCGGGAATAGAGCATGCGGATCAGGCTCGACAGCGTGGTCACGCTGCCTACCGACGAACGCGTGCTCGGCGTGCCACGCTGCTGTTGCAGGGCCACGGCCGGCGGCAGGCCTTCGATGGAATCGACATCCGGCACGCCAACCTGGTCGATCAGCCGCCGCGCATACGGCGCCACCGACTCGAAATAGCGCCGCTGCGCTTCAGCGTACAACGTCGAAAAGGCCAATGACGACTTGCCCGAACCGGATACACCGGTGAACACCACCAGCGCATCGCGGGGGACATCGACGTCGACGTTTTTCAGATTGTGTTCCCGGGCGCCACGCACCCGAACCATGCCGGTGGGTGCCTTGGAATTACGCTTGGAAGTCATTGGCGGGCCTTGATCGGAAAATGTAAGTCGAACCCAAAACCTGTGGCGAGGGAGCTTGCTCCCGCTGGGTTGCGAAGCGGCCCCAAATCCAGACGAATCAACCCGGCAGGTAAACCGCGGTTCCTGGGTTTACGACTGCTGCGCAGCCGAGCGGGAGCAAGCTCCCTTTCCACAGGGAATTGGGAATTAGCCAGTCAGGCACTGAGCACCGAGCGAATCATCTGCAACAACGCCTGCGGGCCATACGGTTTGCCCAGCAAGTGCGTGTCCGGGCTCAACTGGTGGTTGCGCGAGATGATGTCGCGGGTGTGGCCGGAGGTGAACAGCACCGCCACTGCTGGCCTCTGCACCTTGGCCCACGCGGCCAGATCAGAACTTTTGATCAGCCCCGGCATCACCACGTCGGTGAAAATCAGATCCACCTTCGCGCCGTCCAGCAGCATCTGCATCGCCACGTCGCCATTGCCGGCGGTCAGCACGCGGTAACCCTCTTCGCGCAGCAACTCCACGGCCGAGGCGCGCACCGCGTCGTTGTCCTCGACCACCAGAATGGTTTCATGGCCACCGCCCTGCTGCTTGCCGAGGCTCGGTGACTCTTCGAGGATCGGGCGCAGGCTGCGCGGAAAGTACAATTGCACTCGAGTGCCTTCGCCCACGGTGCTTTCGATCTCGACGTGGCCGCCACTCTGTTTGACGAAGCCGAACACCATGCTCAAACCGAGCCCGGTGCCCTGACCATCGGCCTTGGTGGTGAAGAACGGCTCGAACACTTGCTCGAGCATTTTCGGTGCAATGCCGACGCCGGTATCGCTGACCATCACCCGCACGAAATCGCCGGCAACGATGCCTTTGCCGGTGCAAAAGCTGCTGTCCAGCCGAGTATTGACGGCGCTGAGGACAATGGTGCCCTCGCCCTTCATCGCGTCCCGGGCGTTGATTGCCAGGTTGAGAATGGCGTTTTCCAGTTGATTGCGATCGACGTTGATGTGCCACGGCTCATGCGGCAATTGCACGTCGATTTGAATGGTCTCACCGAGGGCGCGTTGCAGCAGTTCGCCGACACCATCGAAGATCTGCCGTGGATCGCAGACCGCCGGTGACAACGGCTGACGCCGGGCGAAGGCGAGCAATTGCGACGACAGCTTGGCCCCACGCTCGACCGCCGCCAGCGACGCGCTGACCCGCCGTTGCACGTTGGCATTGTCCGGCTCATGCCGCGCCAGCAGGTGCAGATTGCCGGCGATCACCTGCAGCAGGTTGTTGAAGTCGTGGGCCACGCCGCCGGTCAGTCCGCCGATGGCTTCGAGCTTCTGCGACTGACGCAATTGCTCCTCGGCCGCCAGCCGCGCCCCGACTTCATCGGCCACACGCTGTTCCAGATTGCGGGTGAATTTGAGCAGGGACTCTTCGGCGTTCTTGCGCTCGTGAATGTCGATCAACACCCCGGGGAATCGAAACGGCGAACCGTGTTCGTCGAACTCGCAGGCGCCGCTGGCCAGCACCCACAGATAACTGCCGTCCGGGCGCTGTACCCGGTACTCGGCGTTGTAGGGCTCACCGGTCTGCAGCGAATGGCTGACCCGATCGTTCACCCACGCCAGATCATCCGCGTGGATCCGCGCTTCGCAGTAGGACTGCGGCAGATTGCTCAGGTCCTGACCCGGTGGATACGAAAACGTGCGGGCGAAACGCTCGTCCGCCGACAACACATTGTTCTTCACGTCCCAGACAAACGAGCCAAGCAAGGCCCCGGCATTGAGTGCCAGACGCACCCGCTCGTTGTCGGCGCGATAGGCATCTTCAGCCGCCTGACGCAGGCGCTCGGAGCGCACTAAGTCGGTGGTCTCGACCACCATCGCCATTACCCCGGCCGGCACACCGTCATCGTTGGCCACCGGGCTGTAATACAGGTCCATCCAGACGTCTTCGGGCACGCCATCACGCAACAGCACCAGTTCCTTGTTGCGAAACGACAAGGTGCCACCCGCCAGACAGGTATCGACCACATGCCGATTGAATTCGGCGACTTCCGGCCAGCCCAGTTCCACCGGCACCCCCAGCAGATACGGGTGGCGGCCACCGGCAAACTGCGAGTAGGCGTCGTTGTAGATCATGTAGCCGGCGCGGCCCCAGAGCATCACCATCGGCAAGGGGGACGCCAGCATCAACTGCACGGCGCTGCACAGACTGGCGGGCCAGGCGTCCAGCGGGCCGAGTTCGGTCTGACTCCAGTCGAACGCACAAATGCGCCCGGCCATCTCGCCTTTCCAGCCCTCACAACCGTGGCTATCGGATAAAAACTGCATCGATTGACTCGGTGTCCTGTGGTGTTTGCCCGATACATCGCGACGGCAGAACGCCGTGACGCCCGTCTGTTTCGAGCGTCACCGGCCGTAATGGTTTCATTAGGTTATAGCCGATTTCACACCCGGTTCGGCTTTAAACCCCGATCAGGTGCTTGAGCGGATGGTAGCCAGTTTTCATCTTCGCCGCGACGTCGAGAATCGCCTTCTCGATGCCGTTCAAATGCGTGCAGGTCAGTTCGATGGCGGCGCTCTGGTCACCCGCTTCAATGTATTCGATCAGGCGCAAATGTTCGTTGTCGCGGCAAGCTTCATGGCTGTCGTCATCCAGCGCCGCGACGTACAGCGAGGCGCGGGAAATCAGCTTCTGGAACCAGTCGAGCAGCACCGGGTTATTGAGGCTGCGCGCCAGTTTGAGGTGGAACTCGCCGAGCAGGTAAATCAGTTGCTCGTGATCGCCCGCCGCGTGGGCTGCGTCTTCCAGTAGCAGGTGCTCGCGCAAGACCTGCATGGCGGCGGTGTCCTTGCGCCGACAGAGTTCGGTGACCATACCGATCTCGATCAGCCGACGGGTTTCGAACAGCGAGCGGATCTCTTCGTTGCTCGGCAGCGACACCGATGCACCTTTATTGGGCTCGGTGGTGACCAGCCCCTCGGCTTCCAGTTGCTTGAGCGCGGCGCGTACCGACGTGCGGCTGACATTGAACAGCTCGGCCAGCGACGCTTCGCCCAGCTTCATCCCCGGACGCAGCGAACGCTTGCTGATCGCCTGGTAAATCCCTTGGTAGACGCGGTCGACCGTGGTTTCCAGTTTCTTCTCGGTCATTCGAACACTCCTTTAGCCTCGGGCGAACACGGTGTTCCAGCGTTATGCGCCGTTGCACAGATAAGTGTGGCGCAGGATATCGCCTTCGGGGTCGAGATGCAGGGTCTGGATACGATTGGTCGGTGGGATGATTTCGATTTGCCGACCCGCTCATTGCAAGCGTGGACGGAAGCACCGGGCGTTGGCGAGCGGTTTTGGCCGACGTCAAATAAATCGGCTGCGAAACGCCTTCCCCTTGTGGGAGCTCCCACAGGGGGGATTTGTGGTGTTCTGGATTTAGTGAAAATCGCGGCTTTGTACGCGAATGCCATCCAGCAGCGGACTCAGGTCGCTCAGCCGTCCGGCGATCAAATGCCGCACTTCGCCCTCGCGCTCCCAGCGGCCATCGACCCTGAGCAGTTGCGAGCCAACCAGCACCTGACGCTGACGCTCGGCCAGATCGCGCCAGACCACCACGTTGACGTTGCCGAACTCGTCTTCAAGGGTGACGAAGGTCACGCCGCTGGCAGTGCCCGGTCGCTGACGCCCGGTGACCAGCCCGGCGATGCTCACCGGCCGCCCGTGTTCGACGTCCAGCAACTCCTGCGAACTGCGGCAACGCCGCGCCCTCAGTTCCCCGCGCAACAGCGCCAACGGATGTGGTCCCAGCGTGGTGCCGATGGTCGCGTAATCGGCCTGCAGATCCTCGCCGACACTCGGTTTGGGCAGCAGCACATCGGCTTCTTCCTGACTCGGCAACCCGGCAAACAGGCCCAGTTGTTTCTGCACCCCGGCCACTTCCCAGCGCGCGCGATGCCGATGCCCGGCCATCCCGCGCAACGCGCCGGAGTCGGCCAACAGCGCCTGGGCGCGACTGTCGAGCGCGGCCCGCTCGCCCAGATCGGCGACATAGGCAAACGCCCCGCGTGCCCGCGCCGCTTCGATGCGCCGGGCGTCATCCTCGCGAAAACCCTTGATCATCCGCAGGCCCATGCGAATCGCCGGTTGCGCGCCGCTGATCGGCTCCAGGCTGCAATCCCAGTCGCTGGCGCGCACGTCCACCGGACGGATCTGCAACTGATGCCGACGGGCGTCCTGAAGGATCTGATCCGGGCTGTAAAAACCCATCGGCCAACTGTTGATCAACGCGCAGGCAAACGCCGCCGGTTCGTGGCACTTGAGCCAGCAACTGGCGTAGGTCAGCAAGGCGAAACTGGCGGCATGGGATTCGGGAAAGCCGTAACTGCCGAACCCCTTGATCTGCTCGAAGATCTGCGCGGCGAATTCCTCGGTGTAGCCGTTTTTCTTCATGCCGGCGGCGAGGCGTTCCTTGTGCGGCTCCAGGCCGCCGTGGCGTTTCCACGCGGCCATGGAGCGGCGCAACTGATCGGCCTCGCCGGGGCTGTAGTCGGCCGCAACGATAGCGATCTGCATCACCTGTTCCTGAAACAGCGGCACGCCGAGGGTGCGTTTGAGCACCACTTCAAGTTCCGGCGAGGGATAGGTTTCCGGTTCTTCCTTGTTACGCCGGCGCAGGTACGGATGGACCATCCCGCCCTGAATCGGCCCGGGACGGACGATGGCAACCTCGATCACCAGGTCGTAGAACTTCGCCGGTTTCAGGCGAGGCAGCATCGACATCTGCGCCCGGGACTCGATCTGGAATACGCCGATGGTGTCGGCGCGGCTGATCATCTCGTAGGTCGGTTTGTCTTTGTCTGGAATCGTCGCCAGGCTCAGATCCAGATGCCGGTGACGACGCAGCAGATCGAAGCAACGGCGGATGGCACTGAGCATGCCGAGGGCGAGGATGTCGACCTTGAGCAGCCCGACCGCATCGAGGTCGTCCTTGTCCCACTGAATGATCGTGCGCTCGGCCATGGCGGCGTTTTCCACCGGCACCAGCGTATCCAACGGCTGCTCGGAAATCACAAAACCGCCGGGGTGCTGCGACAGGTGCCGGGGAAAACCGATCAGTTGCCCAGTCAGACTCAGCACGCGGCGCAGCACCGGGCTGTCGGGGTCGAAACCGCCTTCCAGCAAACGCGCCAGCGGCGGTGTTTCATCGCTCCAGTGACCACAACAATCGGCTAGCGCATTGATCTGATCCGGCGGCAGACCGAGGGCCTTGGCCACGTCACGCACGGCACCGGCGGCGTGATAGGTGCTGACCACCGCCGTCAGCGCCGCACGCCGCCGGCCATAACGGCGGAACACGTATTGCAGGACTTCTTCACGGCGTTCGTGCTCGAAGTCGACGTCGATGTCCGGCGGCTCGTTGCGCTCTTTCGACATGAAACGCTCGAACAGCAGCGTGGTGCGATCCGGGTCGATCTCGGTGATACCCAGGGCAAAACACACCGCCGAGTTGGCCGCCGAACCGCGGCCCTGACAGAGAATCTGCTGATCGCGGGCAAAGCGCACCACGTCATGGACGGTGAGGAAGTAGCTTTCGTAGCCGAGTTCGGCGATCAGCTTCAGTTCCTTGTTGATCTGCCTCAGCACCTTGAAGGGCGCGCCTTTTTTCCAGCGCCAGGCGATGCCCTCTTTAGTCAACTGGCGCAGCCAGGAACTGCCGGTGTGCCCCTCCGGCACCAGCTCTTTCGGATATTGATAGCGCAACTCGCTCAGCTCGAAAGTACAGCGCCGGGCCAGTTGCACCGAGGCGTCGAGCAGCGCCGGCAGATACAGCTCGCGCAACACTTCGAGGCTGCGCAGATGCCGCTCGCCATTGGGGTGCAGGCGCAATCCGGCCTCGGCCACCGGGACGTGATGGCGGATCGCGGTCATGGTGTCCTGCAGGGCGCGCCGGCCACGGGCGTGCATGTGCACATCGCCGCTGGCCACGGCGAGAATCTGCAGCTGATCCGCCAGGTTAAGCAGTGCCGCCAACCGACGCTGGTCGTCCTGCCCGCGATGCAGCTGCACCGCCAGATACAGGCGCTGGCCGAAGGTCTGCTTCAGCCAGCGCCCCTCCTCCACGTCATCGACGCTGTCCGGCACCCACAGCGTGAGCAAACCCGGCAACGGCTCGCTGAAGTCCTCGCGCAGCACTTGGTACTGGCCCTTCTGCGTACGCCGTCGGGCCTGAGTGATCAAGCCGCACAAGGCCTGATAGCCCGCAAGGTTCTCCACCAGCAGTACCAGTTTCGGGCCGTTGTCGATGCGGATTTCGCTGCCGATGATCAGCGGCAGTTCAACCGATTTCGCCGCTTGCCAAGCGCGGACGATCCCGGCCAGCGTGCACTCATCGGTGATCGCCAGCGCCTGATAGCCGTGCTTTTTCGCCCGCTGGAACAGCTCAAGGGCACTGGAGGCACCGCGCTGGAAACTGAAGTTCGACAGGCAGTGCAGCTCGGCATAGTCGTGGCTCATGCAAACCAGCCCTGCAGCCACAACGGACCGCCCTCGCCCACGGCCCGATAGGCCCAGCCCTGCTGACCGGCACGGTTCTGGATCAGGTAGTAATCGCGACGCACATCGTCACCGTCCCACCAGCCGGACTCGATGCGCTCCGGGCCCATGAGGATCCGCGCCGAACCTTCCGGCACGCTTTGCGGCTCGCCGAGCAGCCAGCCCGGGCGCTGCACGCTCGGTAAACCTGTGCAACGTTGCTTGTCGACAGCGTTCTGCCAGGCGCATTCCGGTCGGTGGTCGGCCTGAAAGCGCAGGCCCTGCACCGCCTCATCGCCGAGCCGCGCGCGCAGGCGTTCGCGCAATTGCTCCCAGGGCAAGGTCTGTTGCGGACGGTCATCGAACAGTTCCTGACACTGCGGCACAAAACTCGGCAGATCTTCGGCGCGCAGGCGGAAGCCACGCACCGGGGCCTCGACCTGCACTTGCTCCAGTCGTCCACGGGCCAGTTCGAAAAGCATCGCCGGATCGCGCTCGGCGCTGAGCAGGCCGACCTTGATCAGCGTGTCCGGCAGCCCGGCGTGTTCCAGATGCAGGTCGAAACGCTGCACGCCGCTGTCACGCCCGCAGAGGAACGCCGACAGGTCCGCGGTCAGACGCCGTAACGGGAACAGCAGCGCCTGATGGGATTGCACGTCGAAATTGAGTTCGATGCGCACATCGAAACGATCCGGCGGCAGATAGAACGCCAAGGCCAGCGGCCGTGCCCCGAACAACGTGTCGAGATGTTTGAGCATCGACGCTTCGAAGCGCCGGGCCAGGGCCTGACGCGGCAGGCTCTGCAGCTGGTTCAGATTGCGCAGGCCCATGCGCGTCAGCGCCGTGGCGACCTGCGGCTCCAGCCCGACACGGTCGACGGGCAACTGCCCAAGGTGATGCTGCAGGGCTTCGCCGTCCGGTACTACGAGGCCGTCGTAGGCGTTGGCCAGCACCCGCGCCGCCACCGGATTGGGCGCGGCAACGATGCGATGGCGGAAACCCAGCTCAGTCAGTTCCTTGCGCAGCCGCGCTTCGAACTGCGTCCAGGAGCCGAACAGACCCAGGCTCGACTCGATCTCGAACACCACGGTGCGCGGGTAATGCACGCTGACCTGCGCACTGAACCGGTAAGCCCACGCGGCGAGAAACTGCTGCCAGCGCTCGACCTCGGCCAGGTCGTAATCGGCGGTGGCAAAGCCTTTGGCCAAAGCTTGCGCGGCGGTCATCGACTGACCGGCGCGCAGGCCGAGTTGACGCGCCGCCGGATTGACCGCTTGCAGCACGCGGCGCTGGGCCGGGCCGCTGAGCAGCACCAACGGCTCAGCGGGATCGGCACGCTGACGCAGCACGGCGTCGAGGGCCAATTGCGGGAACAGGATACACACCCAGCGCATGACGACCTCAGTGCCCCACGGCAAACGCAATCGGCGCCGTGCGCGCCAGTCCGCCACGGCACTTGAGCACGCGCAACTGGGCCGGTCTGGCGTCGATGGCGATGCGCAACGCGGCCGGCGACGGATTGATCGCCTCGCTCAACGGGCGCCAGGCAAACGCCAGGGTCTGGCCGGTTTCCGCTGCCACCTGCAAGCGCCGCAACGCGCGGTCATCGGCCTTGTGCGGCCAGCACAGCACCGCGCCGCAACTGCCCGAGCGCAGGCATTGTTCCGCCGCCCACAAGGCATCGCGCTCGCTGGCCTGAATCACCGACAACTGCCGCAGATCGACCCCGGCGTTCGCCCACGCCTGCGGGTACGGCACGAACGGTGGTGCCACTAGCACGATGCGCTCGCCCGCCGCCGACAGCCGCGCCAGCGTCGGCCACACCAGTTGCAGCTCGCCAACCCCGGGGCCGGCCAGCAGGATTTCGCTCAGTGCCGCTTCCGGCCAGCCACCGCTGGGCAGTGCCGCATCCAGCGCGGCATGGCCGGTGGGTTGCGGGCTGGCCGTCGGCGGCGCAGGCCGGCCCTTCCAGACCTGGCCGCCATTGAACAGCGTATCGAGTGCAACGACGGCGCCCATCAGCCTTGCCTCACCAGACCGCAGAACACGCCTTCGATGGCCAGGTCCTGATCATCGCGCACGACAATCGGCTGGTACGCCGGGTTGCGCGGCAGCAGCCGGACCTCATCGCCGACGCGCTCGAAGCGTTTGATCGTCACTTCGCCATCGAGCCGCGCCACGACGATCTGGCCGTTGAGTGCTTCGGGATTGCGCCGCACGCCGACCAGATCGCCGTCGAGAATGCCGTCCTCGATCATCGAGTCGCCCTGCACCCGCAGCATGTAGTCGGGGGTACGGGAGAACAGCGCCGGGTCGAGCATCAAGCGGCTATGGATATCGGCATCGGCACCGATCGGCGCACCGGCGGCCACCCGGCCGAGCACCGGAATATCCAGGAGCTCCGGTCGCGCCGGCTGCCCGAGCAGGCGAATGCCCCGGGCCTGATGCGGATTGACCTCGATAAACCCGGCTTCGGTAAGCGCCAGCACATGCTTGCGCGCCACGCTGCGCGAGGCAAAACCAAAAGCCTCGCTGATTTCAGCGAGGCTTGGGGGCTGACCGTGTTCGGCGATGCGTTCGCGGATAAAGGTCAGGATGGCGGTACGGCGGGGAGTCAGATTTGTCATGGAGTACATTTGTACTCCTGTGGGATTTTACTGACAAGCACCGCCAGTCGGCCCAAGCCGACCTTCCACAAAGATCAAAAGATCGCAGCCTCGTTTCACTCGGCAGCTCCTACAAAGGAGGCGACTCGGGACTGTGTAGGAGCTGCCGAAGGCTGCGATCTTTTGATCTTTTTAAAGATCGCAGCCTGCGGCAGCTCCTACAGGGGAACGGGGTGTCAGTTGAGGCCACGTTCGGCGAGGAAGGAGGCGATGTAATCGATGAACGCCACGACCTTGGCCGTGGCCCGTCGATGGCTCGGGTACACCGCGAGAATGTGCGGGCCGAAGGTGTCGGGGTCGATTTCATAGTCAGCCATGACCCGCACCAGACGCCCATCGGCAATGTACGGCGCGGCGCTCCACAGCGGCGTGTGCAGCAAGCCGCGTCCGGCCAGCGCGCTGGCCAGCAACAGGTCGTAATTGTCGCTGCGCAAGCGCGGCGCCGTCGGTTGCGCCAGGCTCAGGCGCTGGCCGTCGCGTTCGGCCCACCAGAACTCGCGGCTGAGCAACGGGTGCTGATACAGCAGCCATTCATGCTGCTCGAGGGTTTGCGGGGTGACCGGCCAACCCTTGCGCGCCAGATAGTCCGGGCTGCCGCACAACGCCAGGCGATTGCTGCCGACCACCCGGGCAATCAGCCCCGGCAGGTCGTCATGGCCTTCGCGCAAGGCCAGGTCATAGCCGCTTTCCAGCAGATTGACGAACGCGTCGCACAGATCCACTTGCAGGCTGATCTGCGGGTATTGCTGCAAAAAGCCGTCACACACCTGATCGAGAAACGCCCGCCCGTACGCCAACGGTGCAGTGATTTTCAGGCTGCCGCGCAGACCGTGCTGCAACTGCTCGATCTCTTCTCCGGCCTCCTCCAGCCGCTGCAACACCAGCCGCGCGGTTTCCAGGTACACCCGGCCGATTTCGGTGAGCAGAATCCGCCGTGTGCTGCGCTCGAACAGTCGCGCGCCGAGTTCCGTTTCCAGGTGATTGACCGCTTTGGTCAGGGCCGACGGGGTCTTGCCCAATTGCTCGGCCGCGCGGCTGAAACTACCGAGTTGCGCGGTGACCACGAACATTTTCAGTGCACCCAGCTTGTCCATGCTTTTTCCATTCAGGCAAAAACGTTTTTCGTGAGGGAGGCGTTCTGTCGGCCAGTGTCAGCCACTAATCTGGCCATCAGACGCAATAACAAGGAAATCTTCAATGAAAAGATTCATCCCGAGTCTGCTGGTGAGCGCGATAAGTTTTGCCTCGATGGAAGCCATGGCCGCCACCGATCTGGTGCTGGTCAACGGCAAGATTTTCACCGCCGACCGTTCGCAACCAAAGGTGCAGGCGCTGGCCGTGGAAAACGGCAAGGTGCTGAAAGTCGGCAGCGATGCGCAGATCAAGGCGCTGATCGAACCCGGCACGCAGGTGATCGACCTCAGCGGCAAGACGCTGATGCCTGGCTTGATCGACAGTCATTCCCACGCGATTTTCGGTGGCCTGGAAATGGTCTCGGCCAACATGGAAGACGAAGTCGTCGCCCTCGATGAATTGCAAAAGCGCCTGCGCGCCTGGCGTGATGACGGTAAAGCGAAGCACGGCGATGTGCTGAGCATCGCCGGCATGAGTTCGGCGTACTGGGCGCAGGCCGAGGCGCTGGGCAAGACCTTCAACCAGGGCGAATGGGCCGACGTGCCGGTGGTGTTCACCGGCAGCGATCACCACACCGCGTGGGCCAACAACGTGATGCTCAAGCGCGCCGGCATCGACGCGGCGTTGCTCAAGACCCTGCCCGCTGCGGAACAAGACACGATCGGCAAACTGGCCAGCGGCGAGCCCAACGGTTTTCTGGTCGACGCCGGTTGGGATCGGGTCGCCGCGAAAATGCCGGTGCCGAGCCCGGCCGATATGCTCACCGCGGCCAAATCCGCTGTGCGTTTCAACAACAGCCTCGGCATCACCGCGTGGATGGACCCCGCCGCCAACGCCGCACCGGGCGAGGCCGTGTTCGCGCTCAAACCCACCGAGAAAACCGTCGGCGTCCTGCCGGCCTACAAAGCGCTGTCGGAAAGCGGCGACATGAGCGTGCACGTCGCCGCGTTGCTGGTCGCCAACCCGAAAAGCCTGCCGGCCGATCTCGATACGCTGGATAAGGTGCGCCAGCAATTTCAGGGCATCCCCAACCTGACCCTGCCCGGAGTCAAGATCTTCGCCGATGGCGTGATCGAGTACCCGGCGCAGAGCGCGGCGATGATCGATCCGTACCGCAACTCGCACAAACAGGGCGAGCTGCTGATCGACCCGCAGCATTTCGGCGAACTGGTCAGCGCCATCGACCAGCGCGGCTGGCTGGTGCACATCCACGCCATCGGCGACCGTGCGGTGCGGGAATCACTCAATGGCATCGAACGCGCGCGCAAGGATCGGCAGAGCGGCATTACTCACTCGATCACCCACCTGCAAATGGTCAATCCAAAAGAGTTCGCCCGCTTCAAACCGCTGAACGTGATCGCCTCGATGCAACTGCTTTGGGCCAGCGCCGACGACTACACCACCGACATGATCAAGCCCTACGTCAGCGCCCTCGCCTTCCGCTATCAATACCCGGCGCACTCGCTGCTGAAACAGGGTGCGACGATTGCCGGTGCCAGCGACTGGCCGGTGTCGTCGCCCAATCCGTTCAACGCCATGGCCCAGGCCATCACCCGCGTCGGCCCGTTGGGGGTGCTGAATGCCGATGAGCGTCTGGACCGCGAAACCATGTTCTACGCCTACACCGCCAACGCGGCGCGGACCATCGGCCTCGACCAGCAGATCGGCTCGCTGACGCCGGGCAAACAGGCCGATTTCATCGTGGTCGACCGCGACGTGTTCAGCGTCGACGAAAAAGCCCTGCATGCCACCCAGGTTCTGCAAACCTGGTTTGGTGGGCGTCAGGTCTACACCGCCGCCCAATAACAACAGGATCCCTCCCTCTTTTGTGGGAGGGGGCTTGCTCCCGAAGGCGTCCGGTCAGCAAACATTTCGATACCTGACCCACCGTTTTCGCGAGCAAGCCCGCTCCCACAGGGACTTTCACCCTACCCAAGCATTTCCACTGCATTTTCCAGCCCCCATAACAATCACAACATCGGGACTTCACATGAAAGCCTTGCCCTTGCTCGCCCTGAGTTCCTTGAGTCTGTTGCCCTTGAGCAGCCAGGCGATCCCCTTGAACGACGACTTCGCCGTGCTGGTCGACCTGACCCTGGCCAGCGACTACCGGACCCGCGGCATCTCGCAAACGCAAAACGACCCGGCCCTGCAAGCCGGCCTGACCCTGACGCACAGCAGCGGTTTGTACGTGGGGGCCTGGAGTTCCAACGTCGATTTCGGCGATGGTCTGAAAACCCGTCAGGAAGTCGATTACTACGCTGGCTTGCTGTGGCAGGCCACCGAGGACGTCAGCCTCGATCTGGGTTACCTCAAGTACGCCTACCCCAAGGAAAGCCAGTTCAACCAGAGCGAGGTCTACGGGATTCTCGGCGTCTACGGGGTGAAGCTGGCGGCGTATTACTCCAGCGATGCGCCGGGGGTCGACAGCAAGCAGAGCTCGCTCTACACCTATGTCGGTTATGAAACCGAGCTGCCGTTCGATTCCGGGCTGAAACTGCGTTACGGCAACATGGACTTCAAGGACCCGCACCTGTACTCGGCGTCCGGGCATGGCGAGAACAGCTATCGCGAATGGGAGGTCAAACTGACCCACAATCTGGCCGGGGTGGTGTTGGGCCTGAGCTACATCGACACCGATCTGTCGCAGAGCCAGTGCTTGAGCAACTGGGGATTCAAGGATGTGTGCACCGCCACTGTCGTCGCCAGCCTGAGTAAATCCTTCTGAAAATCACGATTCCCCTGTGGGAGCAGACTTGCTCCCACAGTTGATTGTGGTGAAGCTAAGAACCAAGTTGTGCCAGGTAGTCCCACGGGTAGATCCCGCGTTGATGGCCGTCGCTGAACACCAGTTGCACGCCATACCCCTGCGGGTTGATCTCGATCAGACGAACACGGTCATCCACCAGCGGAGTAACGCCTTTCAGGCGAAACGCACGGCACTGCGAGCACGGGCACTGGCGGCGCAGTTCGGCGTGATTGAACAGCGACTCGCGGCCGTCCGGCCAGCTCAGGCGCAGGGTCTGCTCGCTCTGCGAATTGCCCAGCGACAGCGGGTTCATTGCAGCTGACTCAAGGCAATCCGCACCGCTTTGCGCACTTCCGGATCACCGTCATCCTGCGCCGCCTGCAACGCCGCCACCGCGCCGCGATCATTCAACTCACCGAGGGCCAGCGCGGCTTCCTTGCGCAGGTTGCTGATGCGATGGCCGAGGGTCTCGATCAGAGCGTCCAGCGCCGGTGCAAAACGCAAACGACCGAGGCTGCGAGTGGCGCGCAAGCGCACTTGCCAATAGTCATCGCCGAGGGCGGCGATCAACGCCGGACCGGCGTCGCTGTGGCCGACTTTGCCCAGCGTCGTGGCCGCTTCTTCGCGCACTTGCCAGGCAGCGTCCTGCAGCGCCTGACGCAGGGCCGGCAGCACTTCGCCACCGGACGCCAGACCGAGGGCACCGGTGGCGGCGCGGCGCACTTCGGTGTCCGGGTCGGCGCTGGCGAGTCGCGCCAAGGCTGGCAGTGCTTCGAGCTGTTTGAGCCAGCCCAGAACGCCCACGGCTTCGCGGCGTACGTTGGCGTCGCTGTCGTTGAGTGCCGCAATTGCAGCCGGTGCGGCCTCGGCGAAACGCAGTTCGCGCAAGGCACGGAACGCGGCGATTCGCACACTGACTTCGGCGTGATCGGTCCACGGCAGAATTACCCGGCCTGCCGCTTCGGTTTTGAGCAGACTCAGGCTTTGCGCGGCGGCTGCCTGCACGGCCGGAGACGGATCGGTCAGCGCCTGACACAGCGCAGTCACCACCGGTTCGTCCTCCCAGGCTTCCAGCAGCCGCGCGGCTTCGGCGCGGACTTCTTCGGCGGGATCTTCGCTCAGTTTTTCAACCAGCCACAGCAGGCCGTCCGGCTCTTCCAGGTCAGCCAGTTCAATCAGGGCAATGCGCCGCACACCGGCATCATCAGCGGTCAGACGCGGTTGCAGGGCAAGGATGTCGTCGTTATCGGTCACAGCAAAAAATGAGGTCATAGGGCAAATCGCGGCAAAGGGATTTCGGGAGGCAGGCCGAGCGGGTTGAGGCGCGGCAGCGGTCGGGGGTTGTCGTGGCGCAGCAGGTCGAGGCAATGGCGTTTGAGGCGGGAGAATTCGGGGCTGGTCACCAGTTCGCTGGTACGCGGACGCGGGAAGTCCAGGCGCAGGTCCTCGATGATTCGCCCCGGTCGCGCGCTCATCACCAGCAAGCGATCGGCGAGAAACAGCGCCTCGTCGATATCGTGAGTAACGAACACCACGGTGGTGCGGATGCGCGTCCAGATGTCCAGCAGCAATTCCTGCATGTTCAAGCGGGTCAAGGCATCCAGCGCACCAAACGGTTCGTCCATCAACAACAGCCGTGGACGGTTGACCAGCACCCGAGCGATCTCGACCCGTTGTTGCATGCCGCCGGAAAGCTGATCGGGCCAGCGTTCGGCGAAGCCGTCGAGGCCGACCAGTTTGAGCATTTCGTCCGCCGCGCGATGCCGTTCAGCCTTGCCGATGCCGCGCATCTTCAGGCCGAAAGCGACGTTGTCGCGCACCGTGCGCCACGGAAACAGCGTGTGATGCTGGAACACCATGCCACGTTGCGGCGACGGCCCGCAGACCTCGCCGCCATCGACTTTGAGGCTGCCGGCATGGGCTTGCAGGTGCCCGGCCAGTGCACCGAGCAAGGTCGATTTGCCGCAACCGGACGGGCCGAGAATGCACACGAACTGGCCCGGCTCGATCTGACAATCCAGCCCCTGCACGGCTTCGAAAGCGTGTTGGCCTTCGCCGAGAACGATCGACAACTGGCGAATATCGATCCGCCCTTCGGGGGTTTGCATTGCGCTCATCAGGCTTTTCCTCGTGGTCGGTGCCAGGGCGTGAACAGCCCGCCCAGACGCTTGATCAGCAGACTGCTGCCCATGCCCAGCACACCGATCAGCAGCATGCCGACGACGATGTCGGCGTAGTTCTGAATGGTGTAGGACTCCCAGGTGTAGTAACCGATGCCGAACTGGCCGGAGATCATTTCCGCCGTGACCAGACAGAACCACGAGGTGCCCATGCCGATGGCGAGGCCAGTAATGATGCTCGGTGCGGCGCCGGGCAAAATCACTTCCAGCAGAATCGCCCGACGCCCTGCCCCAAGGCTTTTTGCCGAGGCGATCAGCCGTGGGTCGACCCCTTCCACCCCGTGCACGGTGTTGAGCAAAATCGGGAACAACGCACCGGTGAAGGTGATGAATACCATCGACAGCTCCGACGACGGGAACATCAGGATCGCCAGCGGAATCCATGCCACCGCCGGAATCGGACGCAGCACTTCGAGTGGTGGCAACAGCAGGTCTTCGGCCCATTTCGAGCGGCCGATGGCGAGACCCAGGGCGATGCCGATGATCAATGCCGCGAGATAGCCGGCGAACACGCGGCTGAGGCTGGCAGTCAAGTGTTGCAGCAACTTGCCGGAATCGCCCAGACCCAGCGCCGCTTCGATCACGGCCAGTGGGGTTGGCACGTTGGCGAAGGTGACCAGGCCGAGGTTCCAGTGGTGACTGGCGGCGAGTTGCCAGAACAGCAGGCAGAGCGCTATGGAGGTTGCTCTGGTGATCCAGCGGGGTTTTGGGATTTTCATGAATCGGGTTTCCATGTTTGGAGCGGTGTGATGGCTGAGATCGCCCCCCTCACCCCAGCCCTCTCCCCCAGGGGGGCGAGGGGGAAAGGGAGCAGATCTTCAAGCCTTTCAAAATCTCGGTTCGGCTCGATAGCGAGCAGATATTCATGATTTTCAAAAACTGAGTTCGGCTCGATATTTCAGGTCGGCTTAGCTCCCGCAAACACCTCGTTCAGTCCCCTCTCCCTCCGGGAGAGGGCTAGGGTGAGGGTGAGTTTTTGATCTTCAATTAGCGGGCAGCCACGGCCTGGGTCGTGGCATCGGTAAAGTCGAAGACCTTGCCGCCCTGCGCCGCCGCATATTGCTGGGCCTGGCCCTTGAGCAGAAACGCGCTCAAGCGGCCCTTGGCATCGCTGGCAAACCACGCCTGATCGGCAAGCAACTTGATCCCGCTGTCACTGGCCTGCGCATACACCGCGCGGATGTTTTTGCCTTCCTGCTTCAACGCGGCCAACGCGGTGAAGGCCGATTCGGCGGAGGCGTACTGGCGTACTTTGTCTTCACCGCGCACCCAGATTTCGGCGACGTGACTGAAGTCAGTGATCGCTTTGCCGCTGGCCGCATCCAGCGCTTTCAACGGTGTTTGCGCGTAATTGGCGAGTTGCGCGGTGTAGTCCAGATTCGAGGCCTTGAAGGCGGCGCGGATGTACTGATCGTCGATGAAGGTGTTGAGGTCGAGGCCGCGATCAGCCTTTTTCAACAGCTTCAGGGTATCGATCGCGGTGCCAACGGCCTGACGGTATTCCGGCTTCCAGCTCAGGTCGCGGGTCTGTACGCCGAGCGGGCCGTGGAACAGGTAGTTGACCTCGGCATCGACGCCGGTGACTTTGGCGATCAGCTCGCTGTACTTCTCAGGTTCAGCGGCCAGCAACTGGTTGGCCTCGATGCTCGCGCGCAGGTAGGCGACGACGATTTCCGGGTACTGTTTCGCGTAGGCCTGATCGACCAGCGCGCCGTGGAAAGTCGGCGCATTGGCCTGGGCGCCGTCGTAGATCTTGCGGGCGAAACCACGGCTCGGGAACAGTTCGGCGAACGGCACGAAATCGGCGTGGGCGTCGATCTTGCCGGCCTGCAGCGCGGAGCCGGCGACTTCCGGTGGCTGAGCGATGATGTTCACGTCTTTCAGTGGATCCCAGCCCTGCTCCGCCACCGCGCGCAGCAGCATGCCGTGGGCGGTCGAGGCGAACGGCACCGAGATGGTCTTGCCCTTGAGTTCGCTCAGCGCCTGCACCCCGGACGCACTCGGCACCACGATGCCGTTGCCGCTGCCCTTGATGCTGCCCGACAACACGCTGATGAACAGGCTGTGCTTGCCGGCGGTCTCGAACGCCACACCGTTGAACGCGCCAGGGAAATCGGCCATGGCGCCGAAGTCGAGTTTGCCGGCGACCATCTCGTTGGTCAGCGGCGCGCCGCTGGTGAAGTTCTTCCACTGCACGTCGTATTTCGCGTCTTTATAGGCGCCGTCGTGCGGCAGGTATTTGTCGAGCAGACCGAGCTCACGAATCAACAGTCCGCCGGCGGCGCAGTTGATGGTGGTGTCCTGGGTGCCGATGGCGATGCGGATGGTTTCGGCCGAGGCCGACAGGGTGAATGAAGCCAGTACCAGACCGGCGATTGCTGCACGCAACATGAGTGTTTCCCCTCGAATCATTTATAGGATGTTCGTCTCCGCCGCGATCAGGGCGCGGTGGGAAACGAGGGGTTTCGGTGAATCCAGCGTCCGGGGTTTCCGGATGGCTTTGGGTTGTCTGGGCGGGCCTCTTCGCGAGCAAGCTCGCTCCCACAGGGTTTTGGCGTACTCAATTTGTGCAGTAACTCGATCCATTGTGGGAGCGAGCTTGCTCGCGAAAGCGGCGTATCTGTCGACATCATTGCTAAATGACCCACCGCTTTCACGAGCAGGCTCGCTCCCACATTTCGAGCAGGATCAGCGCAGGAGATAAGGGATTTCGACTTTGACGGCACCGGTCGGACAATCCTTCTCACACGGCATGCAGTACCAACATTCATCAAATGCCATGTAGGCCTTTTGTGTGGCCGGGTTGATCGCCAGCAGGTCCATCGGGCAGACGTCGACGCACACGGTGCAGCCTTTTTCGGCGATGCATTTGTCCTCGTCCACGGTGACCGGGGCGTTGGAGCGGAAGAAGATTTCCTGGGCTTGATAGGCCATGGTTCGAACTCTCTCTGGTGATGCATCAAGCGGCGAACGCGCCCACGCGCAAGCGGTCGTAAGCCTGCATTTCTTCGGCATCGAGCGGGATGATGTACGGCTCGACGGGTTTCTTGAAACTGGTCATGCGGCCGTCTTCGCCCTTCTTCAGATGGCAATGGCAGAACCACTCGCTGTCGTTGCGCTGCGGGTGATCGACGCGGTAGTGGTACAGGCCCCAGCGGCTCTCGGCGCGGAACAGCGAAGCGCGTGCGGCCATTTCCGCGCAGTCGCGGATCACGCTGGTTTCCATCGCGCGCATCAGCTCGTGAGCGTTGTTGGCTTTCATCTGCTCAAGATCACGTTCGATGTCGCTGAAGCGCTGCAGACCGATCTGCATTTTCTTGGTCACTTTCGGCGGTTGCAGGTAGTCGTTGACGAAGCGCCGCAGCTTGTACTCGACCTGCGCCGGCGGCAGACCGTGCTCTCGATCGAGCGGTGCGTAGACCCGCGCTTGCTCCTTTTCGATCTGTGCGGCATCCAGCGCGGAAAACTCGCGCCCGGCGACAAAATCCGCCGCGTTGTGCCCGGCGAACCAGCCGTAGGTGAACGCGCCGAGCATGTAGTTGTGCGGCACAGCGGCCATGTCACCCGCCGAGTACAAACCTTTCACCGAGGTCTCGGCACGCTCGTTGACCCACACCCCGGACGCCGAATGGCCGCTGCAAAAACCGATCTCCGAGATGTGCATCTCGACCATCTGCGTGCGGTAATCGGTGCCGCGATTGGCGTGGAACTGGCCGCGACTCGGGCGTTCGTTGCTGTGCAGGATTTCCTCGATGTTCTGGATGGTTTCCTCGGCCAGGTGATCGAGTTTGAGGAACACCGGGCCGTTGCCGCTTTCCAGTTCCTGGTGGAACTCCCACATCATCTGTCCGCTCCAGTAGTCGCACTCGATGAAGCGTTCGCCCTTGTTGTTGGCGGTGTAGCCGCCGAGCGGGCCGGTGACATAGGCGCAAGCCGGGCCGTTGTAGTCCTTGATCAACGGGTTGATCTGGAAGCATTCGAGGTTCGCCAGCTCGGCCCCGGCGTGATACGCCATCGCGTAGCCGTCGCCGGCATTGGTCGGGTTCTCGTAGGTGCCCATCAGATAGCCCGAGGACGGCAGGCCGAGGCGACCGGCCGCGCCGCAGGCGAGGATCACCGCTTTGGCCTTGATCACATGGAAGTCAGCGCTGCGGCAATCGAAGCCCATCACGCCGTTGACCGCGCCCTCCTCGTCGGTGAGCAAACGGGTGCAGACCAGGCGATTGGTGA
The DNA here is from genome assembly GCF_037126175.1 of Pseudomonas sp. RSB 5.4. Classification (NCBI taxonomy): domain Bacteria; kingdom Pseudomonadati; phylum Pseudomonadota; class Gammaproteobacteria; order Pseudomonadales; family Pseudomonadaceae; genus Pseudomonas; species Pseudomonas sp. RSB 5.4. Next base: position 1,932,405 of record NZ_CP146986.1, read on the forward strand.
TGCTCACCCGCGCACGTTTCAACTGGCGATAAAGCACCTTTTTGATGTCGTGCCCTTCCGGCATCGGCAGCACGTAGGCACCCATGTGGTGGACTTTTTTCACGGCGTAATCGCCGGTTTCGTCCTTCTCGAACTTCACGCCCCAGCGGTCGAGTTGCTCGATGGTTTCGAAACTGTGAGTGGCGTAGGCGTACACCGCCGCCTGATTAACGATGCCGTCGTTGGCAATGGTGATTTCCTTGGTGTACTGCTCCGGCGTCGAGTGGCCGGGGATGATCGCGTTGTTCAGGCCGTCCATGCCCATGCTGATCGCGCCGCTGCGTTTGACGTTGGCCTTGTCGACCAGCAGCACGCGCAAATCACGGTTCTTCTCTTTGGCCTTGATCGCCGCCATCGGGCCGGCGGTGCCACCGCCAATCACGACGATGTCGTATTCCTGCTCTAAGGTCTTGCGGGTCATGTCACGCCCCTTTTTGCCGGTCGATCCGCAGGCGGTACTGGAACGCATCGCCACGGTAGTAAAGGTGTTCGAAGTCCAGCGGCTGGCCGTTGGCGTCGTGGGTCAGACGCTCGATGCGCATGATCGGCGAGCCAGCCTCGACGTTCAGCGCCTGGGTCAGGTCGCTGTCAGCCAGCACCGCGTCGATCGCCAGATCGGCGTGACCGAGGGCGATGCCGCAGTCGTTTTCCAGAATCAGGAAGATGTCGCGAGTCACTAGATCGGCCTTCTCCAGCCGTTCGCCGATGGCTTTGGGCAGGTAGGTGATTTCCAGCGAAATCGGCTCGCGGTTGATCAGGCGTACTCGTTTGATCTGCGCCACGGTCTCGCCTTCGGCGACTTGCAGGCGCTCGGCGACACGTTTGTCGGCGGGGATGAATTTGAAACTGCGCAGACGGTTGATCACCTCGTAACCGCGCCCGGTCATGGACTCGGCGAGGCCTTGCAGGCTGCTGACGTTTTGAAAGGTTTTCGGCTTGGCGACGAAGGTGCCTTTGCCATGGATCTTGAAGATCAGCCCTTCTTTCTGCAGATCACCCAGCGCCTGGCGCACGGTGATGCGGCTGACTTTGAACAGCGTGCCGAGTTCGCTTTCGGACGGCATCTGGCTGTCTTGCGGATATTCGCCATCGAGAATGCGTGCGCGCAGGACGTCGCGCAGTTGGGTGTGCAGCGGGACGCTACTGAGGGACAGGACGTTATCGGTCATCAGGGATCACTTGTTATAACGAGTTATGACGTGATCTTAGAGACATTATGACAAGCTTGAGAAATACCGAATGGGCATAACCTTAGACACGACGACACACAGACCTTTGTGGGAGGGGGCTTGCTCCCGAAGGCGGTGTGTCAGGCGATGGAAATACCAGCAATGCCGGCCTCTTCGGGAGCAAGCCCCCTCCCACAAGGAAATGATGTTGTGGTCTGGAGGATCAGTGGCGTTTGAGGATCTGGTCCATGACCCAATCGGTTTTGAGGGCTTGTTCGGCCACCGCCGGATGTTGCGAATCACCACGAATATGCGCATTCATGCCGAGCACGTGATGCCACTGAATGTGCTCGTGATGGGGGATTTCCAGACTGATCTGTTCGTCGGCAAATAGCTGAACCGGATGCTCATCGAATACGGAAAAACTGATGCGCCCTCCACTGCCGATAATCTCGACCCGGTCCTCGCGCCGATCCGCAGCAAAGCTCCAGCAGCCCATGCCCAGTGCTCCGCAGGCGAAGCGCCAACTGGCGCTGACCGCGTCTTCCGCCGCATACAAACCAGCCTGGCGCGCGGTGAAACCGGCGACTTCGACGATATCGCCGAGCAGGTACTGAAACAGGTCAAAACCATGGCTGGCCAGGTCGGCAAAGTAACCGCCACCGGCCACGTTCGGGTCGGTTCGCCAGTTGGCGCTGCCGTCCAGATCCGCCGCCGAGGGGGCCTTGGTCAGCGTCCAGCTCAGGTGCCGCACCTCGCCGATGCGGCCCTGCGCCAGCCATTGGCGCACTTGGGCAAAACGCGGCAACGAACGGCGGTAGTAGGAAACGAACAGGTGCAAACCGGCGGCGGCAAACGCCTGCTGCATCTCACGACTCTGCCTGGCGTTGAGCGCCATCGGTTTCTCGACGCAGCAATGCTTGCCGGCGGCGGCGACTTTCAGGCTGTAGGCGTGGTGGCTGTCGGGTGGCGTGGCGATGTACACCGCGTCCACCTCGGGGTCGTTGATCAGCGCATCGACATCGGTATAAACCCGAGCGATGCCATGGCGCGCGGCGTAATCGGTCACCGCTTCAAGGCGGCGGCCCATCACCGCCACCAGAGCCGAGCCGGGCGCCTTGTAAAAGGCCGGCCCGCTCTTGCGTTCGGTCACACTGCCGCAACCGATCATGCCCCAACGCACCACGTCCATGCTCAACTCCCTTTGTTTGAAACACTCAGCCGATGCGCAACGCGCGCAGATCGAGGTGGCCGTCCTTCAGCGGCGGGCACCAGTAATAGCCGCCGGTGATCGGCCGGCTGATGCGATACAGACCGTCAGGGATGCCGTCTTCCAGACCGCTCATACGCCGCAGTTGGGCTTCGAAGGCGTCCAGCGAAACACCGAACGCGAGGAACATCAGGCCAGCACGTTCGCCTTCGATCCACGGCATCGAACGACGCACGACGAAGGCTTCCGGGGCGAAGCTTTCCTGGGCGGTGCGTTTGACGTGGGCGGAGACCGGCGCGTCGTCGATCTCTTCGTTGTCGCTCAAGCGACGGCCCATGATGTTGTCCTTGTCTTCGGCGGACAGCTTGTGGAAACCCTTGAGGTCGTGCTGCCACTGCTGGATCGCGGCGAAACTGCCACCGACCAGCCCGTCAGCACCTTCGCCCAGCAACGCGGCGGCAATCGCGGCGTCATCGTGCGGGTTTTCGGTGCCGTCTTCGTAGCCGGTCAGGTCGTGGCCGTCCTTGTGGCGGAAAGTTTCCTGCGCTTGTACCAGGCGCAGCGCTGGGGCCAGCGCGGCTTCGAAGGCGTTGCAGCGATTGAGCAATTCACCACGGTCGACACCGTGCAGCCAGACCCACAGTGCGTGCTGGGTCGATGGGTTTTCCACGCCGACGCCGGTCATCGCCGGGAAGCTGCGCAGACCGTCGATCTGCACATTCAGGGCCTTGGTCAGGGATTCACCGAAACCGATCACAGCCGATTTGCCGTCCACCAGATTCATCAGGTTGTCGATCGCCTGCGGCAGTGCGGCTACCGACTCGAGGGCGAAAAACAGGTGACGTGCTTGCGCAGGAACGGGGGTGGCGAGAATGCCCGGCTGGTAGTAACTCATGTGAACTCCTTGGGAAAGTGCGCGGGAGTTTACCTGTAGCCGGAGGGTTTGTGGGGTTGAAATACTGGTGAGTGGCGCACGGAAGCCTGTGGCGAGGGAGCTTGCTCCCGCTCGGGGGCGAAGCACCCGCAAACCCCGCCGGCAAGGTGTGTCTGGAAGAATGGCGTGGCAGGTTTTGGGTCTGCTGCGCAGCCCGGCGGTAGCAAGCTCCCTCGCCACAGGGGACCGATGTCTAAGCGGTGCTTGCATCCTGGCGCCACGCACTCGGGCTCATCCCCGTCCAGCGCTTGAACGCCCGGCGAAAACTGCGCACGTCGCTGTAGCCAACCTCTTCGGTGATGCGTTCAATCGGCATCTCAGGATTGGCCAGCAGACTCATGGTCCGCGCCTGACGCACCTGTTCCAGCAGCGCCTCGAACGTCAGTGCATGCTCGGTCAAACGGCGGCGCAGGGTGCGGCTGCTCATGTTCAGGTCGCCGGCGATTTTTTCGATATGGCTGCCCCGGCTCAAGTCCCGGGCAATCGCCCGTTCCACTGCCTGAATCAGATCGAGTTTCTGATGTACCTGCGCCGCTTCCAGCTCCAGCAAGGCAACCGCCTGACGCAGCGCCAGCGAATGATGATTGGGCAGGTTGACGTCCAGCCACTGGACATCGATCAGCATGCGATTGTGCAGGCAGCCGAAGCGCACATCGGGCCCGAGCAGGCGGTGATATTCGCTCAGGTAATCCGGCGCGGCGTGCACGAACTCCACGGCAATCGCCTTGAATTCATTGCCCGCCAAGGCCCGGCCATACACCAGCAGGCTGGCGAAAAATTCTTCAACCGCAAACACCTGCACATCGGCGAACGGCAAGCGACATTCGGCATCGAGGTGCACCTGGTCGCCGACCACATCGACACTGGACACCACGATTCCGCCGGAGGTGTGCTGGTGGCGGATGCCCAGGGCAAAGGCATCGCGCAAGGTCTTGCACAGCGACAGCACGTGCCCGAGCAACCCCAGCGTACCCAACACATTCTGCGCCCCGACCCACAGCCCCAGCCCCTGATTGGGCAGCACTTTGAGCGCGCGTTGAATCATCGCCACGGCCTGACGGTAGGAAATGCGTTGCGCCGGATCCTGCAGATCTTCAAAGGTGAAACCCAGGCCACGGCACAAGCTTTCGGGGTCGATGCCTTTGTTCTGCGCGACTTCGGCGAGGGTTTGCAGGAGAAACGGCGAGACCAGCGCCAGTTCAAAAGTGGGGTCTTGGACTTTTACGTTCATGGGGACTGACATTCCGGATCACGCTTGATTGTTATTTTTGTAACCGGTTATGTCGAAGGAAGTTAGCACAGGGTTGGCCGACTGTCCGCAGAAGCCCCCCTAACTGTCCGCCAATACCCTGCCCCGTCGCACGCCAAGCGCTTATTTCTATGGTGCCGGACGTTCTGCGTAGCGGCGCCCCGTCCCACCACAATAATAATGAGGACAGCCATGAGCCCGAACCGCGCCACATTCCCCTCGCGTCTGGCACTGACTTTGCTCGGTTGCACCGCGTCGCTGCCGGCCCTGGCCACCGAGGCCGGCGTCGACAACATCGGCCCCGGCACCGACGGGTTCTTCATGCTGCCGCTGGAAGTCGACAGCCTTCCGCAGAACATGGTCGCGTTCAACCTCTACTACAACCATTACAAGTCGACCAAGCTCAACATCAGCTCGTTGGGCGGCAACGTGCCGAATGTCGAGATCGAATCCACCGCCGTCATCCCGCGCATTGATTACCTGAGCCCGGTGCGCATGTTCGGCGGACGTCTGGCCGGCTACATCGCCCAACCGTGGCTGAAGCAGGAAGTCTCGGTATACGGCCTCAGCGATACCCGCGAAGGCATGGGCGACACCACCATCGCGCCGATCATCCTGTGGGACATGGGCAAGAACCTGACCCTCGGCGCAGCCCTTGAAGTCACGGTGCCCACGGGTGAATACAGCGTCGATCGGCTGGCCAACACCAGCAACAATTTCTACACCTACAAGCCGCTGTTCTCCTTCACCTGGTTGCCGACCGACAAGACCGAAGTGTCGATGAAGACCACCTACAGCTTCAACGAGAAGAACAAGGACACCGACTACAAGTCCGGGCAGATCTTCCACTTCGATTACTCGGCCAGCTACAAGATCACCGACGATGTGATGTTCGGCCTCAACGGCTACTACCTCAAGCAGACCACCGACGACAAACAGTACGGCCACACTGTGCAGTTCGCCGGGCAGGATGTGGACGACGGTGTGCGCGGCAAAGTCTTCGCGATTGGCCCGGCGCTGCACCTGACCTTTCTCAAGTACGCCAGCGCGGAGATTCGCTGGGCCAAGGAGTTTGACGTGGAGAACCGGCCAGAGGGGGAAATGTTGTGGGCGAAGGTGAGTATTCCGTATGCGTTCTGAGTGCATTTGTAGGAAGGTGCGCGCGGATTTGTAGGCTGGAAACCTGAAAAACACAGTGGAGGAATAGGCCTACAACGGCGGTCGAGATTGCCGGACAACGGACGGAAACGTCCGGCAGATTCCAAAGGGGCGCTTGCAGATACTGGGCTTCGTTATCCCATGGTTCTTCGAGAGCTCATGGGGTACATCGTCTGCCAGTGACGACAATGGGCCATTCCCCCTTAAACTGCTGAGATTGATCACGGAGATCACTATGAGCTTATTACTTTCCCCGTTTTACTCTGACTTCGAATCCGAAGAAGAGGCAGAGAGCTACGATCGCTGGTTTCGTGCCAAGGTGCAGGAGGCACTCGATGACCCCAGCCCTGGCATTCCCCATGATGAAGCTATGGCAATGCTTGACCAGATGCTGGAAGAGATGCGCAGGAAGCGCTGCGCTGCTGCTTGAATGGAGCGATCAAGCTCTGAACGATCTGGCTGACATTATCGATTACGTTGAACAATACAACTCCAACGCTTCAGTGGCTCTACAGCACAAGGTTGGTGCAGCAACGCAAAGGCTCTCATCAATCCCCTATGGTTACCGGGCCGGTCGAGTGTCAGGCACTCGGGAAATGGTGGTCAATCCGAACTATCTGCTGGTCTATCGAGTGAACGGGCGCATCAAAATACTGACGTTAGTCCACACCCGACGACAATACCCACGAACCTCATCAACATAAAAAAGGGCGGCCATCAGGCCGCCCAAAGTACTACACGAGAGTCTTTTACAACGTCAGCTGGCCCCGCTCCTCCTCGGTCAACTGCTGTTTCGCCTGTTCATCCAGGGCGCCTGCGCCCAACACCTGCACCGGGCTGTTCGGGTTGTATCCGGTAGCCGGGGCACGGTTGGCGTCATCCCGGGTCGGCGCCAGCTGTTCGTTGCCGAAGCTCAACACCTGCACGGTAAACACCGACGCCTGATTCTGCCGCGAGGCCGCCTGCTGCTGACGCGCCACATCTTCCGCCGCTTGCGTGGCCGAAGAGGCGGCGGAGCTGGCCGAGGTAATCGCCCCGGTGTTCACCGCGGCCACCACCGGTACGCCGCTGGTCTTGCCCTGCACCGCGATGTTGGCGGCGTTGACCACGGTCAGCGCGGCGATGTTGACGTTGCCCGAAACACGAATCCCCGCCTCCCCCGCATCGATGGTGCCCAACGGAGCAATCAGGTCGATGTCGCCGGGTGCCACTTCGGCGATCGGGTTGAGTGTGGCGATACCCGCGCCGGTGCTCGGCACCGATGGCGACAGGGTCACGTTGCCCCAAGTGTCGTACACGCGTTTCGGTGGGGTGTAGACCACCGTGGTTTTCGAGCCGCGACCGGCGTTGATGTCGCCCTCGGCCGACCAGCCGAGGATCGAGCCGCCGAAGGTGGTCATGATCCGGCTCTGCCCCAGCAGAATGCTGCCCTGCGAGTAGAGCTGAATGTTGCCCGAACCCTGGGTGATGATCCCCGCGGTCGACGGCGGCGCCGCGCCTTCGATGCCGAACACCTGACCGCCGCCCGGCGTGAGCATCTGAATGTCGCCGCCGAACAGGGTCTTGACCCCGGCACCACCGTAAAGCGTGATGTCGCCGTCGTAGCGGAGCGGATTGCCCGCCACGTCGGTGGTCGGGAACAGCGCGGCGATGGCGTTGCGACCGCGCAGGTAACTGCCTTTGCGCGGGCCGTCGACGTCGTTGTATTCCAGGCCGCCAGCGCGCAATTCGGCGAAGTACACCTGCCGCGCGAAGATCGCCTGCGCGGAACTCGGCAGCGCGGCAAAGAACGCTTGCGCCTGCTCCTGATTGCCGCTGAAGCCGTAGCCGAGGCTCAGCCAGCTCTGCAACTCGTCGAGGTAGGTCTTGACCACTTTGCCCGGTTGCGCACTGAGCGCCACGTCCGCATTGGCAACGTTCTGCGGATTCAGATAACGGGCAATGAACCGCGAATAATCCGGCCCCTGCACACCAACCCCGGCCTGCAACACCACATTGGCCCCGGCACGCTTGTCACCTGGCGCCAGCGGCCCGGTGCTGGTGATACTGGCGCGATCCTCCATGAGGATATTGCGCCCGGCATTGACTTCCAGCGTGCCGGGGCCGGCGATGTCGAAGCTGCTGTACAGAATGTCGCGCCCGGCTGAAACCTTCGAAACATCCCGTGGGTCGTTATGCACGAACAGGTTGCCGGTGGAGTAGATCGTGTCCTTGGTGGTGCCGACCCCGTCCTTGGCAGACGTCGTCGGACTGCCCAGGTTGGTGCCGGACGCCACGATGTCGCGACCGGCCAGCATCCACACCGGGCCGGCAGCTTCGTACCAGGTACGCAGCGAATCACTCGCCCGCAGGGTCTCGCCGCTGCGCACGCCGACCAGATCGCCGGTCAACGCATAGAAGCGCGCAGGCCCCTGCACGTCATTCAGACCGGAATAGGTGTTACTGCCGAACGCGAACAGCGGGTAACGTCTGTTGGCATCGGCCGCGACGCCATCGCTGCCGCTGTTGCTGATGAACGGAGTTTGCGACTTGTTGCTGGCAAATCCGTTGAACGCCGGGGCGAACGGTGTGGCAATCGCCAACGGGCTGGCACCGGACTGGTTGATCGCATAGCCGCCGGCATAAATCGAATCACCGGCCAGCAACTCGAGCTGACCGGCAGTCGAAGGTGCCAACAGCAGCGAATAACCCATCGCCGGCGCTTCATTGCCCACCCCGTAGGTGGCCGACGACCCGGCATAGATCGAACCTTGTGCGGCCACCGCACGCAGTATCGACGGGTAGACGAAACGGCTGTCGGTGGGCGACGTGTTGTGACCGGTGAGTGGCCCGTTGGTATCGGTTTCGGCCAATTGCGTGCTCGGCGTGAGGTTGCCCCCGGCCGAGAACAGATCGATGGCCGTGTGCGCAGTCCACAGCGAGAAACCGCTGAGGATCCCGCCCTTGCTGACCGTGCCGTCGCTGTCGAACAGCGGCGTGGCGTTCTGCAACTGCACCCGGCCCGGGTCCACCGCGCCCCCCAGCACCAGATCCCCCCGAGTGTTGATGCGCATGCCCGAGTCACCGGGTATCAGCACCAGGCCACCGGAAGCATTGCTGCTGGTCGAGGTAAACGGATCGGCCGCGCGGGTTTCACGGGCATCGTGAACTGACTTGTTCGCGCCGTATTGCAGGTTGATCCCGCCCACCGCGCTGCCGGTCAATTGCGCAGCGCCGCGCAGATTGATCAGGGCGCCTTGCAGGTCGTGCTTCGGCTGACTGGTACCCAGCGCACCCGCCCGGGCCTGCAGTGACGGATTGAGCGTGCCGCCGATGCGAATATCCATGTCGCCGCCACCGGTCAACTCCAGACGGCCATCGCTGCCGACCCGGCCGGTGCTGCCCACGGCGACAATCAGCCCCTGACTGCGCAGATTGACCCGGGAATCGCCCAGCGGTCTGAGCATGCCGCCATCGTCACCGACACGCAGGCTGATGTTGCCGCCACCCAGCGTGCCGAAACCGGTGAATCCCACCAGGTATGGCGCGGCGTCGGCGCCTTCATCCGGCAGCGGTTGACTGGCGTAGCTGCCGAAGTTGATCCACCACGCGGTCGGCACATCGCTGCTGCCGGTGCCCTGACGCCACAGCCAGTTACCCACGGCCACGCTCGACTGCTGCTCCCGGTAAGTGCCACCGGTAGCGGTTTCCCGACGCCCCAGGCTGTCACCGGAAACAGAACCGCCAGCGCTGACCGTCAGGTTGCCGCCCATTTGCGGGTACCAGGCCTGATAAAGGCTTTCGGTGCCGCCGTTGACCCACTTCTCGGAGTCAGCACCAGCGCTGCCCAGCACTGATCCGTCGTCCGACAGGCGTCCGCGCACTTGATTGAAACGTGGATCGACATCGCTCGACTGCGTACCGGCGGTGTACACGCCAAACGGCGAGTTCATGCTCAGGTTACCCGCCGCCAACAGGTCCAGATCCCCGGTGCCGGTGCGCAGCACACTGAACATCTGGCTGTGGATTCGCGCACTGGTCGCCGGATTGCTCTCGACACAGACTTCCGGATAACTGTCGCACAGGGCCAAATACTCTTCGGGAATCGGCGCGTAATCCTGGAACCCGAACATATTGCCCGGCGCCCAGGTCCAGCGCGCCATCGGTGCACAGGCTCCCGGGTCGATGTCGCACAGCACCAGATACTCTTCAGGCACCGGTTCAAAGGCCGGAAAGCCGTACTGATTGGTCTCGGACCACACCGGTTTCGGATTGCCCTGCGTCACCTTGGCGCCGTAATGAGTGTCCGCCAGACGCAGGTTGCCTTCGCGGGTCAGCGGCTGCACCGCACGGTTATCCGCCGCCCCCAGATCCGCGCCCGCCACCACGCGCATCGACCACGACGAGCTGCCCGCCGGCAACATGCTTGCCAGCGCCCAGTTCGCACCCTGGCGTGTCCCGGCCAACGGACGCAGCTCGACAAAGGCAGCGCCGTCAGCCAGAACCACGTTGGTCATGGACGGAATCAACGAGCCGCGCAACAGCGCCAGCGAACCGCGCAACAGCAGGTTTTTGCTGCTGCCGGTATCGGCGTCGAACGCCCCCGGCAGCGGTACACCTTTTGGCCAGTCGATCGCCTGCAAAGCGGTATTGCGGTTCAAGCGAATGCCGGCGCCCAGACGGCTGTTGGCGGGCAAGGTCAGGTTTTCGCTGAGCAGCGTTCCGGCGGCGTACAGCAGATTGCCCGATGCGTCGTGCACGGCGCCCGCCAACACGGTGCCGGCATTGAAGGTATATGGCGCGGCCAGTTGCACCTCAACCGGCAACAGCGTGCCGCTGACCAGCGTGGTGGCCTGGATCGGCAAGTCGTAGTTCAGCGTGGCACCCGACGGGAACTGCGTACCCTCAGCCAGCGTCACGCCGGTGCCCGGCACAATCAGGTCGCCACCGAACGGTTGCACGCCCGGCAACAGTTTCCAGCCGGCATCGTCAGCGGTTTCCGGTGGCGGCGCGAAGCCGTCGTTGAGGCTGCCGTAGATATCCAGGTTACCGCCGGCGCGAATCACCAGATTGCCGGACTCGCCCGAGCCGTAGACGCCGGCGACTTTCTGCGTGTGCGGGTTGAGGCTGGCATAGCGGTAACGGGACAGATCGATGTCGCCCTCTACCACCAGATCGCCATCGGCGGTTTTACTGACGATCTCGACCCCAGGACGCAGATGGAACGCATCGGCGTAAGTGGCATTGTTCAGCCCCGCCAGTTTGCGTTGCAGCAGATCGGTGTTGCCCAGCGCGACATCGATGAACGTAGTGCTGTCGCCATCGATACGCTCGAACAGGGCCTGATCGATCACTTGATAAGGCCGACCGCTGACCGCCGGATCGAGCCCATCGCGAGCATCGGTGTAACGTCGCATGCCATTGAGGCCGATCGAACGCGCGCCCTGAATAGTCAGGGTGCCGCCGGCATCGATGGCAATGTCGCCGACACCCAGGCGCGGTGCGTTCAGTTCCAGCGTGCCACGCAGCATCTGGTCATGCTGCCCCGCCAGATACCCCGGTACCGCATCGGTACCATGACGCAGGTCGATGCGTGCGCCGGAAGCCAGGGTCAACACGCCGTCACCGGAGTTGAGTTCGACCATCGCACGGTTCGGCGCATCAATGATCTTGCCGTAACTGTCGACGCGCAACACGCGGCCATGGGCATCGAGCACACTGTTGCCGGCCAGGGTCAGACCGTCCCTGGCCGACAGCCGAATGCTGCCGACACGCTCGCCACTGGCATCGATCAGACCACCGACCGTCAGCTTGCCGGCGTCTACCGATACATTGACCTCGCTCGCCTTCATGCCGTCGCCAATAAACAGATCACCTTGCTTGAGCTGCAAGCTGCGACTGCCGAAAACCTGACCGGCATTCAGACGCTGATTGAGGGCGGCGAACTGTTCACTCGCGTCTGCGCCCAGACGCTGGGCGCGAATCTCCACGCCACCGGACTTGTACGGCACCAGCGTGCCGCCAGCGTCGTAATAGCCGCTGCTGCCACCGCGAATTTCACCCTGCAAGTCGACGATGCCCGCCGCGCTCGCCAACGCGACCGCACTGAGGTTGCCGGCCTGATTGTTTTTCGCCGACAGGTCGATGCGCGAACCGGACGCCTGGCGGATATTGCCACTTTGGCTCAACAGCGACACATCGCCGCCCCAGCTGTACTTGCTGACATCGTTGAACGGCAAGGTGCGCCCGGCGAGGTCCAGCTGCGCACCGCTGGCGAGGGTCAGATCGTGCTCGGTCGTGACCGCCAGTTTGCCGCTGGCCAGCGCGATACGACTGTCGAGCACAATGCGCTCGGCTTGCAGATTCAACTCGGCGCCCAGGGCATCCGCCGCAGCAGAATTGCCGGCGCCAGTGCCACTGAGCGTCAGGTTGTTGCCAGCCTTGAGCAGGTTGACCGACGCCGCTTCGCCGGTAAGCAACGGTGTATGCAGATTGAGGTTGCCGCCGCTGTAGAGGTAACCCTTGAGCGGATCGTAAGCGCCCTGTTCCTGATATACCGCCAGACTGCCCTTGTGGTTGGCGGTAATGCGTTCGCTGGCCGTCAGGTTGACGTTGGCAAACCCCAGCGCCAGACGGCTGTTGTGATCCAGCCCGTTCGGTTGCGGCATCGGGCCGTAACCCAGTTCGATACGTTGAGCCTGAATCTCCAGCGTGCCGCTGCCGGTGCCGGCACCACCGGCGATCACACTGCCCGGATCCTGAGTTGCGCCGTTCCAGATCAGGTTGGCGGTGCGGATGGTCGCCACATCATTGGCATCGCCCGCCCCGTAAATCGCCGGGGTGGCGAGCAGCAGATTCTGCAGTTTGCTCTGTCCGGTCTGCGGATCCAGGGTGTCGAGGGTCACGCTGCCGTACAGATTGAAGGCATCGCGGGTGGTCAGGCTCAGGGTTTCCAGAGCGGGCGCACCGAACTGGCTATCACCGCGCATCAGGCGATCCAGCACGTTCTGGTTCAAGGTCAGCCCGGCCGGCACCCGGTTACCCGCAGCGGCCAGCGCTTCGGCACTGCCGGCGTTCACCGCACCGACGGCCAGCGCCAGGTGACGCGTGCCGAAGCGCACCGCTTCGCCGAGTTCGAACTGTCGGTCGGTGGCGGCGGTAATGCTGCCGTTGGAATAGAGCTGGGTCGGGCTGTTGCACAGCCCCGTCGAGCAGACGCCGATGCGGATGTCGCCAGCGCCGAAAGCATTGCTGCCCGCCTCGGGAGCGAGCACGTTGGTCCAGCCGTTGGACATCACCAACAGGCTCGCGGCACCGGGCTGATAGATGTAGCCGGCCGTCGAGTCGTAAGCGACATTGCCGCGCCCCAGCGTGTTGATGCCGGCACCGGCTTCGATGGTGATCGCGCCCTGCGCGGAGTTGGTGCGCAACAAGACTTCCGGTGCCGAAAGGACGGCCCCCTGACGCAACACGATGTCGCTGGTGTCGCCAGTAAAGTTGATGATGTTGCCGGCGGTGTTGTAGTTCACCGTCGGCAACGCGCCGAGGGTCAAGCGTGCGGCGCCCAACTGGTTGAGGGTGTCGGCGTACAGCGAAATGCCGTCGAAATCCTTGGTCGGTGCCTGACCGGCCCCGAGGATTTCGAAGCGGGTGCGGGCGTTACCACTGCGCACTGCCGCCGTGCCGACCAGCCCTCCCTCGGCAGCATTGAATTGCGCGCGCCCGTTGAACTGCAAGGCGATGTCCTGCTCGCCACCGGCCACCAGACGCAAGTCCAGAGTTTTGCCGTCCATGGGGGCCAGCGCGCGTGGTACGCCGCGGCGTGCCGCATCGCTCTGGATGAACTGGGTGAAACTGGTTTCGTTGTATTGCGAGTAACGACGCAACACGTCGGCGGAGGTCAGGATGACCTGACTGGCGAGGCTGTCGCGCAAACCGGTGTTGGCGATCGACAGCTGCCCGCTGCTGGTCCATGAACCATTGCGCAGCGCCAACGCCGCTCCTGGTGCTGCCGCCGTCGCCTGGCCATTGACCTCGACCCGGAACGCGCCGGGCAACAGGGCAAAGGTCGAAGGCAGCAGCGTATAGGTGCCAGCGGCCAACCCCGGGATACCGGCACCGAGAGTGATTTGCTGGCCGATACGCGGATCAACCGCGCCGCCTTCGGCGAGCATCGGTGCGTAAATGCTTTGATTGCCCGGCACGATGGCGTACACCGGATTGCTTGCCAGCCCCGGCAGGCTGAACGTGCCGTCGGTGGCGTTGCGCACCAGCGGGTTGAACCGGGCATCGGTGGAACCGCCGCGTCCGGACACGAAACCGGCGCCACGCAGGTCACCGCCCCCCGACAGATCAAGCAACGCGCCAGGCTGCACATCGATCAATTGCGAGCGCATCGACACACCAGCGGTCTCGCCAGTGATGCCGTTCAACTCCACAGACTTGCCGTCATAGCGATAGTCGATGCCGTCGGTGGTGCCGCCATAAGGCATGACCAGTCCGGCGCCACTGACCGAGGTCACACTGCCGGGTAACAAGCGAACTTCGCGGGTGGTCGTCAGCAAATCGTCGCCCAGGGTGATCATGCCCAGCGGCGCACGAAGCACGCCGCCCTGCTCGATGTAAGCGGCTGACAGTTCCAGCCTGCCAAACACCGAATACGGCATCGCTGCCGGTGCCGCGCCGTGGCCGCTGATGCGCAAGGTGTGTTGGGAAACCGGGACGGCGCCCTGATAACCGACGCGCACCTCGGCCTGAACACCACTGGCGGGATAGATCTGCGCGGCGCTCAGGTTCAGGTCGCCCGGGGTCCACAACCGCGACTTCTGCGCGCCATCGGTCGGTGCCAGAAAACGCAGATCGCCACGGCTGTCGAGACTCACCTGCCCGAACGCCAGACGGCTGTATTCAGCGGCCGGCGCCTTGAGTTGCAGAATCGAACCCTGAGTACCGAACGACAGGCCATTGCTCAGATCCAGCAAGTCAGCCGAGGCGTTGAACTGCGCCTGCGACAACTGCGTGGTCGGGTTATTCGTCAAGCGTGGCCGAATCGCACCGACGATGCCGTAGTAGCTGCCAACACCGGACAAGCGCAGATACGGTGCGCTCACGTCGACACGCGCAGTGTCCTGCGCCGACTCAGCCAGCGACAGCGCACCGGCGTACAGGCTCAGACTCTGGTTCATGTGCAAGTTGACGTCGCCATCGAATGACAGCAAGCCGTTGCTCAACAGGCTCAGATTATCGAAGCCGCCAGCCATCAGGCCATCGGCGCTCAAGCGCGCCTGTCCATAGCGCAAGCCAGCGGCGCCCTGCCCCGGTCGCAGATCCGCCGCGAGCCGCTCTTCAGACATGCCTTGGCCGATGATCATCTCCCTCGGCGCTCGTACGCTGTTATCCGCCGAGTCGGCGTACAGCGGCGTTTCCAGAGCGATCTCCAGACGCCCGCCCGCCGCCCCGACGCCACCGGCCGTTGCCCGCAGATCACCGTCGATGAACAGCCCGTTGTAGGAACTCAGGCTGATGCGCCCGCCGTCCGTGGCGACGCGGGTCGGGCCTTGACCGGCGATGTCGAGCAGCGCTTCGCTGCCGGAAGCGTCCAGACGCGCGCCTTGGCGCACGATCACGTAAGCATCGGCCGCCGTGGCCGTGGCGAGTTTCGCGTCGATCTCGCCGCCAAGGATGATACTGCCGCCCTTGCCGACCTGACCGTAACGGCGCCCCAACGCATCGACGGCAGTGCTGGCCCGCCCGGCCACGTCGAGCACCGCGTGTTCACCGATCCAGATCGAACGGTTGTGTGCGTTCAGGTCAGCCTTTTGATCGGAGGTGGCCGGTTTGATCGAGCCCAATTGCTGCTGGCGAATGTCGATCGTGCCGCCCCAGGCATTGAGCGCGCCGTCCACGGTGATCTGCCCGGCCCCGCGCAGTTTGATGCTCTGGCCAGGATCGACACTGATGCGCGCGCCGCGGCCAATGGTCAGCGGGCTGTTCGCCGCATCGATCAGGTTGATCAGACTGGCCCCGCCTTGCAGCGTCAGGCTGGCTCCGCCGCGCTGCGTCAGGACGCCCTTGGTCGGATTCTCCTGATACAGCGCCGGCGACCACAGCTCCAGCGCCGATTGCGGATCGACGCCGCTGGCCTGATTGGGTGCCGAATCCGCATAGCGATAGACCGGCATCGTCACATCAATCGCCGTACCTTCGGCGACGTCCAGGCCGTTCAAGCCAATGAGGTTGTAAGCCGAGAAACCCTTGCCGAACAGGTCCGCAGACAGTTGCAGAGTGTTGGTCGCGGGCAACGTGTCGGCCTGGCCGATCTGAATCCTGTTGGCCTGCACGGTCAGCGTGCCGCCACCCGTGACGCCATAGCCACGCAGTTCACCCTCCAGGCGTAAATGCGATTGGCCCGGTGCGGAAATCGCACTGGACTCCAGCGTCAGATCGCCGCCCTTGCCGCCCAGGGTCTTGCCGTTGGCGAGCAGCGCGCCGCCCGAAGAAACGTCGAGCAGGCTGTCAGAGGCAATGTCGATATCACCACTGCTGCGGATCGACAGCAGACCACCGTTGAGAGCGCCGAGGCCGGCGCTGGCGTCGGGATTGGTGCGCAGGTTGCTCCACACCCCACGGGTATCGAGGTGTACGCCTGCGGCCACCGCCACTTGCGTGACCTTGTCGGCTTTCGCCGTGAGCCGGGTATCGGTACGCTCGGTGCCGTTGAACTGGTTGAGCACGTTGCCCAGATGCAAGCTGCCGCTGCGCGCACTCAGGTTGGCGTCAACCTGCACATCCGGCGCATACAGGGTGATGTCGCCACCGGTGTCGACACCCAGCGCGCCAGCGACAGCGATCTGGTCCCGGGCCGCGACCTTGAGCGCGCCGAGACGGAAACCGTTGAGCTGATCGTTATCAAGAAACAGCTTGCCCTTGCGCGAGTCAGCCACGGCTCCGGTCAGATCCGGGTCAGTGCCGGTGACCGGACGCTGGCCGCCAATCTGCACTTGATCAAGCAGCGGATTGAGCGAGTACAACAGGCCACCGGCCGCTGCCACATAGGCCGGGTCATAGCTGCCGACGATCAGTTGCGCACGACGCGCCAGTGCGTTCTGGCTCTGCTCATAACCATCAAGTACCGCTTGTGGCGCCTGGTTCTGCCGCTCGCCCTGATACACCTCGCCGAGCATCTGCCCATCGAGCACGGCGTTGGCGGTGGAGATCACCAGTTGCCCGGCGTCGCGTCCCACGGTGTAACCCGATTCGAAACGCGAGCGCGGCGCGATCAGCGGACTGTAGTAATAATGGGTCTGGCCCCAGCGCTCGCTGCTGTCTTCATAACCTTTGTACAGTCCGGTGTAGAGCAGATCCCCTGGGGCACGGGAGACTTCATACAGTTTGCCGTCGGCGCCGCGCAGCCAGCTCTGGCGAATTTCGCCGCCCTGCACATCCAGGGTGCCGCCCGACAGATTGATCAACGAGCCCTTCTCGGTGACCACGTCATTGCCGGCAAAACTCACCGTACCGCCCTGGGCCATCCACTCACCGATGCTGTGACCCTGGGTGCCGAGATAGCCGCCGACTTCAAGCAAGCCACCGGCCGTGTACCAGCGATCCGTGGCATAGCCGTTGGTGCCGGCCGGGACGTACACCAGCTCACGCACATCGACCCAGATGTCGTTGCTGTTGAGCGCGCCCTTCTCGCGGTTGACCGACGCATCGCGCTGCTCGTTGCCCTGCACGTTGATCTTGATGCTGTTGTTTTCCATCGCCACGTTGACGCCAACCGCACCTGACACATCAATCAACGCGCCGTCACGCACCAGGCTGCGGCGCTGTGCACTGACAGCGACCTGGCCGCCGGTGGCCAGAGTGATCGAGCCGTTCTCGAACTCGACGCTGCCGCCGCTCTGGATCTCGATGCGCGACTGATCGCCACGAATCCGGTTGTTCGCGCTGACGCCGGTCAGGGCGGCGTCATGCTGGCTGTCGAGCGCCGTCAGGTCGCTGCTGTCGAGCATGATCGCCGTCGCGCTGCCCTGACCCAGCGTGACGCTGCCGCTGCTGTCGGTGCTCGGGTTGCTCAGATGAATCGTGCCGCGTGTCGCCACCGAGGTGCTGGCGAGCAATACGCCGTTCTGCACCACTTCGTGGCCGGTCAGGGTGATGTCGCCGGTGGCAGACTGGATCAGGCCGTTGTTGCTGACCTTGCCCGCAGCAACGCCGGCCTTGAAGCCCGGAATGACTTCGCTGCCGAAGGTCGTGGACAGCGCATTGCCTTCGGTGCCCGAACCCTTGCGAATGTAGAAGCGATCACCGGCGGCCAGCACGGTCTGGCCCTTGGCGGTGCTGATGCTGCCGTCGTTCTGCACTTCGCTGCCGAGCAGCAAGGCATAACCGCCAGCATCGGTGGACGCCGCCGGTTTGTGCGTGGCGATGCTCGCACCGCGTTCCACCAACACCTTGCCGGCGGCCTCGGTGAACGTCGGCTGCGTGCCGTTGCTGTCGAAATACAGGCCCCGTTCACGGAACTGGTTGTCGGTGATATTCGCGGCGGCCGCCACCAGATTGCGCACGTTGACCTGACTGCTGCCGCTGAACACGATGCCGTTACGGTTGATCAGCATCACCGTGCCGTCACCCTTGATCTGACCTTGAATCTGACTGGCGCGCGCATTCGGATCGTTGACCCGGTTGAGCACGGCCCAGTCCGACTGCTGGGCGAATTCGACGCTGGTGTTACGCCCGACGTTGAAGGTCTCCCAGTTGAGGATGGCCTTGTCGGCAGTCTGCTCGATCTTCACCGTGGTCTTGCCGTCGGCCTGAGTCTGTTGCGGGCCTTTGGCGTTCTGCCAACCTTGCGTAAGGCTGTTGTCGACCTTCAGGCCGCCCTCGCCCAAGCCATCCGGCACCGCTTGCACAGTGCCAAGCGCGGTGGCACGTCCGGCGGCCTGGGCCGCCTGTTGCGCGGCAATCGCAGCCACGGTGTTGTTCAGGGTCTGGATCGAACGCTGCAACTGCTGACTGGCTTTCTGCTGCTGCGCCAATGGCGGGGTCATTCCCGGCAAACCACCGACGCTCGGACGCGCAGCGGCTGCTTGCTGTGCAGCGCCCTTGGCGGCAAACCAGCCCGAGCTGAACGCCGTCTGCGCCTGCGCACTGCCCGCCACCAGACACAACGCCACGGCGTGTGCCAACGGCTTGAGCAACCACAGCGCCGGCTCCGCGAGTTCACGCTTGAATGACTGGGCGTTGCTACGACGACGGGATGGGCGAGCGAGCATCACTACGAGATCCTTTTGAGTTGCCACACGAGGCCGCAGGCCTGCAAAAACCTGCTGTTACGACATAGGCAGTTGGCGCGGCCCGCGACCGAACGGATGTCACACAAACTTCATGTTGGCGGAGTATTCGCGGGGCGCAGGCGATTTGGACGGGCAAAAAAATGGCGGCCCCGAAGGGCCGCCATTCGTCTTGCGGGTTGAATCGAACGTCTTACAAAGGACGACCGATGGTGTTGCAGACGCTGGTGTTGTTGATGTCCAGGTTGTAGCCGGCAGCGTTGCTGACGAATGTTTCGTACACCTTGGTTTTCCAGGCGGCAGGCACGGTCACGAAACCGTGGTTCTTGACCGCCAGGTCGTTGGTGGTGGTGTTGTAGTGCGTGGTCAGGAAAGCCTTCACGTCGTTGGCCACGGCTGCATCCTTGTAGCACTGACCGACGATGAAGTTGGTGTAGGCCGCCAGTTTGTAACCGATGGCCGGGTTAGCCACCACTGGCGACCAGCGAGTCGGGTCGGCAGCCAGAGCAGCGGTCGAAGGTGGGGTCACCGAAGACAGGGCCAGCGCAACGTTGGCGGAAGTTGGCTGAACGTTGTTGACGCGGGCAACCAGCGCGTTGCTGGTGGCGTCTACACCGTCCGGACCGACATAGCCGAGCGAGCCGTCAACCGCGGCCACAGCAGGTGCCACGTCAGCAGTGTTGGCGACGCCAACCCAGTTCGATGGCAGGGTGGAACCGGCTGGACGGGCGTTGACGAACGTCGAGTTGGTGGTGAACTTGGTTGGGCAGACAGCGTTCAGGTGACGGGTGAGGATTTCCGAAGTACCGCTGGACACGTTGCGATAAACGATGCGGATCGGGGTGGTGTCAGCAGTGCCCAGCAGGCCGCCCCAAGTGGTGACGGAGCCCGAGAAAGCGTCGCACAGTTGAGCGCTGGTCAGGTTCAGCGCGGTCTGACCGGATTTTTTGTACGGGATGGCAACCGAAGTGGCAACCGATGGCAGTTGGATCAGCGGGCCGTAAGCAGCGCCGAAGTTGGTGTTGTAGGTGCTGATTTCCGAAGCGCTGAGTACCGAGTCGCTACCGGCGAAGTGCACAGTACCGGTGGTGCCGAAGCCAGTGGCAACGTTGGTCAGGAAGGCAGTCTTGCCGGCACCGCTACCCACGGCGGCGTAGCTGAAGTTGGCAGGCAGGATGCTGTCGGCCGAACCTTTGTACAGAGCGGCTGGCAGAGTAGCGCCACCACCGGTAACGGCCATGGCTTGAGCGGAAGCCAGCGCGGCGACGGTCAGGGAAGCTGCGATCAGAGTGCGCTTGAACATGAAGAATCTCCTTTTCAACGATGGTTGTGAACACAGGTTTTCAGGGGTCTTGCATGACACTGGGAAGACTCACCGCCGACCTTCGCAAGCGGGGTCCGTGGTTAAGTCGCACTGAGAAATTCGCAGTTTCCGGTGACAGATAAAGGAAAAAACCTCGGGAGCTGCGCGCCGATTTTCCGGTGGTTTTCTCGGGTGTTTGCGCGGGATTGCGAGGGGTCTGGATCGGGGGTTTTGCTGAAACTGGCTGCAGCCGTTGCGGGGTGGTTGCAGATGACAGAAAGGAGAACCCGAGGATGGGGGGAATGAGGGTCGGGTGAGGCTGAAGTCCTGGTAAAAAGTCTGAATAATTTATTGCCCTGATGTGCCTCTTCGCGAGCAAGCCCGCTCCCACAGGGGGAACGCATTTCAAATGTGGGAGCGGGCTTGCTCGCGAAGAGGCCAGTCCAGACAACCTCAAACCCTCAGGCACACCACTACTGCACCAATTGATTGATCTCAATGATCGGCAACAAAACCGCCATCACAATCACCAGCACCACCCCGCCCATCACCACGATCATCAGCGGCTCGAGCAACGCGGTCATGCCCATTGCCCGCCGTTCGATATCGCGGGACAGGGTCTGTGCTGCCCGTTCGAGCATCGGCGGCAGTGCGCCGGTTTTCTCGCCGCTGGCGATCAGGTGAATCAATACCGGCGGAAATACGTTCTCCACTCGCAGCGCCGCCGCAAGATTCACCCCTTCGCGAACCTTGGCCGTGGCGTCGCTGACACTCAGACTCAGGCGATCATTGGACAGCGTCTGCCGCGCCGCCTCCAGCGCCCGCAGCAACGGCACACCGGCACCGCCGAGAATCGCCAGCGTCGAGGCAAAGCGTGCGGTGTTAAGGCCCAACACGAAGCGCCCGATCAGCGGCAATTTCAGCACCCGATGATGCCAGCTCAAACGTGCCGCCGGATTGCGCAGGTACAGGCGCCAGCTCCAGAAAGCGCCCGCGATCAACGCCGCACATAACCAGCCCCACGCCCGAATGAAATCACTGGCGGTAAGCATCGCCAACGTCAGCCCCGGCAAGTCCTGACGCGCTTGGGAAAAGGCGCTGACCACCTGCGGTACCACGTAACTGAGCAAGAAAATCACGATGCCGATCGACACCAGCCCGACCACGCCGGGATAGATAAACGCGGTGAGGATCTTGCCGCGCAGGTTGTTGCGCTCCTCGATGTAGTCGGCCAGTCGCTCCATCACCTGCGCCAGATCACCGGACTCCTCCCCCGCAGCAATCAGCGCGCGGTAGATCTCCGGAAAATCCCGTGGCCGTGCGGCCAGCGACTCGGCCAGACGCATGCCGCTGCGCACGTCGGCACGCACCGCGCTGAGGGTGTGGGCGATGTGTTTTTTCTCGGCCTGCTCCACCGTTGCGCTGAGTGCCGCTTCGAGCGGCAGGCTCGCACCGAGCAGACTCGCCAGTTGCCGCGTTGCCCAGGCCAGATCGTTATCCGACATACGCGCACTGAACAGACCACCACCGCCATGCTGGGCGACGTTGCTCTCCTTGTGCACCGACAACGCAGTCAAGCCACGGCTGCGCAACACGCCGAACGCGGCGCCCTGACTATCCGCTTCCAGATGCCCGGACTCGATTTTGCCGGTGGCGTCGGCGGCTTCAAAACGATAGCGATTCATCAGGCGTCCCGGGTCACACGGAGAATTTCTTCAGGGGCGGTGGCACCGCTGCGAATCCAGCGCTCGCCGTCCTCGCGCAGGCTGAACATCCCGGCCTTTGCCGCCGCCGCACGCAATGCCTGCTCCCCTGCCCCTTGGTGAATCAGGGTGCGGATGTCGTCGTCGATACAGAACAATTCGTGGATGCCGGTACGGCCGCTGTAACCGGTGTGATTACAGGCGGCGCAGCCCACCGGGCGCCAGGTGCCCGGTGCTGCTGGATCCTCCTGTTTGCACTCTTTACAAAGGCGCCGCACCAGCCGCTGGGCCAGCACACCAAGCATCGACGAGGCCAGCAGAAACGGTTCGACACCCATGTCGATCAAGCGATTGACCGCCGACACCGCGTCGTTGGTGTGCAGCGTCGCCAGCACCAGGTGACCGGTGAGCGACGCCTGCACGGCGATTTGTGCGGTTTCCAGATCGCGGATTTCGCCGATCATGATGATGTCCGGGTCCTGGCGCAGAATCGCCCGCAAGGCCAAGGCAAACGTCATGTCGATCTTGGCGTTGACCTGAATCTGGCTGATCCCCGGCAGGTCGTATTCCACCGGGTCTTCGACGGTGAGGATGTTGCTGGTGCTGGCATCCAGCCGCGCCAGCGCGGCATAGAGGCTGGTGGTCTTGCCGCTGCCGGTGGGGCCGGTGACCAGCACGATACCGTGGGGCTGGCGGATCAAGTGATCGAGTTTGGCCAGCACCTGCGCGTCCATGCCCAGGGTTTCCAGATGCAGACGCCCGGCCTGCTTGTCGAGCAAGCGCATGACAACGCGTTCGCCATGCCCGGTGGGCACGGTCGACACGCGAATATCGATCGGCCGCCCAGCCACACGCAGCGCGATACGGCCGTCCTGCGGCAAGCGTTTTTCGGCGATGTCGAGTTGCGCCATGATCTTGATCCGCGACACCAGCGCGCCGTGCAGCGCCTTGCGCGGCGAGACCACATCGCGCAGGGTGCCGTCGACCCGATAGCGCACCACCGAGTGGGTTTCGAACGGTTCGATGTGAATGTCGCTGGCCTCGTCCCGCGCAGCCTGTGTGAGCAAGGCGTTGATCATGCGGATCACCGGCGCGCCGTCCTGAGTGTCGAGCAGATCGGTGATTTCTGGCATGTCCTGCATCAGCCGGTCGAGATCGACTTCGTTCTCTGCCGCACCGACCACAGCGGCGGCGCTGCCGGTGTCGGCATAGGCGGTGGCGAGCAAGCCGTCGAGCTCGTCGTCGCGCACGCGCCTGAGCGAGGTTTCACCGAACTGGCGCCGCACCTCGCTGATCGACCAGCCTGGCGTCGATGGGCATACGGTCAGCACGCCGTCGCACAACAGAATGCGCTGGGCCTTGGCCCAGGCGTAGGGAAGCGAACTCATCTCAAAACCTCACCTACTCTCGGGTCTGAACATGTTTTTGTGGCGAGGGAGCTTGCTCCCGCTCGGGGGCGAAGCCCCCGTAAATCCGGCATGCAGGGTGTATCTGAAAGAATGGGGTAGCAGGTTTTGGGGCTGCTGCGCAGCCCAGCGGGAGCAAGCTCCCTCGCCACAGGAATGTTTTTCAGCTTGCGGGCCGAGTTCATGGCCTTGGACCAAGCGCAGGGAAGCGCACTCATCTCATGCCCTCCCCAACTCCAGGGTCTGGACATGTTTTTGTGGCGAGGGAGCTTGCTCCCGCTCGGGGGCGAAGCCCCCGTAAATCCGGCATGCAGGGTGTATCTGGAAGAATGGGATAGCAGGTTTTGGGGCTGCTGCGCAGCCCAGCGGGAGCAAGCTCCCTCGCCACAGGAATGTTTTTCAGCTTGCGGGCCGAGTTCCTGGCCTTGGCCCAGGTGCAGGGAAGCGCACTCATCTCATGCCCTCCCCAACTCCAGGGTCTGGACATGTTTTTGTGGCGAGGGAGCTTGCTCCCGCTCGGGGGCGAAGCCCCCGTAAATCCGGCATGCAGGGTGTATCTGGAAGAATGGGATAGCAGGTTTTGGGGCTGCTGCGCAGCCCAGCGGGAGCAAGCTCCCTCGCCACAGGAATGTTTTTCAGCTTGCGGGCCGAGTTCCTGGCCTTGGCCCAGGTGCAGGGAAGCGCACTCATCTCATGCCCTCCCCAACTCCAGGGTCTGGACATGTTTTTGTGGCGAGGGAGCTTGCTCCCGCTCGGGGGCGAAGCCCCCGTAAATCCGGCATGCAGGGTGTATCTGGAAGAATGGGGTAGCAGGTTTTGGGTCTGCTGCGCAGCCCATCGGGGATAAATCCCCTCACCACAGAGTAAATTTTCAGATTGATGGAGGGATTCAAAAGCGTGTGCTCCCTTCGATCGGCACAGCTTTGATGGTCGCACGGGGTCCCGAAGCCGGAACCGAACTCGGAACCCCCTGCGCCGCCGTCGGCAACTGCGGCGCCTGCATGTCCGGCATTGCCCAGCTGCGTTCCGGTTGCAGCCCGCCCTGGGCGCGGCGCATGAAGTCGTAGCGGTTGAGGGTGATGCTGCGCCCCGCTTCGCTGTCGCGGATGATGTACGGGCGCAGGAACACCATCAGGTTGGTCTTGGTGATTGCCCGGCGTTCGTTGCGAAACAGTGCACCGATCCCCGGCAGCGTCCCCAGCCATGGCACCGCTTCGTTGCTCTGGCTGTAGCCGTCCTGCAGCAAGCCGCCGAGGACCATGATCTGGCCGTCGTCGAGCAGGATGCTGGTGTCGATCGCGCGTTTGTTGGTGACGATGCCCGCCGACGCCGCACTGGCCGAAGCGCGCTCGTCGATGCTGCTGACTTCCTGATAGATATCAAGCTTGACCGTGCCGCCCTCGGAAATCTGTGGCCGCACATTCAACTTCAAACCCACCTCTTCACGGGTCACGGTCTGGAAAGGGTTGTTGCTCGTCCCGCCACCGCCAGTCACGTAGCTGCCGCTGACAAACGGAATGGTCTGGCCGACAAAAATACTCGCCGCTTCGTTATCCAGAGTCAGCAGGTTTGGCGTCGACAGCACGTTGGTGCCGCCCTTGCTCTTCAGCGCCCGGGCCAGCACTTTCAGGTCGAGGATCTTGCCGATGCCGGGGATGTCGACCGTGCCGTTGACGTAGCCGACGTTCAAGCCTTGCGGCAGCACGTCGAGACTGGTCTTGCCGTTGAGATTGATCCCTGATCCACCGAGGTTCGCCCCGCCGATCACGCCTTTGCCGCCGAGATTGCCGGTCTGCCACTGCACGCCGAATTCGCTGGCATCGTCCTCACCGACCTCAACGATCAGGCTCTCGATGACCACTTGCGCGCGGCGCTGGTCGAGCAGATCAATCACTTCGCGCAGGTTGCGATACAACGGTTCCGGCGCGGATATCAGCAAGGTGTTGGTGGTCGCGTCAGCCTGAATCGTCACCCCGCCGGCACTGAACGCGACGTTCTGTTCACTGGCCTGATTGCCCCCGCTGCCAGTCGAACTGCTGCCCTGCGCGTAACTGCCGCCAGTACTGCCCGTGCTCGACGTAGTCGAAGTGTTGCCACTGGTTTGCGTGCCACTCTGCGCACTCGAACCGCCATTGTTGTTGCCGTTGCTGCCCATCGCACTGAGCACCGAGCGCGCACTATCACTGGTGCCGCTGTCGCTCTCGCCGGTGAGCAGTCCGCGCAAGGCCTGCGCCAGTTTCGCCGCTTGCGCGTTACGTAAATAAACCACGTGCAGGTTGCTCGGATTGCTCTGCGCGTTGTCGAGTTTGTAGATCAGGTTGCGCGCCAGCTCGGTGCGCTCGGGGCTGCCGGCGCGGATGATGATGGTGTTGGAGCGCGGGTCGCCGATCACCGCAATTTTCTGCGTCGGATCGTTGCCCGGCGCGTCGAGCAGATCCGCGACCATCGGCGCGATGTCGGCGGCGATGCCGTTCTGGATCTGCACCACATCGGTGTCGATCGCACTCGGGCTGTCGATGGTCTGGATCAACTGGGCGACGCGGGTCAGGTTCTCGGCGTAATCGGTGACGACGATGGTGTTGTTGCCCGGGTAGGCATTGATCGGATTGTTCGGCGACACGATCGGGCGCAGCACCGGAATCAGGTTCACCGCGTTCTCGTATTGCAGGCGAAAGGTGCGCGTGAGCATGCCGTTGCCGGCCGGTTTGTCGGCGCTGTAGATCGGCCCGCCGAGCAGTTTTGCATCGGCCTCCGGTACCACCTGCGCGACGCCACCGACATCGACCACGCTGAAGCCCTGCATGCGCAACGCCGCGAGCAGCATGTCGTAAGCCTGGCGCGCCGGCACCTGACCTTCCGAAACCAGCGTCAGGCTGCCCTTGACCCGAGGGTCGACCAGAAACTGCTGGCCGGTCGAGCGCGACAGCGCGCGCACCACCGCTTGAATATCGGCGTCGACGAAATTCAGCGTCACCGGCTGATCACCCAACGGGTTGCTCGCCAGCGTGTTGCTGCGCGGAGCCGCGCCACTGCGCGCACGCTCAGTGATGTTGTGCATCTGCCGTGGTTGCGGCGCCGCTTGCGCCTGGGCGCGTTGACGATCGAGCAGCGCATCACCGCTGCGCTGGGTGTTGGCCAGTGGCCGGCCGAGTTCGCTGTCCACCAGCAACGGCGGCTGGTTCGGCGGCGTGGTGGTGTTGCTGCACGCGCTCAACGCCATCAGCAGCATCGGCAACGCCATGCGCGCCGGTTTGGATCCTGACCCCTTCATGAAGCTTCCTTAGCGCCCAGCGCCTGATCCATGCGAACGGTGCCTGACAATGTGCCGGCAGTGACTTCGGTCGAAGCGTTGTCGGCGCGTTGCAGACGCGCCTCGACCACTAGCAGAGAAAGTTGTGCCGGGGTGCTCAGCAGCCAGTCGAGCAGCGCATCGGCCGGCGCCGCGTCGAACGTCAGCTGCCAGGCGCCAGCCTCCCCGACTTGCAATTGATAGTGCCCGGCCAGGCCGCTGGCCTGCAGGGTCTGCTCAAGAGACTGCTCGATGCTTTGCCCCTGCGGACGCACGCTGACCTCGCGCAACAGCACTTCGAGGGCTTCGGTCTGGGCGCGTAACTTCGGGGTTTCGGCTTGCCAATAGCTGATTTTTTTCAGTGGCGGCTGGATCAATGCGACCCACACCAACAGCGCCAGCAGCAGCGCCGCCATGCCGCCGACCATGCGTTTTTCGCGCAGGGCCAGCGCTTGCCAGCGCACTTGAAGCTGCGCGCTAAAACGCTGCCAACGGGCGCGATACACCGCGAGCGATGCCTTATTCATCTTCTGCTCCGCTGTCGTCAGCGCTTTCGTCGGGGGTGGTGACTTCGTCGCTCGGTCGCAGCAGCCAGCCTTCATCGTCAGCCGTCGCACTGATCCCGACCTGAGCCAATGCGGCTTGCCAATCCTTGTCCTTGTCATTGGCGCTGCGCCGGGCATCGGCCAGCAAACTCAACTGCAACGTGCCATCGACAAACGTCAGGCGCTCGACCGTGCCGGCCATGAACGGCATGCCACTGCCGGCCTGCAACACCAGCCGATTGAACGGCTGCGCCGGGTCCTCCGCCGCGCCCTTCTGCCGCGCCGCCAATTGCTGGCGCGCCTGCTGCAGCGGATTGAGGATCACCGGCAACTCGGGAAAGGCCTGCTTCACCCGCAGCGCCATCTGCGCCTTGAGCTGCTGACCCTGACTCGCCTCGCGAGCGGCATACAGGTTCAAGCCGATGACCCACACCGCCACCGCCAATGCGCACAGCCCCAACGCCCGGCCCCAACCGCGATGCTCGCTGCGCTGCTGTTGCACCGCACCCTGCAGGCCCCAACCCGGCAACGGCCCGGTCCAGCGTTGCGCCTCGGCCATCGGCAATTGCGCTTCCGGCGGTGGCGTCGAACCGATCCAGTGCAGCGGCGTCCCGCAGGTCAGCAGCCAATCGCCAATCTCCTCGTCGAACAACGGCTGCACCCGCGCCACCTGCACGCTTTCGCGCAGCAACAAATGGCCGACCTGCCGACAGGCCACCGTGCCCGGCAGCACCGGCAAGCTGTACGCCGCCGGGTACAAGCCGCGCAGATTCAGACCGGCCTGCTTCAGCAATTGCCCCAGATGCTGCAAGCGTTGACGCGGCGCCCAGGCGATCTGCACCTGCCCCGATTCGTCCCGCGAACTGTGGGCGATGTGCATGTCATTGCTGTCGCCGAGCATCAAGGCCTGCGCCGCGCATTGCACCGCCGCTGCGGTCTTGTTCGCCGGCAGCGGTGGCAAGTCGATACTCGCCAGTAGGCTGTCCGCCGGGTGCAGGAAAGCGCTCAGCGGTGGTTGCTTCGCTAACTGCGCCAGTTGACTAAAGGTCAGACGCTGCTCACGAATGACCTGCCCCTGACGGTCCAGCCACGCGCAGTCCATTTCACTGTCGAGACTCAACCCCGCCAGTGGCGGCAAGCTCACACGCAACTGACTCATACGCCCACCCGCGACCAGATCACCTGCGGCAGACGATCCTCGCTGCGGTGCAACAACGCATCGAGGCTGACCCGACGCTGATCCCGCCGCGCCTCGCCGCGCAGGCGAAACCAGTCGCTGGTGATGCCGACCTTGACGCTGGTCAGCTCCAGATTGGGCATGCGCAAGCGGTTGACGAAATCGCCACGGTTGATGAACCAGCGCCCGGCGTCGCGCTCATTGATCAGCGCCTGCGCCCGCTCCAGCGACAACCCCGGCACATACGCGGCCAACACCGGCGCAGTGGCGGTATTGCCATTGAGCCAAGTGGTGGCCGGGATCACCGTCAGATACGGCGCCAGTTTGCCGATGACCACATCATTCACACCCTCGACGCTACGCAAGTCATCAATACTGCGCAGCATCGGCAACTTCGGATTCTGCGGTTTGCGCGACGCATTCGGCGACGTGGCGCGGCCACTGTCAAAGCCGTTTTTGCTCGCGGTGTTTTCGGCAATCTGCGGGTTCAAAAGATACGGATAAGAGCCGATCACCCGCTGACTGATGCGCTGACTCAACCCGGCGCTGATACCGATCAACTCGCACAACCGCTGAAACGCCTGCACCTGCGCCTCATCGACACGCTCGTTGGCCACCAGATTGCGCAGGTTGAACTTGCCCTGCTCATCCTCCAGCCGCCCCTCGAAACCCTGCGCACTCAAGCGCTGCGCCCACGGCTGATCGAGCCGGGTCAACGGATCACGCTGCCGCGCATCCCAGAGCAATTGCCGGCTGATCTCCAGACCGCCGTGCAACACCCAGCGCCCCTGCACACGCTGTTGGTCCGCCTCCAGCGCGCGGGTCGAAACGCTCTGCCGGGTCAACATCCCCGCCGCAATCACCGCGACCACCGCCGCAATCAACAGCGCACTGATGATCGCCATCCCCTGCTGGTTCGATTGGCTATTCATCACCGGCCTTACAGCTGCCAGGAACCGATATCGGCATTCACACCGTCGCCGTCAGGCTGACCGTCGGCACCGAGGGAAAAGATATCGATCTCGCCATTGGCGCCAGGGTTGAGGTACTGATAAGGACGACCCCACGGGTCATTCGGCAGGCGCTCCAGGTACGAACGCCAGTTACTGTTCTTCGCATCCGCCGGCCGCTCCACCAGCACTTTCAAACCCTGACTCTGGCTCGGATAAGTACCGTGATCGAGGCGATACAACTTCAGCGCCTGCATCAAACCGCCAATATCCTGCTTCGCCGCCGTGGCCCGCGCCTGATCCGGCCGATCCAGCACCTTGGGCACCACCATCGCCGCCAGAATCCCGAGAATCACCACCACCACCATGATCTCGATCAGGGTAAAACCCTGCTGCCCACGGGGCATCCGGCTCGGTCGTCCGGGCTGTTTGAACTGCGCGATATCCATCTCGACATTCCCTTGGCTTGATTCGATTCGACGCGCAGTGTTGCAAGAAGATATGTCAGGGATGTTGAAAATCCTCGGGAGTTTTGGTCGTCAAGCCGTCAAGGACGCGGGTTAGGGTCGAGGGCTGAGTTTGGGTTTTGGGCCTGTTATGCCGACGCGCTCCCGAGAAAACGGATTCACCCTGATTGAAGTGCTGGTGGCGCTGGCGATTATTGCTGTGGCGATGTCGGCGGCTGTGCGCGTGGCGGGGTTAATGACGCAGAGCAGCGGGATTTTGCGGGATCGTTCGGTGGCGATGATTGCGGCGCAGACACGCATGGCGGAGTTGCAATTGGAAGGCCGATTGCCGACTGGTGTGAAAGCTGTTGATTGTGATCAAGGACGGTTGTTGTTGCGGTGTGAACAGATAATCGCAGCGGCAGAGAATGGGCGGCTGCTCAAGGTCGGGATTCAGGTGTTTGACCGCAATCAGGATGCACCGCCGTTGGCCCGCCTGGAAACGTTGCTCAGCCGGGCCAAAAGTCCCTAGCCCTTACGAATCGCCGAACCGTCAAAGACACCTGCTCCTACAAAAAACCTTTGTATTTCCCATAAAGCCAAATCACCCACGATGCACCGCACACGACATAGCTGACATGAAATGGACTCGTCGCCCAGAACCTGAGTCCGCTGGGCAGGCGTTGAACGGCATCGATCAGCAAGGGTTCCTGCCGTTGGATACTTTTGGATGTAATCAACTGGCTGACAGCGGTCATCCGCTGAGTTCTCGAGTAAAAACTTCCCCCTGATGAACCACAGTCCATGGATAAGTAGAGCCACTCATCAAAGTGTTTTTCCAGAGCATCGAGTTTTGTATAAACCGCGTAGAAAATCATTGCGCAGTTGATCACGCCCAGCAGGAGCAGCGCCCCACATGCCCAGGCAAATATTATTTCGGTGATTTCCATTATTCGGAATACTCATGAGTTTCTTGCCCTGAAAACTCACCATCATCAAACATCCTTTTTCTGTCTCCACGGCACCCAGACGGCTCGCGCTAGCACTTGATAGACGACCGGTTTCTCATGGTGCTTACTCGAACAGTCCTAAATATTCCGCCCAACCATACAAAGCCAAAATTCCCAGCAGAGAAAATGCATTCAATCGATATGGAATTTCGACCCACCGCCGCAAATTCAGCGGAAGGCTCTGGACATCTTCGAGGGCGCTCGGATTATCCAGTAACAGGCGCGAAGGACGTTTACGAAGCAAAGCAGTGATCAGGTTGAGCCTGTACCTCCGCGCCCAAAAACCGGAACGTCTCTTCTGAGGGCAGTTGTGGAGCAGAAAGCAATTTTCAAGGTGCAATTCAATTTCGGAAAGCTTGAAATACCCGACATAGATCATCACCAGAACGTTGGAGATGATCAGCACCAGTAACGCAATGCCAGTGGCGGCGAACAGAAGTTTGATTTCACTCATTTGAGGTTGCTTCGTAAACGATTTCACCGACGACATCGCCGATCTTAGATCCTGTATTGCCTGCTACAGAAGCTGTCGCGCCGCTGATGACGAGGACGCAAATAACGCCGCCAATGCCTCGTGTTTTTAGTGCAACACCTGCGCAATACTCCATTGTGAGCGGTGCGGTATATGTGGTTGCCGCGAGAGTTGTTCCAACGTTACCTGCCAGTTTGCTGCCTTCGATGAATTTAACCTTCTGGCATTCTTGATCAGTACCGGTACGGCACACTTCGTTGATTCGTAGAGTTGCCGCCCCTGTTGCTAAACCTATTCCGACGTAACCTCCGATCTGCATGAACTTTGCCGCCCGCGCAACGCCAACGATGTTGGACGCATATCCCGGCAACTGAGTGGGACCTCCCGCTTTATCCCAACGGTGAATGGTTCTTCGAGTCGACAAACCCAATGCTCTTTTAAGCTTGGGGTGATCGGCAATTCCGGTTCCCTTGCGTACCAGCGCCCCAAGGCCACCATCAAGCTTCGTCAAGATCCGTTTGCGCTGTGCAAAAAAATCCGGCGAGCGAAGATGCCCGTATTGCCGATAATGCTGCTGGTGCAGTTGCTCCATATCCTGCAAAGCTTTTTTCAACCCATCCAGATGCTGGCCGATCATATAAGAGGCAATCCCCAGCGACCCCGCCGACACCTCCAGAAACGGCTCAATGACCTCATGATGCTCAACCATGAACGAAGCTTCTTCATCCGAAAGGTCTTTCAACGCCTCGTTCACCTTCTCCGCAGCGGCCATCATCTGTGCTTCTTCGCGCCGGCACATGTAGTTGCGAGAGTCACTGAACAAGACCATTTGCCCAGGTTTGACCCGCTCACCGAGGTGTCGATTGAGTGAGCGGAATTCGCGAAGCAGTGAATCGCCGGGCCTGATTTCGTACAACTCCCGTTCAAGCGCTTCGAGCGTCATGGGTTTCTGAACGATGTGGAAGCCCGATTCGGCGGGTTGCGGCAAGGTATAGGCGTGTTCCTCCACCAGATGTTGTGCGGGAGGAGGCTCGGGTTTGGGGTTGAAGGCGCTCCAGGAGGCACCGCCGCTATCTGCAACCTTGCGCGGTTTCACTACTGCCCACTCACCGTTATGCACAGCATCGATGAGTTTTCGCTTATTCGCGCCTTGCCTGTAGTTGGAACGATGCAGGCCCATGGCTTTTAACAAGTCGTCGAATCCGGGCAAGTCGTCCGGGCGATTCATTGCCTGTCGGAATTCTTCCATGGCTTGGTAGGAATCAAGGATCTGGTCTCGCTGACCATGCAGCTCGCTTTGCGGAATGAGTCTGGCCACGCCCGTCTCCAGTTCTGAAAACGGGGGACTTTGGCGAACAGACTCAACTTTGAATGCAGGATGGATCGCTGTTCGTTGTAGGGGAAATCCGTATTTCTGGTTTCGGATTCCGGGCTCGAATCCTCAGTGTTTTATAGCGGCCGTGGTTGGCGGATCGGCGAACTTCGCGACAGAGGGGACCGATTCATTTTCCGAGAATAAATCCGTCCCCTCTGTCCCAAGCTCCCACCGGTTTCAGCGACTTACACAAAATCTGTGATCAACATAAATCCCTGTGGGAGCGAGCTTGCTCGCGAAGGCGCCAGAATGAACACCCGATCAATCACCAGGTGATCCCGACACCCGCATCACCCCGGCAATTGCAAATTATCCAACGCCCGATTCACCGCCAAGTCCCCGAGCATAATCAACTGCGCAATCCCCGCCAGCGCGTGCCGCTGCGACACCGGTAACAAACTGGCAATGTTCTGCGCGAGGGTTTTGGCCGAAGCAAGCGTCTCACTGGCATCGACCAGCAGCTCTTCGGTTTTATTGTCCGCCGTCACGGCATACATTCCGCGGGTTTTACGTGGCGGCGGTGTGGAACCGGGCGGACAGAGGTAATGGTCGAGCGCGCGGTCGGCGGCTTCGTGGAGTTTTTTTGAGTCGATGGATTCGTAGGGTGAAACCGAGGCGGTTTCGGGTGGGTTGGGTGTAGGTTTGATCATGGTGAAGCTCCTTGATTGTTGGAGCCGCCACAGTTCGCTGCGAAACGAAGGGAGGTGGCAGCTGTACGCAGGTTCGCAGACCGGGAATCAAGGAACCCGGCATACCCGAAGGTATCCCGCGCACAGCCGCCATGAAGCACCATCGCCAAAAAAAGCAACGATTGGGAGCGCTGTGCGCCTTGATTGATCCGGGCTGCGAAACCCGATCGCTGATTCGTCAGCGACCAAACCACAATAGAACCCGCCCCCAAGGCGCACAAGCCGGCGGATTCTGGCGTAGCTGTAGGCAACGGCGCAAGGATGTGTAGCCTGGGAGAGTGTCTGGAGATGTCTTTTTAAACGCCGACGTTCATCGAGGTCTTACTGCGGCACCTCCCAACTTAAAAAATCCTCCCCATTAACGGGATTCCTGCGGACAAAGCGTAACCCCAGTCGGGGCGCAAAGGCATTGCGAGCAACCCGACAGAAGTCACTCACAAACAGTCAATCAAAAAATTGTAAGAAATGTTGAGTGCAACTTTTGCCTCAGGCATTCTGTGCGACGCAAAAGTACATGGGCGGTAGATTTTCCGCGTTCCTCCCCCAGGGCGCATTTTCTAGCTACCCCAACGCTTGCCCTGCGTGCTCTCTCAGTGGCCGGAATGTCGATTTCTATTCCAATCAGGCCAAGGACATCTGAATCTTTGAAAAGGAACTTCCCGTGAGTGGCAAACCAGCAGCCCGCGTCACAGATCCCACCAATTGCCCGCTCCCGGGGCATGGCACTAATCCAATTGTCAGCGGCTCGCCCAATGTCAATTTCGACGGTCTACCCGCCGCTCGGATGACCGATAAATCCGCCTGCGGTAGCCCGATCACTGGAGCGGTCAGCTCGACAGTTTTTATCAATGGGCTGAATGCCGCTACTCAAGGCAGTACCGGCGGCCACGGCAACGTAGTTGTAGGTGGCTCGGGCACGGTCATCATTGGCGACACCGTCGTATCAGCGCCTTTCAGCGGTCTGACGTCGATGCCCGTGCACTTCAGCGACAAGTTCAGGCTTATTGACGACGAGTCAGGGGAGCCGCTAGCTAATCTTGATTACGCCATTCAGCGAGCTGACGGCAGCATTGAGCATGGTGTCAGCGATTCAATGGGGTATACGCACGTAATCAGGTCGCACCTCGCCGAAACGATCCAGCTGTTTTTGGAGGATTGAAAATGGATGTCAAAGTAAATAACGGAAGTTTTCCTCATGGCTGAAGTCATTAGCAAAAACGGCCGAAAAATGTCATCTGTCGCCACCCGAACGGTGACACCTGTCAAAGACTCCAGCACTAAAGCTGTATCCGTAGACGCAAAGCAACAAAAGAGGCGTGCCGAGAATGCGGAGTTCTTAAAAAATAAAAATGTGCAGGCCTTTCTGGATACGTTGGCACAAGTCGAGGGTGGCGATTATCACGCGAAATTCGGCTATGGTTGGGCAGCCGGCTGGAAATCCGGGAAGTGGACATTCAGTGATGAGTCTACTCACCCAGGTCCAGGTTTCGGAGGTTCAACTACAGCTTCTGGAAGGTACCAGATCACGAAAGCCACATGGTCGGAACTCTCCATCAAAGCAATGGGGCTATCTGACTTCAGCCCCGGAACGCAGGACTTGATTGCCGTTGAACTACTGCGCAACGTGAGCGCGATCGAACCGCTGATCGGTGGCGACTTAAAAACTGCAGTTGGAAAAGCATCAAAAAAATGGGAAGCGTTGCCTATGGGGCCGGGCATGGCAAATCGACCCATCAATGGGAAGCCTTCCGGCCAACCTTATACTGAGTACGACGAAGTGGAAAAAATATATAAGGGCTTTGGCGGTACTGTTAAATGAAACTAAAAATATTAGCCATCAGCCTTTTGTGTTGCGTCAGTTCATTTTCTAGCGCAGCGGACGTTCCCATCAAAGAGGGAATGCCATTTACGCAAGCCCGAAAAGCTTTGTTAAAAAATGGCTGGAAGCCGAATCCGACCTACTCAGGTGAATTCGGGGTTGAAAGCATCATCCAAAGAAAAGGTTTCAATGAAATCGAATCCTGCACAGAGGGCGTCCGTTTCTGCAGCTTCAACTACATCAAGAACGGAGATTGTTTAGGTGTAGGAACTGTCGGCGAAGAAGTCAAAGACATGAAAATTTATTCCTGGAACTTCAAATGTCCTGAAAAGGATTGAAATCAGAAATCGACAACAAGGTGGGCGGCGCTTCCCGAAGGTCCAGGCAAGAACAACCTTACGCCGAGTATCCGGATTTTTTATCGACCTACAAAGCTGCGGGAGGAACTGTCGAATGAAGGCTTCAGCCCTCGTACTTGTCGCAGTTTATTGCATGGGTATCAGCGCAGCGTTCGCCGGCGGCTCACAGGCGTCAAACGACAAGCACGGACCAGCAGGCATCGCAATCGGTGAGCGTTTGGTGGCGGCGAAGGCCAAGCTAGTCAAACAAGGCTGGAAGCCCACGCCGATGCATACCACCGATGGCTATGAATACAGTGGCGTGGAGAAAGAACTGGCTGCACGCAAGTTCTTCGAACTGGCCACCTGCTCCTTTGATAGCTCGCGTTGCATCTTGTACTACTCGAAGAAAGCAGCTTGCCTGCGCGTCGATACCCTCGGTGAGCAATTCAATGACATGACGGTGACGCGATGGACCCGTGAATGTCCTGAAGCGACTCAATAACCACACGAAGACGGCACGGTAATAATCAACTGCTCCCACAGGTTTCAGCGTTTTACACAACATCTGCAATCAGCATAAAACCCTGTGGGACGAGCCTGCTCGCGAAGGCGCCAGAACGAACACCCGATCAATCACCAGGTGATCCCGACATCCGCATCACCCCGGCAACTGCAAATTATCCAACGCCCGATTCACCGCCAACTCCCCGAGCATGATCAACTGCGCAATCCCCGCCAGCGCGTGCCGCTGCGACACCGGCAACAAACTGGCAATGTTCTGCGCGAGGGTTTTGGCCGAAGCGAGTGTTTCACTGGCATCCACCAGCAGCTCTTCGGTTTTGTTGTCCGCCGTCACGGCATACATCCCACGGTGTTTACGTGGCGGCGGCGTGGATCCGGGGGGACAGAGGTAATGATCGAGCGCGCGGTCGGCGGCTTCGTGGAGTTTTTTGGAATCGATGGATTCGTAGGGGGAAACCGAGGCGGTTTCGGGTGGGTTAGGTGTTGGTTTGATCATGGTGGAGCTCCGTTTTTATACCTGGTGGAACCACCAAAACCCGTCGCTAAACAAGTAAGGGTGGCAGCTGTACGCGGGTTAGCGAACCGAGAGGTATAAGACCCGGCAGACCCGAAGGTCTCCCACGCACAGCCACCATATCGTCATCGCAAAAGTCTGCGACAAACTGGAGCGTCGTTGCACTTATACCTGGTCGGGTCGCTAAACCCGGTCGCTGGGTTGCCAGCGACACGTAGACGATAAAGACCAGGTACAAAGCGCACAAGCCGGCGGATTCTGGCGTAGCTGTAGGCAAAGGCGCAAGGATATGTAGCCTGAGAGAGTGTCTGGAGATGTTTTTCTAAACGTTGATGTTTATCGAGGTCTTACAGCGACACCTCCATGAGGCATGGAGGCCGGCCAGATGATTCTCAGATTTATTTTTGGAAAAAAAAATCAGCCTCCTTTTCCCCTAACCTGTACTTCTACGGCGAGCAGATCATATGATCGGAACAGTACCTACCTGAGAGGGAGTGTCCATTTTGCCGAACGTGTTTTTCTCTTACTGCCATGCAGACGAAGCCTTGCGCGACCAGCTGGAAAAGCAGCTTGCTATGCTCAAGCGCCAGGGGGTCATTGATACATGGCATGACCGCAGGATCGGTGCAGGCCAAGAGATCGATGCAGCAATCGATGATCACATTAACAGCGACGAAATTATCCTGTTACTGATCAGCCCTGACTTCATCGCTTCCGACTACTGCTACAACATCGAGATGACGCGAGCGATGGAGCGCCACGACGCGGGGGATGCGATCATAATTCCTGTGATTCTTCGCCCATGCGATTGGCACTACGCACCATTCGGTAAGCTGCTCGGCACGCCCCAAGATGGGAAGCCAGTGACACTTTGGCCTGATCGGGACGAAGCATTCTTGCAAGTCGCGAAGGAGGTCCGGAAGGTCGCCGAGCGATGCAGCCGCAACCAACCGAGCACAACACCGCGATCTGAGCTGAAAAATTTCAATGCCGGCTCAGTGCCCACCTCCACGGCCCCGACTAGCCCTAGGTCGAGTAACCTCCGGATGGCTAAGAGCTTCACCCAACTGGACAAAGACCGCTTCCTGCTCGACAGCTTCGAGTACATCGCCCGTTACTTCGAGAACTCGTTGGGGGAGTTGCAGGCACGCAACCCGGGATACGAAGGAGTATTTCGCCGTATAGATGCCAATCGCTTTTCTGCAAATATTTACAAGGATGGCCAAGACGTTGCGAAGGCGACTGTGTTCACTGGCGGCCAGCTAGGCGCCGGGATCTATTACAGCCATGGAGATTCGTTTAGCGGTGGCTCGTACAACGAGGCACTCACAGTAGATACGGATGACCAAGCCTTGTACTTGAAGACTTTTGGCATGGCGTTCCACACTCGGCAAGACCAGAAGCTATCCCAAGAAGGCGGGGCCGAAACGCTTTGGAGTTTTCTCATCGCACCGCTACAACGCGATGGGTGAGTCATCGCTGGACGCGAATTAACCGGATTACAGAGGGCAACTAGCCTCTTTTACTCAGCCCCCTGCTACAAAGAAGTAAGACCCACATAGAAGGCTCAGACCATGGAAGTAGCCCTGCTTGCCCACATCACATTTAACCGAATAGGCTCAGCCAGTGGTCGCGGAGGCTTTCAAAGCCAGCGCCAAGTCAGGTTTTCCGCCGAGGTAGCAGACAACGATCAATCGGCCTTACGGGACTTGGTGATCGAAATCGCAGAGGCCAATGGTGAAGCAGCGGGAGCCTTGAAAAACTTGAGGTACGAGCGGAGCTACGGAGGGGAAATGGTGCTCAACATCCAAGGCCCGAGTACCTCATACAGCACCGCTTATGCCAATATCGCATCATCCATGCGCTAAAAGCCAACGGGCACTACTTTGAGCTTCAAGCGGTAGACGACAGAGGTGTCGAACCGTTTGTCTCATCTCGGCAGACTACGTAATTTTTCATGAAACTAAGGGAGCTGATTTAATTTCTGGAAATAACTCAGCACTTTTTTTCGAGCATTTAAAAAAGTAGCCTGATTTATCATTGAATGATAAGTCAGTTATTTCCGTCATATTTACTCAAGCGGCAACCCGATCAGATTGTCGTATAAATTTATGAGGATCACATAAATATGCCGACCATCCTCTCATGCATTTTTTGTCATAGTAATGAGAGCTCGTCAGTAGCCCACATTGTTCCCGAGTCGTTAGGCGGGAAAAACTCTCCCATTGGAAGACCGGGAGTTACCTGTGATCGCTGCAATCAATACTTTGGGCAAAAAGTTGAGTCTAAGGCGTTGCAGAGCTTCCCATTTAACGGCTATCGCCTTCTGAAAGGAGTGCCCTCGAAGAAGGGACGCTTCGTTCGAATGGATACCACGCTTGGCCAAGTGCAGGCATCCGAAGCGCCCGGAATCATTCAACTCGAACCGCGAAACGGTCAACTGAAGAATCTCGTCGAAACGGAGCGGGTTTCCCAGTTTCATCTGATAGCCGAAGTCACGGAGCCTCTCGCCGTGGTTCGTATGCTACTGAAGATTGGACTTGAGCAACTGGGTAAACACTATTATGACGTCGCAGTCTCGGATCGGGTGGAAGAGGCTCGAGTTTTCGCTCGGAGGCCGGCGAGAAGCGATAACTGGTGGTTTGTTCTTTTCACTGAGCCTAGCGAGATACTAGACACGAAGGTTCAAGGCGAAAGCGCCATTGAGATAAGGGAGCAAAAGGGCGTATTAGTTTCGGTCATGCGTCTCCCTGGAGTTACTACTATAGTCCCGTTGGAAAAGCGAGCATTGCCGCCAACTCAGGGGAGCCTGCCGGAGCCTTTATATCGAATTATTCAGGTTGTATGCTAATGTGGCTCTACAACAGACCGTGCCAGAAGGTAAGCGACAAAATCAAAAGGGGACTGTTTTATTATTTGGAAATAAATCAGCCCCCTTTTTTCTCAAAACGAGCTTGCTAGTCATGTTCGTAGCGAACCGGCGATATCGAATTAAGCGTTGCAAAAGAGAGCGGTTCCACCAGAACACCTATACCCATATAAAACTCAAGAAGTTGACTATTTCTGAATTCAACCTGTGGCACGAACCCATACTCTGCGTGGGGGACCCAAGTAAAGTCCTCTATCTCAATCACATACCCCCACTCACCCAATGCTGACAAAAGCGATTCTTTATATGTGCCGCAGAAAATATATGTAGGACCACCACGCGCAAGGCGATAATTCTCCTCTATAAGCTCATCTGAATGAGAGGCATGACAAATAGCAGAATGCAAGTGATGCATGCATGCAATAAGCCCTTTATTGGGACGATCCGTAAGTTTCTCAGGGTCGACCAAACCGTGTATCAAATCATTGCGAAGATTGTTAATCAGTCTCCAATCTGACTTACGTCCTTCTTCAGCATTTTTAGGCTCAAGATCATTAAGGACGAACGAGCGAACACCTACAAGAGTCGTTTTTTTCTGACAAACTCAAAACTGCAGGAAACACACTGACCTTTTACCTCTTCTGTTCCAGGCGTCAAGCCTATCATTTTCGCCAGAGGTGGCTCCATACATTCCAAACCGATATAGGCTTCTTGAAAAGCGATGGCATCATCAAGAGTTCCTATTGCACCTCGATATTGCAACGCAGCTCGACGAATCCGGTTTCCGGAATCAAGCCCATCCCAATGAGCTATCAAATGCTGAGCCTTCCTTATGTCGCCTACTGATATTTCTTTTGCCCAGTGCTTAATTGGCAGTTTTTTAAATATTATGAATTCGTTGTCCTCTGACTTCGTCAACCTCACGATTTGAAGCAACTCACTGGACTGAAACGTTGATCCAGTAACAACCGATAACGCAGAGAGGAAGTCTTCTAGTAATGCTAGACCTTTACGCGCGGTGACAATCAGATCAGCCGAATAATCATCGTCGAATTCAACAGCAAGAAGTGACCCACCAGATTTCAACTGCACATCTTCCTCCTGATATGCACTACGTATCGAAACTTGACAAGTTACGCCTTGAATTTTAATTTCGTTCAGCGTCTGAGGTGCCACTTTAACGGAAAGCGGCTGGTGTACAAGCACGCGGACGGTTGAGAATTTTGCCTTCATCACACCAGTTGCTTTATCATTATTTTCTTTAGTTTTTTTATTTTTCTTAGCCATACCTTAACCTTCGAATTAGTGATTTTTAGTGTTGCCTGCTTTAGAAAAAAAGCAAAGTTAAAGGAAAGATAAACAGGGACTGTTTTATTTTCCTCTTCCTCTTCCTCTTCCTCTTCCTCTTCCTCTTCTTTTTCTGCCTCAACTTCGATTTCATGACCCTAATTTTTGACATGAGAAGCGACTCGCTTGCGGGACGACCTCCTTTCGATGGAAGGGTCAGGCGTACTTCGCCGCTGTCTTCAGAAACTTGCCAAACGCAAAGAGAGCCATGTCAACTTTCCTCTGCTCACCCCCACCAAAGGATTTGAAGAAAGGGATGTACTCTTGTTGGTATACCTCATACTTTTTCTTGTTTGTTCCTGGAATTTCTTCAATTTTTCCGGTCTTCATATAGCGCATGGCTCTGAAGACATGCTGATCGAAAATTGGCCACTCGCGTGGCGATAAGCAATGGAGGTAGAAAATATTCCAGATCGCGCTGCCACTCTGCTTGTGATCAAGGTAGCGTGTCGCCGGATCGTCTTTGAACGAGGTGGTGTAGTTCGCTGCAATGCTTTGAGCCTTCGCTTCCGCGATTTTTTCGATCCCGTTTTTCCATTCGAAAAGTTGCCGCAGTGACTTCTCGGTCAATGGATTTCCGATGTTGTCCGTGTACTTTTCTTCGTTCTTAAATTTGTACTTTGACGACCAGTGATCCAAGAAGCGAGGCAAGTCTCGAAATTTGATCTGAAAAGAAAGATGCATTTCTGTCACCTAAACAGCGCCTAATGGTTAATCTGACAGACAGACAAAATAAATCCGTCCCCATTTTTCGTCCCCATTTTTGTTGAAAACTGGCCAAAACAAGACTTTAAGTTAGTCTAGGAAACAGTGGCGATACAGAGACTTTTAACAACCCTTTGGTTGTTGCTCTTTCAGATACCGGCGAGTAAGTCGCGCAATCCCTCCATAGTGCTACGAAGAGGTTCAAGAATGCCAGGTTCATCATCTGCCAGCTTCACAACCCATTCGGCAAAACTCACCTTGGCGTCGGCTGTAGGGGCTAGTACAAAATAATGTTTTTGATCTTCGCGAGGCCTGATGTACTCCCTGATTTTTTTCGTATCCGGAAATAACGCAGCGTGAGGAATCTCCTCTGTCGCGTAAGCTTGCTCCGCCTCAGCACGTTGCCTGAGAGAAGGGCTAAAAATATTCTCAAGACAACCAGGCCAGAACTTCTCATCAACCTTTAAGCTTCGCATCAATGAAGTTAGATCGGGATTCAAGGGCAGGCGACACCAATAAACGCCGTTACTATTATGCCTAACCCATTTTCCTCCCTTGCTCAAATCTTTACTTGCAAGCAGTTCGCGCCCCTCAAGATCATTATCGATGAGACAGAACAATCTTTTCTCAGGTGCTAGTTGAGATAAAATCTTGCCATCTTTCGCTAAGCTTTCCATTTTAGAGGTGCCACCTGCAGATTCAAAAGTTGCAGGTGTTTCGGCACCAATAAATAGCTCCCAAGCCCTTTCAAAAATTAGCTTGTCAGTTTCCCCCTCGACAAATATGACTGGGAGGTTGGATCTCTCGACTTCCTCTTTGAAAGCTAGAGCCTCTCGCTCATGCCTCAAAATGGTTTTGTGAGCTTCAAGTAAATATGAGCTGATTACAGGGAGATGTGGTGTTTCCCCCATCAATTCTCCTGGATTAGTCGCTAAGTCGTGCCCTATCGGAGTTATTTTTGAATTGGGGCGATCTGACCTGATGTCAGTCTTTGAAACAAAATACCTTTCAACATCCTTATCAACTAGCGAGAAGAACGCGGGGCTATGACTTGTGAGGAAAATTTGCTTATTGCCTTCCAAACCTAAGCTCTTGAATGTATTAGCTTCATCTATAGCACTGGCGAGTTCAAGCGAATTTTCCGGCTCTTCGAATCCCCAAATGTGATAGTCAATTGAGCTTCTATCTGACAAAAAAGAAAGTATTTGGGGAATATGCCTAACTTGTATGCCGTCTCCGCGCTGTAGAGTTAAGCTATAAGCATCTCCATTTTCTGAAGTTGTCTCGAAGTCAAGTGATCTGAATAGTTCGGACAAATCCTGAGGAGTTGACACTACGCTATTTATTGCTAGTCGATTCAATAGACCTTGGGACAAGTCTGTTGTTCTGTTTCTCAAAGCTTGGGCAAAGTCCCCGAGCGAATCTGAAAACTCCGCATGATTCGAAATCACGGTATAAATTTCAGCTTGGAGCTTTTCAAATATTTTTCTATCTTTGATGGCTGGAATATAATGAAATTTTATTTTATTTAGAAAGCGAGTTAAGTATTGCTCCTTATTTGCATTACGAATGGATGATATGTATTTTGGCGTTGTTTCTGTGGTTACACTCCATTGGCGCTTCACCCAGAAAGTTTCGCCTAGAGAAGCCCGCCAGTTTTTCGGCGTCGTGAAGGTGACTTTAACGTAGACAAATTTACGAATATCTGCAGCCGTTTCAGCTTCTGCCCGACGGGCATGATTAAGGTCGCGCTCGAGGTTGAATTTCTGATCTGGATTTGTTTCGTTATTGAAAAAAAGGTTAAGAGCCCTGAGGATATTACTTTTCCCAGAATCATTTCTTCCGAAGAGTATATTGCTATTGCTGCAATTAGTTACCTGCTCTTTATAGATAGAGCGAAAATATGCGACTTCAATTTCCTTAATCAGCTTCACTGCTACTGGCTCCATGTTGGCACGATTGATGGTCTCTCATGGCCGTTAGTTCCTACAGGTGGGGTGATACCAATGTGCCAAAATGCAGTAAAAGTAGGTTCACGCCGCACGAATGCCATCGAAGGTAAGCGAAAA
The DNA here is from genome assembly GCF_037126175.1 of Pseudomonas sp. RSB 5.4. Taxonomy (NCBI): domain Bacteria; kingdom Pseudomonadati; phylum Pseudomonadota; class Gammaproteobacteria; order Pseudomonadales; family Pseudomonadaceae; genus Pseudomonas; species Pseudomonas sp. RSB 5.4. Next base: position 1,975,989 of record NZ_CP146986.1, read on the forward strand.
GCCACCACACCGTCTAGCAATGACAGAACGAAATCATCATCTCGTCGAAGACATTATGTGAGTCTCTACGGCGGTCGCTGTTCGCAAATGCTCAAAAGCTTTCTGATGAGTAGGCCCCTGTAGTTACTGTGCCGTCGCCAGACTGTCCCTATCTCCTCGTTGTAATGGCTCAGTGATGGGCCTATGTGGGCAGCTCAGGCAATAGTCTGATGCCATTTCCCGATACGTTTGGCACCTCTAATTTGAGGTCCGCTTTATTGGCCGAAAGCGGACAAATCTTTGTCCGGAATGTTGACCGCTACATTCCTCCCCCCATCAACCGAGGCATCTCCCCCCCCTCCCCCAACCTCTCCACCCCCAACCTCACCCTCTCCCCCCCCTGCTCAATCACCACCCCATCCCCCTCCACCTCCACCAACTTCACCCCAAGCCCCACCCTCTCCCCCTGCAAAAAACTCCTCGGCGGTCCATCGTTCAAACTCAAAATCGCCACCGCCCCGCGACTCCCCGCCATCACCCCGCTCACTTTGATGTCCACCGGCGCCGTCTGGTTGGAGAACCATTGCAACGCCGGGCTATCACTGCGCGCCGCGAGCATTTGCGGGGGGCTGGTGGGGTGTGGGATTCGGCGGAGGTCAGGAGCAGCGACGACCAGGTCGCGACGCCGACCAGGGCGGCGAGCAGTGCGAGGGCCTGGACGGTTTGCGGGGGGAAATGCGGGTGGTGAGCATCATGGGCTGAATCTCCTTTTAGTCCCTGCTGACAGGCTACGCGGCAATTCTCACGGTTTTATTTCACACGTCTTACATGTTGGCCGTGCAGGATGGTTTTTTGGGACGGGGCAGGACGCAACGGAGCGCGCAACCGATGAAGGTGGGCAAGCAACAGGGTTTTACGCTGATCGAGCTGATGGTGGTGCTGGTGATCATCGGGATTGCCAGTGCGGCGATCAGTCTGAGTATCAAGCCGGATCCGCTGCAGTTGCTGCGCAAGGATGCCGAGCGTGTGGCGCAGTTGCTGCAAGTGGCGCAGGCGGAGGCGCGGGCGGATGGTCGGCCGATTGTTTGGGTGAGTGATGGCAAGGGCTTTCGGTTCAGTCGGCGCAGTGACAGTGGTCGGGGGTTTGAGCATTTCAAGGATGATCCGCAGTTGCGGCCACGCACCTGGCAGAGTCCGAAGCTGGAGGTGCGGGTGGAGCCGAAGCAGAAGGTGGTGCTTAACGCCGAGTGGATCAATCCGCCGCTGCAATTGACCCTGTCTGATGGGCTCAATCGGCTGAGTGTGCTGCGTGATGCCAGTGGAAGGATCAGTGTGCAATGAACGACCAACGGGGCTTTACCCTGATCGAGGTGATGGTTGCGATTCTGTTGATGGCGGTGGTCAGTTTGATTGCCTGGCGCGGGCTGGACAGTGTGACGCGGGCGGACAGTCATTTGCAGGCGAGCAGTGAGCAGAGCGACAGTTTGTTGCGGGCGTTGAATCAGTTGCAGCGTGATGTGGAGATGCGCGCGGGTGTGGAGTTGACTGAGCCGAAGAAGGTTGGTGTGGATGATGAGCCGCCGACGGCGCCGCCCGCGATTACTGTGCGGAGCAGTAATAGCAAGGGGTTTCGGCTGGATATCATTCGCAGTGCGGCGGATCAGCCTGGGGCTTTGCAGCGGGTGCGCTGGTGGGTCAAGGGGGATACGTTGTATCGGGCGGTGGCTGAGGCGCGCAGTCGGTATCCATTGCCGGCGCCGACTGGCGGGGTGGCGGTGTTGGAAGGTGTGAGTGATGTGCAGGTGCGGGTTTGGGAGGTGGATAAGGGTTGGCGGCAGTTGAGTGGGAATCGGCGGGAGGATCCGTTGGGGTTGGAGGTGCGGTTGACGCGGGAGACGGCGCAGGGGGTGGAGCGGTATCGGCAGGTGATGGGGCCGCTGCAATAATCTGAATCACTGCAAAAACCTGTGGGAGCGGGCTTGCTCGCGAATGCAGTGGGTCAGTTGATGATGATTTGGCTGAATGGACGCCTTCGCGAGCAAGCCCGCTCCCACAATTGGATTGGGTTTGGTCAGTTGGGGAGTGGTTGGCTTGGGGGCTGTCATCGCTGGTAGGTCAGCTCCCACAAGCCGGTAGGTATTGGTCGGCTGTCGGGCCGTCATCGCGAGCGGGCTCACTCCTACAAGTGGATGGTATGCAGTCTGAGAGAGATGAGTTGGCTGGAAGGCCGCCTTCGCGAGCAAGCTCGCTCCCACAGGGGGTGGTGGGGTTGGTGGATTGGGTTAGCTGAGGACGACGACGCCGCCGGGGAGTTCGGTGCATTTGACGCCGTAGGCGTCGCGGATCAGCAGGGCGACGCCGGCGAGTTGGTCGAGGCTGAAGCGGGCCTGGACGCGGCGTTGGCCGAGTTCGCGGTTGAGCAGTAGCAGCATGCCTGGGCGATAGCGGTTGATCTCGTCGATCATCTGGCTGAGGGTCGCGCCGTTGAATACCAGCACCTGTTGGCGCCAGTTCATCACTGCGGCGGTGTCGACGCTTTGCACTGCGCCCACTTGCTGCGCGTCGTAGGTCAGTTGTTCACCGGGCTGCAGGCGCAGGCTGCGGCCATCGACATTGACGTCCACCGAACCATCGAGGCACGTCACGCACACTTGCTGATCGGTGTTACGCAGGTTGAACCGCGCCTGACTCGCCCGCAACCACCCGCCTCCGGCCTGCATCGCCAGTGGCAACCGCGCGGTCTGTACTTCGACTTCGCCGCTGACCAGTTCGAAACCCTGCACGCCGTCATCGCCGGAGCGCTGGTTGATGCGGGTTTGTGTATTCAGTTCCAGGCTCACGCCATCGGCCGGTTCGACCCGGCGCTGCTCGCCGACTTCAGTGATGTAATCGGCGCCGAGGCCACCAAAGCCTCCGGGAATCGTTCCGCGCACCAGCAAAAACGCCGCCGACGCCGCGATGGCGCCACCGAGAAACGCGCGCCGGCCAAATCGCCGAGGCGATTGCAGCATTTCAGCGGCAGGCTGCAGGTTGTGCCACAACACCTTGGCCTCTTCGAAAGCGCGGGCATGTTCGGCGCTTTGCGCGCACCAGTCGCGCAACGCCCGGGCGTCGGCCACTGTGGCGCGGCCCGAGGTCAGCAGGACCAACCAGTCGTGAGCTTCGTTGTGCAGATTGTCGGCCGCCGATGGCTTGGCAGGTGTCAGTCGAAAGATGTTCAAACGCGCAGATTCTCAACGAATTGATCGGGCACTATTCAGATGACGGTTTTCCGGCCCCGCGACCGAACCGCTGAAACACTTTTCTTTCCAGTTTCGCTGCGCAGTGCCCCAACGCGGCTTTGATTTCCTTCTCGACCATGCGCGTGGAAATGCCGAAGCGCTGCGAGATTTCCAGGTGCGGCGCCTCCTCCAGCCGCGCCGCGATGAAGATTCGGCGACGTCGTGCGGGCAGCTCGTAGAGGGCACTGAGCAGCGACTGGATTTCCTTTTGCCCACCGACCACCCGCGCCGGGTCCAGCGCCTCGTCGCCGATTTGCAGCAGCTCTTCGACTTCCTCGCCGGTGAGCAGGCGCGCATCGGCCTGACGGCGGTCGGCGGCGATGTTCAGGGCCATGCGATAGAGGTAGGCATTGGGCCGCAGCAGGTTCGGCGGCGTCTCCATGCGGTCGACCCGCAGGTAGGTTTCGTGCAGCACGTCGTTGGCCAGGTCTTCCGAGCCGAGACGGCGGCGCAAGCGCACCCGAAAGTCCTCGTAGGACGTCAGGAACAGCTGGACCATCGAACCTTGTCCGGTGTCTTTCATCCCCCGGAAACTCCTTCCCATTTGGTGCATTCCATGCGTTTCCCTGACGACTCCGGTAACAACAGCAACGTGACCGGCTGACGCAACGCGCTGGGCGTCGGCCGGTCGATCCTGAGATTGCGAAAGCTCTCCACCAGCGCGGTATCGCGCCGTTCATCACCGGTCGAAGTGACCAACCGGTTGTGCTGCACCACGCCGTCGCGCCCGACCCAGACCTGCAACACCGCGCGATAACTGCCCGGGCGAGTCAGTGGCGAACGGCACAGGTTGCGCTCGATCGCCGCTTGCACCGCGGTGGCGTAGCTGCGACTCACGGCGGCGCTGGCCGGGGTGGTTTTGTCCAGGACCGACGGCACGTCCTCGACCTGCGCCACCTGCAACGTGAACGCATCGTCGCGGGCGTAACGCGCCATCAGGCCACTGCCGCCGAGCAAACGGCGCAAGGCGTCGGCAGCGGTGTATTCGCCGTCGACCGCCAATGAGCGCCGGCCACGACTCAACTGACTGTCGACCAGCACCGCCACCCCGGTGGCATGGCTGTACTGATCCAGCGCCCGGGCCAGATCCTGCGCCGGAATGTGCAGCGTCATGCGCAAGTCGGCGGGCGCGGGTTCGGCTGTCGCAGCACTGCTCAACCAGCCAAGCAGCAGCCCCAGACTCACCCGGTGCACAAGAGTCGCTGAACGCTGAAGACCGTCCCTGGAACTGCCTCGCTGCACGGCTGACGTACCCCTGAAAACCGTCATCCTGATGGCTGTTTATGAATCTGGTGTGACGGGCGGTGCAAAAAAACCATCACGGGATTCGCGCAAGGCTTGCACTAGACTGCAATCAGAGAACGGCCGCTTCGGGCCGGCCAGGAGGCTTGCATGAAATCACTGTGGAAAATCGCCCTCGGCGGGCTGCTGCTGAGCGCCTTCGCCAGTGCCCACGCCGAACAGCCGCTGGGCTGTGTGGAGGTGACGGTGGGCGGCTACAAGGCGCCGAATTACGATTGCCTGAGTCAGCAGATGGGCAACAATCCCGAGGGCGCTGCCGCCGCTGAGAAAAATCAGGAAGCACTGAATGTGCCGGTGAACAAGCGGCCACCGAATCAGGTTGGGCTGGCGACGCCGGCGGCGACCAGTACGCGGATGGGGAATACGTTTGGCACATCGGTGAAACCGCAGCGCCCACCAAACTGAAGACCAAACTTTGTGGCGAGGGAGCTTGCTCCCGCTGGGGTGCGCAGCGCCCCCAAATCTGCCGAACCGGTTTTAACTGACAGACCGCATGCAAAGGTTTTGCGACTGCTGCGCAGCCGAGCGGGAGCAAGCTCCCTCGCCACAGGTGTTGTGTTGTTCAGTCGCTGGGGGTTTGGCGAAAGCTTACTGCGAGGCGATTCCAGCTGTTGATGGTGGTGACGGCCATGGTCAGATCCACCAGTTCCGCCTCACTGAATTGCGCTTTGGCCAACTGGTAAACCTCGTCCGGCACATGACTTTCCGCCAACAGCGTCACGGCCTCAGCCCAGCCCAGCGCGGCGCGTTCACGCGGATTGAAAAAGCCGCTGTCGCGCCACACCGCAATCGCATACAAACGCCGATCACTCTCCCCGGCCCGCCGCGCGTCCACCGAATGCATGTCGGTGCAGAACGCGCAGCCATTGAGCTGCGAGGCGCGGATCCTGATCAGTTGCAACAGCGGCGCCTCGATGCTCAGGTCGCTGGTCAGCGCCTCCATGGCGATCATCGCTTTCATCGCCTTGGGCGATGCGTTGTAGTAGTCCAGACGCGGGGACATGGCAGGTCTCGGGAAGCGGAATGATGAGTTCACGGTAAGCGCAGAGCTGGCGGCGTTACAGCCCCAATTCCACGGAATATCGCTACACCACTGAAAGCCCGGCCACACAAATCCCCTGTAGGAGCTGCCGAAGGCTGCGATCTTTTGATCTTGCTTTTGTTTATAAAAATCAAAGTCAAAAGATCGCAGCCTTCGGCAGCTCCTACAGGGATTGGGGCCAATTTGGGGATTTTCCGCTGCGCATCTACTGACGAACAGGCAAAGCGGAGTAATCTGGCGGGCATTCAATTCGCCCCCCGGAGCCGCGTCGGTATGGAACTTCACGTCGTGATCAATGGCCGCAAGGACCTCGCCGGCCAGTTGTACAACCAGCTGCGCGGCGCCATCGAGTCCGGGCGTCTGGCCGCCGGTACGCAGTTGCCGCCCAGCCGTCTGCTGGCCGAGCAACTGGGGATCTCGCGCAAGACCATTTCCGACACCTACGCGCAGCTGACTTACGAAAACTTCCTCACCGGGGTGATAGGCAAAGGCACCTACGTCAATGCACGCCCGGCGCAGATTCAGCGCAAGCAAAGCCACACCGAACTGGCCAGCGCCGAGGTGATCGAGCGCTGGCGCAATCTGCCGGTGTTTTTGCGCCACCCGTCGCTGGAAGGTTCGTTGCGCTATGACTTCATCGGCGGCGCCACCAGCAAGGGCCAGTTCCCGCATGACGACTGGCGCCGCTGCGTGTCGCACGCGATGCGCCAGATGGCCGGGTCCAAAGGCTTCTACAGCGTGCCCGAGGGTTTGCCGGCGCTGCGCAATGCGATTGCTAGGCACATCGCGTTTTCGCGCGGGATCAACTGTCAGGACGAAGACATTGTGGTGTGCAACGGCGCGCAACAGGCGCTGGACCTGATCACCCGCGTGCTGATCAGCCCCGGCAGTCGGGTGGCGATGGAGGACCCGGGGTATCCGCCGGCGCGCCTGCTGTTCGGCACCCACGGTGCCGAAGTGGTCGGAATCCCGGTGGATGCCGAAGGCATTGTGGTCGAACAGATTCCCGAGGGTACGCGGCTGATTTACGTCACCCCGTCGCACCAGTTTCCGCTGGGCATGCCGATGAGCCAGGCGCGCCGCGAGGCCTTGCTGGCCCGGGCGCATGAGCTGGGCGCGATCATCATCGAGGATGACTATGACAGCGAATTCCGCTACGAAGGGCGGCCGACGGACTCTCTGTTCAGCCTCGACCAGCGCGGTATCGTGGCCTACGTCGGCACCTTCTCCAAGACCCTGCTGCCGGAGCTGCGCCTGGGTTACGCGATCCTGCCGCCGGCGATTCTCGAAGCGGTGATCCGCGCCAAACAACTCACCGACTTGCACGCCTCGACCCTGCCGCAATGGGCGCTGGCCAAGTTCATCGCTGAAGGTTGCCTGCTCAAGCACATCCGCCGTTGCCACGCGATTTACGCCCAGCGCCGCGAGCGAATTCTGGCGCGCATGGCGACGGATCTGTCGCCGTGGCTGGAGGCGATACCGCCCAGTGCCGGGTTCCACATGGCGGTGCTGTGCAAGGTGCCGATCGACCTGCCGCTGGTGATCGAACTGGCGAAAAAAGTCGAGGTCGGGCTGTATTCCATCGACGGATTCCATTACCAGCAACCGGTGAAGAGCGGCCTGTACTTCGGCTTCGGTGCGATTGAAACCCTCGACATCGACACCGCTCTGGATCGCCTGCGCGACATTCTGCAACAAGTGGCGTGAATCATTGGTCTGGGCGATTAACCGCCGATTGGTTATTGGTGATCACGGGGTGCAGGCCTATTCTGCACTGGCGTTATCCCTCAATGAGCAGGATTCGTCCGGCCTGATTCAGGAGTGTGAGCAATGTCCAACGAAGTGATCAACACCGTGCAGGTGCGCGCCGCCGCCGGCCGTTCGGAAGAACTTGGCCGGCAGTTGCAGAAGATCGTCGACACCCTGCGCCAGACACCGGGCTGCGACGCCTATATGGTCGACCGCTGCCCCGAGGACAGCCAGCGCTGGACCGTGAGTGCGCGCTGGCAGTCGGAAGCGGCGATGCAGGCGCACTTCAACCGGCCTGAGGCGCAGGGCTTTATAGACCTGATTGATAGCCGTCTGGCCAACAGTGTGGATTTCAACAGTTTCCCCATCGTCTGATCTGCCCCCTTCGCGAGCAAGCCCGCTCCCACATTGGAATGCGATCAACTGTGGGAGCGGGCTTGCTCGCGAAGGCGTATTCAGCCGCACCGACGAACGACTGATTGGTCACCCAATCTTCCCGAATATTGGCCGTTTGAATACCCCGCCCCGCAGACTACTGTGATCACCACCCCCTCCTCCCACAGGTGATCCGCCATGAAAGCCCTGCACCTCTTCACCGCCGCTCTCGCCCTGTCCCTGTCTGCCGCTGCGCTGGCCCACGATCCGTCCGAGAAAGTCACGGTGCTGCAAGACCAGATGCTGAAAAACGCCCCCGGCAAGAAAGCCATGATGATCGAAGTCGATTACCAGCCCGGACAATCGTCCATCGCCCACAAACATGACGGCACCGCGATGGCCTACGTGCTCGAGGGCGAAGTGATTTCCCAGGTCAAGGGTGAACAGGCGATCACCTACAAGAAGGGCCAGTTCTGGTACGAACCGGCCGGTTCCGAACATCTGGTGTCGAAAAACGCCAGTCAAACCAAACCGGCGAAGTTGCTGGTGTTCATGGTATTGGCCCCGGACGAGCAAGTGCTGATCCCCTTGAAAAACTGATGGTTGTTTGCACAGCCATAAATAAAAAGGCGCAAAACATCGTTTCGCGCCTTTTTTATTTCCCCAGGCAATTAACCGATTCGACTTAAAGCAAATAAAACTATCGCACGATCATAAGCGGGGAAATTGTCAGGTTATTTACAGCTTGGCGGGTTTAGTCTGAGTTAACTGTCGTGCGCCCATCACAAACAGCCGCGACAACAACGACTTTCCGACTGAAGTTGCTTCACGGGAGACTCACCATGAAACTTGCGTTTGCCAGCACCTTGGCGATATCGGTTTTAGCCTTGTCCGCCTGTTCAGTACCCACCGCGCCACAAGCGGTCTCGTCCCTCGATTCCCTGTTCACCCAACCGGTCGGCCGCAGCAGCGCCGCTCAGGTAAAAAGTGGCCCCGGCGTGTCGTTAGGCGTGGTCTACAGCCCAAGCACCCAGACCAACCGCGAATACCTGCGTAACTACCAGGCCAACGCCGGCACCGGTTTCGGCCAGAGCCTGCTGGTGCAGCCGATCCACGACGCCTACGTCGCCACCTCAAAACCCGACATGGCGGTGGACTGGGTCAAGGCCTCGCTGCAACGGCAGTTCGGCTCGGTGACGGTGTACCCGGACATGCAAAGCCTGCGTGCGGCGCATCCCGATGTGGTGGCGATCGTCGACGCCCACAGCCAGTTGATCACTTCGCGCAGTTCCGACATCAAAGCCGATGTCAGTGCGGATTTTTATGATGCGAAGTTGAACTACATCGGTACGGCGAAAGGTTCGGAGGCCAAAGAACTGACACCCGTTTGGGCAGACTTCAAACGTTCGGAAGAGATCGTGGCCGATATCAATCAACAGGAAGATGTACAAGTTCGGGCGCTGCAGAAGTTTGATCAGTCGCTGAATAATTTATTGACCAGACCGACAGATAAAGTGTCGATGCTGGATAACAAACAAGCACCTGACTTGTATTGATCCAGAGGGCCTCTTCGCGAGCAAGCTCGCTCCCACAGGGGGAATGCATTTCAAATGTGGGAGCGAGCTTGCTCGCGAAGGGGCCAGACCAGGCAACACAAAACCCACAGACACAAAAAAGCCCCGGCATCTCACGACACCGGGGCTTCTTCATTCAACCACTACTCAGGCCAGTTCAAGCTCGGCATTCGCAGCAGCCGCAGGCACCACCGCCTGCCCGCTCAACGCGAGGTCAAGCAGCTCACGGTTGGCTACTGCATACATGGCGTAGTCAGTGCCGCTCGCCGCACGGATTTCCACCAGCATGGTGCGCCAGCGCTCGATCATGCCTTCGTGCTGTTCCATCCACAGCGCCAGACGTGCTTCCACGTCCAGCGTGCCGTCGCCCTGTTGCAGGACGGAGATGGTGATCGCACGTTGCTGCCAGTCCACGTCATCACGGAACGCTTCACGGGCCAGGGCCTGCCAGTTGTTTTCAACCGGCAGCGCGCTGATCTGTTGCAGGTACCAGGTGATGTCCAGCGCACTGCCCACGGCGAAGTAGGCCTTGGCCACTTCGGCAGGGTTCTGCCCGGTCACGTCGGAGGCTTCGATGATCGGCAGCAGGGTGTACAGGTGCGAGGTACCCGCCACCATACGCGCCAGCAACTCCGGAACACCGGCCGCGACGTAAGCCTGATAACGCGCCTGCCAGTTTTCGCGGATTTCGCCGCTCAGCAGTTCGTCGAGCTTCAGACCCAGCTCCTTGAGGTGCGGACCGAAGTGCGCCACGTCACGGGCAGCGTTCTGCTCGTTGCGACGGGCACGCAGGAACCAGCGCGTAGCGCGACGGCCCAGACGCATCAGCTCGTCCATCAGCTCCAGTTGCACGTCAGCGCTTACTTGGTAGTCCAGCGCTTCGATCTGACGGAACCAGTGCGGGAGGTGGAAGATGTCACGCACGATCACGTAGGCGCCGGCCACGTTCGCCGGGCTCATGCCGGTCGACTCTTTGAGTCGCTGAACGAAGGTGATGCCCATGTGGTTGACCAGATCGTTGGCGATCTGGGTGCTGACGATCTCGCGCTTCAGACGGTGACGACGCATGGCTTCGGAGAACTTGCTGACCAGGGTCGGCGGGAACGCCGTTTCCATGTCGCGGGTCAGGTAGTCGTCGTCCGGCACCAGCGAGTTCAGCAACTGCTCCTTGAGGTCGATCTTGCTGTACGAGATCAGCACCGACAGCTCGGGACGGGTCAGGCCATGGCCTGCCGCAACGCGCTCGTTGATCTGCTCTTCGGTCGGCAGGAACTCGATGGCACGGTCCAGCTTGCCACGGCCTTCCAGATCGCTCATCAGACGCTTGTACTCGGCAATGCGCTCGTAGGCACGACGCGCCGCCAGGGACAGAGCCTGGGTCTGCTTGTAGTTGTTGCCCAGCACCAGACCACCGACTTCGTCGGTCATGCTCGCCAGCAACTGGTTGCGTTGCTTGTCGGTCATGTCGCCGGCCTGAACCACTTCGTTCAGCAGGATCTTGATGTTCACTTCGTGGTCGGAGCAGTCCACGCCACCGGCGTTGTCGATGAAGTCGGTGTTGGAACCGCCGCCATTGAGACCGAATTCCACGCGACCCAGTTGGGTCATGCCGAGGTTACCGCCCTCGCCCACGACTTTGCAGCGCAGCTCGTTGCCGTTCACGCGCAGTGCGTCGTTGGCCTTGTCGCCCACGTCGGCATGGCTTTCGCTGCTGGCCTTGACGTAAGTACCGATACCGCCGTTCCACAGCAGATCCACCGGCGCCTTGAGCAAGGCGTTCAGCAGTTCGGTCGGGGTCAGCTTGTCGGCCTTGATGTCGAAGCGTTCTTTCATCTGCGGCGAGATGGCGATGCTCTTCGCGCTGCGCGAGAAGATGCCGCCGCCTTCGGACATGATGCTGGTGTCGTAGTCGGTCCAGGCCGAACGCGGCAGGTCGAACATGCGCTGACGCTCGACGAAGCTGGTCGCCGGGTTCGGGTTCGGATCGATGAAGATGTGCATGTGGTTGAACGCGGCCACCAGTTGCAGCTTGTCCGACATCAACAGGCCGTTACCGAACACGTCACCGGCCATGTCACCGACGCCGACCACAGTGATGCTGTCTTCCTGAACATTGATGCCGCGCTCGCGGAAGTGGCGCTGTACGCCAACCCACGCGCCCTTGGCGGTGATGCCCATTTTCTTGTGGTCGTAACCGGCAGAACCACCGGAAGCGAACGCGTCACCCAGCCAGAAGCCGTAGTCGATGGCGATGCCGTTGGCGATGTCGGAGAAGGTTGCAGTGCCCTTGTCCGCTGCCACCACCAGGTACGGGTCATCGTCGTCATGACGCACGACGTTGGCCGGCGGCACCAGCGCGCCGTCTTTCAGGTTGTCGGTGATGTCCAGCAGACCGGAGATGAAGATGCGGTAGCAGGCGATGCCCTCGGCCGCGATCTCGTCACGGCTGCCGCCCAGTGGCAGACGACGCGGCAGGAAGCCGCCCTTCGCACCCACCGGCACGATGACCGAGTTCTTCACTTGCTGGGCTTTCACCAGGCCGAGGACTTCAGTACGGAAGTCTTCTTCACGGTCGGACCAGCGCAGACCACCACGGGCAACGTTGCCGAAGCGCAGGTGCACGCCTTCGACGCGTGGCGAGTAAACGAAGATTTCGAACTTCGGTACTGGCTTCGGCAGCTCTGGAATCGCGTGCGGGTTGAACTTGAAGCTGAAGTACGACTTGTTCTGGCCGTTGGCATCAGTCTGATAGAAGTTGGTGCGCAGGGTGGCTTTGATCAGGTCCAGGTAGCGACGCAGGATGCGGTCTTCGTTGAGCACCTGAACGTCGTCCAGTGCGGTCAGAATCGCTTGTTCCAGACGCTGCTGCTTGTCTTCCAGATCATCGCTGCCCAGCTTGCGCGCCAGGTAGAAACGGGTCTTGAACAACCGGGTCAGCTCGCGAGCGATGTCGGTGTGGTTGTTCAGGGTGCTGGCGATGTAACCCAGGTCGAAGCCCAGACGAATCTGCTTCAGGTAACGGGCGTAGGCACGCAGCAGCGCGACGTCGCGCCATGGCAGACCGGCGGTCAGCACCAGACGGTTGAACGCATCGTTCTCGGCATCGCCACGCACGATGTGGACGAACGCGTCCTGCAGGGTGTCGTTGAGTTGCTGGATGTCCAGCTCCAGACCTTCAGCCGCGGTGAACGCGAAGTCGTGGATCCAGAACTCGCGGCCATTGGTGTGACGCAGACGGTACGGGAACTCGCCCAGCACGCGCAGGCCGAGGTTTTCCAGAATCGGCAACACGTCGGACAGCGCCAGCGGGGTATCGGCGTGGTACAGCTTGCAATGCAGCTCGCGTTGGCCGGACACCTGGCCCAGCGGCTGATAGAAGCTCATCACCAGCGGATTTTTTTCGTTCAGGCTCAACAGGTGCTGCATGTCGACTACGGCCGAATGCGCCGCGAAACGCTCGCGGTAGCCGGCCGGGAAGCCTTTCGGGAAGTCCGCCAGCACATTGGTGCCGTGGGCTTCGCCGAAGCTTTCGACGGTCAGTGCGGCGTAGTCGTCCTGCCAGCTGCGGCAGGCCTGTACCACTTCTTTTTCCAGCAGCAACGGGTCGATGTCGATGCGGTTCTTCGGATCGACACGCAGGATCAGTTGCACGCGAGCCAGCACGGACTCGGAGAAGAAGGTCCAGAACTCGCAGTCAGTGGCCTTCAGGCGCTCCATCAGCACCTGCTGGATCTTCTGGCGCACTTCAGTGGAATAGATGTCGCGCGGCACGTAGGCCAGGCAGTAGCAGAAGCGACCGTACGGGTCTTTGCGCAGGAACACGCGGATCTTGTTGCGTTCCTGGATCTGCACGATCGACATCACGGTGCTGAACAGCTCGTCGACCGGGGTCTGGAACAGGTCATCACGCGGCAGCACTTCGAGTACCTGCGCCAGTTCCTTGCCCAGGTGAGCCTTGGACTGGAAGCCGGAGCGGCGTTCGATTTCTTCGACCTTGCGACGGATGAACGGGATGACCCGCACGCTCTCGCCATACACCGAAGAGGTGTACAGGCCCATGAAGCGGTGTTCCTTGATGACGTTGCCGTCGGCGTCGATTTCACGGATCGACACGTAGTCCGGGTAGGCAGGACGGTGTACGCGGCTCGGGTGCGCAGCCTTGGCGAACGACAGCAGGGTCGGTTCGCGCAGGTAGTTCACCGCGTAGTCTTCGATGTGACGGTCTTCGTCGGTCAGACCGGTGCGCAGCAGTTTGGTCAGGCCGAGGAAGGAATCCTGGTCGTATTCGATATGGCCGCCATCGGCCTGATCGACAACGGTGAACTCTTCGTAGCCGAGGAAGGTGAAGTGGTTGCCCACCAGCCATTCCAGGAAGCTCTTGATTTCAGTCTTTTCGTCGGCATCGACGGCGAATGCGCTGTGATCGAGCTTGGTGAGGATCTCCTGCACCTTGGCCTTCATCGGCTCGAAATCAGCGACCGCGACGCGCACTTCACCGAGCACCTGCTCCAGCTCTTTGCTCAGCACATTGAGTTCGGCCGCGTTGGCGCAGCGGTCGATTTCCAGGTACATCAGCGACTCGTGCAGCACGCCTTCGCCGGTGCTGCCCTTCGGCAGGATTTCCAGCAACTCGCCCTTGCTGCCACGACGTACGCTGAGCACGGTGGTTTGCAGGGTGTGGATGCTGTAGCCGCGGCGGTTCAGCTCGGTGCGGACCGAGTCGACCAGGAACGGCAGGTCGTGGTGCAGAACCTCAACCGCGGTGTGGGTCGACTGCCAGCCATGACGTTCGTAATCGGGGTTGTAGACGCGCACTTGCGGTTGCGCGTGATCGAAGCGCTCAAGCAGGCGCCACGCAGAAAGAGTACAGCCAGCGAGGTCGGAGAGGCGACGTTGAGTCAGCTCGTCCAGGGAAATGATGCCGAAGAATTGTTCAGCAAACAGCGCCACTTGTGGCAGTGCCTGTTCACTGATGTGCTGCGCCAGTGCCGCTTGCAGTTGGTGCTGGAAGTCGGCTTTGCTGGCTGCGGTGAAGAACGCCATCTGTGGTACTCCGCTTGGGGCTTGTTATTGATGGAAAGCGTCGCTTGCAAAACCCCTTTCGGGGCCTCCGTCGCCCTGTTCCTGATTCTCGGGCAGAGGAAACAGGGTGACAGGTGGGTGAAGCTGGACACGACACTCAGGTCACATTCACCTTCCATTGAATGAGCATCTGCAAAAACGACTGTCAGGGCTGCCGACAATGCCTTTACGGGTGCTCATCCGTTGCGCAGCTTAATGGGTGCGACAATGTGTCTGCTTGCGGTGCTGCGACATATTCGGTCATTGGCACGTAAACAAGGGGTTCGGCACCGATAAACACTAGCATTCATGGCGCAAAACGCCGGCTCGAATGCCCGTATTTACGGTACATCTGTGCCAGAAGTGACCATTGACCTGTGTCGCGTTCACGACACATCCTCTGACACTCTCACATGCAGAAATTCCCGAGGACTGGCAGAATCGCGCCCAATTGCGACCAACACGCCCGCCGAGGCAGGAATTCCCCATGCAAATGACCACCGCCCTTTTGATCGTCAACCCGTGCGACGACGAAGAAGACAACATGGCCATGCTCTGCTGCCACAGCGACAAGGGCGACATGTTTCTGATGAGCCGCTATCCGGACGAGGATGAGCTGGAGATCACCCTGGATGGCGAGCCTTCGACGCTGGACGGCGTGAAAGTCACCCTGACCAAGACTCTGCTGAAGATCGAGATCGCGGCGGCGGATGCCGATGCGCTGAATGGCGATGATGTGCTGGAGATTACCTTCAATCCGGACATGGTTGATCTGGCTGAAGTTGAAGAAACCCTGAAAAATATTCTGGATGGCACCGGGACCTATATCAGCCAGATTTGAGGGTGCCTGAGCCGGCCTCTTCGCTGGCAAGCCAGCTCCCACAAGGACCGATGTGTTGCATAAATCGCATTCGCACCGCTGATACCTGTGGGAGCTGGCTTGCCAGCGATGGGGCGAAATTTGATGTCGTCTGGACTGCCCCCTTCGCGAGCAGGCTCGCTCCCACATTGACGGGTGTACGCCGTTCAAATGTGGGAGCGAGCCTGCTCGCGAAGAGGCCCGGAAGAACACTGCACCTTTCTCCGGCTACAAAATTCCAACAAATCCCCCAGTCATTTCCCGCACTTTGCGCAAAATGCCGTTAGTCGCCACCCCCCTCGATGGATTAAAGTAACGCCCCCAGCCACGGCGTTATCCGAACGCCTGCGGCCACCCTTTCCAGGAACAGTCACCGATGGAACATCGTGAAGCGCTGCTGGCGCTGCGAACCTTTCTTTCAACGCAGATTCTCGGCCAGGAAAAACTCATCGAGCGTTTGCTCATCGCCCTGCTCGCCGACGGCCACATGCTGGTCGAGGGTGCTCCGGGTCTGGCCAAGACCAAAGCGATCAAAGAACTCGCCGAGGGCATCGAAGCCCAGTTCCATCGCATCCAGTTCACCCCGGACCTGCTGCCGGCCGACATCACCGGCACCGAGATCTATCGCCCGGAAACCGGCAGTTTCGTGTTCCAGCAAGGGCCGATCTTCCACAACCTGGTACTGGCGGACGAAATCAACCGTGCGCCGGCCAAGGTGCAATCGGCGCTGCTCGAAGCCATGGCCGAACGGCAGGTCAGCGTCGGCCGCAGCACCTATGAACTGTCACCGCTGTTTCTGGTGATGGCCACGCAGAACCCGATCGAGCAGGAAGGCACCTACCCGCTGCCCGAAGCGCAGCTCGACCGCTTCCTGATGCACGTGAAAATCGGCTTCCCCGACGCCGCCGTCGAACGCCGCATCCTGCAACAGGCCCGTGGCGAAGCCCTCAATGGCGAAACCAAACCCGAGCGCCGGGTCAGCCAGCAAGCGATTTTCGCCGCGCGCAAGGAAATCCTCGGTCTGTACATGGCCGACGCCGTGGAGGAATACCTGGTGCAACTGGTCATGGCCACGCGCACGCCGGCCAAATTCGACCCGGAAATGGCCGAGTGGATCGCCTACGGCGCCAGCCCGCGCGGCTCGATCGCCCTCGACCGCTGCGCCCGTGCTCACGCGTGGTTGGCCGGTCGCGATTTCGTCAGCCCCGAGGACATTCAGGCCGTGCTGTTCGACGTGTTGCGTCACCGCATCATTCTGTCGTTTGAAGCCGAAGCCGCCGGCATCGATCAGGATCGGGTGGTGCAGCGGATTCTCGACGTCGTAGCCGTCGCTTGACCCCCATGAACGCCCCCCTGCCGTCCGAACCGGGCATCCGCATCAGCCTCACCGACCTGATCGAGATGCGCCACCGTGTGCGCGAAGTGCAGCTGTTTTCCACACCCAGTCAGCGCAGTCCGCTGATCGGTCTGCATCACTCGAAATTCCGTGGCCGTGGCGTCGACTTCGATCAGGTGCGGGTCTATCAGGCCGGCGACGACGTACGCACCATCGACTGGCGCGTGACGGCGCGCACCCAGGAGCCGCACACCAAGCTGTTCCATGAAGAACGCGAGCGCCCGATTTTCATCATGGTCGAGCAAAGCACCCGGCTGTTTTTCGGCTCCGGGCTGATGTTCAAGTCGGTGCTGGCGGCGCAAGTGGCGGCGCTGATCGGATGGGCGGCCCTCGGCCACAACGACCGGGTTGGCGGGCTGGTGTTCGGTGACAACGAGCACTACGAAATCAAACCCCGGCGCAGCAAACAAAGCCTGCTGCAATTGCTCAACCGCCTGGTCAAGGTCAACCAGTCGCTGCATACCGAACGCGAACCGGATCACGATGCCTTTGGCGTGGCCCTGCGCCGCGCGCGTGAGGTGCTGCGCCCGGGCAGCCTGGCCATCGTGATTTGCGATGAGCGCGCACTGTCGGACAGCGCCGAACAACAACTGAGCCTGCTGTCACGGCACTGCGACTTGCTGCTGCTGCCGCTGTCCGATCCGCTGGATCACGCCCTGCCCGCCGCCGGGCTATTACGATTCGCCGAGCGCGGCGCGCAACTGGAACTCGACACGCTGAATTTCGAGCTGCGCCAGACGTATCGCGCCCAGGCCGAAGCACGCATCGCCCGCTGGGAGCTGCTCGCGCAGAAACTGCGGGTATTGCTGATGCCGCTGAGCACGCAAAGCGAGATGGTCGAGCAGATGCGCGAGTTTCTCAATCCGCAGCGTCCGGGGACAGGACGATGAACGGCCTCGAACAACTGCAGCCGCTGATTTCCCCACCACCGATTGCCTTCTGGCCGCCGGCGCCGGGCTGGTGGTTGCTGCTTCTGTTGTTACCGTTGCTCGGCTTCGCCGCGTGGCGCCTGCGCCGGTTCATTCCGATCAAGAAACGCCCGATCGTGCGCGCCGAACAACCGCTCGACCCGGTGCGCATCGCCGCCCTCGCCGAACTGGCGCAGATGCCCAAACCCTACGACGGCGCACCCGCCGGCGCCTGGCTGCAACAACTCAATGGCCTGCTCAAACGCCTGTGCCGCAACCATTACCCCTACAGCCAGAGCCACACGCTCAACGGCCGCAAATGGCTGGCGTTTCTCGACAACCGCTGCCCGGCAGCCGGCCTGACGCGCTGGATGGTACTGGTCGAAGGCGCCTACAAACCCGAGTGCAAACTCGACGACAAAGCCATTGCCGGCCTGACCCAAGCCGTCGACACCTGGATCCGCAAGCATGTTTGAGTTTGCCTGGCCGTGGATCTTCGTGCTGTTGCCGCTGCCGTGGCTGATGCGCCTCGTGCTGCCGGTGGCCGACAGCGGCGAGCCAGCCTTGAAAGTGAGTTTCCTCAGCGATCTGGAAGGCCTCGCCCGTCGGCGTGCCCGAGCCCATCTGCCGGCGTGGCGCCAGCAAGCACCGCTCCTGCTGCTGTGGCTGTTGCTGCTGACTGCCGCCGCGCGCCCGCAGTGGCTGGGCGAGCCGTTGCCGATAGCCGCCAGTGGGCGTGATCTGCTGGTGGCGGTGGATGTCTCCGGCTCGATGGATTTCCCCGATATGCAGTGGCAGGACGAAGATGTCAGCCGCTTGACGCTGGTCCAGCATCTGCTCGGCGACTTTCTTGAAAGCCGCGACGGTGACCGTGTCGGTCTGATCCTGTTTGGCAGTCAGGCATACCTGCAAGCGCCGCTGACCTTCGACCGCCACACCGTGCGCGTCTGGCTCGATGAAGCGCGTATCGGCATCGCCGGCAAAAACACCGCCATCGGCGACGCTATCGGTCTGGCGCTGAAACGCCTGCGCATGCGTCCGGCACAGAGCCGAGTGTTGATCCTGGTGACCGACGGCGCCAACAACGGCGGCGAAATCGATCCTCTGACCGCGGCAAAACTGGCTGCCAGCGAAGGCGTAAAAATCTACCCGATCGGCATCGGTGCCGACCCTGAAGCCAGCGGCAGCACCGGCCTGCTTGGGGTCAATCCGAGCCTGGATCTCGATGAGCCGGCGCTCAAAGCCATCGCCCAGGCCACCGGCGGTCAGTATTTTCGTGCCCGCGATGGTAAAGAGCTGCAAGCGATCAAGAACACCCTCGACCAGCTCGAACCGGTCACTCAGCAACCGACCCAGGCGCGCCCCGCACAAGCCTTGTATCAGTGGCCGCTGGCGTTGGCCTTGCTGTTCAGTCTGCTGCTGGTCGCCCGTGAATTGTGGCCGGACAACCCGTTGCAACGCCTGTTCACCAAGGAGCTGTATCTGCAAAGTCCGCTGCCTGACTGGCGCGAACGCCTCAAGCGTTTGCGTCTGCGGAGGCGCCGATGATCGCGCTCTGGCCGCACTGGTTCCGCCCCTGGTGGCTGTTGCTCCTGCCGCTGCTGGGCTGGCTGATCTGGCAACTCTGGCACCGACAGAAACGTGCCGGACGCTGGCAGATGATTCTGCCGCCGGCGTTTCACTCGACCCTGCTCAGCGGTGGCAGCGGGCGCGACAGCAAGCTGCCGTGGATCGCCCTTGGCGTGGCGTGGCTGCTGACCATCGTCGCCCTGCTCGGACCGAGCTGGGAGCGGGTCGAACAGACCAGCCAGAAGCCTGCCGATCCGCTGGTCGTCGTGCTGGAACTGACCCCGGAAATGCTCGCCACCGACTCGCCGCCAACGCGACTGGAACAGGCCCGGCGCAAACTGTTCGACCTGTTGCAGGCACGCAGCGATGCGCAGACCGCGATCGTCGTCTACGCCGGCAGTGCGCACACGCTGGTGCCGCTGTCGGATGACCTGGCGACCAGTCGCAATCTGCTCGACGCCCTCAAGCCGTCGTTGATGCCGGAAAGCGGCAACCGCGCTGACCTCGGGGTCATCAAGGCGCTGACATTGCTCAAGCAAGGCGCCCTCGGTCAGGGGCGGATTCTGCTGATCGGCTCGTCGCTGAGTGAAGAAGAACGCCAAGGCATCCGCCGCGCCCTCGGCAAACAATCGGCGCAACTGCTGATGCTCGGCATCGGCACCGCTGAAGGCGCACCGATTGCTCAGGAGGACGGCAGTTTCCTCAAGGATGAACAAGGCGCGATCCGCGTGCCGCAACTCGACAGCCCGAGCCTCGGCGCGTTCCTCGCCAGCATCGGCGGCGACTACCACAGTGCGCGGCTGGACGAGAGCGATTTGCGCGCCCTCGGCCTGCTCGATGGCCCGCGCAGTCTGCGCAACGATGGCCAGACCGTGCGCCTCGACACTTGGGCCGATCAGGGTTACTGGCTGTTGTTGCCACTGTTGCTGCTGGCCGCTTGCGCCGGACGCCGTGGCTGGTTGTTCTGTCTGCCATTGCTGTTTTGTCTGCCCCAGCCGAGCTACGCTTTCGACTTCGAAGACCTGTGGCTGCGCCCTGACCAACAGGGCCTGCACCTGCTCAAGCAGAAGCGCCCGGCCGAAGCCGCCGAGCACTTCGAAGATCACCAGTGGCAAGGGCTGGCGTTGTACGAAGCCGGCGATTACAGTGGCGCCGCTCAGCGTTTCGCCGAAGGCAGCGATGCCCGCGCCCACTACAATCGTGGCAACGCCCTGGCGAAAAGTGGCGAGTTGGAAGCGGCCATCGATGCCTACGAACAAGCGTTGGAACTGCAACCGGACTTGCGTCCAGCGCTGACCAACAAGGCTCTGGTGGAAAACCTGCTCAAGCAGAAGAACACCCCGCCGCCGGCCGAGCCGCAGCCGCAGCCGCAAACGGCCCAGCCGAACGTACCCGGCGATGAACCACCGCCAGCGACCGCGCCGCCACCGGCGGTCAACAGTGACACCCCGAGCGAGGCCCAGCCCGGCGAGTCGGCCAACGAACCGCCGCCGACCACACCACCGCAACCGGGACCCAACGAAGTGCCGGGCAACCCGCCGGATGAATCACCGAATACTGCGCCGATCCTGCAACCCGGCGAGGACACCCTCGAAGGCGAACAGCGTCAGGCACTGGAACAATGGCTGGGCAAGATTCCGGACAACCCGGGGGAATTGCTGCGACGCAAATTCTGGTACGAACAGCAACAACATCAGGATCAGGGAAAAACTCGATGACCCGCTTCACCGCTCTCTTGCTGCCCCTGCTGATCTGCATGGCCACCGCCCAGGCGGCCGAGCTGACGGCCAGCGTGGATCGCAGTCGCCTGAACACCGGCGAGACGGTCGAACTCACCCTCGAAACCAACGATGTCACGCAGTTCGGCAAGCCCGACCTGACGCCGCTGGAGCCGTTGTTCGAGGTGCGTGGCACGCGCCAGGTCAACCAGTTGAACACCCTCAATGGCGACAACCGTGCGACCACGCGCTGGATCATCACCCTGCTGCCGAAAGAGAACGGCAGCGTGACCATTCCGCCGCTGCAACTGGGTGAGGTGCAGAGCCAGCCGATCACCGTGCAAGTGGTCGAGAGCGATACCCGCGAAGAGAAAAACAATCCGGATCCGGTGTTCATCGAGGCCAGTCTCGACCAGTCCAGCGTGTATGTGCAGGCACAAGCGATCCTGACCCTGCGCATCTATCACTCGGTGTCGCTGTACGACGACAGCAGCCTGACCCCGTTGCAGATCGCCGATGCGCGCATCGAGCAGTTGGGCGACACGCGCACCTACGAGAAAGACATCAACGGCGTGCGTCATGGCGTGATCGAGATGCGCTACGCGATCTATCCGCAGCACAGCGGTTTGCTGACCATCGCCCCGCAGACGTTCAGTGCCACGCTGGTCGATACCCAGCCCGCCCAGGACGCGACCGCACAAGGCCCGAAACCGGGCAAGCTGTTGCGCGTCAGTTCCTCGGAGATTCCGCTGACGGTCAAACCGAAACCGCTGACTTACCCGGCCGACGCACCCTGGCTGCCCGCCCGCAGCCTGAGCCTGAGCGAAAGCTGGAACCCGGAGCCGGATCACACTCAGGTCGGCGACTCCCTGACCCGCAGCCTGACCCTGAAAGCCGAAGGCCTGGCCAGTTCGCAACTGCCGGCCCTGCCCGCCACCGACGCCAATGGCCTGCGCCGTTACCCGGATCAACCGGTGCTGAGCAACCAGAGCGGCGAGCGCGGCCTGATCGGCAGCCGTGAAGAACGCGAAGCGCTGGTGCCCAGCCGCAGCGGTGCGATCGAGTTGCCGAGCGTCGACGTGATCTGGTGGAACACCTTCGAAGATCATCTGGAACACACCAGCCTGCCGGCGCGCACCCTGCAAGTGGCGAACAACCCGAGCCTGCAGGTCGACACCCCGGCCGGCAATCTGCAACCGAGCGTCGTCGATAACGATGTGCTGTGGTGGTGGAAACTCAGCACCCTGATCCTCGCCTGCACCACCCTGCTCGGCTTCGGCCTGTGGTGGCGCGCGCGCTGGCAACCGGCGGTGCATCGCGCCGCCCAAACCGGGCCAAGCCCGCGCACCTTGCTGGACGACATCAAACGGGCGTGCCAGGCGAATGATCCCCAAGCGACCCGGCAGGCGCTGGATGCGTGGGCGCGGCAGCAGCCGGAAACGCTGGCCGATATGGCGGCGCGGTTTGTGCCGTTGTCGGATGCGCTGGACGGGCTCAATGGCGCGCTGTACAGCGAGACCGGGCAGCATTGGCAGGGTGAGGATTTGTGGCGGGCGATCCGTACCATTCCGGCGGCCGAGCGGGTGCAGGATCCGGTGGGTGACAGTGGGTTGCCGCCGCTTTATCCGAAGTAAACAGCAAAAAGATCGCAGCCTGCGGTAGTTCCTACATTTAGTCGTAGGCGCTGCCGCAGGCTGCGATCTTTCAGGCGTTGGCGGTGTTATGAGGTTTGTTCACTTGCTGCCGCTTCAAGCAGTCGCGTCTCACGCATTCCCAAACCACGGGACAGCGCGGTAGCTTCGTAGAAGATTTTGCCGTTGAGCTGGTCGGCGACGGCATCGCTGTCACCGCCGGCCGGGCCACGCCCCCAGGTCACGACTTCGCCGCTGGAGGTTAGCGCGGCAAAGGCATGGGTGTTGCCATAAATGGCGCGGACGTTGACCAGTCTGGCCGCAATGGCGTCCGGGATTTCACCACCTCGATCTGCAGCGCCCCAGGCTACCACGGTGCCGTTGGCCCGCAATGCGGCAAAAGCAACTCCTCCGCATACCACCTGGACGATGTCAATCAGTACTGCAACCCGCTGCGGAATTGCCACGTTGCCCCATCCCACTACGCGCCCACTTTCGAGCAGTGCAACGAAGGAATCGTTGCAACTCGTTACCGTCCTTATATCAGTGCGCTCTGCGATTGGTTTAGGAACGCTTGCCCCCCACCTCCCGTGCCCCCAGGCAACAACACTGTTATCACTGAGTCGCGCAGCAAATGCTCGGTAGGTACTGGTCAACTCAGTAATGTCTGTAAGCATTTCAATCTCGGTTGGCAGGGGGCTCACATACCAGCTGCTACCCCACATCACTACCGCACCATTGGCACGCAAAGCAGCAAAGGCGTAGGCGTTAGCGACTATATCAACGATGTCAGTCATTTTCCCGATGAACTCAGGCACATTACCTCCGAAGCTTTGGTGCCCCCAAGCCACCACCGACCCATTGGACAGAAGCGCAGCAAAGGCGTAGAGGCTGCCAATAACTTTGACAACATCCCTCAGGCCAGCTATCGGCTCTGGAAGTGTTGCCCCAGAACCAGGATCTCCCCACGCCACTAGACTCCCATCGCGACGTAGCGCGACAAACGCATAACCGTTGCCGCTTACCGCTACGATATCGCGCAAAGGACTGATGGGTTCCGGCACGTCTCCCCCCATCCCCCTCAGCCCCCAAGCCACCACCGCACCACTGGCCTGACGTGCCGCCAAGGCATAACCGCAAGCACTCAGCGATATGGCATCGGCAATGGCCGGTAACGAATCCCCCAGATCCCCACCACGGGCAGGCTTACCCCATGCCACCAGAGCTCCACGCTCAGTCCGTGCCGCAAAGGCCGCGTTGTTTGCGTCCTGTCCGGATATAAAATTCCCGTTCCCGCACAGGTTCTGCGGATTGATCGTCACCTGATCATCACTTATCCGCACATGCAGCAGCCGGTCCGGTCGAGTGTCACGGAACGTCGTGCCACTGACCTCGCCCTCCTCGCCGTTATAACGCCACCAGGCCCTGACCGGCTGGCGGGTGGTTGCATCCAGCGCGGTCAGCCACGCAGTCCCGCCGCCATACATCTGGTAATTACCGCGCGAGCGCGCGCCCATCACCAGCAAGCGTCCCGTCCCCAGCGATGCACGCACGTCATAAACCGCCACCCGCGAATACTGGCGACCACCGGGCTGGCGCACTACGGTGCAATCCAGCGAGATTTCCCGCCCGACGTTGGCCAACACCACCGACTGCGGCACGCTGACCAGTTTGTCGCGCCCCGCTTCTCCGCTCTCCACGCGAAACGGCACGATCGCCGTGCCGCCGCCGGCACCGCCGATCCAGCGGATCTCGCCGCTGTCGCCCACCCTCAAGCCATACGCCGCAGCCAGACGCACGGTGGCACCTACGGATGGCACCGCGCTCGCATCAATCTGGTCACCCCGCGCGTCGTCAATTGAGGGAGGATCGAAATCCAGCAGGGCATTGCCGACCCGCAAGGTCAGTGGAAAGGAGTAACCCAGGGTCTTGCCGTTACGCACGATGAAATAGTCGATGACAATCCGCCGATTGAGGTTGTTGGTCACAAACTGTTTAGGCACCGTGAACGGCACTTCCTTACCCGCAGTTTGCGTTGTAAGAGGCAGTGAGCCAGTGGTGCTGCCGTTACCGCCCGTACCGCGCCAGCGATAATTCACCAGGTCTTCGGGCAGTGTCTGCAGATACGGCACAATCAATTTACAGCCCAGCGGCGGGACGGCTTCCGGATCGATCAACGACGTGCCAGGCACCGCCTCTTCCACGCGCGGCGTCACGAACAGCGGTTGCACCTCGCCCACCAGCATCTCGAACGGCAACGACTCGCGCACGTTGAATGTCGCCTTATCATCGTTGGCGACGGTATAGAACACCGAGACCTTCAAGCCGTCGAAACGCTGGATCTCCGCGTTCGAGACATTGCGCAACACCGGCTCGTCCTCCGGCACATCACCAACCGGGCGCGGGTCTTCGTAATAGACGATGCCGCCGCCGGGACGCGTGGCCTCCCAGATCAGCGTCAACAGGTCACTGGCGGCGCGTCCCGCAAACCATGGAATGCGCACGGTCGCCCAGCGTTCGTCCGGGTTCAGCGTACCGGCAGGGGCTTCGTCCACCGTAGGAGACGGCAGTCGGAAGGTCTCCCCCATCACCGAAATGCCGACGGTCTTGAACGGCCGATCGGCCACGCCCGTGCGCTTGAGTATGTAGGAGACACTGGCCCGGCCTTTGGCAATGGCTCGTACCTTGTCGTTCGGGACAGTGAACATCAGCGCAACACCGACTCGTGTCACCGGCAGCTCTACCGGGCCATGGTCGATCGATGCGCCCTCGGCGTTGATTCCTCGCCAGGTCAAAGCGACGACGTCCTGCTCCTGGAAGGTGCCAGCGGGGGTATTGACCAGAACGTTCACGTCGTCATCGTTCAATTTGTCGAGGTCGATTTCGTAAGTCTGCGGATCGGCCTCCAGCACGATAGGCGCATCGAGACGATTTCCTTTCAGATCCACCACGACTAGGTTTGGTGCCGACCACGGGGAACGTGGATCGGGATAGTTGCCACACTCATCGATCACCTGGTACATCACCATCACCCCGGCGCTGTCGGCCGCCTCTACGATCAGTGCTTGATCGATGGTCACGATCAGCGGGTTGTCGTCAGGGTCGTCAATATGCTTTTGCTCGACATAGACCTCTTTCTCTACGCGGCCCCACGCCACTTTGACACGGTCGTTGATACGCATGAAGGGATACGGCAGGATCGTGATCGGCACACCCGCCGCGGCCTCCTCGGGGCCGACGCCGTTGTCGATGATGCTTTTGGGGATGTGGTAGCGCAGGTTCTGGTGGCCGGGCATTGACAGGTCGTCATCGAAGCCGCCGGGGCGATCCAGTTTGACCAAAAACCTTTGCAGCGGTGTTGACTCAGGTTCCTGAAACGGCCGGGTCACTCGATAAAAAACCGGATAGGCGTCCCCCCTGCGGATATGCCCCTCATCGATGACCCCTTTGACGATTTCGTTTTCATCTTCCGTCTCGATGTCTTTGCTCCAGACCCGCGTCTGCCGGTCGCCCCAGAACACCTCAAGCAGATCACCCGCCTTCATGACCAGCCAGGGAGAGACCAGAAACTCGACGCCTCGCGCCACAGCGTCCACCGGCAAACCACCGTCATAGCCCTGCACGGGAGTCGTGGCTTTGGTGATCCTTATGGGCCTGAGCGCGCTCACGCCTGGATCGGAAGACGTAGAGGCTGATGGTGATTGCGTTTTCATACAAGCAACTCCTCAAGTGACAGAAAGCCCCGGCCTGACGCCTTGGCGACCGCGCTATCCCATCACCCGATGCTGTCGGACCGCTACTGTCAGATCTGACAGTAGCGACAGACGGCATCGGCCATGACCTCCTGATCTTTCAAGCCTTTGGGCAAGTCCGCCCGTTTGCCAGTAAACTCCCCTCTCTTTAGCCGCCCATCATTTCCCCGCGGCCATCACTATTTCTGTAGCGGAGTCCACCTTGCGTCTGTTCCACACCTCCGACTGGCACCTTGGGCAAAACCTGCACGGCCAGGAGCGCGATTTCGAGCATGCGTGCTTTCTCGAATGGCTGCTGCGCCAACTGCAACTGGCGCAGCCGGATGTGCTGCTGATTGCCGGGGACATCTTTGACACGGTCAATCCGCCGGTCAAAGCCCAGGAACGCCTTTACGACTTCATCGTCAGCGCCCACGAGCAGCAACCGTTGCTGACCATCGTGATGATTGCCGGCAACCACGATTCCGGCTCGCGCATCGAGCTGCCGGCGCCGTTGATGCGCCGCTTGCGCACCCATGCGCTGGGCCGGGTGTTGTGGCTGGATGACGGCCAGCTCGACGCCGAACGTCTGCTGCTGCCGCTGCCGAATGCCCAAGGCGAGATCGCCGCGTGGTGCCTGGCGCTGCCGTTCCTGCGTCCGGCGGAAGTGACTGGCGCGCATCTGGGCGACAATTATTTGCGTGGCATCGGTCAGGTGCATGAATGGCTGATCGAAGCGGCGAATGCCAAGCGCCAACCGGGTCAGGCCTTGGTCGCCATCAGCCATGCGCACATGGCTGGCGGCTCGGTTTCGGAAGACTCCGAGCGCAGCCTGATCATCGGTAACGCCGAAGCGCTGCCCGCCAGCCTGTTCGGGCCGAGCATCAGTTACGTCGCCCTCGGTCATTTGCACAAGCCGCAGAAGGTCAACGGTGAAGAGCGCATTCGCTACAGCGGCTCGCCGATTCCGTTGTCGTTCTCGGAGATCGGTTATCAGCACCAGATTCTCGACATCATCCTCGACGGCGAAACCCTGGTCAGCGTTGAGCCGAAACTGATCCCAAGGTCGGTCAACCTGCAACGCATCGGCCCGGCGCCGCTGGCGGAGATTCTGCTGCAAATGGCCGACCTGCCGAATATTGATCTGCTCGCTGAAACCCAGCGCCAGCCATGGCTGGAGGTGCGCGTGACCCTCGACGAGCCCCAGCCGGATCTGCGCCATCAGGTGGAAAACGCCCTGCAAGGCAAAGCCGTGCGCCTGGTGCGGATTGCCGCCGAATACGCCGGCAATCGCGGTGCTGACGGTGCCGAAGAAGGCAGCGCATTGATCGAACTCGATCAACTCACCCCGCAGGAACTGTTCAGTCGCGCCTGGCTCGACAATTACGGCAACGAGGTCGATGAACAGACGCTCAAGGACTTCGCCGAACTGCTGCAAGACGTGCAACTGGAGGGCGAGCAGCCATGAAAATTCTCGCCATTCGCTTGAAGAACCTCGCCTCGCTGGCCGGGCCGTTCGAGATTGATTTCACCGCCGAACCGCTGGCCAGTGCCGGGTTGTTCGCGATCACCGGGCCGACTGGCGCGGGTAAAAGTACCCTGCTCGACGCGCTGTGCCTGGCGCTGTTCGGTGCGGTCCCGCGCCTGAACAACACCGGTCGCGACGCCAAGGTGCCGGACGCTGACGGTGAAATCGCCACCGGCGACCCGCGCACCTTGCTGCGGCGCGGCACCGGCGAAGGGTATGCCGAGGTGGATTTTGTTGGCGTCGATGGCCGCCGTTACCGTGCGCGCTGGGAAGCCAACCGCGCCCGGGAAAAGGCTGGAGGCAAGTTGCAGGCCAGCCGTCAGAGCCTGCGTGACATCGATCAGGATCAACTGCTCGCCAGCCAGAAAGGCGAATACAAGACCCAACTCGAAGCCGCACTCGGTCTGAACTTCGAACAGTTCACCCGCGCCGTGCTGCTGGCCCAGAGCGAGTTCAGTGCGTTTCTCAAGGCTGACGACAACGACCGCAGCGAACTGCTGGAAAAACTCACCGACACCGCGCTCTACACCCGTCTCGGCCGCCGTGCCTTCGACAAGACCAAAGAGGCCCGCGAAGCGCACAAGCTGCTGCAGGATCAAGCCACCGGCGTTACCCCGCTCGCCCCCGAAGCCCGGGCCGAACTGGATGAGCGTTTCAACGCTGCCCAGCAACAGCTGAAGTTGCAGCAGGCGCAACTCAAGCAACTGGAACAACAGCACAGCTGGCTCAAGGATTTGCGCCAGTTGCAGGACGCGCAGCAAGCGGCTGCCGAACAACTGCACAGTGCGCAGCAACAGTGGGAAAGCCTGGCCGGCGAGCGCCTGAAGCTGACGCGCCTGGAACAACTCGCCCCGCAACGGCACCAATTCGCGCGCAAGACTGAACTCGATGCGCAGCTGACGCCGCTGGCCGCACAAATTGCCGCGCACACCGAGCAACACGGCGAACTCAATGAGCGTCAGACGCAACTGGAGCAGGCGCTCGATGCGGCAAAAATCGCCCTGACCGAAGCGCAGCAACGGCACAGCGAAAGCGCCCCGCTGCTGCGTCAGGCTTTCGAAGAGCAGAGCACCCTCGCCCGCCTCGCCAAAGACACCGCCCTCAGCGCCGACGCGCGCCAAGCCGCCGAGCAGGCCTGCACGCAAGGCCAGAGCACCATTCAAGCCTTGCAGGAAAAACAGGCTGAAGTTGCTCAACGCCTGCAAAAAATGGCCGCCGAGCTCGAACAAAGCGCTCATCTGGCACCACTCAGCGATGCATGGAATGCCTACCGCGATCGCCTGCAACAGTTGATGCTGATCGGCAATCGACTGAACAAAGGGCAAGCCGAACTGGCGACCCTCGAACAGAATGCCGCGCACAGCGCCGAAGCGCTGGCCACGCAAAAGCAGCAACTGGAAGTGCTGTTCAAAGAGGCCGGCGCCGAGCCGGATGCCGTCGCCGAGCAGATCGGCATCCTCGGCACTCTGTTGCAGGACAATCGCAAACAACTGCGCGCCATCGAAGACCTGACGCGGCTTTGGGCCAGTCAGCAGGAGCTGGAAAAACGCGACGCCGAGCTGCAACAGCGCCTGCTCGATGCACAGCAGGAACGCGAGCGCCTGACCCAGGATGGGGTGAAAAGCAAAGCCGAACTGAGCGTCGCCGAGCAAACCCTCAACGTCACCCGTGAACTGCTCGAACGCCAGCGTTTGGCGCGCAGTGCCAGTGTCGAAGAGTTGCGCGCGCAGTTGCAGGATGATCAGCCGTGCCCGGTCTGTGGCAGCAACGAGCATCCGTATCATCAGCCGGAAGCGCTGCTGCAAAGCCTCGGCCGACATGATGAATCCGAGCAGGCCAGCGCGCAGCAAGCGGTGGATCAGCTCAAGGAAAAACTCACCGACTTGCGCGCTGAAGTCGGCGGCGTGATCGCCCGGCAGAAAGAGCTGTTGCAACAGCAGGAACAATTGAGCGCCCAGCTTCAGGCCTTGGCACCGAGCCTTGAGGCACATCCGCTGGCGCCACAGTTGCTGAATCAGGACGCCGATAAACGCGACGCCTGGCTGGCCCGGCAAACCGCTCAGTTGAACCAGAGCATCACTCAGGACGAGCAACGCCAGAGCGCCCTGCTCACCCTGCAACAGGATGCGGCGCGCCTGACCCAGCAACTGCGCAACGCCGAAACCGCGCATCAGCAAGCGGCGCAGCACTTGAGCAACCAACAACGCGAACTGAGCAGCGACCGTCAGCGTCTCGACGAAGAGCTCAGTGCGTTCGCCAGCCTGCTGCCGGCCGACACCCTCGAAGCTTTGCGCATCGAGCCGGCGGCAACCTTCATGCAGCTGGATCGGCAAATCGCCGAGCGTCTGGCGCAAGTCGAGCAGCAAAAGGAAGAGTTGGCCGAACAGCAACAACGCCAGCAAACCCTGGAGAAAGAACAGGATCGCCAGCACAGCCGCGTCCAGCAACTGCAAAGCGCCGAGCAGCAATTCAGCACGCTGGCGGCGCAACAACAGGCCTGTCAGGCGCAACTGGCGCAACTGTTGGGCGAACACAGCAGCGCCGAGCATTGGCAGCAGCAACTGGAACAGGCCGTGGAGCAGGCGCGCAACGCCGAAACCAGCACCGCTTCGGAACTGCAGAACGTACGCACCCAACTTGTGCAGATCAGCGCCGAACTCAAGGCGCAGCAGGAACGCTTGCAGGCGCTGCAAAGCGAAGACGGCGAACTGACGCAGAAGATTGCCGACTGGCGCGCGCACCATCCGGAGCTGGATGACGGCGGCCTCGAAGACTTGCTGTGCGTCGATGAGGCGCAGCTCAGCGAACTGCGCCAGCGCTTGCAGCACAATGAAAAAGCCATCGAACAGGCCAAGGTGCTGCTGCAAGAACGTGACCAGCGCCTGGCCGATCATCAGGCGCAGCACAACGGCAACCTCGATGCCGAACAACTCGCCGGCGCCCTCGCCGACCTGCAACAGCAGTTCAACCTCAGCGAGCAACAGTGCGCCGAACTGCGCGCCGAACAGGCTGAAGATCAGCGCCGGCAAAACGCCAACCAAGCGCTGGCGCAGCAGATCGCCGACGCCTATGCCGAGTATCAGCGCTGGGCGCGCCTCAATGCCTTGATCGGCTCGGCCACCGGCGACACCTTCCGCAAGATCGCCCAGGCCTACAACCTCGACTTGCTGGTGCATCACGCCAATGTGCAGTTGCGCCAACTGGTCAAGCGCTACCGACTCAAACGCGGCGGCAGCATGCTCGGCCTGCTGGTGATGGATACCGAAATGGGCGACGAATTGCGCTCGGTGCATTCGCTGTCCGGTGGCGAGACGTTCTTGGTGTCGCTGGCTCTGGCGCTGGGGCTGGCATCGATGGCCTCGAGCACGCTGAAAATCGAATCGCTGTTCATCGACGAAGGCTTCGGCAGCCTCGACCCGGAGTCGCTGCAACTGGCCATGGACGCACTCGACGGCTTGCAGGCGCAGGGGCGCAAGGTCGCGGTGATTTCCCACGTCCAGGAAATGCACGAACGGATTCCGGTGCAGATTCAGGTGCAACGCCAAGGCAACGGCTTGAGCACGCTGGAGGTGAAATGAACACACTGTATTCGTTCCGCCGCTGCCCCTATGCGATGCGCGCGCGAATGGCCCTGCGTTATTCGGGCGTGCCGGTGGAGATCGTCGAAGTCAGCCTCAAGGCCAAACCGGCCGCGATGCTGGCGATCTCGCCCAAGGGCACGGTGCCGGTGCTGGATGCGGAGGGTCGGGTGATCGATGAGAGCCTGGAGATCATGCGCTGGGCGTTGGCACAGAATGATCCTGACAACTGGTTGCTCGGCGGTGATTCACGGATTGCCGAATTGATCGAAGCCAATGATCAGGTGTTCAAGGTGCATTTGAACCGTTACAAGTACGCCGAACGCTATCCCGAACAACCGATGGAGGTTTATCGGGCTGAGGGCGTGTTGTTTTTGCAGAGGCTGGATGGGTTGCTTGAAGGTCGGGATTATTTGCTGAGTGATCATCCGTGTCTTGCGGATATCGCGCTGCTGCCGTTCGTTCGGCAGTTTGCGCATGTGGATCGCGAGTGGTTTGCGCAGACGCCTTATGTGCGGTTGCAGGTGTGGTTGCAGGGCTTTCTTGAGTCCGAGCTGTTCACGGCGATCATGAAGAAGTAACCCGAACTCCTGGTACCGAACTCCTTGTGGCGAGGGGATTCATCCCCGATGGGCGGCGAAGCTGCCCTGAAATCAGACACCTCGGTGTATCAGAATAATCCGGTTCGCCGGGACTGGGGCCGCTTCGCGGCCCATCGGGGATGAATCCCCTCGCCACAATGGTTCGCTCAGTCTAAGCCAGCACGGCGCACATGCCGAGTGCCATGCAATCCACTTCGAAGGGGCCGAGAAAATCGGCCGAGACTTTTACCGGTGGGTTGCCGGCCATCAGCCCCAGGGTATTTGCCCGTTCGATGTTGTGCGCAATGCTGTGATTAGCCTCTATGGCCCGTGCCAGCGCGCCGACCGAGCCTTGGCCGAAGCCGAGCAACGCCGCGCCATTGGTCATCAGTGCCAGCCCGGCGATGACCCAGAGTCTGTAGCCTTTCATGCGCCGCCCACTCCTGCGAGTTCAGCACGATCAACCAACACGTCTGCGCGGTGTTCGAACTGGATGCCGGGGTGTGCGACCTGGATCGGGGCATCGAAGCTGTGTTGAGTCTGCGAGGCGAGGCTGACAAACAGCACCAAGGCCAGGTAAAGACCGATGGCCAGGTAGGCGCCGCGCTTGGCTGAAGTGATGATTGAACTGGCCATGATGTTCTCCGTGGGCATGTTTCAGTGCCGTCAGGATCAATCAAAAAAGCCGTGGTAACCACTCAGGGTTTGCCATAGTAAACATCAGCTTGGTTGATTATTCAGGCCTTCTATCTCAGCGTTGGAGAAAACCTATCGAGCAGGTTTTTTCGATCACGCAAATGTGTAGGAGCTGCCGAAGGCTGCGATCTTTTGACGTTGAAGATCAAAAGATCGCAGCCTTCGGCAGCTCCTACAGGGAGTTGTTCGAAGCGGGCATTTCAGTGTTGGGCTTTGTGATCCAGCGCGGCGTAGAAGTTGGCGCTCTGTTGCAGGTATTTCTGGGTGTAGCTCTGGGTGTGGGATTTTTTGCTGCTGACTTCAGCGTTGGCACTGGCTGGCAATGCAACGGTGGCAGAGATGGCGGAAGCGGCGATAACGGAGAAGAGATTGAAGTTCATGGCGGTAACCCTCGTGTTCGGTTGGCTTGCTTTGCCCGGTTGGGCCGTGAAGCAAACTTAACGCTCGAGGGTTGATCGCTTGAAATGCTTTGTAGCATTACCGGATATCAGCGCGATTAATACAAAGAGACAGGCCCCGCAAACCGGGGCCTGTGGCTTATTGTCGCACTAGAAACTTCAGGTCGCTCGGGGCGTCCATCGGCAGTTTTTGCACGGTTTTGCCAAGCAGACCGGTCTTGGCATCGCGCTCGACGACAACAATTTCGTTGCTCTTCTGGTTGGCGACCAGCAGGAATTTGCCACTCGGATCGAGGCTGAACTCACGCGGGTGATCACCTTCCACCGAGCGTTTTTGCAGCTCCTTGAGCTGACCGGTCGCCGGGTCGATGCTGAACACCAGCAACTGATTGGCAGTGCCACGGTTGCTGACGTAGAGGAATTTGCCATCCGCCGAGGCATGCAGCGCCGCACCGGCCTTGTCCGAAGTCGGTTGGCCGGCAGCCAGATCGACCAGTTGCGTCTGGGTCAGCACGCCGTCGTTGTAGTCGAACACAGCGACCTGTGCGCTCATTTCCATGGTCAGCCAGGCATGTTTGCCGTCAGCACTGAACAGCAAATGACGCGGGCCGCTGCCGGCCGGCAAGGCAATCGAAGCGGTTTTTGCCGGGGTCAGCGGCAGGTCCGGGTTGGCCTTCGGGTCAAATTTGTAGATGAAGACCTTGTCCGCACCGAGGTCGTTGGAGAACACGTAGCGGCCATCCGGTGAGGAAACGGTCGAGTGCACGTGGTTCGACGCCTGACGCTCGGGGTTGACCCGGCTCGCCGGGTGCGCGCTCATCTGCACCACCGGTTTGAGCTTGCCATCGGCACCGACCGGCAACACCGCCAAGGTGCCACCCGGATCTTCCATCACCGAATAGTTGCTGACGAACAGGTGGCTGGCGTCGCCGCTGAGGCTTGAGTGGGTCGGTTCGTTACCCAGGCTCTGCACCTGATTGATCAGGGTCAGGGCGTGGGTCTTCGGATCAATCGAGTAGCTGCTGACGCGACCGACAGGGTCTTTCTGGCCGGGGCCGTTTTCATTGACCACGAACAGCCGATGCTGGTCTTTGGACAGGGTCAGCCATGACGGGTTTTCGCTCTTCACCACTTGCAGCGGCTTGGCAGCGATCTGGCCGGTGGCACTGTCGAAATTCATCCGGTAGATGCCCTGGCTGGTACCCGCCGTGTAGGAGCCGACCAGCAATTGATAGTTCTCGGCGCTGGCACTGGAAAGGCCCATCGCACCGACGCTGCCGGCCATCAGCAGCGGCCAGAATTTACGCATGTTCATCAGTTTCATCCTCGTCATCGCTGCTGCTGACTACATCACCGAGGCAGACCAGACGGTGCTCGCCGGTGGTTTTGGTGTCGCTGGCGTAGCCAATGATCAGCCAACTCTGCAGGTCTTCATCAAACGTCGCCGCTGTAACCTGCGCCGGGGTGAACTCCCAATGCTTGGCCGTGCGGCCATCGATGCATTCGATGTGCAGATTGTCGTCTTCGTCGAGGGCGAATTCGAAGGCGTGCAAGCCATCGATTTCGACCATGCCGCAGTGTTCGAGGGCGTTGAGAAGGGTTTGGGCAGTCATGGCAAACAGTCTTTCTTAGGGGGGAAAGGGCCAATGATAGCTCATTGTCGTGCCCGGCCCTTGTAGGAGTGAGCCTGCTCGCGATGGCGGTGTGTCATCCAACCAAGATGTCGAATGTGAAACCGCTATCGCGAGCAGGCTCACTCCTACAGGGGATTTGCGGTGTGAGTTAGAAGGCGTCGCGCGAAGGCTTGCCATCCACCAGACGCTGAATGCGCAGCGGATTGCCATTCTTCAGCGGTTCCGGCAGCAAACTGTCGGGGTAATTCTGGAAACACACCGGACGCAGGAAACGATCAATCGCCAGCGTCCCCACCGACGTGCCGCGCGAGTCGGACGTCGCCGGATACGGCCCGCCATGCACCATCGAGTCACACACCTCGACCCCGGTCGGATAACCATTGAGCAGGATCCGCCCGACCTTCTGCTCAAGCAACGGCGTCAGTTCCGGGAAGCGTTCGAAGTCGGCCTGCTCGCCGATCATCGTCGCCGTCAGTTGGCCGTGCAGGCCCTGCAGCGCCGCGCTGAGCTCGGCCTTGTCCGCCACTTCGACGATCACCGTGGTCGGGCCGAACACTTCCTCCTGTAGCACTTCATCGCTGTTGATCAATAGGCTGACATCGGCCTTGAACAACTGAGGCTGCGCCTGATTGCCCTGCTGCGGCTGACCCGCCAAATGCTCAATGCCGGAATGCGCCAAGAGTTTCTGCAAGCCTTTGCCGTAGCTGCCAAGCGTGCCGGCGTTGAGCATGGTCTGCGCCGGTTGATCGCCGATCAGCCCGGCCACTTGCTGGACAAACGCGCTGAACTGCGGCGAGCGAATACCAATGACCAAACCGGGATTGGTGCAGAACTGACCACAGCCCTGCACCACCGAGGCGGTCAGGTCGCGGGCGATCGATTCCGAACGCGTGGCCAGCGCCTGCGGCAAGACGATCACCGGGTTGATGCTCGACATCTCGGCGAACACCGGGATCGGTTGCGGCCGCGCCGCCGCCATGTCGCACAGTGCCCGACCGCCCTTGAGCGAACCGGTGAAACCGACGGCCTGAATCGCCGGATGCTTGACCAGCCACTCGCCCACACCGCCGCCGTAAATCATGTTGAACACACCGACGGGCATCGCAGTTTTTTCGGCGGCGCGAATCAGTGCATCGGCGACAAGTTCAGCAGTTGCCATGTGTCCGCTGTGGGCCTTGAACACCACCGGGCAACCAGCGGCCAGCGCGGCAGCGGTATCGCCACCCGCAGTGGAAAACGCCAGCGGAAAGTTGCTCGCGCCAAACACCGCCACCGGGCCGAGGCCGATGCGGTACTGCCGCAGATCCGGGCGCGGCAACGGCTGGCGATCCGGCAGTGGCAGATCGATTCGCGCGCCGTAGAAATCACCGCGCCGCAGGACTTTGGCGAACAGGCGCATCTGGCCGCTGGTACGCCCGCGCTCGCCCTGAATCCGCCCCGCCGGCAACGCGGTTTCACGACAGACCACGGCCACGAAATCATCACCCAACGCATCCAGCTCATCGGCAATCGCGTCGAGAAATTGCGCGCGGCGTTCAGCGCTGAGGCTGCGATAGGGCGGGTACGCTGCGGCGGCGGCTTTGGCGGCGGCATCGACTTCGGTTTCAGTCGCCTGAATGAAATCGTACGGCAGGTGTTCGCCGGTAGTCGCGTCGACGCTATGCAGTTTGACGTTGCCCGCGGCACTGCGCTGCCCGCCGATGTAGTTGTGACCGAGAATCTGAGTCATGGGAGCTCCTTAAAGGGTGCCGATGCTGTCCGGTTGAAAAACCGCTGCTGCCGGCGCGATGCCGTTGACCAGTGGTGCGCCGAATTCGGCCTGGCTGATTTCAAACCGGTCGCCGGGTTGGGTGCGGATGCCATCGGCGAACGACAGGGTCGCGGTGCCGAAAAAGTGGATGTGCACGTCGCCGGGACGCAGGAACTGGCGGTATTTGAAATGGTGGTATTCGAGGTTGGCGAGGCTATGGCACATGTTGGCTTCGCCGCTGAGGAATTCGTTCTGCCACAGCACTTCACCGTTACGCAGGATGCGGCTGGTGCCGGCCAGATGCTGCGGCAGTTCGCCGGTGCGCAGTTCCGGGCCGTAGCTGCAACTGCGCAGTTTCGAATGCGCCAGGTACAGGTAGTTCTTGCGCTCCATGACGTGGTCGGAGAACTCGTTGCCCACCGCAAAACCGAGGCGCCAAGGTTTGCCGTCGTGGCCAATGACGTAGAGCCCGGCCATTTCCGGTTCCTCGCCGGCATCCTCGGCAAACGGTGGCAACGGGAACGCCTCGCCCGGACGCACGACGATGCTGCCGTCGCCCTTGTAAAACCATTCCGGCTGCACGCCCGCCTGCCCCGCCGCCGGTTTGCCGCCCTCCACGCCCCATTTGAAGATGCGCATGGTGTCGGTCATTTGCGCTTCGTCGCCGGCCTGTTGATGCATCTTGTCCCGGGCCGAAGCGCTGCCCAAATGCGTCAGGCCGGTGCCGCTGACCAGCAGGTGCGCAGGATCGGGATGGTCCAGCGGTGGCAGGATGCGCCGGGTGTTCAGTAACTCCGCGTAGTCATGATCGATGCCGAGGCCGTGGGTCTGCACTTGCTGTTCAAGGGTGCTGCCGGCCTCGATCGCGGCCAACGCCAGATCGCGTACGCTGCGGGCGTCCTGCACTTCGCGGATCAGCCCGATGTCGACCACGCCGACGCGGCGCTCGCCGTTAATCAATTCGAATTGAACCAGATGCATATGTCCTCTCCTGTAAACCAGTCTTCAGTTCGACGCCGATCCATTGTGGGAGCGGGCTTGCTAGCGAAAGCGGTGTGTCATTCAACGATGAGGGTGGCTGACCCTCCGCATTCGCGAGCAAGCCCGCTCCCACATGGGTTCCATGTTGTTCTGCCGATTCAGGTTCGCGTGGCACCGCGTGCGCTGGCGGCAAATTGCTCGGCCGGCAGCACGTGTTTGCGCTCGAGCACGCGGTAGACGATGGCTGTGAGGATCAATCCGCACACCATCACGCCCGACAGGAAATACAACCCCGAAGCCAGACTCCCGGTGTACTCCTTCAGCGCCCCGATCACGAACGGGCCAATGTAGCCGCCGAGATTGCCCACCGAGTTGATCAGGGCGATCCCCGCCGCTGCACTCGCGCCGGCAAAGAACCGCCCCGGCAAGGTCCAGAACACCGCCGTGCAAGAAAACAGCGCGAACGCCACCAGACACAGCGCCGCCAATTGCGCCACCGGCAGGGTCAGCCACGCGCTGAAGAACAGGCCCAGCGCGCCCAGCACATAGAGCACCGCCAGATGGCCGTAGCGATCATTCATGCGGTCGGAACTGCGCGGCACGATCAGCAGACCGACGATGCCGAAGATGTACGGCACCGCCGAGACAAAACCGGTCACCAGATCGCTGCCGCCGAACTGTTTGATCAGCGTCGGCAGCCACAGGCCGAGGCCATAAATGCTCAGGGTCACCGGCAGGTAAAACAGCGCCAGCAGCAACACGCGTTTGTCTTTGAGCGCATGCAGCGGGTTGCCGTGACGGGTCTGGCCGTATTCCTGAAGATCTTTTTTCAGTTCGCCGGTCAGCCAGTCTTTCTCGGCCTGATCCATCCACTTCACGTTCTGCGGGCCATCGGGCAGCCAGCGCAATACCGGCCAGGTCAGGAGGATCGCCGGGGTGCCGATGACGATGAACAGCCATTGCCAGCCGTGCAGACCGAGGATGCCGTCCATGCCCAGCAAGCCGCCGGATACCGGGCCGGTGATCATCATCGCGATCGGTTGAGAGAGGATGAACAGGCCGAGGATCTTGCCGCGATGGCGCACCGGGAAC
Organism: Pseudomonas sp. RSB 5.4; assembly: GCF_037126175.1. Lineage (NCBI taxonomy): Bacteria > Pseudomonadati > Pseudomonadota > Gammaproteobacteria > Pseudomonadales > Pseudomonadaceae > Pseudomonas > Pseudomonas sp. RSB 5.4. The sequence goes on from NZ_CP146986.1 coordinate 2,014,402, forward strand.
CATTGGGTGATGTAGTAGAGAACGCCGGGGAAGAACCCCGCCTCCGCCGCGCCGAGCAGAAAGCGCATCACGTAGAAACTGTGCGGCCCCTGGACGAAGGCCATGCCGATGGTGATTGCGCCCCAGGTGATCATGATCCGCGCAAACCAGCGCCGCGCACCGAAGCGTTCGAGCATCAGGTTGCTGGGGATTTCGAGAAGAAAGTAGCCAATGAAAAACAGCCCGGCACCGAGGCCATAGGCCGCGTCACCGATGCCGATGTCGGCGCCCATGTGCAGCTTGGCGAAGCCGACGGCGGAGCGATCCACATAGGCGATCAGGTACAGCAGGATCAGGAAGGGAATCAGTTTCAGCGTGATGCGCCGGACAAGCCGCAGTTCCTGGCTCATGGGATCGGTCTCCGATTGTTGTTTTTATAGAACCTCGGGGGACGCCTCTCGCGGAAAACCGCCAGGGCCAATCCCTCCACCGAAAACGACTATATAGTAATACTAATTACCCAACAACACTTCCAAAGCGGTGATTTTGCGCTTATGTTTAGCCATGACTCGCAAACAATAGTCTTACAATAAGAGAACCGATCATGTCTGAGAAGAAACCCACCCTGCGCTCGGCCCAATGGTTTGGCACGGCCGACAAGAACGGCTTCATGTACCGCAGCTGGATGAAGAATCAGGGCATCGCCGACCACCAGTTCCACGGCAAGCCGATCATCGGCATCTGCAACACCTGGTCGGAACTGACCCCGTGCAACGCGCATTTCCGCCAGATTGCGGAGCACGTCAAACGCGGGGTGATCGAGGCTGGCGGTTTTCCGGTGGAATTTCCGGTGTTCTCCAATGGCGAGTCGAACCTGCGCCCGACCGCCATGCTCACTCGCAACCTGGCGAGCATGGACGTCGAAGAAGCGATTCGCGGCAACCCGATTGACGGCGTGGTGCTGTTGACCGGCTGCGACAAAACCACTCCGGCGCTGCTGATGGGCGCGGCCAGTTGCGATGTGCCGGCGATCGTCGTCACCGGCGGGCCGATGCTCAACGGCAAGCACAAGGGCAAGGACATCGGCTCCGGCACGGTGGTCTGGCAGCTCAGCGAACAGGTCAAGGCCGGCACTATCACCATCGACGATTTCCTCGCGGCCGAGGGCGGCATGTCGCGCTCGGCGGGCACCTGCAACACCATGGGCACCGCGTCGACCATGGCCTGCATGGCCGAAGCACTGGGCACGTCCCTGCCGCACAACGCGGCGATTCCGGCAGTCGATGCGCGGCGTTATGTGTTGGCGCACATGTCCGGCATGCGCGCGGTGGAGATGGTGCGCGAAGACTTGCGCCTGTCGAAGATCCTGACCAAGGAAGCCTTTGAAAACGCCATTCGGGTCAACGCGGCTATTGGCGGTTCGACCAACGCAGTGATTCACCTGAAAGCCATCGCCGGTCGCATCGGCGTTGAACTGGATCTGGACGACTGGACGCGCATCGGGCGCGGCATGCCGACCATCGTCGACCTGCAACCGTCCGGGCGTTTCCTGATGGAAGAGTTTTACTACGCCGGGGGCTTGCCGGCGGTGCTGCGGCGTCTCGGCGAGGCCAATCTGATCCCCAATCCCGACGCGCTGACCGTCAACGGCAAGACACTGGGCGAGAACACCCAGAACGCGCCGATCTACGGCGAAGACCAAGTGATCCGAACCCTCGACAATCCGATCCGCGCCGACGGTGGTATCTGCGTGTTGCGCGGTAATCTGGCGCCGCTGGGTGCGGTGCTCAAACCGTCCGCCGCCACGCCTGAATTGATGCAGCATCGGGGTCGCGCGGTGGTGTTTGAAAACTTCGATATGTACAAGGCGCGGATCAATGATCCGGAACTGGATGTCGATAAAGATTCGATTCTGGTGATGAAGAACTGCGGGCCGAAGGGTTATCCGGGCATGGCCGAGGTGGGCAACATGGGCCTGCCGGCCAAGCTGCTGGCTCAGGGCGTGACCGATATGGTGCGCATTTCTGATGCGCGAATGAGCGGCACCGCGTATGGCACGGTGGTTTTGCACGTTGCCCCGGAAGCGGCGGCCGGCGGGCCGTTGGCGGTGGTGCAGGAAGGCGACTGGATCGAGCTGGATTGTGCCAGCGGGCGTTTGCATCTGGACATTCCGGATGCCGAACTGGCGGCGCGCATGGCGGATCTGCAGCCACCGCAGCAGCTGTTGGTCGGCGGCTATCGTCAGTTGTACATCGACCATGTGCTGCAGGCGGATCAGGGCTGTGACTTTGATTTCCTGGTCGGCTGCCGAGGGGCTGAAGTCCCGCGCCATTCCCACTGACACCAAAAGATCGCAGCCTGCGGCAGCTCCTACCTTGGAATGCATGCCCATTGTGGGAGCGGGCTTGCTCGCGAAGAGGGAGTGTCAGCGCCATATCTTTGGCTGATACTCCGCTTTCGCGAGCAAGCCCGCTCCCACATTTGGCTACTGTGTCTGCCTCAATACAGTGTCGTGCCTGCTATGATGCGCGGCATCTCCATCGCTCAGGATCGCGCCGTTCCCCATGGATTACCGCAAACCTTCCGACCGCAAAAGCATGCACTCGCGCATTGTCCAGGAACTGGGCATGCAGATCGTCTCCGGACGTTTTTTGCCCGACGACAAACTGCCCGCCGAAGCGCTGTTGTGCGAGGAATACGCGGTCAGCCGCCCGGTGTTGCGTGAAGCCACGCGAGTGCTGGTGGCCAAGGGACTGGTGTACTCCAAACCGCGTGTCGGCACGGTGGTCAAGGCCCGACGTGAATGGCACATGCTCGATCCGGACGTGCTGCACTGGCTGATGCAAAGCAGCCCGCAGAATGAATTCTTCAATGTGCTGACCAGCGTGCGCAGCATCATCGAACCGGCAGCCGCCGCCCTCGCCGCTCAGCACGCGACCGAGGCCGACATCGCCGCCATCGGCGAAGCCTATCAACGCATGGAAGCCGCGCCGACCCCGGAGGCCCTGCTGCAACCGGACCTGGACTTCCACAGCCGCATCGCCGACGCGACCCATAACGATCTGTTGGCGAACCTGTGCAACATGTTGTCGGTAGCGATTGCCGAGGCGTTGAAGCATTCCAACCAGCGGCCGAATTTGCATGAGCTGGCGCTGCCACGGCACAAGGCGATTCTTACGGCGATCGAGAACCGTGATGCCCTTGGCGCCCGCCACGCGACGCTGGTTCAGCTGGATGATGCGCGCAGTGCCTTGAGTGTTGTGCTTGGGGCGGATCTTTCGTAAGCCTTGAGACCGCTTGCCCTCACCCTAGCCCTCTCCCCGAGGGAGAGGGGACCGATCCGGGAATATTGACGACCTACACCGACGTGAACGATTTGCTTTGAATCCATAATCGGCTGGTATCTCAAATCTCATGATTTGCTGTGAATCCATAATCGATTCGGTATTTCCAGGTCGATGTATCAAGCCGCACACCTCGGTCAGTCCCCTCTCCCCCCGGGAGAGGGCTAGGGTGAGGGGCTTTTGATCTTGACTCATAAAAAAGGTTCTTCACGGAATCCCGGGAAACACAGAAACAAGAACGCCGATTTGATTGATGATGTTCGTGCGAGCAAACACATCTAACAAACCGGCGTTCTTATGCGCGATATTAATACTTTCCTTCCGTTTTGGGAGGGCTTTTCTGTCGTCAACATCAAGCCTGATGGTGACGCCCTACAGATCGAACTGATTCCCCACGCCACCCGATTTCCTTCCTGTGGCGGCTGCCAGAAACCCTGTTCAACCACACATGAGTATTGTGAGCGAACCGTCCGCGATTTGCCGATTCTCGGCCGTGCGGTGCGCCTCAGCGTGTTGCTCAGGCGGGTTGGCTGTCGTGACTGCGGTAAACGCATGGAGGCGGTCAGTTGGCTGGACCGTTATGCCCGCATGACGCGGCGCTTGGCCGAGGCGGTCATTCAGGCCTGCGAACGCCTCCCCACACTGCACGTGGCTCAACTGTTTGGGCTGCATTGGGACACCGTTCGGTTGCTGGAGCGTCGAGCTTTGCAAGCGGCGTTGAGCATTTTGCCAACGGCACAACCGCGACGTCTGGTGATGGACGAATTCGCCCTGTTCAAAGGTCATCGTTACGCCAGCGTGGTGCTGGATGCGGATACACGCCGCGTGCTGTGGATCGGTGAGGGCCGCAGCCGAGCAGCGGTCAGGCCCTTCTTCGAAGAGCTGGGGCCCGAGGGATGCGCACGCATCGAAGCGGTGGCGATGGACATGAATACCGCTTTTGACCTGGAGGTTCGCCAGCACTGTCCCAACGCGCGAGTGATCTACGACCTCTTCCATGTAGTGGCCAAATATGGCCGAGAGGTGATTGATCGGGTCCGCGTTGACGAGGCTAACCGGTTGCGTCACGACAAGCCGGCCCGCAAGGTCATCAAGCAGGCGCGATGGCTGTTGCTGCGCAATCCGCAGAACTTGAAAACGCCGGAACAACAGGTCCGCCTGGAGGATCTGCTGGCGGCCAACCAAGCGTTGATGACGGTCTACTTGATGAAGGCTGAACTCAAAACACTCTGGACCCCGAGTACTGCCTGGGGTTGGCGATCGGCCTGGAAGCAATGGCTGCGCCATGCGCATGAAAGCGAAATTCCAGCTCTGATCCAGTTCGCCACACGGCTAAAGGGTTACTGGCGGGGCATCGTGAGCCGGGTTCGCTGGCCGATGCACACCGGTCAGTTGGAAGGAATAAACAATCGAATAAAGGTCATCAAGCGGATGGCGTACGGTTACCGGGATAGCGAATTCTTTTTCATGAAGATCAAGAGCGTCTTTCCCGGTAATCCGTGATGAACCATAAAAAAGCCGCAACCCTAAGGTTGCGGCTTCGTCGTTTCAGGCATCCGGATCAGTGAGCAAACAGCGAGTTGCCCTTCTGCCCCGCCAGCTTTTCCGGTTTGATCAAGAACTTCGCCAGGGCCGGCAGCAGCCACAGCGCACCGAACATGTTCCACAGCAACATGAAGGTCAGCATCAGGCCCATGTCGGCCTGGAACTTGATCGCCGAGAAGATCCAGGTACACACGCCGATGGCCAGGCACAAACCGGTGAACAGCACCGCTTTACCGGTGGATTTCAGGGTCTGGTAATAGGCTTCCTGCAACGGCAGCCCGGCGCGCAGGAAACTCTCCAGACGGCTGTAGATGTAGATCCCGTAGTCCACGCCAATCCCCACACCCAGCGCCACCACCGGCAGGGTCGCGACCTTGACGCCGATGCCCATGAACGCCATCAGCGCGTTGCCCAGCACCGAGGTCAGCACCAGCGGCAGGACGATGCACAGGGTCGCCGCCCATGAACGGAAGGTGATCATGCACATCACCGCGACGCAGATGTACACCAGGATCAGGATGGTCAGTTCGGCCTGTTTGATCACTTCGTTGGTGGCCGCCTCGATCCCGGCGTTACCGGCGGCGAGGATGAATTCCAGGCCGTCCTTGTTGTTGGCCTTGGCGAATTCCTGCACCGCGTGTACCGCACGGTCGAGGGTTTCGGCCTTGTGGTCGTTGAGGAAGATCAATACCGGCGCCAGCGAACAGCTGTTGTTGTACAGGCCGTCGGCGCGGGCGATCGAGTTGTTCAGCACATCCGGGTTGCGCGACAGGGTTTCCCATTTCAGGTTGCCCTCGTTCATGCCCTTGATCATCTGCTTGGACACGGTTACCAGCGAGATCGCCGACTGCACGCCCTCGGTGTTCTGCATCTTCCACATCAGCTCATCGATCGGCGCCATGGCTTCGTAGCGCGAGCAGCCTTCGGTGGCGGTCTTGACCATCACCACCAGCACATCGGAACTGGTGGAATAGTTGTTGATGATGAAGTTGTTGTCCTTGTTGTAGCGCGAGTCCGGGCGCAGCTCCGGCGCACCTTGATCGAGGTCGCCGATTTTCAGGTTCTGGCTGTACCAGAGGCCGCCGCCGAAAGCGATCAGCGCCAGAGCGATGGAGATCGGTGCGACTTTCGGGCTGGCGAAGTTCGACAGGAAACGCCAGAACGGATGTTCGCGATTCGCGTCCTTCTTGCTCTTGGCAATCGCGCGTTTGCTGATGCCGACATAGGAAATCGCCACCGGCAGCAGGATCAGGTTGGTGAACACGATCACCGCCACGCCGATGGAGGCGCCGATCGCCAGTTCGCGGATCACCCCGATGTCGATGATCAGCAGCGTGATGAAGCCCACGGCGTCGGCAAGAATCGCGATCATCCCCGGCAGGAACAATTGCCGGAAAGTGCGCCGCGCCGCCGTCAAGGCGTTATCGGCTTCGCTGGATTGCAGGGCGATCCCGTTGATCTTCTGCACACCGTGGGAAATGCCGATGGCGAAGATCAGGAACGGCACCAGCATCGAATACGGATCGAGTCCGAAACCGAAGAAGTGCATCAGCCCGAGCTGCCAGACCACCGCCACCAGTGTGGTGCTCAACACCGCCACGGTACTGCGCAGGCAGTTGGTGAACCACAGCAGCAGGATCAGGGTGATGACGAAAGCGATGCCGAAGAACATCACCACCATCACCAGACCGTCGATCAGGTCACCGACCTTCTTGGCGAACCCGACAATATGGATCTTGACGTTGGGGTTCTGCGCTTCGAACTTGTTGCGGATCTTATCTTCCAGTTCATGGGAGAACTGGCGATAGTCCAGCGCGAGCAGCTTGCCCTGATCCTGCGGATCCGGGTAGGACTCCAGCAGCGGGATGTCGACAATACTCGACTTGAAGTCGTTGGCCACCAGACGCCCGACCTGCCCGGACTTGAGGACGTTGTTGCGCAACATGTCGAGGCTTTCCGGCGAGCCGTCGTAGCTCTGCGGGATCACTTCACCACCGGCAAAGCCTTCTTCGGTCACTTCGGTCCAGCGTACGCTCGGGCTCCACAGCGACTTGAGGCCGGAACGGTCGACGCCGGAGATGTAGAACACCTCGTCGTTGATCTGGCGCAGGGTCTCCATGTACTCCTTGGAGAAGATGTCGCCGTCGGTGGCTTCCACCGAGATCCGCACGGTGTTGCCCAGGTTCGCCAGGTCGTTGCGGTGCTCCATCATCTTCTCGATGAACGGATGCTTGAGCGGAATCATTTTTTCGAAACTGGTGGAAGGCCGGATCAGCGTGGCCTGCCAGAACAGGAAGATGCTGACCACCAGGCAGATCAGGATCACTGCCGGGCGGTTGTTGAAAATCAGACGTTCGAGGAACGTCGCCTTGTCCTGATGATGATTGCTCAAGGAAGTCATAGCCCCGCCTTCTTATTATTGATCTCGGCGCCGTTTGGCTGCGTGGTGTGCACGCCGCCCTGCCCTGTAAGAATCAGATTACCGTCGCCGGCCGCCGTCACCGAGGACAGCGAGATGCGGTCCGGGCGGTTGAACACGCTGAAGGTTTCGCCGTTATCGCTGCTGCTGATGACCGAGCCGCCGTTGCCGACGATCACGATCGAGCCGTCGGCAAGCAGGGTCGCGCCGGACAGACCGAACTCCAGCGCACCGCGCGCGGCCTTGAGTTCAACCTGCTGCCAGGTGCTGCCGAAGTCGGTGGAGCGATAGAGGTTGCCGCGCAGGCCATACGCCAGAAGAGTCTGGGGTTGTGCGGTGCCGATTACACCGAACAGCGAGCCTTGATACGGGCCCTGGAGCTTTTCCCAGGTCTGGCCCCAGTCCGGGGAACGGAACATGCTGCCCTGCTCGCCGACGATGAACAGCCCGGCGTCCTTGACGGCGGCGATGGCGTTGAGGTGGAACTGGTCCTGGTTGTCGAGGCGGTCACTGACGTCTTGCCAGTTCTTGCCGCCGTCGGTGGTTTCCAGCAGGGCGCCGTAGGCACCGACCGCCACACCGTGATTGACGTTCTGGAACCAGACGTCAAGCAGCGGCGCTTCGCGCTTGAGGTCTTCGAACTGTTTGCTCCAGGTCAGGCCGCCGTCTTCGCTGGCGAGGATCTGCGCGTCGTGGCCGACCGCCCAGCCGTGCTTGTCGTCGACGAAATACACCGCCGTCAGCAGTTGCCGGGTCGGCACCTTGGCCTGGGTCCAGGTCTTGCCCTGGTCGTCGGAATAGAGAATGTGCCCGCGATCACCCACCGCCACCAACCGGGTGCCGGCGTGGACGACATCGAGCATCAGGCTTTTTGCGGCTTTGGCCGATTCGGTGGAATACACCCCGTCGGCTGGCGCTTCAGCGGCCAGCACGGGTGCCGACAAGGCAGCACAGCCCAGCAGGGTGAGTGCTGTGGCCAGCAACGCGGTGTTGCGAAACGCCGGCGGGCGGCAACGACTCATAGACCTTCCCCTATTTATTATTGTTAGGCCATTCGGCCTTAGGGCGCCGCAAGGGTGCTCGTGGTGACTGACAGGTCACAAGCATAGCCGTGAAACCCGCAGTCCAGAGCGCCTTGGGAAGCTGGCTCATCCTATCGGGCTTTGGAAACGTCTGACAATCGGCGCCACGTTATCTTTTGTTAACCAAAAGCGGCCCCCTGTAACGAAGGAATTTCCCTGTGGGAGCGGGCTTGCTCGCGAATGCGTTGTGTCAGGCACCAGAGATGTCGACTGATCCACCGCTTTCGGGAGCAAGCCCCCTCCCACAGGGTTCAATGGTGTTTGTGAGATTGGGGCTGGCGGTGAATACATGACCATTCGCCGGAGTGATGCGGCAAAAGTTATCGGGGGGGGACTTGCACGATCGGTATTATGGTATACCATCAGACGCACAGACACTCTTAATCCCCTACGGAGCAGCTCATGAGTTTCGAAATTCGCAAGATCGTCAGCTATGTCGAAGAAACCTTCATCGAAGGCGGCAAGGCCACTGACAAGCCAGTGACCATGGTCGGCCTGGCCGTGGTGATGAAAAACCCGTGGGTCGGCAACGGTTTCGTTGAGGATCTGAAACCGCAGATCCGCGCCAACTGCTTCGACCTCGGCGCAATGATGGTCGAGCGCCTGGTGGGCATCATCGGCGGTGCGGACAAGATCGAGGCGTACGGCAAGGCTGCAGTGGTCGGCGCCGACGGCGAAATCGAACACGCCTCAGCGGTGATCCACACCCTGCGCTTCGGCAATCACTACCGCGAGGCGGTCAAGGCCAAGAGCTACCTGAGCTTCACCAACAAGCGCGGCGGCCCGGGCACTTCGATTCAGATCCCGATGATGCACAAGGACGACGAAGGCCAGCGCTCGCACTACATCACTCTGGAAATGCAGATCGAAGACGCGCCGCGTGCCGACGAAATCGTCGTGGTGCTCGGTTGCGCCGACGGTGGTCGCTTGCACCCGCGCATCGGCAACCGCTACATCGATCTGGAAGAACTGGCCGCCGAAAAAGCCCAGTAATCACAATAAAAAGGCATTGCAGGAGCGCTCCATGATTCGGCTCACCGCTGAACTCACCCCGGCTGGCACCAGTTACCTGGCGACCGGCCAAGGCCAGCCCGTGGTCTTGATCCACGGCGTGGGCCTGAACAAAGAAATGTGGGGCGGCCAGATCGTTGGCCTGTCTGCCCAATACCAGGTGATCGCCTACGACATGCTCGGCCACGGCGCGAGCCCGCGCCCGGCCAGCGGCACCGGCCTGCTCGGTTATGCCGATCAGTTGCTGGAGCTGCTCGATCACCTGAATCTGCCCCATGCAGCGGTGATCGGTTTCTCCATGGGCGGGCTGGTGGCGCGGGCGTTTGCCCTGCACTATCCGGAGCGCCTGCAAAGCCTGGTGGTACTGAACAGCGTGTTCAACCGCAGCGAGGAGCAACGTGCCGGGGTCATTGCACGCACCGCTCAAGCTGCCGAACACGGGCCGGACGCCAACGCCGAAGCGGCGCTGTCACGCTGGTTCAGCCGTGAATATCAGGCGGCCAACCCGGCGCAGATCGCGGCCATTCGCCAGACCCTGGCCGGCAACGATCCGCAGGGTTACCTGACCACCTACGAATTGTTCGCGACCCAGGACATGTACCGCGCCGACGACCTCGGCAGCATTCAGGCGCCGACGCTGATCGCCACCGGCGAACTCGACCCCGGGTCCACCCCGGAAATGGCCGAGCAACTGGCCCGACGCATCCCCGGCGCGAAGGTTGCGGTGCTGCCCGAGCAACGGCATATGATGCCGGTAGAGTCGCCGCGGCTGGTCAACCAGACGTTGCTGGAATTTCTCGAATTCGCACACTCCCGACAAAATCAAATAAAGGGGATCGTTGCATGACACTCGCACGCTTCCAGATGTGCATCGGCGGAGAATGGGTCGACGCCCTCTCCGGCAAGACCTTCGAAAGCCTCAACCCGGCCAGCGCGCAAGCCTGGGCCGAACTGCCCGACGCCGATGAAGCCGATGTCGAACGCGCCGTGCAAGCCGCACAAACGGCATTCGACAGCCCGGCCTGGCGCGGCCTCACCGCCACCGCTCGCGGCAAGCTGCTGCGGCGTCTCGGTGACCTGATCGCGGACAACAAGGAACAACTGGCGCAGCTGGAAAGCCGCGACAACGGCAAACTGATCCGCGAAACCCGTGGTCAGGTCGGTTATCTGCCGGAGTTCTTCCACTACACCGCAGGCTTGGCCGACAAGCTTGAAGGCGGCACCCTGCCGCTGGACAAGCCCGACCTGTTTGCCTACACCGTGCACGAAGCGATGGGTGTGGTCGCCGCGATCATTCCGTGGAACAGCCCGCTGTACCTGACCGCGATCAAACTGGCCCCGGCCCTCGCCGCCGGCAACACCATTGTGATCAAGCCGTCCGAACACGCTTCGGCGACCATCCTTGAGCTGGCGCGACTGGCGCTGGAAGCCGGGATTCCGCCGGGCGTGGTCAACGTCGTCACCGGTTACGGCCCGAGCACCGGCGCCGCCCTCACCCGCCATCCGCTGATCCGCAAGATCGCCTTCACCGGCGGCGCGGCCACGGCCCGGCACGTGGTGCGCAGCAGCGCCGAAAACTTCGCCAAACTGTCGCTGGAACTGGGCGGCAAGTCGCCGAACATCATCTTCGCCGACGCCGATCTGGACAGCGCGATCAACGGCGCAATCGCCGGGATTTATGCGGCCTCCGGTCAGAGTTGCGTGTCCGGCTCACGCCTGCTGGTGCAGGACGAAATCTACGACGAGTTCGTCAACCGCCTGGTCGAACGCGCCCAGCGCATCCGCATCGGCAACCCGCAGGAGGACCACAGCGAAATGGGTCCGATGGCTACTGCGCAGCAACTGGCGGTGGTCGAAGGTCTGGTGGCCGATGCCATCGCTGAAGGTGCGCGGTTGCGCACCGGCGGCAAGCGTCCGGCGGATCTGGGTGACGGCTGGTTCTACGAGCCGACGCTGTTCGAGTGCGACCGCAACTCGATGAAGATCATGCAGGAAGAGGTCTTCGGCCCGGTGGCTTCAGTGATTCGCTTTAAAGACGAGGCCGAGGCGCTGGCAATCGCCAACGATTCGCAGTTCGGCCTCGCCGCCGGCATCTGGACCCGCGATCTGGGCCGTGCCCATCGCCTGGCGCGCGACGTGCGTTCGGGGATCATCTGGGTCAATACCTACCGTGCAGTGTCGGCGATGGCGCCGATCGGCGGCTTCAAGAACAGTGGCTATGGACGCGAAAGCGGCATCGATTCGGTGCTGGCCTACACCGAACTGAAAACGGTGTGGATCAATCTCTCTCAGGCCCCGATGCCTGATCCGTTTGTGATGCGCTAGGAGTCCTGCGACATGATCGAACCCGGCATTTACAAAGACGTCATGAGCTCGTTTCCGTCCGGGGTCACGGTGGTCACCACCCTCGACCCGGAGGGCGCCATCGTCGGCATCACCGCCAGCGCCTTCAGCGCGCTGTCGATTGATCCGGCGCTGGTGCTGTTCTGCCCCAACTACGCTTCCGACACCTACCCGGTGCTGCGCGACAGCAAGAAATTCGCAATCCATTTGCTGTCCGCCGACCAGACCGCCGAGGCCTACGCTTTCGCCGGTAAAGGCAAGGACAAGGCCAAGCACATCGAGTGGCATTTGAGCGAACTCGGTAACCCGATCCTCGCCAAGGCCACGGCGATCATCGAGTGCGAGTTGTGGCGTGAATACGACGGTGGTGATCACGCGATCATCGTAGGCGCGGTGAAGAACCTGATTCTGCCCGAACAGCCGGTGACGCCGATGATTTATCACAAGGGCAAGCTCGGACCTTTGCCGACATTGTCCTGATGGATACACACGTCCCCATGTGGGAGCGGGCTTGCTCGCGAATGCGGTGGATCATTCAACATTGATGTCGACTGACACGACGCCTTCGCGAGCAAGCCCGCTCCCACAAGGAGAACCAGGGTGACAGGAGGAATGATGAGTAATGACAAGTACGAAAAAGGCCTGAAGATCCGCACCCAGGTGCTGGGCGAAGCCTACGTGCAGCGTTCAATAGAGAACGCCGACGACTTCACCCGTCCATTGCAGGAGATGGTCACCGAATACTGCTGGGGCCATGTCTGGGGGCGTGAGGGTTTGTCGCTCAAGGAGCGCAGCATGATCAACCTGGCGATGATCTCGGCGCTCAACCGCCCGCACGAACTCAAGCTGCATGTGCGCGGCGCCTTGCGTAACGGCCTGAGTCGTGAGCAAATACGCGAAATTCTGCTTCAGGTCGGTATTTATTGCGGCGTCCCGGCAGCCGTGGACAGTTTCCGGCTCGCCCGTGAAGCCTTCGCCGAAGCCGACGCCGAGGCCTCCAGTTAACCCCTCGGCTGTTTTGATGCCCGTCTGGCATGGACAGCCACAGTAAAGAGCGGACCCCATGAAACGCCAGCCACTCGACGACAGCTTCAAGGTCAATCGCAACCCCGTTACCCTGCGCGAAATCGTGCTGGATAAACTGCGTAGCGCGATCATGAATTTCCAGCTCATGCCCGGTGATCGTCTGGTGGAGCGCGATCTGTGCGATCGCCTCGGTGTCAGCCGTACATCGGTGCGCGAAGCCTTGCGTCACCTGGAGTCCGAAGGTCTGGTCGAGTTCGCCGATGCCAAAGGCCCACGGGTGGCGATCATCACCCTCGCCGATGCGGTCGACATCTACGAGCTGCGCTGCGTGCTCGAAGGCCTGATCGTCCAGTTGTTCACCCTGCGCGCCAAGGCCAAGGACATCAAGGCCCTGGAAAAAGCCCTCGACGAGAACCGCAAGGCACTCAAGGACGGCGAACTGCAACAGGTGATCGACTCGGTGCAGGGTTTCTACGACGTGCTGCTCGAAGGCTCGGGCAACCATGTCGCGGCCACTCAACTGCGCCAGTTGCAGGCACGCATCAGCTACCTGCGGGCGACTTCGGTGTCCCAGGAAAACCGTCGCGGCGCGAGTAATCAGGAAATGGAAAAGATGGTCGAGGCGATCAAGAGCGGTGATGCGCTGGCGGCGCATCAGGCCTGCGTCGATCACGTGCGCGCCGCGGCCGCCGTGGCCCTCGATTACCTCAAGCGCAAACAGGAAGAGACCGGCGCGACGCCGAACATCACCCTGCCGATCGCGCTGAAAGAACCGCGCATAGGTCACTGACATGTTCAGCCCGAGCTTTTGCCCGAAATGCGGTGGCCCTGACCTCGGTCAGCAGGTACCGCCGGGCGATACGCACGAGCGCCTGATGTGCCGCGGCTGCGGCTACATCCACTACGTCAATCCGAAGATCATCGCCGGCTGCATTATCGAGCAGGACGGCAAATACCTCTTGTGCCAACGGGCGATCCCCCCGCGTCCGGGCACCTGGACACTGCCGGCCGGCTTCATGGAAAGCGGCGAAACCACCGAGCAGGCGGCGCTGCGTGAAGTCTGGGAAGAAAGCGGCGTGCGCGCGGAAATCGTCTCGCCCTACTCGATTTTCAGCGTGCCGAAGATCAGCGAGGTGTACATCATCTTCCGCGCCCTCGCGCTGGAGATCACCGGCCAGTTCGGCCCTGAGACCATGGACTACAAGTTCTTCGCCCCCGAAGACATTCCGTGGGACAAGATCTATTACCCGGCGATCCGGCAGATCCTCGAGCGCTATATCGAGGAGCGTCAGGCCGGGGTGTATGGGATCTATATGGGCAATGATGACAGCGGGAAAATCCACTTTATCCGCTAACGATCACCGACGCCCCTGTGGGAGCGGGCTTGCTCGCGAATGCGGTCAATCATTCAACATTTCTATCGACTGACACGACGCCTTCGCGAGCAAGCCCGCTCCCACAGGGGATTTGGGATGTTGCTTAAAGTGGAGCAATGCCCTCGACAATGACGATCTCCGCCCTCGCCCATTCCTCGCGATAACGTTTCGCCTCCTGATACGCCGCCGAGTGGTAGCACGCCAGCGCCTGCTCGTAGCTCTCGAACTCGATCACCACGCTACGCTGAGGCGTAGCCCTGCCCTCCACCGCCTGGCTGCGCCCGCCCCTGGCCAGAAACTTGGCGCCGAATTCGGCAAACGCCTTCGGTGCGCGCTGGGTGTATTGGCTGTAGTGCTCGGCATCGTCGACATCCACGTGGGCAATCCAGTACGCCTTCATAGTGACCTCTTTGTTGATTTTGTATTATGGTATACCAATATATTTCCAACAAACCCTGAGAGTCCAGCATGGCCTTCAACAGCATCGAAGAAATCCTCGAAGATTATCGCCTCGGCAAAATGGTCCTGCTGGTCGATGACGAAGATCGGGAAAACGAAGGCGACCTGCTGCTGGCCGCCGACTGCTGCACACCCGAGGCGATCAGCTTCATGGCGCGTGAGGCGCGCGGGCTGATTTGCCTGACACTGACCGACGAACACTGCCAGCGCCTGGGCCTTGAGCAAATGGTGCCGAGCAACGGCAGCGTGTTCAGCACCGCGTTTACCGTGTCGATTGAAGCGGCAGTCGGCGTCACCACCGGCATCTCTGCGGCTGACCGCGCGCGAACGGTCGCTGCCGCGGTGGCGAAAGACGCCCGTGCTGAAGACCTGGTGCAACCCGGGCACATCTTCCCGCTGCGCGCCAAGGAAGGCGGCGTGCTGACCCGCGCCGGCCACACCGAGGCCGGATGCGATCTGGCGCGCCTCGCCGGTTTCACCCCGGCCTCGGTGATCGTCGAGGTGATGAACGATGACGGCACCATGGCTCGCCGGCCCGATCTGGAAGTGTTTGCGCGCAAGCACGGGATCAGGATCGGCACCATCGCTGACCTGATCCACTACCGTCTGAGCACCGAGCACACCATTGAACGCATCGGCGAGCGTGAACTGCCGACGGTGCATGGCACTTTCCGTTTGATCACTTTCGAAGACCGCATCGAGGGTGGCGTGCACATGGCGATGGTCATGGGCGATCTGCGTCGCGAAGAGCCGACGCTGGTGCGCGTGCATGTGATCGATCCGCTGCGTGATCTGGTCGGCGCCGAATACAGCGGGCCGAGCAACTGGACGCTGTGGGCGGCGCTGCAGCGGGTCGCGGCTGAAGGGCACGGGGTTGTGGTGGTGTTGGCCAATCATGAATCGTCCCAGGCGCTGCTGGAGCGCGTGCCGCAATTGACCCAGCCGCCGCGACAGTTCAGTCGTTCGCAATCGCGGATTTATTCGGAGGTCGGTACCGGGGCGCAGATTCTGCAGAACCTGGGGGTGGGCAAGCTGCGGCATCTGGGGCCGCCACTCAAATATGCGGGGCTGACCGGGTATGACCTGGAGGTGGTAGAGAGTATCCCCTTCAGCGAATAACTCCACAGAACACCACGCTCCCCTGTGGGAGGGGGCTTGCTCCCGAAGGCGCCGTATCAGTCGACATCAATGTTGAATGACCCAACGCATTCGCGAGCAAGCCCGCTCCCACAAGGGGTTTTGCGTTTCAGCCCCATTTCCTCGAACGACAAAAAATGGCTCCGCCAGATAACCGGTAAGGCAAAGTGCTTGCACAAAGTTTGGAATACCATAATATGATATTCCATAGACCGAGCGACCTGAAAAACCGTCCGGCTACTGCTCCCGACAGGCGGGCAACAACGCAAGCCCGCTCAAAAACACAACAATGAGGGCGTGAAAATGGTGTTGAACAAAGCTGCAACCGCAATCCTTTTTGCGGGACTGCTGAGCGTGACCGGCCAGGCTGCAATGGCCGCCGAAAGCGTGAACTTCGTCAGCTGGGGCGGTAGCACCCAGGATGCGCAGAAACAGGCCTGGGCCGATCCGTTCAGCAAAGCCAGCGGCATCACCGTGGTGCAGGACGGCCCGACCGACTACGGCAAACTCAAGGCCATGGTCGAAAGCGGCAACGTGCAATGGGACGTGGTCGATGTCGAAGCCGATTTCGCCCTGCGCGCCGCGGCCGAAGGCCTGCTCGAACCCCTCGACTTCAAAGTCATTCAGCGCGACAAGATCGACCCGCGTTTCGTCAGCGATTACGGCGTCGGCTCGTTCTTCTTCTCCTTCGTCCTCGGCTACAACGAAGGCAAGCTCGGCGCGGCCAAGCCGCAAGACTGGACCGCGCTGTTCGACACCAAGACCTACCCCGGCAAACGCGCCCTGTACAAATGGCCAAGCCCCGGCGTGCTCGAACTGGCGCTGCTGGCCGACGGCGTGCCGGCCGACAAGCTCTACCCGCTGGACCTTGATCGCGCCTTCAAGAAACTCGACACCATCAAGAAAGACATCGTCTGGTGGGGCGGCGGCGCGCAGTCGCAGCAACTGCTGGCCTCCGGTGAAGCGAGCATGGGCCAGTTCTGGAACGGCCGCATTCACGCCCTGCAGGAAGACGGCGCCCCCGTCGGCGTGAGCTGGAAACAGAACCTGGTCATGGCCGACATTCTGGTGATTCCAAAAGGCTCGAAAAACAAGGACGCGGCGATGAAGTTCCTGGCCAATGCCAGCAGTGCCAAAGGCCAGGCCGACTTCTCCAACCTGACCGCCTACGCCCCGGTCAACGTCGACAGCGTGGCGCGCCTGGACTCGGTGCTGGCCCCGAACCTGCCGACTGCCTACGCTAAGGATCAGATCACTCTTGATTTCGCGTACTGGGCCAAGAACGGTCAAGCCATCGCGACACGGTGGAACGAATGGCTGGTCAAATGAAAATGGCGGCCACCGCGTCCCGTCCCTCCACTGCCACCGGGAGCGCCACGAGCGCTGCCGGTCCGGCCACAGGCAAGGCGAGTGCAATGGCGCAAGCCCCGTCCCTCAGACAACGCTGGCGCGGCGCCGGCAACCTCGTCCCGGCACTGCTGTTCCTCGGCCTGTTCTTTCTCGCGCCGTTGATTGGCCTGCTGTTGCGCGGCGTGCTGGAACCGACCCCGGGCCTTGGCAACTATGAACAACTGTTCGCCAACTCGGCGTATGCACGGGTGCTGCTCAACACCTTTTCGGTGGCCGGACTGGTAACGATTTTCAGCCTGTTGCTGGGCTTTCCGCTGGCCTGGGCGATCACCCTGGTACCGCGCGGCTGGGGCCGCTGGATTCTCAACATCGTGTTGCTGTCGATGTGGACCAGCCTGCTCGCCCGCACCTATTCGTGGCTGGTGCTGCTGCAAGCCTCGGGCGTGATCAACAAGGCGCTGATGGCGCTGGGGATCATCGATCAGCCGCTGGAAATGGTGCACAACCTGACCGGCGTGGTGATCGGCATGAGTTACATCATGATCCCGTTCATCGTCCTGCCGTTGCAGGCGACCATGCAGGCCATCGACCCGATGATCCTGCAGGCCGGCTCGATCTGCGGCGCGAGTCCCTGGACCAATTTCTTCCGGGTGTTCCTGCCGCTGTGCCGGCCGGGTCTGGCATCCGGCGGGTTGATGGTGTTCGTGATGTCGCTCGGGTACTACGTCACCCCGGCGCTGCTCGGCGGGGCGCAGAACATGATGCTGCCGGAGTTCATCATTCAGCAGGTGCAATCGTTCCTCAACTGGGGCCTGGCCAGTGCCGGCGCCGCGTTGCTGATCGCGATCACCCTGGTGCTGTTCTACTTCTACCTGAAGCTTCAGCCGGAATCCCCGGTTGGCGCCAGCAACGCGAGGTAAGCCGAGATGCTCCTGACTCCCAATGCCATGAACCGCCGGATGCGTTTCGGGCTCTACGCCACCACCGGCCTGATCGGCTTGTTCCTGCTGTTGCCGATCGTGTTCATCGTCCTGCTGTCGTTCGGTTCGTCGCAGTGGCTGGTGTTCCCGCCGCCGGGCTGGACGCTGAAATGGTACGGCCAGTTCTTCTCCAACGCCGACTGGATGAACGCCGCTGCGGCCAGCCTCAAGGTTGCCGTGCTGACCACGATCTGCGCCGTGGCCCTCGGTTTGCCAACCGCGTTTGCTCTGGTGCGCGGACGCTTCCCCGGCCGGGAAATGCTTTACGGTCTGTTCACCCTGCCGATGATCGTGCCGCTGGTGATCATCGCGGTGGCGGTGTACGCGCTGTTTCTCAAGCTCGGTTACACCGGGACCCTGTTCGCCTTCGTGGTCAGCCATGTGATCGTCGCGCTGCCGTTCACCATCATCTCGATCATCAACTCGCTGAAG
Organism: Pseudomonas sp. RSB 5.4; assembly: GCF_037126175.1. Taxonomy (NCBI): domain Bacteria; kingdom Pseudomonadati; phylum Pseudomonadota; class Gammaproteobacteria; order Pseudomonadales; family Pseudomonadaceae; genus Pseudomonas; species Pseudomonas sp. RSB 5.4. Next base: position 2,032,885 of record NZ_CP146986.1, read on the forward strand.
CTGTTCGATCAGTCGATTGAAGACGCGGCGGTGATCTGCGGCGCCTCACGCCTGCAAGCGGTGTTCAAGGTGACCTTTCCGGCGATCCGCCCGGGCATGGTCGCCGGCGCCCTCTTCGCCTTTCTGGTTTCGTGGGACGAAGTGGTGCTCAGCGTGATGATGGCCAGTCCGACCCTGCAAACCCTTCCCGTGAAAATGTGGACCACCCTGCGCCAGGACCTGACCCCGGTGATCGCCGTCGCTTCGACGCTGCTGATCGGCCTGTCGGTGTTGGTCATGGTGATCGCCGCCGCGCTGCGCCGGCGCAACGAAATCAGCGCCTGAGCGCCCAGGAGTACGACATGAGTGCCGTGATCAAAGACGCATCCCAGCAGAACGACAAACCCCTGGTCAGCCTGCGCAATCTGAACAAGCACTACGGCGACTTTGCCGCCGTCGACAACATCTCGCTGGACATCAAGGACGGCGAGTTCCTGACCTTCCTCGGTTCCAGCGGCTCGGGCAAAAGCACCACGCTGTCGATGCTCGCCGGGTTCGAAACCCCGAGCAGCGGCGAGATCCTGGTCAACGGTCAGTCGCTGGTCAACGTGCCGCCGCACAAACGCGACATCGGCATGGTGTTCCAGCGCTATTCGCTGTTCCCGCATCTGTCGGTGCGCGACAACATCGCTTTCCCGTTGGCGATTCGCAAACTCGCTGCCGCCGAACGTGACAAGCGTGTCGATGCGATGTTGAAACTGGTGCAGCTCGAACAATTCGCCCATCGCCGCCCTTCGCAGTTGTCTGGCGGACAACAGCAACGCGTCGCCATCGCCCGGGCGCTGGTCTATGAGCCACGCATCCTGCTGATGGACGAACCGCTCGGCGCGCTGGATAAAAAACTGCGTGAAGACTTGCAGGATGAACTGCGCCAGCTGCATCGGCGCCTGGGCATCACCATCGTCTACGTCACCCACGATCAGGAAGAAGCGATGCGTCTGTCGCAGCGCATCGCGATTTTCAGTCACGGCAAGATTGTTGGTTTGGGCAGCGGTTATGACCTGTATCAGAACCCGCCGAATGCGTTTGTCGCGTCGTTCCTCGGCAACTCGAACTTCCTCAAGCTCAAGGCGCAAGGCAATGCGGCGGCGAGCTTTGAGGGGCAGTCGTTGTCGATTCGCCTGACCGCCGGCTTGCACACCGAGCAGGATGTGCTGCTGATGGTGCGGCCGGAAAAGGCTGTGGCGCTGAGCGTACAGCAGGCGAGCGAGGAGCCGTTGGCAGCGGGTTGGAATGAAGTGTCGGCCAAGGTCGTGGAGGTGCTGTTTCTCGGCGAAAGCCAGACCTGCAGCGTGGTGACGTCGGGCGGTACTTCGATGACGGTTAAAGCGCTGTCGGCGGCGGGCATGCCGCTCAAGGCTGGCGAACCGGTGCGAGTGCGCTGGGCGACGGCGGACGCCTGCGTCTACACCGAATGGACCGACAGCGACCTCAACAAAGCCGCCGGCGCCCACTGAGGATCTCGGTAACCCCGCAAATCCCCTTGTGGGAGCGGGCTTGCTCGCGAAGACGGTGTGTCAGTCACTGTTTATGTTGAATGACACACCGTCTTCGCGAGCAAGCCCGCTCCCACAGTTTTTTGTGGCGCTTAGTTAATCGGTGCAAATCCTTCAATCTGATCCGGCCACGCCGTCAGGATTTCAAAACCCGTCTCCGTCACCGCGACCATATGCTCCCACTGCGCCGACAGCGAGCCATCCTTGGTCAGCACCGTCCAGCCGTCCGGCATGTTCTTCACATGGCGCTTGCCGGCATTGAGCATGGGTTCGACGGTGAAGATCATCCCCGCCTTGAGCTTCATGCCCTGATTGGGAAAGCCGTAATGCAGGATCTGCGGTTCATCGTGATACACCTTGCCAATGCCATGCCCGCAATACTCGCGCACCACGCTGAAACCTTCGCTCTCCGCCAGGCTCTGGATCGCATGACCGATGTCGCCCAGTGTCGCGCCCGGACGCACCATGCGGATGCCCGCGCACATCGCGTCGTAGGTGGTTTTGATCAGGTGTTGTGCTTCAGGCGTCGCCTCGCCGACCACGTACATGCGGCTGGTGTCGCCGAACCAGCCATCCTTGATTACCGCGATGTCGAGGTTGACGATGTCGCCATCCTTCAGCGGCGTGCCCGACGGGATGCCGTGGCACACCACATCGTTGACCGAGGCGCAGACGGTTTTCGGGAAGCCGTGATAACCGACGTTGGCCGGAATCGCTTTCTGCACGTTGACGATGTAGTCGTTGCACAACCGATCCAGCTCATCGGTAGTCACCCCGGCCTTGACGTGCGGCACCAGCATCGCCAGCACGTCGGCGGCCAGCTTGCCGGCAGCACGGGACTGGGCGATTTCGGCGGGGGTATTGATCTTGATCTGGTTTCTCATGCGCTGACGGCTTCCTGAGTCAGTTGATGCAGATCCAGCCCGCCGTTCTGTTCGGCGCGGATCAGCAAGCGGCAAATGGCGCTGTGGTCGAGGTTGGGGTGCAGCTCGGCGAGCATGCCGATGCGCATCCAGTGCTCGGCCTGCGCGTTGATCGAGCGGCTGAGTGCGTTGCTGGAGATGCGCAGGTTCTCGTGCATGTCTTCTGAAATCTTTACGATGCCCATATCCGATTCCGATACGAAGTGTATATGGATCGTATATTAGCCAGACGACGGCCACGATTGCAAACCTTGCGTGGGATTGCCAAATCGCGGGCAAAAAAAAGCTGCCCAAAGAGGCAGCAAAAACTTTAAGAACACGCGATGTATTGGGGTCAGGATAGTCGCCGGATAATGACAGTGTCATGACAGCCGATAATTCACTGAACCGCCCCTGCCCCGTCATCAGGATGTCATCAACCGCACCGCAGAATCCTCGCAAACCGTCTTGAGCCTTCGACGGATGCTTTGCAGGGATTCCCATGAAAGAAGACGCCTCGCTGTTTGCCGCCATCGACCTGGGTTCGAATGCGTTTCGGATGATGATCGGTCAGTCGGTGCGCAGTCGTAAGGGTTTCATGATTCAGGAGGTCAAAACCCTGCGTGAACCGGTGCGGTTGGCCGAGGGCTTCGATGGCGGTGCGCTGGACGAAATGGCGCTGGATCGTGGCTGGCAGGCGCTGGCGCGGTTCGGCAAGAAACTGCGCGGCTTCGAGGCCGGCAAGGTGCGGGCAGTGGCGACCAGCGCGGTGCGCGAGGCCGACAATGCACAGTTGTTTCTGCACAGTGCCGAACGTCATCTGGGCTTTCGCATCGACGTCATCTCCGGCCATGAAGAGGCGCGACTGGTCTATGCCGGCGTCGCCCATACCCTGCCGGGCGCCGAAGACATGCGCCTGGTGGTCGACATCGGCGGTGGTTCCACCGAGCTGATTCTCGGCCAGGGTTCGCAGCCGCTACTCACCGAAAGCATCGCCATCGGCAGCGGCACTCTGGGCGCACGCTATTTCCCTGACGGACGCATTGCGCCCGGTGCACTGCAGGAAGCCGAGCGCGTGGCGATCCTGCAATTCGAGAAAGTCGCCCGCCGCTATCGCGCTCAGGGCTGGCAACAGACCATTGGTTCCTCCGGCACGGCGCGGATGCTGGCGAAGGTGCTCAAGGCCAATCGCTTGAACGATTTCGGTCAGGACGGCATTACCTATGGCGGGTTGTTGCGTTTGTCGCTGTTGCTGCTGAAAGTGAAGAACGTTCAGCAATTGAAACTGGCAGGTTTGCAGCCGCATCGCCAGAGCATTTTGCCCGGTGGGCTGGTGCTGATGCTGGCGGCGTTCAAGGTGTTTGGGATTTCGCAGATGGTGCCGTCGGAACCGGGGCTGCGCCTCGGTGTGTTGCACGGTTTGATGAGCCGTCACTGACACCCTACACACTCCAGTGTGGGAGCGGGCTTGCTCGCGAAGGCGGAGTGTCAGTCGAAAATTATTTAGCTGACACTCCGCTTTCGCGAGCAAGCCCGCTCCCACAGAGACGGAGTTAGCGCTTTACGCCAGTTCTTTGCGCAACTGCCGGGCAGCGGCAACCATGTGCACCAGCGCCGCTTCTGTCTCCGGCCAGCCACGGGTTTTCAAGCCGCAATCCGGATTGACCCACAACCGCTCCGCCGGAATCCGCTGCGCCGCCTTGCGCAGCAGGTTGGCCATCTCCGAAGCATCCGGCACCCGTGGCGAGTGAATGTCGTAGACGCCTGGGCCGATCTCGTTCGGGTAATCGAAGGCCTCGAACGCCTCCAGCAGTTCCATGTCCGAGCGCGAGGTTTCGATGGTGATCACGTCGGCGTCCATCGCCGCGATGGACTCGATCACATCATTGAACTCGCTGTAGCACATGTGCGTATGGATCTGCGTTTCATCGCGTACACCGGAGGCACATAGGCGGAACGCTTCGGTTGCCCAGTCCAGATAGTGCTGCCATTGCGCGCGGCGCAGCGGCAGACCTTCGCGAAATGCGGCTTCGTCGATCTGCACGATCCTGATCCCGGCGGCTTCCAGATCCACCACTTCGTCACGGAGCGCCAGCGCCAGTTGCCGCGCCTGCACTTCACGGGACACATCTTCGCGCGGGAACGACCACATCAGCATGGTCACAGGTCCCGTCAGCATGCCTTTCATGACCTTGCCGGTCAGGCCCTGCGCGTAGCGAATCCACTCCACGGTCATGGCTTGCGGACGGCTCAAATCACCGAAGATCACCGCCGGTTTCACGCAGCGCGAACCGTAGCTCTGTACCCAGCCAAAACGGGTGAACGCATAGCCGTCGAGTTGCTCGGCGAAGTACTCGACCATGTCGTTGCGCTCGGCTTCTCCGTGCACCAGCACATCAAGGCCCAACTGTTCCTGGATTTGCACGGCGTGGCGAATTTCGCTGTACATGGCTTCGGTGTATTCGGCTTCGCTCAGTTTGCCTAGCTTGAACGACTGCCGCGCCAGACGGATCGACGCGGTTTGCGGGAACGAACCGATAGTCGTGGTCGGAAACAGCGGCAGATCAAGACCGGCGCGTTGCTGGGCAATGCGCTGGGTAAATGGCGATTGGCGCTGACTGTCCTGCGCGGTAATGGCCGCCACACGGGCCTGCACCGCCGGTTTATGAATGCGTGGCGAGGCGGCGCGACTGGTCTGCACCGAGCGACTTTGGGCCAAGGCGCGCAGCACTTTCGGCGCTTCCGGCTGGTTGACCGCCTGCGCCAGCACGGCGACTTCCTCGCACTTCTGCACGGCAAACGCCAGCCAGCTTTTCAGCTCGGCATCGAGTTTGTCTTCGCGGCCCAGATCCACCGGGCTGTGCAGCAACGAGCAGGACGGCGCGACCCACAGGCGATCACCCAGACGCTCATGTGCGTGCTGCAAAGTCGCCAGCGCATGTTCCAGATCGCAGCGCCAGACGTTGCGGCCGTTGACCACACCCAGCGACAACACTTTGTAGGTCGGCAGGCGATCAAGGATGGTCGGATACTGTTCCGCTGCACGCACCAGATCGATGTGCAGGCCATCGACCGGCAGATTGGCGGCCAGACCGAGGTTTTCTTCCAGACCACCGAAGTAGGTGGCGAGCAGTTTCTTCAGCGGATCACGCTGGATCTGGTTGTAGGCACGCTCGAAAGCGTTCTTCCACTCCTGCGGCAGATCGAGCACCAGAATCGGCTCGTCGATCTGCACCCATTCCACACCGAGGGCGGCCAGCCGCGCGAAGATCTGCCCGTACAGCGGCAGCAGGCGATCGAGCAGTTCCAGCTTGTCGAACTCGGCGCCTTTGGCCTTGCCCAGCCACAGGTACGTCAGCGGGCCGATGATCACCGGTTTGACGTTATGCCCCAAGGCGCGGGCTTCTTCGACTTCTTCGAACAACTGTTCCCAACCGAGCTGGAATTGTTGATCAACGCTGAATTCCGGGACCAGATAGTGGTAGTTGGTGTCGAACCACTTGGTCATTTCCTGCGCGTGTGCACCGCCGCAGCAGCTGTCGCTGACGCCACGGGCCATGCTGAACAGGGTCTGCAGGCTGGCCTTGCCATCGTGCGGACGGAAACGCTCGGGGATCACCCCGAACATCAGCGAATGGGTCAGCACCTGGTCGTACCAGGCAAAATCCCCCACCGGCAGCAGCTCGATCCCGGCGTTCTTCTGCAACGCCCAGTGGGCCTTGCGCAACTCGCGACCCACTTCACGCAGGCCGGCCTCGTTCAGTTCTCCTTTCCAGAACGCCTCTTGCGCTTTTTTCAGTTCGCGGTCGCGACCGATGCGCGGAAATCCGAGGGAATGGGCCAGTGCCATGACAAACAACTCCAATGTTTTGTTGATGGCGGCCATTGTCGAGAACGAGCACTAGTGAGACAAACTCATTTTAATCTTGATGATCACAAGTTTCCCTCATGATCATTGATCAACTGCATTCCCGCTAAAAACACGGTTTGCCCTGCAGGATACTCCTGCGCGAATCAAGCGATCGAGCGCAGTCACGACGCCCTTTGAATACTCGATGGCGCCTAGATGTAAACCCTCTGAAACCGCGCCGTTGCAGGCTTCGATTCTGTTCTATGGTTAGATCGAAATGGATGTATCCGCGACCGGTTAAAGGTTGCGACAGATCATGTCTGAGCCTATGTTGCACGCGAGCTTTTCCCCGCGAATGGAACGCGATCAACACCACTACAAGAGGTGAAGAAATGTCAAAGGATTCACGCCCTGCCGTACTTGGGCTGATCGGCAATACGCCGCTGGTACAAGTTACCCGCTTCGATACCGGCCTCTGCACACTGTTTCTCAAACTGGAATCACAAAACCCCGGCGGCTCGATCAAGGACCGCATCGGTCTGGCGATGATCGATGCCGCTGAACGCGACGGCCGCCTGCAACCGGGCGGCACCATCGTCGAGGCCACCGCCGGCAACACCGGTCTGGGCCTGGCACTGGTCGGCCGCGCCAAAGGCTACCGCGTGGTGCTGGTCGTCCCGGACAAAATGTCCACCGAGAAAGTCCTGCACTTGAAAGCCATGGGCGCCGAAGTGCATATCACCCGCTCCGATGTAGGCAAGGGCCACCCCGAGTATTACCAGGACGTGGCTGCACGCCTGGCTAAAGACATTCCCGGCGCGTTTTTCGCCGACCAGTTCAACAACCCCGCCAACCCGCTGGCACACGAGTGCAGCACCGCGCCAGAAATCTGGGCGCAGACCGAGCATGATCTGGACGCGATCGTGGTCGGTGTCGGTTCCTCCGGCACCCTGACCGGCCTCAGCCGCTTCTTCAAACGGGTGCAACCGGATCTGGAAATGGTTCTCGCCGACCCGGTCGGTTCGGTGATGGCGCAATACAGCCGCGACGGCACGATGCCCACCCCCGGTTCATGGGCGGTAGAAGGCATCGGCGAAGATTTCATTCCGTCGATCACCGACCTCAGCAGCGTGCGCCACGCCTACTCGATCAGCGATGAAGAAAGCTTCGACCACGCGCGTCAGTTGTTGCGCGCCGAAGGCATTCTCGGTGGCTCGTCGACCGGTACCCTGCTCGCCGCCGCGCTGCGTTACTGCCGCGAACAGACCGAGCCGAAACGCGTGGTCAGCTTCGTCTGCGACACCGGCACGCGTTATCTGTCGAAGGTCTACAACGATCAGTGGATGACCGATCAGGGCCTGTTGCAGCGCAAACGCTATGGCGACCTGCGCGATCTGATCGCCCGGCGTTTCGAAGATGGCCGCGTGATCAGCGTCGGCCCCGACGACACCCTGCTGACCGCGTTTCAGCGCATGCGTCTGGCGGACGTTTCGCAGCTGCCGGTGCTGGTTGAAGGCAAACAACTGGTCGGCGTGATCGACGAATCGGACATCCTGCTGCCCGTGCACGAAGACGCTGCGCGCTTCAGTCAGTCCGTCTCCAGCGTGATGACCGACAAACTGCAAACCCTCGCCCCCGGTGCGCCCCTCTCTGAGCTGGAATCGGTGCTCAGTCGCGGCCTGGTGGCGATCATCGCCGACGCCTCGGGCTTCCACGGTCTGATCACCCGCACCGACATGCTCAACCAATTACGGAGATCCCTCGCATGAGTCAGCACGACGATAAATCCCAAGGCTTCGCGACCCGGGTGATCCACGCCGGGCAAGAGCCGGACCCGACCACCGGCGCGCTGATGCCGCCGATCTACGCCAACTCGACGTACCTGCAAGACAGCCCCGGCGTGCACAAGGGCTTCGACTACGGGCGTTCGCACAACCCGACGCGCTTTGCGCTGGAGCGCTGTGTGGCGGATCTGGAAGGTGGCACCCGGGCGTTCGCTTTCGCTTCCGGGCTGGCGACGATTTCCACTGTCCTCGAACTGATCGATGCCGGATCGCACGTGATCTCCGGCAATGACCTGTACGGCGGCACGTTCCGCCTGTTCGACAAGGTCCGTCAGCGCAGTGCCGGGCACCGTTTCAGCTACGTCGATCTGACTGACCTGGTGGCGTTCGAAGCGGCGCTGCAGGACGACACCCGTCTGGTCATTGTCGAGTCCCCGACCAACCCGCTGCTGAGCCTGTCGGATCTGGCTGCGATTGCGCGCATCTGCCGCGCACGCGGGATCATCAGCGTCGCCGACAACACCTTCGCCAGCCCGTATATCCAGCGTCCGCTGGAGCTGGGTTTCGACATCGTGCTGCACTCGACCACCAAGTACCTGAACGGTCACTCCGATGTGATCGGTGGTATCGCGGTGGTCGGTCAGAATGCCGAACTGGCGGACAGACTCGGCTTCCTGCAGAACGCGGTCGGCGCGATTTCCGGCCCGTTCGATGCGTTCCTGACCCTGCGCGGGGTAAAAACCCTGGCGCTGCGCATGGAGCGTCATTGCAGCAACGCGCTGGAACTGGCCAAGTGGCTGGAGCAGCAACCGCAGGTCAAACGTGTCTACTACCCGGGCCTGCCGTCGCACCCGCAGCATGAGTTGGCCAAACGGCAGATGCATGGTTTTGGCGGGATGATCTCGGTGGATCTGAACAGTGATCTGGAGGGCGCACGGCGTTTTCTGGAAAACGTGAAGATCTTTGCCCTGGCCGAAAGCCTGGGTGGCGTTGAAAGCCTGATCGAGCATCCGGCGATCATGACCCACGCGACCATTCCCGCTGAAACCCGCGCCAAACTGGGTATCGGCGATGGCCTGGTGCGTCTGTCGGTGGGTGTCGAAGACCTCGAAGACCTGCGCGCCGATCTGGCGTACGCGCTGACCAAAATCTGACCCTGCAACAACGACAAAGCCCGCAGCAATGCGGGCTTTGGTGTTCGAGTAGGCGGCCAGTGCTGGTCTCTGGCTTACAAGGTTTATCGGGCCTCTCACAGTACAAAAGCAACCATGGAAAAAGAGCGGTGCTTTGCTGCCTCACACGGCATAAGGGCTGGATCTCAGCGCGGAGATCTTTCTAACCGTGTACCCTTCGGAACGCGCCCCACGTCCCCTTGCTATCCGCTTGCGCATCAGTCTGCGTCTTCGCCTACACCCTTGAGCCTAGCAAAAGCCACAAGATCCGCCTCGGTGTTTTTAGACTGATTTCCTTTTTTGCACCGGCCTGCAAGGAAGCTAAACGACTATCGCCTCGGGCCGCACTAGCACATTTGTGCTAATCGACCGCCCCGCCCACCGGCGTTATATTCCCTCGCAACCCCCGATGCTCCCCACCATTGCCGCTGTGCAGTGCGCGGGATCGTTGTGCCTGGAAATCAGAACAACACCAAGGAAGAAACACCATGAAACTGCATTCCAACCTCTGCAGAGTGGCCATTGTCAGCGCTCTGCTGCTTGGCGCCAGCGGCTGCCAGACCGCCAAGCCCACCGAAGCCAGCATGAAAGAGCGCGCCCAGACGGTCATCGGTAAACCGGTGTCGAAAATCGACAACATCCGCAGCGACAGCACCCTCACCTACTACACCGCCTACACCCCGGCCGGCGAATACAACTGCGAGTTGCCCAGCGGCGCGATTGTCGCCGTGGCGAGCATGGGCATCATGAGCCCGCCACTGTCGTGCCTGCCGAAAGGCGCCTCACCGATTCCGTTCCAATAATCCCTCATCCCCGGTAAAGGACTACGTTCCATCATGAAAACCCTGATCGCAACTCTCACCCTCACCGCCCTCGCCCTGAGCGGCTGCGCCACGCCCAAACAGTGGGAGGCCACCGGCGGCAGCAAGAACGACGGTGTCGTCCAGGTCTCCTACGAATTGGGTCAGTTCGAAAGCGGCCAGACCAACGCCGCTCAAGGCCTGACTGTCGCGATGGAGCGCTGCAAGACCTGGGGCTACAAGAACGCCGAGGTGACCGGTTCGGAGAAAAATATCTGCCGCACCATGGGCCAGTTCAACTGCCTGCAAACCACCATCACTCAGGACTACCTCTGCAAGCGTTGAAATCAGACCTGCTCGGCCGGCTCGGTTTGCCGGTCGCGCAGGGTTCGCAAGGTCGCGCGCAGCTCGGCCGGGCGTACCGGTTTGGACAGGATGGCAATTTGGCGGTCGTGCAAGGCCGCCTGTATTTTTTCCATGTCATGCCCGGTGATGATCATCGCCGGCACCGCAAAACCACGCTGGCGCCGCACAGCGTCAATGCACTCGATACCCGTGGAATGCGTTCCCAGATCGTAATCGGCGACGATGATGTCGCAATCGGTGACCAGACCCTGTCCGCTCAACTCGCCCTGCACCACGCAGCCCCAGCGCTCCAGCAGCGCGGACGTCGCCAGCAGCACGTTGCGGTCATCTTCCACCAGACACACCTTCAGCCCGGTCAACAGGCCGGCCTGCCGCACATCGTCACGATTGACCGGCAACCGGGGTGCCATGGCCAGCGGCAAGCCATACAGCGTGACCGCCGTGCCGCGCCCAAGCTGCGAGCGCAACGCGACATCGACGCCAATCAACTGCCCCAGACGCTTGACGATCGACAGCCCGAGGCCGACGCCTTCCACGTCCTTGTCGCGCACCTGACGCACCCGATAAAACTCCTCGAAGACCTTCGGCAGGTGCTCCTCGGCAATGCCGTTGCCGCGGTCATAAACCACGATGGCCAGCCCGCTGCCGCGTCTGCGCACGCCAATCAGCACCGGGCGTTGCGCGCCGTACTTGAAGCAGTTGGAAAGCACGTTCTGCACCATGGTCGCGAGCAACGCCGGATCGCTCTGCACCCAGTGTTTGCACGGGCGCAGGCGCAACTCCACGCCGGCCCAGCGCGCGGCCTCGGCGTTCTGGCGGATCAGGTCGGCCAGCCACTCGCCGAGAGTGAACACCTGCAGCCTGGGCAGAATGCGCCCGTTGTCGAGAGTGTAGAGGTCGAGAATCGAACGGAACAACTGCGAGACGTTGAGCAGCGAACGGTCGATGTTGTCGACCAGTTGCCGCTCCTGCTCGCCCAGCCGCGACTCGCGCAGGCACGCGGTAAACAGGCCGATGGAGTGAATCGGCTGGCGCAGATCATGGCTGGCCTGAGCGAGAAACCGCGACTTTTCCAGATTGGCCGCGACGGCTTCTTCCGACGCCTTGCGCGTGCGCTCCAGCAGCAAGTGCGCGTAGAACGGGATCACGGTGCTGGTGAGCATCAACATCAGCACCATGTACGGCTGCGCCTGCCACACCGGCGTCAACCGATAGACCGCCAGCAACGCCAGCAGCGCCAACCCCGTGGCAATCGCCAGATAACGCGAGCCGTAGCGCATGCCATTTCCGAGGTTGACCCAGATTATCACTGCGTACAGAGGCAACGCCGCCTCACCGCCGAGCACCAGGCCGAAACAGGTGCCGGTGTAATCGTGGATCATCGCGAATATTCGCCGAGCCGGGTAATGCCCCGGCCAGCTTGCAATGGCCTGACGCAAGACAATCGACGCCAGCAGAAACAGCGCGATGTAGATCACCACCGGCAGATAAGTATCGAAGCGCTGACCCGGCAAAACACCGAGCACGCCTATGTAAACCATGGCAATGCTGGCGATGATGATCCGCAGATTGGCCTGGTCGAGTTCGGTGTTTTTCTCGAACTTCATGGGCAACGTCCTTGTGCAACAGTCGTCAGATTCAACACCAATCGACAGGCGACCCTGGCGCGCGGTGCTATGGTGCATGCCATAAACAACACTGATCCAGGGAGGGTCACGTCATGACTTGCCGCATCATCATAGCCGACGATCACCCGTTGTTTCGCGAAGCCATGCGGCGCACCGTGCAGCGCCTGTTGCCCGGGGCGACTATCGAAGAAGCCGGCGACCTCGACGCCGTGCTGGCCTTGCTGCCCGACGGCAGCGAGCCGGACACACTGATTCTCGACCTGCGCTTCCCCGGCCTGACCTGCATCAGCCAACTCGCCGAGCTGCGCCAAAAACTGCCGCGCACCACGCTGATCGTGGTGTCGATGGTCGACGACGAGGCGCTGATCGGTGAAGTGATGGCGGCAGGCATCGACGGTTTCATCGGCAAGAACATCGCCCCGGATGAGATCGGTCAGGCGATTCTGGCGATTCGTGAAGGCGAAGTGTTGGTCAGGTTTGCGCCTTCCGGGCTGTTGCCGCTGGAGACCGGCACCGCCCTTACCCCGCGTCAGCAGGATGTGCTGCGGTTGATCGCCCAAGGCAAGACCAACAAGGAAATCGCCCGGGAACTGGATATTTCGCCGTTCACCGTGCGCATCCATGTGTCGTCGTTGTTGCGCACACTCAATGTGCCGTCGCGGGCAGCCGCGGCGGTGAAGTATTCGGGAGGCAGTGGCGCAATTTAAATGAACCCTGCGCGCCGAGGCTCACCTAACTGAAAGACCATCAGGAGGTAGCCCATGCAAATTGAACCCGTCTGGATCGTACTCGCCGTCGTTCTTGTGCTCATTGAATTGTGGGCGATCAACCGGGTGCGCAAAAGCGCCGGTAAAGGCAGCAACAAAGGCGTGTGGATTATCGCCATCGTGTTCGTGCCGTTGTTTGGCCTGATTGCCTGGGCACTGGCCGGGCCGAAACACGTTACTCAGGATTGACACAACAAAATCCACTGTAGGAGCTGCCGAAGGCTGCGATCTTTTGATCTTGAAAGTCAAAAGATCGCAGCCTTCGGCAGCTCCTACAGGGAAGCAGTGTTTATGGATCAACCTGCGCCATCAACTCCGGCACCGATTCCGGCCGTTTGGCATAACGCTGCGCCAGCACCGCACAAACCATCAGCTGAATCTGATGGAACAGCATCAGCGGCAGAATCAACACGCCGATGGTGCTGCCGGCAAACAACACCTGCGCCATCGGCACGCCGGTGGCCAGGCTCTTTTTCGAACCGCAGAACAGAATGGTGATGCGGTCCTCCTGACTGAAGCCGAACGCCTTGCCCAGCAGGGTCGACGCCAGCAGCACCAGCGCCAGCAGGATGCAGCAGACCACCACCAACCCCAGCAGATCGACCACCGGAATCTGATGCCAGATGCCTTCGTTGACCGCCTCGCTGAACGCGCTGTAGACCACCAGCAGAATCGAACCCTGATCGACAAACTTCAGCCAGTTCTTGTTGCGTCCGACCCACGCACCGATCCAGCGCCGAGCGATCTGCCCGGCAATGAACGGCAGCAGCAGTTGCACGCTGATCTTCAGAATTGCATCCAGGGTCGAGCCACCATCGCCGTGTACGTTCAACAACAGGGTCACCAGTAACGGCGTGAGGAAGATCCCGAACAGGCTCGAGGCCGCCGCACTGCAGATCGCCGCCGGGATATTGCCTCGGGCCAGCGAGGTGAAGGCAATCGCCGACTGCACGGTGGCGGGCAACGCGCAGAGGTAGAGCATGCCCATGTACAGCTTGTCGCCGATCAGCGGAGACAACAGCGGTTTCAATGCCAGGCCGAGGATCGGGAACAGCACAAAGGTCAGACCGAACACCAGCAGATGCAGGCGCCAGTGGCCGGCGCCGGCAATGATTGATTCACGCGAAAGTTTGGCGCCGTGGAGGAAGAACAGCAGCGCGATGGCAATGTTGGTCAGCCAGCCAAACCCCACCGCGACCTGCCCGCTGGCCGGCAGGAAACTGGCCAGCAGCACGACGCTGATCAGGGTCAGGGTGAAGTTGTCGGGCAGGAATCTTGGGCGGGTCATGGTTTGCTCATCCGGGGGTTGCCAGTACGTGAATGCGACTCTAACGTGAGTGGGAATTACCGACTAACGCCGAAGAGCCAACAGATGCCGCCTAAAGGACATGAGAAAAGCTTCCGGCGCAGCATTCCCGGACTGCCCAGCCTGCCGCGTCCTCTATACGGGCGCACCGAATCGCTGCCCAATCGTGCACTGACCCGGCGCCACAGTCACCCGTGGGTGCAATTGTCGTACGCGATTCAGGGCGTGCTCGAAGTGCAGACCGGCGCTGGACGCTTCGTTGCCCCACCGGAGCGCGCGGTGTGGATTCCGGCGGGCGTACCGCACCGTGTGTTCAGCTCGCCGCACACGGAAATGCGCAGCCTGTACATCGACTGCAGCGTGGCCGGCTGGGCGCTTGAACGTTGTCATGTGTTGGGCGTCAGCGACCTGTTGCGCGAGCTGATTCGCGCGTTCAGTCTGGTCCCGGTGGAGTACGACGAGCGCGGCGCGCATGGCCGCCTGGCCCAGGTGATCCTCGATCAACTGGCCGAGGCGCCGCAGATCGACCTGATGCTGCCACTGCCCCAGGACAGCCGTCTGCGACAGATCTATCAAAGCCTGGAGCAACATCCGGAACAGCAGACCACGCTGCAGCACTGGAGCGACAAATTCGGCGTCACCGAAAAAACCCTCAGCCGCCTGTTTTTACGTGACACCGGCCTGACCTTCCGTGCCTGGCGTCAGCGCTTGCGATTGCTCGGCGCACTGACCCCGCTGGAACGTGGCGAACGCGTCACCGACGTGGCTCTGGCCTGCGGTTATGACTCGACCTCGGCGTTCATCGCTGCGTTCCGGCAACAGTTTGGCGAGACGCCGGGAGAATTTTTTCGCTGAGTTTTGTCGATATTTATCGAATTAGCACATGCCATTCGGCAAAGTTCAGGGTAGAGTTTCGTCCATACGAAATTCTCTATGCGTTTCGACCATAACCATAATGACCCACCCCTTTAGCGAACCTGTCGGCGGTAACAGCATGATCGAAGTCACTGAAGTCTCCATTGCTCAATTACGCGCGGCGCTCGAAGCCGGCCAGACCACCGCGGTTGAACTGGTGCAGGCCTATCTGGCCCGGATTGACGCCTATGACGGCCCGAACACCGCCACTGCACTGAACGCCGTGGTCGTACGCAATCCCGAAGCACTGGCCGAAGCCCAGGCGTCCGATGCACGCCGCGCCAAGGGCGAAACCCTCGGCCCGCTCGACGGTATCCCCTACACCGCCAAGGATAGCTATCTGGTCAAGGGCCTGACCGCCGCCTCGGGCAGCCCGGCCTTCGCCGATCTGGTGGCGCATCGCGACGCCTTCACCATCGAACGCCTGCGTGCCGCCGGAGCGATCTGCCTGGGCAAGACCAATATGCCGCCGATGGCCAATGGTGGCATGCAACGCGGCGTCTATGGCCGTGCCGAAAGTCCGTACAACGCGGCCTACCTGACCGCGCCGTTTGCCTCCGGCTCGTCCAACGGTGCCGGCACCGCCACTGCCGCGAGTTTTTCGGCGTTCGGTCTGGCGGAAGAAACCTGGTCGAGTGGTCGCGGCCCGGCGTCGAACAACGGTTTGTGCGCCTACACGCCGTCACGCGGGGTGATTTCGGTGCGCGGCAACTGGCCGCTGACGCCGACCATGGACGTGGTGGTGCCGTACGCCCGAACCATGGCCGACCTGCTCGAAGTGCTCGACGTGGTGGTCGCGGAAGACCCTGACACCCGTGGCGATCTGTGGCGCCTGCAGCCGTGGGTGCCGATCCCGAGCGTCGACTCGGTGCGCCCGGCCTCTTACGCCGAACTGGCAGTGAAACCCGATGCACTGGCCGGCAAACGCCTCGGCGTGCCGAAGATGTACATCAACGCCGATCCTGAAGCCGGCACCAGCGAAGCGCCGGGCATCGGCGGCCCGACCGGACAGCGGATCAACACCCGCGCTTCAGTGATCGACCTGTGGAAACAGGCCCGCGCCGCGCTGGAAGCGGCCGGCGCCGAAGTCATCGAAGTAGACTTCCCGCTGGTTTCCAACTGCGAAGGCGATCGTCCGGGCGCACCGACCGTGTTCAATCGCGGCATCGTCTCCAAGGAGTTCCTGCATCATGAACTGTGGGACCTGTCGGCCTGGGCCTTCGATGATTTCCTGCGCGCCAACGGCGATCCGAAGCTCAATCGCCTGGCCGATGTCGACGGGCCGAAGATCTTCCCGCACGACCCGGGCACCCTGCCCAACCGTGAGGGCGACCTGGCCGCCGGCATGGACGAATACGTGCGCATGGCCCAACGCGGCATCGCCCCGTGGGACCAGATCCCGACCCTGCCGGACGGCCTGCGCGGCCTGGAAAAGACCCGCAAGCTCGATCTGGAAGACTGGATGGATGCACTGAAACTCGACGCGGTGCTGTTCCCGACCAACGCCGACGTTGGTCCGGCAGATGCCGATATCAATCCGGAATCGGCGGACATCGCCTGGAGCAATGGCGTCTGGGTCGCCAACGGCAACCTGGCGATCCGGCATCTCGGCGTGCCGACTGTCACCGTACCAATGGGGATCATGGCCGACATCGGCATGCCGGTCGGCCTGACCTTCGCCGGTCGCGCCTACGATGACTCGAATCTGCTGCGTCTGGCCTCCGCGTTCGAGGCGACGGGATCGAAACGTCAGGTGCCGCCGCGCACTCCGGCGTTGGCTGCCGCCAAGTAAGCGAATACGGGCGGGATTGAGGTTGTAAAAGGTCTCAATCCCGTCTCGGCTATTCTCACTCCCTGATCGCGACACTTCGCTTTTCCCGAACTGTTGCTCAGGAATAAGCGATTTTTCTTACAACCAAACTCGCCGCTAGCATGGCCCTGCCTGACCCTCATTCAATAAAAGCAGGGAGCCAGCCATGCCAACCACCAACATCAATATCGGCGAACCGTGGATGTGGGGCGCGTTTATCGTCTTCGTCCTCGCCATGCTTGCGCTGGACCTGTTCGTTTTCGGCGGACGCAAGGCGCACCGCGTTTCAGTGCGGGAAGCGTCCTGTTGGGTGATCGCCTGGTGCGCACTGGCCATGGCTTTCGCCGGCTTGCTCAGGTGGTATTTGCACGGCGAGTTCGGCGCCGAGATTGCGCAGCGCAAGACACTGGAATTCCTCACCGGTTATTTGATCGAGCAGTCGCTGTCGATCGACAACATGTTCGTCTTCGTGATGATCTTCAGCTACTTCGCCGTGCCACCGGAATTGCAACGGCGGGTGCTGTTGTATGGCGTACTCGGGGCAATCGTGATGCGCGCAGCGATGATCTTCGCCGGGGTGTGGCTGGTGTCGCAGTTCGAGTGGCTGCTGTATGCCTTCGGCGCATTTCTGATCTTTACCGGGATCAAGATGCTGATGTTCGCCGAGCAACAACCGGACCTCGATAAAAACCCGTTGCTGCGCTGGGTGCGCGGGCACATGCGGATCACTCAGGGCTTTCATGGCGAACGCTTTTTCGTGCGGCAGAACGGCGTGCGCTGGGCGACGCCGATGTTCCTGGTGCTGGTGCTGATCGAGGCCAGCGACCTGATGTTCGCGGTCGACAGCATCCCGGCGATCTTCGCGGTCACTACCGATCCGTTCATTGTCTTCACCTCGAACATCTTCGCGATCATGGGCCTGCGCGCGCTGTACTTCCTACTGGCAGACATGGCCGACCGCTTTCATCTACTCAAGTACGGACTGGCGATTGTGCTGGTGTTCATCGGCGGCAAGATGACGCTGATGCCGTGGTTTCACATGCCGGTGGAGTGGTCGCTGGCGGTGGTCGGTGGGGTGATACTGGGGTCGGTGGTGTTGAGTCTGGTGATGAGTAAAAACGCGCCACAAAACCTGTAGGAGTGAGCCTGCTCACAATGCGGTGCGACATTCAATAAAGGTGTCGGCGGATCAGACGCCTTCGCGAGCAAGCCCGCTCCCACAGGTGATAGTTGGTGGATGGAGAAGCCGGGGCTGGCCGAGATCAATGGGTGGGAGTGGGCTTACTCACGAAGGGGCCGGCACATTCAGCATCCATGTTGCCTGACCCGACGCCTTCGCGAGCAAGCCCGCTCCCACAGGTGATAGTCAGTGGATGGAGGAGCCGGGGCTGGCCGAGATCAAAGGGTGGGAGTGGGCTTGCTCACGAAGGGGCCAGCACATTCAGCATCCATGTTGCCTGATCCTGCGCCTTTGCGAGCAGGCTCACTCCTCCAGAGGGTGTGCGGCTACTTGTCGGATTTGATGCTGGTCCACACCCGCGTGCGTACACGTTCGAGTTTTTGCGGCAGTGGCTGGACCACGTACAGGGTTTTCAGCGCTTCGCTGGTCGGCGTCAGGTTCGGGTTGCCGGTGATGTCTTTGTTCACCAGCGGCATCGAATCCTTGTTCACGTTCGGGTAGCCGAGGAAGTCGCTGATCGGCGCAATGACTTTTGGATCGAGCAAGGTGTTTAGGAATTCATGCGCCTCTTCGACATTCTTCGCGCTCTTCGGAATCGCGAAAGTATCGAACCAGATCGGCGCGCCTTCCTTCGGCAGGCGCCAGTCAACCACCACACCGTTGCCCGCCTCTTTCGCGCGGTTACCGAACTGGTAGAAGCTGCCGGAATAGCCGATGGCCACGCAGATGTCGCCATTGGCGATGTCGGTCATGTACTTGGCCGAGTTGAAGTAGGTCACGTACGGGCGAATCTTCAGCATCAGATCCTTGGCCTTTTCATAGTCGGCCGGGTTCTGGCTGTTCGGGTCGAGGCCGAGGTAATGCAGGGCCAGCGGGAGGATTTCCGACGGCGAATCGAGCATCGCTACGCCGCAGGATTTGAGCTTCTCCATGTTCTCCGGTTTGAACACCAGATCCCAGCTGTCCACCGGCGCGTTGTCGCCAAGCGCGGCCTTGACCTTGGCCGGGTTGAAACCGATCAGCACCGTGCCGTACATGTAGGGCACGCCATACTGGTTGCCTGGGTCGTTGGCGTCGAGCAACTTGAGCAGCGCCGGATCCTGGTGGCTCCAGTTCGGCAGTTTCGACTTGTCGAGTTTCTGGAACACGCCGGCCTTGATCTGGGTGTCGATGAACTGGTTCGACGGCACCACCAGGTCGTAGCCGGAGTTGCCGGTGAGCAACTTGGCCTCCAGCGATTCGTTGGTGTCGAAGGTGTCCCAGGTCACTTTGATGCCGGTCTTCGCGGCGAAATCCTTGGGTACCGACGGCAGGATGTAATCCGCCCAGTTGTAGACCCGCAGCTCGCGCTGTTCGGCGTGTACCGCGCTGGCCAGCAGCGTCAGCCCACAAACGGTGGCACCCAGAATGCGTTTCATCGTGACCATGGTTGTTTCCCCGGATTGCGACGTGAGATCGATGGTTTTTATGTTCTGTACACGGCAGCGGCTGTAAAGGTAGCCAAGGGCAAGGAAGGTCCAGCGTTTCGTTGTGGCTTTGATTCTTGCCGACCGCGGGGTCGCGGCACAGTGGGGGATGGGCCAAAAGGGGATCGAAATGGCCAATATGAATGACCACACGAATGCGGAGGCAGGGCGAGGATCACTTGTGGCGAGGGGATTCATCCCCGATGGGGCGCGAAGCGGCCCCCTTTACATCTCAAAGAGGGCCGCACTCGCTGTTTTCACGACTGCTTCGCAGCCGATCGGGGATAAATCCCCTCGCCACGTTGCTTCTGCATCTGCCCGCGTGTGGCGAGGCAGTAATACAGCGGCACTGTCACCACCAGGCCAAACAGCCACGACAGATCCGCACCGTCCACCAGATTGGCGTACGGCCCGACGTACAGCGAGGTATTGGCGAACGGCAGCTGCACAATGATGCCGATGAAGTAGGCAATGATCGCGTGCAGATTGAAGCGCCCGTAAATGCCGCCGTCCGCGCGGAAAATCGAGCTGATGTCATAGCTGCCGCGCTTGATCAGATAGAAGTCGATCAGGTTGATCGACGCCCACGGCACCAGCACCAGCAGCAACGCCAGAATCAGCCCGATGAACTGCGAAATGAAATCCGCCGAAGCACCGAGCGCCACCACGCAACAAGCCGCCAGCACCACGCTCGACAACACCACGCGCACCTTGATGCTTGGCGTCCACTGGCTGGCGAAGGTCTGGATCGAGGTGATGATCGACAGCACCGCGCCGTACAGATTCAGCGCGTTGTGGCTGATGATATTGAGCAAAAACAGCACCATCAGAATCGGCCCCAGCCACCCGGTGGACTGCTTGACCGCCACCATCGCCTCGGTGCCTTCCGGCGTTGCCAGCACCGCAACGGCGCCAAAGCTGAACGACAGAATCGTGCCCAGCGTCGCGCCCAGGTAAGTGGCCCAGAACGGTTTGGCGATACCGATATCCGCCGGCAGGTAACGCGAATAGTCGGACACATACGGCGAGAAGCTGATCTGCCAGATGATCCCCAGCGACACCGTCGCCAGCCAGCCCGACAGGTTGAAACTGCCGCGCGTCAGGAAGTCTGCCGGCAAGTCGTGAGCGAAGATGTAAATGAAACCGGCGAGCAGCGCGCTGCCCATCACCCAGGTGCCGATGCGGTTCAGTGTATGGATGAAGTTGTAGCCGATCACACCAATCGCCGTGGCCGCCAGTGCGCCAATCAGAATGCTCAGCGGCGCCGGTACCGACGGTGCGATACCGACAATCGATTTACCGGCAAGCACGATGTTGGAAATGAAGAAACCGATGTAGATCAGCGCCGCAAAAAACACGATCAGCAGTGCGCCGTAACGCCCGAACTGGCCACGACTCTGGACCATTTGCGGAATGCCCATGCGCGGGCCTTGCGCCGACGCCAGAGCGATCACCACCCCGCCGATCAGGTGCCCCAGCGCAATCGCCAGCAGCCCCCAAAGCAAGTCGAGATGGAACACCTGAACCACCATGGCGCCGGTGACGATGGGCAGTGGCGCGATGTTGGTGCTGAACCATAAGGTGAAAAGGTCGCGGGCCTTCCCGTGGCGTTCCGCGAGTGGGACGTAGTCGACCGTGTGATTCTCGATCAACGGATCTTGCCGGGACATCTGGGACATATGCATGAACTCGAGTTTGTCTGTTCTTATCTTTGTATGAAGCCAAACCGGGGGGTCTCTGGGTCGCCCCTCAGATGAAGACCATATTATGGTATTCCAAACATTTCACAAGACTGATCCGTAGTTTACAGCGCTATCTGATCCGCCATCCTCACTGATACTGCAGCCTTCAGGCCAGCCACAAGCCCAATAAATGCTGAGTTTCCGACGAAAGCACCACGTTTATCGGTTCAGCCTAAAAGCCCTTGCAAAGAAAAAATACTGGTATACCATCAGACCAACAAGTACATAAAAATCGCGTCACAACACCCGAGGACCGTCCAATGATCGATGCTGCCATCTACAAACAAGTCATGGGCTCGTTTCCGTCCGGCGTCACTGTCATCACCACGCTGGACGATGACGGCCAGATCGTCGGCCTCACCGCCAGCGCCTTCAGTTCACTGTCGATGGACCCAGCCCTGGTGCTGTTCTGCCCCAACTACAGCTCCGACTCCTACCCTGTGCTGATCAAGAACAAGCGCTTCGCGATCCACGTCCTGTCCGGCGGCCAGCAAAGCGAAGCCTACGCCTTCGCCCGTAAAGGCAAAGACAAGGCGCAGGGCATCGAGTGGACGTTGAGCGAGCTGGGCAACCCGATCCTGGCCAATGCGACGGCTATCATCGAGTGTGAGTTGTGGCGCGAATATGAAGGTGGTGATCACGCGATCATGGTCGGTGCGGTGAAGAACCTGATCGTCCCGGAGCAGCACACCGGGCCGCTGGTGTATTGCCACGGCAAGATGGGCGCCCTGCCCGTTCTGGCCTGATCGTCAGCCCTACACAAATCAACTGTGGGAGGGGGCTTGCTCCCGAAAGCGATGTGTCAGCCACCAGAGATGTCGATTGATCCACCGCTTTCGGGAGCAAGCCCCCTCCCACACAGTCTTGTAGCCACAACAATAAAAGACCCGAGGAAGCGTCATGAAATTTTCCCTGTTCATCCACATGGAACGCTGGGACGAAAGCGTCAGCCACCGCCAACTGTTCGAAGATCTGACCGAACTGACCCTGATGGCCGAGGCCGGCGGTTTCAGCACCGTGTGGATCGGCGAACACCACGCGATGGAATACACCATCTCGCCAAGCCCGATGCCGCTGCTGGCCTACCTCGCCGCCAAAACCACCACCATCCACCTCGGCGCCGGCACCATCATCGCGCCGTTCTGGCACCCACTGCGGGTCGCTGGTGAATGCGCGCTGCTCGACGTCATCAGCAACGGACGCATGGAAGTCGGCCTGGCGCGCGGCGCCTATCAGGTCGAATTCGATCGCATGGCCGGCGGCATGCCCGCCTCCAGCGGCGGCCAGGCCCTGCGCGAAATGGTCCCGGTGGTCCGCGCCCTGTGGCAAGGCGACTACGCCCACGACGGCGACATCTGGAAATTCCCGACCTCGACCAGCGTGCCGAAGCCGATTCAGAAGCCCAACCCACCGATGTGGATCGCCGCCCGCGACCCGGATTCGCACAACTTCGCCGTGGCCAACGGCTGCAACGTGATGGTCACACCGTTGATGAAAGGTGACGAAGAAGTCGTCGACCTGAAAAACAAATTCCAGACCGCGCTGGACAACAACCCAGACGTACCGCGTCCACAACTGATGGTGCTGCGCCACACCCATGTGCACTCGGCTGACGACCCAGAAGGCTGGAAAGTTGGCGCGAAAGCGATCTCACGGTTCTATCGCACCTTCGATGCGTGGTTTGGCAACAAGGAGGTGCCGGTCAACGGCTTCCTTGCCCCAAGCCCTGAAGAGAAGTTTGCCGGGCGTCCGGAGTTTGAACTGGAGAGCCTGCACAAGACGGCGATGATTGGTACGCCGGAGGAGATTATTCCGCGGATCAAGTATTACCAGGAACTTGGGGTGGATGAGTTTAGTTTCTGGTGTGACAACAGTCTGCCGCATGCGGAGAAGAAGAAGTCGTTGGAGTTGTTTATCAGGGATGTGGTGCCGGCGTTTCGCTGAGCTGACTTGTAAAAAACCGGGCATTAGCCCGGTTTTTTATAGGTGTCTCCGAAACAGTTCGAATATCAAAGGAAACTTTGCAATCAACAATTCAGCATTGATAATCCGCAAAGAAAAATATCGCATATAAAAAGAACGCAAAACTTGCCAATACCGCCCGCCCGGCGGGGTCAGCATCCCTGCCTAATCCACCGGGTGCAATGGCAACCGTTGCCCCTCTTAAATAGTTATAAACACCTTGAGCAAACCATAACTGAACAGCAAGTATCGTAAAAAAACGCCCCCAACTGCCATTGAACTGAAAGTAGCCATTGAGTAGTGCTGCGAGCATTAGACCCACCCCCACCCAGTCATGGCATTTAAATAGCAAGCTGATTATTGATTTACTTGTTATAGGCATCGACAGTTCTTTTAACGATATGATCCCAAACGTCCTGCGCATCCGAAAAGTTGGGTTAACGGGGGTCTGGGTTAACGTGGTTAACGGGTTCTAGCGACAGGTTAACGGGGTCAGACCACATTTTCGGAGGGATTTCTAAACGTAGGCTGTCCCCATTTACCCCTTTCCAAGGTATGTAGACATGCAACTCAACAACCACCTAATCGCCTACGATCATACAAAGCGTAACTTCCAATAGTCCCTGCCATCCACTATCCAGTATCTTTCACGCGCGGGAATCAGAAAACTAAAATCATAGCACTCAGAAATCCAATCCGCATAAACATATTTCTCGTGAAACCGACCTTCATCCATATGCATGAATATCTTTCGATCAAAATTTATATAAAAAGTTGGAAGGCGCGAACTAACAATATTGGCCAACTTATACAAATCGGCGCTCAAACCTTTACCTGTCAGGTAGTAACTCTCAACTGCCTCAAAGACAGTTTCATCCGCCCCAACAAAGCCCTGCAAATCCAACGACGATAGTATTTTCTCTCGCGAACCATCAAGGTACTTCGGAAAATTCTCCGAAGTCAACTGCGCAAGCCCTCCCCTGTAGTTTTGGCGAAACTGTTCATATTGTTCCTTTTGAATTTCTCCACTTTCCAGAGAGGCACTGAGACTGATATCCATATCCAAAGTAAAATTCTCTTTTTCATCCACAACCCAGAAGCATTTTTCAGAATGAACAAAAAAACAGATATTTTTTTCGCCGTCCCACAGGTCATCAAAAATCACTTCATTTACGGTCATTTATTAAACTCTTAGGAAAACGGGAAGGAAAACGGGGACAGACCACATTTTCCGAGTGCTTTCTAAACGTGGTCTGTCCCCATTTACCCTTTTCGAGAAATCCCTGCTTGCGCGGCAGATCTTCTCTCAGGCCGACACGCGCAATTGCAGAAGTGGCCGGCACTTCAGCTGCACCAGTCGCTTTACACCATCAGCCTTTCATGCGCTCCAAGAACTCGGCCATTGCCTTTGGATCACGCTCCACAAGCTCTTCAATCAAATCTTCCGCTGCCCAATGCAGAATCATGTCCCCTCCCTCCCCATCCTTGCAGAGGATGAGATCATTTGACAGAGAAGAGTCAACGACATTGACCTCTCTATCACTGAGCGACATCAGGCCACCGTAGCCATCATAAGGAATAACCCAGTAAAAGCGCTCGCTCTCTATCCAGTAAATACCAAACACCTGCACAGGCTCTTCTCGCCCAATTTCTCGAACAATCATATCCACATCACTCAATAGTCCTTCCGGGCTGCAGCGCAGGCGGCAGCTGTTGCGGCGTTGCGGGTCAACGGGGACAGACCACATTTTCCGAGTGTTTTCTAAACGTGGTCTGTCCCCATTTACCTGAGGGGGAGTTTCGATCCGGTTGCTGTCACGGGTGACATAAATATCATGCAGTATTTGCCACAAAGGGCGAAAAGATTGATTTCGCTTACCGATCTTTCGCCTTTTTTGCCTTGGGTCATTTTCCTCAGACTAGTACACATAAAGAAATGCTAACAGCAAGAGTCGGGCAATCATTTATCGGGATTTTTTGGAAGGACTTCTTCCGCCTGACTTAGTAACTCTCTAAGTGCCCTTCCATCAGAAGTAGCCAGTAACAAAGCCTCGTCATACCCGTCCAGATCTTCGTCAAGCAAAAACTCTCCCGCCCGTACAACATGAGCCTTCACCGAAGCGCCAAACTCATCACTCGACACAATGACTTGAAGTTTTTCGGAATGCGAGGCAATAGACCAGCCTTCAAGCAGGCGGCTGGCAAACTGGAGCGCGCTAACCAACCAGTTATTATCAACGTAGTCATCGATATGAATCGAGTTTATAAAGCACTCGTAACCCGTTCGGTCCTCGAAATGACTCAATCCGACGTGGATGGTTGATTCCTTAAAGAAGCTTAGAAACTCACACCCGTCCTTTTGGAAAAATCCTTGTTCAACTATCGAGGACAATTCAACAGAAAGAGGGGCTGACAAATCCAAAGCTAATAAAGCATCAGCCATTGCAGCGTTGTATCTCAACATCAACGTTCTCCAAGGTACTTTTTCATGCCTTTATCAACTGCTTTCTTGAAGTCGGGTCTCTCCAGTAATTTATTCACAGACTTCGGCGCCCCGACAAATGTATTGGTAGTTGGATCATAGAGGTACTTCACATTATTACTATCCTGGTAATGCAACTGACCCGCTCGCTGACCTGGACTAGGGTTCTCTACATCAAGTCTTTCTTTTCCAACACCCTTCCAAATCGTCTTACTGGGAGTCTTCACACCGTTGGAAGAAAACGGGGACAGACCACGTTTTCACTAGATGGTCGAATTTTTTGGCCGTCCCGGGCTCCCCCTCTGCACGCGGCGACCGAGCATTGTTTCGACCTCAACAGCAAATTTTGAACCGCCAAAAACATTATTTCCATTGGTCGCCTCACGAACCTGGTCAACCAATTCAGAATCTAAGTCATTTTTGAACAGTTCGCGGTAAGCATCTGCCGGGTGCCCGCCCCGCCGTCCAAGCGCCAAATACTGTTCATGAGGGGTAACAATGTGTGAGCGTTCTGATTGTGCATTAACACGGTAACTTGACCAGCGATATTCTGCTGGATGAATTACCATTTTCGCTCTAACGGGATTCATTTCGATGTATCGATAACAGCACAACAAATATCGTTCACTTTCAACAAGGCAGGAGCGATACCGGCCTTCCCACAAACTTCCGCTGCGACCATACGTACGATTTATATATTGGACGTATCTCTGGCCAACACCTTTCATTAGCAGGCTTGCGCTGTTGGCATTATGAGGACTTACTAACAAATGAACGTGATTAGTCATTAGGCACCACGCATGAATATCACAATTACTTTTTAAACCCTGCTCGACCAAAAGCTCCAGGTAAAAAAGGTAGTCTTCCTCGGTAAAAAAACAAACAGATCTATTATTTCCTCGTTGAATCAAGTGCAGTGGTACGCCTGGTATCAAAACTCGGGGTCTACGCGGCATCAATGAGTCCTTTCAATTGGTCAAACTGAAAGCTTAGCGCGCTGCAAGACTCAAATGACGGCAAAATTTTACGGATTGTTTCAGCCGATTACATTAAACGTGGCCTATCCCCATTTACTCCCTATAAACAATCAAGCCAATCATCGGACTTTATGCCTTGATTCTTCCTAAGAAACTCATCATACCGAGGCTTGTTCTTCTCAAAACTGTCATCCTCAAGTTCTATACAAATAAAGCTTCCCCCTCTCTCTTCAACAAATATAGAGGTTGCCTTAACCTTTGCCGGCAAGACATCCTCTAAAACACCGGCAATCCTCGCCCGATGAAAAATAGAACTTTTTCCGCCACCCAAAGGAAGAATTTTATCCATTATGGAAAACATTATTTCCGGCCTGGATATTTCAATCCTATCACCTTCCTCGTAATTTTTCAGAATACTCCTCAGGCACGAGAAAGGGCCTAAAACCAATAACCACCAGCCACCCTTCCAACTCAACAACGTCGCCGATATTCATGACTATTTTCCTAGGTCAACGGGTAGGTCAACGGGGACAGACCACATTTTCCGAGTGTTTTCTAAACGTGGTCTGTCCCCATTTACCTGTCCCCATTTACCCCTCGCCTGCTCTTCCAAGGAGGCGCTACTGTTAATTCGGGCTGGGATTTCTGCTTCTTTAGACAAATACCAAGCTCTAGCCTCTCTATCAGTTAAGTTTTTTGGCTGTGCTAGATCATCCCACCATTTAGCGTAAGACGCAGAGTCGTCTATCGCTTTTGCACCAAATCAATCTACGAGATTAAATCTCCGGATTATTTTTTTAGACAAAGCACTTGCACTTTTCTCCATGGAAATAAAACATCCCTCAAAGGATCCACTAGTCAAAATCAAGGTGTTGCCTTCATAACAAGCTGAAACCAATACTGAATATGGGCCAAATCTACGGGCTTCTTCTTTGATCCTCAGAGTTTTTAAGACGACACTCACAAACTCTTCGAACCTTTCCTCCTCATAATCATCGAAAAATATGAAATGATTAGTTTCAGAACTTGACTCGGAGAATCGAAACATAAAATTACATCCCCAACCCATCATTAACAGACGTTCGAGAAGACTGTGACTTTTCTATGATCTTCGACCACAATTCATCTCCTGATAGACCTTGCCCAGAATATTTATCCACAATTTCACTCCAAGTTCTATTTGGGTCAGTCTTATTCAAGGAGTCAGCCAATGTCCTGTTAGACATTAACTCTCGTGCCGTTGACCTCAAATCATTTCTCATATCAAAAGCCTGCTTCGCCTGCTCTTCCAAGGAGGCGCTACTGTTAATTCGGGCTGGGATTTCTGCTTCTTTAGACAAATACCAAGCTCTAGCCTCTCTATCAGTTAAGTTTTTTGGCTGTGCTAGATCATCCCACCATTTAGCGTAAGACGCAGAGTCATCTATCGCTTTTGCACCGGGCCCTTCCTTCGTGTCGGCAGCACCGTCCTTCGTCCCTCCTTTCCCGCCTTTGCCCCCTCCAGGCAACTTGATTGTCGGCCCCATCGCGGACACGCCCATCGCGAAGCCTTCGACGGCCGCCATCGCCACTTCGTGACTGATACCAAGTGTCTGGACCAGCGTATCGGCAATGGCCGCGACGGTATGGCCAGCGGTAATACCGGCCAACATGTTCTGGAAGCCATTGTTCTCGGTAATCAACAGATCAAAAAAATGCGCCGCTTCAGGCGATGCAGAGGCCGCCAGGTCCTTGAGTTTCTGGGTTTTAGCCTCTGCTTCCGCAACCAGACTGGAGAACGTGGCGCACTGACCAGGATCGGCCGCACACTTTGCAACCGCCTCGATATCCTGCTTCTGGCTCAGTTCATGGTACTCGCCATAAGCCTTGTTTGCGCAGGTAGAGTCACTTCCGCAGTTGATCATCTCCTTCGCTGCTCGCTCAAGATCCGAGTGAGACAGGAAGTTGTACTGGGTTGCGGTTGCAGCAATATTCGCTGCGATGTTCGGGTCGGTACCCGCAACCACTGCAGAAAGCACGGCGATCAACTGGGACATCGCCAACAAATTGGCTTTTGCCTGGTCCGCACCCGGCATATTCGGAACGTAATTATCAGGAAGTATCAAGCCCGCCAGGTATTGCACCATGGCTTCGTTGGCACCTCCAGCGAGTGCACCCGTCTTGAAGTCACCGCCCATTGCCATGGACTTTAAGCCGCCCACTAATGCATGTGCGGCAATCTTGGTCGGACTGCCGTCGACCAGATTGAGGTTACCGACCTTGTTGGCAGCAATAGCGCCACCAATGTCGATAACAGCGCCCAGGATATTATTGATGAAGTTATCACTCAGGCTGCCACCCTGTAGAGCCGTCTGGGCGAGCGTGTCGGCACTCGTCTTGAGAACAACCTGCCCGGCACTGTTCCAGTCGAACCCAAGCTCCGTCGGGTTATAACCAAGCCCCGTGCCGATACCGCCCAGCATCCCCGAGAGTACGTATCCCTGCAGGTTTTCGCTGCTGAAGACATCCTTAAGAACTGAGCCCAGATCGCCCTTGTTACTGATGGCGCTGTTAGCTGCTGTGGTTTCCACAGCAATCAATACAGCGTTGGCAAAACCTGCCGAGAATGTACCTGCAGTGGCCCCGATCAAACCGGCGCCCGCGCCGCCCGTGACCGCTGCCAACATGATTGCCAATGCCAATTGTGCGGCGACACCAAGTCCGGATGTCGAGTATTTGAAGCTCTTGTGAATTTCCTCCACACGGCGCCAATCAACATCGCCGCGCAGTTCTGCCTCTTTAAGCCACGCCAGTTTCGGATCAGCCGCGACCATCGTGTCGATGGTCTGGCTGACACTTTTCTGGTCGATCTGTTTGATATCGATCTTGAGACCATCAACCGCTTTGATTACAAGCTTTCCGTTGGCAATCAACTCGCTCTGGCGCAGGGTCTCATCGGTATTGCCTCTACCTTTGGCGGAGTTCCAGCCTGCGTTGCTATTGCTCTTGGTATGGCTCTCGTCATGGAGGTCCTTGACCCCCTCAAACGTAATGACGCCGCCACTGTCCAGAGTGAGATCGTTGCCACTTTCAAGCTTCGCTACCTGATAGCGCTGATCACCGTCACTTTTTAGCGTCAGGTTACCGCCAGCAGAAATTTCACTGCCCACATGGGTGATCTTGGTAACTTCATCGCGCTTGGTTTTGAGGCTGCCAAAGCTGCCTTTTTTCTTTTTGTCATAGAGCGAATAGTCACTGTCCTGTTTGGCAAGAATTTCCAGATTATCGCCAGCCACCAGATAGGCTTCATCTCCAGCAGTCACGCGACTGGAAACCACACTCAAATCTTTACCGGCGTCCAGCCTGACGTCACCGCCGGCTGAAATACCGGACATGACCTGGCTGACATGGTCTTCCTGGACGGTGAGTTTCTTGCTCTTGGATAGCGAGTGCTCTTCATCTGCCGCCGATGTGATCAGCAGATCTCCGGTTGCCTTGATGGCAACGTCGCGCTTGGCGTCAATCTGACTCGCGATAACACTGATATCGCGTTTGGCATCAGCCTTGAAGTCACGCCCAGCATCAATGTCAGCACCCAGTTGGGCGATGTCGCTGCTGTTGTGCCGATCGTCATGGAACACGCTGTTGGTGACTTGCACCGACGACACGTTAATGTCACGACCCGCATTCAGGACCATGTCCTGGCCGCTTTTCATCACGCCGCCGGTGATGTTGATGTCCTTGGCCGCTTTGACGGTCAGGTCATTGGCCGCCTCGATCCGCGCCGCGTTATCGGCGTAGTCATGATGCTGGGTGCCGAAGCGGGTGCTGTTGTCGGAGGAGGTGATGGTCCGTTCGTTGATCACATTCCCGGTGCGAGTGGTCAGGTTCACATCGCGCCCGGTAATGATCCCGCCGGACTTGTTGACGATATTGTTGGTCGCCAACAGATCCAGTCGGTTGCCCGCCTCGATCACGCCACTGTTGACCAGGTCCTTGCCCGCGGTCGCCGACAGATTATTCGTCGCCTTCAATGTCCCGACGTTGTCAAGATTCTCACCGGCAATCAGTGTCACATCGTTACCGGCAATCAACGCACCGGTCGGGCCGAGGCGACCATTGGCCTGCGCCAGATAAACCACCGGCACCAGCACTTTCTCACCGTTCACTTCGTGCTCTTCGAGCCAGACGATGTCGTGGGTCAGCGCCGCGACTTGCTGCGAGGTGAGGCCGACGCCTACCGACAGGTTGAGGGCGTCCTTGCTGGCGATGGCGTTGTTCATCAGGTACTTGAACATGCCCTCGTTGGAGGTCTGGCCGTCGATGAACGCCTGGCCGGTGCGGGCGGTGACGGCTTGCTGGATCAGGCGTTGTTCGTAGAGGCCGTCGCCGAGGCGCTTGGCGCTCTGGTCGGGGTCGTAGCCGAGTTTTTCCAGCAGGTAGTCGGAGCTCATGAACGACTTGAGGTCGGTCAGCACCGGGTTGGTTTCGATCAGGTATTTGTGCGCGTTGGACGGCGCCTTGGTGTCCGGCAGACCGGTGACGCGGGTCACCGGACGGGTGTCGATTGACTCCATGGCGTCGTTGCCGCGGTCTTTCATGCCCGGGCCGGCGGGTTTCACCGGCACGTTGACGTCGACCGTGCTGGCCACGGCCTGCACGACGCTCGGGGTGCGGTGGAACGTATCCACTGCGCGAGTGCTGTCGGAGACTGCGGGCGGTGCATCAATAAAAAGATTACGCGGGCCGCCGCTGCTGCCGGCGACAACGTGTGCTTCGGTAGCGACGGTTTGCCCGCCCACGGTCCAGGTCGGCGCCGGGCCGGTCGCGGCGACTGGCGCGGTATCAGCGGCGCCCTGCCCGCTCAGGCGGAACAGGCCGTTTTCCCCGGTTGGCAGGGAGAAGCCAGGAAGGGACAGCGGGTTGACCTGCTGTTGGGCGAGGTCCGGCGGCAGTTGGCTGTTGACGCGGATGATGGCGGTGCTGTTGCTGACTTTGGTATCGGCAACTTTATTGGTGCCACCAGTGGAACCGTAGTCCTGATGGATAACGCTGTTTTCCAGGGTTTTGGCGGCCGTGATCGAGACATTGCCGCCTGCCTGGATAACTGCGTTGCGACCGGTAACGGTGCTTGTGGCACCCGTGCTGTCGAGGGCGACCTCTGTTGTTCTGTCCGGTGTTCGCTGACTCAGTTGGCTCGGCAGTGCTACCAGGTTATTCGGGTCGTATAGCGAATGCGTTGTTTTTTCGAAGCCATACTTGAGCCCCGACAGGCCTGCCCCATACTTGCGCGCACTGACGTCTTCGCCCGTTACGGAGTCTAAAAGCGCGACCCATTCGAAGTATTGTCCAAGTTCTCCACCCTGGGAGAACTCGGTCGATTCGGGTTTCGCTTTGCGGATCTCGTCCTGTGGAGCAACGTAATAAACAGTTGGAAAATCCGGATTATTCCGTTGGTTGTAAGGCATCACAACGTTGTTGAAAAATCGCTCGGTTCCACCATCGGTCAAGCCGAAGGAGTAATAGCGGGTAACTTCGATGGTTCCGGTTTTTGCACCAATGTTCTTGAGACTGTCAGCGGTGATATTGATATTGCCACCCGCTGCCACCGTGCTTTTGCTGTTGAGAAACGTACCGCCCTGGAACACGAAGTCCTTACCGGCGTTGATCACCGCAGATTGGGTGCTATCGCTGTCAGTGCTTTGATAGGTCTCGCGAGCAGCGATCAATATGCTGTAGTTATCCCCGACGCAGTCGCCACAGCTGCCGGCGATGAAACCCGAGATCAATTTGCGATCGCCCGACATCACCGGGCCTTCAGTACGGTTCTCGAAAACATCGGCATTGATCTCGAACCCACCACCGCTCTCCATCGAACCGGAGATGTTGTAGACCCCAGCAGCCCGCGCGGCGCCGCCGTAGCCCTTGATGGCCACATTCCCCAACCCGTAGAAATCACCGTTCTGGTTGGTCAGATTGCCGACACTGATCGTCATGTCGTTGCCGCTGAAAATCAGCCCGCGATCATTGAGCAACGAAGGTGTGTTGATGTTCAGGTTCTGCGCCGCACCGAGGGTGCCGTAGTTGGTCACACTACCGGCATTGACGGTCAGGTCTTCACTGGAAGTGATGCGCCCGGCGTTGATGAGTGCCCCACCCACACTGATGGTCGAGGTCGCACCCGCGGCAAAACTGCCGCCCGCGCCGATGTTCATCTGTGCAGCGGAGAGGTAAGTCCCGCGCTGGCTCGACAGTCGGCCATTACCGCTGTAGCCACCGCTCAACTGCATGTCGATCAAGCCATCACTGGCGATCAAGCCATCGTTGGTCCAGTTGCCGCCACGCACCTGCAAAAGATCCGAGGCCAGCAACTTGCCACTGGCAGTCTGGCTGAACTGCCGAACATTGACGTTCAAACGTCCAGCCTGGATGACACTGCTGTTGTTCCAGGTATCGGCATTGAGTTCCAGCAGCCCACCGGTGGTGATGCTGCCACCCGCACCGATCACATTGGCCGTGGAAATTTCGAACTTGCCGCGGCCGACGTGGTTGAGCTGCCCGCCGTCATTGAGGAAGCTGCCGACGTTGACGGTCATGTCGGTGTTGGCGGTTTCCAGTACACCGTTGCGGTTGTCGAGTTGGCCGCCGATCTGGAAGTCGGTCTTGCCCCAGTTGCCCAGCGAACGCAGTCGGCCATTCTGGTTGTTGACGCTGGCCGCTTTGACGGTGAGTTGCGTGTTGCTTTCAATGACACCCGCAACGTTGCTCAGTGCGCCGCTGAGGCCGAAGTCGATGCGCTCGCCGGCGATCTGCCCGGCACCGTTGTCCAGGTTGGTGCCGCTGACGCTCACCAGACCTTTGGCATAAAGCACACCGTTGCGGTTATCGAACCCGGCCGTGGTGATGTTCGCGTCTGTCGCTTGCGCGGAGATGCGTCCGCCGTTGTTGTCCAGCCCGGCCAGTGCCGACAGCTTCAGACCCTGCGCCTGAATGATGCCGCCCTGACGGTTGTTGTTGAGGTCGTAGCCATTGCGCAGCACACCTACCGTGCGCGCTTCGAGCGCGCCTTTGATGCTGGACAGGATGCCGCCGCGGTTATCGATGTTGGCGGCGTTGATGCTCACATCACCGTTTTGTGCGATGACCTTGCCGCTTTGGTTGTCGAGGTCGCCGCTGACTTCCAGGGTCAGGCCGCTTTCGCTTTGCAGCGCACCCTTGCCGTTGTTCAGGCTCGCCGCCTTCAGTTGCAGCGCGGAGTTCTGGCTGTAGATCAGACCGTCAGCGTTGTTGCGCACTGCACCGCTGGAGTTGATCTGTAGCAGATCATTGGCGGCGATGGTGCCCTTGTTGCTGTTGTCCAGCGTGCCGGTCGACAAGTCCAGATTCTTCTGGCTGGCGAGTTGGCCGTTCTGGTTGCTCAGGTCAGTCACGCCCTTGATCAGCACGGGGCCCGCGCCAGCCAGTCGGCCAGCGTTGTTGTTGAGGTCGCCGCTGAGGTTGAGGGTGATCGCGTCGTTGCTGGCGATCTGGCCGCCACTGTTGTCCAGTCGCGAAACCGTGGCGGTGATCGCTTGCTGCGCATTGATCGCGCCGCCGACGTTGGTCAGCGCCATGCTCAGCAGATCCAGCGCACCGTCGCTGGCGATCAAGCCGCCCTGACTGTTATTGAGCGCGCCGCTTAGCGTGAGCGTCTGCCCTGCTCCGCTGCTCAAAATACCTTTGTTGCTGTTATCGAGACTGCCGGCCTTGACGGTCAGGCTGCCCTCGGCGACCAGCGCACCGGCGCCACTGTTGAGCAACGCGTCTTGGAGCTCGACCGCGACATCACCGAATTTGCTCGAGAGTGTGCCGCTGTCGCGGTTGTCGAGGCTGTCGCCGCTGACGCTCAACCCTTGCCAGCCGGACAGCAAGCCTTTCTGGTTGGTGATCGAGGTGCCGCGCAGCAAGAGTTTTGCGCCGCTGATCAACTTGCCGGCGTTGTTATTCACGGCACGAGCGATGACGTCGAAACTCAGGTTGCTGGAGATCTCACCGCGCTGGTTGTTCAGGTCGCGCAGACGCTTGAGGGTCAGCGGGCCTTTGGCGGTGAGCAGACCGTTCTGGTTGTCGAGGTCGCCGTTGGCCAGGTCCAGCGTGACGGCTTGGTCACCCAACAGGCGTCCGCCGTTCTGGGTCAACGAAGTCAGGGTGAGATCGATGTCACCCGCCGCGGAGACTTCACCGTCATTGCTGGAATCCAGACCGGTCGCGGTCAGCGTCAGGTTGCCCTTGCTGTTGATCAAACCCTTGTCACGGTTGTTCAGCGCCATCGCATTGAGCGTGACCGCGCTGACACCCAGCAGCGTGCCACTCTGGTTGTTCAGATCGGCGCTGCTGATGTTCAGCGCCTGCGCGGCGCTGATCAGACCGCTGGCATCGTTGCGCAACAGGCCATCGACCGTAAGCTCAAGATCGCCACGGCTGACCAGGCTGCCACCGCTGTTGTTCAGGCTGGCCGCCCGGACATCGATCGACGCCGCGCCGATCAGGCCCTTGACGTTGTCCAGCGCGTTGGCGATGCGCAGGGTCAGGCCCTGATTGCTCAAGAGTTTGCCGTTGCTGTTGTCCAGGCTCTGCGCGGTAAGGGTGAACGCTTCAGTGCTGGAGATCGTGCCGCCCTGGTTGTTGACACCGTTGAGTTGTTTGAGCAGCAGAGTGCCGGGCGCGCTGATCACGCCGTTGATGTTGTTCAACTGGCCGTGGTTCAGGTCCAGGCTCAGGCGCGTGTTGCTGAGCAGCTTGCCGCCCTGTTGATCGAAGCCTGTCACCGAAGCGGTGAGTGCGCCCTGGCTGCCGATACTGCCGGCATCGCTGTTGGTGACCTGGCCGGCGACGAGATCGAGCGTGTCGGCGCTGCTCAGCGAACCGCTGCTGTTATCGAAGTCACCGGTCGTGACCGTGACCGCACCTTTGCCGCTGAGGGTTCCCTTCTGCCGGTTATCGAGGCCAGTACTTTTCAGCACGAGGGCGCCATCGGTGACGATCCTGCCAGCCTGGTTATCGATGTTGCCGCCGCTGTCGAGGGTCAGATCCGCCGCGCTGGACAGGCTGCCACCGGTGTTGCTCAGTTGCGCAGTATTGACGGTCAGCGCGCCTTCGCTGCTGACTTTGCCGAGGTGGTTGGTGAAGTCGCCGCTGAGGTTCAGCAACGTGTCCTGCTGGCTGAGCAATTCACCGCCGCTGTTGTCCAGCGTACGACCTTGCAGCTTCAGCAGCGTGCCCGTGTCGATCAGGCCCTTGTTGCGGTTGAGCAACTGATCGACCGTGAGCGTCAGTACCTGGCTGGTGAAGACCTTGCCGCCATCGCTGTTATCGAGTTTTTTACCGGTCAGCAGCAGATCGCTGTTGGTGGAGATTTCGCCGCCACGGTTGTCCAACTCATCGACCGTCAGGGTCATCGCCTTGGTCGAACCGAGCAAGCCACCCTGGCGGTTGTCGAGGGTCTCGGCGCTCAGTTTGAGCATACCGGTGGCGATCAGTTTACCGTTCTGGTTGTTCAGGCTTTTGACCTGAATACTGGCATCGGACTTGCCGGCAATACTGCCCTGCTGGTTGACCAGCGTATCGGCGGTCAGCGTCAGTTCACCGTCGGCGATGAGAGTGCCTGACTGGTTGTTCAAGGTCTTGTCGGTGGTCAGCAGCAATGGGCCGCGACTACTGATCAAGCCATCCTGGTTGTCGAGGCTCACGGAATGGCTGTCGAGTGCCGCCGCAGAAATTACGCCTTTGAGGTTATTCAGCGCTTGAGCAATACGCAGCGTCAGCCCTTGCTGGCTGATCAGCTTGCCGTTGCTGTTGTCCAGGTCATTGGCCGCGAGCGTGAATGCTTGCTGGCTGGAGATTTCGCCGCTGTGGTTGTTCACGCCATTGAGGTTTTTCAGCAGCAGCGTGCCGGGCGCGTTGATCAAACCGTTCTGGTTGTTCAACTGACCGTTGTTCAGATCAAGGGTCAGGTCTGCCTTGCTGAACAGCTCGCCACCCTGCTGATCCAGCCCGGTGACCGATACGTTCAACGCTTGCTGGCTGGCAATCCGGCCAGTGGCGTTGTTGACCTGAGCGGCCTTGAACGTCAGAGACGCTTCACTGGTGAGTTTGCCGCCCAGGCTGTTGTCGAAGTCGCCGGTATCGACATGGCTGGCGCCTTTGGCGCTGATCAAACCGTTCTGGCTGTTATCGAGGCTGGCGCTGGTCAGGGTCAACGTGTTGTCGGTGCCGATCGAACCCGCCCGATTGAGTACCAGGCCACGGCTGGTTACCGACAAGACGCCGGCTGTGCTCAGGCTACCGGCACTGTTGTCGAACCGGCCGAGATTGGCCGTCAGCGAGCCCTCGCTGCTGATAGTGCCCTGCGCGTTGATCAGGGCATCGTCGAGGGTAATCACCAGGCCGTTGAGGCTGTTGAAGCGACCGCCGCTGTTATCCAGGCTGCTGCCGGTCAGCGTGGTTGTGCCCTTGGCGCTGATCAGGCCTTTATTCAGGTTGATCAGTTTCGCCACGGCGAGGCCCAGATCGGTGCCGGCCAGCAGCTTGCCGCTGTCGCTGTTGTCCAGGCGCTGGCCCTTGATGTTCAACAGCAGACTGCTGGAGAGTTCGCCGTTGCGGTTGTCGATGTCGTCGACAATCAGGCTCAGCGCTTTTGTGGTGCCGACCAGACCGCCATTGCGGTTGTCGAGCGTCTTGCCGGTCAGGCTCAGATTGCCCTGAGCGACCAGCGCACCACCCTGCTGTTGCAGCAAACCGATGGCCGCAGTCAGATCGCCTTGGCTGGAGATCCGACCTGCGGCGTTTTGCACTTCGCCCGCGTTGAGGCTGACCGGACCGACCGCACTGATGAGTCCGCCGCTGTTGTCCAGACGTGTACCGGCGTAAGCGATACCGGACTTGCCGGTGATCTGGCCCTTGTCGCGGTTGTCCAGACGATCGACGTTGAGCGTCAGTTGCTGATCAGCCTGGATCACGCCTGTGCGGTTGTCTGCCGTATCGCTGCGCAGTGCCAGTGTGGTTTTGCCGATGACTTTGCCGTCGCGGTTGTCGAGGCTGCCGGCTTGCGCATCGATGGCGCCCTTGGCAGTGATTTCGCCTTTGTTGCGGTTATCGAGCAAGCCGCGCACGCGCAAGGTCAGGCCACCGTCGCTGACCAGCACACCGCCATCGCGGTTATCGAGGCTGGCAGCCTGCAGATTCACCGACTGGCCGGAGCCGAGCACGCCGTCACGGTTGTCCAGCGCGCCACTGAGGTCGATATTCAACCCCAGATCGCCAAGGATCTGACCGCTGCGATTATTCACTGCTGCCGCGTTGAGACGGGTGACGCCACTGCTGGAAACCTCACCGTTGCTGTTGTCCAACTGGCCAAGATTGCCGTTCAGGTTGCCTGCGCTGTGGATCAGTCCTTGCGTGTTGAATAGCTGATTGGCGCTGAGGTTCACTGTCGCGGTACCGAGCACACGGCCGGCATTGCGGTTGTCTAGTGTGTTAGCGCTGACCGTCGTGGTTTGAGCGCTCAACGTACCGCCCTGGTTGTTCAGGGTTTGCGCGGTGCTGACGGTGAGATTGCGGCTCGCCAACAGACTCTTGCCGCTGTTGTTGAGGTTCTGCGCATTCAGGCTCAGATCACCGTTGGCGTTGCGGCTGCCGTCGGCGTTGACCCCGGCCTCAATGGCGCCGGCGTTGGTCAGTTGACCGCCGGCACTAAGGGCGATGCTGTCGCGGGCGGCGAGTGTCTGGCGGTTGGTCAGGTTGCCCTGGGTCTGCACGTTCAATGCCGTGCCAGCATACACCGGCCCGCGCGCATCGAGACTGGCCGCCTTGACGTTGACCGCGCCGGTCGCCGAAGTATCGGCCAGGCTCAATTGACCGTTGGCATCAAGTTGAATATCGCCACCGCTGGCGATCAGTTTGCCGTCGAGCTTCACCCCGACCCCGGCCTCGGTGCCGACCAGTTTGATCGCCCCGGCATACATGCCGCCCAGCGCCGAGGAGTCAATCGCCAGTTGCGGTTTGGTGCTGCCGTCATCGGCACGGGCCGTGGCGTTCAAGGTCTGTGCGTTGACGTCGTTGCGCCCGGCAACAATCGTCAGGTTCTGCGCCTGGAGCTCAGCGTTGATCTTCGCGCTGCGGGTGATGATTTCGAAGCGGTCGACGTTGTTGGCGTTGAGGCCGGCGCCTTCGATGGCCACAGAACCCTGATCAACCTGAAAACGATCCAGCCGGCCCGCGCCATCCAGCACCGGTTTGCCGGTGGTCAGCGTGACCCGTGGCGAGTTGATGAAGCCGCAGCCATTACAGGTGATGCCATACGGGTTGGCGACGATCA
Organism: Pseudomonas sp. RSB 5.4; assembly: GCF_037126175.1. Classification (NCBI taxonomy): domain Bacteria; kingdom Pseudomonadati; phylum Pseudomonadota; class Gammaproteobacteria; order Pseudomonadales; family Pseudomonadaceae; genus Pseudomonas; species Pseudomonas sp. RSB 5.4. Next base: position 2,071,863 of record NZ_CP146986.1, read on the forward strand.
CTCGCGCTGACTGCCCCGCCACTTCGGTGTAACCGCGTAACTGACTCGGGTTGCCGCTGATGACCTCGTTGAGAATCGCCTGCGCCGAACCACTGTTTTTCAGGTTCGGGTTGCCGATGATGTGCCCGGCCAACTGGGTGTTCGAGGTTTGCGTCGAGCCGTTGTTGAGGATGACGCCCTGCGCGCCGACGTTGTAATCGTGAAACTGGTTGTGCGACAGCCCGCTGCCGTTGGGCGTGGCGATATTGATGATCGGCACGCCATTGCCGGCCCGATCCAGCGCGGTGTTCGGGTTGGCCACGACAATGCCGTCGGCCTGCGCCCACATCGGTTGCCAGAACATGACGTTCGCCAGCAGGAACGCCAGCCCGCGCTTGGGCATGCCCAGAAACGACTCACGGTTTTTTACGGCCGCAGAAGGCTGGCCTGCAAGGAAGGCGAACTGACGAACATCCATGTCGATGGTCTCGAAGAATTTGAATTAGATGAAAAAGTCGAGGCGGAAATAGATCGGCGCTTCACGCTCGGTCAGCACATCCGGGCGTTCGAGGGAGTGAGCAAAAGTCACGCTGGCAGCCACATGCTCACCACGGGCGAACAGTTCCAGCGAGTTGCTCGACATGCGCCCGTGCTGATCGCCGTTGTAACGATCGCCACGAATCACGCCCTGGTCGTAACCGAGGCTGGTGCCGTATTCAGCGAACACCGGGCGCAGCCATTCGACGTTGATCGGACGGCTCCAGCGCAGATCGTTGCGCCAGTAGCCGCCGCTGTCGCCGGACAGCGACTGATCCTTGTAGCCACGGATCGACGACAGCCCGCCGAGGCTGGTGCGTTGTGAACTGAACAGCACATCCTCGCTGCGCTGGCCGGTCATCAGGCTACTGAAGGTGAAGGATTCGCCCCACACCTTGAACGGTTGCAGGTAGCTCAGGGTCGCGGTGTATTTGCGGTAGCGTGCGTCCGGTTCGCCCGGGCCCGGATCGTGGCTGCCCTGCGCGTCGAACGCGCCGATGCCTTCCTGCATGCCGGCATCGAAGTTGACGAAGGCGCTGCCGATGCGGCGACCGTGGTTGAAGCCGAACTGCGCTTCGCTGATGCGGTTGCTGCTCAGCTTGAGCTTGCTGTCTTCGATGTAGTTGTTGGTGCGCAGGTAGGACAGGCCGGCGCTGAGCGAGGTCTTGCTCACCGAGTCGCGATGGATCACCCGTTCGGCGCGCAGCTGATGGTTTTCGCTGTCGCCGGTCTGCTTGAAGTTGTAGCCGTTGGCGGCGATCTGCGAGCGGTAGTCGCTCTGGCTGTAGGTGTAGCTGAAGTTCCACCAGCCCCATGGGAGGTTGTAATTGAGCATGGCGTTGCTGGAGGTGTGCTGGTGGTCGGTCATTGCATCGTGACCGCCGCGCAGGCTCAACTGATCGGCCAGGCCCAGCGGGCTGTCCCAATCGAAAGTGGTGCCCCACTGCTGTTCACCGGTGCTGCGCTGGCCGTCGTTGCTGCGCGACAGTCCGGCACGCCATGGCTTCTGCGGCGTATTGGTGACCAGCACTTCACTGCCGCCGACGTTCTTGCCCGGCGCCAGTTCCATCTTGGCCTGATTGGACGGCAGGCGATTGAGCTGATCGACCATCTGCTCGATCTCGCGCAGGTTGACCAGATCGCCGGACTTGCCGGGAAACGCCATCGCCAGTTCACGCTCCGAAAGCTTGCTGTTCTCGGCGCCCTTCATGCCTTCGAGCTTGCCTTCGACCACCAGCACTTTCAGATGCCCGCCAGACAAATCCTGCTGCGGCAGGTAAGCACGGCTGGTGACCAGGCCTTTCTCGATGTAATGGTCGGTGATGACTTTCAGCAGCTCGTTGAGCTGCGGTACACCGAGGCACTGGTCGATGTAGGGCTTGAGCAGACGGGTTCTGTCGCTGTCGGACAGACTGTCGGCGCCCTTGAGCTCGATGTCCTTGATCGGGAAACAACGGGCGTCGGTGGGCGCCGCTGGTTGCGCCGGACCTGCCTCTTTGCCGGGCAGATTTTTCAGGTCTTCAAGACGCCGCTGCTGCTCTTCGAGCAAGCGATTCTGGCGATCGCGGATCAGGTCGGTTTCACCGGGGGTGGGTGCAGCGAAGGCAATCTGAAGTGGAGACAGGCACAGCAAAGCTGAGCACAACCTCGCCGCGAGGGCGGGTGGGTACATGTTCGATCCCTCGATACGGAATGACATCAAAATAGTGGCGCGATATTAGATGGCCATCATTTTGGCGTCAAACAATCGTTTCAACCTTTTGTCGGTTTTGTATCAAGGAATTAACAAAGGAAGCGTGTGCCGTTAAGCCATGAAAAAGGGGCGCATCCATTGGCCAGATTGGATGCACCCCTTTCTTGCGCAGACCGACTCAACCGCGAATACGGTGCTCGGTGAACTCGTAGTCTTCCTGGCAATCGCCCGAAGGGTCCTTCGCCACATTGACGTAATGCACCGTGTCGGCATCGATCAGTTTGTAGGTATAGATATCGGGCAGGGGCACGCCGGCGGTTCGCAACTCGTTCTTGCCATTGGCCGCCTTCCAGATGCCGTGTTCGGTCTGGATCGGCTGGGTCTGCTGGGCATCCCGGAAGAAAGTAATGTTGAAGGTGCCGTCAGGCTTGAAGTTGTTTTTCCAGGACAGGAACTGGCATTTGCCGGTTTCCGACCGCACACCTTTCCATGAACCGATCAGGGATGGATCGTTGACCGGTTTGTTGGCGGCACAGCCACCCAGTGTTGCAGCCAGGACGATGAGAGCCAGGCAGAGATTGCGTTTCACTTGGTATTTCCTTTCTTCAACTGAATTCCATGCATCGCGTATGCAGGATCAACCTGCTACAGGAATGCGCTGCTGGGGTTGGGTAACGTCGTAGACGTGCTGCTCGCAGAGATCACCGGAGAACTGGAATTCCACCTGGTACACCTTGCCCTGTTGCGGAGTGAAGGCACTTTTCAGCGGCCCACAGGTATAAATGCCTGCGCTCACCCGGCTGTTCGAATACCCCGAGACCTCAAACGGCTTGCCGGCATCGGCCTGTGCTTCCAGTTGCGGAAAGCGTTTGACCGTGGCGCTGTTGGCCACTTCGTTGAGTTTGGCGATCCAGCCGAACACCTTGCCACGACCGGAATCCACAACGGTGCCGAGCACTTCCATGCGGCGGTCGGGATCATCGGCGCGGCGAATGGAAAACTCCACCGGATAGGTGCCACCCGATGATTTCATGATGACTTTGGCGTGCTGGGCATCCACCACCACCGGGTCTTGATGCAACTGGATGCCGTCTTTCAGCAGGCTGGGGGAAGAGTCACGCACATTGGAATGGCAGCCTGGCAGCGCGAGCAGCAGGGTCAACGTCACAAGCACACGTTTATTCACGCAGGAATCTCTATTGAACAAGCAGGACGGGGAATGACATCAAAACAACGCCGCGATATTAGATGGCCATCATTTTGACGTCAAACCTATGTTGCAACTGCCTGTCAGCGTTCAACGCCTGTCTTCGTCGCCACCTCGTGCGGTGCAAGCAAGCGGCCATCAGCCGACATCAATTGCAGCTTGCGAATCGGCTGGCGATCTTTTGCATCAACCATCACCGAACCCGACTCACCCGGCGCATACAGGTGCTCCCCGCCCCACTGCGACAGCGCGACGATCACCGTCTGCAGGGCCTTGCCGCGTTCGGTCAGCACGTATTCCTTATAAGCACTGCCATCGGCGGCCGGCACCGTTTGCAGAATCCCCTGCTCCACCAGAGCCTTGAGCCGGGCGCTAAGCATGTTCTTGGCGATGTTCAGATTCTTCTGAAAATCACTGAAGCGACGGATGCCCTCCAGCGCATCGCGGATGATCAGCAGCGACCACCAGTCGCCGATCAGGTCCAGCGTACGGGCGACCGGGCAGGCGTTGCCGTGCAGGCTTTTGCGCTTCACAGGGTGTTTCTCCATCAAAACCGGCGTGTGGTTGCATCTTACAACTGTGACGCTGGAAAAGAACCAAACCGCCCTGTCCGGCAATTCAGCACTTGCGTACAAGTGACGGCAGCGATTTGCGCCGATAGTGATCGACGGCCATTGCGGCATCCGGCCTTCCTGAACGATTGCCCACAGCAAGGAGTTTCCATGAGCACATTCACTACCGATGACGGCACACAGATCTATTTCAAGGACTGGGGCAGCGGCAAACCCGTGTTGTTCAGCCATGGCTGGCCGCTGGATGCCGACATGTGGGAATACCAGATGGAGTACCTGAGCAGTCGCGGCTACCGCACAATTGCCTTCGACCGCCGTGGTTTCGGGCGCTCCGATCAACCGTGGACCGGCTACGACTACGACACCTTTGCCGATGACATCGCGCAACTGATCAAGCACCTCGACCTGCGCGATGTCACGCTGGTGGGCTTCTCCATGGGTGGCGGCGACGTCAGCCGCTACATCGCCCGCCACGGCAGCGAGCGCGTTGCCGGGCTGGTGCTGCTCGGGGCGGTGACGCCGCTGTTCGGCAAGAAGGCCGACTACCCGCAAGGCGTCGACCACTCGGTGTTCGACGGGATCAAGGCCGGCCTGCTCAAGGATCGCGCGCAGTTCATCGCTGATTTCGCCGCGCCGTTCTACGGCACCAATCAGGGCCAGAAAGTCTCCGATGGCGTGCTCACGCAAACCCTGAACGTTGCCCTGCTCGCCTCGCTGAAAGGCACCGTGGATTGCGTTACCGCATTCTCGCAAACCGACTTCCGTCCGGACATGGCGAAGATCGACGTGCCGACCCTGGTAATCCACGGCGACGGCGATCAGATCGTGCCGTTCGAAACCACCGGCAAGCAAGCCGCCGCCCTGATCAAAGGCGCCGAACTGAAAGTCTATGCCGGCGCCCCCCACGGTTTTGCCGTGACGCACGCCCAGGCGCTGAATGAAGACCTGTTGGCCTTCCTGAACCAATAAAGCCCCACGCTGACCGGGAACAGTCCCGGTCAGCGCACGTTGCGATACAACATCAGCCGCGCGCTTTCGTGCAGTCCCCGAGTCAGCTCCACCAGGCGCTGGAATTCCTCGGGGTTTTGCCCGGCGACGTTATCCAGCGGCGTGCTCGACGCCAAGTCATGCAGGGTCGGCGAGCTGCCGTCATGTTGCATCTGCAGGAGGAAATCCTTGGTCACCCCGCCAATCAGCGGGAACGTCCCCTCGCGCAGTACCAGCGGCACCACACGCTCACCTTCCGGCGCCGGTTGCTGGACATCGCGGCCCATCGCGCCGTTGCTGAACGGCACGCCGGCCATCCCCGCCACCGTCGGCAGCAGATCCACTAGCCCCACGGCTTCTTCGATGACCTTCGGCGCCAGCAGCCCCGGGGCGTGAATCAACATCGGCACATGATTGCTTTCCAGGCCCAGTTGCTCGAACGCCGGCGGCATGTGCGGTATCTGGCTGATACGCGTGTTGTGGTCGCCGAAGAACACAAAAATCGTGTTGTCGTAATAGCCGCCAGGCTTGGCCAGCTCGATCAACTTGCCGATATTGAAATCCAGCAGGCGCACCGCGTTGTATTGCTCGACGCTGCGCGAACCGGCGGCCTGCACCTGCTCCAGGGACAGGTTGCTGACCTCGAAACCATCGTTGTCCTTGGGGATGGTGAATGGCCGATGGTTGCCCGAGGTTTGCACGTAGGCGAAGAACGGTCGGTCCTTCGGCAAGTCGCGCAGGATGCGGTCGCTCTCCTTGAACAGATCCAGATCGGAAATGCCCCACACGTCCACCAGCGGCGAACGCCAGTCACTTTCCTGATACAGGCGCACGCCGTCGATGCTCTGTTGGATCAGCGCATTGATATTGGCCCAGCCGGCGTTGCCGCCGATCATGTAGAGCTTCTGGTAATCGGTGAACGCGTTGATCAGCGTGTGCTGACGGGTAATCAGCGGATGGCGCGTTGCGGTTTCGCGGCGCGTCACGTCGGGAACGCCGGTGATGCTCGCCCACACGGTTTTCGCGGTACCGGTGACCGGCACATAGAAGTGCTTGAAGAACCAGCTGCGGCTCGCCAGTTGATCGAGGTTCGGCGTCGGGTTCAACGGATTGCCGTAGGCGCCGACGGCGCTGGTGCCCAGCGATTCGAGCATGACGAACATCACGTTCGGCGTGCCCTGCAGCCGATACGGCTGCACGCCTTGCTGACGCTCGAAGTTGAGCGATTGCGGATCCGGTCGATCCACGCCCAGATAGCGGGCAATCCGCGGATAGTGCTCGCGCACCTGCGCCTCATCGAATTGCGCCTGCCCGGTTTTCAGCGTGTCGTACAGGAACAGCACCGGGTTCAGACCGACTGCGGCGATCTGCGCGTTACCGGAAAAGAACGCATCGCTCCAGCGCAGCGGCACCGGGTTTTCCAGGTTGAGATTGTCGACACGACCCAGCAGCGCCAGCAGCACCGCGACCACCCCCAGCCCGGTGCCAAATGCCAGCGACGGACGCTGGATAGTCTTGGGTTCACGGGCCAGCGTCGCGCGTTCGAGTTGCATAAATCCGAAGTAGCAAACGCCCAGCGTCGCCAGCCAGCCGAGGGCGATCCACAGCACCGGATAGGTTTCCCAGACCATCTGCTGCGAGATCTGCGCGTCTTCCAGGTAACGCAGCACCGTGGCGTTGATCCGCACGCCGAGATAGGCGTAATGACCGAAATCGATGATGTACAGCAGGCCAATCGCACCGAGCGCCAGCAGCCAGTAAACCCGTGCGACCCAGCGCAACCACGGCAACCGCGTGAGGTTCCAGCGCGGTAGCCAGGCCAGCAGCGCCAGTGGCAGGATCAGCAACACGGCGAGGCGCAAGTCGAAGCGCAAGCCGATGCCCAGGGTTTCGCGCAGTGCCGGGTTATCGATGAACTCGCTGGGCGCGATCCCGGAAAACCCCAGCACAAATACCAGCCTGAGCACGGCAAACAACAAAAACGCCAAACCTGCCGCACCCACGCCGTAGCGCAGGCGTCGCGATTGCAACCAGCCCATCATTGACCTCAGTGTCGTTGGTTCAAATAGAAGATGTCGCGCCCGCCGGTGCGGCTCGCAGCAGACGCCAGACCTCACGGATGCACAGCGCTGCAGCGGCGATCAGGCAGTAACCCAACAGCAGTGGATCGATCAGGTAATCCCAATAGTTTTCCGAAGCCTTGAGACGCCAGGCGAACGCCAGCGTGCCCAGCGCGAGCATCGACACTGCCAGCGTGTTGCGCAGCCACAACAGCGCCAGTGCCAGCAGACCGATACAGACGATCATCGGCCGTGGGTTGAAGCCCCAGCGGTACGGATCGAAATACGTCAGACCCATCGTCGCCGGGTACAGCAGCGCGGCCAGCACGGTAAACAGCACCAGCACCTGCACCCGTGCCGGCAATGTCTGCCGCTCGACCACGCCCAGTCGGACCAGACTGGCCCAGCCGAGCAGCACCAGCGTGGTGATCGCCAGATCGTCGGTGACACTGCGCACATACGCCGCCAAGGGCAGCTCGTTGACCGGCACGAAGCTGACCACCGCCAGCAGCGGCAACAGCCACGGGCGCCAGCATTGGGTGCATTGCAACGAACCCAGCAGGACAAAACCGAGCAGGATGAACGTCAAATGGGCTTGCCAGAGAATCAGCATCACAGGCGCTCCTCCAGCCACGCTTCGTTGAAGCTGACATGTTTGATGAAGGTGTTATTCCACGAATACACCAGGTGATAGAGGCCATCGCTGCCGCGACTGAAGTACGGATACTCGTACTCGAAATCACAGCCCTGCGGCTTGCACACCCGGTAGTCCAGATTGCTCAGAAAGCGTTGCTCCAGCGGCAAGCGCCGGGCACCACTTGAAGCGCGAAAGCCTTCGCCGATGATTGCCTTATAGGCTTCGGGGGCGAACGGCTGGCCGAGCGGATCGGGCGACTGATCGAGTTCGATCACGTTGCGCCAGTGGTTCAGGCTGGCATCAGTGCCATAGAGGCTGAGCTTGAAGCGCCCGTCCTGCAGATCATTCAGCGCCACCAGCAGCCCGTTGTCGTCGGTGCCGACTGCCGCGAGCGATGAATTGGGGTTGGCCGGTTCCAGCGGATACGGCTCGCTCCACGTCTGTCCGGCGTCCTCGGTGCGGCTGGCCAGCACCCGATGATGAGTGTCGCCGGCATAACGCAGCATGGCCACGGCACGCCGGCCATCCAGCGGCACAATGGTCGGCTGCAACGAATGTTTGCCACGGCTGATGCGGAATTTATCGATCACCGCGCCGTCTGCACTCAGGTACAGGTACTCGGCGAATTTGCCCATGAACTCGTGATACACCGGCAAACCGATCGAGCCGTCGGCATGGAACACCGGCGCGGCGCGCACCAGCGTACTGATGTTGAAAAACGGTGAGGTGATCAGCTGTCGCGGCGCCGACCAGTTGCGCCCGACATCATCCGAGACCATCACGTTGATCGCACTGGTGGCCCAGCCGCCCACGGACACCGAGACATAGAACATCCACAATCGCTGATCCGGCGCGAGGGCAATCACCGGGTTGCCCAGTTTGCGGATGTAGCGCTGGGTGCCGTCGCGGGTCGATTCGCGGGTGGCCAGCACCTGCTCGGCGCCCCACTCCGCGCTGTTGGCATCGTAGCGTGCGGTGCGGATCTGCACGTCGGCGGCGCCCTCACGCGAACCGGCGAACCACACCGCCATCAGGTCACCGCCCGGCAGTGCGGTCACCGACGAGGAGTGCACGAAATCATTCAATTGCGAGGAGACGAAGCGACTGCTGTACAGCGGCTCCGGTGCCTGCAGCGAGGCATCGACCGGCGGGGTCGCCACGGCAAACGGTGCCAGCACATGGGCCGGATGACTGCGCCAGGCTGCCCAGAAAATCAGGCTCACGGCCAGTCCGCCGAGGATAAGTTTCAAGCGATCGGGAAGCACACGCATAGTGGACTCACGGCAAAAACAGGATGGAGGGCATTCGGCAAAACATCCTTGTCAGCGCGGCAGATCGTCCGGCAAGCGGCGCCGGCGTCCCGTGAGCATCGACAACGGCAAGTTGTCGCGCAGCAGAAAACTTTCGAACAGCGCGGCGGCGATGTGCAGGCAGACCAGCACCAGCAGGATGTCGGTAGCGGTTTCGTGCACCTGCAACGGCCAGTCGGCGCCCCACAAGGCATCGACCTCTTCCATGGCCCAACCGCTCAAACCGGCGATAAACATCGCCAGCAACATCAACAGCATCACCAGCGCACCCATCGGCGAATGCCCAAGACGATGCTCGGGCCGTCCGGCAATCAACGAGCGCGCATGGGCGAACAGCCGCGTCGGCGTCGGCCAGAAATCCGCCCAACGCGCACTGCGCGGCCCGACGAATCCCCACACCAGCCGTACCAGCAGCCAGCCCATGGCGTAATAGCCGAGCCACACATGCCAGTCATCACCGGCTTCATTGAAGAAGTAATTGGCGACGAAGACGCCCGCGATGGACAGATGAAACAGCCGCACCACGGGGTCCCACAGGCGCAGGGACGTGCTCGGCATCAGCCCTTGATCTCGGTTTTCACCGCTTTGCCGCTGACCGGGTCGTGGTAGATCTCGACCTTGCGCTTGTCCTTGTCAAAGCCATAGATCTCGTAGCAGTTGCCGTCGGTGACCTTGAACTTGCTGATCTCGTAGCCCTGGGCCTTGAGTTGTTCCTGAAAGGCTTTCTGGTCTTGCCATTGCGAGCGTTCGGCGGTGGTGCATTGCGGGCCGGCGACGGCCAGCGGGCTGGCAACGATGAGGGACAACAGCAGAAGTTTGCGCATGGAAACACTCTCGCTCGATGAGGAAGGCCTCACTGTGCAAAAGCAACCTTAGTCGAAGCTTAGTTGGCAACGAGTCGTTACATCTTTCCCGTCGGGTCAGCTGCCACAGCCGGCTGCACAGCGGCATGATGCCGCCGGTCAACCGCCGTGTTTCCTCAAGAGAATCCGTTATGCGCCTATTGCTGGTCGAAGATGATCGCGCCCTCGGTCAAGGCATTCGCGTTGCCCTCGGCAGCGAAGGCTACACCCTCGACTGGTTGCAGGATGGGGCCAGCGCCCTGCACGCCCTGCGCAGTGAGAGCTTCGACTTGCTGCTGCTCGACCTCGGTCTGCCACGGCTCGACGGCCTGACGCTGCTGCAACGCTTGCGCGGCGAGCAACAGGACTTGCCGGTGCTGATCCTCACCGCCCGCGACGGCACCGCCGAACGCATCGCCGGGCTGGATGCCGGCGCCGACGACTACCTGATCAAACCGTTCGACGTCGATGAACTGAAAGCACGGATTCGCGCGTTGCTGCGCCGCAGTCAGGGCCGTGCGCAACCGGTGCTCGAACATGCCGGCGTGTGCCTTGATCCGGTCACGCAGCAGGTCACCTGGCACGGCACCGACGTGGTGGTGACGCCGATGGAATATCAACTGCTGCATCAACTGATGGCCCGCCCCGGCAAGGTCGTCACCCGCGAACGTCTGTCCCGGGCGCTGTATGGCTGGCAGGACCGGGTCGAGAGCAACACCCTTGAAGTGCTGATCCACAACCTGCGCAAAAAACTTTCGAGCGAGTTGATCCGCACCGTGCGCGGTGTCGGCTATGTGGTGGAGCTCAAGCCATGATTTCCATACGTGCGCGGATTCTGGTGCCGGTGCTGATTCTGGTATTGATCGGCGATCTGCTGATCAGTTGGCTGGTGCTGCGCGACAGTCACCATGAAATCGAAGAGGTCTACGATGCCCAACTGGCGCAAAGTGCGCGCCTGCTGCAAGGCGTACTGGCCCAGCGCGCGCCGGGCGACAACGACTGGAGCCGGCTCTATCAGGCCTTCGATGAAGCGATGAGCCGGGTCGGCGACGGCGAGGCTGCGCACCCATACGAAACCCGTCTGACCTTTCAGGTCTGGCGCAGCGACGGCCAATTGCTGGTGCGCTCGGCTGAAGCCCCGGAGCTTGCGGCGCCGCCCACCACCCTCGGCTCCCATGACCTGATAGAGAACGGCCGCGACTGGTGTGCGTTCCTGCTCAAGGATCCGCAACAGGGGCTGCTGATCTGGGTCGGCGAGCGTGACGACATCCGTCAGGACCTGATCGAGCGCATCGTCGGCCACACGCTGTGGCCGAGCCTTATCGGCGTCCCGCTGCTGGCCGCGCTGATCTGGCTGACCATCGGTTGGGGCCTGCAACCGCTGCGCGCGATGGCGCAGAGCATTCGCGGACGTGACACCGAAACCCTGAAACCGCTGCACCTCAGCCCCCTGCCCCACGATCTGGAGCCGATGCAGACGGCGCTCAATCGTCTGCTGCAACAGATCGACAATCTGCTGGCGCGGGAGCGGCGCTTCATTGCCGACGCCGCCCATGAGCTGCGCACACCGCTGGCGATCCTGCGGATCCACGCGCAAAACGCGCAACTGGCGGCGACCCCGCAACAACGCGAAGAGGCGCTGGAGTATCTGGTCAGCGCGGTGGATCGGGCGACGCGTATCGCCAGTCAATTGTTGACCATGGCGCGCATCGAACCACACCTGGCCAATCCCGAAACCCGCACCGTGGAACTGACCGAACTGGTGCGCGAAGAACTCGCCGAACTGGCACCGCTGGCCCTGGAAAAAGACGTCGAACTGATCCTCGACAGCGACCACCACTGCCCGGTCGACACTGACCCGGTGGCCCTCGCCATCGCCTTGCAGAACCTGGTGACCAACGCCCTGAACTTCGCCCCGCCGGGCAGCGAGGTGCGGGTCCAGGTGCAACCGCAGGCGGGCGGCGCGGTGTACATCAGCGTCGAGGACGCCGGCCCCGGTATCAACGAGCAGGAATACGCGCGGCTGTTCGAGCGTTTCTACAGCCACGGCCACGGTAACGGCGCGGGACTGGGGCTGGCGATCGTGCAGATGATCGTCAGCAAGATCGGCAGCACGCTGCAGCTGTACAACCGGCCGCAGGGCGGGTTGTGTGCGGAGTTACGGATCAATGAGGCCCCCTTGGCTTAGCGCTGCTCACGTCAGATTGAAACGCTGCGTGAAGATTCGCTGTGGCGAGGGAGCTTGCTCCCGCTGGACTGCGCAGCAGGCCTTCTGATGTTCGGCAACGAAAGGGCCGCTTCGCGACCCGGCGGGAGCAAGCTCCCTCGCCACAGAGTCTTGCGTTTATTGATCGTCTCGATGTTTTTGACAGATTTTTCATGTTTGGCTGGTATGCTGCCAGCCCTCGTTGGGGAGTAGCCTGTTTCCGAGTCCCTCGGAAGCGTTCGTATCAACATTCTCGGCAACATGCCGTGGTACGAACACCTTTTGGTTGGTGAGACCGACGACACATCCATGCCTAAAGTCGGGCGTGTGGTTGTGTCGTTGACTCATAGCCCGACTGGAAGTGTGCCCCCGTGAATCCTGTTTCCCTCATATTCCTCGCTCTGGCCATGTCCACGGACGCGTTCGCCGCGGCCATCGGCAAAGGCTCCAGCCTGCACAAACCACGTCTGACCGAAGCACTGCGCACCGGCCTGATCTTCGGCGTGATCGAAGCCATCACCCCGATCATCGGCTGGCTGATCGGTCAGGCCGCCACCCGCTGGGTGGCCGAATGGGACCACTGGATCGCCTTCACCCTGCTGGTGATCCTCGGTCTGCACATGATCTACAACGGCCTGAAACACGAAGACGAGGAAGAAGAAAAGCCCGGCCAGCATTCGTTCCTGATTCTGGCAGTCACCGCGTTCGCCACCAGCATTGACGCCCTCGCAGTCGGCGTCGGCCTGGCGTTTGTCGACGTGAATATCTGGGTGGCGGCAGCGGCCATCGGCGTGGCAACCATGACCATGGTGACCATCGGCGTGATGCTCGGCCGGGTACTCGGCGCAGTGGTTGGCAAGCGTGCGGAAATCGTCGGTGGCGTGGTGCTGATGATCGTCGGCGCGACCATTCTGTACGAGCACTTGTCAGCCTGATTCAGGCGCGGATCAGCGCCGCCAGTGTCATCGCGTTGCCCAACGCGGCGCCACTGGCGGTGTTGTCGAAGATGCACCAGACGCTGGTGCCTTCAGCAGCGCAGAGCTGCATGTTCTGCGCAAGCTGCTGCAGATAAGGCAGCTCATAAGCACTGTGATAAATCCGTGGCGCGCCATGCAGTCGCCAATAGCGCACACCCGCCCAGCCCTGCGCCGAGACATCGCTACTGATTCGCGATGGATCGACCATGACCTGGGCAATCCGATACGCCTGCAGCATCGGCTCCGCCATCACCCACGATTCATGCCGTGGCTCCAACACCACATCACCCGCGAATCGTTGGCGCAACGCCACGAAAAACGCTTCTGCACGTGCCGGCTCAAAGGCCAGCGACGGCGGCAGTTGCACCAGCAAGCATCCCAGCCGATCGGCCAAGCCCTCGCACTGCCCGAGAAACTCATCCAGCGCTCGCTCACAGTTTTGCAGACGCAATTCATGAGTAATCTGCTTCGGCACCTTCACTGAAAAACGAAAGCCTGGCGGCACCGAATCCGCCCAGCGCGCATAGGTCTGACGCCGATGCGGGCGATAGAACGAGCTGTTGATTTCCACACATTCGAGCCGCGCCGCATAACGCTGCAGATGCGTGCCCTCGGCCGGAAACTGCGGCCAATACTCACGCCCCAGACTCCAGCCTGCGCAACCGATGAACATCAAAAAAGCACCTTCGCCGCTTCGCGCATAAAAATCTCCACGGTCTTCGTTCACAAACTTGGGATTCGACGAAACACCTGTGGGAGCTGGCTTGCCAGCGAAGGCGTCGACACATCCACAATCGCTGCGCCTGACACACCGCCTTCGCGAGCAAGCCCGCTCCCACAATTTCGGCGGCGTTCACAGATTGGGGGTACGACGAAACACCTGTGGGAGCTGGCTTGCCAGCGAAGGCGTCGACACATCCACAACTTCTGCACCTGACACAGCGCCTTCGCGAGCAAGCCCGCTCCCACAATTTCGGCGGCGTTCACAGATTGGGGGGACGACGAAATACCTGTGGGAGCTGGCTTGCCAGCGAAGGCGTCGACACATCCACAACTTCTGCACCTGACACAGCGCTTTCGCGAGCAAGCCCACTCCCACAGGTTTCAGCGGCGTTCACAGATTTGGGGCACGGCGAAGCTCCTATGCGGTTATTTTTTGCCTGGAAGGACGCTCGCCAGCACCTGCTTGGCGGCTTGCACGATGACGCCCGCCTCGTCCGGGTCGCCCTTGAGCAGGGTCGTGGCAAATTTCTTCGCCTGTTGGAGCGTGATGTGCGGCGGCAACGGCGGTACGTTGGGATCGGTCTTGAACTCGATCAGCACCGGCACCTCCGAAGCCAATGCCTGCTCCCAAGCGGCGGCAACGTCCTCTTCGCGGTCGACGAAAATCCCTTTCAGGCCGATGGAAATGGCGAACAGGTGATACGGCACGTCGGGGATGCTTTGCGAGGCTTCGAACTTCGGATCGCCCTCCATCACCCGCTGTTCCCAAGTGACCTGATTCAGATCCTCGTTGTTGAACACCGCGCAGATCCACTTCGGACTGTCCCACTGGCGCCAGTATTTGGCGACGGTGATCAGCTCGGCCATGTTGTTCATCTGCATCGCGCCATCCCCCACCAGGGCAATCACCGCGCGCTCGGGATGGGCGAACTTGGCGGCAATCGCGTACGGCACGGCAGCCCCCATCGAAGCCAGTCCGCCGGACAGCGAACACTGCATGCCCCGGCGGATTTTCAGGTCACGGGCGTACCAGTTGGCGCAGGAGCCCGAATCGCTGGTGATGATTGCCTGATCCGGCAGACGCGGTGACAGTTCATACACCACCCGCTGTGGATTGATCGGTGTGGCTTTGGCCATGGCACGCTTTTCCAGGGTCTTTTCCCAGCTGCCGCGCCAGCCTTCGATCTTTTTGCGCCACTTGCGCGAGGTCTTCTGTTCGAGCAACGGCAGCAACGCAGCAAGGGTTTCGGCGGAGTCACCAACCAGATTGACCTCCATCGGATAACGCAGGCTGAGCATGTCGGGTTGCAGGTCGATCTGCACGCCGCGCGCCTGACCTTCCTTGGGCAGAAATTCGGCATAGGGGAAACCCGAGCCAATCATCAGCAAGGTGTCGCATTCGTTCATCATCTTGTAGCTCGGTTCGGTGCCCAGCAGACCAATGCTGCCGGTGACCCACGGCAAATCGTCCGGCAGCGCAGCCTTGCCGAGCAACGCCTTGGCGACCCCGGCACCGAGTTTTTCCGCGATGGCGATCACTTCATCCGTCGCCTGCAACGCGCCGGCGCCCACCAGAATCGCAACCTTTTCACCGCTGTTCAGAACGTCGGCGGCGCGCTGCAGATCCGCCTCGTAGGGCAGCACTTTCGGCTTGGTGTAACCGACGCCAGAGTGCGCGGTGCCATGCGCCCGCGCCGGTGGTTCGTACTCAAGATCCTGCAAATCATTGGGCAGGATTATCGCTGTCACCCGCCGCTCGCCAACCGCTGTGCGCACGGCGCGGTCGAGCAGATGTCGTACTTGCGACGGCGCCGACGCCTGCTGCACAAAAGCCCCGGCCACATCCTTGAACATCGAGACCAGGTCCAGCTCCTGCTGGTAATGGCTGCCAAGTGCGGTGCGCGCCTGCTGACCAACAATCGCCAGCACCGGTTGGTGATCCATGCGGGCGTCGTACAGCCCGGTAATCAAGTGCGTAGCGCCGGGGCCTGAAGTGGCAATGCACACACCTAGTTCGCCCGTGAACTTGGCATGGGCCGAAGCCATGAACGCGGCCATTTCTTCGTGCCGGGCCTGAACGAATTCGATCTTGCCATTGGCTCGGGCGAGCGCGCCGAACACGCCATTGATGCCGTCTCCCGGATAACCAAAAATCCGCGTGACGCCCCATTGGCTGAGCCGCTCAACCAGAAAATCTCCCACTGTCGTCGTCATCTCGTTCCTCGCCTGTCACCGATGCATGAAGCCTTCCCGGCGAAACATCCGCCGGGAAGTACAAAGGTCTGGACAGCCGGGAAGAGCGCGAAGTTTCGATTGTTTTTGCCATTAGCCAGTGGCGACGGGTACAACCTGCGACCACTCGGCCTCATCGATTTGAGCAAGACTCAGGTGCGCCGTCTCCTTCAGAAGAAACGAGCATAGCGCCACGATACCCAGCGCAACCGCGCCGTAAACCGCCACCCCGAAGGCGTTGTGATTGTTGGCGATCAGAATCGCTGTGGCCGCACTTGAAGCGGTCCCGCCGCCCAGCGCCGCACCGATCTGATAAGCCGCCGACATCCCCGAATAACGCATGTGTCGCGGAAACTGTTCAGCCAGAAACGCCGGAATAGGCCCCTGCGTCGCGCCCATGAACGCACCGATGGCGATGTAGGCAGCGGTAGAAATCAGCAGACTCTTGAGGCCGACCAGCGGGAAAAACGCAAAGAAGCCGAGAGCCATGATCACCGCGCCGAGGATCATCACCTGGCGGCGGCCGATCCGGTCGGACAGCAAGGCAAACAACGGCGCGGTGATCACGATGGCGATCGACAGCGACAAGTCGAATACCAGCGCATCGGTACTGCCATAGCCCAATTGAGTGGCATACGACAGAAAGAACGTGCTGCCGATGTAGGCGATGGTCACGTAGCCGAAAGCGATGCCGGTGCACAACAGCATGGCTCTGGGCCGCGCACGCAGCGCTTCAAGCAGCGGCATGCGCACGTGGGCCTGCGGTTCGGCGGGTTGTTCAAGCGGTTTGTGCAGGCGCGCATACAGACCGATCAGCACCAGCACCCCACCGAGCCAGAATGGAATGCGCCAGGCAAATCCGGCCAGGTCATCGTGTGATGCGACACTGACAATCGCGAACACCCCGGCACCGAGAATCCCGCCGATACCGATGCCCATGCTGGTGAAACTGCCCCACAGCCCACGTCGCCCGGGCGGCGCCGACTCGATGCCGAACAGCGCCGCACCGCCCCACTCGCCACCGGCGGCGAAACCCTGCACCAGTCTGAGCAGCACCAGCAACACCGGCGCGCCCGCACCAAGGGTTGCATAGCCCGGCAGGCACCCGATCAACAGCGTGCTCAGGCCCATCAACAGCAGCGTGATCACCAGCATTTTCTGCCGGCCGAGTTTGTCACCGTAATGCCCGAACACCATGCCGCCAAGGGGCCGGGCGAAGAACCCGGCGCCAAAGGCGCCGAAGGCCACCAGGGTCGCGGTCAGTGGAGCCATCTGCGGAAAAAACACTTGGGGAAACACCAGCGCGGCGGCGGTGCCGTATATCACGAAGTCATAGAACTCCAGGGCGGTGCCCATGCCGGAGACGAAAAACGTCCTCAGCGCTGACGGGGAACCGCTCTTGCGATCAATCTCGGTAGCCATGTGCATTGCTCGTTTTGTTTTTATTGGAGGCCGCGATTCAGAAACGCAGATAGCCGTTTCGGGCGAGCTGTTTGGGGTTGCCGGCGGCGTATTCGAGGACGCTGTTCTCGGTGTCGATGCCGATGGTCAGCAGAGTCTCCCAGCGTTCGGTCGCCGGCATGCTCAGATCCGGGTGGAAGCAGATCGGCGCGTCTTCACCCGCCTCGCCACACATGGCGTCTGCCCGATGGCTCAGGTTGCCACTGGCCATGTTTTGCAGCGCCGCGTTGACGTGATCGAAACGCGCGTACGTCGTCGAGGCATCCGGTGTGCGCTCGCCGAGGCTCAGTTCGGGATCGAGGAAGTGGTTGGTGTGGGTGATCCAGCCCTCGGCATCGGGCCGCACCACTGCGGTGAATGCTGGCGACATTTCAATGCTCACCGCACGCGGGCTTGAGTCCTCGCGGGAGAACACGGTCAGCACCGTGGAGGCGCTGACCCGCGCTGAACGCGCCAGCGCAATCGCTTCGTCAACGCTGCTGGCTTCTTCAAGGATGCGCCGGGCAATCGCATGTACCGGCACCCCGGCAGATCCATTGTCACTGACGTGATGCAGGATGTTGAAGTGAAGGCCCAGCCCGGCGCTGTTGACGCCGATCTTGCCGAGCATGCCGAACTCGGTGAACAGTTTGACCGTCATGCCCGCGGCCGTAGTCAGCTGCAGAATCAGCCCGTTGGGCACCAGCGAATCGTGCCAGTCCCAGGTCTGGATGCTGCGCGGCGCCAGTGCGCCGTGGGGGGCGAACACGGCGGTCGAGCACTCGCCTTCGGTGGACGCCGGCATTACTGCGAGGATCTCGGTACGGGCATTCAGGCTGGCGAGCTGCCAAAGCGGCACCCCGGCACCTTCAGCAGTGGCGACGAGCTCTTCGGCGAGGCTCGGGCACCAGCCTTGGAGGGTTTGCAGACTGGCTTCACCGATGGCCTGCACCTGTGCCAGGGGAACACCGACCTGATTGAAGAAATCCAGATAAAGCGCCACCGTCTGGCGGATCTGCGCGGCCCAGGTAGTGCCAATCTGCTGCCCGCGAGTCTGCGGGTTACGGGTGTCGGTGACGAAGCAATGAACATTCACGAAAAAATTTCCTTGTTGTCGTTTTGAAGGGCTGCCGTCACGGTTTACGGCGGTAGATTTCGCGACCGGCGAACCAGGTGTTGAGCACCTGGGTGTCGCGCAGAGCGGCGGGCTCGACCGTGAACACATCGCGGTCGAGGACGATCATGTCGGCCTGCTTGCCGGGCTTGAGCGAACCGATCTGGTCTTCAAGGCGCAGCACCTTGGCCGCGTTGAGGGTGTAGGCCTGGAACATGACTTGGCGGTCGATGTCTTCGGCGGCGTTGAGCACGCCTTTCGGGCCTTTGCGGCTGACGGCCTGATAGATCGCCTTCCACGGCTCCGGGGTAGTGATCGGCCAGTCGCTGGCACCGGCGATGGTCGCGCCGTTCTTCAACAGCGAGCGCGCCGGATAGGTGTACATGAAGGCCATCGCGCTGACGTAAGGCTTGACCAGGTCCATGCTCGACTCATCGGCGGCAGCCCAGAACATCTGCATCGAGGCGATGACATTCAGCGCCTTGAAACGAGCGAACTCCTTGGGATTGACCATTTGCAGGTGAGTGATCGAATGGGCGATGCCACTCTGACGATCCTTGCGCGCCTGCTCGATGCCGTTAAGCGACGCACGCACCGCGCGGTCACCGATGGCGTGGATGTGCACCAGCCAGCCGCGCGCATCGGCAGCGCTGACCAGCTCGCCGAAGTGCGCCGGGTCGATCAGCAGCTCACCGGTCTTTTTCGAGTTGCGGTACGGCTCGAGCATCGCCGCGCTTTGCGCCGGCACTTCGGCCACGCCGTCAGCGAAAATCTTGATCCCCGGCAAGGTCAGATTGCTGACTCCGAGGAACTGTTGGCGCACCTTGTCCAGCTCATCGAGGTCGGCCGGTCTGGCCTTGGAATCCGCCATCAACAGCGCCGCGACGTGGGCGGTGAGTTCGCCGTTTTCCGAGAGTTTTTTGTAGGTCGGCAACACACCGAGCGAGGTGTTGGTAACGTCACTGCCCGGGACTTCGTTGGCGAGCGGGTCCATCCATCCGGTGATCCCCAGGCTCTTGTAATAGTTCAACGCCGCGCGCCCAGCGGCCAGCAAGGTGTCAGCGGTCGGCGGCGGCAGCAAGGCCTGCACCGGGTACAGTCCGGCATCGACGAGGAAGCCATCCGGGCTGCCGTCGGGGTGATGGCCGATGGTTGCCTGCTCTTCGCCCTTGAGCGTTTTAACTTTCTCTGCCGTGACGCCAGCGCGTTCAAGCATCGCCCGATTGGCCCAGCCGGTGTGCAGATCCCAGCCCAGCAGGAGGATCGGCTGGTTCGCCCATTCGCCCTGATTGAAACGCTGCTCGAGGGCGGCGATATCGCTCCAGTAGGTCGACGGCAACCCGCCGACACTGAGGAAATCTCCACGCTGCGCCTTGCCGTCCTGACGCCATTGGCGCAGGCGTTGTTCCAGTTGATCAAGCGGCAACAGTTGCCCGTCGAGGTTGGCCTGCAACATCTGCAGACCGCCCTTGATCGTGTGGGAATGCGAGTCGATGAAGCCCGGCATCAGCACTTTGCCGTGCAGGTCGATCACTTGCGTGGCCAGCGTCTTCAGGCGCATCACCTGCGCATCCGTGCCCACGGCGAGGATCTTGCCGTTCTCCACCGCGACCGCTTGCTGCAAGGGCTGGCCGGGTTCGGCGGTGTAGACCTTGGCGTCGTGCAGGATCAGATCGGCGGACGCCAGACTTTCCAGTGAGGCACAGGCCAGTGCCGATGACACCATCAGGGTCAGTAGCTGCTTCATGAGGCTTCTCGTTATTTTTGTTAGGCTGCGAACAAGCCTATCCAAGCCTTGGCGATAACTGAATGCCACCTCGCGCACAACTTCTGTGCCCAGCAGGAATAGATCAATGGACAAGATGAGTGCTCTGACGATGTTCGTCGCCACCGCCGAACACGGCAATTTCAGCCGCGCCGCCGAGGTGCTCGGCAAGACTCCGTCAGCGCTGACCAAAGCCGTGGCGCAACTGGAAGACGAGCTCGGCACGCGGCTGTTCGACCGGACGACCAGACGCATGGCGTTGACCGAGGCCGGACGGATTTATCTGGATGGCGCGCGGCAGGCGCTGATGCAACTGCAACTGGCCTGCGAGGGTGTCGAACAGCTCAGGCACGAATTGAGCGGCGGCCTGCGCATCACCGCCCCGCCCTCCTTCGCCCCGGCGTTTCTCAACGACGTCTGCTGCCGCTTTCTCGACGCCCACCCACAGGTGCATCTGGAAGTCGACTTGAGTGACAGCTATGACGATCCGGTGGATGGCGGTTACGATCTGGCGCTGCGTGACGGCCCGATCGATCTGCCGGGCGTGATCGCCCAACCCATCGTCGAGAATCAGGTGGTGCTGTGCGCCAGCCCGACGTATCTGGCGCGCAAGGGTCAGGAGGTGTCACTGGACAACTATCAGCAGCACGACTGGCTGATCTTTCGTCACCCGCTGCTCAACCGGCATTTCTGGTGGGTCAAGCAAGGTGACCGGAGGATTCGCCTGACCCAGCCGAGTCCACGCGTGGCCAGCGACAACTACGACTTCCTGCTGGCCTGCCTGCTGAAGGGCCAGGGCCTGCAGTTTCTGCCGCAATGGAGCGCCGCGCCGTATCTGGCTAGCGGCGAACTGGTGGAAGTGATGCCCGAGTACTGGCGCGAGCCAAGCGCATTCGGCCCGTGGATTTACGTGTTGTACCTGGCCCACCGGCGCAACACGCGCAAGGTCAAAGTGTTTATCGAATTCTTGAAGGCGCACTGGCGCCCACTGCCACAAGGGACGAATGAAAATGGATCTGCCACAGACATGGCGCCAGCGTTTCGCTGACACCCGCTACGAACAGCAAACCATCGGCGAATCCCGCGCCGATGTGTTCCGCCTGACGCCCGCCGGATCAGCGCCGCTGTTCGTCAAATCGGAGCCGCGTATCAGCTTCTCCGAATTGCCTGGCGAAGTGCAGCGCCTGCGATGGCTGGCGGAGCAGGATCTGCCGGCGGCGCGCGTGCTCGACAGCGTCGAAGAAAGCGAGCGCTTCTGGTTGCTGATGACCGCTGTACCGGGACGCGACCTCGCCAGCAGCGAACATCTCACGCCGCAGCAAATCGTCTCGCTGGCGGCGAATGCCTTGCGCACGCTGCATGCAATCGACATTGAAGACTGCCCATTCGATCATCGCCTCGACGCGAAAATCGACCTGGCCCGCGAGCACCTGTTGGCCGGTTTGATCGACGAAGAGGATTTCGACGACTCGCGCCTCGGCCAAAGCGCCGAAGCGCTGTTCGAGCAGATGCTGGCCGCACGCCCGGACAGCGAAGACCTGGTGGTGACTCACGGCGACGCGTGCCTGCCCAACCTGCTCGCCGACCACGGTCGCTTCAGCGGTTTCGTCGACTGCGGGCGGCTGGGCATTTCCGACCGTTTCCAGGACCTTGCACTGACAGCCCACAGCATCGCCTACAACCTCGGCGAGCAATGGGTGCCGGCATTTTTCGAGGCTTATGGAGTGCAACCGGATCTGCGAAAAATCGCTTTCTATCAGTTGCTCGACGAGTTTTTCTGAGGCACGCATCAACGATGCGGATGCACCGTCAGCGCTACCAGTTTGATCACAATCGGCCGCACCACGAGGATGCACAGAAAGGCCACCGGCATTGCCAGCTTGTAAGCGTGCAACGCATTACTCAGGTAGTCGTTATCAATCCCGGAATTGGCGGCGGTGATCACCAGCGACATCAGGAACGCCATGATCGTCGCCATGTACAACGCAAACACATAGGGTGTCGCCCGCGGCGACAGCTTGCGCCGGCTGAGATACAAGGCATCGGTGGTGGTTCTTTGATTCATAGGGCTTTTCCATCCATTGACAGGGAGTCGGCACCTTAGCAAAGCCCCCCTGCGCGCAACTAGACGGCCCGCCACAGGTACTTTATAAAGCACAACTTACGAATCAAACCCATGCGGCGGGACACGGATGAATCTGTTGGCGGCGATTGCCAGTTTTATCAAAGTGGTCGAAGCCGGCTCCATCGTCGGCGCCGCCAAGACGCTGGGTGTCAGTGCGGCCGCGGTGAGCCAGACCCTCAATCGCCTCGAAACGCACCTCGGTGTTCGCCTGCTGCAACGCACCACCCGCAGCATGGCCCTCACCGAAAATGGTGCGCTGTATTACGAAAAGGTCAGACGCATCGCGGCTGATCTGGAGTCGGCGCAAAGTGCGATCGTCAGCGATGAAAGCGAACTGCAAGGGCGTTTGAGCATCGCCTCCACCAGCGCATTCGGCCGCCACGTCCTGGCGCCGTTACTCGCCAGTTTCGCCGCGCTGCATCCGCGCCTGCTGGTCGAGCTGTCGACCACCAACGGCAAGATCAATCACATCCAGGACGGCATCGACCTGAGCCTGCGGATCAAGCCGCAACTGGAAGATGGCATCGTCGCGCGCCGGATTGTTTCCCTGCCCTTTGTCTTCTGCGCCGCTCCCGCCTACCTTGCGCACGCCGGCGTGCCGCAATCACCGCAGGACCTGCAACATCACGCCTGTCTGGCGTTCCGTTATCCATTGGACGGGCGTTTTCTGCGCTGGGGTTTCCTCCGCAACGGCGAGCGCTACGATGCCCCGATCAACGCCACCGCCATCAGCGACGACATCGATGTTCTGACGCAAATGGCAGTCAACGGCGCGGGCGTTACGCGCCTGGCCGAATTCGTCGCCGCGCCCTATCTTGAAAGCGGTCAGCTGGTGCGACTGTTTGAAAATCTCCAGGGGGACGCTCACGCTTATGTCGAACCGATGGACATCTACGCCTGCGTGCAGGAGCGAGCGGCGATGACGCCCAAGGTCAGAGCCTTCATGGATTATTTGACGGAACACTTGAAGAGGCGCTGGCCGATCGAAGATGCTTTGGCCCCGTCGTTTCACGCGCCCACTGAAAAGGATTTGCAGTGAACACTCCCCGCTACGCAAAAGGCTATGGTCAGCCCCCCTTATATCTGGCATCGATCAACTCGACTGATTCGATGACCGGCAATCTGGTTTTCGCCGGCGCTGCGGCCGGAAAAATCCACATGGCGTTCACTTCACACGTCGAACTGATACGCCTGCTCAACGCACTAATGCTTGCGCGTGTACCTTTTGCTGTCGGAGGCATGTGCCCGGGTCCTGCGGAGGAAGCAGGTTTGCTGATCACCAACGGAGAGCTTGCAGGAACTTATATCGAGCTGTCCTGGACTGGCCCGCAGGAATGGGTTCTACGCCAGATGACCAACCGCTCTGACCAATGGCAGTTGGAACCTGAGGTCAGCAAGATTGCCAACACGTCATTCGATCCGGAATCGCTAAAAACCTCTTCTCGGAACTTGCGAGGCAGTTGCCTTTGCGGTGCCGTCAAATACCAGATCAACTCAAATCCAAAAGCGGTTTCTCACTGCCACTGCACGCAGTGTCGCAAAAGCCATGGAGCCGCATTTGCCAGCTATGGCAGCGTGCTGCGTAAAGACCTTGAATTGTTGGAGGGCACCGAAGACATCAAGTCTTATCCATCCTCTGAAGCAGTGTTGCGCCAATTCTGCTCTCACTGCGGCGCTTCGTTGTTCTGGTCACGCATTCAAGGCGAGTTCTCGGAGTGGATCTCAATAGCACTGGGAACACTGGATACCGCTTTCACCCCCGATAAACAGCAGCATGTCGAGGTGACATCCAAAGCGTCATGGTATGAAATTCAAGATCACTGGCCACATCGCGAGCGTTGAACCGTCGATCAGAGTCTCGTTTCCTGCCGCCGCGTCGATCTGCTTAACTGGAACATTGCAACTCCCCACCACAGGAGATCGGCAATGCAGCTCACAACCCCGTTTGCGGTGTTATTGATGACGACCAGCCTCGCCGGTTGCGCCGGGTCAGCTGGCTCCAGCGTGAACCTGCCGTTGACCGCCACCCGTCAAAACACCGGGCAGATCGGCAATGTCACGCTGTCCGACTGGGGCCAGCAAACCAACTTCAGCTTCTTCATCAGCGGCGCGCCGAGCGGTGCCTCGCTGCCCTTGCGCCTCTATGCCTTTATCAACAAGGGCAGTTGCCAGCAGCCGGGACCGGTGGCCTATGCGTTGAACGACAGGGTCAATACCGAACGACAGGCGATTCGTGGCTGGACGTTTTCCCGGAGCGCGCCGGTGGCCCTGTCGCTATTGCTGTCCGGCGATTACTCCGTGGTAGTGCGCACGGCGGCGACCGATGGCAGCGTGGATATTTTTTGCGCGGATCTGCGTCAGGGCAGCATCACTAAATAGCGCCGGGCGAATCATCAGCCCCCTCAAACTGCCGGCTATAGGCGCTCATCTGCTGGGTGATCCACTCGCGGAAAACCATGGCATTGGTGCTCTGCTCAAAGGGTTGCGGCGATAACAGGCAATAACTCGAGCCGTCGCGAATGAAGCTGAACGGCGCGATCAATTGGCCGGATTTGAGCTCGTCCTGAACCATCAGAAACGACGCCATGGCAATCCCTTGCCCAGCTAACGCCGCTTGAATGCACAGATAGAAGTGTTCGTAGTCGACCCGACTGACCTGCACCGTGGTCATGTCGGCCAGTCGAAGCCAGTTATCCCACGCCTGTGGGCGCGTCTTGCTGCGCAGCATGCAGGCACCGCGCAAATGATCGCTTGCAGGACGACTGGACGGCACGCAGACCGGGCCGATCCACTCCTCACAAAGGGTCACCCCATGCACGGTCTCGTCCCAATGAAAATCGTCGCGCCGGATCGCCAGATCAACGCCTGAACGAGCGAAGTCGATGGGCCCGCCGGCCGTCAGCAATTGCACCTGCAACTGTGGGTGTGCGCTGTGGAAGTAAGGCAAGCGCGGGATCAGCCATTTCATGGCGATGGTCGGCTCGCAGGACACCACCAGCACGTCATCGTGGACTTCGCGTTGCAGACGATAAACAGCGCTTTCCAACTGTTCGAACATCGGCGCGGTGACATTGAACAGCAAGCGCCCGGCGTGGTTGAGAAAGATCGCCCGATTGCGCCGCTCGAACAATTCCACGCCGATCGCCTCCTCCAGCAAGCGCACCTGGCGGCTGACCGCACCGTGGGTAACGTGCAGAAGCTCGGCAGCTTTTACAAAACTCTGGGTCTGGGCGGCGGTATTGAAGAAGCGAAAGGCAGCCAATGGAGGAAGGTTCATATAGGCGATGATTTCTCACAGATTTTCGCGACTATAAATCGTTTTTTTTGCCGAAGACACTTCTCCATCATGGCGCCGCTCGCAGACTCTGGAGTAGATGCGCATCAATGACTGTTGGTCATTGGGCAGATCGAGGCTCGACATCTGTGAATTCAAGTAGCGCAAATATCGTCAGGGAGAGCAGGAATGAACGAGTTGTTTTTGGTAATCGCCATCACCATTCTGGCTGTGATCAGTCCCGGGCCGGACTTTGCCATGGTCACCCGCAACAGTTACGCCTATGGCCGGCGAAGCGGTTTGCTGGCTGCGCTGGGCATTGCCTGCGGCGTGCAGGTTCATGTGTTCTACACCGTGTTCGGGGTGGCGCTGATCATTACTCAATCGCCGGTGCTGTTCTGGATGATGAAGCTGCTGGGTGCCGGTTACCTGGTCTATCTGGGCATCAAATCCTTCACCAATAAATCTGTACTGACATTTACCGAGGCGGGCGCTTGGGCACCCAGTGCCTGGAAGGTGTTCTGCTCAGGCTTTCTGACCAATGCACTGAATCCGAAAACCATGCTGTTCGTGGTGGCGGCGTACAGCCAGGTGGTGGAGCCAGGCAGTTCCCTGACAGCAAACTTCGCCTATGGCTTGTTCATGTCGTTCACGCACTGGGCGTGGTTCAGCCTGGTTGCCCTGTTTTTTTCAACGGATCGATTACGCCGCCGGATGCTGGAAAAACAGCGGCTCATCGACAAGGTGATTGGTACGGCACTGATTGGTCTGGCGGCGTGTTTGATGATTCCAGGGGTTGCACAGTCCTGAGGTAGAGCGTTTATGCTGTCGAGTCTGATACCTGCCGAGGTATCTCTCGGCAAACCCACGATGAGGCCCATTTCATGAGTAAAGCGCCCTACGTACCGCCCAAGGTCTGGAAACACGAAGCCCCTTCCGGCGGCCAGTTCGCCAATATCAACCGCCCGATTGCCGGGCCGACCCATGAAAAGACGCTGCCGGTGGGCAAGCATCCGTTGCAGCTGTATTCGCTGGCGACGCCCAACGGCGTGAAGGTGACCATCCTCCTGGAAGAATTGCTCGCATCGGGGCATGCTGGTGCCGAGTACGATGCGTGGCTGATCCGCATCAACGAGGGGGATCAGTTCTCCAGCGGTTTTGTCGAGATCAATCCGAACTCGAAGATTCCGGCGCTGCTCGACCACAGCGTACAGCCGCCGATTCGGGTATTCGAATCCGGTTCGATCCTGCTGTATCTGGCGGAAAAATTCGGCGCCTTCCTGCCGAAAGATCCCGCCGGCCACACGGAAACCCTGAACTGGCTGTTCTGGCAAATGGGCGCAGCGCCTTATCTGGGCGGCGGCTTCGGGCACTTCTATGCGTATGCGCCGGAGAAGCTCGAATACCCGATCAACCGCTTCACCATGGAAGCCAAGCGTCAGCTTGATGTGCTTGACCGGCGCCTTGGCGAGAGCCGCTACCTGGCCGGCGACAGCTACACCATCGCCGACATCGCGGTCTGGCCATGGTACGGGCAGCTGGTGCGCAATAACGTGTATTCGGCGGCTGAATTCCTCGCAGCCCAGGAGTACACCCACGTGCAACGCTGGGCAGAAGAAATCGCTCAACGCCCTGCGGTGATCCGTGGCCAGCGCGTCAATCGCACCTGGGGTGACGAGGCCAGCCAAGTTCCTGAACGGCATCAGGCCAGCGATCTGGATTGACGCCGCGCTCCCACAGGGATCCGGGATCACAGCAATCATTGTGGGAGCGGGCTTGCTCGCGAAGGCGCCGGGTCAGCCAACACTGACATCACAGACCCACCGCTTTCGCGAGCAAGCCCGCTCCCACAGGGATCCGGGTTGGACATGAGGATTTGAGAGCCCCAGCAATTACAGTGGGACTTGTGCTGGACTTGGGCATCCGCAATCAGCCGCAATCCTTGTGGGAGCGGGCTTGCTCGCGAAGGCGCCGGGTCAGTCAACACTGGCATCACAGACCTACCGCTTTCGCGAGCAAGCCCGCTCCCACAGGGGTTCGGGTTGGACATGAGGATTTGAGAGCCCCAGCAATTACAGTGGGACTTGTACTGGAATTGGGCATCCGCAATCACCCGCAATCCTTGTGGGAGCGGGCTTGCTCGCGAAGGCGTCGGCTCAGTCAACACTGACATCAGACCTACCGCTTTCGCGAGCAAGCCCGCTCCCACAGGGGTTCGGGTTGGACATGAGGATTTGAGAGCCCCAGCAATTACAGTGGGACTTGTGCTGGACTTGGGAATCCGGGATCACAGCAATCTTTGTGGGAGCGGGCTTGCTCGCGAAGGCGCCGGGTCAGCCAACACTGACATCACAGACCCACCGCTTTCGCGAGCAAGCCCGCTCCCACAGGGGTTCGGGTTGGACATGAGGATTTGAGAGCCCCAGCAATTACAGTGGGACTTGTGCTGGAATTGGGCATCCGCAATCACCCGCAATCCTTGTGGGAGCGGGCTTGCTCGCGAAGGCGCCGGGTCAGTCAACACTCACATCACAGACATACCGCTTTCGCGAGCAAGCCCGCTCCCACAGCAACATGAGTGCGCGACGCGCAATGCCCTGTTTCGCAAGACCCACCGGATAAACCCATCTCCACACCACCACTGTCACCGAAGGATCTGCAATGCCCCCTGGAAAACGTGAACTGGCGCAAATCGAGCGGCGCTTGATTGCCACGCTCACTGACGCGTGTGAGACCGCAAAAGGCGAAATCAAAGGTTTCACCTGGCTCACCCACACCGCTGATTTGAACGCGCTGGCTCAAACCCTGAAAGTCATCTGGGTGTTCGAAACCGAGGCCGACAAAAATCTCGCCCTGACTGACGCCAAGGCACGCATCCATGAACTGACGGCTGCTGCTCTGCATGAGGCCAACATCGATGTGTCTGTTTCAGACCGCAACGTGCGTTTCGACTCCGAAGAGGAATGCCAACGCACTTACGGTGGCAACTGGCGTAATCGTCTGGCTAGGTATTCCTAGCCCTTGCGCTGCTGCTGATACTGCGCAACCAGCTTGTCGAGGAACTCGAACAGTTTCAGGTTCATCTGCTCATAAGCATTGGTTCGTAGCATCGCCGGCTGCTGAACGAAACGCCGATCCACCGCCGCCGCCAACTCGTCGCCGGACGCGGCAATCAAGCGCTCCACGACCTCCGTCGTGAACTCCATATGGCACTGGAAGCCGTAGACCAGATCGCTGTACTCGACAATCTGACGCGGGCAGCCCTCACTGACGGCAAGGATCTTCGCCTGCGCCGTCAGCCCCGGCATATCGTTGTGCCAATGCCCCACTTCGAGCTTATCGCCGAAGTGCGCAACCTTGGCGTTGC
Source organism: Pseudomonas sp. RSB 5.4 (assembly GCF_037126175.1). Taxonomy (NCBI): domain Bacteria; kingdom Pseudomonadati; phylum Pseudomonadota; class Gammaproteobacteria; order Pseudomonadales; family Pseudomonadaceae; genus Pseudomonas; species Pseudomonas sp. RSB 5.4. The sequence goes on from NZ_CP146986.1 coordinate 2,100,910, forward strand.
TCTTGCCCGCCTCAGTCAAGGTGATCGGAAAATTGCCGATCTCCTTTTCCGGACTATGGCCATGTGCTGCACCCAGCGCTTCGCCGAGCAATTGCGCACCCAGGCAAACACCGACCACTGCCTTGTTCGCGTTGATCGCTCTGACGATCAGATCGCACTCGGCGGCCGCATCGAAATGCGGGCATTGCTCTTTGCTCGTCGCCGGCGATTGCGGACCGCCCAACACCACCAGCAGGTCGATGTTCTCGACGCTGGCAGGCAACGCGTCAAACGCATGAACCCGCGAATAGCTCGCTTCATGGCCACGTTCGCGAACCCAGGTTTCATAGGCGCCGGGCGATTCGAATGCTTCGTGAACCACGAAATGAACGTTCATTGGAAATCCTTGGTGAGGAGCAGGATGAGTGATGCGCGAAAGACTATATGACACTTCGTGTCATTGACAAGTCCGTTGCTGGAGCTGAGCTGCCAACTCCGCAATCACTTCTCTCAACCGGTCACATTCGACTCGACAAGATGAACCTCCACTGCACTGCGCCCCGCTAACCACGCGAGCACCGACGCAACCACCAATACCGTAGCGCTCAGCTCGAAGGTGGCTTGATAACCGCTCAGATCAAATGCCAGGCCACCGACGATTGCCCCGGCTGCGATAGCCAGTTGAACAATGGCCACGAGCAAGCCGCCCCCGGCTTCGGCATCCTCCGGGAGCGTCTGCGCCAGCCATGTCCACCAGCCAACGGGAGCCGCCGTGGCGACCAGCCCCCACAGTCCGAGCAGCACTGCGCTGAGCAACGGCGATGCGCCGAAGTTCACAAGGGCCAGCGCAATCACCGCCATGATCAGCGGGATAACCGTCAGCGTGCGGTACAGGCCGGTGCCGAGGAATCTTTCGATCACAAAGGTCCCGATGAAACCGGCAAGCCCCAGCCCCAGCAGCATCAACGACAGGGTTGCAACGCTGACCCCGGTGACGACCTCCAGAAAGGGCCGCAGGTAAGTGAACAGCATGAACTGCCCCATGAAAAATACGCTGACAGCGACCATCCCCAAGGCGACCGGCCATTGCTTCATCAGCCGCAGGGCGTTGCCGCCACCGGCCTGACGCTCGAGCTTGAAGGACGGCAGACTGATCAGCAGCCACACGGCCGCCAGCGCGGCGACCGGAACCACGCAGAAGAATGCGCCGCGCCAACCTATCAGCGAGCCGAGGAAGCTGCCCGCCGGAGCGGCGATTACTGTCGCCAGCGCGTTCCCGCCGTTGACGATCGCCAGTGCCCGAGACACTTGGTCAGGCTGCACCAGACGCATCGCGGTCGCCGCCGACAACGACCAGAAACCGCCGATCGCGATGCCGATCAGGGCCCGCCCGAACATGAACGAGGGGTAGCCCGGCGCGAACGCGACCACCGTACCCGACACGATCATCAGCAAGGTCAGCCCCAGCAGCAACTTCTTGCGCTCGACACGCGCGGCGACCGCGGCAATCACCAGACTGGTCATCAGGGCGAATGCACCGGACACGGAGATCCCCTGCCCGGCCTGGCCTTCGCTGATGTGCAGTTCGGCGGCAATGGGCGTCAGCAGGCTGACCGGCATGAATTCTGAAGCGACCAGCGCGAAGGCGGCCAACGACATGGCCAACACTGCGCTCCAGCCGCGCTTTTCTGTAGAAAGGGAAGTCATTGGAACTACCTGTATTGCGAGAGGCGTCCGGGCGATTGCCCGGACGCGCTGTTGTTCACGGTGCCTGGATCGCGTTTTCGAATCGCGCCAATCCTGTAATGGTTTGACACATTCTCCCGGTCGATTGACCTCTGCCCTAGTGCATTCCTCTTGAATGCTTGCCTGATCCTCTGAGGTTGCAGGGTGATGTATAGGAAACCGCTGTGCAGCGGACTAGAGTTCGATCAACAGGAGTTGCCCGACATGATCACTACCCCGCTGCGCCACGAATCACCTTTGGCGTTGAACATCGACCCGCGCGTGAGCGAACCGGGTGACTTCGCCACGGCCATATCCGGGCTGTCGCTGTTTCGTCGCGACCAGCCGGTGGCGCCGGCCGTGTGCATGATCGAGCCGAGCCTGATTCTCGTGGGCCGTGGGGAAAAGCGCTTGTGGGTCGGGGGTGAGGGTTACCGCTATGACCCTTCGCGGTTTCTGGTCACCTCACTGGATCTGCCCGCCAACTCTGAAGTGCTGGTTGCCAGCCCCGAACAGCCCTGTGTCGGGCTGGTGCTGAAACTGGATGTGAGCATGCTCGCCGAGGTCATCACCAAGGTGGGCTTGCCGGCCAAGCGGCATTCATCCACGGGTTCAGGCGCTGGCATTGGCGACATGTCGTGCGCGCTGGAAGGCGCGCTCGAACGCCTGCTGGCACTGCTCGATGAACCCGAGGCGATCCCGCTGCTGGCGCCGCTGATCCTGCGGGAAATCCACTATCGGCTGCTCCATACCGATCAAGGTGCGCGGCTGCGGCAGATCACTGCCGTCGATGGCCAGGGTTATCGCATCGCCAAAGCCATCGACTGGCTCAAGATCAACTACACCGCGGCGCTGCGCATCGATGAGCTGGCGGCACGGGTGCAGATGAGCGCACCGACCTTTCACCACCACTTCCGCCAGCTCACCGGCATGAGCCCGCTGCAGTACCAGAAGTGGCTGCGATTGAACGAGGCGCGCCGACTGATGTTGATGGAACGTCTGGACGTTTCGCGAGCAGCGTTTGCGGTCGGCTATGAAAGTCCCTCGCAGTTCAGCCGCGAATACGCACGCCTCTACGGCACCGCACCGAGTCGTGACATGGCGCTGCTGCGGGGCGAACCCTTCGCCGCAGAAACGCTGGGCAACACGGCCAGTTGAGCAAAGAACACACGTTACCGGTGAGGCGCCACGCCGCGTTTCACCGCTTATAAAAATGCACGTCAACCGATGATCGAGCGGGTGAACCATGGAACTACGAATCAACCAGAAAACCTATCAGGTCGATGCCGACGCCGATACGCCCCTGCTGTGGGTGATCCGCGATGACCTGGGCATGACCGGCACCAAATACGGCTGTGGACTGGCGCAGTGCGGCGCCTGCTCCGTGCTGGTGGACGGCAACGTGGTGCGCTCGTGCGTCACGCCGGTGGCCGGCGTGGTTGGCCGTGAGGTCACCACCATTGAGGCGATCGAGGCCGATGAAGTGGGCAAACGAGTGGTCTCGACCTGGGTTGATCTGCAGGTCGCCCAGTGCGGCTACTGCCAGTCCGGGCAGGTGATGGCCGCCACGGCGCTGCTCAAGCAAAACCCCAAGCCGAGTGACGCGCAGATCGAAGCGGCGATGGTCAATCTGTGCCGCTGCGGCACGTACAACGCAATCCATGCCGCCGTGCATGAGCTGGCCGGCAAGGGAGACGCCTGATGAACGTGCGTATCGATCCTGCTCAGGAAGCCTCGGCACTGGCTTTGCACGAACCGATCAATGTTTCGCGCAGACGTTTCCTGGCCGGCACCGCTGTCGGCGCACTGGTGCTCGGCTTCGGCCTGCCGCTGGGCACGACTCGCGTGCAAGCCGCAGTGGCGGCAGCAACTGCCGAGCGCGGCACGCAAGTCCCGGCGTTTCTGGAAATCCGTCCGGACAACCGCGTGCGCCTGCTCTGCCCGTTCATGGAAGGCGGGCAAGGTACCTTCACCGCGATGGCGCAGATCGTCGGTGAAGAGCTGGATGCCGACCCGGCAACCTTTCTGGTCGAAGCCGCGCCGCCCGGCGAAGCCTATGTGGTGATGGAAAACGGCATGCGCATCACCGGCGGAAGCATGTCGGTGCGCATGAGTTACCCGGTGATGCGCCGCCTCGGCGCCCTCGCCCGCGCCATGCTGCTGCAGGCCGGCGCGCAGCAACTGGGGGTGCCGGTGAGCGAACTGAGCACCGAACCCGGCAAAGTCGTGCACGCGAAGTCGGGCCGCTCGCTGGCCTACGGCGCACTGGCCGAGCACGCCATGGATCTGCCGGTTCCCGATCCGGCCTCGGTGCAGCTGCGTGATCCGAGCCAGTTCCGCTGGATCGGCAAACCGGTGAAGCGTGTCGATGCCTACGACAAGTCCACGGGCAAGGCGCTGTACAGCATCGATCTGAAGGTCGACGACATGCTCCACGCCGCCGTTCAACATGCCCCGCGTCTGGGGATGACGGTGGGCAATCTGCGTAACGAAGAGCAGGTCAAGGCGATGAAAGGCGTGCATTCCGTGCATCGTCTGCCGGGTGCTGTGGCGGTGGTCGCCGAGCGCTGGTGGCACGCCAAACGTGCAGTTGAAGCGATTCAGGTCGACTGGCAGGAACCCACGGCCGACAGCCAGGTACGCTCGATGCCTGCGGATTTTTCCAGCGATGCCTGGCTCAAGCGCCTGGCTGACGACAAAGGCCCGGCCAAGGATGATGAACATGAAGGCGACGTGGCTGCAATTCTGGCAAGTGCCAAGACCCGGATCGACGCCACCTACCACAACCAGTACCTGAACCACGGCCAGTTAGAGCCGCCGTCGGCGCTGGCCCGATTCAATCCCGATGGTTCGCTGGAAGTCTGGCTGCCGAATCAGGCGCCGGACATGTTCCGTGCGGACATCGCCAAACGCACCGGGCTGGATCCGTCGCGGATCACCTTGCATTCGCCATTGCTGGGGGGCTTCTTCGGTCGGCATTTCCTCTACGACGCCGCCAGCCCCTACCCGCAGGCGATCGAGCTGTCCAAGGCAGTTGGCCGCCCGGTCAAACTGATCTGGAGCCGCGAGGAAGAGTTCCTGCGCGACGTGCTGCGCCCCGTAGCCGCCGTGAATTTCCGCGCCGCGCTGGACAACGACGGCTGGCCGCTGGCGATCGAAGCGATCAGCGCCACCGAAGGTCCGACCGAGGCGCTTGCCGGCAAGCAGGGTGAAAAGCTCGACCCGACGGCGCTTGAAGGCTTATCGGGCAAGTCCTACGCGATCCCCAACAAGCGCATCGCGCAGATCTACGCCAAAGGCCCGGCGATGCTTGGTTACTGGCGTTCGGTGGGCAACTCGCTCAACGACTTTTTCTATGAATCGTTCCTTGACGAACTGGCTGACAAGGGCGGCAAAGACCCGTTCGAACTGCGCCTGCATCTGCTGCGCGACAACCGTCGACTGACCACGCTGCTGCAAGCAGTGGGCGAGCTGTCGGGTGGCTGGAAGCGTGGGCCGTTTACTGCGGCGGACGGCAGCAAACGCGCACGAGGCGTGGCGATGGCGTCGCCGTTCGGTACCCAGACGGCGGTGATCGCCGAGGTCTCCATCGAGAACGGTCAGGTCAAGGTGCACGATATCTGGCAGGCAATCGACCCCGGCAGCATCGTCAATCCGGCGATTGTCGAAGCGCAGGTCAATGGCGCCGTGGCGCTGGGCCTGTCGCAGACCCTGGTGGAGGAAGCCGTGTGGATTGATGGCAAACCGCGCGCGCGCAATTACGACTTGTATCCGATCCTGCCGCCTGCGCGGATGGCTCGGGTCCACGTGCGTGTTGTCGAGAGCGGGGAAAAAATGGGCGGCATCGGCGAACCACCGCTGCCCGCCGTCGCGCCCGCTGTCGCCAATGCGGTGGCAACGCTGACCGGGCAACGGGTGCGCAGCCTGCCCATGAGCCGACACACCTTCACTTGATCAGCGCCGGAGCGTCCATGAATAACCGCCGATTCGCAAGAACCGCTGGCTGGCTGGCAGTGCCGTGCCTGGTCGCGGCAGGCCTGCTGGCCTGGTATGTCACCCGCGAGCCTGTCTCGCCGCTTGAACACCAACCCCTCGCCGTGGCCGATATCGACCCGGCGCTGGTGGCCCGTGGCGAATACGTCGCCCGACTCAGCGATTGCGTCGCGTGCCACAGCGTGCCGGGCGGCGCACCGTTCGCTGGCGGCCTGGAAATGGCCACACCTCTGGGCGCGATTCACGCGACCAACATCACCCCGGAGCCGGAAACCGGCATCGGTCGCTACAGCCTGGCGGACTTCGACCGTGCGGTGCGCCACGGCGTGGCACCCGACAGTCGCCGTCTGTACCCGGCGATGCCCTACCCGTCCTACGCCAAGCTCAGTGACGACGACGTGCGGGCGCTTTACGCGTTTTTCATGAAAGGCGTGGCACCGGTCAAGCAGGCGAATATCCCGAGCGCGATTCCTTTCCCGTTGAACCTGCGCTGGCCGATTGCGCTGTGGAACGGTGTGTTTGCCGATACCGAACCTTACGTGGCCAAAGCGTCGCAGGATGAAGTGTGGAATCGCGGCGCTTATCTCGTTCAAGGCGCAGGACACTGTGGCAGTTGCCATACGCCGCGCGGTCTGGCATTCAACGAGAAGGCCCTGGATGAATCCGCCACGCCGTTCCTCGCCGGCGCCTTGCTCGATGGCTGGTACGCGCCGAGCCTGCGGGATGACCACAACACCGGCCTGGGCCGCTGGAGCGAGCCGGAGATCGTGCAGTTCCTCAAGACCGGGCGCAACAGACATGCGGTGGTTTACGGCTCGATGACCGAGGCGTTCAACAACTCCACGCAGTTCATGAGCGATGACGATCTGACCGCGATTGCCCGTTATCTCAAGTCATTGCCGGGGGACCGTCAGCGCGACGGCCAGCCATGGCAGTACCAAACGGTTTCGGCGACGGAACGTCTGGACGCGCCCGGTGCTCATACCTACGTCACGCGCTGCGCCTCGTGCCACGGCCTCGACGGCAAGGGGCAGTCGGAATGGATGCCACCGCTGGCCGGCGCCACCTCGGCACTGGCCAAGGAAAGTGCTTCGGCGATCAACATCACCCTCAACGGTTCGCAGCGGGTGGTGGCCGCCGGAGTGCCGGACGCCTATCGCATGCCGGCCTTCCGTGAGCAATTGTCGGATCAAGAGATCGCCGAAGTGCTGACCTTCATGCGCAGCACCTGGGGCAATCAGGGCGGTGCCGTTGAAGCGCAGGCAGTCAACAAGCTGCGTGAACACACCGATCCGGCCAGCAGCAGCCCGATCATCCTGCAAATGCGTTAGAGGAACTTTGATGGAAAGCATCGACTTGCTGGTCCTGCGCACCGCGCGGGACTGGCTCGCCGCCGGCGAGCGAGTGTTGCTCGCCACGGTGGCGCGGACCTGGGGCTCTTCGCCGCGCCCGACAGGGTCGATGATGGCCTTGCGTAACGACGGCCGCGTGGTCGGCAGCGTGTCCGGCGGCTGCATCGAAGACGACCTGATCCATCGCTACACCACCGCGCATGGCAGCAGTGGCTTCAAGGACGCTGCGCCCGAGGTGATGCGCTACGGCGTCAGCGCCGACGAGGCGCATCGTTTCGGTTTGCCCTGTGGCGGCACGCTTGAGCTGATTCTCGAGTTCAACCCGTCGTGGCAGGTGCTGGACCAACTGCTGGTGCAACTGGATGCCGGGCAACTGGTGCGCCGCTGCCTGGCACTGGATAACGGTCAGGTCACACTGCAAGCCACGGCAACCCCGGAGCAATTCAGTTTCGACGGCCAACAGATGCTCAATACCCTCGGGCCGGGGTATCGGCTGCTGATGATCGGTGCCGGCGCGCTGGCCGAGTATCTGGCGACCATGGCGCTATTCAACGGCTTCAAGGTCGCGGTTTGCGACCCACGTGCGGAATACATCGAAACTTGGGCGGTGAACGGCGTGGAGCGGATCATCGGCATGCCCGATGACGTGGTGCGCGACTTCGCGGTCGATCTGCGCACCTGCATCGTCGCCTTGAGTCATGATCCGCGACTCGACGACCTGGCACTGCTCGAAGCCCTGCACAGCCCGGCGTTTTACATCGGCGCCATCGGCTCGCGGCGCAACAGTCAGCTGCGCCGCGAACGTCTGATCGAGCATTTTGGTGAAACCCAAGCGTCACTCGAGCGCCTGCACGGGCCAATCGGCATCTACATTGGCAGCAAGACACCGGCGGAAATCGCGGTCAGCGTGATGGCCGAGATCCTTGCCACGAAAAATGGCGCCAGTCTGCCGAAAGAGTTTTCAATCGCCAGCTCCAAGGCGCAGGAAGCCTGACTGACTTAAACAATAGCGATCATCAGGGCCTTTCGAGGCTTACGCGTAATCACCCAATCGCATCGACAGCTCGATGTCATCAGCAAACGGCACCGACAGGTAACCGTTCTGCGGCGCGCGCACATAAGCCAGATATTCCGGGCAATAGTTGGTGTTATCCGCCACCACTAGCGCGCCCGGTTTCAGGTGTTTTTCCACCAGTTTCAACACGTCGCCATACAACGCCTTGGCCCCGTCAAGCAGGAGCAAGTCGACTGACGGCGGCAGGTCGCTGGCGAGAGTGACGAGCGCATCGCCTTCGCGGATGTCCACCAGATCGCTGACGCCGCCCTCGATGAAGTGATGGCGCGCCAAGGCGATTTTCGACGGTTCGAATTCACTGCCGATCAATACGCCGCCACCGTTGTCGCGCAGTGCCGCCGCCAGGTGCAGAGTGGACAGGCCGAACGAGGTGCCGAACTCGACAATCGCTTTGGCCTTGGTATTGCGCGCCAGCATGTACAGCAGTTTGCCGGTGTCACGCGAGACCGGCAGCCACAGATCCTTGAGCATGGCGTAGAGTTTCAGGTACTCGGTCTTGCTGTGCATCAGGCGCTCGCGCTCCGCGCCCGACACCGTTTCCAGCACCGGGCTGGTGGCAGCGCTGGCTTGGCTGTAGAGGCGTTCGATCAGGCTGGTCAATGGCTCAGAAGTCAGGGTGGTCATGATTGCTTTCCGTCAATAGGGGATTAAGATGCGAGTGATTCGTCGCATTTAAATGATGCGAGTGATTCACTCGATCCGCTATTCGCGTTTCCCCCGAGGCCCGAGCCGCCCATGAGCAATCGTCAGACCGCCCGTATTTCCTCGCGCAAACAGCCGCAGCAGGCACGCTCGGCTGACTTGGTCACGGCGATTCTGCAGGCGGCTATTCAGGTTTTGACCGAGCACGGCGCGACCCGATTCACCACCGCACGGGTCGCGGAAAAGGCTGGCGTGAGCATCGGTTCGCTGTATCAGTACTTCCCCAACAAGGCGGCGATCCTGTTTCGTTTACAGAGCGATGAGTGGTTGCACACCACGCAGATGCTGCAGCGAATTCTCGAAGATCAGCAACAGCCGCCACTGACGCGCCTGCGCACACTGGTGCAGGCGTTCATTCGTTCGGAGTGCGAGGAAGCGCAGATGCGCGGTGCGCTGAATGACGCGGCACCGCTGTATCGCGATGCGCCCGAGGCCCACGAAGTGCGCACCGCCGGACGGCAGACCTTTGCCGAGTTCATGTTGCAGTTGCTGCCGGATGTCGATGAGGCAAGCCGCACCGCAACCTGTGATCTGATCCTGACCACGCTCAGTTCGGTGGGCAAAGACTTTTCCGGTACTGCACGCAGCGATCAGGAAATCACGGCTTTCGCCGATGGGTTGGCGGACATGTTCAGCGCTTACATAGTGGCGCTGAATCAAATCGCTTGAACCACAAAAACTCCGGCAAAAAAAAGGTTCATCACGGATTACCGGGAAAGACGCTCTTGATCTTCATGAAAAAGAATTCGCTATCCCGGTAACCGTACGCCATCCGCTTGATGACCTTTATTCGATTGTTTATTCCTTCCAACTGACCGGTGTGCATCGGCCAGCGAACCCGGCTCACGATGCCCCGCCAGTAACCCTTTAGCCGTGTGGCGAACTGGATCAGAGCTGGAATTTCGCTTTCATGCGCATGGCGCAGCCATTGCTTCCAGGCCGATCGCCAACCCCAGGCAGTACTCGGGGTCCAGAGTGTTTTGAGTTCAGCCTTCATCAAGTAGACCGTCATCAACGCTTGGTTGGCCGCCAGCAGATCCTCCAGGCGGACCTGTTGTTCCGGCGTTTTCAAGTTCTGCGGATTGCGCAGCAACAGCCATCGCGCCTGCTTGATAACCTTGCGGGCAGGCTTGTCGTGACGCAACCGGTTAGCCTCGTCGACGCGAACCCGATCAATCACCTCTCGGCCATATTTGGCCACCACATGGAAGAGGTCGTAGACCACTCGCGCGTTGGGACAGTGCTGACGAACCTCTAGGTCAAAAGCGGTGTTCATGTCCATCGCCACCGCTTCGATGCGAGCGCAACCCTCTGGCCCCAATTCCTCGAAGAAAGGCCTGACCGCTGCTCGGCTGCGGCCTTCACCGATCCACAGCACGCGGCGTGTATCCGCATCCAGCACCACGCTGGCGTAACGATGACCTTTGAACAGGGCGAATTCGTCCATCACCAGACGTCGCGGTTGTGCCGTTGGCAAAATGCTCAACGCCGCTTGCAAGGCTCGACGCTCCAGCAACCGAACGGTGTCCCAATGCAGCCCAAACAGTTGAGCCACGTGCAGTGTGGGGAGGCGTTCGCAGGCCTGAATGACCGCCTCGGCCAAGCGCCGCGTCATGCGGGCATAACGGTCCAGCCAACTGACGGCCTCCATACGTTTACCACAGTCACGACAGACAACACGCCTGAGCAACACGCTGAGGCGCACCGCACGGCCGAGAATCGGTAAATCGCGGACGGTTCGCTCACAATACTCATGTGTGGTTGAACAGGGTTTCTGGCAGCCGCCACAGGAAGGAAATCGGGTGGCGTGGGGAATCAGTTCGATCTGTAGGGCGTCACCATCAGGCTTGATGTTGACGACAGAAAAGCCCTCCCAAAAAGGAAGGAAAGTATTAATATCGCGCATAAGAACGCCGGTTTGTTAGATGTGTTTGCTCGCACGAACATCATCAATCAAATCGGCGTTCTTGTTTCTGTGTTTCCCGGGATTCCGTGAAGAACCAAAAAAAAGCCCCGCAACCGAATGAGGTGCGGGGCAAAGTATTGGTTGGTTGCGGCCAACCAAAGGAGCTCGGTTAAAACGGTTTGCGCAGCCGTGTCAGATGCAATCCTGGGCGGCGCGTTCAAAGCTGGACGGCAGGAGATTCGAGGCCAGCAAATGGCGCTCGTAGATGAACACCTTGCCGCCGTCGCCGGCCTTGTAGGCTTCCAGCACGTTGTCTGCCGACACCTTGCTCGGCACCACAATCCGGTAGCTGCGCTGGGTTTGCGAGACGGTCGGGTTCAGCGCACTGCCCTGCAGCTTCGGCACCACGCAATCGGCGTATTGCGCCGGGGTCTTGTTGGTGTGCAAGGTCAGCGTCGGGTCGTTCGGTGCGGAGGCGCAACCGCCGAGCAGCAAGGAGGCAACGGCCAGGGTCGGGGCAAACAAAGTACGCATCGGGGTAATCCTGAAAATAAAGGTCCGGTTCAACTGGCAGCGGTTCAGCGTCACGGCGCCGCCGCTGCCCTTTTGGTTTTGAGTGTTCAGCTGGAAGCCACCAGCGCCTTGAGCGAGGCGTCGAACTGCTTCAAGGCATTGAGTTGCAGGTCACGTTGTTTCTCGATCTGCGCGGCAATCTCTTGCGCCGCTTTGTCGTGGACCCAGACCGACGGGATCTGTTTCTCCACCGAGCCCTCGGCCTTGCCGATGTACTGCAGGTCGGCATCGTAGAAACGCGCGATGAAGTGCGCTTCGAACAGGCTGTTCTGCTGGGTCAGCAAGCGGTTGAAGGTGTCGAGTTTCACCACGATGTCCGGATGCGCCAGAATCAATGCATCAAGGTTGTCGTAAACGGTCACTGACATGAACTGACGCTGCAGCGAGCTGAGCAACCAGTCGATGGCCAGCTCCGGATCGGAGCTGCGGACAAAGGCTGCACGAATCCGCGAGTCCAGCGCATCCTTGGCACCGTGCAGCGCCATGTCGTGGTAACGCGTCAGGTACTGCAGGTTTTCCCGGGTGTTTTCGCTGTACAGCACACCCACGGTCTGTGAATGCTGCAAGGTCGCGCTGCTGCCGGCGATCGGTTGAAGATGACACTCACAGGCGTCGTCTGCGTAAGACGGTGCCGTGGCTACCACGCCGCTCATCAGCAGAGCGATCAGCGCCAGTCGGGTCAGTGTCTTCATCGCGCAATTTCCTTGAGCTGCGTGTTCAATGAAAGCGATTTTCCGCCTATTGAATGCAAAGCTGAACTTGCGTTTCGTGATGGTCACTATTACTTCTAGCGATAGTTACCGACGATAAAGTTTGATGCACGCGCATCCCTAATGACTAAAACAACAGTGAGGAAGTCGATTTGAGAACCTTTGACCTGATCCGCGACGCGGTTTTGCCCGACTTTCGCGAGCGGGTGGCCGAATACCTGGTGCAGTACGAAAGCGTGTTGCTGGACAAGAACATCACCAATGCGCAGCTCAAGCGCGATACTGCCAACCAGTTGCGCGGCTATCTTCGCGGCTTGAACACCACGCGCGTGCTGGGTATGGCCTACTGGGAAGAACTGGATCGGCGGATCGTCGACACCTGGCTCGCGCCACAGCGATGACCGACTAGACTTGCCGGGCTGCCAATGTCCCGTCAGTCGAACCGGAGGTGTCCCCATGAGCAACAGCGAACCCGCAACTTTCAACGGCTGGGCCGCCACCGCCGCCCGTGCCCCGCTGGAACGCTACAGCTACGATCCCGGCCCCTTGGGCGAAGAGGACGTGGAAGTCGCGGTGGAATATTGCGGCGTCTGTCACTCCGATCAGTCGCTGATCGACAACGACTGGGGCATCAGCCGCTACCCGTTCGTGCCGGGTCACGAGGTGGTCGGCAAAATCGTGCGCATGGGCCCGCAAGTGCGCGGCCTCGAACTCGGCCAGCGCGTCGGCATCGGCTGGTACAAGGGCAGCTGCATGCATTGTTCGTCGTGCATCAGCGGCTCGCAGCAACTGTGCGGCACCGCCCAACCGACCATTATCGGCAGCAACGGCGGCTTTGCCGATCGCTTGCGTTCGCACTGGGCGTGGGCGATTCCGGTGCCGGCCAATCTTGATCCGGCGATGGTCGGCCCGTTGTTCTGCGCCGGTTCCACCGTGTTCAACCCGTTGCTGCAGTTCGGCGTCAAACCCACCGACCGGGTCGGCGTGGTCGGCATTGGTGGCCTCGGTCATCTGGCACTGCGGTTTCTCAACGCGTGGGGCTGCGAAGTCACTGCGTTTACCTCGTCCTTGAACAAACAGGATGAAGCCAGGCGTCTGGGCGCGCATAACGTGGTCGCCTCGACTGACAGCCACGCGCTGAAAGCGATTGCCGGCAGCCTGGACTTCCTGCTGATCAGCGCCAACGCCGACCTCGACTGGACCGCGATGCTCGCCACCCTGCGCGGCAATGGGCGGCTGCATTTCGTCGGGATCGTGCCCAACGCGATTCCGGTGCATGTGTTCGATCTGATCCCGCAGCAGAAATCCCTGTCCGCCTCCCCGGTCGGCTCGCCCGGCACCATGGCGACCATGCTCGAATTCTGCGCCCGGCATCAGATTCTGCCGCAGGTCGAGATGTTTCCCATGAGCAAGGTCAACGAGGCGGTCGACCATCTGCGCAGCGGCAAGGCGCGCTACCGCGTGGTGCTGGACGCCAGCCAGTGACGATTGCGTGCGGCGTCTGCCTGCGCAGATGCCGCACCTCCTGCCAAAACGCCCCCAAACGCTTACAATCGCCCGTCTAACCGACCTTCAGACAGGCTCCCCAAGAAATGCCGCTCGACCCACCAACGATGCTGACCATCTCGATCGCTCTCGCAGCCGCTGCCGCGCTGTATCTGGCGGTCGAGTGGCGCAGCATTCGTGAGCCTTCGCTGCTGTTCTGGAGCGCCGGTTTCGCCACGATCACCATCGGCTCCACCCTGGCCTTGCTGCGCAGCAACGGTTTTCTGCTGATCGGCATCTGGTTCGCCAACGGCTTGCTGGTGACCGCGCACTTCCTGTTTTTGTTGGGGGTGGCGCGCTTCACGCAGATCCGCCTGTCCCCGGCCTGGTATCTGATCTTTGTCAGTTGGCTGATCATGCTGTTGCTACCGGACGGGCCGCTGTGGTCGAAAGTCATGCTGGCCGCCAACTCGCTGCTGGTGGCCGCCTCGACGCTCAAGGCCAGTCTGCTGTTGCGCCCGCATGGCAAGTCGCTGAGCGTCGGCGCCGTGCAACTGCGCTACGTGCTGTTGGGCCACGGCATTTTCTATGTGGCCAAGGCCATGACGGTGATGATCCCGGGCACACTGATCGATCTGGCCGCGTTCCGTGGCGAAATCATCCAGATCTCGCTGGTCGAGGGTGCGATGGCGATCATGCTGATCGCGCTGTCGATGACCGGCACCGAACGCTATCGACGCGAAGAGCAGATCGCCCGACTGGCCGCCCGTGATCCGCTGACCGCCCTCTTCAACCGTCGCGCCCTCGAAGTGCGCGCCCCGCGCCTGCTGCGGGAGGTCTGTGCAGAGCAACCCGGCGCGCTGCTGCTGATCGATATCGACAATTTCAAACTGGTCAACGACCACTATGGCCACACTGCTGGCGACCGTTTGCTGGTGGCCTTGAGCGAGATGATCCGCGCCGAGTCTCCCGAGGGTGGGCTGGCCGCGCGTCTGGGCGGTGACGAATTTGTCATTCTGCTGAGCAACGCGCCCAGTGAACAGATCGTCAGACTGGGCGACACCCTGCGCGATCAGTTTCAGCGCATTGCGATCCAGAATTTCCCCACTGCCGAGCCGGTGACGCTGAGCATCGGCGCCACCCTGTTCAACAAGCCGCCGGCCAGTCTGGCGGCGCTGATCGAGCAAGGCGATGCCGCACTCTACGAATCCAAGCGCGGCGGCCGCAATCGTCTGCGCCTGACCGGGCTCACCACTTCAGGATGATCAGACCCATGACCCGTTCCGAAACTCCCCTGCAAGACCTCGCCGCCCCCGAAGGCGTCTGCTACGGCTGTGGCGGACGCAACCCGCATGGGCTGCACGTCAAAAGTGTCTGGCACGAGGACGGCGTGCATGTGATGGCCGAACACCTGCCGGACGACAAATACTGTGGCTGGCCGGATCTGGTGTACGGCGGCTTGTTGGCGATGCTGATCGACTGCCATTCCAACTGGACCGCCATGGCCTGGCACTACCGCCACGAACAACGTGAACCAGGCAGCCTGCCGCGCATCGACTGCGTCACCGGCAACCTCGGCATCAAATTCATCAAACCCACCCCCATGGGCGTCACCCTGACCTTGCGCGCCAGGGTCGAAGGCGAGGTCGGGCGCAAGACCCGGGTGATCTGCGAGGTGTACGCCGGGGATGTGCTGACGGCGGTGGGTGATTCGTTGTTCGTGCGGGTTGATACCGGGCAACTGGCGGACGCAGCGCACGGCCGCTGACTCCACACGCTCCCCTGTAGGAGCTGTCGAGTGCAACGAGGCTGCGATCTTTTGATCCCAAAAATCAACGTCAAAAGATCGCAGCCTTCGGCAGCTCCTACAGGAATGACACTTGAGCAAACCCGGCTAGGCGCGCCTACGCCAAAATCGACGAGGCTATAGCCGACCGCACTTCCAGGAGTTTCCACCCAGTGTCCGACCTGCCGACCCAGCGCGCCTACACCCGGCGCTTCAACGCCGTACTCGTCTATATCGACGCGCATCTCGAAGGCGACCTCTCGGTGAGTACGTTGAGTCAGTTGGCGAACTTTTCGGTGTTTCACTTCCATCGGCAATTCAGCGCGTTCGTTGGCGTGCCGGTGTCGCGCTATGTGCAGCTGATGCGCTTGCGCCGGGCTGCGCATCGGCTGGCCGCGCAGCCGGAGCATTCGATACTGGATGTCGCGTCTGGCGCCGGTTTCGAAAGTCCGGAAGCGTTCAGCCGCGCATTTCGGCGTGACTTCGGCATGACGCCGAGCGCCTTCAGGAAGCAACCGAACTGGCAGATCTGGAATGCGGTGTTTGCCATCCCTCATTTTTCCAGGAGCGTCATCATGCAAACCAGAATCGTCGATTTCCCGACCGTGCGCGTCGCTGCACTTGAGCACTGCGGCGCACCGGGGGAAGTTCAGCAAAGCGTGCAGAAATTCATCGCCTGGCGCATGCACAGCGGGCAGTCGCCCGTGGCGTCGAGTCGTACCTTCGGCATTCCCTACAACAACCCCGACACCACTGCGGCGCAGGATTTTCGCTTCGCCATCTGTGGCGAGATTGATGAGCCGGTAGCACCCAATACGTTCGGCGTGGGGGAACTCGTCATACCCGGTGGACGTTGCGTGGTGGTGCGGCACGTCGGTTCGCCGGATCATATCGGCGAAACCATCTATCCGGTCTACCGTGACTGGTTGCCGGCCAGCGGTGAGGAATTGCGCGATCATCCGCTGTTTTTCCACTACCTGAGCGTGTATCCCGAGACCCCGCAGGAGCAATGGCAGACGGACATCTATGTGCCTTTGCAATCGTAAGATTCACTTACATGTTTTTCCGCTTGTGGTGCGTAATGACAACCCTTTATAAGAGCGGCTCACTCGCGAATTGAAGGATGTAAACATGAGCAATGCCTGGAACGAAGGGTATTTCACCGACGAGGGCTACACCTACTCGTATAGCCGGGAAATCAACCCGGTGTTCCAGCGTTATTGTTTGTTGTTGCGCGGTTTTGCCACCCTCGAAGACACCGGCGGTTACCACTGCGAACTGGGCTTCGGCCAGGGTGTTTCAATCAACATCCACGCCGCCGCCAACCCGGGCAACTACGTCGGCACCGACTTCACACCGTCCCAGGCCGCGCATGCCATTGCGCTGGCGAATGACTGGAACAGCCAGGCACGACTGTATGACGACAGCTTCGAACAGTTGCTGGCCCGTGATGACCTGCCGGCCTTCGACAGCATCAGCCTGCATGGCATCTGGACCTGGGTCAGCCGTGACAACCAGAAACTGATCGTCGAATTCGCCCGGCGCCACCTCAAGCCAGGGGGCATGTTGTACGTCAGCTACAACTGCTTCCCGGGCTGGTCACCTTCGGCACCCTTGCGCAATCTGTTCAGCCTGCACAACCGCTTTGCCAGCCAGGCCTCGACCAGCCCGGCCAAGCGCATCGATGCCGCGATGCAGTTTTCCGAAGCGCTGCTGGCGGCCAATCCGAAGTACGCCAAAGCGGCGCCGGCCCTGAGTGCCCAGTTGCAGAGCATCAAGGGCCAGAATCGTCAGTACGTGGCCCATGAGTACTTCAACCGCAATTGGGACTGCATGTACTTCACTGACGTGGTCGACGCCATGACCGCAGCCAAACTCGACTACGCCACCACGGCCGTGCCGCTGGACACAGTGGCCCCGCTGAATTTGAGTGCAGAAGGCATGGACTTTCTGGAAGGTATCGAGCACCCGATCATGCGGGAACAGGCGCGCGACTACTTCATCAATCAGAATTTCCGCCGGGATCTGTACGTACGTGGCGCCAATCGGCTGTCTGCTGCCGAGCAGCGCGATGGCCTGCTGAGAACGCGTTTTGTCCTGCTGCAAGCGATTGAGAGCATTCCCGGCACGGTCACTGGTCCTGCCGGCGAGGCTGCGCTGCAAACAGAGATTTACAGCCCGGTGCTCGAAGCGCTCGCCGCCAGTGCCTACGCACCGAAAACCCTGCAGCAGTTGTCGATGGCCGTCGGCTCCGTGTCTTACGACGACCTGGTGCAGGCTGTCACCGTGCTGATCGGCATGGGCGTCGCCGCCCCGTGCCAGAGCGAAGCCGCCGAAAGGCAGGTGCAGGAACGTTGCGACACTCTCAACCTGCAACTGTGCAAACGCGCGCTGTTCAACAACAACATTCAGGTGCTGGCCAGCCCGGTCACCGGCGGTGGCGTACCGATCAGCCGCGTGCAGCAGTTGTTCCTGATTTCGATCAAGCAAGGCATGACACAACCGAGCGAGTGGGCGCAGTTGGCATGGGCCGTCATCGGTGATCAGGGCGAAGTGCTGCTCAAGGGTGACCAGCCGCTGCTCACGGCCGAAGAAAACCTGGCCGAGATGACCGAACAGGCGCGGGCATTTGCCCAGACTCCGCTGGATATTCTCATGGCGTTGAAAATTGCCTGATCCTTCCATGCGCGTCGGCTGACGTGCAGGTAAACCGTGCGACTGGCCGTGATCGAAAGCGGCCAGCCGACTGCATTTACGGCGTTTAATGCCGCCTCCTGAAAAATCCACGCCGCTACTGTCACCTCGCTCCCCGGCAAAAAAAGCAAAATTGCCATGTGTTTTCATCGTTCCTTCTTGCGTCGCACTGTTCATTGCCCGTTCCTGTCTGTCTGGAGTTTCTCGATGCCATCGCCCAAATCCCTGCCCTCCGCCCTGCTGGGCCTGGCCCTCGCCTGCCCGGTCATGGCCGAGGAACCCAAAGGCATGGAGTTGGGGCAGGTACTGATTTCGGCTGAGGAACAAAGCGGCGCCGATGCCTCCGTCGCCGAAGCCGAAGCGCGTCTGGCGCAAGTGCCCGGCGGCAGCAATGTGGTCGACATGCGTCAGCCGTTGCAGGGCCGGGTGGCGAGCAATCAGGACGTGCTGGCGTATCAGCCGGGGGTTTACGCGCAGTCGGCGGGCAACGAAGGGGTAAAGATTTCGATCCGGGGTTCGGGGATCAATCGCGCACCGGGCGCCCACGCGTCGGGGTTGTACACGATGCTCGACGGCCTGCCGCTGACCGGCCCCGGCGGCACGCCCTACGAATTGCTCGAACCGCTGTGGCTCGACCATGTGGAGGTGCTGCGCGGCGCCAACGGCTTCGATCGCGGCGCACTGGCGCTGGGTGGCGCCATCGATTACGTCAGCCACACCGGCTATGACGCGCCGAAACTGCAAGTGCGCTATGCCACCGGCAGCCACGGCTATCAGCAGCGTCAGGTGAGTTCCGGGCAGGTGCTGGGCGACTTCGATTACTACGTGTCGCTGACCGATGCGAACGCCGACGGCTATCAGGATCACACCGCCAGCGAAAGCAAAGGCGTGATCGCCAACTTCGGTTACCGCTTCAATCCGAACCTGGAAACCCGCTTCTACTTCCGCTATCGCGAGACCGACAACGACCTCGCCGGCCGCGTAACCAAACACTCGATCGAGCACGATCCTCGGGCGGCCAACCCGGCCTACGTGTCGCGCGATGACAGCCGCAAACAACCGGGCAGCACCTTCATCGGCAACAAGACCACCTACTACATCGACGACGATTCGAGCATCCAGACCGGCCTGGTCTATCACGATTACCCGATGGACCTGCGCGAAGGCCCGAACCGTCTGAAAGTGGCCTACACCGACGTCAGCGGCACCTTCGACTACAAGCGCCGCGACACCGTGTTCGGCATGGAAAGCCGCAGCACCGTGGGCCTGCGCACCACCAAACATTTGCCCAACGATGGCGCCAGCGAATTCGTGCGCATCCCGTCCGGCAACACCGCCGCGTATACGCCGGGCACACGCATGCGCAACTTCACCTATCAGGGTTCGGACACCGTGCTGCATGTGGGCAACGACCTGGAACTCGCCGACGACCTGTGGCTGACCACCGGCCTCGCCGCCATTTACACCCGCCGCGAAAGCGCCGTCACCTACCCGCAAAGCGGCGGCAAAACCAGCCTGAATGACTGGGATTACGCCCCGCGTCTGGGCCTGCGCTATCAGGTCACGCCGGATCTGCAACTGTTCGGCAACCTCAGCCGCTCAGTCGAGGCACCGCACCCGTGGTCGCTGATCTACAGCTCGAACATCCGCTTCCCCGCCGGCAACGGTGCGGCGACCGGCACCCAGAGCGACCCGATCAAACTGCAAAACCAGACCGCAACCACCCTCGAACTCGGCGGTCGCGGCGACAGCGCACTCGGCCAGTGGAGCCTGGCGTGGTACTACGCGCAGGTGCGCCACGAATTGCTTTCGGTGCTGCCGGACGCCAACGCCGTCACCCCGTACGAACTCAACGCCAGCCCCACCGTGCACCAGGGCGTGGAAGCCAGTCTGCAAAGCACACTGTGGTCGGCCCCCGACGGACGTACATTGAGCCTGCGTCAGGCCTACACCTTCAGCGATTTCCACTACCGCGACGACCAGCGCTTCGGCGACAACCGCCTGCCCGGCCTGCCGATGCACTACTACCAGGGCGAACTGCGCCACGACTGGCCGCAGGGTTTCTTCGCGGCGGTCAATACGCAACTGGTGTCCAAGGTCGCGGTGGATTACGCCAACAGCTACTACGCCGATCCCTACGCATTATTCGGCGCCACCGTCGGCTACAACGCGCCGAAAAACGACTGGCAGACCTGGCTGGACCTGCGCAACCTGACCAATAAGCACTACGCCGCAACGGTCACACCGGGGTATGACGACAAGGGCCTGGACGCGGCGCGGTCTACGCCGGGTGAAGGGCTGGGGGTTTATGTCGGGGTGTCGTGGAGTTTGCTCTGACGGTTTGCATACTCGGCAACCCGCCGGGTTACTACTCCAACGTAGGCAAATGATTACGCAAAATATTCTCCAGCCCCGGCCGCGTATGTTTCTCCCAAGGGCAAACATCCTGCGCATCGCCTGTGTGCAGATACTCGCCGGCATCAAATGCCTGATAGATGTCAAAGGCTGGCTGGGGCATTTCTGCGTGCATCGACACATCAACGATGGGGTTGATAAGTGCATTCATCACTTCATCGCCAAACTCAAAATCACGCGTGTTTGACAGGAAATCTCTGGCTACGGCGATCGCGACTTGATTAAGCAGATCGCGACGCTCGACCTGCAGCCGCTCACAAAAGGGTTGCAGATCGATGTTCAAGCCTTCTTCAATCGCTTCCAGCATGACCAGATAAAGATCGGCTTCACTCAACGGCCTACTCATCACTCATTTTCCTGCTCTGTTCTTGATGCTCGCCCGGTTCACTCATAAAACTTGCCGGCCAGCAAAATGCTCGCACAGCGCTGCCATACGTTGGCCGAAGAGACATCTGCTGCCACCTGCCTGGAACTGTCGATCGCCCAGGCACCTGCGGCCTCAAGAAACGCATCCACAGATCCATTTTCCCAACCCAAGGCGCCCCGACCATAGGGCGACAGCGGTTCGTTCATTGTCCGCTCACGAGCGAAATCGGCACCCAGTGCCTGAATAAACGTAATGAACGATTGCTCGTCGTTCACGCGTTCCAGCAACTCATCAAGATCATCAGGCGCAGACATCGTGGCAAATTCCTGTTGGTGAATGGGTTTGCCCGGGATGCTGCTATGCATCGATCAGAGGGTCAACCCGTCCGTCAAAACGGCCCCTGCGTCATCACCCGCGTCTCGATGATGCTGCGCAGCGCAACGACCCGCTTCTGATACAGATCGGTCAAACAATCGAGCTTCGCGCCACAGGCCTTGCGGCTTTTGAGGAAGGCCTGTTGTTCGCCGATCAGAGCATCGCGCCCGCCCATCGGCAGCAGGCGTTTATCGAGGCTGAACAGCTCGCCCATGGTGACGTCCAGGTCGTTCAAGGCGCGGTTGGCGCAGACGGCTTTTTCGTCCATGGATTTGGCCTTGTCGCAGTCGAAACTGGCGGCTTGCGTCGAATTTGCAGCGATCAGCAGCGCACAGCCGAGGGCGGCTGCGGTCAGCCGTGAAATTTCTCGAACTCCCTTCATGGCTTCGTATCCAACGTTGTAGGTCAATGGAGGTATGAGAAATGAAAAGCACCGACGATATCAAGCCTGCAACACCTCATAACGCGCCACCGCTCGACTCCTCGGGCAAACCGGTGGATGTGGTGAACCGCGATCTGCAGGACAGCGACGACGACACCCGCGCCGTGGACGAGGTGATTACCCCCACCTCCACCCGCGTCATGGAACAGGACACC
Organism: Pseudomonas sp. RSB 5.4; assembly: GCF_037126175.1. Classification (NCBI taxonomy): domain Bacteria; kingdom Pseudomonadati; phylum Pseudomonadota; class Gammaproteobacteria; order Pseudomonadales; family Pseudomonadaceae; genus Pseudomonas; species Pseudomonas sp. RSB 5.4. The sequence goes on from NZ_CP146986.1 coordinate 2,122,644, forward strand.
GAGGAACTCAAGCGTAAGACCGATGCGATCGAACGCAAGGTCGCCGACGGTAACTGACGCGACGCTCCCCCTCCTTAAAGTGAATTTTCACCTTCCTGTCCCGGGTTTTCCTGCCCGGGACAACCCTACCCCTGTCCTGCAAGCCGCGTTTTTACTGGCTTCACCCCTTCTGCTTCAGCAATTTGTATTCACATCCCAGCTTAATAATATTTTACCGATACCCCCCTCCTGCCTAGTCTGACCGCAAGCAAAACGGACCAGCCTGAAGCGATCCGAATCCACTTGCCTTGCCAGGAAGGATGTAGAAATGACCACTGAAATAATAAAAACAGACACGCTTGTCGTGGGGGCCGGACAGGCCGGTGTGGCGATGAGCGAGCACCTGAGCAAACTCGGCGTGCCGCACCTGGTGCTGGAGCGCAGCCGCATCGCCGAACGCTGGCGCACCGGGCGCTGGGACTCGTTGGTAGCCAACGGTCCGGCGTGGCACGACCGCTTTCCGGGGCTGGAATTCGATGATGTCGATCCCGACGGTTTCGCCCATAAGGAGCGCGTAGCGGACTACTTCGAAGCCTATGCGAAGAAATTCAACGCGCCGATCCGCACCGGCGTTGAAGTCAAAAGCGTGGTGCGCAATGTTGGGCGTCCGGGCTTCACCATCGAGACTTCCGAAGGAGTGATCGAGGCCAGCCGCGTGGTCGCGGCGACCGGCCCGTTCCAGCGCCCGGTGATCCCGCAGATTGCGCCGCAAGACCCGCGTCTGTTGCAGATCCACTCCGCCGACTATCGCAATCCGCAGCAACTGCCCGCAGGCGCAGTGCTGGTGGTTGGCGCCGGTTCGTCAGGCGTGCAGATCGCCGATGAACTGCAGCGCTCCGGCAAGCAGGTGTACCTGTCGGTAGGTGCGCATGACCGTCCGCCGCGTGCCTATCGCAACCGTGATTTCTGCTGGTGGCTGGGGGTGCTCGGCGAGTGGGATCAGGCGGCGATGAAACCCGGTCGCGAGCACGTGACCATCGCGGTCAGCGGCGCGCATGGCGGGCGCACCATCGATTTCCGCGGTCTGGCCCATCGCGGCATGACCCTGGTCGGTGTGACCGAGTCGTTCAACAACGGCGTGGTGACCTTCAAGCAGGACCTGCGCGACAACCTCAAGCGCGGTGACGAGAACTATCTGGCGCTGCTGGATGCCGCCGATGCCTACATCGAGCGCAACGGTCTCGACCTGCCGGAAGAACCCGAAGCACGCGAAACCTATCCGGATCCCGAGTGCGTGAAAAATCCGCTGGTCGATCTGGATCTGGCCAAGGCCGGGATCACTTCGATCATCTGGGCCACCGGGTTCGCCGTGGATTATTCCTGGCTGCAGGTCGCCGCCTTTGACGACAAGGGCAAACCGCAGCATCAGCGTGGCGTGTCCAGCGAGCCGGGGGTGTATTTCCTTGGGCTGCCATGGCAGTCGCGCCGCGGCTCGTCGTTTATCTGGGGCGTGTGGCACGACGCCAAACACGTGGCCGATCACATCGCCACCCAGCGCAAATACCTCGACTACCAGGATGCCGAGCAGCGTGAAGCCGCCCTGCATGCGACCACCCACAGCAAAGCCGCCGACACCGTCGACGCTTGATTTCCCTTTTTCGCGGCGGTGCCGGGTGCGCCGCTGAACACCTACTCTGGAGCTGTACATGAGCAAGCCAACCCACACCCGCATCCGTATGTTCAACACCAAGGACACCTACCCGAATCAGACCCTGGACAACGACCTGTGCCAGGCCGTGCGCGCCGGCAACACCGTGTATGTCCGGGGTCAGGTCGGCACCGATTTCGACGGTAATCTGGTGGGCCTCGGGGATCCGCGTGCACAGGCCGAACAGGCGATGCGCAACGTCAAGCAACTGCTGGAAGAAGCCGGCAGCGACATGAGCCATATCGTCAAGACCACCACTTACCTGATCGACCCGCGCTACCGCGAGCCGGTGTATCAGGAAGTCGGCAAGTGGCTCAAAGGCGTGTTCCCGATCTCCACCGGGCTGGTGGTGTCGGCACTGGGGCAGCCGCAGTGGCTGATGGAGATTGATGTGGTGGCGGTGATTCCCGATTAACCCTGAAAACCGAGTCGCGACATTCGCGAGCAAGCTCGCTCCCACAGGGAAATACATGCCAACTGTGGGAGCGAGCTTGCTCGCGAAGAGGCCCGCAAGGACAACAAATTCCTCGAAAGGAGTTAGACCATGACCTTTTCAATCGCAGCCCGTTGCCCCGAAACCGGCCAGTTCGGTGTCGCCATCAGTTCCTCCAGCATCGCCGTCGGCGCGCGTTGTCCGTGGCTGCTGCCGGGTGTCGGCGCGGTGTCGAGCCAGAACATCACCCTGCCGTCCCTCGGCCCGGAAGTCCTTGCATTGATGGAGCAAGGCCACGCGCCCGACGCTGCGCTGGACCAGGTGCTGACTCGCAACGGCTACAGCCAGTACCGGCAGATCACCGTGATCAACCACCTCGGCCAGACCGCGCATTTCAGCGGCGCGCAGACCCTCGGCGTGCACAACGCGGTCTCCGGCGAACAATGCGTGGCCGCCGGCAACATGCTCGCCGGGCGCTCGGTAATCGAAGCGATGGTCAGTGCCTTTGAGGACGGCGAAGGCCAGTTGGCCGACCGCTTGCTCAAGGCCTTGCACGCCGCACAAGCCCTCGGTGGCGAAGCCGGGCCGGTGCATTCGGCGGCTATGGTGGTGGTCGGCGAACAGACCTGGCCGATCGTCAATTTGCGAGTCGACTGGGCAGACGCAGACCCGATCGGCCAGTTGCAAAAACTCTGGGATGCCTATCAGCCGCAGCTGCAGGACTACATCGACCGTGCCCTCGACCCGGCCAAGGCGCCGGGCTATGGCGTTGCCGGAGATGATCGATGAGCAGCAGCGTCGCGTTGCTCAAGACGCTGGTGGGGTTCGACACCACCAGCCGCGAATCCAACCTGCAATTGATCGAGTTCGTGCGTGACTACCTCGCTGGCTTCGGCGTGCCGTGCGAGCTGATCTACAACGCCGAGCGCAGCAAGGCCAATCTGTTCGCGACGATTGGCCCGGCCGAGCAACCGGGCATCGTGCTTTCGGGACACACCGATGTGGTGCCAGTCGACGGCCAACCGTGGACGGTGGCGCCGTTCGAACTCAGCGAGCGTGACGGCAAGCTGTTCGGCCGTGGCACCGCAGACATGAAGGGCTACATCGCCTGCGTGTTGGCCTTGGTGCCGGCGCTGGTCGCTGCAGAGCTGCGCATGCCTGTGCACATCGCCCTGTCCTATGACGAAGAAGTCGGCTGCCTTGGGGTGCGCTCGTTGCTCGCCGAACTGCAGCAGCGTCCAGTCAAACCTTTGCTGTGCATCATCGGTGAACCCACCGAGCTGAAACCGGTGCTCGGCCATAAAGGCAAACTGGCGATGCGCTGCGACGTGCATGGTCATCCCTGCCATTCGGCCTACGCACCGCTGGGAGTCAACGCCATCGAATACGCCGCCGAGCTGATCGGCGAGCTGGGGCGTATCGGCCAGCAACTGAAAGCGCCCGAGCATCACGACGCGCGCTTCGATCCGCCCTACAGCACGGTGCAGACCGGGGTGATCAGCGGCGGCAAGGCCTTGAACATCGTGCCTGCCGATTGCCGCTTCGACTTCGAAATCCGCGCCCTGCCCTCGCAGGATCCAACCCAGGTCGCACAACAGTTGCAGGCTTACGCCGAGCAGCAAGTGCTGCCGCGCATGCGTGCGGTCAGCGAGCACAGCGCGATTCGTTTCAGTGAGTTGTCGGCTTATCCCGGTCTGGCCACCGATGCGCAGAGTCAGGCGGCCGAGCTGATTGCGGCGTTCTGCGGTTCTCGGGAATTCGGCACCGTAGCGTTCGGCACCGAGGGCGGGCTGTTCGATGCGGCGGGTATTCCCACGGTGGTCTGCGGCCCCGGCAGCATGGATCAGGGGCACAAACCGGACGAGTTTGTCAGTCGTGCGCAACTCGATGCCTGCGATGCGATGCTGCAGCGGATGCTGACCTCGATCCGCGCTTGAAACACGGCTCGACGCACGCTCAGGCGTACAGTCGAGCCAACTCCTCACGGCAATGATCAACGAACAACTGCACCGGTTTGGTCAGTTGTACCCGACGCAGCCAGGCTGCCGACAAGCCCGAGCCGGTCACGGTTTCCGCCAGCGGCACGCACACCACTTTCTGCCCGTCGTAGGTGTACTCGCCGAACGGTCGGGTCACCAGAATCGAAAAACCGAAACCGCGCCCGACCATGCCGCGCACCATCTCGATCGACGGCGAGCTGAAGACGATGTGCGGGGTCAGTCCGCGCTCCTCGAAAATGCTCACGAAATAGGTGCGGCTGGGCACCACGTCGAGCAGGATCATCGGCTCCAGCACCAGATCGTGCAGCGAGACTTTCGCCTGTTGCGCAAAGCGGTGGTCGGCCGGCAGCAACGCATAGGGCTGCTGCGGCGGCATCAGCGGCGTGGTTTCGATGGTGGTATCGAGGTCGTGCTCGAACAGCATCGCGACATCGATGCTGCCGGCGGTCAGCGCCTGCACCAGTTCCTGTTGTTCGCCATCGCGAATACGGATTTCCACGCCCGGCCAGCGCTGCTTGAAACCGGCGATCAGGCGCGGCAGGTACAGCGGCGCCACCGTTTCGAAACAGCCGATATCGATCTGCCCGGCGACCACGTCGTTGTCGGCCAGCGCGTTCTGCTCGAACTCATGCGCCACCCGCAGCAACTCCAGGGCCTTGCGATAAAACCGCGAACCGCTGGGCGTCAGCGAAACGCCCTGGGCGTGATGGCGGATGAACAGCTGCACGCCGAAGCTTTCTTCCAGATGCTTGATTGCGGTGGAGACCGACGGCTGGGCGATATAGAGCTTGCGCGAGGCTTCGGCGACGCTGCCGCAATCGGCGGTGGTGACGAAGTATTTGAGCTGGCGCAGGTTGTAGGCGGCCATATAAAACCTCTGCAAGTGAGACAACGCTTTTGTGGTGAGGGGATTTATCTGTTGTCAGGACATTTATCTGTAGTCAGGGGGTTCTGTGGTGAGGGGATTTATCCCCGATGGGGCGCGAAGCGGCCCCTGTTTCTATAGTCAAAAGAGGGGCCGCTGCGCACCCCATCGGGGATAAATCCCCTCACCACAAAACTGTGTAAATCCAGAACAGAGTGAAGCCTGAACATACCGGAGCTACGGATTACACGCGGCATATATTTTTTAAGGTCTGAAGCAACAAACTTACTAATTTATCTATCCCGGGCCTTTGCACATGATCGCTTCAACAAGAAATGCGCCGTCCGTGTCGGCGCTTACCGAAGTACGTCCACGTACTCATCCTTGCCTTGGAGTTCGTCATGTCCACCTCTGCAACAACGTCCGCCCCGCTCATTGAAAAACACACGATAGGATACGTGCCCCCCGAAGATCGCCACGGAAAGGTCAGGGATCTGTTCACGCTGTGGTTCGGCGGCAACATCGCGCCGTTGCCCATCGTCACCGGCGCGCTGGGCGTGCAGTTGTTCCACCTGAACCTAGTCTGGGGCATCGTCGCGATTCTGGTCGGCCATCTGGTCGGCGGCGTGCTGATGGCGCTGCACTCGGCGCAAGGCCCGCAGATGGGCATTCCGCAGATGATCCAGAGCCGCGCGCAGTTCGGCTCGCTCGGCGCGCTGCTGGTGGTGCTGATTGCCGGGGTCATGTACATCGGCTTTTTCGCCTCCAACATTGTGCTGGCCGGCAAGTCGCTGCACGGCGTGGTCGACAGCGTGCCGGTGCCGGTCGGCATCGTCATCGGCGCGTTCGGTTCGGGGATCATCGGCATCATCGGCTACCGCTTCATCCATGTGCTCAACCGCATCGGCACCTGGGTGCTGGGGATCGGCATCGTCGTCGGTTTCGGCTACATCTTCACCCATATTCAAACCGATGACTTCCTCACCCGCGGCAGCTTCAACCTCTCCGGCTGGCTCGCCACTGTGTCGCTGGCCGCGCTGTGGCAGATCGCGTTTGCGCCGTACGTGTCCGACTATTCGCGTTACCTGCCGGCCGACGTAAAAGTCTCGTCGACGTTCTGGACCACCTATCTGGGGTCAGCACTGGGTTCAAGCCTGGCGTTCATCTTCGGTGCCGTTGCCGTGCTCGCGACCCCGGTGGGCATGGACACCATGGATGCGGTCAAGCTCGCCACTGGCTCGATCGGGCCGCTGATGCTGGTGCTGTTCCTGCTCAGCGTAATCAGCCACAACGCCCTCAACCTGTACGGCGCAGTGCTGTCGCTGATTACCCTGGTGCAGACCTTCGCCTACCGCTGGATCCCCACCGCGAAAAGTCGTGCGGTGATCTCGATCATCGTCCTGCTGGCCTGCTGCTTTGCCGCCGTCGGCGCCTCGAAGGACTTCATCGGCCACTTCGTCGACATGGTGCTAGTGTTGCTGGTGGTGTTGGTGCCGTGGACCGCGATCAACCTGATCGACTTCTACGCCATTCACAAAGGCAAGTACGACATCCAGTCGATCTTCCAGGTCGACGGCGGCATCTACGGACGCTACAACCCGCAAGCGCTGCTGGCCTACGCGATCGGCATCGCGGTGCAGATCCCGTTCATGAACACCCCGCTGTACGTCGGCCCAGTCTCGGCGCACATCAACGGCGCGGACCTGTCGTGGCTGGTCGGGCTGCTGGTGACTTCGCCGCTGTACTTTTGGCTGGCGAGTCGTGACAGCGCCTATCGGCGGCGGACGATGGGTGGGAAGCTGATGGGCAGTCTCTGAGCTTGATTCGATGTAAAAAGAAGGCCTGCCGCTGTGCGGGCCTTCTGCGTTTTGGTGTGGTATTTGTTGAGTTTCTACAGGTACCCACGAGAAAGGGAAAACTCATGCTGCGAATTCTGGGCAAGGCGTCATCGATCAACGTGCGCAAAGTGCTGTGGACCTGCGCCGAACTGCAGATTCCGTTCACGCGTGAGGATTGGGGATCGGGCTTCAAGCCTACTGATACGCCGGAGTTTCTAGCGCTCAACCCTTGCGCGATGGTGCCAGTGATTCAGGACGACGATTTCACGCTGTGGGAATCGAACACGATCATTCGTTATCTGGCGGGAGCCTATGGCGGCGCAGGCCTCTACCCCATAGAGCCGCGAGCTCGTGCGCGGGTCGATCAGTGGATCGACTGGCAGGCGTCGGAGCTGAACCGCTCGTGGTCGTATGCGTTCATGTCGCTGGTGCGCCAGTCGCCGGATCATCAGGACAGCGCCGCGTTGGCCAACGGCGTCGAGCAATGGTCGAAGACCATGGGCATCCTTGATCAGCAGCTGGAAAAGACGGGCGCTTACGTCAGTGGCGAGCAGTTTTCTCTCGCCGATATCCCCATCGGGCTGTCGGTCAACCGCTGGTTCGAAACGCCGCTCGCGCATCCGGACTATGCCGCCGTCAGGGCGTATTACGAGCGTCTGAGTCAACGCGAAGGCTTTCGCCTGTACGGCAGAAACGGTACGCCATAACGAAAAAACCTCTGGTTCCCGATCACGGAACCAGAGGTTTTTATTGGCCTGAACCCTAGATCAGGCCGGAACACCCAGAATGATGTGCGACGCCTTGATCACCGCCGTGGCGCTCACACCCTTGGCCAGACCCAGCTCGGCAACGGCATCACGGGTAACGATCGAATAAACCTTCGAACCGCCCGCCAGCTCGATCACCACTTCCGCATTGACCGCACCGTCGGTGACGCTCAGCACTTTGCCTTCCAGGCAGTTACGCGCCGACAAGCGAATGTCGCTGGATTCGGTCATCAGCATCACCCACGGCGCCTTGACCAACGCAACAGCTTCCTTGCCAACGGCGATGCCAAGGTTCTTGATGCTTTCCATGGTCACGACGGCAACCAGTTGCTCGCCCCCGGCCAGGGTCAGAACCACTTCGGCGTTGACCGCACCGGCCTGCACCTGGCTGACGTTGCCTTTGAATACGTTGCGTGCGCTGACTTTCATGACGGGCTTCCTTTTTTGACTTTAGAGTTAGGAAAAACGGCCTGCATCATCAGAGTTAGCGTTATGTAGAAACAACTACAGCGCTGCGCTCTGTTGTCACACTTGCACTGTGCAAACACCTGTCGAGCAACAATAGATCAGATCAGCAGGTCTTCATAAAACGCGCCGAACGGTCGCTGCGGGTGGGCGATCTGGATTTCCAGAATCCACACCCCGGCATTTGGCGTCTGCTCGAAATCGCCGAGATTGCCGCCGCGATGGATCGCATGAGGGAAATCGCTGACGCGGTGGCCCTTGATGTCGAGATTGAGTTTCCAGCCCATGGCTTCGGCCTGATCGCTGGCGTAACGGTACAACTCGACACCGCTCACGCCTTGGCGCCATAACGCCTCGACGCGCTTGAACAGCTCTTTGGACGCCGCTGCACAGGCGATCATTTCCGGATCGGATCCGGTGGTGAAGGTTTCGCCGGCATCGCCTTCGTGCCCCTGCCAGACCACGCCCATGTCGATGAAGAAAATATCGTTCTCACCGAGTACCGGATCGCCTTCGGAACGTTCCCTGAACGCCTTCAGCGTGTTGGCGCCAAAGCGGATCAGCAGCGGGTGCCAGATGCGGTCCATGCCCAGTTCGGCGAGGATCTGTTTGCCCTGTTCCTGGGCTTCGGATTCACGCATGCCGGGCTTGATCACCTTGGCGATGGCATCAACGGCGTTCCAGGTCAGGTCCTGCGCATGGCGCATCGTTTCCAGCACAAACCGCTCACCGACTGCTTCTTTACCGCTCAGGGCTGCACTCATGTCCTTGTCCTCATGGCTACGCTGTATAGTTTTTTATATTGCGAAACGCCGATCAAGATACAGCCATGACACAACGTGTCAATTACTCTTCTGCGCGCACCACGCCGCGCTCCTCCAGCAAACGCACGAACATGCTCAAGCTGCGCGACACCGTGCCCCGGCGCCACACCAGCCAGGTGGTCAGATAGCGAAAGTCCGCCGCCAGCGGCCAGACGCTGACCGTCGCGCTGCCGGGCATGCTCTGCAGCATTTTGCGCGGCATCAACGCCAGCCCGGCTCCGGCGCTGACGCAGGCGAGCATGCCGTGATAGGACTCCATCTCGAAGATCTTGCCCGGCACGGCGGCGTCGGTGCTGAACCATTTTTCGAAGTGATGACGATAGGAGCAGTTGGAGCGAAACGCATAGATGTTCTCGCCGTTCACATCCGCCGCGCGCTGCACCGGCGCGTGATTGAGTGGCGCGATGATGACCATCTCTTCCTCGAACGCTGGCACGCCTTCGAGCGTTGGATGCAACACTGGGCCGTCGACAAACGCAGCGGCCAGACGCCCAGAAAGTACGCCGTCGATCATCGTCCCGGATGGCCCGGTGGACAGGTCCAGATCGACTTTCGGGTGAAGCTGGTTGTACGCCGCCAGCAGCTCAGGAATGCGCACCGCTGCGGTGCTTTCCAGCGAGCCGAGGGGAAACGCGCCCTGCGGCTCTTCACCGGCGACCGTGGCCCGCGCTTCCTGCACCAGATCGAGAATGCGCCGGGCGTACTCGAGAAAACTCCAGCCGGCCGGCGACAGGCGCAGACGGCTTTTCTCGCGGATGAACAGGTCGACACCCAAGTCCTGCTCCAGCTGTTTGATCCGCGTGGTCAGGTTCGACGGCACGCGATGGATGTGCGCCGCCGCAGCGCTGATGCTGCCGTGCTCGGCAACGGCCTTGAAGATTTCCAGCTGCACCAGATCCACAATCATTCTCCAATCGTGAAAGAAACGATCTTTATTATTCAGTTTCCAGAAAACAAACGCCACCCTACTCTAGGCCCATCCACTGAACTCGCAGGACGACGCCATGAGCCAGATTTCCAGCCAGACCCACGCCATCTCGATCAACCCTGCTACCGGCGAGCAGGTCGGTCACTACGCCTTTGAATCGGCGCAAGCCCTCGACGCTGCGCTGACCCGCGCCGCATTCGGTTTCTCGAAATGGAAACGCAAGCCGCTGCAGGATCGCTCCCGCGCCTTGACCGCCCTTGCCGGCGCTCTACGCGAAACTGCCGAAGCCATGGCGACCATGATCACTTTGGAAATGGGCAAGCCGATCGCCCAGGCCCGTGGCGAAATCGAGAAATGCGCCAAGCTTTGTGAGTGGTACGCCGAAAACGGCCCGGCCATGCTCGACGCCGAACCGACCCAGGTTGAAGGCGGCAAGGCGCGTATCGAGTACCGACCGCTCGGCCCGATCCTCGCGGTGATGCCGTGGAACTTCCCGATCTGGCAAGTGCTGCGCGGTGCCGTTCCGGCGCTGATCGCCGGCAACACTTACGTGCTCAAGCACGCGCCGAACGTGATGGGCAGCGCCTACCTGTTGCGCGACGCGTTCAAGCGCGCCGGTTTCGCCGATGGCGTGTTTGAAGTGATCAACGTCACCCCGGAAGGCGTTTCCAGCGCCATCGCCGACCCGCGCATCGCCGCCGTAACCCTGACTGGCAGCGTGCGCGCCGGTATGGCCATTGGTGCCCAGGCCGGTGCCGCGCTGAAGAAATGCGTGCTGGAGTTGGGCGGTTCCGACCCGTTCATCGTGCTCAATGACGCCGATCTCGACGAAGCGGTGCAGGCTGCCGTCGTCGGCCGCTACCAGAACTCCGGCCAGGTCTGCGCCGCGGCCAAGCGTCTGATCATCGAAGAAGGTGTGGTCGAGGAGTTCACCCGCAAATTCGTTGAGGCCACCCGTCAATTGAAAGTCGGTGATCCGCTGTCCGCCGACACCTACATCGGCCCAATGGCGCGTTTCGATCTGCGTGACGAACTCGACCAGCAAGTGCGCGACACCCTCGAAGAAGGCGCCACCCTGTTGCTCGGCGGCGGCAAGGCCCAAGGCCCGGGCAACTACTACGAGCCGACCGTGCTGGCCGATGTCACCGACCGCATGACCTCGTTCAAACAGGAACTGTTCGGCCCGGTCGCCTCGATCATCACCGCCCGCGATTGCGCCCACGCCATCGCCCTGGCCAACGACAGCGACTTCGGCCTGACCGCGACGATCTACACCGCCAACGTGCAACTGGCCCAGCAGCTGACCAGTGAACTGGAAACCGGCGGCGTGTTCATCAACGGCTACTCCGCCAGCGACCCGCGCGTGACCTTCGGCGGCGTGAAGAAAAGCGGTTTCGGCCGCGAACTGTCGCACTTCGGCGTGCGCGAGTTCTGCAACGCGCAGACCGTGTGGCTGGATCGCAAATAAGCCATGAAAAAGCCCGCAAGTGTTTGTCGCGCTTGCGGGCTTTTTTGTGCGTGCTTAATTATTAAAGATACTTCAGCCAGGCAATATCGCGGCGCCGCGATTTCAGCGCGGAAAACCAGCGCACCGCCGGGTACAGCGCAACCGCCAGCAGCACCGATACCAGCCAGATTGCCGGCACCGAGTCGAATCCGAAATGGCTACCCTGATTCAGTCCGAACAGCGCCAGCGCCATCAGGTACAGCACCTTCAGCACGTACAGGTGCAGCAGATAGAAGAACATCGGCGCCGAACCGAAGACCGTCAGCCAGCGAATCCAGCGGCGCGTCTGCAGCCGCTCGAACGTCAGCAACAACAGCAATCCGACGCTCACCGTCAGGGAGATGAATAGCAGCGATGGCGGGTACTTGGTGATGTTGAAAAACGCCATCAGCGTTTGCACGGTCGAGTCTTCAACCGCCCAAGGCTTTTCGCCGTATCCGTTGAGCAGCCGCAGCCCGACGAAACCCAGCAGTCCGGCAATACCAGCCAACAACAGACACTGCTGACGAACTCCGGCGTCGGCCGCACGGGCGAACCACGGGCCCAGCGCATAACCCAGACCGATCACGCCGATCCACGGCAACAGCGGATACGAGGTGCGCAAACGCAGGTTGTCGCCGGCGTCGATCCAGCCGCGGTCATGCAGAATCGCCCATGGCACATGCAGTGCCGACTCCGGCGCGAAATGCAGCCCATCGAGCAGGTTATGCCCGGCAATGATCGCCAGACTCAGCGTCAGCAGCAGCCAGCGCGGCAGCCAGACCAGCAGCGACAACGCGATCATGCTCAAGCCAATCGCCCAGATCACCTGCAGATAGATCACGCTCGGCGGCAACTGAAACGTCCAGGCGAAGTTCACCAAGGTGAATTCCAGCACTACCAGAAACAGCCCACGCTTGAACAGAAAGGCACTGACATCGGCCTTGCCCGCGTACTTCTCGCCAAACAGCCACGCGGACAGTCCGGTCAACAGCACGAACACCGGTGCGCACAGATGCGCCAGCGTGCGACTGAAAAACAACGCCGGCTCGGTGCTGGCGATGTCCATCGGGTCGGTCACCTGGCGGTGCAACAGAAACGTTTCACGCACGTGATCCAGCAGCATGAACAGAATGACCAGACCGCGTAACGCATCAATGGACAGCAAGCGGCCGGTCGGCGGCGGGTTGGAACGGGCACACACAATCGTCATGGAGATTTCGCCAACGAGTAAATGAATCAGGGGATCGCAACCGCACGCCCCGCCAAAAATTCGCGTTACTCTATAACATTAAAAGTCGATTCCCAACCCAAACGACATTTGCCCAATCACGTCAGGCTTCTATAGTGATCAGGCGCCCTGTGCCCTTTGCGCCTGCCGTCGAGCGTTGCCCATGACCTCAACCGAACACCTGATCATCTGCGAGCATTGCGATTGCGTGTACGAAAAAGTCGCGCTCGGCAAACACCAGAAAACCCTCTGCGTACGTTGCGGCGGCGTGCTGCAGCGCTATAACGGCTTGACCGTCGAGCAGCGGCTGGCCTTGAGTTTCACCGCGGCGATGCTGTGGCTGTTCGCCAATTTCTACCCGGTGATGAGCATCAGCATGAAGGGTTTGAAAAACAGCGCGACGCTGTGGGATTCGGTGCTGGCGCTGAGTCAGGGACCGATCACCTTCATGGCGATGGTCGCGGCGATCTCGATCATCATCGCCCCGGCGTTTCAACTGGTGCTGTTGATCTGGGTGCTGAGTTTCGCCCTGTCGTCGCGCCGCGCGCCGGGCTTCAAGCTGTGCATGCGCTGGTTGGAAACCCTGCGTCCGTGGAGCATGCTCGAAGTGTGTCTGCTGGGGGCGATGGTCGCGGTGTTCAAACTGGCCGGGCTGCTCGATGTGCTGCCGGGTATCGGCCTGTTTGCCCTGGCCGTGTTGAGCCTGATGATGATCCGCATCGCCGGCCGCGATATTCGTGACTTGTGGGACATTCTATGAAGCGTCCAGCGACCGCCAGCGAACTGAATCTGTGCCTGTGCCACAGCTGCGGGCTGGCCTGCGACATGACCGACGAGCCGCACCAGTGCCCGCGCTGCGACGCGCCGTTGCATCGGCGCAAGACCAATTCCCTGGCGCGTACCTGGGCCTTCCTGTTTGCCGCGCTGGCGTTTTATGTGCCGGCCAATCTGCTGCCGGTGATGAACACCATGATGCTCGGCAACGGCGCCGACAGCACGATCATGAGCGGCGTGCTGGAGTTCTGGGAGGGCGGCGCGTGGGACATCGCGCTGATCATTTTCATCGCCAGCATCGCGGTGCCGGGCATCAAGTTCGTGGCCCTGTCGCTGCTGCTGATCACCGTGCAGCGCGACAGCGGCTGGGCGCGCCGTGAGCGCTCGAAGCTGTACCGTTTCGTCGAGCTGATCGGCTACTGGTCGATGCTCGACGTGCTGGTGGTCGCGCTGGTCGCGGCGCTGGTGAAGTTCCAGGCGCTGGGCGATATCGAACCACGCCCGGGCATCCTGTTTTTCGGCATGGTGGTGGTGTTCACCATGCTCTCGGCGATGAGTTTCGACCCACGGCTGATCTGGGACAACGCCGCGGACGACGAAGCGTTCAGCGACGTACCACTTCAAGCAGCACCTGCAACGGATGGCGCAGCGCCCGATCCGACTGGCGCTTGACCTGACTGCGGCACGAATAACCGGTGGCCAGTGCTTCGCCCTGCTCCGCCGGTGCCTCGACCTGCCGCGCCCACGATTGCTCATAGATCACCGCCGAAGTTTCGCGGTTGCGCGCTTCATGGCCGTAGGTGCCGGACATGCCGCAGCAACCGGTGGCCTGCGTCGCCAGTTTCAAGCCGACCCGTTCGAACACTTGCTCCCACTGACGAGTGGCGGCCGGCGCGTTGGTTTTCTCGGTGCAATGCGCCAGGAGCCGGTATGCATTTGCCGATTGGTTATTCACCTGCTCCGGCATCACCTTGAGTAACCATTCCTGTACCAGCGCGACTTCCGGGCATTGGTCCATGCCGGGCACTTTCAGGTATTCCTGGCGATAGACCAGCGTCATCGCCGGATCCAGCCCCAGCAGCGGCACGCCGAGATCGGCCAACTCGCGTAGCTGCTGCGCATTGCGCAACGCCGCGCGGTTGAACGCCGAGAGGAAGCCCTGCACATGCAGCGGCTTGCCGTTGGCGCTGAACGGCGCCAGATAAACCTGATAGCCCAGCCGCGAAATCAGCTCCAGCAGATCCGCCAGCAGCGGCGCTTCGAAGTAACGGGTGAAGGCATCCTGCACCAGCACCACACCGCGCTCGCGCTGGGCCTGGGTCAGCGTCGACAGCGTGGCAACCGTCGCCGGCTGCACCTTCCAGCGGCGCATCGCCGCGTGGAAATCAAAGCGGCTGAGCAATGGCACATCGACCATTCCACCGAGACGCTCCAACTGTTGGCGCACGAATGAAGCGCCCATCAAACCGTTGTACAGCGCCGGAATTCGCGCCATGTACGGAATGCTGTACTCCAGCGAAGCAATCAGATAATCCCGCGCCGGGCGCAGATAACGGCTGTGATACAACTCCAGAAACCGCGAACGAAACTCCGGCACGTTGACCTTGACCGGGCATTGCCCCGCGCAGGATTTACACGCCAGGCATCCGGCCATGGAGTCATACACCTCATGGGAAAAATCTGCGTCCTGCGCGCGACTGTTGCGCCAGCGCATCCACAGGTTGCGGAAAAATGCCGGACGGCGGATCGCATCGGATAGCACATCGACGCCCGCCTCGCCCTGCAACCGCAGCCATTCGCGGATCAGCGAGGCGCGGCCCTTGGGTGATTGCGCACGCTCGCGGGTGGCCTTCCATGACGGGCACATGGCGTCGTCGGGATCAAAGTTGTAGCAGGCGCCGTTGCCGTTGCAATGCATGGCCGCGCCGTAGCTCTGCCAGACCTTTTCGTCGATCTGCCGGTCGAGTTCGCCGCGCAGGGTCACTTCGTCGATTTTCAGCAACGCCGCAGCGGTATTGACCGGGGTGGCGATCTTGCCCGGGTTGAACTGGTTGAACGGGTCGAACGCAGCCTTCAGTGCCTGCAACGCCGGGTACAGCTCGCCGAAGAATGCCGGCGCGTATTCCGAGCGCAGCCCCTTGCCATGTTCGCCCCACAACAGGCCACCGTAGCGTTGGGTCAGCGCGGCGACACCGTCGGATACCGGACGCACCAGCGCCGCTTGCTGCGGATCCTTCATGTCGAGAATCGGCCGCACGTGCAGCACGCCAGCATCGACGTGGCCGAACATGCCGTACTGCAAGCCGTGGCTGTCGAGCAGTTCGCGCAACTCGGCGATGTACTCGGCCAAGTGCTGCGGCGGTACCGCGGTGTCTTCAACAAATGGCTGCGGCCGCGCTTCGCCGGCAACGTTGCCGAGCAGGCCGACGGCGCGCTTGCGCATGCCATAGACCTTGTTCACCGCCGCTTGGCCGACCGCCAGCGTATGGCCAAGGCGTTCGACCGTGGTGTCACTGCTCAAGTGCTCAAGGAAGGCTTGAACCCGGTGCTGCAGATCTTCAGGATCGTCGCCACAGAACTCCACCAGGTTGATCCCCAGCGTCGGCCGCTCGGCACTTTCCGGGAAGTATTCGGCGACGCCGTGCCAGACGATGTCCTGCATCGCCAGCAGCAACACCTTGGAATCCACGGTTTCAATCGACAGCGGCTTGAGCGCCATCAGCGCCCGGGCATCGCGCAGCGCATCCATGAACCCGGCGTAGCGGATATTCACCAGCATCGTGTGTTTGGGGATCGGCAGTACGTTGAGCTTCGCCTCGACCACAAACCCCAGCGAGCCTTCAGCGCCGCACAACACGCTGTTGAGGTTGAAACGCTTGTCGGCCTCGCGCAGGTGCGCCAGGTCGTAGCCGGTCAGGCAGCGGTTGAGATCGGGGAAGCGCTGTTTGATCAGCTCGCCCTGCTCGTCAATGATCTGCCGCGCACAGCGATAGACTTCACCCACCCGATCTTCACGGGCGCACAGCGCTGTCAGGTCGTCTTCCGCCAGCGCGGCGCCGTGCAGGCGTTCACCGCCGCGCAGGACCATGTCGAGTTCCAGCACATGGTCGCGGGTCTTGCCGTAGGTGCAACTGCCCTGGCCGCTGGCGTCGGTGTTGATCATGCCGCCGACGGTGGCGCGGTTGGAGGTCGACAGTTCCGGGGCGAAAAACAGCCCGGCGGATTTCAGCGCGGCGTTGAGCTGATCCTTGACCACCCCGGCCTGCACTCGCACCCAGCGCTGCTCGACGTTGATTTCCAGAATGCGGTTCATGTGCCGCGACAGGTCGACGACGATGCCGTCGGTCAGCGACTGGCCGTTGGTGCCGGTCCCACCGCCACGCGGGGTAATCACCACTTGCTGATACGCCGGCTCGGCGATCAGCCGTGCCACCCGCGCCACATCCTCCGCATCCTTCGGAAACACCGCCGCTTGCGGCAGACGCTGGTAGATCGAGTTGTCGGTGGCGAGCACTACGCGGCTGGCGTAATCGGCACTGATCTCGCCACGAAAACCACTGGCTTTCAGGGCGTTGAGGAACAGTTGGTAATCAGTGGTCAATGCAGCGGCGGGTGACAGCTGGGCAATCATCGGTGAGGAAATCTCGGTCAAAATCGGGCCGTGTGGCGGTGAACAGTTGTGCGCAATGAATGATTGCGTCACGCTCCCGCCATCTCATGGTGCTTATGTTCATTGCTTGGCGCCGTCGGGACAAACGTAAAATCGACCCGCAATCCATGACTAAAACGAATGAATCCGCGAACCCTCACCCCTTCGATGTCGTTATTGCTGGCCTTCGAGGCTGCCGCACGCCATGAAAGCTACACCCGCGCCGCCCACGAACTGTCGCTGACGCAAAGCGCGGTCAGCCGTCAGGTGCAGATTCTGGAAAAGATGCTCGGCATGCGCCTGTTCAGCCGCGAAGGTCGGCAAGTGGTGCTGACCGACGTCGGGCGCATGTATCAGCGTGAACTGGCCGAAGCCCTCGGGCAGATCCGCAGCGCGACCCTGCAGGCCATGGCGTTCGGTTCAGGCATCCACAGTTTGCGTCTGGCGACGCTGCCGACCTTCGGCTCCAAATGGCTGTTGCCGCGACTCAAGGACTTCTACACCGCGCACCCCGGCATGACCGTGCACTTGCACTCACGGATCGAAGCGATTGACTTCGACACCAGCGAGATCGATGCGGCGATCTGTGTCGGTGCGGGAGACTGGCCGGGCTTGAGCGCCCTGCCCTTGCACACTGAAGAACTGGTTGTGATTGCCAGTGCGCAGTTGTCACTGACCGAACGCGACGAAGCCGAACAGCACATCGCCGGGCAGTTACTGCTCAACGTCAGCAGCAATGCCCAGGCCTGGGCGGAATGGTTCTCGCATCATGGCTTGCCACACCGCAGCATGCGCATCGGCCCGAGCTTTGAAATGACTTCGCACCTGATCCAAGCGGTGCGGGCGAATATTGGCGTCGGGCTGGTGCCGCGGATTCTGGTGGAGGATGAATTGCTTAACGGCGAGCTGCTGCAACTGGGGAAGCCGATCACCAGCCAGCGCAGGTATTACCTGGTGTATCCGCCGCGCAATGAGGCGTTACCGTCACTGAAAGCGTTCAGGGACTGGTTGGTGCATACGCTCTGAACAGCAGCACTGCTTTTTCAAAGGTGGAGGCGCACTCGGCCCTCTCAACAGTGGACTATCCAACGGTTTTCCGTCTGGCCCAAAGAACAGGTGTTCATATTTCTTGGGCATTGGTTGTGGTGCTCGGGCGCTCATAATCAATCCTCTGATGCCGGGCTGAACTCAACCCATTTAACCTTCGCGGAATCTATCAACAAATATTCGGCGCCAAAAGGCGCCACTTTGCCATCTTCGTGCAGCCAACGCGGCTTATGGATCACGAACTGGCCGTTGGCTGATTCCGGCGGCCACTCGGCCGGCCAGCCAAGAACGCGCCTTTCGTCATGCAAATGCAGGGTGATGAGCCGATCAAATTGCGCGAATGCGCAGAACCATTCGCTTGGGTAAGAAGATTGTTTCGTTACGTTTCTGCTACGCAACCATCCATGCAACTTGTCATTGGTCGCTAAAAAACAGGACAGCAATCCAAGTACCAGCGAACAAAAGAATGCCCATGACGTCTGCGCCTTGCCATCCCATATTCCTACAGAAAATCCCTTCGTCCCCACATACAAAAAGATCACGCCAATACCTGTTACCACCCCATGAATCACAAACGTAAAAATCAACGCCTGCACAATCTGCCCAAAGGTGTCAGGCCGCTTGAACGAAGTGAGCGTGTAAAAAATCCAGGTAGAAACAAATCCGGGAATCAGATACTGCAACAGCGGAATAACTTCCTTGACCAGATCATCCATGATCCGTGGCTCCTTGAAAGACTTGCCGGCCCGATAAGTGACCGGCAATCAAAGCCTAGCGCACGCTGAAAAAATGCCGCCGCGCAACTGTCACAGCGCATTACGCCAGCCGCTAAAACCTACGCATCCTGCAAAATCAGATCAGCGCCCTTCTCCGCCACCATCAGCACCGCCGCATGCGTATTGCCCGAGGTCACGTTCGGGAAGATCGACGCATCGACAATTCGCAACCCGGCAAGGCCATGCACCTTCAGACGCTTGTCGACCACCGAAGTCTGCTCATCCGCCCCCATCGCGCAGGAACCACAGAGGTGATAGATGGAGCCACAGTTGTCGCGGAAGTACTGCAACATCTGCTCGTCGGTTTCCACTGCCGGTCCCGGCAGGACTTCATCAACGGTGATGCTCTTGAGCGCCGGGGCGTTCATGATCTTGCGCATCAGGCGACTGCCCTGGATCACCTCGTCAATGTCCTTTTGCGTGCTCAGATAGTTCGGATCGATCAGCGCCGGATCACGCGGATTCTTCGACGCAATTTCGACGTGGCCGCGACTGGTCGGCCGGCACGGGTTGAAGCACAGCAGGAAGCCCGAATACGGCTCCGGCTTGAGGCTGGCCTTGTTGTTTTTCGGAATCTGGTACGACAGCGGGTTGAAGTACAGCTGCAAATTGGGATGCGCCTGCTGCGCGTTGCCACGGAAGAAACCGCCCGCCTGATTGACGCTCATGGCCAGCGCGCCCTTGCGGGTCAGCAGGTATTTGATGCCGAGTTTGAGCTGGCCGAACAGCGAGCTCAGTTCATCGTTCAGCGTTGGGATATTGGCTTTGTAGTAGTAGCTCACGCACAGGTGATCCTGCAGATTCTGCCCCACTGCCGGCAGGTGCCTGACCAGCGGGATCTGGTGCTTTTCCAGCAACGCGCGATCAGCCACGCCGGACAATTGCAGGATTTTTGGCGTGTCGACTGCGCCGGCACACAGGATCACTTCCTTGCGCGCGGTGAACGTCCGCACCACACCATGCTGGGTGATCGAGATGCCTGTGGCGCGCTGCTGCGTCTCGTCAAACAGTACGCGATCGACCAATGCGTAATGCTCGACGGTCAGGTTCGGCCGGCTCAGTGCCGGATGCAAATGCGCGAAGCTGCTGGAGCAACGCTGGCCGTTTTTTGTGTTGACGTCGTACAGGCCCGCGCCTTCGAATTTTGCCCCGTTGAAATCGTCGCTGCGCGGGTAGCCCAACTCTGAACAGCCCTCGAGGAACACATCGCAAATCGGGTGAGTCTGGCCCTTCATCGGAGTGATGCTGATCGGGCCGCTGCCGCCGTGGTATTCGCTGTCACCCAGCGGATGGTTTTCCAGTTTACGGAAGTACGGCAGCACGTCCTTGAAGCCCCAGCCGTCGTTACCGGCGGCCGCCCAGTCATCGAAGTCATGGGCCTGACCGCGCACGTAAATCATCGCGTTGATCGAACCCGAACCGCCCTGCACTTTGCCGCGCGGGGCGTAGATTTCGCGATTGCCCAACTGCTTCTGCGGCTGGCTGTAGTACATCCAGTTGAAGGTCGGGTTGTAATACATTTTGGCGAAGCCGACCGGGATCCTGAACCACAGCGAGCTGTCCTTGCCACCCGCTTCCAGCAGCAGCACCGTGTATTGCCCGGAGGCCGAAAGCCGATTGGCCAGCACGCAACCTGCTGCGCCGGCGCCAGCGATGATGTAGTCGTATGTCATGCACGGTTACCGCGTAAGTCGTTGTACAAAAAATCGGATGAGCAACGCATGTCCCCTGTGGGAGCGGGCTTGCTCGCGAAAGCGGTGTGTCAGGTTCACAAATGTCAGCTGACCGAGCGCCTTCGCGAGCAAGCCCGCTCCCACAATGGGCCTCTGTCAGCCCTTGGCCGGCGAGGTGTCTTTGACGTCAACCGGAGTCGGTGCCATTTGCAGGTGCAGGCGCTCGCCGGTGTACGGCGAATGCTTGCGCACCACGTCCATGTTCAGCTCCACGCCCAGCCCCGGCTCGGTGGACGGGATGATGTAGCCGTCCTCCCACTGCAGCGGCTTCTTCAGGATCTCGGCGTGGAAGCCGCCCCAGGTCTCGATGCTTTCCTGAATCAGGAAGTTCGGTGTGCAGGTCGCCAACTGGAAACTCGCCGCCGCGCCGATCGGGCCGTTGTAGAGATGCGGAGCAATTTGCGCGTAGTAGGCCTCGGCCATGCTGGCGATCTTCTTCGCCTCGAGCAGGCCGCCGCAGCGAGCGACGTTCATCTGCAGAATCGACGCGCCGCCGGCCTGCAGCAGCTTGAAAAATTCGTACTTGGTAGTCAGGCGTTCGCCAGTGGCAATCGGAATGCTGGTCTTGGCCGCGACTTGCGCCATGGCCTCTTCCTGCCCCGGCGGCACCGGCTCTTCGAACCACAGCGGGTCGTACTTTTCCAGGCGCCTGGCCAGACGGATTGCCGACGACGGCACCATCTGCCCGTGAGTCCCGAACAGCAGGTCGCACTGGTTGCCCACCGCTTCGCGGATCTTGCGACAGAAGGTTTCGCAGCGTTCCAGCACCTGCAGCGAGATCTGGTGCCCGGAGTACGCGGTATATGGGCCGGCCGGGTCGAACTTCAGCGCGGTGAAGCCTTTGTTCATGTTCTCGACGGCGCATTCAGCCGCCAGATCCGGGTCGTCGTAGTCGTATTCGCCACGGCTGTTGACCGGGTACAGGTAGGTGTAGGAACGCAGGCGTTCGTTGACCTTGCCGCCGAGCAACTCGTAGACCGGTTTGTTCGCCGCTTTGCCGATGATGTCCCAACAGGCCATTTCCAGACCGCTGACCACGCCCATCATGGTCAGGTCGGGACGCTGGGTGAAACCGCTGGAATAGGCCTGACGGAAGAAGCGTTCGATGTGGTGCGGGTCATGATTGAGCAGGTAGCGCTCGAACACGTCTTCGATGATCGGCAGCATGGCTTTGGGGCCGAACGTCGCCGCGTAGATCTCGCCCACGCCTTCGATGCCGCAATCGGTGTTGAGCTTGACGAACAGCCAGTACATGCCGCCGATGTGCGGTGGCGGAACGGCGACGATATGGGTTTCAAGGGCGATGATTTTCATGTCAGGCACCTGCTTTATCTGAAGTTTTGCGATTAATTCGGGCACGCAGGGTCACGGCAGCCAGGGTGCCGATCAGACCAACGGAGGCGATGTAACCGAAGTACAGCTTGTAGCCGAGGGCGCCGGGGAAGTGCTCGGTGAGGTAGCCATTGATCAACGGGATGAAGGCATCCGGCATGTAGCCGACCACCGAGACGATGCCGATGGCCAGGCCGGTGATGCGCAGCGGAATGTTGCAGCTGTCGAGAATCGCCCAGTACAGACCGCGAATCGCGTAAGTCATCAGGCCAATGAAAATCACCGTGGCGATCAACAAACCCATGCTGTTGAGCGCCGGGAATACGATCAGCCCGACAATCGCCAGACTCGCCAGCAACAGCGCGACGATCAGCACCGAGATGTTCGAGAACTTGTCCCCCAGCCAGCCGCCACCGATGCCGCCGATGGGGCGCATCCACAATTTGATGGTGGTGATGGTGCCGGCCATGACCGCGGTCAGGCCGCTGCCTTGCAGGTAGTCCGAGAAACTGTAGGTCGCCCAGAAGATGTGATAGCCGCAGAACACGATGGCGGTGACCAGCCACAGCTCAGGAATCTTCACCAGGGTCGCCAGATCGGTGAGCAGGTTGAACTTGCCCTTCTCCACCGGCGGCGTGTCCGCCATCGACTTCGGATCCTTGATCAACACCAGCACACAGCCGATGGCGATACAGGTGAAGGCGTAGAGATAGACCACGTGCCTGAAGCCTTCGGCAGTGGACTCACCACGGGTTTCGGTGGCGAAGGCAAACAGCGCCAGGGCAACCGTCGCCAGCAACGCCTCGACCAGCCCGCGACCACCGTCGAGGATGCCGAAAAAGCGCCCTTGCTCGGTATGGTGAGCAATCATCTTCACCCGCTTGAGCACCGAGGCCCAGAAGGTCAAACCGGTGGTCAGGCCCCAGCAACCGAAGATGATCATCAGCCCGGTCATCGATGGCGCCGTCGAATACCACAGGCCTAAAGCGCCGGTCGCCACCAGCGAGAAGAAAATCAGAAAGCGCGGCGCAATGCGATCCGCCAACCAGCCGCTGGGCAAGTAGCTGAGGAGGAAAATCGTGCCGAGCATCGAGTACAGATAGCCCAGTTCACTGTGGTTGATCTGGAACACTTCGAGCATCGTGGTCTGGTAGACCTGACGCAGGTACAGAATCGGGTAGATCGCACCGGCGGCCAGCACCAGCAACATCAATTGGAAATAGCGACTTCCCTTGTCGCTCCGGCTTTTCACAGCCGAGTTGGAACCCTGAACAGCGGCAGCAGAGGATGCATGCTTGGACATTGAAGTGACCTCGGGCAACCCGTGCTCCGGGCGCCCCTGATAATTGTTTTTATAGGTGCAGCATGAGGCGTGTTGCGGTGTTTCAGTACTTCATGACCACGAGTCGGGTCTGGGTGAATTCGAGCATGCCGTGCTTGCCGTCATCACCGCCCAGGCCCGAGCGTTTCCAGCCGGCGTGGTAGCCCTGATACGGGTCGGCCGGGGTGCGATTGACGTACAACTCGCCGGCCTCGATGGCGTTGGCGACTTTCTGCGCGGTGCGGTAGTTCTCGGTGTAGAGCACCGACGACAGGCCGAACTGATGGTCGTTGGCCATGGCCAATGCTTCGTCGATGTCGCGGTACTTGAGCACCGGCAGCACCGGGCCGAAGATTTCTTCCTGGACGATTTCCATGTCCTGGCGGCAGTGGCTGAGCAGGGTCGGCGGATAGAAATGCCCCGGGCCTTGCGGCAACACACCACCGCTTTCGAGCACCGCGCCGTCGGCCATGGCACGCTCGACCATGGCGTGAATGTTCCGCTGCGAACTGGCGTTGACCAGTGGTCCCATCAGGCCCGCATCGGTGGCGCGGTCACCGAATTTCACCTCGGCGATTTTGGCCTTGAGCAGCGCGAGGAATCGGTCGTGGACGCTTTCCTGCACATAGACCCTTTCCACCGCCGTGCACAACTGCCCGCAGTGGGTGGTCTTGGAGGCGATGATCGCGCTGGCGGCGGCTTCGAGGTCGGCATCGGCTTCGATGATGGCCGGCGTCTTGCCACCCAATTCCAGCGACGGCTTGGCGATGTTGGCCTTGCAGTAATCGAGCACGATGCGCCCGGCGTTGACGCTGCCTGTCAGCGTAATCAAGCCAACAGCCTTATGCGTGCACACCGTGGCAGCGGTGGCGTGATCCATGGTCAGAATATTGATCACCCCGGCCGGCATGCCCGACTGCTGCACCGCTTTGGCGATTTCGAATGCCGAGGTCGGGGTGTTGTTGCTCGGGCGCACCACCACGGTGTTGCCGGCAATCAGCGCCGGGGCAATTTTGCGCAGCAAGGTATAGACCGGGTAGTTGAACGGAATCAGGCACGCGACGACGCCGATCGGCTCGCGATGCAGAAACAGGTTTTCGTCGGGGCTGTCGCTGGGGATGATCTCGCCTTCGATGCGCCGCGCCCACTCGGCGTGGTAACGGGTGATCTGCGCGGCATAGCGTGCTTCGTTGCTCGCGTCGCTGAGACTCTTGCCAGACTCGGCGGCGAGCGCGGCGCCGATGGACTCGGCACGCTCTTCCAGTGCGGCGGCGAATGCGCGCAAGTGCTCGGCGCGCTCAATGCTGGTCAGTTTGCCCCAGACCTTTTGTGCGACCGCTGCGGCATCCACGGCGGCGGTGGCTTCTTCGGCGGTGGCAGCCGAGACATGGCCGAGCAGCGCTTCAGTGGCGGGGTTGTACACCGCGATCATTGCCGCGCTGGCCGGCTCGATGAAGTGGCCGTTTACAAAGTTTCGCTCGATTCGCATGTGCATCGCCCATCGTTTGTTTTTATCAATGCCACCAGTCTTGTCATCGGTGGCGGGTTGAACAAACGATTTAAAGGGCGGGGAAACATTCGAAAAATGCAGGTTACCTTCGCACAAGCACACATCCCTGCAGGCGTGAGCCTGCTCGCGATGGCGGTCTGACTGTGACGTACAGGTGACTGACACACCGCTTTCGCGAGCAAGCCCGCTCCCACAGGGGATTGGGGGTGTGTCAGGTGGCTGCAGTCGAAGGCTCCAGTTGGCGCTGCGCCAGCCAGATTTCCTCCTGCAGCCATTGCGCAAACACCTGCAACTGCGGCATCTCGGTCTGCTCCGGGCGGGTCACCAGCCAGTACGACTGGTGCCCCTCCACATGCACATTCAGCACTTGCGTCAATTGCCCGGATGCGAGTTCCGCCGCAACCATGTGCCAGTCGGCAATGGTGATCCCCAGACCATCGGTCGCTGCCTGAATCGCCAGGTCCAGCAAATCGAATTCGTAACCGCCCTGGGTATCGACGCCACTGATGTGCGCCGCGTCCAGCCAGTGCTTCCAGGTCAGGTAACGCTGATCCTCCTTGGCCAGCACATGCAGCAGGGTCAGGCGATTGAGGTCGATGCCCTGTTCGCTTCCCTCCCGTGCATACAGCGATGACGCGCACACCGCGATATGCCGCTCCTGGATCAACAGCGAACTGTCGAGACCGTCCCACTCGCCGTCGCCAAAGCGGATCGCGCAATCGAGGGTACTGGTTTCCGCCAGGCTGTCCTGCAAGCGCGTGGTGATGCTCAGTTCCAGCTCCGGGTGCTGCTCGCGCAAACGCCCGAGGCGCGGCATCAGCCAGCGACTGGTGAAGGTCGGCGGTGCGTTGATGTGCAGACGGTTGGAGTGGGTTTTCTGCTGGATGCTGCGCACCGTCAGCTCGATCTTGTCGAACGACTGATGAAGTGCCCGCAGCAGGATCTTGCCGGCGGCGGTCAACTCCAGATGGTGATGACGGCGCTCCAGCAGACTTTCGCCGAGCTGCTCTTCCAGTTGCCGCACCTGACGGCTGACCGCACTCTGGGTGACATTGAGCAGCTCGGCGGCGCGGGTGAAGCTGCCGGTGCTGCCGGCCACTTCGAACGCCTTGAGCGCGTTCAGGCCGGGCATTTTGCGTTTCATATCAAGGCACTCGAAAACCACTGACAAGTTGCAGAGCATCCCATGAGCGTACCGGACTGTCCTACAGGATTTTTTTGAGTAACATGCATTCGATGCAGGTTTGCGCATCGTTTTTATCGTTTGTCCCACGTCCGGCGGATGGCAAGACTGCGCGACATCTCTAATAAAAACAATCGAGAGCCGCTCCATGCCCTTCTCTGCTTCCTTGCGTTTGCGCACCACCTCAATCGTCCTGTTCTGCAGCGTTGCCGCTCCGGCGATGGCCGTGCAAGTTACCGATAACCTCGACCTGGGTGGCGCCATTCGTGCGCGCTGGGACCTGGACCCGGATCGCGACATTCAGAAGTTCGGTCTCGATACGGTTTTTCTCAGCGCCAAGTACAACTCCGATTCCTGGATCGGCGAGGCGCAATACCGCTTCTATGGTCGCTCCTACCCCTACCAGTACACGAAAAATTACGGCGACATTCAGTTCGCCAAATTCGCCTGGGTCGGCTACAAATTCAACCCGGACCAGCAGGTGCAGGTCGGCCTGAACACCGTGCCGTTCGGCTTGCAGCCGTACTTTGGCAGCACCTTCTACGAGACCCTGGGCAACGTCATCGGCCTCGAAGACGTGCAACAGGTCGGCGCCAAATACGTTCAGCAAAGCGGCGACTGGAACATTCAGGCCGGTTACTACCTGCGCCCGGCGTGGCAAGGCAAAGGCACCAGCAAGGGCGTCACCTACTCCAGCGTCGTGTCCGAAGCCGACAGCTACGTGGCTGACGGCAGCGCCAACCAGGAACGCAACACCGTGGTGCTGCGCGTGGCGAAAGCCCTGGATCTGGGCCCGTGGAAGTCAGAAGTGGGGATCTCCGGCCTGACCTCGACCCTGGAAAACAAGGACACCGATAACGACGGTCGGCGCAACGCCGTGGCCGTGCACTACCTGGGCAAGAACGGCCCGTGGGGCGTGCAGTTGCAGGCGGCACGTCAGCAGATGTCGCCGCGCAATGCCGGCACCGATGAGCTGGTGACCCTCGGCGGTTACGACGGCACTTACAACGTCGCCAGCCGTGGCAATCTGTATGTGGCGGATCTGAGTTACGACGTGGCCGGCAAATACCTGTTCGATCAGGTCAGCGGGGTCAAGCTTTACGCCAACTACAGCGCCTTCGACAAATCCGCCAGCGGCTTCAAGACCTCCCAGCGAATGATCCTCGGCAGCTCGTTTTCAGTGAGCAAATTGTGGGTGGCGACCGAGTGGCTGTTTGGCAAGAACGACCCGTACATCGGTGGCAGCAGCTACACCCAGAGCCTGGGCGCGGGTGGGCTGGATCAGTGGGAGAATCAGGTGTATGTGAACGTCGGGTATTACTTCTGATCCGGATTTTACTGCGCCTGAAAGTCAGCCTTCGCGAGCAAGCCCGCTCCCACAATGGATTTATGTCAGGCACAAAACCTGTGGGAGCGGGCTTGCTCGCGAAGGCGTCCTGCCAAACAACACTTGCATCCGTTCCTCACCAATAGTCAGATAACCCCTACCAACAAAACCTACAAAAATAAAACCGAGCCACACGCTCGACCTGGGGTCCTACCTCCATGCGTCAACTGCCCTCGCTCAACACCCTGCGCGTGTTCGAAGAAGTCGCGCGGCATCGCAGTTTCAGTCAGGCCGCACTCGGCCTGAACGTCACCCAGGGCGCAGTCAGTCGCCAGATCAAACAACTCGAAGACTACCTCGGTGTCGCGCTGTTCGTGCGCACGCCGCAAGGCCTGTCGCTGACCGAGGCCGGCAGCAATCTAAAGCCGCATCTGGCCGAAGCCTTCGACCACATGGAGCGCGCCCTGCAAGCCATTCGCGTGCCCAACCTGCGTCAGCGCCTGCGTGTGCTGGCGCCACCAACCTGGGCCACGCGCTGGCTGTCGCCGCACCTGCGCGCCTTCTGCCAGCGCTACCCGGACATCAGCCTCAGCGTGACCAATCAGGCCAGCCACGACAGCCTCGCCGAGATCGATTGCCACATCCGTTTCGGCCTCGCGGCGTCCCCCCAGTGCGCCAGCCAGTTACTGGTGATGGAACGGCACATCGCCGTCGCCAGCCCGGAGTTGTTCAACGGCGCTCAGCCACCGGATCTGCGGCAATTTCCGCTGCTGCACATCCTGCACGACGGCAAGCGTTTGCAGGTCTGGGAGAACTGGCTGGCGGCCATGGGCCGCGATGATGTCGATGCCGGACAAGGCCTGGAATTCAGCACCCTGGATCAGGTGATCCACACCGCACTGGCCGGCGGTGGTCTGGCCGTGATCGACCGGCAGATGATCGAAAAGGAACTGGCCAACGGCAGCCTGCTGCCGATCACCCCGATTGAAGTGATCGGCCCTTATGGTTATTGGCTGGATGTGGCGAATGACAAGCAGGGTTTGTCGAAGGTGAAGCTGTTTACCGAGTGGTTGAGTCTGGTGAGCAATCCCTGACATGTAGGAGCTGCCGCAGGCTGCGATCTTTTGATCTTCAAAAGCAAAATCAAAAGATCGCAGCCTCCGGCAGCTCCTACAGGGTTCGATGGCACGCCGTCAGATCGGGGCGACTTTACTCCCCGCAATCGAACTCCCCTCCACCGGACTCTGCGCCTTGCACGCCTGACTCAAGGTCAGCGACTTGGTCTCCGGCGCCCACGCCCACGACAGCCATGCGCCAATCGCCAGGATCGCCGCAAGAATGCCCATGGTCGGACTGAGGCCGATCCCCGCCACACTCACCGGCAACAGAAAGGTGCTGATCGCCGAGCCCAGACGACTGACCGCCGTCGCCAGACCAATGCCGCTGGCGCGGACTTCGGTGGGGAAACTCTCGGCCGGGAACACCCCGACCAGATTGCTCACTGCCGACAGCACCAGGGTAAACACGCCGAACACCAGCACCATCAGCCACGCCGCACTGCCCGGCAACACCGCCAGCAGAAACAGCGCCACCGCGAGGATGATGAACGAGTTGATCAGGAAGCCGCGACGGCTGAACTTGATCGTGCACCAGATGCCGATCAACGCGCCGAGGATCAGCAGCATGTTCAACATCAGTTCGGTGCCAAAGCCTTCGGCCAGCCCCATCTTCTGCAGGATCGACGGCAAAAAGGTGTAAATCGCAAAGTACGGCATCACGATGCACACGAAGAACAGGCAGTTGAACGCCGTGCGCTTGCGGTACTCGCGACTGAACAGCACCGCATAGCCGGAACGGGTTTCCGTGGTGCGGGTTTCATCCAGTTCGACATTGTCACCCAGATGCTTTTTGACGATCGCCCGCGCCTCGGCGATGCGCCCCTGATTGACCAGCCAGCGCGGCGATTCCGGGGTGCCGATGCGGGCGATCAGAATCAGCGCCGCCGGGATCGCCGACGAAGCAAGCATCCAGCGCCAGGCATCGTCGCCAAGGCTGAGCATGGCCGTCCCCACAAACGTAGCGGCGACGTAACCGAAGGTCCAGATCACGCTGAACGAACCGAGCAGCACACCGCGATGTTTCTTCGGCGAGAACTCCGCCAGCATCGCGTGACCGACGCTGAAATCGCCGCCCAGGCCAATGCCGATCAACACCCGGCAAAGGAACAGGCTCATCGCGCTTTCGACGTAGAACTGCATCACCGAGGCGATGGTGATCAGCACGAAGCTGACGAGGAAGATTTTCTGCCGGCCGACCTTGTCCGAGATCCAGCCGAAAAACAGACTGCCGAGAAACAGCCCGATCAACGCCGATGCGCCGATCAATCCCTGCCAGAACGCATCCAGGTGCATCTGCGGGCTGAGCAAGGTGAAGGCGATACCGATCAGGCCGAGGATGTAGCCGTCGGTGAAGTGCGCGCCGAAGGTCAGTCCGGCGATCTTGAGGTGAAACCGGCCGATGGGCAGGTCGTCGATTTTTACCGGTTGAGCGGACATGTTCGTCTCCAATTGTTGTTATTGACGGAGAAACCGATTGCTCTTGCTTCTTCTGTAGGAGTGAGCCTGCTCGCGAATGCGGTGTGTCAGTCACCATTTGCTCCAACTGATACAACGCTTTCGCGAGCAAGCCCGCTCCCACATGGAGATCTCGGTGGGGGTCAGAGACCACCCATCAACAGGTATTTGATCTCCAGATAGTCATCCAGACCGTACTTCGAACCCTCGCGCCCAAGGCCCGATTCCTTGATGCCACCGAACGGCGCCACTTCCGTGGAAATGATCCCTTCGTTGATCCCGACCATGCCGGCTTCCAGCCCTTCGGCCATACGCCAGACCCGACCGATATCCCGGCTGTAGAAGTACGCCGACAAACCGAACGGCGTGTCGTTGGCCCGCGCCAGCACTTCGGCTTCATCCTTGAAGCGGAAACACGCAGCCACCGGGCCGAAGGTTTCGTCCTGGGCGATCAGCATGTCGCCGTTGACTTCGGTGAGGATGGTCGGCTCATAAAAGGTGCCGCCAAGTGCGTGACGACGACCGCCACACAGCAGCGTGGCGCCCTTCTCAAGGGCATCGCTGACATGGCTTTCGACCTTGGCCAATGCGGCGGTGTTGATCAGCGGGCCTTGCTCGGTTTCACCGTCCAGCGCACTGCCGACGCGCATCGCCGCAACCGCTTCGGCAAGCTTGCCGGTGAAGGCTTCGTAGACGCTGTCCTGAATGAAGAAGCGATTCACGCACACGCAGGTCTGCCCGGTGTTGCGGAATTTTGAGGCCATCGCGCCTTTGACTGCCGCGTCCAGATCGGCATCGTCGAAGACGATGAACGGCGCGTTGCCACCCAGTTCCAGCGAGACTTTTTTCAGGGTGTCGGCAGCCTGGCGCATCAGCAGTTTGCCGGTGCGGGTCGAGCCGGTGAACGACAGTTTGCGCACGATGCTCGACGCTTGCAGCGCACCGCCAATCGCCACCGCATCGCCGGAAACGATGTTGAACACACCTGCCGGAATACCCGCCTGTTCCGCCAACACCGCCAGGGCGAACGCCGACAATGGCGTCTCCTCGGACGGTTTGAGAATCATCGTGCAACCGGCCGCCAACGCCGGGCCGACCTTGCGGGTGACCATCGCCAACGGGAAGTTCCACGGGGTGATCGCCGCGACCACGCCAATCGCTTCCTTGACCACGATGATCCGCGCATCGGCCTTGTGGCTGGGGATCACGTCGCCATAGGCACGCTTGGCTTCCTCGCCGAACCACTCGAGGAAACTCGCGGCATAGACCACTTCACCCATGGCCTCGGCCAGCGGTTTGCCCTGTTCGCGACTGAGCAGAGTCGCAAGTTCCTTCTGGTTGGCGAGCATCAGATCGCTCCAGCGTTTCAGGCACTGGCTGCGTTCCTTGGCGGTGAGCTTGCGCCACGCCGGCAGCGCACGATTGGCCGCATCGATGGCCAGGTGGGTTGCTTCGGCGCCATCCTTTTGCACCTCGGCAATCAGTTCGCCATTGGCCGGGTTGCGCACCGCATAGGTCGCGCCGCCCTGCCCCCACTGGCCGTCGATGAAGTGGCCGTGACGGATCAGATCGCTCATGCCACCGCTCCCTGCAAAGTGAAGCGCTCCAGCCCCGGACGCGCGGTGCGCAGGATGCGTTTGCCGGCGGTGTAATCGTTGATCACGTCGCACGGGGTGTAATTGCGCTCCAGTTCATGCAACTCATCAGCGTCGAGTCTGGTTTCCAGCGCTGCCAGGGCACTGTCGAACTGCGCCGTGGTGTCCGCGCCGACCAGCATGCAATCGACGCCCGGATGGTTGGCCACCCACGCCTGGGCGATCTGCGCGTTCGACACGCCACGGGCGCGGGCCACGCGTTGTACCGAATGCGCGATTTCGAAAGAGGCTTCGTCGCTGTACATCTGCTGGGTGAAGAAGTCGGTCTGGTTGCGGGTCGACTGCACGTCGCCGGTCAGCAGGCCGCGCGCCAGCGGACTGAACACCGAGACGCCGATGCCCTGATCGCGGCAGAACGGAATCATCTCGCGCTCTTCTTCGCGATAGGCGCAGTTCAACTGCAGCTGCATGTTGATCGGCTTGACCCAGCCATTGCGCTCGCAGGCCATGAGGATCTTCGCCAGTTGCCCGGTGAGCATGGTCGACACGCCGATGTAGCGGGCCTTGCCGGAACGCACGATATCGTTCAATGCCGACATGGTTTCCTCGACCGGGGTGTTCACGTCGAAGTAATGCAGCATGAACACGTCGACGTAATCCATGTCCAGACGCTTCAGCGATGCGTCGATGCTGTCCATGATGTGTTTGCGCGAATGGCCGCTGGCATTGATCCCACTGCGGGTGCCATAGCCGACCTTGGTGGTGATCACCAGGTCTTCGCGACGGGCCAGACGCTTGACGATGCGCCCCACCACTTCCTCGCCGACACCGGCAGAATAGAAGTCCGCCAGATCGATGAAATTCACGCCGTTGTCCAGCGCGTGAGCGACGATCGGCTCGCTCTGTCTTTCGTTGAAGATCCACGGCTTCCAGTCCGGGGTGCCCATGTTCATGGTGCCCAGGCACAGGCGGGAAACTTGCAGGCCGGAGTTGCCCAAACGGATGTATTGCATGGCGCGGACCTCAGACTTTTGGCGTGTAGAAAGGGTTGCTGATGTGGTTGACCACATCGGCCAGTTGCGCGGTTTCCGGCTTGCCGGTCAGGGCGGCGCGGATCGCGGTGCGGCAGGCGTTGTAGTTGTTCAGGTACACCGCATCGAGGTCGTCGCAGGCCGGATTGACCCAGTTGGCGGTAACGATGGCCCACTCGTCTTCAGCTTCCGGCGGCAAGGTGCCGTCGAGCAGTGCTTCGAGTACGGCTTTGGCGATCCCGGCCTGCGAGGCGCCCCAGGTGGCATTACCGTGCAGGTCACTGCTGATTGCGGCCTTGTTCACATACAGGGTCATCGGCTTGACCGGGATGTTCGGCTGGGCGATCACCATGAACGGGCAATGGCCCTGGCTCGGCGACGCCAGGCTGTTGGCGAACGCCTGCCCGGCCGGGCCGTTGCGCGGTCCGATCAGGATATTGATATGTGCGGCGTTCACGCCCGGGCCTTCGAAACCTTCACCGATGTACAGGTCGAGTTCTTTCATCAGTCATTACTCTTGTGCGATACGAGGGATGTTCGATAGCTCACACGGGCCGAATGGCCGGTGCGCTCAATAACGGGCGTGGGGAGGTGCGGCGGGGAAAATGGGACATGGCTGCAAACGCTCTCTGGTTGTTATTGATGAGCTGTGTTTGCGATTTTTTAACACCGGGGCTGATGCGGGCTGTAACCATTAAAAATCATGGGGCCATGAGTTTTGCTCATAGCCTGGGGGCACAGCATCGCGGCCTGCGGAAAAAAGCAAAAAAAAAGCAGAAACCGGCGATACGGTTTCTGCTTTTTTTTGCGGCTGGCTGCTAAAACTGAAGCGCTGCGTCAGAGGCAGTCACGCACCGATTTGCGCAATGACCCGGACTTGGCCCATGGCGGTCCCTGATACAACGAGACCCGACTGCCGTCCTTGTATTTGATGATGTCGAGAATCTCGTCGGCGGTGACGAGGCTCGGTGCCTTGATCCGGTAGCCATTGGAAATGGAGGTCTGCGTAGTCTTCGGAATGTCCTGCTGCCACAACGGCAACAAGCACGCGGCATAGTCTTTAGGCGCTTTGGTGGTGGTCTTGCTGAGATTTGGCTCACCCGGTACCAGCGACGCTGGCAATGAGCACCCTGCCAGTAATGCCAACGCCAAAATCCCGATCCATATCCGCATGGTGTTTCCCTGATCTGAAAAAAAGCGAATGTAACGTGTAACCGGGTGTACATCCACAGCGGACCACGCCCATACGGGAAATTGGACAAATATTTACATACGTTCCGCCGGGTGACAGACGAGCTGTAAAACATCGCCCGCAAATGCGACTACTCTGTTCTACCGAGAATGTTCCGGAGGTGATCATGCGGCTCAATGAATACGAACACGAACTTCAGCGCGACCTGCAAGCCGTTGCATCGGATCTGAGATGGTCGGCGGTCGACCTCAAACGCATTGCCGAACAGCTGCGCAAGAATGGCAATGAAGCGGATGCCCAGGCGGTCCTGAGGTCTTGCGACGTGCTGCAGAGTGATGAAGAACGATTGCAGTCATATGCCAAGGAAGTGAAGACCCGCTCCATCAGCCGAACCAAAGTTCACTGATACCGACCTTGCCCTCAACAAGAGCCCCGGCAAGTACCGGGGCTCTTTCGTTACATTTGCATCAACTCGCGGTGTGACTTCGCGCCCGCGCCAAGCGTTGTCTGTAACCCGGCAACGCAGCGGCATAGGCCATTGCCTCTTCTCTGCAACCAATCGATGCAAGCCGCACGCTCTGGCTGCAAACCGCCACGGACCGTTACTTCGCAGCCAGCGATGTGCCAAATCGCTGGCACTTTCAGCCACACCAAACGCTCAAAAAGCCCGAGGGAACCTATAAACCGGGGCCCGGCTCGAATATTGCAGTTTTGTTTCATTAATGTGACAGGCAGTGAACAGGTAACAGATGAAAGTACGCGCAACCGTCATTTGCGAGCAGGAACGACACGTTCTCCTGGTGCGCAAACCCCACTGCCGCTGGACATTGCCCGGCGGCAAGGTCGAGCCTGGGGAAACCAAGGCCGCAGCGGCGATGCGCGAGTTGCAGGAAGAAACGGCGCTAAAGGCCGAACAAATGTTGTATCTGATGGAACTGCGCAGTGGCAGCACCCAGCATCATGTCTACGAGGCCTCAGTGCCCGACCTTGAGCAGTTGCGCCCGCAAAACGAGATCACCGAGTGCATCTGGCATCCGCTGGACGCGGTGCAGAATCTGCCCACCAGCGACGCGACGTTGCGCATCGTGCAGGCGTTTCAGCGCCGCTTGTAAGGTTTCAACCGGCGAATGCCCGGCGCCCGGCGCTCATTTCCGTGCGCAATTCACCAATGAAGTTGGAAATATCGCGAATCGTCACCAGATGTTCCGGCGACACGCCATTGAGCAACAACTCGACTCGCCCGGAGTCCGGCTCATATACCTTGATCCGCAACAGCCCCTGCTCCACTTGTGTGCATTCGCATTCAAGCGACGGAAAGCCGGATTCGACAATCCGGCAAATGTCGGCAATGGCTAGCATGAGCGCACGCCTCGCAGGCGATGAGTCGGTCGACCCGGTGAGCATAGATGAGCCGTCGGCAACCTGCCGCCCCGGCAACTGCCAACCCGATCACATTTCTGGCGCAGTCTCAGTGCGCGTCATGGTCCCAGATCCAGTTCCACATCCCCGGCAATTGCACCGCATCCGAACTTTGCTGAACCGTGCGCGCCAACGCCGCTTTCTGCAGCGCCGCGCGATCATCGTAGAACGGTTTGTCCGCCAGTCTCACGCCCGTGGCGGCGGCACTGTCGAGCAGAATCTGCAGGTATTCGCGGGTATGCCGCGCGGTGTAGCGGTTGAGGTCATGAAAGGTAACCACCACCGGAATCACCCCGTCCACGGCAGGGAATTCGCCGAGGGCAATTCGCTCGCGGACTTCCGATAGCTGACGCAGCATGTTCGCCCGACGTCGGGGGCTGGCATTGAAGCCCCAGATCTTGCCGTCGTTGGCGCTCAAATCGGTCAGCAATACATGCAGGCCGTGCTGTTGATAAGCGGCGAAGGTGCGCTTGTCGTAATTCCAGAATGGCGGGCGCAGCAAGATCGGCGCATCCCCGGTAATCGCAGCGATATCCGCCGTGCCGTTGCTCAACGACTGCTCCAGCTCTTGCGGATCGAGCGAGCGATGGTTGGTGTGCCAATGGGTGGCGGTGTGGAATCCGAGGATGTGCCCTTCGGCGTGCTCGCGCCGCATGATCCCGCGACCAATCTCACTGTTGCCGGCGCGGGGGGCGCGGGTCTGGACGAAAAACACCGCTTTGATGTCCGGTTGCACCGGGTTGACCTTCAGGCTATCGAGGACTGTCGCCGACGGGTTCCAGAAACTCGAAGCGCTAGGGCCATCGTCGAAGGTCAGCAGAAAGCGCACCGGTGCCTGGGCCTTGAGCCGGGTTTCGGTTTGTGCGGTCATCTCGATGGGCGCGGCAATGCAGCCGGCCAACCCAAACGCGATGGCCGCTGCACAGATAAGTTTGAACGCGTATTTCATGTTTTGCCTTGCGCCTGACCCTTGCGGCCCTGTTGTCGACTGGCAAAACTCCCTCGCCCTTATCCATCCCTGCACCCGGCCTCGGCAGCCAGGTCTGGATAGGGTACACAGGCTTTGGTTACGGCGCTCGCTCAGTCGGCCAATGCCCGCTGAAACGAGGTGTCGATGACCCCGGCGGTAGCCAGCGGCGTCGGCAGGGCCTTGACCTTGAACAGGAAGTCCGCGGTGCCCTGCAGGTCTGCCGCCGCCTGTTGATCCACCGGCCCGACGGTCATGTGCGCCTGGCGCAACCAGTGTCGCGAGACTTCCTGATCGAGGTTGGCCTTCTCCGCCCACAAGTCTGCGTATTCGTCGGTATGGCTGTCGACCCAGGCTCGAGCGCGCTTCAAACGTCCGAGAAAATCGGCAATCGCTGCACGCTTGCTGTCGATCGACGGCGCCGACGCGGC
Source organism: Pseudomonas sp. RSB 5.4 (assembly GCF_037126175.1). NCBI lineage: Bacteria > Pseudomonadati > Pseudomonadota > Gammaproteobacteria > Pseudomonadales > Pseudomonadaceae > Pseudomonas > Pseudomonas sp. RSB 5.4. The sequence goes on from NZ_CP146986.1 coordinate 2,159,028, forward strand.
AATCGCGCTGAGGCCCGGCATCAGGTTTTTCGCGGTGAGAATCGGCCGCGCACCGGAGAACACGATTTGCTGGGAGATGTACGGTTCCCACACCGGGAAGGCATCAATGCTGCCCTGCGGCAACGCAGCCGCCGCATCGATCGGCATCAGCTTGACGAATTCGACGTAATTTTCCGGCAGACCGCCCTGCTCCAGGGCACGCAAGGTCAACTGCTGACTCCAGGCGCCGGGCCAGTAGGCGACTTTCTTGCCCTTCAGATCGGCGATGGTTTTCACCGGTGAATCTTTCGGCACCAGTAACGCGATGGTGTCCGGGTTTTGTCGCGACACTCCGATCAGTTTTACCGGCGCCTGTTTGGCGGCGAGAAACAGGAAACCCGAATCGCCCAGAAAACCCAGATCCAGCGAGCCGGTCTGCAACGCCTCGGCCAATGGCGCAGCGGCCTGGAAGTGCTTCCAGTCAACGGTATAAGGCGCGTGCTTCAACACGCCCGAGGCTTCCACCGAAGCGCGAATGTTGTAGTAGTTCTGATCACCGACATGCAGTACCACCGGCTCGGCGGCGTAGGCAAGCGGTGCGGCGAACAGGGCGATGATCAGTGTGCTGCGGAGCAAACGGGAGAGCTTCATGGGAGGTCCTGCGACGGGATTTTTCATAGACCATAACGCTCTTGATAAACCAATTTTAAATTCGATTAATGCATAAGCTCAGTGCTCCGAATGCTCACTGTCCGCTGCGCAACAGTGCGATACCACAGTGTTGCCCAAGCAACAGTTGAAAGGCGCCAAAACGGGTGAAAACCCCGTAACCATTGGCCGAAACGCACATGGCACAGAGCCTGCAATATTCCATTCATGCAGGACGCAGCCGATAAAAATATATTTTTGGACATAAAAACAGTGCCTTCGCCGGAGCGCCCCCCATGACATCGTTCTTACCGTTCGCCCGCCTCAAAACGCTACTTGTCGCCAGCGCCATGGCATTGAGCCTGCAATCTCTGGCCCACGCCACCGAAGCCCCTCCCGCCGAGGTGCATCTGGATTACGCCTACTACTCCCCCGTGAGTCTGGTGCTCAAGCATTTCGGCTTTCTCGAAAAGGCCCTGCCACAGAGCAAAGTCAGTTGGGTGCTGAGCCAGGGCAGTAACCGTTCGCTGGAATATCTGAACAGCGGCGGCGTCGATTTCGCCTCCAGCGCCAGCCTTGCCGCTGTTCTGAGCCGGGCCAACGGTAGCCCGATCAAATCGGTGTACGTCTACAGCCGCGCTGAATGGACCGCATTGGTGGTGCGCAAAGATTCGCCGTACCAGAGCGTCGCCGATCTCAAGGGCAAGAAAATCGCCGCCACCAAAGGCACCGATCCGTACCTGTTCACGTTGCGCAGCCTGCAACAGGCCGGGCTGAAGAAAGACGACGTGGAGCTGGTGCACCTGCAACATCCGGACGGCCGCACCGCGCTGGAAAAAGGTGATGTCGACGCCTGGGCCGGGCTCGACCCGCACATGGCCGCCAGTCAAGTGCAGGCCGGTTCGCGTCTGCTGTATCGCAATCCGGCGTTCAACAGCTACGGCGTGGTCAGCGTCACCGAGCAGTACGCCAAGGAGCATCCGCAAACCATTGATACCGTGATCAAAGCCTACGAGCAGGCGCGCGAATGGGCGCTGAAAAATCCCGAAGAGTTCGCCGCCCTGCTCGCCAAAGAGTCCGGTTTGCCGCTGGACGTGGCCAAACTGCAGCTGTCGCGCACTGACCTGAGCAGCCCGCAACTGACCGCCAACGACGTGCAGGCCTCGAAGGCGGCGGCACCGATTCTGGTCTCTGAGGAACTGGTGCGGCGTGGGGTGAATGTCGATCAAGTCATCGATCAGTTGCTCGACAGCGGTGTACAACAAGCCGTCGCCCGCCAGTAATCGACCAGACTCACGGCCCATCCGCGCCAGTTGCGGATGGGCTGTGAGTGGAGCCAACGTATGACCACTCGCAGTAACGAACTGCCGGCGCCTCGCAGCTTGTCGAGGCCCCGCCCTCCTCTCTACCCGACATGGCGCCGGCGCCTGAAGGGCCTGGCCCTGCCGCTGCTGATCGTGGTCGCCCTGGAACTCATCGTGCGCATCGGCTGGTTACCGTCCTATCAGATGCCCGCCCCGAGCGAGATTGCCCTGACCCTCACCGACCTCGCCGAAGGCGCACTGTGGAAACACATCGGCGCGAGCCTGATCCGCGTGTTGCTGGGATTTGCGATTGGCGCCAGCCTCGCGCTGGTGTTTGCCGCCTGGGTCGGCCTGAGCCGTGAGGCCGAGGCGTATCTGGAACCGACGTTCGCCGCCCTGCGTTCAATTCCGAGTCTGGCCTGGGTGCCGCTATTGCTGCTGTGGCTCGGCATCGATGAAACCTCGAAGGTCGTGCTGATCGCCATCGGCGCGTTTTTTCCGGTGTACGTCAACGTGGTCGCGGCGATTCGCAACATCGACCGCAAACTGGTCGAGGTCGGGCACATCTATGGCTTCAGCCGCTGGCAACTGGTGCGGCGGATTCTGCTGCCCGCCGCCCTGCCCGGCCTGTTTACCGGGCTGCGCAGCGGCATGAGTCTGGCGTGGATGTTTCTGGTGGCCGCCGAGCTGATCGCCGCGACCAAGGGCCTGGGTTATCTGCTCAGCGACGGCCGCGAAACCTCGCGACCGGACATCGTGCTGGCGGCGATTATCGTGCTCGCCTTGCTCGGCAAACTCAGCGACGGCCTGCTCGCAGTGCTGGAACGCCGCGGGCTGGCCTGGCGCGATACGTTCACCGGTCAGGAGGCGCAGGATTGATTGGCCGCAGCCAACTAAGCTGAAAGCGTCCAACCGGAGATTCAGCGCATGTGCGGAAGACTCTCGCAGTACCGCGGCATTCACGACTTTGTCGCGGTGCTGAGCATTCCCGATGCGCTGATCAATCATGTCGGCGATGCGCCGCTGGCGCGATACAACGCCGCGCCGACCACCGCCCTCGCTGTGCTTCATCAGCATCAACACCAGATGTATGCGGACCCTTTGCGCTGGGGTTGGCGCCCGCACTGGGCGAAGGATCGCGCCGCGCCGATCAATGCGCGGGTGGAGAAAGTTGCCCACGGCCCGTTCTTCCGCGCGATCTGGCGCCATCGACTGATTGTGCCGATCGACAACTGGTTCGAATGGGTCGATACCGAAGAAAAACTCCGCCAGCCCTGGCTGATTCGACGAGCGGATAATGGGCCGATTTTCTGCGCGGCCATCGGTCAACTGCCAACACCCGATGCACCAGCGCGGGAGGACGATGGTTTTGTGATCATCACCGCCGACAGTGCCGGTGGCCTGCTCGATATTCACGATCGGCGTCCGATCGTGCTCTGCGCCGAGCTCGCCCAGGAATGGCTGGACCCGGCCACGCCCGTCGAGCGCGCCGAACAGATGTTGCTGTTCGAAGGTGAAAACAGCGAAACGTTTCAGTGGCACAAAGTCAGCAAAGCGGTGGGCAACACACGCAATCAGGGGGCCGAACTGATTGAAGCGCTGCCCTAAATAATGGTCGCCATGGCACGTGTATTCAATGTGGCAACGGTCGAAACCTTCGGCAGTGCCTACACATGACCTGCGTCACCATGCAAGTGAAACTTTTTCTTTACACTTAATGTTTCAATATCGATACATCAATTGAAGCAGTCGTTTGATTAAAACCAACCGCTTGTCTGACTCTTCAATCAGCTTAGATACATTTTGTAGCACTACGGATAGCATGCGCGCCGCATTTCCGTTTGGCATACCAGTTGACCAAAGAGTCAACAAAAAACCAGGAATCCCCTACAACTTTTACAAGCCTTGCAGAGAACTAAGTTGCGCGACGATTTTGCAATCAAACAGGCCAACGGCCTGGAGTGTATCTATCTGTCCATGACAGAACGCTTTCAACTCGACTGTTTTATCGGCCACTACATCAAAACCCGAAACCTGCGCTCAGTTCCCGACATTGAACGTATCTTGCGCACCACCCTCAAGAATTATCCCGGCCATCCGCCGGTGATGGTCAACGAGCTCAATGCCTGGATCGACAAAACCCTGGGATATCGGGCTGCACACCCCGATTTCACGCAATTGGAAGATCTTTGAACCCAAGAAAAAACCCCGCACTGGCGGGGCTTTTTCGTATCTGATCGATCAAGGCTTCAGATCAGGCCATGACAGCTCTTTGCCATCATCGTGTTTCCACGTTTGTTCTTTGCGTTTTTCACGCTCGATCTCTTCTTCGCTCGGCTCATCGACATCTTCGTCTTCATCTGGACGTTCTTGCTCGGTCGTCATGCGCACCCCCGCTTGTATAAAAAGACTGTACATCCTTAAAGCGTAGAACAATTTTACCCGTCCAACTTACAGCCACCAGCGCAGCAAAAAGAAGAACGCCATGCTCAATAGCATGCTCAGCAAGGTATTACGGGTATAGATAACCAAACCTACTGCCACTAACGAACTAAGCAAATACGGGTTATCCCACTGCAAATTCAGCTGTTTGTCCGGCATGAACACGATCGGCCCGCAGATCGCGGTGAGCATGCCCGGTACGGCAAACCCGAGAAACTGCCGAGCATTACTGCTCAAACGTACCGGCAGGCGCGGTTCGAGAAAAACGTATCGGTTGAGGAACACCAGAATCCCCATGCCGAAAATCACTGCCCAGACCATCATGTGCGCCCCCGATACAGCTTGTTGCAGACAAATCCTGCGGTCATCCCGGCCAGCCCTGACAACACCAGCGCCGAGCCCCACTGCCAATAACTGAACAGCACCGAGCAGAACAAAGACACGGCCACGCACACCACGGTCGGCACATTACGCACCACCGGGGTGATCAACGCGATGAAGGTGGCGGCAATCGAGAAGTCCAGCCCCAGGTGCTCAAGCCCTGGAATGCTGCTGCCCAGGACGATGCCGGCCAGGGTGAACAGGTTCCAGGCGATATAGAACGTCAGACCGACGCCCAAGGCGTACCAGCGATTGAACTGCTGGCGATCATGCTGACTGGTCAGGGCGAACAGTTCATCGGTGAGCAAAAAGCCCAGGCCGATGCGCCAGCGCCCGGGCAGCGGCGAAATCACCGAGCGCATGCTCATCCCGTACAGCAAGTGTTGCGAGGTCAGCAGCAGCGTGGTCAACAGAATCGAGAAAATCCCGGCACCGCCCTTGAGCATGCCGATCGCCACCAGTTGCGCGGCCCCCGCGAACACGATGCTCGACAGGCCCTGCCCCTGTAACGGCGTGAGATTGGCTTCAATCGCCATGGAGCCGGCCAGCAGCCCCCAAGGCGCCGTCGCCAGGGATAACGGCATGATCGCCGCAGCGCCGCGAAGAAACGCACGGCGCGGCATAAGTGAGTCAGACATAACGCTCTTCAACCGAGGAAACGGTCGCAGACTCTGCCAGTAAATGCCCTGTCGCGGCTTGAACAATCTTGCGCACTTGCGCTAAATCGCCGCGCCCCGGTACGACTGTCGGCGTACCATGGGAGCCTTCACAACCGCGTCAGGGAGACGACATGCTGTACCGAATCGCAGCCGACGGGCTGGTGCTGTTCCATCTGTCATTTATTCTTTTCGTGCTGTTCGGCGGGCTGCTGGTACTCAAGTGGCCACGCTTGATGTGGCTGCACCTGCCGGCGGCCGCGTGGGGCGTGGCGGTCGAGGTGTTACACCTGACCTGTCCGCTGACCTACTGGGAAAACCTGATGCGCCACGCCGCCGGGCAGACCGAATACGCCGGCGGCTTCATCGAGCACTACGTCTGGCCGATCATCTACCCCGCCGGCCTGACGCCGCAGATTCAGTTGGCGCTGGGCAGCGTGGTGCTGGTGATCAACCTGCTGGTCTACGGGCGCCTGCTGCGGCGCTGGCAACTGCGCCGCGCCAGCCGCATCCCGTTTTAACGCGTGGCGGGTTTCAAGGCTTGCAGCCAGGCCGGATCCAGGCGCTTCTGGTCGATCTCCAGGCCCAGCGCCTGCATCCGCTCCTTGTGCGCCTCGACTTCCCGATGTAGTTGCGCATGATCGCTGGAGTTACCGTCCAGTTCGTGCATCTGGGTCAGCCCCAGATGATAGAAGCGCAGCACCTTCATCGCGGTCGGATCGTTCTGCTCCACCGCCGCCGTCACCTGATGCATCACGTTGGTCACGCTCATCAGGCTGCGCTTGAGCCGCCAGCTATAGACTGCCGGGGCCATCCAGGTCTGATGCCAGAACTGCCCGCGCATCAGCGCCGCTGTCAGCAGGAACGCGACGAACACCCCGCCGACATTGAAGCGCAGATTGTCGCCGCCGGGTTCGCCGAACAGCGTCACCGCCGCCATCGAAAGCACCATCGCCAACACCAGAAACAGCACGGCAATGATCAGCGTGCTGCGGCGGGTCTGCTGGCGAAACGTTGCTGGGTCCATCGGCTGGATCTCGAACATCGGGCATGACTTCCTTGAGCGATAAAAAGGGCAACGGAAAAAACTCGCCGGCGCATTATCGCCTCTCTCGGGGATTTAGCTATGCTGGGGGCCCTTTTCATCTTTTCAGCGTCCAACGGGGGACATGGCGGTACAGCGCAGATCGTGCCATCTTCATTCATGGATACACACTATTCGGATGCCATTTGCCTGCCACTGGAATGACATCGTTTTAAGGATCATTGCATGACCCAACGACACGTAATCAATGCCTCGGTCAGCCCGAAAGGCAGCCTGGAAACCCTTTCTCAACGTGAAGTTCAGCAACTGAGCGAAGCCGGATCCGGCAGCACCTACACCCTCTTCCGCCAGTGCGCCCTGGCCATCCTCAATACCGGCGCGCATGTCGACAACGCCAAGACCATCCTCGAAGCCTACAAGGACTTCGAAATCCGCATTCACCAGCAGGATCGCGGCGTGCGCCTCGAACTGCTGAACGCCCCGGCCGACGCGTTCGTCGACGGCGAAATGATCGCCAGCACCCGCGAGATGCTGTTCAGCGCCCTGCGTGACATCGTCTACACCGAAAACGAACTCGACAGCCAACGCATCGACCTCAGCTCCTCACAAGGCATCAGCGACTACGTGTTCCACCTGCTGCGCAACGCGCGCACCCTGCGTCCGGGCGTCGAGCCGAAAATCGTCGTGTGCTGGGGCGGTCACTCGATCAACACCGAAGAATACAAATACACCAAGAAAGTCGGCCACGAACTGGGCCTGCGCAGCCTCGACATCTGCACCGGTTGCGGCCCCGGCGTGATGAAAGGCCCGATGAAGGGCGCGACCATCGCCCACGCCAAACAGCGCATCCACGGCGGTCGCTACCTCGGCCTGACCGAGCCGGGGATCATCGCCGCCGAAGCGCCGAACCCGATCGTCAATGAGCTGGTGATCCTGCCGGACATCGAAAAACGTCTGGAAGCATTCGTGCGTGTCGGCCACGGCATCATCATCTTCCCGGGCGGCGCCGGCACCGCCGAAGAGTTCCTGTACCTGCTGGGCATCCTGATGCACCCGGACAACGCCGGCCTGCCGTTCCCGGTGATCCTGACCGGGCCGAAACATGCCGCGCCGTATCTGGAACAACTCGACGCGTTCGTCACCGCCACCCTCGGCGATGCAGCGAAGCAGCACTATCAGATCATCATCGACGACCCGGCCGAGGTCGCCCGGCAGATGACGGCGGGTCTCAAAGCGGTGAAGCAGTTCCGCCGCGAGCGTAACGACGCGTTCCACTTCAACTGGCTGCTGAAGATTGACGAGAGTTTCCAGCGTCCGTTCGATCCGACCCACGAGAACATGGCCAATCTGAAACTGCACCGCGACCAGCCGCCCCACGAACTGGCGGCCAACCTGCGCCGCGCGTTCTCGGGGATCGTCGCCGGCAACGTCAAGGACAAGGGCATCCGCTTGATCGAAGAACACGGGCCGTACCAGATCCGTGGTGACGCGGCGATCATGCAACCGCTCGACGCGCTGCTCAAAGCCTTCGTCGCCCAGCATCGGATGAAACTGCCGGGCGGAGCGGCGTATGTGCCGTGCTATCGCGTGGTGGCGTAACTTTTCAGCCGCCGCATCAGCCAATGTGGGAGCGGGCTTGCTCGCGAAGAGGCCGTGTCAGTCAACCACAATGTTGCCTGACACACCCCTTTCGCGAGCAAGCCCGCTCCCACTATTGTTTTGAGGTCAATCCGATGCTGCCAATCAGCCTTTGTTTCTGACACAAAAGCCCCGTACATTCCTCACGACAGCCACCACCGGCCCGTACTAAGCTTCGCGATCAATTTTTCAGGGACGATTCATGAAACGGATTGCCGCGTGTCTGCTGTCACTCCTGGCCCTGGCGGCCGATGCGGCCGATCTGCAACTGCTCACCGACAACCACCCGCCCCTGCATTTCCAGCAAGGCGATCAACTGGTGGGTTACGGCGTGGATGTGGTGCGCGCGCTGGCCGAACAGACCGGCGACCGGATCGATCTGCAACAAGTGCCGTTGCTGCGCGCCCTGCGCACCGCCAGCGAAACACCCAACACCGGCGTCTTCACCGTCCTGCGTACCGACGAGCGCGATGACCGCTATCAATGGGTCGGGCCGCTGATTGAAGTCGAAACTGCGCTGTATCAGCCGCCGGTAAAAACCCTGCAGCAGGCGGATCAGGCCGGTCGTATCAGCGTGCCGCGCAAATGGCTGATCTACAGCTACCTGCAACAGCAGAACCTGAAGAACCTCGACGGCGTCGAAACCCCGGAACAGATGATGCGACTGTTCAGCCTTGGCCGGACCGACTTCGTAGTCTCCGACACCCTGTCCACCGCCGCACTGGCCCGCACCCAAGGCATGGAACCGGGACGCTTGCAGTATCAGATTCCGCTGATGAAACAGGACACCTACATTGCCTTTTCGCGGCAGACCGATCCGGGTCAGGTGCAACGCTGGCAGCAGGCACTGGAAACCTTGCGCGCCGATGGGCGAATGGAACAGATTCGCCAGCGCTGGTTGATGAATGCACTGCCGAGATGACTGAGCTGCCCCGTTCAACTGCAGGAGTGAGCCTGCTCGCGATAGCGTCAGCCCCTTCAGCAATGAGGTGACTGACCCAACGCTATCGCGAGCAGGCTCACTCCTACAGGGATCTGTGCAGCCGGTCTGCTTTCATTCCACCAGCCGCGCCGCCAGCGCCTTCGCCTGCAATGCCACATCTGTCACCGCCGTGCTCTCCCACCACATCCCGCGCAACGGTGGCCCCATCGCGAACAATCGGCTGCCGGCCTGCCCTTCAGCGTCCAGCACCGCACCGTCCACCGCCGCCGCAATCCCCAAGGCCAACGGCCCCGGACGCACCAGCCCGCGCGCCAACAATTGCTGCGGCAGCGGTCGCGCGACGCGGCGCCAGTCGTACTCGATGCCGCTGGAATTGATCAGCGCTGCACCCTGTACCACACAGGTTTCCACCTCGCCCCGACGCCGAATCCGAATACTCACACCCTCGCCCGCCACCGGCTCAAGCCCCTTGAACGACGCCGCCTGAATCCGCAACCGCCCCTCGTTGTGCAAGCGCTCCACCAATGCCGCACTCAACGGTGGCGAACGGTGATGATGACTCTCCCACCACGGCCGTACATGACGTACGAATTGTCGACGCTGCACGTCAGTCGCCTGACTCCACAGCCGTCCGATGTGCGCCCGCACCGTGTCCAGCGGCGCCTGCCAGTCGATGCCTTGGACGATCGCCTCACGACAATGCCGACGTAGCTCGCGCAACAACTGTCGCGGCGTGCGAATGCTCTGATCCTCGGCGAGGAAATCCACCCACGCCGGCGGTTGTCGACGCACATGGGGCAACAGTCCATGACGGGAAAACACTTCGATCGGCCCGCGATGCCCGGCCTGCTCAAGCGAAACCACCGCATCAACCATGGTCAGGCCGGAGCCGATGATCAGCACGGTCGATTGCGGATCGAGCTGGCGCATGGCCGCAACATCCCACGGATCAAGCGCTGCGGCATTCAGGCCGCTGGATTGTTTCTGCGGCGTGCGAGCGGCGGGGAACATGCCCGTGGCGAGCACGGCGCGAGCACCGCGCAGCGTCTGCCCAATGCTCAAGCTCAGTTGCACCGAGTCGGCATCGGTTTGCAAATCGATGGCTTCGGCGCAGATGTGCTCGACCGTCGAACCGTGCTGCGCACCAACGACCCGCGCTTCGGCCAGACGCTGCTGCACATACACGCCAAACAATCCGCGTGGCGGGAACAGCTCACTGATCGGCACGTTCTGCTCGGCAGATTGCGGCCAGCCGCCAGCGGCAATGTGCGCGGTCAGCCATTGAGTCAGATCATCCGGGTTGTCCGGGTCGACACTCATGCGCGCCGCATTGCCGTTGAGCGTGTGGCCAAGCTCGACGGCGCTGTAGGCTTCGCCACGGCCGAGCTCGGCGCGTGGTTCAATGACCAGAATCTTGCGTTGGCCGGGCAGTCGCAGCAATTGCACGGCCAGCATCGTGCCGCTGAGGCCACCGCCGATGATCAGGATGTCTGCGTTCTGATTCATTTCAAATCACCACATTGCGCACAAACCGCACCGCGACCGCTCCGTCATTGCGATAGCCGTGCGGCTGGTTGCTGGCAAACATGAAAAACTCACCGGCGGAAATGGTGTTGGCCACGTCGCCAACCGTTAACGTCAAGCAACCTTCGAACACGTAAATCTGTTCGCTCCAGCCATCGGCGTCTGGTTGCGAAGGATAAATCTCACCCGGTTGCAGGCACCATTCCCACTGTTCGACTTCACGGGTGGCGGTGGCCTTGGACAACAACACCGCTTTGCTGCCGGGAATCACTCCGGCCCACGCCACCTCGTTGATGCGGCTGGTATCGCGCGCGTCGGGGGCCTGGATCAGGTCGCTGAACGCTACGTCGAGCGCTTCGGCGACCCGGTCGAGGGTGGTCAGGCTGACATTCTTTTCCCCGGCCTCGATCGCCACCAGCATGCGCCGACTGACGCCGGACTTTTCCGCCAGCGCGGTCTGGCTCATGTCGGCAGCGTGGCGCAGGCGCCGGACGTTATGACTGACGTGTTGCAGGACGGACGCCCGTTGGCTGGAATCTTTGTGCACTATATTGCTCACTCGGTGGGGTTGGGCAGTATACTGCGCAACGTTGGGCGCATTGTGCGTCCTGCCTTTTATAGTGCGCAAGGTCATGACGTCAGTGAACGGTTCCTCCACCCCTATCCGCTTCTCCCGCTTCAGCAAGGCCGAGTGCGTGCTGGTGCTGATCACCATGGTCTGGGGCGGCACGTTCCTGCTGGTGCAACACGCTATGACCGTCAGCGGCCCGATGTTCTTCGTCGGCCTGCGCTTTGCGGCGGCGGCTTGCATCGTCGCGCTGTTCTCCTGGCGTCACTTGCGTGAACTGACCCTGTTCGAGCTCAAGGCCGGCGCCTTCATCGGCGTGGCGATCATGCTTGGTTACGGCTTGCAGACGGTTGGCCTGCAAACGATCCCGAGCAGCCAGTCGGCATTCATCACCGCGCTGTACGTGCCCTTCGTGCCGTTGCTGCAATGGCTGGTGCTGGGCCGTCGTCCGGGGTTGATGCCAAGCATCGGCATCATGCTGGCGTTTACCGGGTTGATGCTGTTGTCCGGTCCGTCCGGGGCTTCGCTGAATTTCAGCCCCGGAGAAATCGCCACGCTGATCAGCGCCATCGCGATTGCCGCCGAGATCATTCTGATCAGTACCTACGCCGGTCAGGTCGACGTGCGCCGGGTGACCGTGGTGCAACTGGCGGTGACCTCTGTGCTGTCGTTCCTGCTGGTGGTGCCGACCGGCGAAGCGCTTCCGGATTTTTCCTGGACCTTGCTGGTGACCGCACTGGGCCTCGGCGCAGCGAGTGCGGCGATTCAGGTGGCGATGAACTGGGCACAGAAGAGTGTTTCGCCGACTCGTGCAACATTGATCTATGCCGGTGAGCCGGTATGGGCCGGGATCGTCGGGCGAATCGCCGGGGAGCGCTTGCCGGCGATTGCCTTGGTTGGCGCGGGGTTGATTGTCGCGGCGGTGATTGTCAGTGAGTTGAAGACCAAGGGTAAGGTTGTCGAAGTGGACGTTGAGCTGGAGCGGGAGACCCAAGGCTGATCCGCAATATCTTGAGTGCCTGACCCATCGCTTTCGCGAGCAAGCCCGCTCCCACCTTGAAATGTATTTCAAATGTGGGAGCGGGCTTGCTCGCGAAAGGTCCATCCGTCACAACATCCCTCCCCCTGAAACAATGCCAAACCAAATTTTTCAGACTACTTTGTAGGATTCTGAGACATCCTCGGGTTTGGTAATCAGGGAGCTGGCACGTATGATGCTTCACAAACTTCCGCAGATTAGAAGCCTATGTCCCTGATAGTTCTACTGCTTCTGCCATTCATTGGCAGCTGTCTGGCAGCGGTGCTGCCACACAACGCGCGTAATACCGAATCCCTGTTGGCAGGTCTGGTCGCTTTGATCGGCACCGTGCAGGTTGCGCTGTTGTACCCGCAAATCGCCCACGGCGGGGTGATTCGTGAAGAGTTCATGTGGCTGCCCAGCCTGGGTCTGAACTTCGTCCTGCGCATGGACGGCTTCGCCTGGCTGTTCTCGCTGCTGGTGCTGGGCATCGGCGCACTCGTCTCTTTATATGCGCGTTATTACATGTCACCGGACGACCCGGTGCCGCGCTTCTTCGCCTTCTTCCTGGCGTTCATGGGTGCGATGCTCGGGCTGGTGATCTCCGGCAACCTGATCCAGATCGTGTTCTTCTGGGAGCTGACCAGCCTCTTCTCGTTCCTGTTGATTGGCTACTGGCACCACCGTTCTGACGCCCGGCGTGGCGCCTATATGGCGCTAATGGTCACCGGTGCGGGAGGATTGTGCCTGCTGGCGGGGGTCATGATCCTCGGCCATGTCGTCGGCAGCTATGACCTGGACAAGGTCCTGGCCGCCGGCGATCAGATTCGCGCACATGCCCTCTACCCTATTCTGCTTCCCCTCATCCTCATCGGCGCCCTCAGCAAAAGCGCCCAGTTCCCTTTCCACTTCTGGCTGCCGCACGCCATGGCGGCGCCCACCCCGGTTTCGGCTTATCTGCACTCGGCGACCATGGTCAAGGCCGGGGTGTTCCTGCTCGCGCGCCTGTGGCCGTCGCTGTCCGGCAGTGAAGAGTGGTTCTACATTGTCAGCGGCGCCGGTGCGTGTACGTTGTTGCTCGGCGCCTACTGCGCAATGTTCCAGAACGACCTCAAGGGTCTGCTGGCCTACTCGACCATCAGCCATCTGGGCTTGATCACCTTGCTGCTGGGTCTGAACAGCCCACTGGCGGCGGTCGCTGCGGTGTTCCACATTCTCAACCACGCGACCTTCAAGGCCTCGCTGTTCATGGCCGCCGGGATCATCGACCACGAGAGCGGCACCCGTGACATCCGCAAACTCAGCGGCCTGATCAAACTGATTCCGTTCACCGCCACGTTGGCGATGGTTGCCAGTGCATCGATGGCCGGCGTGCCGTTGCTCAACGGTTTCCTCTCGAAAGAAATGTTCTTCGCCGAAACCGTGTTCATCAACGCAACCGCGTGGGTCGAAGCAGCACTGCCGATTGTCGCAACCATCGCTGGCACATTCAGCGTCGCCTACTCGCTGCGCTTCACCGTCGATGTGTTCTTCGGCCCGACGGCTACCGACCTGCCGCACACCCCGCACGAACCGCCGCGCTGGATGCGTGCGCCGGTGGAGCTGCTGGTGTTCACCTGTCTGGTCGTCGGGATCTTCCCGGCCCAAGTGGTCGGCCCGCTGCTCGCGGCCGCCGCGCTGCCGGTGGTGGGTGGCACGCTGCCGGAGTACAGCCTGGCGATCTGGCACGGTCTGAATGCACCGATGATCATGAGCCTGATCGCCATGTCCGGCGGCATCGTGGTCTATCTGCTGTTGCGCAACCAGCTCAAACGTGGACGCTTCAAATACCCGCCGCTGGTGGGCCGTTTCAACGGCAAGCGCCTGTTCGAGCGCAGTCTGGTGATCATGATGCGCATGGCCCGTCGGGTAGAACGCCGACTCGGCACCCGACGCCTGCAGATGCAACTGTTCCTGATGGTCCTGGCGGCAGTGCTCGCCGGCCTGATCCCGATGTTGCACAGCAGCCTGAGCTGGGGCGACCGGCCGAAGATTCCGGGCTCCATCGTGTTCGTCACCCTGTGGCTGCTGGCGATTGCCTGCGCCCTCGGCGCGGCATGGCAGGCCAAGTATCACCGTCTCGCCGCCCTGACCATGGTCAGCGTCTGCGGGCTGATGACCTGCGTGACCTTCGTCTGGTTTTCGGCGCCGGATCTGGCCCTGACGCAACTGGCGGTGGAAGTGGTGACCACGGTGCTGATCCTGCTCGGCCTGCGCTGGCTGCCACGACGCATCGAAGAAGTCTCGCCACTGCCATCGAGCCTGCGCAAGGCCCGGGTGCGCCGCTTGCGCGACTTGCTGCTGTCGATCGCCGTCGGCGCCGGCATGGCACTGCTGTCCTACGCCATGCTGACGCGGCAGACGCCCAACGACATTTCCTCGTTCTACCTCAGCCGTGCCATGCCCGAGGGCGGTGGCAGCAACGTGGTCAACGTGATGCTGGTGGACTTCCGCGGCTTCGACACGCTCGGTGAGATCACCGTGCTGGTGGCCGTGGCACTGACCGTGTTCGCCCTGCTGCGGCGCTTCCGTCCGCCGAAAGAAAGCCTGCAATTGCCGGCCCAGCAACGCTTGCTCGCGCCGGACGTGGTCACCGATCTGGTCAACCCGCGTACAGCCAGCGACACCGCGCTCGGTTTCATGATGGTGCCGGCAGTGCTGGTGCGCCTGTTGCTGCCGATTGCGCTGGTGGTGTCGTTCTACCTGTTCATGCGCGGCCACAACCAGCCGGGCGGCGGTTTCGTCGCCGGATTGGTGATGTCAGTGGCGTTCATCCTGCAGTACATGGTCGCTGGCACCCAGTGGGTCGAGGCGCAAATGAGCCTGCGACCGCTGCGCTGGATGGGCACCGGCCTGCTGTTTGCCACCGCCACCGGTCTCGGGGCGATGGCGGTCGGCTATCCGTTCCTGACCACCCACACCTGGCATTTCGCCTTGCCGCTGCTGGGCGAGATCCATATCGCCAGTGCGCTGTTCTTCGATATCGGCGTGTACGCCGTAGTGGTCGGCTCGACGCTGCTGATTCTGACCGCGCTCGCCCACCAATCGGTGCGTGGTCACAAGACCGCGTCGCTGCCCAAGTCCGTCGCCAGCAAAGGAGCCGTCTGATGGAAGAAGTCATCGCAATCGCCATCGGCGTACTCGCCGCGTCCGGTGTCTGGCTGGTGTTGCGGCCACGGACATTCCAGGTGGTCATGGGCCTGTGCCTGTTGTCCTACGCGGTCAACCTGTTCATCTTCAGCATGGGCAGCCTGTTCATCGGTAAAGAGCCGGTGATCAAGGACGGCGTGACCCAGGACCTGCTGCACTACACCGATCCGCTGCCACAGGCCTTGGTGCTGACGGCAATCGTCATCAGCTTCGCCATGACCGCGCTGTTCCTGGTGGTGTTGCTGGCGTCGCGGGGCCTGACCGGCACCGACCACGTCGACGGCCGGGAGCCCAAGGAATGATGGCGATGACTCACCTGATCGCCGCACCGATCCTGCTGCCGCTGCTGACCGCCGCCATCATGTTGATGCTCGGCGAAAAGCACCGCCCGCTGAAGGCGAAAATCAATCTGTTCTCCAGCCTCGTCGGCCTGTTCATTTCGGTGATGCTGCTGCAGTGGACGCAAACCACCGGTGTGCCCGGTTCCATCGGCGTGTACCTGCCGGGCAACTGGCAGGCGCCGTTCGGCATCGTGCTGGTGGTCGATCGCCTGTCGGCGTTGATGCTGGTGCTGACCGGCATCATCGGCGTCAGCGCCCTGCTGTTTGCCATGGCGCGCTGGGACGGCGCGGGGTCGAGCTTCCACGCGCTGTTCCAGATTCAACTGATGGGCCTGTACGGCGCGTTCCTCACCGCCGACCTGTTCAACCTGTTCGTGTTCTTCGAAGTGCTGCTCGCCGCCTCCTATGGCCTGTTGCTGCACGGCTCGGGTCGGGCGCGGGTGTCGTCGGGGCTGCATTACATCTCGATCAACCTGCTGGCCTCGTCGCTGTTCCTGATTGGCGCGGCGCTGATCTATGGCGTCACCGGCACCCTGAACATGGCCGATCTGGCGCTGAAGATTCCACTGGTGCCGGAAGCCGACCGTGGCTTGCTGCACGCCGGCGCGGGGATTCTCGCCGTGGCGTTCCTGGCCAAGGCCGGCATGTGGCCGCTGAACTTCTGGCTGGTGCCGGCCTACTCCTCGGCGAGCGCACCGGTGGCGGCGATGTTCGCGATCATGACCAAGGTCGGCGTCTACACCCTGCTGCGCCTGTGGACGCTGCTGTTCTCCGGGCAAGCCGGGGCTTCGGCATTCTTCGGTGGTGACTGGCTGATCTACGGCGGCATGGCGACCATGGCCTGCGCGGCGCTGGCGATTCTGGCCGCGCAACGTCTGGAGCGCATGGCCAGCCTGAGCATTCTGGTGTCGGCGGGGATTCTCCTGTCGGCGGTAGGTTTCGCCCAGCCGAACCTGATCGGCGCAGCGCTGTTCTATCTGGTCAGCTCGACCCTGGCCCTGAGCGCACTGTTCCTGTTGGCCGAACTGATTGAGCGTTCGCGTTCGGCCAACGAAATCCCGCTGGAGGACGAAAACGAGTTGTTGCCACGTCCGCAGGAATCCTTGCAACCGCCCAAGGGCATCAACCTCGACGACGAACAGAAAGCGGTGGTCGGTCAGGTCATTCCGTGGACCATGGCGTTTCTCGGTTTGAGCTTCATTGCCTGCGCGCTGTTGATCATCGGCATGCCGCCGCTGTCCGGGTTCATCGGCAAGCTCAACCTGATCGGTGCCCTGCTCAATCCGTTGGGGCTGGGGACTGATGCTCCAATCTCGAATGCCGCATGGGCGTTGCTGGCCCTGCTGATCCTCTCCGGACTGGCCTCACTGATGGCATTCGCCCGTATGGGTATCCAGCGTTTCTGGACACCCGAAGAGCGCCCTTCGCCGCTGCTGCGCAAGCTGGAATGTGCGCCGATCTTCCTGTTGCTGGGGCTGAGCATTGCACTGACCTTCAAGGCCGAGCCATTGCTGCGCTACACCCAGGCCACCGCCGACGCCTTGAACAATCCGCAGCAATACGTGATGGCGGTGCTCGGCACTCGCGCCGTGCCAAGCCCTGAAGCCAAGGCGGCGATGCTGGAGGTGCAACCATGAAGCGTATATTTCCGGCGCCGTGGCTGTCACTGGCACTGTGGGTCTTGTGGCTCACGCTGAACCTGTCTGTCAGCCCGGGCAATCTGCTGCTCGGTGCAATACTGGGGTTCGCGGCACCGCTGATGATGCGCAAGCTGCGTCCGAAACAGGTACGCATTCGCCGCCCGCTGACGATCCTGCGCCTGTTCCTGCTGGTCGGTCGTGACGTGATCCTATCCAACCTGATCGTCGCCTGGGGCGTGCTCAACGCCGGTCGTCGGCCGCCGCGTTCGCGCTTCGTCAAAGTGCCGCTGGACCTGCGCGACGCCCACGGTCTGGCCGCTCTGGCGATGATCTGCACCGTGGTGCCCGGCACCGTGTGGTCGGAGCTGGCGTTGGATCGCAGCATCCTGCTGCTGCACGTTTGGGATCTGGATGACGAGGCGCACTTCATCCACCACTTCAAGACTGCCTACGAGCAGCCGTTGATGGAGATTTTCGAATGAGCCCGCTGCTGTCGAACGCGATTCTGCTGACGCTGTTTCTATTCTCGCTGGCGATGGTCCTGACCTTGATTCGCCTGTTCAAGGGGCCTTCGGCACAGGATCGGGTACTCGCTCTGGATTACCTGTACATCGTCGCCATGCTGATGATGCTGACGTTGGGCATTCGTTATTCCAGTGACACTTACTTCGAGGCGGCGCTGCTGATCGCGCTGTTCGGCTTCGTCGGCTCGTTTGCCCTGGCGAAATTCCTGCTGCGTGGCGAGGTGATCGAATGAATGCTGAATTGTCGCTGTGGGTCGAGATTCCGGTGGCGATCCTGCTGGTGCTCAGCGGAGTGTTTGCGCTGATTGGCGCGACCGGATTGCTGCGCATGAAGGATTACTTCCAGCGCATGCACCCGCCGGCGCTGGCCTCGACGCTGGGCGCCTGGTGTGTGGCGCTGGCATCGATCATCTGCTTCTCGGTGCTCAAGTCCGGGCCAGTGTTGCACGCGTGGCTGATTCCGATTCTGCTGGCGATTACCGTACCGGTGACCACGCTGCTGCTGGCGCGGGCGGCATTGTTCCGCAAGCGAATGGCGGGGGATGATGTGCCGGCTGAGGTGAGTAGTCGCAGGACCGAGAGCGGTAGTTAGTTTCTACACCTATGGTGTCTGAGCGGGCCTCTTCGCGAGCAAGCCCGCTCCCACATTTGGAATGCATTTCCCCTGTGGGAGCGGGCTTGCTCGCGAAGAGGCCGGTGCTGCCAACCCATGAACCGGGTCAGATCCAAGCCACCGCCAACAACCCCGCCCCCAACACTAGGCACAACGGCGAATACACCCAGGTATCCAGCCGCGCAAACCGCGAATCCTTCACCTCTTTGAAAAACCCCACCAGATTCGAATCACCAATCGCCCGGGCAAACATCAACAATGCAATCGCACTGATCACCCATTGCAACGCCTTGTGGTGCACCGCCGGCATGCCCCAGCCGACCCGCATGCATACCAGCGCGGCAATCGCCAATAATGCTGCCGCCACCACCAAGGTAATCCAGCCTGACGGTTTGAACGCCGGTCGCACCGTTGCCACCAGACCTTGCACCGGCACTTGCGGTACCGCCGCTACCGCCGCCCATTGCCCACCCAGCGCCCAATACACATGTACCAGGGCGATCACTGCAAATATCGTCACCAGCCATTGAGCCAACACAAAGGTCATGGTCGAGAATCCTTTCCAGGGATTTGAACAAAACATCCTAGTTGGCATTTTTTGAAGTGCACGACCGATCGGCGGTACGGTAAAGTGCCGCCCCATGAAATTCACCCGTTCCGATCGCTCACTGCTGGCCTGGATGCTCTATTGCTGCGTCCTGTTCAACGTGTTCGCCTGCAGCATCGGTCACGGGCAAATGGTCGGAATGCAGCTCAACGGTATCGGCGGCCAGTTCTGTACGGTCGACCCGGCCACTCAAGCGCCGCTGGCCAGCAATCCCACCGAAGAGCAACTGCCGACCCTGTCCAAGGCGTTCGGCTGTCCGCTGTGCTCGGTCGGCGGCGGCATGGGCCCGGCATTCAACTCCAGCCTGACCCTCGCGGTTCTGCCCGAGCAACACAGCCCGCCGCTGGCACCCATCGTCAGCGCCGACCTCCCCGCCCGCTTCACCTGGCCTTCGGCCAACCCTCGCGCCCCGCCGCTCGCCTGAGTGTCTTTGCCTTTTTGATTTTTTCAGCCCACTGCGCCAACGCGCGGCGTTTGCCTGTGCGCTGATTCCTAGACAAGCATTCAGGATTCAACGATGAAACACATTCCTCTGCTGGCGAGCCTGTGCGGCTGCCTGTCCCTTAACGCTTGGGCGCAATCCACCGTGGATCTGGCGCCGATCACCATCGACGGCGAATCCACCAGCGAACCGGGCCTGAGCCTCGATCAATCCAGCGGCATGGCCTCGCGCCTCGGCCTCAACGTGCGCGACACCCCGGCCTCGGTGGCCGTCGCCAACCGCAACGACATCGAACGCCACGGCGCGCAAAACTTCCAGGACGCCGCCAATACCCTGCCCGGGGTCAATGCCAGCGCACCGCCAGGCTTTGGCGGATTCGTCTCCTACCGCGGCTTCACCAGCAGCCAGATCACCCAGATGTTCAACGGCGTCACCGTCTCTGGCGGCCTCGCCCGGCCGGTGGATTCATGGATCTATGATCGGGTCGAGCTGGTGGGCGGGCCTTCGTCACTGATCAACGGCGCAGGCTCGGTGGGGGGTTCACTGAACTACTTGACCAAACTGGCAACTCGCGACGAACAAGCCGCTGAAGGTCGCGTCAGCTACGGCAGTTACGACACCACCGAAACCGCGCTCGGCCTCAATCACGCGCTGACCGACCCGAGCGCCGACGTGCAGCACTACGCGCGGCTCGATGTCAGCCACAACACCAGCAACGGCTACATCGACCGCCAGGAACGCGATGCCTGGAGCGTGGCGTTTTCGTTGCTCAGCGACCTCACGCCGGATCTGTCGCACACCCTGGCCCTGGAATATCAGGACGAACACGAAGACAGCCCGTACTGGGGCACGCCGGTGCTCAACCCCAAGGCCGGCGAGTTGAAGATCGACAAACACAACCGCTTCAACAACTACAACGTCGAGGACGGGCGCTACGAACAGCGCACGATCTGGGTGCGCTCGATCATCGACTACCGGATCAACGACAGCACCACCCTGCGCAACACGCTGTATCACCTCGACAGCCAGCGCGATTACCGCAATCTCGAGACCTACCAGTACAACGCTGACAACAGCGCGGTGAACCGCTCCACCGCCTATCAAGTACGGCATCAGGGCGAGCAGAACGGCAACCAGTTCGAACTGCGCCACGACAACACCCTGTTCGGCCTCGACACCACCTGGTCCGGCGGTTTCGAGTACAAGGTCAACCAGACCACCAACTCGCCGCTGAATATCAAAGGCGCAAGCTCGGTCGACCCGAACAACTACCGTCCGGGGCATTTCTACGATATTCCCGGCACCAACCCGACACTGATCAGCGACAAGACCAACGAGGTCACCACCAAGGCGCTGTTCGTGGAAAACCGCCTGGCACTGACCGACAAACTGGCGTTGCTCACCGGCCTGCGTTACGACGATATCGACCTCGACGTGACCAACCATCGCACCGTGACAGCCGCCAACCCCAAACACCTCAAGCGCAGCTGGGAGCCGGTCACCGGGCGCGTCGGCTTGACCTACCAGTTCATTCCATCCGCCAACGTCTACGTGCAATACAGCACCGCCGCCGAGCAGCCGAATGGCACCCAGGACTTCGATGTTTCAACCGGCAAGCAGTGGGAAATCGGTAGCAAGTTCGACTACCTGGATGGCCGTGGCTCGGCGACGGTTGCCGCCTACACCATCGAGCGCAAAGACTTTGCTGTGACTGATCCGATGGACCCGACCAGCAGCATCCCGGTGGGTCAGCAAACCTCGAAAGGCATCGAGATCGCCAGTTCCCTGCGGATCACCGACAAGCTGATGGCCGAAGGCAACTTCGCCTGGGTCGATGCGCAGTACGACGACTTCACCGAAAAGAATGCCGCCGGCGTAGTGGTGTCGCGCAAGGGCAACACGCCAACCAACGTTCCGGACCGGGTCGGCAATCTGTGGCTGACTTATGATTTTTCGCCGCAATGGCAAGGTGGGGTCGATGCACGGTATGTGGCGTCGGTGTATGCGGATACGGCGAACACCATGACCGTGCCGTCGTACACGCTGTTCGGCAGTTTCCTCAGCTATAAGGTCGACTCGCAAACCACCGTCACCGGTCGGGTGCGTAATCTGACCAATGAGGTGTATGCCGAGTTTGCGCATGTTTCGCCGGCGTACTATCTGGGTACGCCGCGCACCTTTGAATTGGCGGTGCAGACGAAGTTTTAAAAGCGTAAAAGCTTCGCGAGCAAGCCCGCTCCCACAATTGGAACGCGTCCTCCTGTGGGAGCGGGCTTGCTCGCGAAGAGGCCAGCGGACTCACCACCTACTTCAGATCAGCCGCCACCTTCTCCGCCACATCCTTCGGCACCCACGCCTGCCACACCTCCGGATGCGCCTTCATGAACGCTTCCGCCGCCTGGCGTGGCGCGGTGTGCTTCTCGCTCATCTCGGCCAGCGCCTTGTTCAGCGGCTCGATAGGTAAATCCACCTTGCTGAAGAAAGCCGCGATCTGCGGATACTCTTTCTGGAACGGTGCAGAGACCCCGATCGACAGCTTCGACGCCAGCGAACGGGTCGGTTTCGGATTGGGGTTGTCGGCATCGGTCAACGTCTTCCACGCCTCGGCATCGAACGGTGGCTCCTCCAGCTGCACCAGTTTGAATTTGCCAAGCAGCGGCGTCGGCGACCAGTAATAGAACAGCACCGGTTTGCCCCGACGAATCGATGAGGTGATTTCGGCGTCCAGCGCCGCACCCGATCCACTGCGGAAATTGGTGTAATCGTCCTGCAGGCCGTAAGCGGTCAGTTTCTGTTTGTTCACCACTTCCGAGGTCCAGCCAATCGGGCTGTTGAGGAAACGCCCTTTGCTCGGGTTCTCGGGATCAGCGAACACGTCCTTGTATTTCTTCAGGTCATTGACGCTGCGCAAGTCCGGGGCCATGGGCTTGATGCCCTTGGCCGGATCGCCCTTGATCACGTATTCCGGCACCCACCAGCCTTCAGTGGCACCCTTGACTGTATCCCCCAGGCTGGCGACCTTGCCCTCGGCTTCGGCCTTGACCCACACCGGACTGCGCCCGGCCCACTCTTCGCCAATGACCTGAATGTCATTGTTGGCCAGAGCGGTTTCCAGGGTGATGGTGGTGCCCGGCAGCGTATCGGTCGGCAGGCCATAGCCCTTCTCGACGATGATCCGCAGAACATCGGTGATCAGGCTGCCGCTTTCCCAGTTCAGGTCGGCAAAATGGATGGGCGTTTGCGCCGCCGTCACCGGTTGCGCCGATGTCAGCACACCGAACGTGACCACGCTGGCGGCCAGTAACCGTCGAAATCCTTTCATGCTTTTGCACCTCGTGCTGTTCACAGCAATAGCAGGATGGCCTGGCAGAAGACCGCAAGCCTCTGAATACTCAGTCAACTGACTGTAGCCGAGGTTCCTGCTTTTTCCGGGACCGGTTCCCGACGAGGTTATGTTTCAGACTTTTCCTGCAAGCTTTGCAGCTCGCGTCTGACCATGCTGGCGTATTCCGCAGGCCGCAAGGCGTAGATCTGCGCAGCCACCCAGTTCAGCCACGCGCCCTGCAACTCGGCTTTGGCCTGAAACAGCCGCAAGGCCTCTTCACGCGCGCGGTCGAGGTTCTGCGAATGGAAGTCGGCGCGACTCAAACCACCGCTCACTCGCTGGCCTTGAACGTGATCAGTTCGCCCTTGCGCCACTTCGCCGCTTTACCGGTCACGGCTTTCAGGGTCTTGGTCAGGCCTTCCTGCAATTGCTGATGCGCGGCAAACACCGTCACCACGCTATGGCCTTCCTTGAACAGGATCGCGTGTCCGTCCGCGGTATCGACAAAGGCATAGTCGCCCAGGCCATACACCGTCAGTTTGATTTCGCGAAAGCGAATATCCATCTTGCCGCCTTCACGGCTGGGCAGAACGGCAGCGCTGAAATGATCGCCGACCTTGAGCTTGAGCCCCGGTTTGTCATCGACTACCAACGCACTTTCGGTGTCGATCTCGGCCACATAAATGCCTTCGGCGTTCTGTTCGGTGATGTAAACAAAACGCGATTGAAACTGCTTGACCAGCTTTGCACGCAAATCACCCAACACGAACAAAGCATGCATATCGAGATTACTGACTGCCAAAGAAACATCCCCACATCTGAAAAGTACCCTGCGCCAAAACGCGCACGGCAAAAAAACGGCCAGGCCGATGCTGTTACCGAATGACTTCAGTAAACCTGAAACAAGCAGAACGCCCATTCATCGCGAGCTCGCAAGACTACTGGAAAGTCACGCGAGAAACTTGGCTCGACGTTCGCCAGGCCTTGAAGGAAAAGTCCTCACTTAAGCGTAGTGAAGACGGACTACAAACTTTAGGGAAAAAGCTGACGAAAAAAAGCCTTTTTCCGACATATCACCGGTAAAAAATTGCTTTAGATAGACACCTGTCGCCAACAGGCACTGGCGATTCTAGAGCAGCGATGCTCCTTCCGACTACCCAAACCGACCTGTAACCGTCGGCTACCCCATGAAAAGGACTTCATATGTGCACTCTGACTCACTTTGCCCAGCCTTCCAACCCCGGTATCGATCAACCTTTCGTGCTGCAAGGCGCTGACTTACCGGACCTTGCACCCTACGCACAAAGCGCTTACGCGCCGCGATTTCAGGTAATACCGGCGGGTAACGCGTTCTTTCATATCAAGGAATCGTCTACCGGACGTGTAAGAGGTTTCCGCGAAGACCATAACGAAGCGTGCGCCCTCGCCCGCTCGCTTGAATCACGAATCGAACTCTTGTCCAACGGCTGCCTCAGATAAAGAGCAAGCGACAGCGCCATTCCGGCACACGCAAAAGGAGTACACGATGGAACTGCCAGCATATGATTTGAAAACCCTGTTCGACCAACTGGGCCTGCCATCGGAAGACGGAGCAATCGACGATTTCATCGAAGCGCATCCGCTGGACGCCAACACCAAGTTGATCGATGCGGACTTCTGGACGCCGCAACAGGCGCAGCTTCTGAAGGAATGGCTGCGCGCCGACGGCGAAGAAGCGGTGATGGTCGATGAATTGAACGTACGCCTGCACGACGGCCGTTAATACATGTCAGTGCAGGCTGTCGCCAGGCTCGGCCATCAGTTGCGCGAGCCAGGCAGCCTTGCACTCCTCCGCCTCGTCGCGACTGGCGAACGCGGTGCCACGCCGCTCACCGTTGAGCAACACCACCCAGCAGACGCTGCGGCCCATCGCGCGCAATCCGGCGGGCACACCACTGCCAATCATCACTGCGACATCGACTCTGCACATACTGACCTCTCGACTTCATTAGCTACCTAACTAATAGCAATGTTAGTGACTTCGTCGCAGAGGAAACAGCAACGCCCGTGCACAGATTCATTGCACGAGCGGTAACAATCGATCAGCGCGGACTTTCCGGCTTATATCCCAAACGCAGACCGCCCCAATGCCGCCCCTTGACCATGATGGGCACCGACAGGTCATGCATCAACTCCCCGGTATCGCGGGTGTAAGTCTGCAGCAACACCGCTTGTTGATGGCTGCCGCAGCGAATCCCGGTGCGATCGGCGAACTTGCGTTTGGTGCGGTTGCCCACCGCGTCCACCTGCACGTCGCCAGTCAACGGCTGACTGAACGCCAGGTTGTGCGTCGGCACATAACCCTGCTGCGTGCAGGCGATGGCGAACACCAAGCCCTCGTGGCGTGGCAGCAACGGCTCCTGGATCGCCGGCAGCACCTGATCGGTATAGTGATCGAAACGGGTCTGAAACTTCGCCGGTTGCGTCCCGGGAATCGGTTGATACTGGCGGTCGAACAGATCATCGAGGCTGATTCGCCCCTGCTCGACATCCGCCTCGAACCGCGCCGCAATCTGACTCGCGCCTTCACGCGCCAGGTCATAGACGCGCTGGTGATAGTCATCCAGACCAACTTCGGCCAGACGCTCGCTGATGGTTTCCGCCTGGCCTTCCATCTGTACGGCGGCCTCGGCCAGGCGCCGGGTCTGTTGATCGCTGATCGCCAGATCACTGCGCATCTGCTCAATGGCCTTGAACAGACTGTCGAGCTGCTCACGGTTGGTTTCTGCGCCACGGGCGATTTCACCGACCTGGGTTTCCACCCCGGCCGCCAGCCGCGCGATATTTTCCAAATGCTGGCCGGTGTTTTCAACTTGTTCGACACCGGTCTGCAAATCGCTGGACAGCTCGCGGATCTGCTCCACCACTTGCGCCGTGCGTTGCTGAATATCGGCGACCATCTCCCCGACTTCGTCGGTCGCCGAGGCCGTCCGGGCCGCCAGACCACGCACCTCATCCGCCACCACCGCAAAACCACGACCATGCTCGCCCGCCCGCGCCGCTTCAATCGCCGCGTTCAACGCCAGCAGATTGGTCTGGCTGGCGATGGATTGAATCACCAGGGTTACGCGCTGAATGTCATCGCTGCGCAGACTCAGGGCCTCGATCAACTCACGGCTGGCATTGGCGCGTTGACTGAGTTGATGCATACGCGCAATCGATTCCACCAGTTCAGTGCGCCCGGCCGCGCTGCTGTGATGCGCTTCGCTGGCAGCCTCCAGCGCTTCACGGCTGAGCTGTGAGGTGGCGTGTTCGGTGGCGATCATCACTTCGGCGTTGCTGACAATCTGCGCCGCCGCGTCGAGTTGCGATTCCAGTTTGCTCGCCAGTTGCTTGACGGAAAACGCCACGCCGGCGGCTGACAGCGCGTTATGACTGGTGGTGTGGGAAAGATCGCGGGTGAGTTCGGAAATCGCGCTACCGGTCTCGGCAGGCACAACATCGGGAATGGCACGCGAGCGCAGGCGCGGTAGCCAAACAATCAGCATCGCCAGCGGCATGCCGATGTACAGCGACCATCCACCCAGCGTCATGCCGGCGAGCAACAGCATCAGGGCGATGCTTTGCAGGGTCGGAGCGATCCAGCGGTTTTTCGGCAACAGCACTGGTGCGGGCATAGCCCCAACCAGAGATCCATCTCTCGTCATATCAACACCCCACGCTTGTTCTCATTGTTGTGACTGCATTAAACGCCACTAGAACGCCATTATCCATGGTCCGTTAGTCGTGGGGTCTGCAGCAGGTCAAAGGAACGGCGCGCGAAATATCGCAGACGAACAAATGCAAAGATCGCAGCCCCGTCAGCTCGTGTAGGAGCTGCCGAAGGCTGCGATCTTTTGCAGGCGCCCCCCATTCAGGGAGCAGCCATGGAATCAGGCCTGACGCTGGTGCTTGTCGATCTGCTCGTGACGCTCTTGAGCTTCGATGCAGTACTTGGTGGTCGGGCTGATCAGCAGGCGCTTCAGGCCGATGGCCTCGCCGCTGTCGTCGCACCAGCCAAAACTGTCTTCCTTGATGCGCTCAAGGGCTTGTTCCAGTTGCGGCAGCATGCGCTGGTCGCGATCAATCGCGTTGACCAGCCAGGTGCGCTCTTCTTCAACCGAAGCCGCGTCCGCCGGGTCGGCCGGAGTGTCCAGGCTTTCGATGGCGATACGGTTTTGCTCAATGCGCTCGTGGGTTTCGACTTTCATGTTCTGCAACAGCTCAGTGAAGAAAGCGTGTTGCTCGGCATTCATGTAGTCATCTGCCGGCATCGCCAGCAACTTGTCCTTTGTCATTGATATCTCTATAAAAAAACGTGCATTAAGGCGAAATAGGGAGCGTTCCGGCGAACCGTGTCCGGTCGACGAAAAGGCATCGTTTATTGCAAACGCCACCCGGCACTCAATTTACGAAGGGGCGGCAGTCTAAGGCCCGTTTGAGGCCTCAGCAACTCTAAATACCGGGAATTTGTCCGACAACAGCCGTAAACAGCTCTGACACAGGCTTCGTGGCGGTCATCGGAGTGCGTTTATAGCAAGAAATTCAGTCGAGCGGCTGTATATAGAAGACAAACGGCTAACCGAGCGGCAGTTGGTCGCATTTTTTCAGCCATGCCGCCCGTGCAGTGCATCGTTTCAGCTGCGCAGACGCCGAAAATCTTCCCTGCCAACTGCCCGCACCCCGCCTATCATCAGGCACACCGCAAATAACTGTGGCGAGGGAGCTCGTCGAATCGTCGCACCGTCCCGCTGGGGCCCGAAGCGGCCCTTGCTCTTCAACTTTAAAAAGCAGTGGGCCTGCTTCGCAGTCCAGCGGGAGCAAGCTCCCTCGCCACAGTGTGATTTGATCAGCCCG
Source organism: Pseudomonas sp. RSB 5.4 (assembly GCF_037126175.1). NCBI lineage: Bacteria > Pseudomonadati > Pseudomonadota > Gammaproteobacteria > Pseudomonadales > Pseudomonadaceae > Pseudomonas > Pseudomonas sp. RSB 5.4. The sequence continues at coordinate 2,186,730 of NZ_CP146986.1, forward strand.
AAGGATAACTTATGCCCCGCCCCGATCTGCCGGCCAACGACGAGCGCCCCCTCGCCAGCCCCCCGATCAATGCCGAGCGTCTGCTGCAACTGATCACCGACGAATACGACACCCTGCCGCGCCAACTCAAGCGCATCGCCAGCTACATGAGCCAGCAAAGCGACCGGATCATGGTCGACCGCATCAGCGACATCGCCCGCGAATGCGAGGTGCATCCGTCCGCCATCGTGCGCTTCTCGCAGCGCTTCGGCTTCAGCGGCTTCAGCCAAATGCAGGCGCTGTTCCGCAGCGCCTACACCCATAAAGCCTCGCCAGTGCAGAACTACCAGCAACGCATCCGCAGCATGATCGCCAACCAGTCGCAGCCGGCCAGCGACGGCGACCTCGCCCGCGAATGCATCGACGCCACCCGCTCCGGCATCGAACGCCTGGGCCGCGAACTCGACGACGTCGCGTTCGAGAAAGCCGTCGACCTGATCGTCAACGCCGACAACATCTATGTGGTCGGCGTGCGCCGCTCCTTCGCCGTCGCCGACTACCTCGTTTACAACTTGCAACACACTCACAAGCGGATTCATCTGGTTTCCGGGCTGGGCGGCAGTTATCGCGAGCAGATGCGCAGCGTGCGTAGTGGTGATTTGGTGATCGCCATCAGCTTCACCCCCTACGCCAAGGAAACCCAACACTGCCTGCGTTACGCCCGCCAGCAACAGGCCAACACGCTGATCCTCACCGACAGCCAGCTCTCGCCTTTGGCTAAAAACGCCAACAGCCTGTTGCTGGTGAATGAGGGCAGCGCACTGGCGTTCCGTTCGCTGAGTGCGACCTTGTGTTTGTGTCAGGCGCTGTTTGTGGCGGTGGCGTATCGGCTGGAATTGAATGTGGATGAGATTCACGAACAAGCCGGTTTTGACGACTGACATTTGCCTCAGGCTCGGCTAGGTTATGCCTTCCCACCGGTTCGACTTGAAGGAACGCGTCATGAAACTGATCGGCATGCTGGACTCCCCTTACGTGCGCCGCGTGGCGATCTCCGCCAAACGCCTCGGCATCGACCTCGAACATGAATCGGTCTCGGTATTCCGCCACTTCGAGCAATTCCAGCAGATCAACCCGGTGGTCAAGGCGCCCACACTGATCCTCGATGACGGCGTGGTCCTGATGGACTCCACCCTCATCCTCGACTACCTCGAAGCCGCCAGCGGCAAAAGCCTGCTACCGACCGATCTCAAACAACGCGCCCACGCCCTGCGCCTGATCGGCCTCAGCCTCGCCGCCTGCGAAAAAGCCGTGCAGCTCTACTACGAACGCAACCTGCGACCGGCCGACATTCAATACCAACCGTGGGTCGAGCGCGTCGAAGGCCAACTCGCCGCTGCCTTCACCGCCCTCGAACAGGAACTGGAAAAAACCGGCCTGCCCACCGACGGCACCCTCACCCAGGCCGGCATCAGCCTCGCCGTGGCGTGGAGTTTCACCGACCTCGTCGTCCCCGACCAGATCGACACCCGCCGCTACCCGCACATCGCCCAATACACCGCGTACGCCGAAACCCTCGAAGCGTTCGTCAGCACCCCGATGACATGACCATGAGCTCCACCGACACCGCCGCCCCGGCGTTAAAGGAAATCTTCAACGCCGAACGCCTGCAACACATGGCCAACGAAATGAGCGCCGTGTACCCGGCGTTCAAGGCCAAGGCGTTTCTCAAACACGCCAACCAAGGGCTGGCGGAATTGTCGGTGATGCAACGCATGGCCCGCGTCAGCGAAAGCCTGCACGCCGTGCTGCCACTGGACTACGAAGATTCCCTCGAAGTCCTGCGCGAACTCGCCCCCCGCCTCAACAGCGGATTCGTCAGCATGTGCCTGCCGCACTACGTCGCCAGCTACGGCAGCCACGCGTTCGATACCTCCATGCAAGCACTGAAATACTTCACCACCTTCGGCTCCTCCGAATTCGCCATCCGCCACTTCCTGCGCAGCGACCTCGAACGCTCGCTGGAACTCATGCACGACTGGACCCAAGACCAAAACCACCACGTCCGCCGCCTCGCCAGCGAAGGCACTCGCCCCCGCCTGCCCTGGTCATTCCGCCTGGAAGCCGTGCAAGCCAACCCGCAACTGGCCGCCGGAATCCTTGATCGGTTGAAGGCCGACGAGAGTCTGTACGTACGCAAATCCGTGGCGAATCATCTGAACGACGTGACCAAAGAGCATCCGGAATGGGTGCTGGACACGATTGAAGGCTGGCCACTGGAGAACAAACACACGGCGTGGATTGCAAAGCATGCGCTGCGCAGCTTGATCAAACAGGGCGACCTGCGCGCGCTGACGGTGATTGGCGCGGGGGCCAAGGCAGAGGTTGAGTTGCTGGATGTGCGGGTTGAGCCGGCGGTGGTGAGGTTGGGTGAGGCGATTAGGTTGTCGTTTACGTTGAAGTCGACAGTGGCGCATGAGCAACGGTTGGTGATTGATTATGCGATTGACTATGTGAAGGCGAATGGCGGGGTTTCGGGGAAGGTTTTCAAGTTGAAGACGGTGGAGTTGGCGGGATTTGGGGAAGTGGTTGTGGGGAGGCGACAGGTGATTAGGGATTTTACGACGCGGAAGCATTTTTTGGGGCGGCATGGGGTGAGGGTTATGGTTAATGGGGAGGTTTTGGGGAGTGCTGCGTTTGAGATCGTTGCTGATTGATACCGGTAATAGATTCCGTTGATCTGGCAGTGCTCGGGCTGATAGGGAATTACGGATGGGGCTGCTTTCGGCCAGAAGCAATCATCTGGATAAAGCCATATTCCAAGGGATTCGGTAACGAAATCTTTCTTCACTTTCGATGTGTAGAGCTGGCATCCTTACACTGCAAACAAATTCACAGCATATAAAAGTCGAGGCCAAATAAATCATGGAAGACAACAAAAATTTATATAAGTACATGGGTCCAGAAATAGCTGACAAGCTTCTACTATCAAATGGCAATTGCAGTCTAAAATTTTCCTACCTAAAAGACTATAACGACCCATTCGAATTTTTCTTAACCATCGACTACAATCAAGAGCCGGAGATTCTAGCATACTACAACGAAATGATTTCCATGGTGACACAGCAACCAGTTACTTGCTTTTCAAAATCGCCCTTAGTAACTCCGATGTGGGCGCACTACGCGTCAAATTCTCAAGGATTTCTGGCAGAAATTAATGAAGCAGCACTTGATGAGTGGCTCAAATCAAAAGATTCAGATCCAAGTTTCGGTGACATTGACTATCGAGAAACGCCTTACGAAGGCATGCAGGATATGCTGGAACGCGCATATGTGATTTCCAAGCCTAGACATATTGGATGGCTCCAGCAAGCAATAGGCAGCGCCGCTTACTACACAAAACAAACCTGCTGGAGCTATGAACAGGAAAGACGTCTAATTATTGATGAGAAATGCATCGAAAAGATAAATGAAAACCTGATGCTATTATATTTCCCAGCAAACCTCATAACATCTTTTGTTGTAGGCGCAAAAGCATCTCAAGAACTAAAAAACAAAGTAAAAGAAATTTCAGAATCTATAGGGTGCAACTATTATGAAAAACATATTGGCAAAAGTTCAACGACCCCTTTCTTCTTAGATGAAAATCTCCAAACCCACATCTTTGACGGCAGGGAAATAGCCCCAAAGAGTGAACGGTGCAGCTCATGTAAGGAGCCTGTGACCAGTATGGATTCGAAAATTTGCTCATGGTGTCGCATCGATGAAAGCCATAAGAAAAATGCAGCGTATAGAAATTCATTTCGAATGCTTGAGCGCGCCGGGATACTCGAGCAGTACATAGCCAACTTCCGTGAAATTGGTAAGAAGTAGAAGCTTGAGGCCTCGCGTTCTGTTTGCTCATTTTTTCAGGGTAAATGATTAGCCGAAAGTCGCCGAGCTTATGCGGCTTCTTTCGGCCTGAAACGGTCACTCAACAAACGAAAATTCAAGGGCGACTCATATCGTATTGAGCCAACTAATATTAAGATAATACAATGTAGTCATTGCTCTGAATGATGCGATCGTGCGCCCCCTCAACTAAATGAACATATCGACCGTCTATCGAATCAATCGGCAAACAATCGTCCACATCCAGCACGCCATCAGTATGAGATTGGGCCCAGTGCTTTAATATCTGCCGCTTACCGAGGCTTATGGCCTCCCGCTTATCCTTCGCAACTATCAGAGAATAGTGATGTGCTTCACCAAAGGTTCCACTTTCATACCCACCCAAATTTATGAAGTACAAGCGCATAGAGCCAGGACAGGGAGCTAATGCGCTTAGCTCTAACTTCCACCCATCAACTCCATCAACTGCCATCCATGCATCAATATGAAGGCCGACAGGGGATCCAAACCAACTCTGCCTAAGCTGAGGGTAAGAATCCTCTAATCTCTCAGCCACCACAAAGGCTATATCATGGACTTCAATTTTGGCTCTAGGATGTTTTCCGCCTAACATTACAACAAAAAGCATTACTCGCCCTACCATAACTAAAACTCAAAACACCACAAAAAAAACAACGCACTATATTATCATACAATAACACCTATTAACATCCGGACCACACTTACATTCAACCACCATCTTTCATAAACCATATGCAAATAATGATGAGAAGAAAAAATATAAGCCTGTAGATATTAGCCAACCTCTATAGACGATAGTCGAAGCATTCCGGAGAAAGCATTTGTGAGGGGGCTAGCCATCACTGATTACTCATATTCAGTAGACGAGTGCTCCTTGAACTCTGACAGTTAAACTGCTTCAATGCACTACGAGCATCCGTTATACCTCGAGCGCGTGCACAAAGACTGGTTGGTTAAGTCAGAATATCGTAAAGTCTGGCGCGGAATTACAGAGTAAGCCCCAGGCAAGATCTCACACCCTAACCAAAGGATTATTTAATGTTTTATTCACGAAAACTAAACTCAGAAACAGGGTAAGTTGAGGTGTGGGAGTGTGAATGGTCTGACCCAGGCACGGGTATGGCGAAAAAGAATTTTATTAAAAAATACTGCAACGAGGGTGAGCAGGAGGATAATCCTGAACAGTACTCCACTGCATCAGCTATTTGTTGGGCACCAGGAAGAACAATTGGGAATATCGCTGTAAACTCCGAGGGAGTGTTTGGCAGCTTCACCGCAAAAACCGGCGACAACGCAGTATTACCTTGCAACATTGTTCCGTGTGGAAAATTCAGAAACGGCGCGGATAGATGGTATTGCAAAACTCACCAAATTCACTGGGGTGTAAAAGCAGATATCGCCGCAGTTCCACCTACCGGTGAGGTAACCTGCAGTAATCACCTTATGGGAATGAGCTATGTGGTTGATCCTTTAGTTGTGGATTTCAACGACTTTGAGGAAATTGGAGTTTGGTGCTCCCTACCACCAGCGATCTCGAGTGAAGAGATAGTCCCGAGACCTCCCAAAATACATGTGCACAAGCGTTTCTCTGGCGATAATAAAAAGCAGCTGGATCGGGATTTTGACGCTATCGTGTGCTCATACAATCAAAACTTAGGATTATTTTCCAGCGGCGAAATTACCCAAATTCAAATTACACCGCCAGCTGCATTCGAGTTCGTGAAGTCACTGGAAAATGGCCGAGAAATGTCGTGTGTCACGTGCAAAAAATGTGGATATCCTCACCTGGATTTGGGTAGCTTCGCTAACACGCCGCACGCAAAGCATTTCTGTGGAAATTGCGGTAATGACAGCGTTTGGAGTGATGGAAAAATAGTGTCTACCCCGCTGAAGCCCTTACACGATCAATTTAACAACAGCAATCAATATATAGTCCCCGATCGCACGCTTAACATGGACGAATACCCTGGCCTAAAGTTTGAGGTATGGTCTTCTACTCCAGCGGTTTTATGGACAGCAGATAGACCCCAAGAACTTGGAATTCACGTGCATATCTATGACAAAGGACGCCGTGTAGTGGATGAAACTTTTGGTGTGGTCATATACCAAGGACAAGAGCTAGATAGGAAAGCTCTGTGGCAAGAGATGGCAAAAAACACTATATATTGACCATCTACTCACTTACTTTAACCATTAAGGAGTAAAATATTACACTCAAGAAAGAGCTCCCCTATCATTTATGATATGGAGGGGAGCTGATTGAGCAAAGATGGCTCTAGATAGAAGCGATACTAAGAATGCGCGGCGCCTAGAAGAGGAATTCTCTATTATTAATTTAGTTTTTCTCGCACAACGCCCGATCAAAAAGAAGAAACTCAACCGTCTATAAAATCAGAATTAAGTTTTGCGCTATATCAGCCTCAACTTTGGAGAAAGCTTCTTGCTTGACGGCTCACTAATTACACTGCCCGACACCACTGACAATCTTGTCAATTTAAAAGTCAAAGCATTAATTTCGTCTATACTGACACTCAAACTATCCGCAATCTCACGACGGCCTTGCTTCCGAACATGCAAAGCATCTAGCACCTTTGTGAGTAGCTGCGATGTCTCCCGCTCCATCGGCTCTGGCTCATTAGAGCGATATCCACTTTTAGCGATATCTATGCACAGATTGCGGTAATTCCATTCGCTAACTAAACCCAACGAATTAAAACGATATGCCATGGCTGCAAGCGACACACCCCAATAGTGCTTCAGCTTTATCAAATACTTAATCGAGTAAGTCGGTGGCTGATTAGCCGCCACACTATCCTTAGGCATTAAAAAAGCGGCAGCAAATGCATCAGCTTGTCGCTCCATTTCTGGTCCGTGCGCTTGGCCGTGCTGCATTGTGTAAACGTCGCGAACCAAATGACCTAACTCATGTGCAGCGTCAAAGCGGCTTCGCTCAGCGGACTTGATGGTGTTAAGGAAAACAAATGGTTTGCCCTCATACCAAGTACAGAAAGCGTCAACCTCTCGTGTTTCTTCTGCCAGCGAAAAAATACGAATACCTTTTGACTCAAGCAAGTGAATCATATTGGGGATGGGTGCGTTACCTAATCCCCATAAACGACGGAGTGTAGCGGCGGCTTCTTCAGGCCCTAGATCGCTTAGGTCAGGTAGTGCTGCTGAGGGCAAATTAAACCTCTCTTCTATCCAACAGTTCACCCTAAACGCAATAGCGCCTGCTGCAAATGTGCAAGCTTTCAATGCATCAGTCATTTTTGAAAGCTTACGGAAACTAACCGAATCCTCCCTCAGCTCGGGCATATCTTCCTCAAGGAAAAAGAATTGCTGGGGAAAATTAAGTATTTTTGCAATCTTTTCCAGCGCCGCTGGCTCAGGATAGGACGCGCCAGTCTCGTAGTTCTGCAAGCTACGACTGGTGATACCTAATTCCTTTGCCAGCTGAGCTTTAGTGAAACGTCTTCTCACCCTGGCAAATGTGATTTGCTTGGGATTAATATCGGACATACCTACTTACTCACAACTTGCCTGCTATAGGCTCTACTTCCACCGAAATTTGAGAATTTGATTCATCTTTACGAATGGTGAAGTCATCTGGATTGTTAGAAACACTACCTAGGAGTATGCGAACGCCCCAGCCAGTAATTTTTTTATTGCCAAATCCGGTCGGCAAGGACAATTCATATCGAACCTCCTTAAGTGCTTTATCATAATGATAAAGCAACGCCCAGACTTGTGTTTCTTTCCTGTGTTCTTTTACGAACTGGAAAGCGTTACTATTAAAGAGCTCTAACTGACGATTATTGTTATAAACAAAGTCCTCAGCTACCGCTCCTTTTTCAGCCTGATTTGTTGGTTCATCAATTCCATTCTTGCCTGTCTCGCTGTTGCCGGTCATGACAACAATTGAGATAGTCCGATCAGGCGAGCTGATGAAAGGGCAATTTTTCTGTTCGTGAATATGCCAGTGGGCTGTAGCCAACAATGTGCGCAGATCTTCAACGGTCTTCAGCCATTGCTGAACACCTGCTGCAGTCGGGGCGGATGCACGATTGGTCTCATTGCGTCCTCGGATACCGCCACTAATGGCGTCACGGAGGAGGACTGGGCTCAAGTCAGAATGCAAGTCCTTCAATCGTACTTCGACATCCGAGGGATCATCGATAATCGTCGCTCGCCGAGTGAAGACGTTTGAAGCCGTCAATTCAAATTTGCTCATCGCCACTCCGTACCTGTTTCCGAAAATGTTCCCTCATGTTGAGGTATAAAAAGCGGAAACACAAGGACCGTTCGGCTGAGTCGTTGATGGCCATTATGGGATTGTGCCACCTGGTTTCGCGATCACTGCCGTTCGACGTCCACTCAGCTATAAGCTCAGCCAACTCAGTAGCTGATAGGGAGGCAGTGCTCTGAGGTGAAAATGCGTTCCCCCCCCCCCCAATAATCCCCTAGAACCGTTTTTCGAGCATCACAAAGCACAAATGAACGCCTCAGCTCGATGTGACGGTTTAGGAAAGTCTCGAGATCCATCATAAAACTGCTCTTCAATATGACTTGACCTCTTTTGAACGAACGCAGCCATCACGATTGGGCTTCTATTGGCTGGAATCAGTCGTTCCTGAACGTCTGCTTTTGGCCGAAAGCGATCCTTCGTTGAGCTCAGCATTGACGCGGTTGCTGTCAAAAAGGTAACTCACAAGACAACGCCCCTGAAAGGCAGGCAAGAGAAGTGTCGCCTACCAACTCCCATACGGAATGCCGTACTTTTCTACGTATCGTTTAGCCTTCTCACTTACCGGATAGGCGTAACGACCACCATGCTTCCCCTGTTCCGGCCCCAGAGGTTCTATCTCCCCTTGACCGCGAGAAATCTCAATCGGATTTCGACATGAATCTCTAACCCATGTTTTGAGCACGCCGCCCGGAGCGAGCCCCACGTAAAGTGACGCCATAAAGCGAGCAGTTTTCTCCGGCGTTTCCGGGCAGCGCTGGTGTGTTGACTTCACCATCAGTTGCCTGCCCTCTTCCGGAATTTCGATGAAGCCTTTGTAGGTTTTTTGCTCTGTTATGGATTGCCAGCGGACAAAGATCAGTTTTGGAAGATCGGCGCCTGTCACAGGCATCCCGCTCCCCGACACCGTCCCCCAACCACGGGCAGATTCCGTGCTGATATCGGGCTCTCCACTGGCTGCAGTGCTTTTGCCAGCTCTAAAGAAGACTCTGTTATTGATGTCTTGGACGGAGTTGTCCTCTACCCAGACCTTCATATAATTCGGCTGAACGAACACTAATTCCCACCATGGATATTTAGGGTCATTTTCGCCTGTTTCTGGGCCACTGCTTTGGCAGCCGGACAACAATAAAGCGCCCAGCAGTGCAATCGTTGCTTTCATTACAAATGATCCATTCAAGTAGTTGTCACGACTACCAACTTCCATATGGAATGCCGTACTTATCGATATACCTCTTAGCCTTTTCACTCACAGGATAGGCGTACCGTCCTTCGTTCTTACCTTGGCTCGGCCCCAGTGGTTCAATTTCCGCCTGTGCTCGCGCGACCTTGACTGGGTGATGACATGAGTCTCTTACCCAAACCTGCACCACACCGCCGGGAGCCAAGCCGAGATAAACCGATGCCATGAATCTTGCTTGCCGATCGGGAGTTCGCGGGCAGCGCTGATTGACGGACGTCACCATCAACTGCCTGGCCTCTTCCGGAATATCTACCCAGGCTTGCCAGGTTTTCTTTTCGACGATCGATTGCCATCGAACGTATATGCGGACGGGAAGACCGGCCCCGACCACTCGCTTTCCGCTGCCATCAACGATGGACCATCCACGGGCTGACTCGGTGCCATCTTCAGGCTCTCCCCCAGCAGCGGTGCCGCCGCCGGTTTTGTAGAAAATCCTGTTGTTAACGTCTTGAACAGAACTGTTTTCAACCCAAACCTCCATGTAGTCCGGCTCAATGAACGCCAGCTCCCACCATTCGGACTTCGGGTCATTTTTGGCTGAGAGTGGGTCAGTCGCTTGGCATCCTGTGATCAGCAAAACGTAAAGTATCGTTATGAGTTGTTTCATTGGTTTAAGGATTACCAACTCCCGTAAGGGATGCCGAATTTATCGATATACCGCTTGGACTTTTCGCTGACGGGATATGCATAGCGCCCTTGGTTCTTACCTTGACCAGGCCCTAGCGGTTCAATCTCTGCCTGTGCTCTAGCGACCTTGACAGGACGATGGCACGAGTCCCGAACGAAGACTTGTACAACGCCCCCGGGCGCCAACCCCAGATAAATAGATGCGCTATAGCTGGCCTGTTCCTCCGGTGTTTCCGGGCACCGCTGACTGACCGATTGCACCATCAGTTGCCTCGCCTCTTCAGGTACATCCAACCAAACCTTATAGGTCTGCGGCTCGACAATGGATTGCCAGCGCACGTAAATGCGTTTGGGCAAGCCAGCGCCAATCACTGGTTTCGCAGCCGTGCCTACCGCATGCCAACCGCGCGCGGACTCTTTGCCATTCTCTGGTTCACCACCAGCGGCTGTGCCTCCTCCCGTCCGCGTGAATAGCTTGCCGTTTATGTCTTCGGCGGCACTGTCCTCAACCCAGACCTTCATGTAATAGGGTTCGGTGAACGCAAGCTCCCACGATTCGGATTTCGGGTCGTTTTTTACCGATAGCGGATAGGCAGACTGGCAACCGCTCAGGAACAACACGCATACCGCCACAATGCATAACTTCATTGGTTTACCGTTTACCAACTCCCATAAGGGATGCCGAATTTCTCGATATACCACTTGGACTTTTCGCTGACGGGATACGCATAGCGCCCTTGGTTCTTACCTTGACTAGGCCCCAGCGGTTCGACCTCTGCCTTTGCTCTGGCGACTTTGACAGGATGGTGGCATGAGTCTCTAACCCAAACTTGCACGACACCACCAGGAGCCAGGCCCAAGTAGAGAGACGCGTTATAGCGGCCCTCTTGTTCGGGTGTTTTGGCGCAGCGCTGATTGACGGATTCAAGCATGAGTTGTCTGGCTTCCTCTGGGATATCTATCCAGACCTTGTACGTTTGCGGTTCAACAATGGATTGCCAACGGACATAAATCCTTTTGGGAAGATCAGCACCAACAACACTTTTTCCGGTGCTGCCCACTCCGTGCCAGCCTCGCGCCGATTCTGTTCCGTCTTCAGGTTGACCCCCTGACGCCGATCCACCTCCGGTGCGCAGGAACGTTCTCCCTTTAATGTCGTCGACCGAGGTGTCCTCAACCCAGACTTTCATGTAGTTGGGCTCGGTAAAGCCTAATTCCCACCAAGGAGATTTGGGGTCGTTTTTGGCTGATAGCGGATCAATTGGCTGGCAGCCGCTAATCAATAGGGCACAAAGCATCGTTGGAAATCTTTTCATCAGGCGACGATTACCAACTCCCATACGGAATACCGTATTTGTCGATATAGCGCTTGGCCTTTTCACTCACAGGGTAGGCATAACGACCACCGTTTTTCCCCCGCTCCGGACCCAGCGGGTCGATTTCGCCTTGCGCTCTAGCAACCTTGATTGGTCGGTGGCATGAATCCCTCACCCACACCTGAACAACACCACCCGGAGCGAGCCCCAAATAAACTGAAGCCATGTAACGCGCTGTTCTTTCAGGCCTTTCCGGGCATCGTTGATTTGTGGAGGTCACCATTATTTGTCTGGCCTCCTCAGGAATATCCACCCACGCTTGCCAAGTTTTCTGCTCGACGATTGATTGCCATCGGACATAAATGCGAATGGGTAGATTGGCACCCACTACTCTTTTTCCGCTGCCTCCCACTCCTGTCCAGCCGCGGGCAGACTCAGTACCGTCTTCAGGTTCTCCGCCAGCAGCAGTCCCCCCGCCGGTTCTGAAGAAGACTCTGCCGGTAATATCTTGCACCGAACTGTCTTCCACCCAAACCTTCATGTAATCGGGTTCAGTGAAAGCCAGTTCCCACCATTCGGATTTAGGATCATTTTTGGCTGAGAGCGGATCAGCAGACTGGCAACCGGTCATGAACAAAGTAAGAAGTAAGGTGACGATTAGTTTCATTACCAGAGAGTCCAGTCAGGTACATGGGGATGTTGCACACGAATCATGTCTTCGGTGGGTGCGTTGATGTAGACGGCTCGGATACCACTGCCATCCCTTCTTCCAAGTGGATGATTCCAGTTAGCGGACATATGAATGTATTTCAACTTCAGCAATTTCTCCTCATCCTGAGTCGTGCTGTAGTCACCCGCCACAAATCGATCACACAGTGCCTGCAGTTCTGAGGGCACCGCCAGAGCGGCCGTTCCGGGAATCTCGTTGAATCGAACGCCCTTTTCCTTTGCGAGGCTATACATCACTCGCAGGTACACCCTCGACAAAAGGCCGCTCACAGGACGTTTGAGTTGTACGGCGGCATAAACACGCTTCCTGCGAGGGCTGAGCCGATCTTGTTGATCTACAGGTAGGAGAAGCGCCTCAGGAGTAACAATCTCCAGCATGTCTTCAGACCAGCCTTTGGAGACCCACTGATTTTTCAAAGACACAGCATCCCGGTAGATGGACGTGGTAGATACATCGGTAAACTGCGAGACCTCAAGCGTTTGCATCGGACTGACGAGTACACACTCCTCAACCTCATCGCGGTAGCCACCACCAATATCGGAATGCACACCTGGAAGAGTGATTTCCAGGTGATCGGCTTTGACGCGACTCAATGCAAAGTTGGCCCGATACTCATCACGCGCGGACAACTGAACGACATCAGTAAAAAAACGACGGTCCAGGTAGAGCTTGATGCCCGTGGCGACTGAACTCTTTACATTCCCCAGATTGGACCAGCCAGCAATCGAAGGCACGGTGTCGAACAGACCAATGAATCCCATATTGATACTGCTTTTGTACTGGTCAATAAAGGTTCGACTGAAGTCACTCGCATTGCTGCGGAATATATTCCCTAAGGGGCCCTGTTTTCCGCGAACGACTTCATTTGCAAAGTGCCGTGCGGCCGCAGCGCCTCGGCTGAAGCCGAACGTATCGAAAGTCAGAGACGTGATTTCACTGTTTGGATTGTTATCCAGAACATCTTCAATACGCGATTTGATCTCTTCAAAAGAGTGCTGGACACGTCCCGCAACACCCGTATCACCTCGACCTGTGCCAGCGCCGAATTTACTGTCCTCTTCACCTGACCGGGTACCGATCCCCTCGACGTAAATCATGCGGAATGCTTGCTTGTGCGAACCATCGCCCTCCGCCTTTTGAGGTGCGAAATAGAGCTCACTCAGTTTTTGCACATTGCTGATGTCGTTGGCGTAGCTGCTATCCGGATCACTCATGTACGGCTTGCAACTGGCATCGATATCTTGCGGCGCAATGGGATGATGAGCACCGCAGAACAACCCCGCTGCAGAGTTGTTTGCGTTGTTGCCAGTACCATCAAAGAACACACCAATCCTCAACGCAATGCCGATTTTCTCAGGCTCGCGCGTAGGTTCTTTCCCGTGCTTCTCATACTCAGCCCAACGCTGGGCATGAATGTCGACGGGTTTGGCTTCTTCGTAGCGGTAGTTTTTCGGGGGGTTGGGAACGTAGCCACTCAATCCTTGATTCCTTGTTCTGATCCTTGAAGAACGGGCCGAAGGGTGACAGCCGAGGCTTGTGGGCGCAAGGCGTGGCCGTGTGCCAGCTCGGTTGGGATTGCCGGGTGCGACGAGGATTTTGGCTCGTCGCACCGGGGTGGTCAGTGGGCGATTTCCACGTTGTCGAGGGCCTGGTTTACGGCGAGTTCGCCGAGCATGACGACTTGGGCGATGCCCAGTGCGGTTTTGCGGTGGGAGGTGTCGAGCATGGCGGCGAAGTTGTTGAGCATTTCGCTGGCGGAGCCGAGGGTTTCGCTGGCGTTGGCGAGCAGGGATTCGGTGTCGCACTTCGGGTTGGCGAGGTACATGGGTTCGGGTTTGTGCGGGCTGGCCATGATTTGGGTGGCCGGGGACAGGTAGTGGTCGAGGGCGCGTTCGGCGGCTTCGTGGAGTTTTTTGGAATCGAGGGATTCGTAGGGCGATGCGAGGTCGGTTTCTGGCGGGTTGGGTGTTGGTTTGATCATGGTGAAACTCCTAGTTATTGAAGAGGAGCCTTCACCTTCGCTACCAAACGAAGGGTGGCGGCCACACGCGGGTTGGTAGACCGGTAACTAGGACCCGGCACACCCGAAGGTGTCCTGCGCATGGCCACCATTGAGCAGCGGCCTGATGAGGTCTGCGAACGGTGCGCGATGCGACTAGTTATGGCGGGCTACCAAACCCGATCACTGTTTTTCAGTGACCGACAGACGATAGAACCCGCGCCCTAGACGCACAAGCCGGCGGATTCTGGCGTACTCGTAGGTAATGACGCAAGGCGTTGTAGGGCTTGGGTGGTTACGGGAGGCTTCGTTTAAACGGGGGTGATTTTTCTGTTTATTTCGGTCAGTGATTGATGGGGTGATTGGGCAGACGTCTTCGCGGGCAAGCCCGCTCCCACAGGGATTTTTGACTGGATTGAGATTAGTGGGGGCTGGACTGGCGTCATCGCGAGCAGGCTCACTCCTGCAGAGGGAGGTGGTTCGAATCAGCGGGCATCTCGCTGGATTCGGAATACCAGGCTGGGGGCTTTGCCGGGGACATCGTCCAGTTCGCCGAAGCGGCGCATGCCTATCTTTTCCAGGACGCGGATTGAGGCGGTGTGGTCGGGCCTGACCAGGCCGAATACCTCGGGCAAGCCGAGATGATTGAAGGCGTGGTTCAGCGCATCTTGTGCGGCCTCTGTCGCATAGCCGTGGCCCCACGCTTTGACGGCGAAGCGATAGCCGAGGTTGATGACCTTTTTGCCCAGGTAGTCGTGGGCGGCGATGCCGGCGAATCCGAGGATGTGCTCAGGGGCTTGTGCGCTGCTGATTGCCCACCATCCGTAGCCGTGGGTTTCCCAGTGTTGCAGCCAGCGATCCAGCAGTGCTTCGGCTTGTGTGATGTCGGTCATGGGGCCGGCGGGGTTGAACAGGTTGGTTTGTGGGTCGCCGAAAATCGCGAAAACGGTGGGCAGGTCTGCTTGTTGTGGGCGTCTGTAGGTCAGGCGTGTTGTGGAGTTTGGCATGGTCGAGACCTTGGTGATTCAGCAGGTTATGTGGCGGTTGGGCGGGCGCCATCGCTAGCAGGCTAGCTCCCACAGGTTCCGCGCAAGGCTCGGGAGCGCGTTTGGCCGGGCTGGCGTCATCGCGGGCAAGCCCGGCTCCCACAGGGATTGGGGGATGGCTATTGTCGGTGGCGGGTCATGTTGATCAACGCCACACGCCTGCCACCCGGCGCAGCACGCTCTTCGATGGAGAACGGCACGAAGCCGAGTTTCGGGTAGAGCAGCAACCCTGCGGTGTTTTCATTGAAGCAGGACAGCTGCACTTCCCTGGCCCCGTACTTTTCAAAGCCGACCGCGGTCATGGTTTCGACAATGTAGCGAGCGACACCCTGGCCCCGGGCGTATGGCGCGACGATGACGTTGCCGATGCAGCAGACGCCGTCGTACTCGGCACGGTAGAAGTTGGCGAAACCGACGAACTCGCCGTTGGCCAGAAAAGCCGTGGAGTCGAAGCGCTGGCTGATCGCGGTGTGCATTTGCTCTTCCGTCAGCGGGTACTGCGCTTTCGGGAACATGAAGTACAACTCTTGAACGCCCTGCGGAAAGCCGCACAGGGTTTTGACGTCGTCGGCCGTCACGGGCCGGTGGGTGAAGTTCATGGCTGCCCTGCCCTCACTGTTTGCCTGCGGCCAAATGGTGCGCGACCAGCGCGTTGGCATGGCCGTGGCCCATGCCGTGTTCATCCTTGAGCCACGCCACCAGTTCCATGTGTTTCTTGTCGTTGATGCCGCCGAGCAGGTTCAGCCAGTGATCGATGGGCTGGCCGTACTTTTTTTCGATGGAGGGGAAGTACGACGCCAGGCCTTTTACCTTGTTGTCTTCGCTCATGCTGCAAGCTCCCATGGGGCTCGACGGAGGGTCGGCGACGCTCCTTGTCGGCAGGTCATAGAGTGGACGCGAGACGCTGTTCCGGCAAGTGGCCCACATAGGCAGTTCGGAATACGCCGCAGCACTTATTTTCTTGATAGCGCTCTGAGTCGTTCCCTCTCGGTCAGCCCGTCTGTTCTGACGCTGGCGATGGTCGCGTGATTCTTCTGCTCTGGCGGCAAAATCGGATCACCGGGAAATCGGTAATCGCTAAAGCCTTGCAAGACCTTTTGGTCGATCACGCTGCTGCCACAGCTTTGCTGCAGCGAGATCACTGGCACTAACGAGCCGGGGGTGTACATCAGCTCCAGGAGCACTGGTTTGCGCTCGGGGGTCGCCAGTTTTTCTTGCGCCAGACGTTCCTCGATCTCTTGCATCTTCTCTCTGACGCCGGACTGCACCTGACGGACGTAAATCTTGTTGTACTGCTGTTGTTGCTCGGTCGTCATTGCCACGCCTTTGGCGCGCAGGCGTTGGAGGTTGTCCCAGGCGTTGGCTTTGAAGTAGAGCTTCAGTGCAGCTTGAAGATCCTGCGGGCCACCTCTGCCGTTTTCCAGGAAATCGGCAACTTTGAGTTCCATTTCGGTATTGCCGGGTTCGGCGATGGAACGCTGATAAAAATCCCGTGCCGCCACCAGATCCACCGGCCCGCCGACACCCGCTGCAGCCATGTCACCAAGTCGGCTATAGACATTCGGCGCTCTTCGGGCCACCGACTCATAGATATCCTTGGCCTTGTCGATGTCCTGCGGCACACCACGGCCCTGTTCGTACATCTCGCCGAGAATCACTTTGCAATTGGCGTTCTGGGTACTGAGATAGCGAATTTCAGCGACCTGCTGTTCACTCATCGACGCTTGTTTGAAGTAGTTGGCGCAACGGAAAGAGGGAAATTCCTGATCCGCAACTTGAAGATGGTTAAGGGATTTGCAGCCTGTGATGAGGGCGGTGAGCGCCAGTAGAGCAACAACCTTGTTCATGAACGGCATCCGTTGAAATCGTGCAGATTTCATCGGCAGGCCGGCGCAAAACCTGAAGCCCGAGCACTCAAACACACAACAAAAACCTGTGGGAGCGAGCCTGCTCGCGAAGGCGTCGTGTCAGCCGGCATCATTGCTGACTGACACACCGCCTTCGCGAGCAAGCCCGCTCCCACAGGGATTGGGGGTTGAAGGAGATCAAGGTTACTCCGTGCGGCCCGGCAACATCCGCACCAGCGTGTTATCCCGCACCCAGTAGTGGTGAAACAGCCCCGCCGCCGCGTGCAGGCCGATCAGCCAGTAGCCCGCGCTGCCCAGCGTTTCATGCCAGTACTTGAGCTGTTTGGCGAAGTCCGGGTCGATCGCCACCGGTGCCGGGACGTGGAAGCCGAAGTACGGGAACGGTTTGTCGGCGGCGGCGAGCATCAGCCAGGCGAGGATCGGCGTGGCGATCATCAGCACGTACAGCGCCAGGTGCATCAGGTGCGAGATGCCGGTCTGCCAGGCTGGCGGCTTCGGAGTGATCGGCGGGCGTGGGCTCAGGCGGCCGAGCAGGCGCACCCAGACCAGCACGAAGATGCTCGTGCCGAACAGACCGTGGAAGCCCATCAGCAGGCCGCGCGCTTCGCTGCCCTTGGGCATGAAGCCCTTGATTTCGACGCAGGCGTAGACGCCGACAAACAAAGCCAGCATCAGCCAGTGCAGGGTGATTGAGAGTTTTCCATAACGGGTGACGGCGGTGTCGCGAGTCATAACGTGCCTCGTAATTGTCGTGAGCGAGGGTCTCATCGCAATGGCAGGGCGAACCGATTGCACCACCCTGCCCTCGCAGCCTCAAGACCCTCAGCAGATTGCCCGCTGATTATCCTCACTTCACCTGCAAATTTTGTGAAAAAAACCTCTGTTATCTCACTCAAACCATCGCCTCAGTTGTGCAGCAACGCAGCGGCGGATGACACCACCAGCAACACCGCCAGAATCCGGTTCAGCCAGCGCAACTGCGCCGGATTGCTCAGCCAGCGCGCCGCCCCACGCCCCAACAACGCCCAGACGCCAAGGCACGGCAAAGACACCAGAAAGAACGCCAGACACAGCGCATTCAACCCCTGCCCTTGCGCGGTAAACACGCTGATCACGGCAATCGCCATAAACCACGATTTGGGGTTCACCCACTGCAAGAAGGCTGCGCCGATCAAACCCAGTTCAGACCTGGTTTCCCCCGCTTCCGGGTCGATGGCGGTAACGGGGGCGTTGAAGATCTGCCACGCCAGCCACAGCATCCAGCCCATCCCCAGCGCACTGATGACCGGGCGCACGCCGGGCAGCATCAGCGTACTGGCGCCAGCGCCGGCCACCCAAACCAAAGACGCAGCGCCCGCCCCCGCGCCGAGAATGATCGGCAGACACGGCCGCCAGCCGCGTCGGGCGCTGGTGCTGAGGACGATCAGGTTGGTCGGCCCCGGCGTGATCGAGGCAACGAAGGCAAAGAGGATGAACGCAAGCATGGCACGGCCCTGTAGAAAGTCAGGGCCCACTGTGATGGTTGAGCAAGGTGACGGTCTTGAACGTTTGTTCAGCGTCGAAACGTGCCGATGGCGCGTTGCTGATAGGCGCCCGGCGTGATGCCGTAGGCACGCACGAACCAGCGGCCGAGATGGCTTTGATCGGCGAATCCGAGGCGGCCGGCGACTTCCACTGGCTGCATGCCGGCGGCAAGCATCTGCCGGCCACGGCTGAGGCGCAGTTGGATCAGCCATGCGTGTGGCGCGAGTCCATAGGCTGCCTTGAACGCGCGGGTCAGGCGAAAGCGGTCGGTGCCGCAGACGTCGGCCAGGGTTTGCAGGCTGATGTCCTGTTCGTGGTAGGCCATCAGGTAGTCACGGGCCTGCCGGGCGATCAACGGTGCGCGGTTGGCAGCGGTCGGTTGCGGTCGCCGGTACAGATGAATCGCCAGTCGTTCGAGCAAGGCATCCAGCGCCACATCGCGCACCATGCGTACGTCCTGCTGATGCAGCGCATTGAAGGCAAACAAGGTGGCGCGAGCCAGTTCAGGATCATCGTTGAGCACACTGCCGATCCCCGGCAAGCCGCTGCCATAACTGCCCAGATGCAAACCGTCCAGCGCCTGCTCCAGCCATGCCGGTTGCAGGTACAGCATGCGATAGGTGAAGCCGTCCGGGCTGGGCGCATCACCGTCATGGATGTCGCCGGGTTCCAGCATGAAAACCTTGCCCGGCGTGCTGTCATGCCGCGCCCGACGGCTGTTGAAGCGCTGCACGCCCTGCTCGGTGAAGCCGATCAGGTAGGTTTCATGCCAGTGCGGATCGTAGGCGTGCGCGTGCCCGGCGAAATGCGCGTGCAGGGTTTCGATGCCGGTTTCCCGGTCGCGGGCAAGGTCGATCCAGTTGCTCATGGCGTGCGTACAGTGGTGGGCTGGGGCCAGTAATCCACAATTGGCGGGTTGAGGCTAGAAGGTTTGTGCAAAGTTGTTGAGCGACCACTTACCCCCTGTGGGAGCGGGCTTGCTCGCGAAGGCGTAGTGTCAGTCGATTCCTATGTCACAGACATACCGCTTTCGCGAGCAAGCCCGCTCCCACAGGGGGGATTTGTGTGGGCTGGACTATCCGCGCAACAGCCCCTGCTCCGCTTCGCACAACCCCACCACATAGTCCCAGACTACCCGCAGCCTCACCGATTTGTGCAGCTCGCGCCGGGTACTGATCCAGTAACTGCGCTCGATGCTGTCATCCGGCAGCAACGCCACCAGATCCGGATCCGACGCCGCCATGTAGCTAGGCAACACCGCAATGCCCAATCCCGAGCGCGCCGCTTCCTGCTGGGCGATGACGCTGGTGCTATGGAACACCACGCGCGGGCTGCGGCAGAAGCTGTTGAGGAACATCAGTTCCTGACTGAACAGCAGATCATCGACATAACCGATCCACGCATGCCGCGCGAGGTCTTCGCGGCTGCGCAACGGCGACGCGTTGTCGAGGTAGCGTTGGCTGGCATAGAGCGCCAACCGATAGTCGGTGAGCTTGCGCGTGACCAGCATGTCTGCCGCCGGGCGCTCCAGATGAATGCTGATTTCCGCCTCGCGGTTGAGGATGCTGACGAAGCGCGGCACGGCGACCAGTTCCACCTCCAGCCCCGGATAGCGTTCGAACAGGCCGATCATGCGGCTGGCGAGAAACTTGATGCCCAGCCCCTCAGTGACGCCGACGCGGATCTTGCCCAGCGGCGCGGTGGACTGGGTGATTTCTTCCTGAGCCAGCAGCGCAACGTTTTCCATGGCTTCGGCGTGCTTGAGCAGCGCCTCGCCTGCCGGGGTCATTTCGTAGCCTTGGGCGTGCTGAACGAACAGCGCGGTGCCGAGGCTCCTTTCGATGGCCTCGATATGACGGGCCACGGTGGCGTGAGTGGTGTTCAGACGCCGGGCAGCGGTGAGCAGGCGGCCGCTGCGTTGCAACTCCAGAAAGAACCGCAGGTCGTTCCAGTCGAACATGGGGTGTCCTTGTCAGCTATGGTCAATCCAGGCTGTTTGAAAACGCACAGCGGCTGCGCAAAAACTAACATTCTTTTGACGAAAGCTAACAACTAGAGTGTCCGACAATAAAAACAAAAAGCGAGGTCAGGGAATGCAGACTTCCCTTGAAGAATACGACTACATCGTGGTCGGCGCCGGACCTGCCGGGTGCTTGCTGGCCAATCGACTGTCGGCGGATAAACAGCAGCGGGTGTTGCTGCTCGAAGCCGGCGGACGCGACAACTATGCGTGGATTCACATCCCCGTGGGTTACCTGTTCTGCATCGGCAACCCGCGCACCGACTGGTGCTTCAAGACCGAAGCGCAACCCGGCCTGCAAGGTCGCAGCCTGAGCTACCCACGCGGCAAAGTGCTCGGTGGCTGCTCCTCGATCAACGGCATGATCTACATGCGTGGCCAGGCCGGCGACTATGACGGCTGGGCGGCCGAGGGCAATCCCGGCTGGGCCTGGAACGATGTGCTACCGCTGTTCAAACACAGCGAAAACCACTTCGCCGGCGCCGCTGAATTTCACGGCGCCAAGGGTGAATGGCGGGTCGAGCAACAGCGCCTGTCGTGGCCGATTCTCGACGCGTTTCGCAGCGCCGCCGAGCAGAGCGGCATCGCCAGCATCGACGACTTCAATCAGGGCGACAACGAGGGTTGCGGCTACTTTCAGGTCAACCAGAAGGCCGGGGTGCGCTGGAACGCGGCCAAGGCTTTTCTCAAACCGATTCGCGAGCGGGTAAATCTGACGGTGCTGACCGGGGTTGAGGTTGATCGCGTGCTATTGGAAAACGGGCGGGCATCGAAGGTCAGCGCACGTCACGAAGGGCACACGAAAAGCTTCAAGGCACGCAAGGAGATCATCCTCTGCGCTGGCTCCGTCGGGTCACCAAGCATTCTGCAGCGCTCCGGAATCGGCCCGCGTCCGCTGCTCGAGCGCCTCGGCATTGGCGTGACTCATGAGCTGCCGGGAGTCGGCGGCAATCTGCAGGATCACCTGCAACTGCGCCTGATCTACAAACTGCAAAACGCCCGCACCCTGAATCAGATCGCCGGCAGCGTGTGGGGCAAGATGGGCATGGGCCTGCGTTATCTGTATGACCGCAGCGGGCCGCTGTCGATGGCGCCGAGTCAGTTGGGCGCGTTTGCCCGCTCAGGGCCAGAGCAGACTTCTGCCAACCTTGAATACCACGTGCAGCCGCTGTCGCTGGAGCGTTTTGGCGAGCCGCTGCACAGCTTTCCGGCGTTCACCGCGTCGGTGTGTGATTTGCGTCCGCAGAGCCGTGGCCGCATCGACATCCGTTCGGCGGATCCGCAAGAGGCGCCGCTGATTCAACCGAATTACCTCAGCCATCCTGAAGACCTGCGCGTGGCCGCCGATGCGATCCGCCTGACCCGGCGCATCGTCAGCACCCCGGCCCTGCAAGCGTTCAAACCGGTGGAATATCTGCCCGGCGACAGCCTGCAAAGCGAGGAACAACTGCACGAAGCCGCAGCGCGCATTGGTACGACGATTTTCCATCCGGTCGGCACCTGCCGCATGGGCAATGACGCTGAAGCGGTGGTCGATGCGCAACTGCGCGTGCATGGCGTGCCCGGCCTGCGCGTCGCCGACGCCTCGATCATGCCGCGCATCACCTCGGGCAACACCTGTTCGCCTACGCTGATGATTGCCGAGAAGGCGGCACAGCTGATCCTTTCAGGACCTGTTCACAGCCCCAGTGTGGGAGCGGGCTTGCTCGCGAAGGCGGAGTGTCATTCACCCATGACTTGACTGACACGGCCCCTTCGGGAGCAAGCCCCCTCCCACAGGAATCAACAGCAGATTCAAGGCATCGCGCTGCATCCGGACACGCAACACCAGTGGAACAACAAAAACAATCACTGTGAGGGATTTCGATATGTCAGAACACGCTCAGCCGCTGGACGCCGCGAGCGGCGCCAGCACCAGCAATGCCACGCAGAAAGTCATCTTCGCCTCGTCTCTGGGGACGGTGTTCGAGTGGTATGACTTTTTCCTCTACGGCGCCCTCGCGGCGGTAATCAGCAAGCAGTTTTTCGCCGGGGTCAACGACACCACGGCGTTCATCTTCGCGCTGATGGCCT
Source organism: Pseudomonas sp. RSB 5.4 (assembly GCF_037126175.1). Classification (NCBI taxonomy): domain Bacteria; kingdom Pseudomonadati; phylum Pseudomonadota; class Gammaproteobacteria; order Pseudomonadales; family Pseudomonadaceae; genus Pseudomonas; species Pseudomonas sp. RSB 5.4. The sequence continues at coordinate 2,209,310 of NZ_CP146986.1, forward strand.
TCGCCGCCGGGTTTATTGTGCGGCCGTTTGGGGCGCTGGTGTTCGGTCGGTTGGGGGACATGATCGGGCGCAAATACACCTTCCTCGCCACCATCATCCTGATGGGTATCGCCACGTTCTGCGTCGGCCTGTTGCCGACCTACGCCAGCATCGGCATTGCCGCACCGATCATTCTGGTGGTGCTGCGCATGCTTCAGGGTCTGGCCCTGGGTGGTGAATACGGCGGTGCGGCGACCTATGTGGCGGAACACGCGCCAATCGGCAAACGCGGCTTCCACACCAGCTGGATTCAATCCACTGCAACCCTCGGCCTGCTGCTGTCGCTGCTGGTGGTGCTCGGTTGTCGCTATTTCACTGGCGATCAGTTTGAAGTCTGGGGCTGGCGTATTCCGTTCCTGCTGTCGATCGTGCTGTTGGGCATTTCCACCTGGATTCGCCTGAGCCTGCACGAGTCGCCGGCGTATCTGAAAATGAAAGAGGAAGGCAAGGCATCGAAAGCACCGATCCGCGAATCCTTCGGCAAATGGGAAAACCTCAAAGTGGTGCTGATCGCGCTGTTCAGCATCAACGCCGGGCAAGCGGTGACCTTCTACGCCGCGCAGTTCTACGTGCTGTTCTTCCTCACCCAGTTCCTGAAAATGGACCCGGCGGTGGCCAACACTCTGCTGATCATCAGCGTGGTGATCGGTGCGCCGTTCTTCATCATTTTCGGCTGGCTGTCGGACAAGGTCGGGCGCAAACCGGTGCTGATGCTCGGCCTGCTGCTGGCGACGGCGCTGTACTTTCCGATCTTCAAATCCCTGGCGCACTATGCCAACCCGGCAATCGATCAAGCCAGCCGTCAGGCACCGATCACCGTGCTGGCCGATCCGGCCACCTGCACCTTCCAGTTCGACCCGGTGGGCAAGGCCAAATTCGACAGCCCGTGCGACAAGGTCAAGACCTTCCTGGTCAAGCAAGGCCTGCCCTACTCCAGCGCCGCCGCCCCGGCCGGCAGTGGCGTGCAGGTCAGCGTCGGTGACGTGAAGATCGACGGCTACGACGAATCCGCCCTGCGCGGCGCCGTCACCCTCGCCGGCTACCCGCAACAGGCCGACCTGCAGCAAATCAACAAACCGATGATCGTGGCGCTGATCGTCGCGCTGATCATCATCTCGGCCATGTGCTACGGCCCGCTGGCGGCGCTGATGGTGGAACTGTTCCCGACGCGCATCCGCTACACCTCGATGTCCCTGCCGTATCACATCGGCAACGGCTGGTTTGGTGGATTCCTGCCCACCGTGTCATTCGCGCTGGTGGTGTACACCGGGGATATTTTCTATGGGCTGTGGTACCCGGTGCTGATCACCGGGGTCAGCCTGGTGGTGGGGATGATCTGTTTGCGTGAGACCAAGAATATCGATCTGGACAAGAACTGAATCTGAACCTGCACACATGATCCTTTGGTGAAAAAAACCTGTGGCGAGGGGATTTATCCCCGATGGGGTGCGTAGCGCCCCCCGTGAAAAATGGGACTACTACTTAGTCCATCGGGGATAAATCCCCTCGCCACAATTAAATCTTTTCATCCAGGAACTAATCGTCAGCCTTGATCACTTCAAACTTCACCTGATCGGGATAAAACGCCACATAGTTCTTGATCTGCTCCACTGAGACTTTCGGTTTCTCGTACGTCCACACCGCGTTCGCCCCCTCATGCCCCGGCACTTGCAGGCTGAAGTAATTGGCATCGCCCTTGTATGGGCAATAACTGGTGTGGTCGGTGCGGGCGAAGTATTTCTCGTCGATGTCCTCGCGGGGCACGTAGTACACCGGCGGGTAGTTGGCCTCATGGAGAACCAGCACATGAGAGGACGCCGCGACCTGGATGCCGTGGAATTTCACCAGCAGGCAACCGGAGAGTTCTTCGAGGGTGATGACGGGGTTGAGGCCGGTGGTGCTCATGGGGGTTACTCCTGAATACGGCGCAGAGACCGGTTCAGGTATAGCCCATTGGTTCAGGCCGGGGTGATTTTGCAGCCGAACGGCCAAGGCCCCTCACCCCAGCCCTCTCCCGGAGGGAGAAGGAGCCTGCCGAGGTATCTTTCGTTCTACACCGACCTGAAAGTGCTTATCGATTTTGGATTCAGCGAAGTGCTATCAGGTCGATGCATATTTTCAGCATCCCCCGATCGGTCCCCTCTCCCACCGGGAGAGGGTTAGGGTGAGGGCTGCTCTTCTGGCATCAAACCACGATATCAGTCGCCAGCGCCTGCCCCACCACACCAACGGCAAAGTCGATCTGCCCCTGCCCGGTCAGATCAACCAGCAGCGTGGTCTGACCGCTCTGCGCGTAGTAAGTCAGGATTGCATCGCCCGCATGGCCGGTGAAACCATTGACGAAGTTCAACGAGGCCGCGCCCGTGGCGAAACCGGCGATGCCCGAGATGTCGATCTTGTCCACGCCGCTTTTGAAATCCATGATCCAGTCCGGCTGGTTGTTGGTCGAGTCGCTGGCCGCACCGAACACGAAGGTGTCCGCACCCTCGCCGCCCCACAACACATCGGCGCCGCCACCGCCGTAAAGGATGTCGTTGCCGGCTCCGCCGAACAGATGGTTGACGGCCGAGTTACCGATCAGCAGGTCATTGCCCGAACCGCCAACCGCATTTTCCACGGTTACGCCATAGGCAATCGACACGTTGCCGACCAGACCGCCAACGTCGGAGAACGAACCTTCATTGAGGTTGATCTTCTGGTTCTGGGTAAAGCCGGAGAAGTTCAGCGTGTCATTGCCGCCACCGTCCCACACCGAGAACACCAGCTTCGACGCTGCTGACGTGGCGCTGTAGAAATCACGCCCGGCGTTGGAGCCGAAACCGTAGGTGGTGTCATCGGCGCGGGTTGCATAGTTGGCGCCGTAGAGTTTCTGCACCGCCACGATATCGTCCAGCAACGGCGCGGAGGCGTAGGCGCCGCTGCCATCCTTGCTGAAGTTCTGGTCGGTGTTGGCTTCGCTCCAGTAGCTCATCAGGCTGTAGCCACGGGTGTCTTCGGCGTACTTGGCGTCGTTGTAGGTCGGGTTGCCATTGCCGGCGTTGTAGGCGCCCGGGTGCGACAGGCCGAGGGTGTGGCCGATTTCGTGAGTCAGGGTCTGACGCCCGTAGTTGTTGGTGTCCGGGGTCTTGTTGACCTGATACTGGTTGTTGATCAGGTACCACGACTGGCCATCGTAGCTACCGCCGCTCGGCAGGTAGGCGAACGCCGCGCCGCCGGTGCTGACATCGTAGTTGCCGAAGGTCATGTGACCGTCGCCGCCCGTGCCTTCAGCGAAGGTCACCTTGGCCACATCGGCCCACGATTGCATCGCCAGTATGGCCTGGGCCTTTTGCTGCGCGCTGAACTGGCTGAAGTTGCCGAGGTTCGGGTTGTAGTTCGCCGGTTTCTCGGTGAGGAAGGTGTAAGTGAGAGAGATTTTGCCGTCGCCGTTCTTGTCGTGCCACGACAGGTTTTTGCGCAGGATTTCGTCGGCTGCCTGGTCGGCGGTAAACGACGGTTTGCCGTTCACCAGGCCGACGCCACGGTCGTACAGGTGGCTGAAGGCATTCACTTCGTCATAGGCGCTGCTGGTTTTCGCTTTGGCTTGAGCCATGGTGGGACTTCCTTGTTTCAGAGTGGTCAGTGCGTTCGGACCGTGGCGATCTTCTGGCGAGATCGTCCTGTCACTCGCGTTTCTTGAAGGCCCGACGAACCTGCCATGCCCGGCAAGAACGGTGCCATTCGATTTCTCGATAGTCGCCCGAGCCGTCCCGGTAATACCGGTCATTCCCGGCAACGTTTTTATCTGTATATCCATACAGATAAAAGTTGCCCCGGGCGCGAACTCCGGCCATTCTGTGCACCTCCAGTGAACTGATTGACGACGGTGGTTATGCGGCTGTACCTCTGTGAAAAACCTTCCCAGGCCAAAGACATTGCGGCTGTGCTCGGTGCAAAGCGCCGGGGCGACGGCTGTTGGCTGGGAACGGACGTCACGGTGACCTGGTGCATCGGCCACCTGCTGGAAACCGCGCCTCCGGATGCCTATGACGCGCGCTACAAGCGCTGGGTGCTGGCGGATCTGCCGATCATTCCGGACAAGTGGAAAATGACCGTCAAGCCGCGTACCGCCAGCCAGTACAAGGCGGTCAAGCGCCTGCTCGGCGAGGCCAGCGAACTGATCATCGCCACCGACGCCGACCGTGAGGGCGAGATGATTGCCCGGGAACTGGTCGAGCACTGCCGCTATCGCGGGCCGATCCGTCGCCTGTGGCTGTCGGCGCTGGATGAAGCGTCGATCCGCAAGGCCCTGGCCGCACTGAAGCCGGGAGCGGAAACCTTCAGCCTGTATCACTCGGCCCTGGGGCGCTCCCGCGCGGACTGGCTGATTGGTATGAACATGAGTCGCCTGTTCACGTTATTGGGCCGTCAGTCCGGCTATCAGGGCGTGCTGCCCGTCGGCCGGGTGCAGACGCCGACACTACGGCTGGTGGTGGATCGCGACCGCAGCATCGCCGATTTCGTGCCGGTGCCGTACTGGGCGATCGATGTGCAACTGCTGCACGACGGCACGCCGTTCACTGCGCAATGGCGTGCGCCCTCCGACGTTTGCGACGATCAGGATCGCTGCCTGAATCAGGCGTTGGCGCAGCAAGCGGCGGCTGCGATCAGCAATGCGGCCAGCGCACGGGTGGTGAAATTGCGTACCGAGCGCATGCGTGAAGTGGCACCGTTGCCATTCGATCTGGGCACCCTGCAGGAAGTCTGCTCAAAGAAACTTGGTCTCGGCGCCCAGGAAACCCTCGACATCGCCCAGGCGCTGTACGAAACCTACAAGGTCATCACCTACCCGCGCAGTGATTGCGGCTTCCTGCCGCTGAGCCAGCACAGCGAGGCACCGGGGATACTCGCTGCACTGCGTCAGGCCGACTCAAGCCTCGAGGCGCTGAACGGTCACCTCGACCCGCAACGCCGCTCACGGGCGTGGAACGACGCCAAGGTCAGCGCCCACCACGGCATCATCCCCACCGCGGCGGCGAAAAATCTCGAGCGTTTGAGCGGTAAGCACCGGGCGGTCTATACCCTGATTCGCGCGCGCTATCTGGCGCAATTTCTGCCCACCCACGAATACGATCGCACCCAGGCCGATTTCGATTGCGCCGGTGAAGCATTGCGCGCCGTCGGCAAGCAGATCATCGAACCGGGCTGGAAACGCGCCTTGCCCGAAGCCCTCGCCCCGGCCAAGGGTCGTGAAGCGCCAGCACCGCAAACCCTCCCGGCGCTGAGTCAGGGTATCGATTGCGCCGTGGCCGGCGTGAACCTCAAGGATCTCTGGACTCAGCCGCCCAAACCCTACACCGAGGGTGATCTGATCAAGGCGATGAAGAACGTCGCCAAACTGGTGGAAGATCCGCTGCTCAAACAGAAACTCAAGGACACCACCGGCATCGGCACCGAAGCCACTCGCGCCTCGATCATTCAGGGCCTGCTGGATCGCGGTTATCTGGTGAAAAACGGCAAGGCGCTGGCCGCAACGCCTGCTGCCTTCAGCCTGATCGACGCCGTGCCCCGGGCGATTGCCGACCCCGGCACCACCGCCATCTGGGAACAGGCGCTGGACATGGTGCAGAGCGGCGAGATGAGTCTGGAAGAGTTCGTCACCAAACAGGCGGCGTGGATGAGCAAGCAGGTCAGCCGCTGTTCGGCGCTAAGCCTGACCATCAGCGGCCCGCCACCGGCCGGCAAGGCTGCGGCGCCGTGGAAGAAGAAACGCAAATCGACGCGCAGTAAAACTTCTGGCACCACACAACGCAAAACAAAATAGGCTTTTGTGGCGAGGGAGCTTGCTCCCGCTCGGCTGCGCAGCAGTCGCAATCCTGCAACCCCGATTCCCTTGAGCAACCGAGATAGCAGGCCTTGGGGTTGCTTCGCAACCCAGCGGGAGCAAGCTCCCTCGCCACAGCGTGTTGAGTCGACAATACTGAAGTCGCAATCTTCAGGAGTTCCCCCCAATGCCCACCATCGAACTGCTAGCCGCCCACCGCGACGAACTGCAAACCATCGAAAACCTCATGCAGTTCTACATGTACGACTTCAGCCAATGGCTACCACTGAAACTCGGCGAACACGGCTTCTTCAGCATTCAGCAGAAGGACGATTACTGGCGCAATCCAGCCACCCAACCGTTCCTGATCCGCGTCGACGGTGAACTGGCCGGTTTCGTGACCGTGGATGATGAAAGCCACATCGACGGCGCCGAACACAACATCGGCTATTTCTTTCTCACTCGACGCTTTCGTGGCCAAGGCGTCGCGCAGTTTGTCGTCTCTGCCCTCTTGAGCCGTCTGCCGGGTCGATGGCAGATTTTCCATATCGACGCCAACCTGCCTGCACAGCGCTTCTGGGCCGGGCTGATCCCGCAATTGAGCGGTGGCGAGTTCACCCGTCAGCAGCACTCGGTAGACGGTTACCCCTGCACCTTCTACGTCCTGAACGTCCCCGCTTCCGTTGCCTGAACGAAACTTTTCTCATTCCAAAACAGCTTTGTCCGACAATATGTAGTGAGCAAAAATAATCACTACAAAACCGTTGACGGCACCGTTTTGCTTTTGCATGATGAAGACGTTCCCCGATCGGGAACATCAGTAACACGCTTGAGCAAACTCGTCTGACCGCCGAGTTGTTTTTTCCGGATACACGCTGCCCACAAGGCAGATTGAAGAAGCTGACCTGGCCTGAACGTCCAGTACAAGGACGAGAAGCGCTGGCGAAAATTCTCAAGACGCTTGTGGCCGACCCTGAAAACGTCGTCAAGGAGCCTCCCGGTTTTCGCTGCTTCTCCTCGTTGTGACGCTATTGCGTAGCAGTTATTCAACACGACTACATGCAACAGATGCATGACCCCGTACTTCTCACGGGCGACCGCTGACGTCCTGGTTTCGGTGCCAGGGATCAACTAACCGATGGGCTACCTGTATTAGCGAATCAACTTTGAAAGATCACCAGACTGGTCAAGGGGCAAACATCATGAATCTGAACAATCAACCTACTATCGAAGAACTGGCTCGTATGTTCGCTGCGCAAAAAGACAGCCACGACAGCCACATTCTCTGGATCAGCAAGTCGGGTCAGGTGCATATCGACTGCCTGTCGCCCCACGCTGGTGAAGAAGAATTCGACCGCAGCAACCAGAACCTGCTGGCCCGCCTGAAGATGTACCGCCGCGGCCACGGTTATGTCGGCAAAAAAGCTGCGGCCGACAAGGACTTCATCGGCAATGTGCTGCAGACGCTGAAACAGGCGTGGGATTCGATGCAGAACAAGAATGAAGTTCGGGTGATTGATCGGTTCTACTGAGTTACAACTTCAATAAATAAAAGGGCCTGCTTCCAAGAGAAGCAGGCCCTTTTTACATCTGCGAGTCACCATATAACCCTGTGGGAGCGGGCTTGCTCGCGAATGGGCCGTGTCAGTCACCATCATCTCAACTGAGACACCGCTTTCGCGAGCAAGCCCGCTCCCACAGGGGGGGGACTGTATCGTTGGTTAGATTTTCGTTTCCAATACCAGATTCATAAACGCCACCGCCGCCGCACTGTGGTAATTATTGCGCCGCCGCAACAACGCCGCCCCGCGCTGCGGCGCTTCGTTCTCGACCCGCAGCCGACGCAACGCCCGGTCTTCGGTGGCAATCGCCTCCGGCAACATCGTCGCCATTGGCGAATGGCGCACTACCTCGAGCAATGTGCTCACCGAGTTCACCTCGATCCGCACCTTAGGCGTAATCCCCTGCTGACGAAAATACTCATCAATCGATAACCGGGTAATGAAGTCTGACGCCAGCAAGGCGAAATCCAGTTGCGCAAGGTCACTCGCCGTCAGCACCGAAGTGCTCTCGTACAACAGATGCTCGCGGCCGATCATGATCCCCAGGGTTTCGGTAAACGCCGGAATGCACTCGATGTCCGGGTGGCGCACCGGGGTAAAGGCAATCGCGATGTCCAGCGAGTCATCCGCCAGCCCAACCTCGATGTCGTCCATCGACAGTTCGAAAATCTGCAAATGAATACCCGGATAGCGCGCCGCGAAATCGCGCACCAACGGCCCGACCAGATAGGCCATGAAGGTCGGGGTCATGGCCAGGCGCAAGCTGCCACGGGACAGATCCTTCACGTCATGCAACGCCCGCTTGCCCGCCTCCAGTTCCACCAGCACCCGCCGCGCGCATTCGATGTAGGCCTCACCGGCATCGGTGGGCTTGACCGTGCGCGAGGTGCGATCAAACAGGTTCACCCCGAGGCTTTCTTCCAGTTGGCGGATCTGTTGCGACAAGGTCGGCTGCGACACATGCAACGCCTCCGCCGCCCGGGTGAAGCCGCCGTGGTCGGCCACGGCCAGCAGATAACGCAAATGTCGCAACAACATGGGATCACCATCTATAGGCAGAGCTTATGCTAAGCATTGTATATCGGTCTTGGACGCTATGGATCAATCGGCAGAAGATTGCTCCCACACAGCAAGCCAACCCTGAAAGGAGTGACACCATGCAACAGTCCCACGCCTACAACGATGCCAGCCTGGCCCTGACCACCCGCATTCTCGACATCAAGGCACGCAAAGGCCTGTCGTGGCAGGATCTGGCCGACGACACCGGCCTGAGCCTGGCCTACGTCACCGCTGCCCTGCTCGGCCAGCACCCGCTGCCACAAACCGCCGCGCAAGTGGTTGGCGACAAACTTGAACTGGACGCCGACGCCGTTGCCGCCCTGCAGATCATCCCGCTGCGTGGCAGCCTCAGCGGCGTGCCGACCGACCCGACCATCTACCGCTTCCACGAGATGATCCAGATCTACGGCACCACCCTCAAAGCCCTGGTCCACGAGCAGTTCGGCGACGGCATCATCAGCGCCATCAACTTCAAGCTCGACATCAAGAAAGTCGAAGACCCGGAAGGCGGCTCCCGCGCCGTGGTCACCCTCGACGGCAAGTTCCTGCCCCTGCGTCCGTTCTGATCCGCCTGGCCCGCCCCGAGGGGCGGGCCACCCCAACACTTTCATTGCAACCGTTCCCCAATACGTCTGGAGGCTGCCCCATGCAAAAAATTCTGCTGGCCCTTGCCCTGCTTGCCGGCCTGTCCACTCAGGTTCATGCCGATGAAGATGCCGTGGCCTACCACTACGGCATGCACCTGGACATCGCCGAAGTCGTGAGCATTACCCCGGTTGCCGACGTCTGTGGCGTGGTGCCGGTGGAGATGACGTATCTGGACAGCAATGGCGACAAACACATTCTTCAATACAGCGAATTCGGCAACGGTTGCTCGAATTAAGAGGACTACACCATGAAAAGCCTGATCGACGGTTTCCTGAAGTTCCAGAACGAAGCCTTCCCGCAACGCACCGAACTGTTCAAACACCTGGCGACCACCCAGCAACCCGGAACCTTGTTCATCACCTGTTCCGACAGCCGCGTGGTGCCGGAACTGCTGACCCAGCAAGAACCCGGCGAGCTGTTCGTGATCCGTAACGCAGGCAATATCGTGCCGTCCTACAGCCCGCATCCGGGCGGGGTTTCGGCAACGGTGGAATACGCGGTGGCGGTGCTTGGGGTGACTGACATCGTGATCTGCGGCCACTCCGATTGCGGCGCGATGACCGCGATTGCCCAGTGCAAATGCATGGATCATCTGCCCGCCGTCAGCGGCTGGCTGCAACATGCCGAGTCGGCGAAAGTGGTGAACGAGGCGCGGCCGCACGCCAATGACGCGGCGAAATTGAGTTCGATGGTGCGGGAAAATGTGATCGCGCAACTGGCGAATATTCAGACCCACCCGAGCGTGCGCCTGGCCCAGGAGAAAGGCCTGCTGAATCTGCATGGCTGGGTGTATGACATCGAGACCGGCTCGATCGATGCGCTGGCGGCTGACCGCCGTACGTTTGTACCGCTGGCCGAGCAGCCAGCGACTTGTGCGGTGCAGGCAAACACCAGCGCAGCTGCCTGATACAAATCCGCTGAGGTGAAGAGAAACTTGTGGCGAGGGGATTTATCCCCGATGGACTGCGCAGCAGGCCCAATCTCTTGGGGCCGCTACGCGCCCCATCGGGGATAAATCCCCTCGCCACAGGACCGGTGTGGATCAACCAGGATGAGGCATTTTCAGCGTTTTACGCTGAGGTCGATCTGAGTCATACGACTCCGCACCGTAAACACCCCATCCCCCGAAAGAATCGCACTGCGCGCAAACAAGCGCCCGCTCTCCCAGTTCGAAAGACCCAGCTCCGGCTTGTTCAACGCGTACTGCCCATCGACCCAACGGGTAATCCCATTGCCCACAAACGGCGCGTTCACCGCGTTGTAAAAGCGTTCCTGGGAGACAGCATCCTCGCTGATCAGCGACACCGCGAACTGCGGGCTGTAGCGGTTGAACAACGTGATCGCCTGATCCAGATCGTCGACGATCATCAGGCTGACTTCCGGGGTTTCTTCCCACTCCCACTCGCGGCCCAGCTCTGATTCAGCCAGCGCTTCGGCCAGGGCTTCGGTCTGATAACCCTCGGCGCGATAGACCTCGACCGTCGCGTTCTGCCACTCGGCCGGCAGGCAATTCTCGCTGCCTGCGACGATGTGCAATTTGCAGCCCTGCCCGCGTGCATTGCCGGCCTGTTTCAGGGCATCGAGGAACAGCGGCACCAGTTCGGCAGCACGCTCGCGGTGAATCAGGCAGACGTTCAGGGTGTTGCAGACTTTGCGATCCAGCGAATTGCGTACCACGGCGGCAAAACGTGTGGCATCGGCATCACGGTCAGCAACCAACCAGGCGCCGCCGGTGCCATGCAGGCTGACCGCCGTGCCCGCCTGCTGGGCGATGCTGCCCAACTGGCTGACCGCACGCCCCGAACCCCGGGCCACCGCCAGCGACAGACGCCGGTCGGCAAACATCGCCCACCCGGCCGCGTGATTGACACTTTCCACCAGCGACACCGCACCCGCCGGCAAACCAGCATCGGCCAGCGCCGGGTTCAGCGCGTGAGTGACAATCGCTTGCGCGGTGCCCAACGCGTCGCTGCCAATGCGCAGCACTGCGGTGTTGCCAGTGCGCAGTACGCCGGCGGCATCGGCGAACACATTCGGTCGTCCTTCAAACACGAAGGCGACGATGCCCAGCGGCGACACCACTTGCTCGACCTTCCAGCCGTCGTGTTCGACGCAACTGATGACCTTGCCGCGCGTGGCCGGCGCATCACGCCAGGCGCGCAGACCGGCGATCATGTCGCGGCGCATGCGCTCGTCGGCGAGCAGTCGGGTGGTCGAGCGACCACGGGCCTTGGCGCGCTCGATGTCGGCCAGGTTCGCGGCTTCGATCAAGGTCCAGCATTCCGGGGTTTCCAGGCGTTGCGCGAACAGGTCGAAGAAGCGACTGATGGCTTCGTCGGACACTGCCGACAATGCAGTGAATGCCGCTTCAGCACGCTCGATTGCCACCGCAGCCGCTTGTTGATCGACCACCGGAATCAGCAACAGCTCGCCACTCACCTGCTCGACCAGCAGGTGGTCACCGGGCTGAAACCGCGCCGCCAGTTCGGGGCTGACCACGGTCACGCGGTTACCAGCGAAAGGGATCGGCGTGCCAGCGACTAGACGTTCGAGCGCAAGAGACATGAAGCGGATTCACCATATGAGGGGCGGCCGGAAAATGTAGCGGATTCTGCGCTGAAACACACCTTCTACAAACACCACCGAACCTGTGGGAGCGGGCTTGCTCGCGAAGGCGTCGGCACCATCAACATGGATATTGAATGTGCTGGCCTCTTCGCGAGCAAGCCCGCTCCCACAGGTTTCGTGGTGTTTGGAAGATCAGGTCAGAACACCGACCAGCCAATCCGCGAACTGAGCATCTCCAGCGCCGCCATCCCCGCCAGCGAGTTGCCGGCGGCGTTGAGTTCCGGCGACCACACGCACACCGTGAACTGCCCGGGCACCACCGCGACGATCCCGCCGCCGACCCCGCTCTTGCCCGGCAGACCGACGCGGTAGGCGAAGTTGCCGGCCTCGTCATACAGGCCGCTGGTGGCCATGATCGAGTTGACCTGCTGGGTCTGGCGCCGGGTCAGGATCTGTTCGCCGCTGTGCTTGCAGAAACCGTCGTTGGCGAGGAAGCAGAATGCGCGGGCCAGATCGATGCAGTTCATGCGCAACGCGCAGTGGCTGAAGTAGCTGCGCAGCACCGCTTCGACATCGTTGTGGAAGTTGCCGAACGATTGCATCAGGTAAGCCATGGCCGCATTGCGGGCGCGATGCTGGTATTCGGATTCGGCGACCTTGCCGTCGACGATCACCTGCGGATTGCCCGACAGGCGCCGCACGAAGTCACGCATCGACAAGGCCGGCGCGGCGAATCGCGACTGATTGATGTCGCAGATCACCAGCGCCCCGGCGTTGATGAACGGATTGCGCGGACGCCCGCGTTCGAACTCCAGTTGCACCAGCGAGTTGAACGGCTGGCCAGACGGCTCGTGCCCCAGGCGCTCCCAGATCGCCTCGCCGGAGTGCTCGATTGCCTGCACCAGGCTGAACACCTTGGAAATACTCTGCACCGAGAACGGCGTCTCGGCGTCGCCGGCGCAATACATTTCGCCGTCGTTGCCATACACCGCAATGCCCAGCTGATTGGCCGGCACGGTGCCGAGGGCGGGAATGTAGTCAGCCACCTTGCCCTGCCCGATCAAGGGCCGAACAGCGTCAAGAATCTCGTTCAACAGCGCTTGCATGCCGGGTTCCGAAGTCTCGCCCCATGGGATTGCGGGGACACTGGGGCTAGACGCTGCGCAACTGCCACGAATCACACTGGCTATCACAGGGGACTGTGGTAGATGAAAGATTCAGGGCTGGCCACGATCAAGTGTGGGAGTGAGCTTGCTCACGAAGGGGTCGGCACAGTCAGCATTGATGTTGGCTGACCTGACGCTTTCGCGAGCAAGCTCGCTCCCACTGGGGCTGTGGTGGATGAAGGATTCAGGGCTGGCCACGATCAAGTGTGGGAGTGGGCTTGCTCACGCAGGGGTCGGCACAGTCAGCATTGATGTTGGCTGACCTGACGCTTTCGCGAGCAAGCTCGCTCCCACTGGGGCTGTGGTGGATGAAGGATTCAGGGCTGGCCACGATCAAGTGTGGGAGTGAGCTTGCTCACGAAGGGGCCGGTACAGTCAGCATTGATGTTGACTGAACTGACGCTTTCGCGAGCAAGCCCGCTCCCCCAGGGGGGCTGCTGCAAATCCGGAACTCAGTGGGCGCCGTCGAGACCGGCGAGCAGCGCACTGTCGCGGCTGTAGATATCCGGCGCATAACGTACCTGCCCATCCTTGCCGACCTGTGCCGTCCAGTAAGTCATCAGGATCGGTACCGGTGCCGACAGGCGGAATTCGTGGGTGCTGCCGGTGGCGAGCAAGGTGTCGGTGCGCGCGCGTTCCGCCGGGGTCAGCAGCAGGTCACGCAGTTGCATCGGGTGCTCGACCCGCACACAGCCGGAGCTGAATGCGCGCGGCCCCTTGTCAAACAGCGCCTTGCTCGGCGTGTCGTGCAGGTACACCGCGAACGGGTTGGGGAAGCGGATCACCAGTTGCCCCAGCGGATTTCGCGGCCCGGCGTCCTGGCGCAGCATGATGTTGCCGGGATTGTCCCAGTCGATATCCGCTGCGGCCAACGGCTGACCATGGGCGTCGAGCACTTGCAGGTTCTGGCGGCTGAGAAAGGTCTGATCCTTGCGGATCGCCGGCAGTTTGTCTTCCTTCCAGATGGTCGGCGGCACGGTCCACGTCGGGTTCAGGGTCAGACGGGTGACCCGGGATTTCAGCAGCGGGGTCTGCCGTTCGGCACGCCCGACCTGGGTGCGGGTCTGCCAGACTGGCACTCCCCCCTCATACAGCGTCAGCTCGGCGGCAGCGACGTTGACCAGCAAGCCGTTGGGCTCCATGTCCTGGGCCAGCCAGCGAAAGCGTTCGAGGTTGACCCGCAATTGTTCACGGCGCGTCAGCGGAGTGATGTTGAGTTCGGCAATCGTCCCCGGCCCGACCACGCCGTCAGCCTGCAGCGAATGGTTGGCCTGGAAGCTCTTCACCGCCTCTACCAGCACACCGTCATAGGCATTGCCGGGCGTACCGATGGCGTGGGTCAGATAGCCTTCGCTGTACAACCGTCGGGCCAGTTCCGGAACGCGCTTGTCTTCCATCGCCGGACGCAACAACGGGCCGTTGCCCACCGACTGCCAGTGCGGCAAGGCTTGCAGCCGTTGACTGGCGTAGAGATGGCGCAGGCTTTGGTATTGCGCCAGATGCGGACGGGCCAGATCGAAAGCGGCCTTGATGTCATGCAGCCCGGGTACGGCGATGGCGAGTAATTCGGCCTGCCGATCACGCGGGGCCTCATCGGCATGCCACAGCGGCTCGAAATGTGACTGCAGCAGACGACCGTAATGCAGGTCCTGCAGTGCTTGCAGGTAAGAACGACTGATGTCGATATCGGCACACAATTCGCCATCCTGCGGCGGGTTGGCCGCTACCGGATAGCGCTTTGGATCGAGCCCATCATCGGCCAACAGCTGCAACTGCGCGCGCAAGATCGGCAAACGCCCTGTCTCGCTGGCCCACACCGGCAGCCAGTCCTGCTGCTGGTAGAACGCTTGCAGTTGCGACAGCGCCGGGCCGTTCAGATGCGCGGCAATCGCCGGGCACGCCTGCGGCAAACCGATCAGCACCGCTTGCAGCGGACTCTGCGGCTCAACCGGCATTGGCGCCGGTGGCGTCGGCAGGGTCTGCAACGGCGGCAGCGGCTCCTCGGCACAAGCGACAAACGGCGCAGCGAGCAAACAAATGCTCAAGTAGCATGCGTACTTTTTGAACAACTGCTTTACTCCAATCCGTGGCCGCCTCAATGACGGTCAACCTTACATCAGGTGCGCTGAACAGTCAGGCCCGAATCAGGGGTCTGTGGGTATGACTGGGAGTCAGGAGCCAAAGTGCCAAATAAGTAGCAAGTGAGGACACTTTATAAATGTTGACGTTTTTGCGCCGACTTTTGCTGACCACTGCGACTCTCGTCGTCGTGAGCAGCCCAGCTTTCGCCGCCGGCAAGCCATCGCCGGTTCTCTTGACCAGCCTCGCGCACGCCGCGCCGGAACTCAATCCCCAGGCGCTGAAAGGTGCCTTGAACGCTATGCAATGTGCGATCAACAACGGCGCGAAACCTTCCCGCCACCTGGCCATCATCGACTACTCGCAGCCCTCCACCGCCCGCCGGCTGTGGATCTTCGATTTGAGCAGACAGAAGCTGGTGCTGCGTGACCTGGTCGCCCACGGGTCCAATTCCGGGGAAAACTTCGCTACCCAGTTCTCCAACCGCGAAGGCAGTTACCAGTCCAGCCTCGGCCTGTTCCGCACGCAGGAAAGCTACAAGGGCACCCACGGTTATTCGCTGCGTATGGACGGTCTGGAGCCGGGTTTCAATGACATGGCCCGCGACCGCGCCATCGTGATCCACGCCGCCGACTACGTGAACCCGTTATGGAGTAAACGTCAGGGCCGTATCGGTCGCAGTCAGGGTTGCCCGGCGGTACGCCCGCAAGTGGCAAGGCAGGTGATCGACAAACTCAAGGACGGCCAGTTCATGTTCTCCTGGTACCCGGACCAGCACTGGCTGAAGTCTTCGCCGTACCTCAACTGCCAGCCACAGCAGGTGGCGAGTATCTTGAGCACCCACGCCAGTTGACGATAAGGGCCATGATCATCAGCGCGGCTGCAACACCAAACGTGCTGTGCAAGCCGCGGCCGATAACCTCGGCCGCGGCTTGCGTCGGGTCTCCCGTGGCCAGCGCAAACACCGCCCCCATGACTGCCGCGCCGGTGATCAAGCCCAGATTGCGCGACAGCCCGAGCAAGGCCGAGACCACGCCGCGCTGATCCTGACTGACCGTCGCCATCAACCCGGTATTGTTCGCTGCCTGGAACAACGCGTAACTGCTGGCAATCAGTGCCATCGTCAGCAGATACGCCGGCAGACCGAAACTCATCGGCAACAGCGCCAACAAACTGCAACCACCAACCATCCCGAGCAACGCCCCCGGCACCACCCGCCGCGCGCCGAAGCGATCCACCATACGCCCGGCCGGCACCCCCCCGCACGCCGCCAGCAGCGGCCCGACGGACAACGCCAGACCGACCACGGTGCTGCCCAGTCCCAGTCCACGGCTCAGGTAAAACGGCCCGACCACCAGCGTGGTCATCATCACCGTCGTCACCAGCAACGTCAGCGCGAGGCTGCTGCCCAGTCGCGAGTCGGCGAACAACGACAGACGAATCAGCGGCGCCTTGGCTTTCATTTCGACCGCGATAAACAGGCCTGCGCCGCACAGGCTGAGCAGCAGCAATATCAGGGTGAATCCCTCCAGTGTCATCGCCAGCGCGTAGACCGCCAGGGTCAAAACCAACACCGCAGTGCCGAGATAATCAAACGCCACCCTCGACCGCGTCGGCCGATCCGCCGGCAGATAGCGATAAACCAGCCACGCATTGAGCAAGCCCAATGGCACGTTGAGGACAAAGATCGACGGCCAGCCGACATGCGCGATCAGCAGGCCACCCAGCGACGGCCCGAGGCTGGTGCCGGTGGCCGACATGGTGGCGAGCAAACCCATCGCACTGCCCGCCCTTGTCTTGGGTACCGCATCCGCCACCAGCGCCACGGTCAAGGCAAACATGATCGCTGCGCCAAGGCCCTGCACCGCCCGTGCGCCGATCAACCAGCCCAGCCCCGGCGCCAGCGCACAGCACAGCGAAGCACTGGTGAAAATGCCGATGCCGATCAGCAGCAGGCGTCGCCGCCCGAACACATCGCCCAGGCGCCCGACACTGACGATCAACGTGGTGACCGCCAGCAGGTACGCCAGCACGATCCACTGCACCTGTTGAAACGTCGCATCGAACGCTGCCGCCAGAGTCGGTAATCCGGCGTTGGCGATGCTGGTGTCCAGCGACGGCATCAACATCGACAGCGCCAGACTGGTCAGCGCCCAGCGGGTTTGAGTGTTCAAGGGAGTTCGGGGCATCGGGCGCTCCATCTGATGGTCAGACGGCATAGCCTGAGTCTCGACAAGGCAAGGCGCAAGACGCATGCTTTGCACTTGATACCTGCATGAAACGCCATGTCATGAGCGCCCCGGATCTGAACCTGTTGATCACCCTCGACGTGTTGTTGCGCGAAGGCAGCGTCGCGCGTGCCGCACACATTCTGCGGTTGAGCCCGTCAGCGATGAGCCGCGCCCTGGCCCGATTGCGCGAGACCACCGGCGATCCGCTGCTGGTGCGCGCCGGCCGAGGTCTGGTGCCGACCCCGCGTGCGCTGGAGTTGCGTGAGCGGGTCAGCCGCCTGGTGCAGGAAGCCGAGGCGGTGTTGCGCCCCGCCGAAGTGCTCGATCCCGGCCAGTTGCAGCGCACCTTCACCTTGCGCAACACCGACGGTTTTGTCGAAACCTTTGCCGCCGCGCTGCTCGCGCGCATTGCTGAAGAGGCCCCCGGCGTGCGCCTGCGCTTTGTGCAAAAAGCCGACAAGGACAGCACACCGCTGCGCGAAGGCCGGGTCGATCTGGAGACCGGTGTGGTCGACGACAGCACTGACCCGGCGCTGCACAGTCGCATCCTGTTTCAGGATCAGTGGATCGGTGTGGTGCGCGAAGGCCATCCATTGAGTTCGGGCAAGATCAGCAGCAAACGCTTTGCCGGCGGCCAGCACATTCTCATCTCACGACGCGGGCGCAGCAGCGGCCCGGTCGACGAGGCGCTGCTCGCCGCAGGACTGACCCGAGATATCGTCACTTCATTCGGCGGCTTTTCGGCGGCGCTGACACTGGTCCGCGAGTCAGACCTGATCGCCACCGTCCCGGAGCGTCACACCAGCAAGCTGCGCATGGGCCTGCACAGTTTTGCCCTGCCCTTCAGGATGCCGCCGATCAGCGTGTCGATGCTCTGGCACCCGCGCATGGACGCCGACCCCGCGCACCGCTGGCTGCGCAATTGTGTACGGGAAGTCTGCGTCTAGCGCGCATCACCACCGGCCGGTTTATAGAAGAGGAATTTGCCGACTTCGGCGGTCTTTTTGTATTCCTTGGCCCAGCCGGGATGCACGTTGCGATCATGAAAGTACAGCGCACCATTGGTGCGATCCGGCAGTTGGCGGTTGAGCGCCTTGCCGGCGATATCCTTGGCCAGGGTGTATTCAGCGTCTTCCTTGACCTGATCCGCCTTGCCATCACACCACCAGGAAAACTGGCAGCTCTTGGTTTCCGAACCTTGTTTGACCACTTCGCACACGGTGCCTGGAAAGCCGTCGTGCCCCAGGCGATTCATCACCACATTGGCCACCGCCTCCATTTCCGGGGTGT
The DNA here is from genome assembly GCF_037126175.1 of Pseudomonas sp. RSB 5.4. NCBI lineage: Bacteria > Pseudomonadati > Pseudomonadota > Gammaproteobacteria > Pseudomonadales > Pseudomonadaceae > Pseudomonas > Pseudomonas sp. RSB 5.4. The sequence continues at coordinate 2,227,755 of NZ_CP146986.1, forward strand.
CGCGACCCTTGGCTTCCCAGTAGATACTGCGCGCCAGGCAGGTGATCGGATCGTCTAGCGGCGCGGTGCCGGCGGGGTCCACGGCTTGTACTTCAGTGGGGGTGATCGCTTCGGATTTGGGTGCCGGTGCGGCGCTGACTTTATCGGCGGCTTTTTCTTCCAGCACCTGGGCTTTCTCTTCGGCCTTGGCCTTGATCGGGGTCTGATCGGTGGCGTTCACAACGCCGGCCATAAGGGTTAATGCGAAACAGCCAGCCAACCATTTCAATCCCATGTCAGTTCTTCCGGCAGCGCCCGTTACGGGCAAGGTGTTTCGTGGGGGAGACGCCCGGTTCCCGGGGCCTTCGGAGAGTGTAGACGGCAAATACCGCAGTAACGTTCCGCAGAAAAATCCGCTCGGTAAAGAAAAAGACATTGCATTCCCCCGGGCCATTTCGCGCATCATGAGCGCACTCAGCTCAAGGGAGATTTCCATGCGCTTCATGCCATCCGTCTTGCGTTTTGCCACGCTGTCCGTGGGTCTGGTCGTGGCCGCCTCGGCCATGGCTGCCGACGAGTCGCAACTGATCGAGTCGATCAACAACTATCGCAGTCAGCCGCAGCGCTGCGGCAGCCAGGCGTCCAACGAACTGCCACCGCTGTCGGCCGATCCACGGCTGAGACTGCCGGCCAGCGGTGCGGTCGATCTGCAACAGGCCATGGCCAGCGCCAGTTACCCGATGGTCAATGTGCAGGCGATTACGCTCAACGGCCCACGGGATGCGGCATCGGCGATGAAGGCGATTGAGGAAAGTTTCTGTCAGGTGGTGCTGGACCCGCAGTTCGTCGATGTCGGGGTCAGCCGCGCCGATCGCGACTGGCGAATCGTGCTGGCGCGACCGTTGCTCTCGGCGAAGCTCGGTGATGCGCAGGCTGAAGGCCAGAAGTTACTCGAGCAGGTCAACGTGGCCCGCGCCCAGCCACGCCAATGCGGCGGGCAAGCCTTTGCTGCTGCCGGGCCATTGGCCTGGAACGCGAGCCTGGGCACGATCTCACAGGATCACAGCCGCGACATGGCCAACAACAACTACTTCGACCACAAGGACCGCGACGGCCGCACCCCGGGCGACCGCGCCGAACTGGCCGGCTACAGCGGGCAACTGGTCGGCGAGAACATCGCTGCCGGCCAAGACACCGTGCGCAAGGTCGTCGACGGCTGGCTCGCCAGCCCCGGCCACTGCGCCAACCTGATGAACCCGCAATACAAAGAACTCGGCGCCGCCTACGCGACCGACCCAAAGAGCAGCGCCGGGATCTACTGGACGGCGATGTTTGGGGCGCAGTAACTCCCAAAAACACTAGTGTTCCCTGTGGGAGCTGGCTTGCCAGCGATGAGGCCAGCACAGTCAACATCGATATCGACTGCCCCATCGCCATCGCTGGCAAGCCAGCTCCCACAATAATCGGCAGTGTTCTCACCTCTTCCAATCAATCCCCATCCTCTGTGGGAGCTGGCCTGCCATCGATGAGGCCGGCACAGTCAACCATCGATGTCGTCTGACCTATCGCCATCGCTGGCAAGCCAGCTCCCACAATAATCGGCAGTGTTCTCATCTCTTCCAATCAATCCCCATCCTCTGTGGGAGCTGGCTTGCCTGCGATGAGGCCTGCACAGTCAACATCGATGTCGTCGGACCTATCGCCATCGCTGGCAAGCCAGCTCCCACAATAATTGGCAGTGTTCTCACCTCTTCCAATCAATCCCCATCCCCTGTGGGAGCTGGCTTACCAGCGATGAGGCCTGCACAGTCAACCATCGATGTCGTCTGACCTATCGCCATCGCTGGCAGGCCAGCTCCCACAATAATCGGCAGTGTTCTCACCTCTTCCAATCAATCCCTATCCTCTGTGGGAGCTGGCTTGCCAGCGATGAGGCCAGCACAGTCAACATCGGTGTCGTCTGACCTATCGCCATCGCTGGCAAGCCAGCTCCCACAATAATTGGCAGTGTTCTCACCTCTTCCAATCAATCCCCAGCTCCCACAATAATCGGCAGTGTTCTCACCTCTTCCAATCAGCCCCCAGCTCCCACAGGCTAATCAGTCATCCGAAGGATGGGGAGGCACAAAAAAACCGGAGCCATGGCTCCGGTTTTTTTGGGTCAGTGGGTTCTCATTCCCGCTGCATACATTGCCAGTTTCAGCAGACTCGCCACCACGGCGAGTGACGCTACACTGCCCAGCCAAATCAGCAACAACCAGCCCAGGCGCTTGTACCAGCGGCTGGATCTGACCTCACGCGAATCAATGGTAGCCATCGCCAATCCTCACTTTGCCGCGGAATACGTAGTAGCTCCAGAAGGTGTACATCAGGATCACCGGCAGGATGAACAGTGCGCCGATCAAGGCGAACAACTGGCTCGAAGGCGGAGACGCCGCCGCCCACAGGCTCACCGAGGGCGGGATGATGTTCGGCCAGATACTCAGCGCCAGACCGATGTAACCGAGCAGCATCAACACCAGAGTGAACACGAACGGCCAGTGGGTATGACGCTGACGCAAGGTGCGCAGCAGCCCGAACAACGCCAGCAGTGCCAGCACCACCAACCCGGCGAACACCATCAAGTGCCCGCTGGTCGACCAGCGAGTGGCCAGCTCCGGGTGCAGCTTCAGCGTCCACGCACCAATCACCACCACCATCGCCGTCAGCAACCACGCCAGCGGTCGGGTGAACAGACGCATCCGCGACTCGAGCATGCCTTCGGTCTTGACCAGCAACCAAGTGCTGCCCAGCAGCGCATACGCCACCACTAGACCGACGCCGCACACCAGCGGGAACGGCGCCAGCCAGTCCAGGCCGCCGCCGGCAAACTGCCGATCCACCACGGGAATGCCCGACACGTACGCGCCGATCACCACCCCCTGGGAGAATGTCGCCAATAGCGAACCGCCGATGAACGCCTTGTCCCACCAGTGACGCTTTTGCGGCGACGACTTGAAGCGAAACTCGAACGCCACGCCACGGAAGATCAGCCCGCAGAGCATCAGGATCAGCGGCAGGTACAGCGCCTCCAGAATTACCCCGTAAGCCAGCGGAAACGCGCCATACAACGCCGCACCACCGAGCACCAGCCAGGTTTCATTGCCGTCCCACACCGGGGCGACAGTGTTCATCATCACGTCGCGCTCCTGCTCATCGGGGATCAGCGGAAACAGGATCCCCAGGCCCAGATCGAAGCCGTCCATGATCACGTACATCATCACCCCGAAGGCGATGATCACACCCCAGATCAACGAGAGATCGATACCTTGAATACCCATGACTCAGTGCTCCTTCATCGGGGCAGTAGCCGCCGAAATAGGCCGGCGCGGGGTCTGCAACTGATCGCCCTCCGGCGGATGTTCGTGATGGGGCTGCGGGCCCTTGCGCACCAGTTTCATCATGTAGCCGATGCCCACGGTGAACACCGAGCAGTAGATCACCACGAACAGCAGCAGCGAGGTGCTCATCTGCGCCACCGAGTGGTGCGACGCGGCGTCATGGGTGCGCATCAGGCCGTAAACCACCCACGGCTGACGCCCGACTTCGGTAGTGATCCAGCCGGCCAGCAACGCGATCAACCCGCTCGGCCCCATCAGCAATACCAGACGCTGGAAGCCGCGATGCTGATAGAGCTTGCCGCCACGGCGCAGCGCCAGACCGAGCACACCGACAAGGATCATCAACATGCCCAGCCCAGCCATCACGCGAAAGCTCCAGAAGATGATGGTCGAGTTCGGCCGATCCGCTTTCGGGAAGCTCCTGAGCGCCGGGATCTGTTTGTCGAGGCTGTGGGTCAGGATCAGGCTGCCGAGGTACGGAATCTCCAGCGCATATTGGGTCTTCTCCGCCTGCATGTCGGGGATGCCGAACAGCACCAGCGGCGTCGGGCCGCTGTCGGCGTTTTCCCAGTGGCCTTCGATGGCGGCGATTTTCGCCGGTTGATGTTCCAGGGTGTTCAAGCCATGGGCGTCACCGACCACGGCCTGAATTGGCGCCACGATCAGTGCCATCCACAACGCCATGGAAAACATCTTGCGCACCGGCGCGGTGTTGTTGCCGCGCAGCAAATGCCAGGCCGCCGACGCACCGACGAAGAACGACGTCGCGACAAACGCGGCAATCGCCATGTGCGCCAGTCGGAACGGAAACGACGGGTTGAACACGATCGCCAGCCAGTCCAGCGGCATCACCCGCCCGTCGACGATTTCGAAACCCTGCGGGGTCTGCATCCAGCTGTTGGACGCGAGAATCCAGAACGTTGAAATCAACGTGCCGATGGCAACCATCACCGTGGCGAAGAAGTGCAAGCCGCGACCGACGCGGTTCCAGCCGAACAGCATGACCCCGAGGAAGCCGGCCTCAAGGAAGAACGCAGTCAGCACCTCATAGGTCAGTAACGGCCCGGTGATGCTCCCGGCAAAGTCCGAAAAGCCGCTCCAGTTGGTGCCGAACTGGTACGCCATGACCAGCCCCGAGACCACGCCCATGCCGAAGTTGACGGCAAAGATCTTCGACCAGAAGTGGTAGAGATCGCGGTAGGTGTCGTTACGGGTTTTCAGCCAAAGGCCTTCGAGTACCGCAAGAAAACTCGCCAGGCCAATGGTGATCGCAGGGAAGATAATGTGGAACGAAACCGTGAACGCGAATTGAATTCGCGCCAGGTCCAGTGCCTCCATGTTGAGCATGATGATGTCCTCATCCAGGCTGAAAAGCGGCAGCACGAACCCGGGCCACCGCCAGGCGTGAACGCCTGCAGCCAGTCAAATTGCCAGTGTTTTTATCGATAGCGGGTTACGCCACCGATGACGGGATCAGGTTGCTGACCTTGGCCGCTTCAAGGCGAATCGCGACGAATTTCGAGGTCGGCGTGTAGGTCCGGTCGCCGTAGCTTTCCAGCGGCACCAGCGGATTGGTTTCCGGGTAGTACGCCGCGGCCTGACCGGGCGGAATGTCGTAGGCGATCAGGGTGAACCCGCTGACCCGACGCTCGCGCTCGTCATCCCACAGCGCCACCAGATCGACCTTCTGCCCCGGTTCGAAACCGAGGCGCTGGATGTCCTGTTCGTTGGCGAAGATCACGTCGCGCATGCCGTAGACCCCGCGATAACGATCGTCGAGGCCGTACAGCGTGGTGTTGTACTGATCGTGGGAACGCATGGTCTGCAGGATCAGATCCGGTTTGACCGGCAGGTTGCGCACGCCTTCGTTGATCAAGTGCTCCGGCAGCACGCACGGGGTGAACTGGGCTTTGCCGGACTCGGTGTTCCAGACCCGGTCCGAGGCATCGTTGCCGAGATGGAAACCACCCGGGATCAACAGCTTCTCGTTGAAGTTCTCGAAGCCCGGAATCACGTCGGCGATCAGGTTGCGGATGCGCCCGTAGTCGCCCACCGCCCATTCCCAGTCGATCGGGTGTTTGCCCAATGTCGCGGCGGCGATTCCGGCAATGATCGCCGGCTCGGATTTCAAGTGCGCCGACTTCGGTTTCAACTGACCGAACGACAAGTGCACCATGCTGAAGGTGTCCTCCACCGTCACGCCTTGCGGGCCTTCGGCCTGGATGTCGATGTCGGTACGGCCGAGGCACGGCAGGATCAACGCGTCGCGACCGGTGACCAGATGGCTGCGGTTGAGCTTGGTCGAGATGTGCACGGTCAGGTCGAGTTTGCGCATTGCTTCGTGGGTGCGCGGGGTGTCCGGCGTGGCTTGGGCGAAGTTGCCGCCCAGACCGATAAACACCTTGGCTTCGCCACGCTCCATCGCGCCAATCGCCATCACCGTGTTGTGCCCGTGCATGCGCGGCACTTTGAAGTTGAAGCGTTTTTCCAGGGCGTCCATTAGCTCCTTCGGCGCCAGTTCATTGATGCCCATGGTGCGGTCGCCCTGCACGTTGCTGTGACCACGCACCGGCGACAGACCTGCACCCGGACGGCCAACGTTGCCGCGCAGCAGTTGCAGGTTGATGACTTCCTGCAGGGTCGGCACCGAGTGCACATGTTGGGTCAGGCCCATGGCCCAGCACATGATCACGCTTTTGGCGCGGCCATACATGCGCGCGGCCAGTTCGATGTCGTGCAACGGCACGCCGGACTGCTCGAGGATGTGCTCCCAGGTCGTGGCGTCGACTTCTGCCAGGTAGCTGTCCAGACCCGAGGTGTGTTCGGCAATAAAGGCGTGATCGAACACCGGCTCGCCGCCCGAGACCTGGGCTTCACGCTCCCACTGCAGGAGGAATTTGACCATGCCGCGGATCATCGCCATGTCGCCACCCAGCGCCGGGCGGAAGTACGCGGTGTTCGTCGCTTCCCAGCCGTTGCTGAGCATCTCGAGCGGGTTCTGCGGGTTCTGGAAACGTTCCAGGCCACGCTCTTTCAGCGGGTTGATGCAGACCACTTGCGCGCCACGTTTCACCGCTTCACGCAGCGGTTCGAGCATGCGCGGGTGGTTGGTGCCCGGGTTCTGACCGATGACGAAAATCGCGTCGGCGTGATGCAAATCCTCGTAGACCACGGTGCCCTTGCCCACGCCCAGCGTCTCGCCCATGCTCACCGCACTGGCTTCGTGGCACATGTTCGAGCAGTCCGGGAAATTGTTGGTGCCGTAGGCACGGACGAACAACTGATAGAGAAACGCCGCTTCGTTGCTGGCCCGGCCCGAGGTGTAGAACTCGGCCTCGTGCGGCGATTTCAGGCCCTTGAGGTGTTCGGCGATCAGCGCGAACGCGTCTTCCCAACTGATTTCCACGTAGCGGTCGACCCGCGCGTCGTAGCGCATCGGGTGGGTCAGACGCCCCTGATATTCCAGCCAGTAGTCGCTCTGTTCGGCCAGGCTCGACACCGTGTACTTGTTGAAGAACGCCGGGTCGACCAAACGCCCGGTCGCCTCCCAGTTCACCGCTTTGGCGCCGTTCTCGCAGAACTTGAGCATGCTCGCACCGGGCGCTTCACCCCAGGCGCAGCCCGGGCAGTCGAAGCCGCCGTTCTGGTTGGTCTTGAGCATGGCGCGGATGTTTTTCAGGGCGTTTTCACTGCTCAGCCAACTCTTGGTCAGGCTGATCACAGCGCCCCAACCGGCAGCGGCCCCCTTGTAAGGTTTGTAACGGTCGACTTGTGACATGGGACATCTCCATGACGATGCACACAGGCATGAACCTGATCTCGGTTAAATATCCGACCGTCTTTCAACAGTAAAAAGCGGTCGTTTCATTTGCCGGGGCAAGGATATGAACCGATACAAAATATTGTCTAATCGCTATTTATGACCACTTTATCGAAACCCTCTATCAAGCTGAAAAACCCTTTATTTACAGGGCCTTGCGAAACTAAAGCGGCAACTTTCAAGAAAAAACAATTGATCATCGACGCGCTCAATCAAGCGTTCACAAACAGTGATTGGACGTCCTGTGAAGTTGCCCATAACCTGCGTCAACCTGGTCCGTTAATGCGGACTTCTCACTCCTGCGAGGCTGTCATGTCAGAGCGTGTCTTGATCGATGGTTACAACCGCCGCGTCGACTATCTGCGCATGTCGGTCACCGACCGCTGCGACTTCCGCTGCGTGTATTGCATGGCCGAGGACATGCAGTTTCTGCCACGCCAGCAAGTGCTGACGCTGGAGGAGATCTATCAACTGGCGCAGAGCTTCGTGGCGTTGGGCACGCGCAAGATTCGCCTGACCGGCGGCGAGCCGCTGATCCGTCCGGGCGTGGTCAAGCTGTGCGAGCAGATTGCCGCCCTGCCCGGCCTGCGTGAGCTGTGCCTGACCACCAATGGCTCGCAGCTGGGCAAACTCGCCGCGCCGCTGTTCGACGCCGGGGTCAAGCGGCTGAACATCAGCCTCGACAGCCTCGACCCGGAGCGCTTCAGACAGATGACCCGCACCGGTGATCTGGCGCAGGTGATCAGCGGCATCGATGCGGCGCGCAAGGCCGGTTTCACCCGCACTAAACTCAACGTGGTGGTGATGCAGGGGCGCAACGATCAGGAGATCAACGATCTGGTGAGCTTCGCCATCGACCGCCAGCTCGACGTCTCCTTCATCGAGGAAATGCCGCTGGGGATCATCAGCGAACACAGCCGCGCGGAGTCGTTTTTCTCCAGCGCCCAGGTGCGCGCGAAGATCGCCGAGCGCTACACCCTGATCGACTCCGCCGAGTCGACCCAGGGCCCGTCGCGCTACTGGCGGCTGGCCGAAGCACCGGACATTCGTCTGGGTTTCATCTCGCCGCACAGCCACAATTTTTGCGGCACCTGCAACCGGGTGCGGCTGACCGTCGAAGGGCGCCTGCTACTGTGTCTGGGTAACGAGCATGCGGTGGATCTGAAAGCCGTGCTGCGCGCTCATCCGGGGCAACCGCAGCGGCTGGAGAAAGCCATTATCGAGGCAATGAAACTCAAGCCGTACAGGCACAATTTCGAAGTGAACGACGACGTGCAGGTCGTGCGCTTCATGAACATGACCGGCGGTTGAAACCGCCCTCACCCTGCGTAATCGGGATCGCCCAGCATGATCATCAGACCCAAGGTCAACCAATTCGCCATCCTCTTCACCCTCAAGGGTTCGATTGCCAAACGTATCGCCCTGCGCACCTTGATGGTCACCCTGCTGGCCTCGGCCATCGTCCTGATTGAAATCCTCCACCCGAGCAACTTCACCAAGGTCAACGCCACGCCGTTCACCTTGCTTGGGCTGTCGCTGTCGATCTTCATGAATTTTCGCAACAACGCCTGCTATGACCGCTGGTATGAAGCGCGCAAGGCCTGGGGCGATGTGCTGGTGCACATTCGTTCGGTGATTCGCGAGACCCATGTCATCCGTGAGTCGGTACAACGCAAGCCGTTACTGCTCAACCTCTGCGGTTTCGCCCACTCGCTGAATGCGCGATTGCGCCGGGAAAGCGAAGCGGCAGCCAGCCGTGCGTGGATCTCCCCGCAACACGATCCGCAGGTGCCGGACTACAGCGGGCGGATTCTGCAGCAGGTCGGCCAGCAGTGTTCCGACCTGCATCAAAGCGGTGAACTGAGCGAGTGGCGTTACATGCTGCTGGCCAATCACCTGACCAGCCTGACCCAGGCGCAAGCGGTGTGCGAGCGGATCAAAAACACTCCGCTACCCTTCCCCTACACCTTGCTGCTGCATCGCACGATCTACCTGTTCTGCATCCTGCTGCCCTTCGCCATGGCCGAACCACTGGGCTGGCTGACCCCATTGTTCACGGCGATCGTGAGCTACACGTTCTTTGGTCTGGATGCGATTGCCGATGAGCTGGAAGACCCGTTCGGCCGCGATGAAAACGACCTGGCGACCGACTCGCTGGTACGCACCATCGAGCGCGACATCCTCAGCGAACTGGGCGTGACCGACCTGCCACCGATGCTGCTGCCGGTGGACTATGTGCTGAGCTGATCACATTTCTCCAAACACCAATAAACCTGTGGGAGCTGGCTTGCCAGCGATTGCGCCGGGTCAGCCAACTTCAATGCTGGATTTGCCGGCCTAATCGCTGGCAAGCCAGCTCCCACAGGGATTGGTAGTGTTTATACGTTCTTCTATAAGCATTACAAAAAAGATCGCAGCCTTCGGCAGCTCCTACACTGGAATGCGTTTCCTGTAGGAGCTGCCGAAGGCTGCGATCTTTTGATCTTCGCTTTAAAACAGTTCGCTGAAGGGAATAAAGCGCAGCGGGTCGCCAATGCTGTGAGTACTGTTTTCCGGCACTTCCACCAACCCGTCAGCCCAGGTCGCACCGAGCAAAACGCCGGAACTCTGGTTCGGATACAACACCGCACGCCCCGCTTCCAGCCGCACCCGCAGATACTCTCGACGGCTGCCTGCCTTGCTCCATTCAAATCCGGCATTCACCGTAAAGCTCAACGGCATGACCTCTTCAACGCCCTGAATGCGCAGCAGATACGGCCGCGCCAGCAGGCCGAAGGTCACCAGCGCCGAGGTCGGATTGCCCGGCAGGCCAATCACCGGGACCGTACCGAAATGCCCCACGGTCAGCGGTTTGCCAGGCTTGATCGCGAGTTTCCACAGCAGCGGTTTGCCGTTGTCGCGCAGCACCTGACCAAGGCAATCGGCGTCGCCGGCAGACACGCCACCCGTGGTCAGGATCAGGTCGGCCGCCACTTGCAATTGCTCAAGTGTGAGCCGCGTCTGTGCCGGACGATCCGGCAGAATCCCGGCGTCGATCACCTCGCAGCCCAGTTCCTTCAGCCAGTGGCCGAGCAACACGCGGTTGCTGTTGTAGATGCTGCCGGGACGCAGCGGCAGGCCCGGCTCGACCAGTTCGTCACCGGTCGACAGCAGCGCCACGCGCGGGCGACGCACCACGTGCAGTTGCGCCAGCCCCTGCCCGGCGGCGACGGCCAGTTCGAACGGCCCGAGGCGTTTGCCGGCACGCAGCAGGATGTCGCCGACGCGATTTTCCTGACCTTGCGCACGAATGTTCTGCCCCGCTTTCAGCGCCTGCAGGAAGCGCACGCGACCGTCTTCGAGCACTTCGACGTTTTCCTGCATTTCGACGCAAGTGGCGCCGGGTGGCAGCGGTGCGCCGGTAAAGATCCGCGCGCAGGTACCGGGCAATAGCGCGTCCGGCGCCTGGCCGGCGTAGACCTTTTGCGAGACCTTCAACGGCTGGCGATGCAGATCGGCCAGGTTCAACGCATAACCGTCCATGGCACTGTTCGGCCACGGCGGCAGGTCGAGTGTCGCCACCAGGTCACTGGCCAACACTCGGCCACGCGCCTCGTCGAGCGGCAGTATTTCGCTGTCGGCCAGACGTTGCTCATTGGCCATGCCGAGCAACTGATCGAGGGCGTCCTCGACCGACATCAACGCTGCCTTGCTCATCCGCGCGGCCCACAGGCGGCTACTGATTTGAGGTGCGGCACGAAGTTGCACGGGCGATGGCGGTTATCCAGTTGTTCGGCGAGGATGCCTTCCCACGCGGTGCGACAGGCACCGGTCGAACCCGGCAGGCAGCACACCAGCGTGCCGTTGGACAAGCCGGCCAGCGCACGGCTTTGCACGGTGGAGGTGCCGATGTCGAGAATCGAGATCGCGCGGAACAACTCGCCAAACCCATCGATCTGCTTGTCGAGCAGACAGGCCACCGCTTCCGGCGTGCTGTCGCGCCCGGTGAAGCCAGTGCCGCCGGTGATCAGCACCACCTGAATGCTGTCGTCGGCAATCCAGTGCGCGACCTGGGCGCGGATCTTGTACAGGTCATCCTTGAGCAGGTTGCGTTCGCTCAAGGTATGACCGGCCTCCAGCAATCGGCTGACCAGCAATTGGCCGGACGTGTCGCTCGCATAATCGCGAGTATCGCTGACGGTCAGTACGGCAATGTTCAGGGGGACAAACAGGGCATCCGCTTTCGCGCTCATGGGACTCTCCGGCAGTAGTCAATCAGATTGCCGAGCAGCCTAAGTGCCACTTATGAGTACTGTCTAATCACTCTGGCCAACCACATTATCGACCTGCTCTATCGGTGCCGTTGACCTCGGCCAAAGCCTTTGAAACCATGGGCGATAGAGCTGATCGATAGCCTTTTCAATGCTTCCGATTGGACGCAAACACAGGCAAATGAGATCGTCGCACCTCGCGTTTTCCGTGCGCTGCGCGCATCTGCGTCAATACTCCATTCAATTTTTCAACGAGCAGGTGCCTTCGTGGACATCAAACAACTCAAGTTCCTGATCGCACTGGACGAAACCCGACACTTCGGCCAGGCCGCCGCCCGCTGCCACATCACTCAGCCGACCCTGTCGATGCGTCTGCGCAATCTGGAAGACGAACTGGATCTGGTGCTGGTCAATCGCGGTCAGCGCTTTGAAGGTTTCACTCAGGCCGGCGAGCGAGTGCTGGCCTGGGCGCGCACGCTGCTGGCCGCGCATGACGGTCTGTTCGCCGAAGCGGCGGCGTGCCGCGGGCAACTGGTCGGCAGCCTGCGCCTGGGGCTGGTGCCGCTGAGCAACTTCAATCCGGTCAATTACATTCAGGGCTTGTCCGGGACCTATCCCGAGCTGAAATTCAGTCTGTCGTCGGGCAGTTCCGACGAGATCATCGCCGGCCTTGGCAACAATCAACTGGACCTGGGCGTGTGCTACCTCGACCACGTCAACCCGAACTATTTCGATTTTTTCGAGATTGGTGAAACCCGCGTCGGGCTGCTTTACGACAACCGTCACTTCCATTTCGAAGGCTCGGAAATGAGCTGGGAAGACGCCGCCGAACTGCCCTTGGGGATGATCACCACCGGCATGCATTACCGTAAATCCATCGATCTGAGTTTCCGCAGTCGCGGGCTGAATCCGCAGCCGATCATGGAAAGTGATTCGACCTATCAACTGCTGCAGGCGATCCACCAAGGATTCTGCTGCTCGATCATGCCGCTGGACAGCGGGCTGGAAGAGCCGATCGAACACCTGTCGTTCATGCAACTGCCGGATGCCAGCGTGCTGGCGCCGCTGGGTCTGGTGATGCGCAAGACCGAGCCGCGTTCGGCGATTGCCGAGAAGTGCTTTGCCGAGGCGCGGAAAATGTTTGGGGGTGAGGTGCCGGTTGTTTGAGTGACTATCCAGACATTGCTGTTGGACGCCTGGCCGCCTTCGCGAGCAAGCCCGCTCCCACAGGTTGAATGCATTTCAAATGTGGGAGCGGGCTTGCTCGCGAAGAGGCCCGCCCAGCCAACACACCTTTCGGACATGACACCGGTGATCGACCCACCCAATCACCAGATCAGAACAAGCGATTGGACGCACTTTTGACTCCCCCGTAGCCTGAACTCACTTCAGCGCTTCGGGACTTTTCAAGATGCAGTGCCAAGTTGCAACAACCGCCGAACCGGGGGATGGCAATGCCCCCGCACCGCAACCGTCACAGGTCGCGTTTCGCGAATACCTGCAAGACGCCCCGCTCTCCCACGCCGCCCTGGCCGCGGAAATTGCTCTGGCGATCACCTTCAATGGCCTGAGTCAGGCGGTGATGATGGTCTCGCCCGGCAACCTCGAAGACTTCATCCGTGGCTTCAGCCTGAGCAACGCGATCATCGACAGCGTCGACGAGATCTACGATATCCATCTGACGCATTTCGATCAGGCCTGCCAGGCCGACGTGCAGATTTCCAGTCGTGCCTTCTGGGCGCTGAAAGATCATCGTCGGCAGATGACCGGCACCAGCGGTTGCGGCATCTGTGGCGTCGAAGCGCTGGAGCAGGCGCTGCCGCAACTGCAGATCCTGCAACCCTGCGCACTGCCGCCGGCCGCGCATTTCGATGGCATCCGCCAGCGTATCGAACAGGCTCAGCAACTGGCGCGCAGCAGCGGCGCCCTGCACGCGGCGCTGTACTTCGATGCCCGCGGTGAGGCGCTGCTGTGCCGCGAAGACATCGGCCGGCACAACGCCCTCGACAAGCTGATCGGCGCGATGCACAGCGCAGACGTCGATGCGCGTCAGGGCTTCGTGGTGGTCACCAGCCGTTGCAGCCTCGAACTGATCCACAAAGCCGTGCGCGCCCGCCTCGGCACCCTCGTCAGTCTGTCCGCGCCCACCGCATTGACCGTGCGCTGGGCGCTCAAGCATCAGCTGAATCTGATCCACGTTCCGCACCGTAACGCCCCCCGAATCTACAGCCCGATCCAGGAGCTTTCGCCATGAGCAACACCCTCACCCACCTCGACGATCAGGGCCGCGCCAACATGGTCGATGTCAGCGAAAAAGCGCCAACTCGCCGCGAAGCGACGGCGCAAGCCTGGGTGCAGATGCGCCCGGAAACGCTGCAGATGATCCAGGCCAACGGGCACCCCAAGGGCGACGTTTTCGCCGTGGCACGCATCGCCGGAATTCAGGCAGCCAAGCGCACCCACGAGCTGATCCCGCTGTGCCATGCGCTGCTGCTCAGCTCGATTCATGTCGAACTCAAGGCCTGCGAGCCGGACCGCGTACAGATCACCAGCACCTGCCGCCTCACCGGCCAGACCGGCGTCGAACTCGAAGCGCTGACCGCCGCCAGCGTCGCCGCATTGACGATCTATGACATGTGCAAAGCGGTGGACCGGGCGATGGTCATCGGCGACATCCGCCTGCTGAGCAAACAGGGCGGACGCTCCGGGCATTTTCAATGGGAGGACGCGCAATGATCCTGATCAGCTACTTCGCCAGCTACCGTGATCGCCTCAATCTGGGCGGTGAAAAAATCCCTTTGAGCGACAACCTGACCTGCATCGAAGACGTGCGGCAATTGCTCATGGCCCGCGGCGAGGAATGGCGCGAAGTGCTCGGCGCCGGCAACCTGATGTGCGCGTTGAATCAGGAACTGTGCCAGCCGAGTGCGGCCATTGAGGACTTCGACGAGATCGCGTTTTTCCCACCGGTCACCGGGGGCTGAGCATGACGGTTCGAGTTCAGTACAAAAGCTTCGACGTCGGCCAGTTGACCGCCGACCTGCATGCGCGCAATCCACGGGTCGGCGCGGTGGTGAATTTCATTGGCTATGTGCGCGATCTGAACATTGGCCAGAGCGTGAACGAGCTGTTCCTCGAGCACTATCCGGGCATGACCGAAAAAGCCCTCGAACAGATCGCCGACGAGGCTCGCGAGCGCTGGCCGCTGCTGGGAGTGGAGATTGTGCATCGGGTCGGCGCGCTGGCGGTCAGCGAACCGATCGTGTTCGTTGGCGTCAGCAGCAAGCACCGGCACATGGCCTTTGAAGCCTGCGCGTTCATCATGGACGTGCTCAAGACCCGTGCGCCGTTCTGGAAGCGTGAGAGCACGGCGCAGGGTTCGCACTGGGTCGAGGCGCGGGAGAGTGACCAGAATGCGGCGCTGCGCTGGAGTCTGGCGCATGCCTGAAGATCAAGAGCCCCTCACCCTAGCCCTCTCCCCGAGGGAGAGGGGACTGATTGGGGGATATTGAAGAAATTCACCGAATTGAAAGATTGGCCCTGAATCCATAATCGACTCGATCTTTCAGGTCGATGGATAACGCCAGACACCTCGGTCGGCCCCCTCTCCCTCTGGGAGAGGGCTGGGGTGAGGGTTGAAAGTCTGATTAGATAGCCACTCCGCCAGGATTAAACTCCGGAGTCTCGTTTGAGCACAGCGCCCAACAACCTGCCCCGCCCCGCTCCCGTCACCCTGCGCCAGGCTTGGCACTTCTGGCTCAAGCTCGGCTGCATCGGTTTCGGCGGCCCGGCCGGGCAGATCGCGATCATGCATCAGGAACTGGTCGAGCGCCGGCGCTGGATCTCCGAGCGACGGTTCCTGCATGCGCTCAACTACTGCATGTTGCTGCCCGGCCCCGAGGCCCAGCAACTGGCGACCTATATTGGCTGGCTGTTGCATCGCACCTGGGGCGGAGTGATTGCCGGGGCGCTGTTCGTGCTGCCGTCGCTGTTCATCCTGATTGCGCTGTCGTGGCTGTACATCGCGTTCGGTGACGTGCCGGTGGTGGCCGGGATCTTTTACGGAATCAAACCGGCGGTGACTGCGATTGTGCTGCACGCGGCGCATCGCATCGGTTCGCGGGCGCTGAAAAACAGTTGGCTGTGGGCAATCGCCGGGGCGTCGTTCGTGGCGATCTTTGCCTTCAACCTGCCGTTCCCGCTGATCGTCCTCAGTGCGGCGTTGCTCGGCTATTTCGGCGGGCGACTGGCGCCACAACGGTTCGACAATGGCAGCCAGCGCGGCAGTGCCCAATCCTTCGGCCCGGCGTTGATCGATGACGACACGCCAACGCCCGAACATGCCCGATTCAGCCTGCCGAAGTTGTGGCGTCTGCTGTTGGTCGGCGCGGCGCTGTGGTGTTTGCCGATGGCGCTGCTGACCGCGCTGTTCGGCTGGGACGGCACCTTCACGCAAATGGGCTGGTTCTTTACCAAAGCCGCGCTGCTGACCTTTGGCGGCGCTTACGCGGTGTTGCCCTATGTCTATCAGGGCGCAGTCGGGCACTACGGCTGGCTGACGCCAACGCAGATGATCGACGGCCTCGCCCTTGGCGAAAGTACGCCAGGGCCGCTGATCATGGTGGTGGCGTTTGTCGGTTTCATCGGCGGTTACGTGCAACCGGCGTTCGGCGCGGAACATGCGTTCGCCGCCGGTGCACTCGCGGCGACACTGGTGACCTGGTTCACCTTCCTGCCCTCGTTCCTGTTCATCCTCGCCGGCGGGCCGCTGGTGGAATCGACCCACAATGAATTGAAATTCACCGCACCGTTGACCGCTATCACCGCTGCGGTGGTCGGGGTGATTCTGAACCTGGCGTGTTTCTTCGCTTATCACGTGTTCTGGCCCAACGGTTTTGCCGGGCACACGGATCTGTTTTCCATCGGGCTGGCGTTGCTGGCCGCACTGGCGCTGTTCATTTTCAAGCGCGGTGTGATTGCAGTGTTGATCGTTTGCGCCCTCGCCGGGCTGGGCTTTCATCTGCTGCGCTGAGCAGCGGCCAAAGAGGCAGGGGCACAATCATCGGTTTACAGGCCCGCAGATTGCCCCTTACTATCCGGGCACACCGGTCGGCGGGGCCATCCCGTCACCGACGTTTTCCGCCAACGGAAACACGCGTTATGAGTACGTCACCACAACAACCAGAAACGTTGAACGTCTCTCGCTTGCGCGCCCTCTCCCACAGGGGCGGCGTATGAATCGTATCGTCAATCTCCCCATGGCCCTGCGCCGTTCCAAGCTGCGTCACTCCGCACGCCCGCCGGATATCGCCTGCTGATTTTCTCAGTCAACAAAAACTATAGATGCATGACTGTAGTGAGGGGATTTATCCCCGATGGACTGCGTAGCAGTCCTCACAGGTTCTGTGTCACGTCTGACTGATCTCCATTTTATTCCTGCCGGGACGCCATAGCTGCGTCCGGCCCGATCCTGCGCGCCTGTGCGGCGCCATCGTGAGTGATTGACCATGAAATTCGCAGCCATCGAAGACGCACGCCTGTTCCTTGAACAGAACCCCGATATCGACATGATCGAGCTGTTCATCCTCGACGCCAACGGCGTACCGCGCGGCAAGTTGTTACACCGCGAGGAGTTGCTGGCGGTCTACGAAAGCGGTCGCCCGCTGCCCAGCACCATCCTCGGTTTGACCGTGCAGGGCGAAGACGTGGAAAACTCAGGTCTGGTGTGGGACGTCGGCGACATCGACTGCCGCGCCTACCCGCTCGAAGGCAGTCTGGTGCGCCTGCCATGGCGGCAGATTCCAACTGCGGCGGTGCAAGTCAGCATGCACCCGACCGAGGGCCTGCCTGCGAGCATCGCCGACCCGCGTCATCTACTGATCAAAGTGATCGACGGCCTCAAGGCCGAGGGTTTTCACCCGGTGATGGCGTGCGAGCTGGAGTTCTATCTGCTCGACGCCAAACGCGATCACAACGGTCGTCCGCAACCGGCGCTGGACGCCGACGGTGGCCGGCCGCGACACACCCAGGTCTACGGTTTACGTGAACTGGAGCAGATCGAACCGTTCCTCGCCGACCTCTACAGCGCCTGCAAACTGCACGGTATTCCGGCGCGTACGGCGATCTCCGAATACGCCCCGGGCCAAGTGGAAATCACCCTCGAACATGGCGACGCCTTGCTCGCGATGGATCAGGCGGTGCGCTACAAACGCCTGGTCAAAGCGATGGCGCACAAGCACGGCATGCGGGCGACGTTCATGGCCAAGCCGTTCGATGATCTGGCCGGCACCGGCATGCACATGCACGTCAGCCTCGCCGATGCCGAAGGGCGCAATCTGTTTGCTTCCGAGGACCCGGCCGGTACCCCGCTGCTGCGCACCGCGATTGGCGGCATGCTCGCCTCACTGCTCGATTCGCTGCTGCTGTTCTGCCCCAACGCCAACTCCTACCGGCGCTTCCAGGCCAACAGCTATGCGCCATTGGCGCCGACCTGGGGCGTCGACAACCGCACCGTCAGCCTGCGCGTACCGGGCGGCCCGGCCAACACCCGGCACATCGAACACCGCATCTGCGGCGCCGACGCCAACCCGTATCTGGCGGCGGCAGCGATCCTCGCCGGGATCCATCGTGGCATTCGCGACAGTCTTGATCCGGGTGCGCCGGTCGAGGGCAACGGCTATGCGCAAGCCAAGGAATTGCTGCCGACCGACTGGCTGACTTCGCTGCAGGCGCTGGAGAATTCCGCGTGGGCACGGGATGCCCTGGGCCAGGAATTTCTCGGGGTGTACCTGGCGGTGAAACGCGCCGAGTACCGGCAGTTCATGGCCGAGGTGGGTGAACAGGATTGGCGTTGGTACCTGACCGAAGCCTGAAGCCACAGCATCAATCCCCCCTGTAGGAGCGGGCTTGCTCGCGAAGGCGTCGTCACATTCAATATTTCAGTGACTGACCCACCGCATTCGCGAGCAAGCCCGCTCCCACAGGGGATTGCACTCCGAATTCCGAATTTTGTGTGGACACAGACATGACCCAACGCTGCAATTCCTACTACACCGCCACCCTCAACCAGGACACCGACTACCCGACCCTGCAGGGCCGGCACCAGGTGGATGTGGTGATCATCGGCGGCGGTTTCACCGGCGTTGCCACCGCCGTCGAACTCGCGGAAAAAGGCCTGAAAGTCGCCATCGTCGAGAGCAATAAAATCGGCTGGGGCGCCACCGGACGCAATGGTGGCCAAGTCACCGGCAGCCTCTCCGGCGACGGTGCGATGCGTAAACAGATGCGCCCGAAGCTCGGTGATGAAGTCGACGATTTCATCTGGCACCTGCGCTGGCGCGGGCATGAAATCATCCAGCAGCGCGTGGCGAAATATGGCATTCAGTGCGACCTCAAACACGGTCATTTGCACGCTGCCTACAAGCCCAGTCACATGACTGATTTGCGCAACGACTACGAAGAAGCCGTGCGTCGCGGCCTGGGTGATCAAGTCAGCCTGCTCGACCGCAGCCAGGTGCGCGACCTGCTGCAAAGCGACCTCTACCACGGCGCGATCAAGAACACCCGCAACATGCACCTGCACCCGCTCAACCTGTGCATCGGCGAAGCGCGGGCGGCGGAGAGTCTTGGTGCATTGATCTTCGAGAACAGTGAAGTGTTGGAGATCATTCACGGCAAAACCACAGGGGTGCGCACCGCCCATGGCCAGATCGACGCCAATCAGGTGATGCTCGCCGGTGACGTCTATCACAAGCTCGAACCGGGTCAGCTCAAGGGCAAGATTTTC
This sequence comes from Pseudomonas sp. RSB 5.4, assembly GCF_037126175.1. Taxonomy (NCBI): domain Bacteria; kingdom Pseudomonadati; phylum Pseudomonadota; class Gammaproteobacteria; order Pseudomonadales; family Pseudomonadaceae; genus Pseudomonas; species Pseudomonas sp. RSB 5.4. Next base: position 2,246,970 of record NZ_CP146986.1, read on the forward strand.
CCGGCCATGGGCGGCATCGTCACCACCGCGCCGCTGGGTGATCTGGCGCGGCAGATCAACCCCGAAGATCTGGCGGTGTACGACTGCCGTTTCGTTCTCGACTACTACCGCCTCACGGCTGACGGGCGCCTGCTGTTCGGTGGCGGCGCCAATTACAGTGGCAAGGATTCACGGGACATCGCCGCCGAGCTGCGCCCGTGCATCGAGCAGACGTTCCCGGCGCTCAAAGGGGTGCAGATCGACTACCAGTGGAGCTGCGCGATGGGCATCGTGATCAACCGCATCCCGCAACTGGGCAAGCTCTCGGACAACGTCTGGTATTGCCAGGGTTATTCCGGACACGGCATCGCGACGACGCACATCATGGGTGAAATCATGAGCCGCGCGATCACCGGGCAGATGGAACAGTTCGACACCTTTGCGCAGTGCCAGCACATTCGGGTGCCGATGGGGGATTTGCTGGGCAATCCGTTGCTGGCGGCGGGGATGTGGTATTACCAGATGCTTGAAAAACTGCGTTGATCGCACTGGCCCTTTCGCGAGCAAGCCCGCTCCCACAGGTTGATTGCATTCCAAATGTGGGAGCGAGCCTGCTCGCGAAGAGGCCAGCAGCCTCACTACAAACCTCAGTCCGGCAACTGCTCCCACATTGAAATGCATTCCAAATGTGGGAGCGGGCTTGCTCGCGATGAGGCCATCAACCTCAGCACAAAATCTCAATCAGGCAACTGCTCCACCACAATCCCCAACCGCCGATAATCCTCGATACTCCCCGACGCCACATGCCGCTCGGTAATCAGCGTATGCAGGCGCGTACACGAAGCCACCACAAACGGCTCCACCGCGCCTAATTTATCCGCGGTGGTCACCGCAATCACCCGCGCCGCGCTGTCGAGCAGCGCCTGCTTCACCGGCACTTCATCAAAATGCAGCGAGGTGACGCCCACCTCCGGATGAATCGCGCAGACGCCGGTAAACGCCAGATCGGCCTTGATCCCGGCCAACAACCGCACCGCCTCATGCCCACCGGCCGACATCGTGCGCGGGTTCAATTGCCCACCGGCCAGAATCACTTTCACGCCCTTGTATTCGGACAGGGCAATCGCCGTCATCGGCGCGGCGGTCACCGCGGTGATCTGGATGTCCGCCCGCAGCGAGCGCGCCACCTGCAACGTGGTCGAGCCAGAATCGAACAGCACGATCTGCCCGTCCTCGACTTTCTGCGCCGCCCATTGCGCCAACCGCACTTTCACCTCGTCAGTCTCATCCAGTCGGGTGAAGAAATCCTTACCGGAGTCCTTGGGCCTTGGCAGCGCCCCGCCGTGCACGCGCTGCACCAGGCCGGCGTTGTCCAGTTCGGCAAGGTCGCGGCGGATGGTGTCTTCGGACACGGCGAAGTGCTGGCTCAACTCGGACGCCATGACCTTGCCGTCGCGTTCGAGGATCAGGAGGATTTTCTGCCGGCGCAGGGAGGGCAGTTCGGTGACCGAATGATCGTGCATGGTTATGCCTGTTTATGCTTGTAGTTGCAGGTTTTGCCGAGACTAGCGAAAGCCTCGGGCAAACACAAACCGGCCGCTATCAATTGTTTCGATCATTGGAATCAACATGCCGAATTTTTTCTTTGCCGTGCGTCTGTTCAGAATGGCCCCACTCCAAAAAGGCTCAGGATGAACAGCTGATGAATCTCAATTTTGCGTTTGCGTGCATGATCGTGGTGTCTTTTGCGATTGCCCTGGGCCACGCCTGAACCACTACACCGACGACGCCAGGTGCTCTCGCAACCATTTGTGTGCCGGATCGCGGTGCGCGCGCTCGCCCCAGAACATCGCCATTTCGTAGCCCGGCACCTGCAGCGGTGCGTCGACCACCTGCAACGCCGGGTTGCCGCGCACCAGCCGTGACGGCAGCATCGCCACCAGATCGGTACTCGCCAGCACCGACATCACCATCAGAAAGTGCGGCACCGACAGCACCACTTTGCGCGCCAGACCGACCTCGGCGAGCGCCTTGTCGGTCACCCCGAAAAAGCCCCCGCCCTCACGCGACACCATTACGTGCTCCAGCGCGCAGAACTGTTCGCGGTTCGGTTTACGCGTCAACCCCGGATGCCCGACGCGACCGGCCAACGCGTAATGCTCGGTGAACAGCACCCGCTGATGCAGATCCAGCGGCGCCTCTTCGGTGATGTGCAGCGCCAGGTCAAACACGCCCTGCTCCGCCTGCTTGACCAACTGCGCCGGCATCAGATCGAGCACCGCCAGCCGCGTTCCCGGCGCCTGAGTGCGCAAACCGCTGAGGGCCGGCAGCACCACCGTCGATTCGCCGTAATCGGTCGCCGCGACTTTCCAGATGTGGCGGGCCTGCGCCGGATCGAAGGCACTGGCCGGCGCCACCGCTCGCTCCAGTGCCTCCAGCGCTTCACGCAACGGCTCACGTAACTCATCGGCCCGCGCCGTCGGCCGCATCCCGCGTGGCCCGGGCAGCAACAGCGGGTCGCCGAAGATCTCGCGCAGCTTGGCCAGGTGTACGCTCACTGACGGCTGCGACAGGCTCAGCCGCTCTGCGGCGCGGGTTACGTTGTGTTCTGCCAATAACACGTCTAGGGTCAACAGCAAGTTGATATCCAGACGTCGTAAATTATTCATGGCTATACCTGACATATCAGACATTCATTTCCAATATACCGATCAAGGATTGATCCTGCCTGCATTCAACCAAGGAGCTGCAACATGAATGTGTTACTGGTCTACGCCCACCCTGAACCCACCTCGCTCAATGGCTCGCTCAAGGACTTCACCGTCCAGCGCCTGCAAGCCGCCGGCCACACCGTGCAGGTCTCCGACCTCTACGCGATGAACTGGAAGACCACCCTCGACGCCGACGACGCCCCTGAACGCGACCGCAGCCGCCCGTTTGACGCCTCAGGCGATTCGAAACTGGCCTACGCCCAGGGCACCCAGGCCGCCGATATCGCCGCCGAGCAAGCAAAACTGCTCTGGGCCGACGCACTGATCCTGCAATTCCCACTGTGGTGGTTTTCCATGCCGGCGATTCTCAAGGGCTGGGTCGAGCGCGTGTACGCCTGCGGTTTTGCCTACGGCGTTGGCGAACACTCCGATTCGCGCTGGGGCGAGCGTTATGGCGAAGGGAAAATGAAAGGCAAGCGGGCAATGTTGATGGTCACCACCGGCGGCTGGGACTCGCACTACAGCCCGCGCGGGATCAACGGGCCGATTGATGACGTGCTGTTCCCGATCAATCACGGAATCCTCTACTACCCCGGGTTTGAGGTGGTGCCGCCGTTCGTGGCCTACCGCGTCGGTCGAATGGATGAGGCGACATTTGCCGCGACTTGCGAGGAACTGGGCACGCGGCTGGATGAGTTGTGGAGCACGCGGCCGATTGCGTATCGACAGCAGAACGGCGGCGATTACGAGATTCCGGCGTTGACGTTGAAGGAAGGTATTGCACCAGGGCTTGAGGGCTTTGCCGCCCACACTCGGTAAAGATAACTGAACCTTTGTGGCGAGGGAGCTTGCTCCCTCCCCACAGGGGGGTGTGCTTCAGACTTCCTCCCGCGCCCGCCGCACCTGCACCAACAACGCCGGCGCGAAGTGCAGCAACACCATCCGCGCCAGATGGTGAGTCAGGATAAACACCACATTCAGCCTGCCGGCGAACGCGACAATCGCAATCGTCTCGATCGCCCCCGGCATGTACGCCAGCCATAGCGACAGCGGATCACTGCCCAGCCATCGCGCCGCCACTTCCGCAAACGCCGCCGCCACCACAATCATCAGCCCCACCGACACCAGCGCCGTGCGGCCATGCCGGCCCAGTTCCGCAAGGCCGAGTCCCTGAAAGCGCGAGCCGATCCGCACGCCAAGAATCAGCGCCGCCAGATTCAGGCTCCAGTCCGGCATGTGAAAGCCATGCAGCCATCCCGATTTCACAAACACCGCCGTCAGCAGAATCGCCGTCAACATGAACGGCGCCGGCACGCCGATCACCAACAACAAGCGCCCGATGACGATGCTCAAGCCGATCAGCGCCAGCACCGTCAACGCCATGCCCGTGCTCAATGGATCGCTTTCCATCACGGCCACCGAGGCCTGCCCGGGAATCAAAAAGCTCACCAACACCGTGATCAACAGCAAGCGCATCAGGTGGACGATGATGACTTTGCTCGAAGCCTTTTCCGATTCGAGCAAATCAAACACCGCCGCCAATGCGCCGGGGTACACCGCCAACAGCGCATCGGTGCGATTCCATCCTGCGCCGCGGGTCAGCCACCATCCGGCGAGGGCAATCTGCACGGTCAGGCATATCAGCAGAACGCCGAGGCTTGGCAACATCGCCGAAGCCGTCGCACTGTCCCACGCCTCGAACATCAGCCCGGTAGCGATACCCAGCGTGACCTGGATGTAGCCCAAGCCATAAGGCGTCGTGGGGGCAAACCCGAACCTGGTGGCGACCAATGCGGTGACAAGAATCGCCCCCAGCAACAAGCCATGAGGGACACCGCTGACCTGCAACGCAGCGCCAACGGCGGCCGCGATCAACAAACACAGAATCGATTTCATATTTTCGCCTTCCTGGCTATTTCCCTGAGGTATTCCACTCCCCTGTAGGAGCTGCCGCAGGCTGCGATCTTTTGACTTTGATTTTTAGAAGCAAGATCAAAAGATCGCAGCCTTCGGCAGCTCCTACAGGGGGGTATTCCTTCTTACGCGCGCAACCGCCCAATCGCCCGCCGATACTTCTCGACCCGTTCCAGATCCTCCCAACTCGGCGAGGCGATCCGCGACAGGTCGCTGTTCTCTTCCAGATCCGCCAGTTTCACCACCCGGCCAATCGGGTTCTGCGCAGCACGCTCGACGAAATCCTCGTAGGATTCGCCGGGCACTTTGGTGACTGATTCAATCGCCGTCAGCACCTCTTCGCTGAAACCTTCCTTGCGCAAGTCATCGAGGCTGACGCCGCAATCCTCGACCACATCGTGCAACACAGCGACGATGCGTTCTTCCAGCGAGTTCATGCGCAACATGACTTTCAGCGGATGCAGAATGTACGGCGCACCGCCCTTGTCCACCTGCCCGGTGTGGGCGGTGGCGGCGATGGCGATAGCGCGTTCGAGGGTTTGAGTCATGCGAGTCTCCGTGGTTTAAAAGCCGTAACGGCCGCCGACATGAATGTTGCGTTTGAGCCAGTTGCCGATTGTTTTCAAGCGCCCCACTGGCTGGGAATGTTGTTCAAGAATCACGGAAACCAATATTGCCTGATCCGCCCCCGGATGCGCATCGATCACCTGCGCCACCCACGCACAATCGGCTTTCTGCAGATGCTCACGCCACTCGCCGGGCCACGCGTCCAGCTCATCCAGCGCCAGCCACCGCGTCCCGCCCTGATTGGCATGCCCGCCGCCAATCGATTGCTCGAAACAGAACGGCGTCGCCGGTCGGGACAAGTCAATGCTGAAGATGTAGATGTCTTGAGTGGGGTGCTGCGACGTGGGGGCGTTGTTGCGGCTGCCGATTTCGATCATGCGCGGTTCCGTCCGTGGGTGAGGCGTTACAACTTGTTTCGCAGTCTACGACGTGGTGCCTATGGGGGGAACCTTTGGCGATGAACCGGGTTGTGGCAAGTGAAAAGTTTGACTGGGCAGTTCGGGAATTGCGTTTCAGCCGCCCACAAAAAAGGGACACCGTTGGGTGTCCCTTTTTTGCGTTTGGATTCAGGCCGACGGGTCAGCGCTTCATGGCTTCGCATTGATTGCGCAGATCATGATCGCCGATTGACGAACAACTACTGCCTTTCTTCGCTTCACAAAAGGCACGTTGGTCATGATCACCAATGCTTGAACAAGAACTGCCTTTCTCCGCTTCGCAGGCCGAGCGCATGTCATGGTCGCCAATGGACGAACAACTACTACCCTTTTTGGCCTCGCAATAAGCACGCTGGTCATGATCGCCGATGCTTGAACACGAACTGCCTTTCTCCGCTTCGCAGGCCGAACGCAGGTCGTGGTCACCGATGGAAGAACAGCTGCTGCCTTCCTGCCTGGCCTGGCAATAACTGCGCTTGTCGTGATCACTGATGCTGGAACAACTGGCGGAAACGTAGCCGCTGAACAGCAACAACATCGCAAGAATAAGTTTCATCTCACACTTCCCTGGATTGCCAGGAAACAGCCTGGCACTGGTTGATGCAACCACTGAGCGATTTATTGCTTCAACGTTTCATGGCTTCGCACCGGGTGCGCAGGTCATGGTCGCCAATATTTCCGCAACTGCCGCCGCCGGTCGTGGCATTGCAATAAGCTCGTTGATCATGGTCATCGATGTTCCCGCAAGAACTGCCGCCCTGCTCCGCGTTGCACCGCGCACGCAAGTCGTGATCATCGATATTGCCGCAACTGCTGCCGCTCTTTTTGGCATTGCAGTAGGCGCGCTGGTCATGGTCGTCGATATTGCCGCAGGAACTGCCGCCCATCTCCGCGTTACACGCCGCCCGCATATCGTGATTGTCGATATTGCCGCAACTGCTGCCGCTCTCCCTTGCATTGCAATAGGCCCGCTGATCGTGGTCATCGATGTTGCCGCAACTGGCGAACGTGTAGCTGCTGAACATCAACAACATGGCGAGTAATAGTCTCATCACACACTTCCCTGGGTTGCCAGGAATCAGCCTGGCACTGCTTGATCCATTCTCAATGAGCGTCGCGACACGCCATCAAATTGACATCGCTTTTTAGGAAAGTTCAAACAGGCAAATGAGATCCGCGCAGATTTTTGAGTCTGAAAAATGGGTAGGAAAACACCACCTGTGGCGAGGGAGCTTGCTCCCGCTGGACTGCGAAGCAGCCCCAAAACCGGCCAGTCCTTTTCTCCAGGTCCACCGCATGCGCCGGAATACGCCGACTGCGTCGCCGAGCGGGAGCAAGCTCCCTCGCCACAGGGTTGGGATGGCGTCCTACAGGTCGGTTGTGGTGGCTGAAATGGCTGACTAGAGTGGGGCTGTCGCTGACCGCAGTCAGCGATGGGTTTCGCAGCCCTCAGAAGTGACACACACCGCTAAATGACAACTGTGGCAAAATCCGCCACCGCTTCATTTTATGGCGGCTGTGTGTGGGAGACCTTCGGGTCTGCCGGTTTGACTCTTCTCCGGTCTGCGAACCCGCATACAGCTGCCACCCATTTGTTTCGCAGCAGAAAGGTGGCACTTCCCGACCCATTGAAGAGTGCAACCCATGACGATCAAAAAAACGCTCCACCGTTACGCGCACATGTCCCACCCCGCCACCGACCGCCCTGTCCTCCTGATCGATGCCGATGCCCCATTGCGTGAACTCCACGCCTGCCTCGCCGAACGCCTCAACGCCGTCCTCAAATACCTTGACCTCATCGCCTGCACCAGTCTCCCCGACTACGCTGAACACGACATCAACACCGTCACCAACATCGCCAGGATCCTAGTACAGGATGTGAGTGATGTGTTTCGGGTTATTGAGCAACGGGGGTTTGATGCAGTCGGCTAATGAAATAATTCTGCCGACTGTATCGACACTGATAAATAAATAATCTAGCGCAGCGTTGCCGCAGAACGGCGACACCCCCGAGGTGCCTCATGACCAAGCGGCTTGCAACTCACAGTCTTCGCCCTTTCGCCTATCCCGCGCACGGTTCTTTGTGGCATGCTGGCTTGGCGCCAGCAGTGAGGCGCTAAAACACACGTTCAAGGAGATGAACATGGCACAGACTCGCAACATCATTAATGACTTTCGTTTTGAGATCAGCGAAGGCAATCGCAAGTGCGATGTCAGCAGCGAACATGCAATCTCGAAAGGCGAAAAACATTTTGCTTACGAAAAGGTTCCTGGTCATCGTCTGAATATTTGCATGAGTTGCGCTCCCGCAATTATCCAGAAAGCACAACAGCATTTAGAGAACATCGCAAGAGAGTTCGCCAACTGAGAAAATCGAGGCCAGATCCGAAGAATCTGGCCTTATTTTAAATACATTACTATTCCGACCTGTAACAATATCGCCCCCCTAACATATCGATTAAAAGTAGTGAAAAATGGACGTTAGAATTCAAGCTGGCCTCATTTCATTCTGTGCTGCCCTTATTGTCATGACGGTGACTAACTGGATAAATATCCGATTAGCCACAAAAAAGGCTGAAGACGACACGAACCGAGAGGCTGAGGCAAACCGGCGCGAGAAGCGCGAAAACACCGTAAAAAATCTATATTTGTTAACTAAAAAACTTTCTATCACCAAGCTCGACATGGCGTCAGGGCCCAGCGCGATAAAAGACTTCAACGACAACTACGATAGCGCCAACGAGAACATCGCCGAAGTAATGATGGCATTAACTCTCTACTTTCCAAAAGCCAAATCCGTTTTCAGCTCCATTGATATCGACGCTGCAGAGTACTGGAAAAACTACAAAGACTACTTAACTGTTACTCTACCTATTGCTATTGCGCATACGACCACACCAACTTCTTTGCCCACTAACGCAACAACATTCAAACAAAATGCCGTCAGTGCAGCCCAACGTTGCGGGGCGACGATTTCACAGACTCTCAAAGCTTTGCCTGAATTATAAAAATTAGTTACACGCCAAGTCTAGTATAGACATAGACTTGGCGCCTCGTAACATAGACACCTCAGTGCCCCCAATCATCCTGTACCACACTGAATGCCACAAAAAGCTTTCAACACCCTCAAAAATTCGCCGGCGTATTCGCACTAATGATTTCCGCCTCATCCGCCCCGATATTCCGAAACTTGTGCGGCAGCGTCGTCGGAAAATAATACCCATCCCCCGCATTCAACACACTCACCTGCCCATCCACGGTCAACTCCACCGTGCCACGCGTCACCAACCCACACTCCTCGCCTTCCGCATGCACGATCGGCTCTTCCCCGGAACTCGCACCCGGGGCGTATTGCTCACGCAGCAGGCGCATCTGGCGGCTGGGAACCGAAGCGCCGATCAACAGCAGGCGCAGGCCGTGGCGGCCGAGGTCGGGTTGTTCGTTGGCGCGGAAGACGTATTGGTGTTCGCGCGGCGGCTGGTCGAAGGTGAAGAAGTCGGCCAGGGACATGGGGATGCCTTCGAGCAGCTTTTTCAGGGAGCTGACGGAGGGGCTGACGCGATTCTGTTCGATCAGGGAGATGGTGGCATTGGTCACGCCGCTACGCCGGGCCAGCTCGCGCTGGGAGAGTTTGTAGCTTTCGCGTACTAGTTTGAGTCGAGAACCCGTATCCATGACAGCCTTATGTGAGTAGTACTTAAGGGCAATGGGGGTGGGTGGCGGGTGCCGCGCAAGGCGCGCGGATCACGTTGCTCCCGTGTCCCGGAACCGTGAAAGGCGGCTATTAAATCACGTTTGCCGGTGTTGCTCAGCAGGTTCGATGGACGGTGGGATAAAAGTCCTTCTGGCCTTGGTAATACCGCCACTGTGGGAGCGGGCTTGCTCGCGAAAGCGCTGTGTCAGACGACATGTGCGTTGGCTGAACTGGCCCCTTCGCGAGCAAGCCCGCTCCCACAGTTGGATCTGTTTTGTGTCATTTGGCTGGGTAGCGGTCGTCAGGCCGCCATCGGCGGTGTTGCTACAGCATTAAAAAACCGGCGGGGTCTTAGGGACCGCCGCCGGGGAGGTAACCTAGATGCCGAAGCGGTCGCGCAGCGAGTAGTAGACGGCGCCGAGAGCGGTCAGCGGAGCCGAGAAGGTGCGGCCGCCGATCATTGGCATGTGCGGCAGCGAGGCGAACGCGTCGAAGCGTTCGGCGTCGCCGCGGATCATTTCCGAGATCAGTTTGCCGGCCAGGTGCGAGCAAGTGACGCCGTGGCCGCTGTAGCCTTGCATGTAGTAGGCGTTTTTCTCGATGCGGCCGAATTGCGGCATGCGTGACATGGTCAGCAGGAAGTTGCCGGTCCAGCGGTAATCGATTTTCACGTCCTTGAGCTGCGGGAAGGTCTTGAGGATCTTCGGGCGGATCAGTTGTTCGATGTCGTCCGGTTCGCGCGCGCCGTAGACCACACCGCCGCCGTACAGCAGACGGTTGTCGGCCGTGAGACGGTAGTAATCCAGCAGGTAGTTGCAGTCTTCGACGCAGTAGTTGTTGGTGATCAGGCTGCGCGCCTGCTTCTCGGTCAGTGGCTCGGTGACGACGATCTGCGAGCCGCAGGGCATGCTTTTCGCGGTCACGCGGTTGTCCAGACCTTGCGGCAGGTAGGCGTTGCCGGCGATCAGCAGGTACTTGGCGCGCACCTGGCCTTTGGCGGTGCGCACGACGTTCGGCTCGCCGTATTTGATTTCCACGGCAGCCGATTGCTCGTAGATCTTGCCGCCCAGACGCACGATGGCTGCGGCTTCACCGAGGGCCAGGTTCAGCGGATGCACGTGACCGCCCTGCATGTCCAGCAGGCCGCCAACGTAGGCGTCGGAGCCGACTTCGCGACGGATGTCAGCGGCGTCGAGCATCTTCAGGTTCTTGTTGCCGTAACGTTCCCAGCTGCGCTTCTGCTCAGCCAGACCGTTGAGTTGTTTCTTGTTCATCGCTGCGAAGATGCCGCCCGGGCGGTAGTCGCATTTGATGTCGTATTCCTTGATGCGCGAACGGATGATGTCGGCGCCTTCGAAGATCATGCTGCCGAGGATTTCCGCGGTCTTGTCGCCGTAGCGTTCTTCGATCACATCGACGTCGCGGCTGTAAGAGTTGACCAATTGCCCGCCGTTGCGACCGCTGGCGCCATAGCCGACTTTCGCCGCTTCCAGCACCGTCACTTTGTAGCCGGCCTCGGTGAGGAACAGTGCCGAGGACAGGCCGGTGTAGCCGGCGCCGATGATGCAGACATCGCACTCGACCGACTCTTCAAGGGTCGGGAAGTCGATGACTTCGTTGCGGGTGGCGGCGTAGTAGCTGTTGACGTGTTGTTGCTTCATTTTATTGTTCTCCGAGGGTCGCCCGTAGGAGCGACCACCGTTGTAAAAGAGTTAGAGCTTGATCCAGGTCGCTTTCAGCTCGGTGTACTTGTCGAACGCGTGCAGCGATTTGTCGCGACCGTTGCCCGACTGTTTGAAGCCACCGAACGGCGCGGTCATGTCGCCGCCGTCGTACTGATTGACCCAGACGCTGCCGGCGCGCAGGCCACGAGCGAAGGTGTGCGCCTTGCTCAGGTTGCTGGTCCAGACGCCGGCGGCGAGACCGAAGATGCTGTCGTTGGCGATCTGCAGCGCTTCTTCAACGGTGTCGAAGGTGATCAGCGACAGCACCGGGCCGAAGATTTCTTCGCGGGCGATGGTCATCGCATTGGTTACGCCATCGAAGATCGCCGGTTGCACGTAGAGGCCGCCGGTTTCTTCGAGGGTGCGCTGGCCGCCGGCGATCAACTCGGCGCCCTGCTCGCGACCGATGCTGATGTAGCGCAGCACGTTGTCCAGTTGACGCTGATCAACCACCGCGCCGACGGTGGTCGCAGGATCCAGTGCGTGCCCCGGTTTCCACGCTTGCAGCGCTTCCACCAGCAGCGGAATGAATTGCTCGCGGATCGAACGTTCGACCAGCAGACGCGAACCGGCGGTGCACACTTCGCCCTGGTTGAAAGCGATGGCGCCGGCCGCAGCCTGGGCTGCCGCGCGCAAGTCCGGGGCGTCGGCGAACACCACGTTCGGGCTCTTGCCACCGGCTTCGAGCCAGACGCGTTTCATGTTGCTTTGGCCGGCATAAATCATCAGCTGCTTGGCAATCGCCGTGGAGCCGGTGAAGGCCAGCACGTCGACGTCCATGTGCAGCGCCAGCGCCTTGCCCACGGTATGGCCGAAGCCCGGCAGCACGTTGAACACGCCTTTCGGAATCCCCGCGTCCAGTGCCAACTGCGCGATGCGAATCGCGGTCAGTGGCGACTTTTCCGAAGGCTTGAGGATGAACGAGTTGCCGGCAGCCAGGGCCGGGGCGAATTTCCAGCTGGCCATGATCAGCGGGAAGTTCCACGGCACGATGGCGGCGACGACGCCGGATGGCTCGCGGGTCACCAGACCGAGTTGATCGTGCGGCGTGGCGGCAACTTCATCGTAGATCTTGTCGATCGCTTCGGCGCTCCAGCGGATCGCGTTGGCGGTCGCCGGGATGTCGATGCTCATCGAGTCGCTGATCGGTTTGCCCATGTCGAGGGTTTCCAGCAACGCCAGTTCTTCCTGGTGTTGCAGGATCAGATCAGCGAAGCGGGTCAGGATGCGTTTGCGCTCGGCCGGGGCTTTGTTGGCCCACACGCCGGAGTTGAACGATTGGCGCGCCACTTCGACGGCGAGGTTGGCGTCGGCTTCATCGGTGCTGGCCACGGAGGCGAGGAAACGGCCGTCGACGGGGCTCAGGCATTCGAAGGTGGCGCCGCTGATCGCCGGGCGATATTCACCGTTGATGAACGCGCGGGATTCGATGGTCAGGGACTGGAAGCGTTGTTCCCAGTCGTTGCGGGTCATGGTCATGGGGGTGACTCACACAGGAGAATTGGTGACCGATATCCCTGTGGGAGCGAGCTTGCTCGCGAATACGGTGGGTCAGTCACCTTCAATGTTGAAGGTGATGGCCTCTTCGCGGGCAAGCCCGCTCCCACAGGGTTTTGCGGTGTTAACGGGATCGCGCTTGAGCGTCAGACCGTATGCAGATACCAGTTGTACTCAAGGTCAGAGATCGAGTTCTCGAACTCGGCCAGCTCGCTTTCCTTGCACGCGACGAACACGTCGATGTACATCGGGTCGATGTAGCGGGCCATGACTTCGCTGTCGTCCAGCTCGCGCAACGCGTCGCGCAGGTTGTTCGGCAGGCTCTGTTCGTTCTGCTCGTAGCTGTTGCCTTCAACGGGCGCGCCTGGCTCGATCTGGTTGGTCAGGCCGTGGTGAATACCGGCCAGCACCGAGGCCATCAGCAGGTACGGGTTGGCGTCGGCGCCGGCAACACGATGCTCGATGCGCACGGCGTCGGCCGAACCGGTTGGCACACGGACTGCAACGGTGCGGTTGTCGATGCCCCAGCTCGGCGAGTTCGGCACGTAGAACTGCGCGCCAAAGCGGCGGTACGAGTTGACGTTCGGGCAGAGGAAAGCCATTTGCGCAGGCAGGGTCTCCAGCACACCGCCGATCGCGTGTCGCAGTGCGGCGTTCTGCTCGGGATCCTCGCTGGCGAAGATGTTGTTGCCTTCTTTGTCCAGAATCGAAATGTGCACGTGCAGACCGTTGCCCGCCTGGCCCGGATACGGCTTGGCCATGAAGGTGGTGTCCATCTCGTGGTCGTAGGCGATGTTCTTCACCAGACGCTTGAGCAGAACAGCGTAGTCGCAGGCCTTGATCGGGTCGGAGACGTGATGCAGGTTGACTTCGAATTGCGCCGGGGCGCTTTCCTTGACGATGGCGTCAGCCGGAATGCCCTGCTCTTTCGCGCCTTCGAGGATGTCTTGCAGGCAGTCGACGTATTCGTCGAGATCGTCGATCAGATACACCTGAGTCGACACCGGGCGCTTGCCGGAGACCGGCGAACGTGGCGACTGCGGACGGCCGTTCACGTTGTCCTGGTCGATCAGGTAGAACTCCAGTTCGAACGCGGCGCAGATGGTCAGGCCCAGTTCATCGAACTTGCGCACGACGTTGGCCAGCACTTCACGCGGATCGGCGAAGAACGGCTCGCCTTCGATCTCGTGCATGGTCATCAGCAGTTGTGCGGTTGGACGCTTCTGCCACGGCTCGATGCTCAGGGTGCCCGGGATCGGGTAGCAGATGCGGTCGGCGTCGCCGATGTCCAGACCCAGGCCGGTGCTTTCCACCGTGGAGCCATTGATATCCAGAGCAAAAAGAGAGGCCGGCAGGTTGATGCCTTTCTCGTAAACCTTGTGGAGGCTGGTGCGTTCGATGCGCTTGCCGCGCACCACACCGTTCATATCCGCAATCAGAAGGTCGACGTACAAAACCTCAGGATATTTCTTAAGGAATGCGTTTGCTTCGTTGAGTTGAACGGTACGCAGAGGGACCGACATGATGCACCTATTTAGCTGTTAATTATTATGTTCACTGCTGTTTCGCCGAGCCAGTCAATCCGAAAGGCAAAGTGAAGTCAATAGCGAACACCTGGCCGTTCAGCGTTTATTTTTCGGGCTTTTTTTAACACTCATGTGCCAATGCAGGCGCCACAAGGCCGGGAATCATGAAGATTTGATGAACGGCGTTTAGAATTTTTTACATGGCAGTTGTTAATTAAAATCAACGAGGCTAAGCTCCGGAAAAGCTCGTTCAAGTGTCAAACTTCGAGGTGAATAAAAATGGCATTCAAGCCATTGATCGGCGTTACTGCGTGCGTCAAACAGATTGGCCTGCACCCCTATCACATCAGCGGCGACAAATACGTTCGCGCTGTCAGCGTTGCGGCGCTGGGGTTGCCGGTGGTCATTCCTTCCCTTGGCAAACTGACTGAAATCGAAGACCTGCTCGGTCAACTCGACGGTCTGTTGCTGACCGGCTCGCCCTCGAACGTGGAACCCTTCCACTATCAAGGCCCGGCCAGCGAACCCGGCACGGATCACGATCCGGCGCGGGACGCCACCACCCTTCCTCTATTGCGTGCAGCCATTGCGGCGGGCGTTCCGGTACTCGGCATCTGCCGTGGCTTCCAGGAAATGAACGTGGCCTTCGGCGGCAGCCTGCACCAGAAAGTGCATGAGCTGCCGGGCATGCTCGATCACCGCGAAGCCGACAGCCCGGACGTGGCCGTGCAATACGCACCGGCGCATGCCGTGAGCGTGCTCGCTGGCGGTGTGTTCGAAGCGCTGGAGTTGCCGCGCGAGTTCCAGGTCAACTCGATTCACAGTCAGGGCATCGACCGCCTCGCGCCCGGCCTGCGTGCCGAAGCGGTGGCGCCGGATGGCCTGATCGAGGCGATCTCGGTCGAGCACAGCCCGACCTTCGCCCTCGGCGTGCAGTGGCACCCGGAATGGCAGGTGCTGGACAACCCGAACTACCTGCGGATTTTCCAGGCGTTCGGCGAGGCTTGCCGGCAACGGGCGGCGCGACGCAACCAGCGCTGACTCAACCCAGGATTTCAAAACTGTTTACTGCCCCCACGGGGTGGGCGGTTGCGCGTGTGCGCATCCGTCATCCGTGAAAACAACAAACCGTAATAACAACAAGTACGACCCAGGCAGCCAGGACGGCGGCGCCGACCAAGCCGGATCGTAGGAGCAGTGCCCGTCAGGACAACGCAAAACCCTGTGGGAGCGGGCTTGCTCGCGAAAGCGCTGTGTCAAGCAACAACGATGTCGACTGACACGACGCCTTCGCGAGCAAGCCCGCTCCCACAGGGGAATGTGATCCGACAGGAAATGCGCTTACAGGCTTGCAATCCACTTAAGCCCGGCCACGTTGGCCGAGCGAACGAAACCTGTTGGGAGTTTCACATGGCAAACGCCTCCAGCACTTACCGGAAGGCACTTGAAGGCCACCAGCAACCGAAAAAGGTTCTGGTGAAAGTCGATCGTGTCACCAAGAAGTTCGACGAAACCACGGCAGTGGACGATGTGTCCCTGGAGATCCACCAGGGCGAAATCTTTGCCCTGCTCGGTGGCTCCGGTTCGGGCAAATCGACCCTGCTGCGCATGCTCGCCGGTTTCGAGCGCCCAACCGAAGGGCGGATTCTGCTCGACGGTGTGGACATCACCGACATGCCGCCGTACGAGCGGCCGATCAACATGATGTTCCAGTCCTACGCGCTGTTCCCGCACATGACCGTGGCGCAGAACATTGCCTTCGGCCTCAAGCAGGACCGTTTGCCCGCCAGCGAAATCGACGCCCGCGTCGAAGAGATGCTGCGCCTGGTGCACATGACCCAATACGCCAAACGCAAACCCCATCAGTTGTCCGGCGGCCAGCGCCAGCGCGTCGCCCTCGCCCGCTCGTTGGCCAAGCGTCCGAAGCTGTTGCTGCTCGACGAGCCGATGGGTGCACTGGATAAAAAACTGCGCTCACAGATGCAACTGGAGCTGGTGCAAATCATCGAGCGCGTCGGCGTGACCTGCGTGATGGTGACCCACGACCAGGAAGAGGCCATGACCATGGCCGAGCGCATCGCGATCATGCACCTGGGCTGGATCGCCCAGATCGGCAGCCCGGTGGACATCTATGAAGCGCCGGTCAGCAGAATGGTCTGCGAATTCATCGGCAACGTGAACGCCTTCGACGGCACCGTGGTGGAAGACCTTGAAGGTCACGCGATCATCCACAGCCCGGACCTGCAACAGAAGATCTACGTCGGCCACGGCGTCAGCACGTCGGTGCAGGACAAGTCGATCACCTACGCGATCCGTCCGGAAAAAATGCTCGTCAGCACCATCAAACCCGAAGTCCGCTACAACTGGTCCGAAGGCAAAGTGCATGACATCGCCTACCTCGGCGGCCACTCGGTGTTCTACGTCGAGCTGCCGGGCGGCAAGATCGTCCAGTCGTTCATGGCCAACGCCGAACGCCGTGGCGCGCGTCCGACCTGGGACGACAAGGTCTACGTGTGGTGGGAAGACGACAGCGGCGTGGTACTGCGCTCATGAGAACCTTCAATCAGCAATTCCTGCGCCTGGTGCCCAGCGGGCGAAAGTTCGTCATCGGCATCCCGTTCATCTGGCTGTTCCTGTTCTTCATGTTGCCGTTTTTCCTGGTGATGAAGATCAGCTTCTCGGAAGCCGCGCTGTCGATCCCGCCGTACTCGGAGATCTACACCTACGCCGAACAGAAATTCCAGCTGATGCTGAACATCGGCAACTACACCATGCTCGGCGAAGACGAGCTGTACCTGTCGGCCTACCTCGGTTCGCTGAAAGTCGCGGCGCTGAGCACGATGATGTGCCTGGTGATCGGTTTCCCGATGGCCTATGCGATCACCAAGGCGAGCAAGGAAGCGCAAAACGTCCTGCTGCTGTTGATCATGATGCCGACCTGGACCGCGATCCTGATCCGCGTTTACGCGTGGATGGGCATCCTCAGCAACAACGGTCTGCTCAACGCGTTTCTGATGTGGACCGGGCTCACCGATCACCCGATCGAGATCCTCAACACCAACACCGCCGTGTATATCGGCGTGGTGTATGCGTACCTGCCATTCATGGTGCTGCCGCTGTACGCCAACCTGGTGAAGCACGACGGCAGCCTGCTGGAAGCAGCGTCGGATCTGGGTTCGAGCAACTTCAACAACTTCTGGAAAATCACCGTGCCGCTGGCCAAGAACGGGATTATTGCCGGCTGCATGCTGGTGTTCATTCCGGTGGTCGGTGAGTTCGTGATCCCGGAACTGCTGGGTGGCCCGGAGACGCTGATGATCGGTCGCGTGCTGTGGCAAGAGTTCTTCAATAACCGCGACTGGCCGGTGGCGTCTGCGCTGGCGGTGGTGATGCTGTTGATCCTGATTGTGCCGATTCTGCTGTTCAACCGCAGCCAGGCCAAAGAGATGGAGGCACGGGGATGAAACGCTTCGGTTTTTCCAAGTTCATGTTGATCTTCGGCCTGATGTTCATTTATCTGCCGATGCTGATTCTGGTGATCTACTCGTTCAACGCCTCGAAACTGGTGACGGTGTGGGGCGGCTGGTCGGTGAAGTGGTACGTCGGCCTGCTCGACAACACGCAACTGATGGGCTCGGTGGTGCGCTCGCTGGAAATCGCCTGCTACACCGCCATTGCTGCAGTGGCGTTGGGCACCCTCGCCGCCTTCGTTCTTACACGGGTGACGCGCTTCAAGGGGCGCACGCTGTTTGGCGGTCTGGTCACCGCGCCACTGGTGATGCCTGAGGTGATCACCGGTCTGTCGCTGTTGCTGCTGTTCGTGGCCATGGCGCAGTTGATCGGCTGGCCGCAGGAGCGTGGCATCGTCACGATCTGGATCGCTCACACCACGTTTTGTGCCGCCTATGTGGCGGTGGTAGTCTCCGCCCGCCTGCGTGAACTGGATCTGTCGATCGAAGAAGCCGCGATGGATCTGGGGGCCAAGCCGTTCAAGGTGTTTTTCCTGATCACCATTCCGATGATCGCGCCGTCGCTGGCAGCGGGCGGGATGATGTCGTTCGCCCTGTCGCTGGACGATCTGGTACTCGCGAGCTTCGTCTCCGGCCCGGGCTCGACCACGCTGCCGATGGAAGTGTTCTCGGCGGTGCGTCTGGGCGTGAAGCCTGAGATCAACGCGGTGGCTAGCCTGATTCTGCTGGCGGTGTCGCTGGTGACCTTCCTGGTCTGGTACTTCGGCCGCAAGGCAGAAGCCAACCGCAAGAAGGCGATTCAGGAAGCGATGGATCAGACAGCGAATGAGTCGTGGCAGCAGCCGCAACGCGCCGCCACTGCTTAAGCAACACCGATGAACAACTGTGATGAACAACTGTGGCGAGGGAGCTTGCTCCCGCTTGAGTGCGCAGCGCTCACAAGATTTTTGGGGCTGCTTCGCAGCCCAGCGGGAGCAAGCTCCCTCGCCACAGGTTTTACGTACACCCGGTTTGTGTTTTTGAATAAAAAGAATGGAGTTGTACCGATGAAAATGTTTGGCAGGACTCTGCTGACACTGTCCTTAATGGGCGCAATCGCCACGGGCGTCCAGGCCAACGACAAGGTGCTGCGTGTTTATAACTGGTCCGATTACATCGCGCCGGACACCGTCAAGAAGTTCGAAGACGAGACCGGTATCCAGGTGACCTACGACGTGTTCGACAGCAACGAGACCCTCGAGGCGCGTTTGCTGGCGGGCAAATCCGGCTACGACATCGTCGTGCCGTCCAACAGTTTCCTGGCCAAGCAGATCAAGGCCGGGGTCTATCAGCCGCTCGACAAAACCAAGTTGTCGAACTGGAAAAATCTCAACCCGGTGCTGCTGAAAAACGCTGCCGCCAGTGATCCGGACAACGCCCATGCGTTCCCGTACATGTGGGGCTCGATCGGCATCGGTTTCAACCCGGCCAAGGTCAAGGAAGTGCTCGGCGCCAATGCCCCGACCAACTCTTGGGACTTGCTGTTCAAACCGGAAAATGCAGAGAAACTGAAGGCCTGCGGCATCAGCTTCCTCGACTCGCCGACCGAGATGATCCCGGCCGCCCTGCACTACCTGGGCTACCCGGTGAACGACAAGGACAAGGCGCACATCCTCGAAGCCGAAGCACTGTTCATGAAGATCCGCCCGTACGTGGCGTATTTCCATTCTTCGAAGTACATCTCGGACCTGGCCAACGGCAATATCTGCGTGGCGGTCGGTTACTCCGGTGACGTGCTGCAGGCCAAGGCCCGCGCGGTGGAGGCCGGTAACAAGGTGCAGATCGACTACAGCATTCCGAAGGAAGGCGCCGGCAGTTTCTACGACATGGTCGCCATCCCGCGCGATGCGGCGAACGTCGACAATGCGTACCTGTTCATGAACTTCCTGATGCGTCCGGACATCATCGCCGAGATCACCAACAGCAACGGCTACAGCAACGCCAACTCGGCCGCCACGCCGCTGGTGGATGAAGCGATCCGCAACGACCCGGGTTCGTATCCGTCGCAGGCGGTGATGGCGACGTTGTATGCGGTGCCGGATCAGCCGATTGCCACCCAGCGAATCATGACTCGCGGCTGGACCCGGGTGAAGCTCGGTAAATAGGCCAAGCGCAGATCCAAATGTGGGAGCGAGCTTGCTCGCGAAAGCGGTGGATCAAGCCATACAGATGTTGAATGAGCCGACGCCTTCGCGAGCAAGCTCGCTCCCACAGGGTCGGTGTTCACTCGCAGAATCATTGATTTCCCGTTCCCGCAGCGCCTTACCACCGCTGCACTCGCATGAACGGCCTCACCTGGCTCCCTCGGCTCAGGTGAATTTCAGGCGCCCTCGGGCGCCTTTTTTTGTGGCTCAGATCAGCGGCCAATCCTGCAGAATCCGGTAGCGGCCCTTGTGCGATTCGAACAGGGCAAATCGCTCGGCACGCAGGAAAAATTCCGGCGGCGTTGGGGATTCCGGCGCCGGCGCGCGAAAATCCCGAGCCAATGTCAGGTGGGGCCTATACTCGCGATTCGCCTCTTCAAAGCCGAACGGCAACATGGCCTGCTCCAGCGCATAGACCAACCGCAACAACGCTTGCGGAGCCTGCTCAGGCGCCAGCGACAAGACCCCCGCCTTGTGCCAGACCTGCAGCCGATCCAGCGCAATCCGCAGCGCTTCGCCGGGAGTGCGCACTTTGTCTGCGGCCTCACACACCTCACCTATCTGCGCCAACGGCACCGCCCCGAGAAACAGCAGTGTCAGGTGGAAGTTGTCCGCAGGCACCGCTTTGCCGGTGCGCAACCCCAGATCGGCGCGCCACTGAGCGATGGCCTTACGTTGTGGCAGCGGGCAGTCGAGGGCGAAAAACAGTCGCTTGAACGGTTCATCCCTGCGCGCATCATCGGTCATGGCCCTGCTCCTTCGCTCGTTGATCGGCCGATTCTACACAGCCTTCTCTGACGACTGGCGACACCCGGCTATAGTTCAAGGATTGCCATCGAACCGGAGGTCGCCATGCGCGAGATCCTCAGCAAAGAACCGTGGTGGGCCAGGCCACCCTCCCCCGGGCAGGATGAAAGCGAGCTGGAATGGGGCTGGCTGGTGCATTACAGCGAAGGTGAGCCGCGCTTCGAATTCGTCCACGAGCGGCCAACGGAAGAGCAAATCCGCAACCGCAAAAGCTGCCGGATAACCCCCTCCCCAGAGTGATCACCCTCCCATGTGGGAGCAAGCCCGCTCCCACACTGGATTTGTGGCGTGCCCATGATCGTCGCCATCCGCAAAACCCTGTGGGAGCGTGGCTTGCCCGCGAAGAGGCCGGCACATTTTGCAAACCCGCTGACTGACACACCGCCATCGCGAGCAGGCTAACTCCTGCACGGAATCTGGTGAGTTTCAGGCTTCAAGAATGTTCTTGAAGCCACCAAAGATCATGCGCTGACCATCAAACCCCATCGGATTGACGTCCGGTTGCATACGCGGGTCTTCCATCATCTTTGCCATGCCGGCATCGCGGGTGGCCTTGTCTGCCCAGATCAGCCAGCCTGACGCCACGGTTTCACCTTCCTTGAGTTTTACCGCCATCGGGAATGACGTGACCTTGCCCTCCGGCACGTCATCGCCCCAGCACTGAACCACCTCCTTCGCTCCGTATTCCTTGAACAGTTTCGCGGCGATCTCACAGTGTTTTTTGTACTGTTCGCGATTAGCAGTCGGCACGGGTGCTACAAAAATATCGATGTAAGCCATGATCACTCTCCTTGCACGTTGGGTTCGATCTGCCGGGTAGTCGATTCCGGCGGCCGCCATTCGACACGGTTGACGCCCAGTCCGACCGACGGTTGCTCTGCCCCGCCGAGGCTGCCTTCGACCTGCCCGGCGATATGCAGCGTACCGGCCATGACCCCGGTGGTCGGGTTCTGCAGCAGTTTCAGCCAGGCCTTGTCGAACGTGCTGCCCAGGCTGCTGCGAATCAGCGCTTCGCTGTCGGGCCGGTCACTGGCCTGGATGATCGCGCGGATGCCCGCCACACCGATCGAGATCACCCCGCCGACCAACTTGCCCGCCGCAGCCGCCACGGCACTGGCCGCCCCGCGCGGGGCCATCTCCGCTTCCATCCGCTGGCTGGCACGCTTGGCGACCGGCGCCATGCCGGCGTCGGTTCCAGCGATGCCCTTGCTGCCGCCCTCGGTGTGAATCTTGTCGATCAGTGCGGCATACGCCGGCAGCGTGTTCAGCGGTTCGGTGCTGACGATCTGATACAGCGAAGCATCCCGTGCGGGCGGCGGC
Organism: Pseudomonas sp. RSB 5.4; assembly: GCF_037126175.1. Taxonomy (NCBI): domain Bacteria; kingdom Pseudomonadati; phylum Pseudomonadota; class Gammaproteobacteria; order Pseudomonadales; family Pseudomonadaceae; genus Pseudomonas; species Pseudomonas sp. RSB 5.4. The sequence goes on from NZ_CP146986.1 coordinate 2,268,799, forward strand.
CCCAGGGCAATGGCCGGGACTTTCTGCAGGTGCCCGTAGAGCTGGGCCACCGGCACACCGTAACGCTGGGCGATGAGTGGCATTTGCTTGGCCATCAACTGCGCATAAAACGCCGTAGCCTGACCGAGGATCGCGTCCGGATCGATCTCTACCGCCACCGGCGCCAGCACTCTTTTCTGATATTGCTCAAGCAGATAGGTCGCCAGGCGCTTGGTCGACGCATCCTGTTCGCCGCTGGCGCTGATGGTGTACCAACTGACTTTCATCGACAGCCATTCCTGGGTCCAGTAGCTGCTGAACCACGGAATGAAATTTTCTTCAGTTTGCTCATAGACGCGAATACGCCAATGTTCCATCGAACCTTGGGCAAACACCCTGACCTGCTCGGTGGACTGCTGCGAGGCGCTGACGATGTCGCGGTCGATTTGCTGCCAGGTCGCGGGTGAAACCACCACGGCCGGCGGCGTCACCGGGGCCCGCGCCGAGGAGGCGCAGCCTGCCAGCAGCAACAGTGCGGCGACGCTCAGCGCACGCAGGTTCACGGTGGTGGAGTCCTTGAATGGAGAAAACAGATTTGAGTATAGGTGCGGGTATTGGGCCATTTGTCGGTTGTGGCCAGGCTGGCCCCAGCGAGCAGGCTCGCTCCCACTTTGAAATGCGCTCCCATGTGGGAGCGAGCCTGCTCGCGATGAGGCCATCAGTCCCGCTGAGAACCTGACCATCAACGCCGTCGATATTCACCATCGCCACGATTACCTTCCGCCCGCCAGCCGGCAGAGGCACGATTCACCCATCCGAGACGCAACGAGGAGTACCCATCATGATTCGCACCATCACCCTCTCCGTGAGCTTCCCGGTGTTCGGCAGCAACTACTACGACCAGCAGGTCGTCTCGCGCAAGACCCAGGCGCTGCTGTTCAACGAAGACTTCGACGATGTGCTGATGCCCGCCGCGAGCAATCACTTCAGCAATGAAGTGGTCGGCATCAACGATCAGTTCCGCTTTCTGAGCGACATACTCGCCACCCATTTGCTGGATCTCGAGGCCACCGCGCCTGCGCATTCCAGCGTCCGGGCGAGCGCTCATTTTTAATTGCCCTTCCCCTGCAGAAAATGCCGAAGGCTGCTTCTGCAGGGGCTTTTAATTCATGAGCCCTTCGCATAACTCTATAGCGAAAATCCGCAAAAACCTTTTCCTCTGATCATGGGTCAGTCTTGAAATGAGACTGGCAAACATGCCGGCGCGCCCGTTTGGGTCATTCAATACCCTGCCGCCTGATAGAGAGGAATTGAAGCATGACGCTTTCCAGACGCAAATTTCTGATCCTGGGCGCCGTAACGGCCGTGGCGTTTGCCATGCCGCCCTTCATCAGCCTCAAGGCCTATGCGGCCAATCTGGAGCAATCGGCCATGAGTAAAGTGACGATTCAAGTCAACGGTAAACCGCAATCCCTGGAAGTCGACAACCGCACCACCCTGCTCGACGCCCTGCGCGAGCACCTGCATTTGACCGGCAGCAAAAAAGGCTGCGATCACGGCCAGTGTGGCGCCTGCACGGTGATCGCCGACGGCCGCCGAATCAATGCCTGCCTGACCCTGGCGGTGATGCAAGACGGCAGCGAGATCACCACCATCGAAGGCCTCGGCATGCCCGACGCACTGCATCCGATGCAGGCCGCGTTCATCAAGCACGACGGTTACCAGTGCGGCTATTGCACGCCGGGGCAGATCTGTTCGGCGGTGGCAGTGCTCAAGGAAATTCGCGATGGCATTCCCAGCCACGTCAGCCCGAGCCTGACCGAAGCTCCACAACTGATCGCCAGCGAATTCCAGGAGCGCATGAGCGGCAACATCTGCCGTTGCGGCGCCTACTCGAACATCATCGAAGCGATCACTGAAGTCGCGGAGGTGCCGGCATGAGAGCGTTCAATTACAGCCGCGCCGACTCCGCAGCCGCAGCCGCTGCACTGGCGGCACAGGTCGAAGGTGCGAAGTTCATTGCCGGCGGCACCAACCTGCTGGACCTGATGAAACTCGACATCGAAACTCCGCCGCACCTGATCGACATCAACCACTTGGGCCTCGACCAGATCGAAGCCACCGCCGAGGGCGGCTTGCGCATTGGCGCGCTGGTGCGCAACACCGATCTGGCCGCCGACGGCCGCGTACGCAAGGACTACGCCCTGCTCTCCCGCGCCTTGCTCGCCGGGGCCTCTGGCCAGTTGCGCAACATGGCGAGCACCGCCGGCAACCTGCTGCAACGCACCCGTTGCCCGTACTTTTATGACGTCAATCAGGCCTGCAACAAACGCCAGCCCGGCAGTGGCTGCGCAGCGATTGGCGGGGTCAGTCGGCAACTGGGGCTGATCGGCGTCAGCGACGCCTGCATCGCCACCCACCCGAGCGACATGGCGATTGCCATGCGCGCTCTCGATGCGCAGGTTGAAACGGTGAAGCCGGACGGCAGCACGCGAAGCATCGCCATCGCCGATTTCCATCAACTGCCGGGCAACACGCCGAACATCGAAACCAGCCTCACGCCCGGCGAGTTCATCACTTCGGTAACCCTGCCCGCCCCGGTTGGCGGCACACACATTTATCACAAGGTGCGTGATCGCTCGTCCTATGCCTTCGCGCTGGTGTCGGTCGGTCTGATCCTGCACAAGGACGGCAGCGGCCGCGTGGCGGTGGGTGGCATCGCGCCGAAACCGTGGCGGGTTGAAGCCGCCGAAGCATTGCTGCCTAAAGGCGCAAAAGCCGTCAGCGAACGCCTTCTCGACGGCGCCACGCCGACCCACGACAACCAATTCAAACTGACCCTGGTCGAGCGCACGCTCGGCTCGGTGTTGGCGCAAGCGAGGGACGAGGCATGAAATTCAACACGCCCGCCACCACCAATCCGATCGACCAGTTGAAGGTGATCGGCAAACCCACCGACCGCGTTGAAGGCCCGCTGAAAACCAGCGGTCAGGCACCTTATGCCTATGAGCAGCACGAGGCCGTGGCGAATCAGGCTTACGGTTTCATGGTCGGCTCGGCCATCGCCAAGGGCCACATCAGCCATATCGACCTCGACGCTGCCGAAGCCGCGCCCGGCGTGCTGGCTATCGTCACCGCCGCGAATGCCGGCAAGCTCGGCAAAGGCAAATACAACTCGGCGCCGCTGCTCGCCGATTCCGAGGTGCAGCACTATCACCAGGCTGTGGCACTGGTGGTCGCCGAGACCTTCGAACAGGCCCGCGCCGCGGCGCAACTGGTCAAGGTCGACTATGTCACGGCCAAAGGCGAATTCGAGCTGGCCAACGTGCGCGACCAAGGTGTCGAAGACGACGAGTTGCCCGACGTCACCCACGGCGATTTCGACTCGGCTTTCGCCGCCGCGCCGGTGCAGTTCGACCAGACCTACACCACACCCGACCAGTCCCACGCGATGATGGAGCCGCATGCGACACTGGCCTCGTGGAAAGGTGATCAACTGACCTTGTGGACGTCGAACCAGATGATCGCCTGGAGCGTCGGCGACGTCGCCACCACCCTCGGCCTGCCCAAGGAAAACGTGCGCCTGATCTCGCCGTACATTGGCGGTGGCTTCGGCGGCAAACTGTTCATTCGTGCGGACGCGATTCTCGCCGCCCTCGGTGCACGCCTGGCCAATCGCCCGGTGAAAGTTGCCCTCGCCCGCCCGCAAATGGCCAACAACACCACCCACCGCCCGGCCACGATCCAGCGCATTCGCCTGGGCGCGACGGCAGACGGCAAGCTCAGCGCGATTGCCCACGAAGGCTGGTCGGGCAACCTCAAGGACGGCAAGGTCGAAGTCGCCGCGCAGCCGAGCCAGTTGCTGTACGCCGCCGAGAACCGCCGAGTGACCATGCGCCGGGCGCCACTGGATTTGCCCGAGGGCAACTCCATGCGCGCGCCGGGTGAAGCACCGGGGCTGATGGCGCTGGAAATCGCCATGGACGAGATGGCCGAGCAGCTCAAGCTCGACCCGATCCAGTTCCGCATCCTCAACGACACGCAGGTCGATCCAGTGAAAACCGAGCGCCCGTTCTCCCAGCGGCGACTGATCGAATGCCTGCAGACCGGCGCGGAAAAATTCGCCTGGAACCAGCGCAACGCGACACCCGGCAGCCGTCGCGAAGGTCGCTGGCTGATCGGCATGGGCGTCGCGGCAGCGATCCGCAATAACCTGTTGCTCAAGTCCGGCGCGCGGGTGCGGCTGGAGCACGATGGCAAGGTCTCGGTGGAAACCGACATGACCGATATCGGCACCGGCAGCTACACCATCATCGCCCAGACGGCCGCCGAGATGATGGGCGTGCCTCTGGCGGATGTGACCGTGCGTCTGGGCGATTCAACCTTCCCGGTGTCGTCCGGCTCTGGCGGCCAGTTCGGCGCCAATTGCTCGACCGCCGGGGTCTACGCCGCGTGCATGAAACTGCGCGAAGCAGTGGCGACGAAGCTGGGCATGACCGGGGGTGACGTCGAGTTCGCCGACGGTCAGGTACGCGCCGCCGGCAAGACCCTGCCGCTGCGTGACGCCGCAAAAAATGGTGCCGTCGAGGCTGAGGACAGCATCGAGTTCGCCGACCTTGCCAAGCAGTATCAACAGTCGACTTTCGGTGCGCATTTCGTCGAAGTGGCGGTGGATGCTGCTACCGGTGAAGTCCGCGTGCGACGCATGCTTGCGGTGTGCGCGGCGGGACGGATTCTCAACCCGAAAGCCGCGCGCAGCCAGGTGATCGGCGCGATGACCATGGGCGTTGGCGCAGCGTTGATGGAGGAGCTGGCGGTGGACAAGCGCTTGGGCTTTTTCGTCAATCACGATCTGGCCGGATACGAGGTGCCGGTGCATGCCGACATCCCGCATCAGGAGGTTATTTTCCTCGACGAGACCGACCCGATTTCTTCACCGATGAAAGCCAAGGGCGTGGGGGAACTGGGGATTTGTGGTGTGAGCGCGGCGGTGGCGAATGCGATCTACAACGCCACCGGGGCGCGGGTGCGCGAGTATCCGATTACGCTGGACAAGATCCTCTCTTCGTTGCCGCCGATGATCTGAAGCAGCTGCACAGAATCGCCCCTCCCTGCGCAGAGAGGGGCGTTCTCCATCACCAGCGATACGTCGCCGATGCCACGGCGGTGCGCGGATTGCCATACAGGCAACGGGTCGCGTCGTAGCAACCGGAGATGTAGTCGTCGTTGGTCAGGTTGGTGACGTTCAGCGCCAGTTTCCACGGCCCGGTCACATAGTGCGCCGAGGCATCGAACACGGTGTACGACGGGATGTTCAGCGAGTTGTCCGCCGCTCCCGGATTGCGTCCGACATAACGTACCCCAGCGCCCAGACCGAAGTTCTTCAACCAGCCGTCATGGAAGGTGTAATCGCCCCACAGCGACGCCATGTTGCGCGGGATCGGGATGAACGTCGGGGTCTTGCCTTCGCTGACGTCATTGGCCTTGGTGATCTTCACGTCCTGATAGGTGTAACTGGCGATCACGTCCAGCTCACGGCTCAGGCTAACCGTGCCTTCCAGCTCGAAACCACGGGAGCGGATTTCACCGGTCTGCACCGAGTAATTCGGGTTGACCGGGCCGGGCGTCAGCACGTTGGTCTGGGTGATCTGGAACACTGCGGCGGTCACCGAAGCGTTGGTGTCCTTGGGCGCGAACTTGATCCCGGCTTCGTACTGCTTGGCCTCGGTGGGGTCGAACGGTTTGCCGTTGGCATCCAGACCGGCGTTCGGGGTGAACGCGGTGGAGTAACTGACGTACGGCGCCAGGCCGTTGTCCGCCAGATACACCAGACCGGCACGGCCGCTGAAGGCTTCATCTTTCTGGTTGGTCGTGGTGTGTGCCAGATGATCCTGGGTTTCGCTGGTGGCCCAGTCATAGCGACCGCTGAGGGTCAGGCGCCAGTGGTCGTCGAATTTCAACTGATCCTGCAGGTACAGACCGGTCTGATTCAAAGTCGAATCGATGTTGCTCGGGTAACTTTTGTCCGGGTCGTTGAACACCGAACGGTCGAACGGCACGAATACCGGGTTATACGCATTGACCGGTGCCGCGAGGGCATAGACCTCTTTGTCGGTGGCATCCTGATGCTGGTAATCCAGACCCAGCAGCACCGTGTGATCGATGCCGCCAACGCTGAAATCGGCCTGCGCCTGATTGTCCACGGCCCAGCGTTTGTAGGTGAAGTCGGCGATGCCGGCCCAACGGTCGATGGTCGTCAGCGAGCCTTCCTGGAAGCCGCCGCCGTAGATCATGTTGTCGTTCAGATCGAGGTGTGAATAACGCAGATTCTGCCGCACTTGCCAGGTGTCGCTCAGGCGTTTGGAGAATTCATAACCGAATGAGTACTGGCGCTTTTCGTACTTCTGGAAGTCTTTGTCGGCCTCAAAGATGTTGCGCTTGATGTGGCCGTTGGGGTTGTAGTCGATGGTGCCAGCCGACGGATAGAAACCGTCTCCGGAGTTGCTGTCGTCGTACAGATAACTGGCCAGCAAGGTGAAGCGGGTGTCGTCGTCCGGCGCGAAGGTAATCGACGGCGCCAGCGCCTGGCGTTTGTCCTGCCACGGGGTGTCCTTGATGTCCTGATCGCGCAGCACGCCGACCATGCGGTACGACCACACGCCCTGATCGTCGAGCGGGCCGGTGCTGTCGAAGTTGATCTGCTTGCGCGCATCGGTGCCGTACTGCACGCCGACTTCGTTGGCTGCCACCGCGCTCGGACGCTTGGACACCTGGTTGATCACGCCACCAGGATCACCTTGCCCGTAGAGCACGCCGGCCGGGCCACGCAGCACTTCAACGCGTTCGAGCATGTACGGATCGACCATCCAGCTCGCCAGGTTGATGGTGGTCGGCAGTTGCAGGCTGTCGAGGTAAGTGGTCGGCGAGAAACCGCGAATCACTGTGTACCAGTCCGAACGATTGTTGGCGCCATAGCTCGACACGCCCGGGGTGTAACGCAACGCTTCGTTCACCGACTGCACGCCTTGCGCTTCCATTCGCTCGCGGGTGATGACCGAAATCGATTGCGGGGTTTCGTGGATCGGTGTGCCGGTCTTGGTCGCGCTGATGCTGTTCTGCGCGACGTAGCCGTCAACCGGCCCGAACGGTCCATCGACCACTTCCGGCGCACTGATCGACAGACTGTCGAGTTGCACCTGGCCGGCCCCCGACGGCAATGCCTGCAAGCGGTAAGTCGAACCGACCTGCACGGCTTCCAGACCGCTGCCACTGAGCAGCCGCGCCAGCGCCATTTCCAGGGTGTAGCGACCGTTCAGGCCCGGGGTCTGCTTGCCACGGGTCAGCGCCGGATCGAACGCCTGCGCCACCCCAGCCTGCTCGGCCAACGTACTCAGAGCCACGCTCAGGTCACCGGCCGGCACCGCGAAGGTTTGCACGCGGCTCTGGGCGACACTGGCGTCGTCAGCGACCGCCGGCAGCGCGGCACCGGCGAGAAAGATCGGAAACAGCGCGGCAGCGAGTGGATGCAGCCGGACAACGGGGCGGGTCATGGTGGATTCCTGAAAGTTGTTTTGGTTTCTCAGGCCATGACGGGTGAGTTCGGGAAAGGGACAGTGGACCGTTGATTTATTTTTTAGACCACCGAAATCCACTGTAGGCGTGAGCCTGCTCGCGATGGCGGCGTGTCAGTGAAATTGATCTCGACTGACACGACGCCATCGCGAGCAGGCGCACGCCTGCAGGTTTTGTATCGGGTTCAGGATTCGGGTTTGATCAACACCAGCCAATCGGTAAAACGCTGCACGCGGATCGGCAGGTTGGTCTGCAAGGCCGCCAGCGCCGCGTTGCTGTCGCCGAGCGGAAACGAACCCGACACTCGCAGTCCGGCCAGCGCCTGCCGATCAAAATGCATGACGCCCGAGCGATATCGCGCCAGCTCATCAAGCACTTCCACCAACGGACGGTCGTCAACCTTGAGCACGCCGCGTGTCCAGCTCGCCGGGTCGCTATGGCCCAGTGACGTCGGGCTGTCGACATGGTCGGCAAACACCGTGGCCTGCTGACCGGCCGCGACACGCACAGCGTTCTCCGGATGCTCGACCGGGCGTGCGGCAATCGCCGATTCCAGTACGGTAACCCGGGTCTGCCCGGCTTCGCGACGCACCAGAAACTGCGTGCCAAGTGCTGTCACGGTGCCGTGCTCGGTGCGCACCACGAATGGCCGCTGCGGGTCCTTCGCCACCTCGACCCACAGTTCGCCGCGCTTGAGATCGATCAGCCGTTGCTGGCCGTCGAAATGCAGGTCCACCGCCGAGTCGCTGTTGAGCTTCAAATGACTGTGATCGGCCAGCATCAAATCGCGCCGCTCGCCCACGGCAGTACGTTGGTCCGCCAGCCACACCGGCCCCTGCTGCACGCCTTGCCACGCCACGCTTGCGGCGATCAGCACAGCCAGGCACGTGCCGGTGCGGCGCAGGGTGCTGCCGCGTTTCGATGTCAGCACCCGGTCAAGGGTCTTGCGCGCGCGGCCCTTGGGCAAGCCGTCAAAACGCCCCCATAGCAACGCCAGACGTGATGCCGCCAGCGCATGACTCGGGTCGGCCTCGCGCCATTGGGCGAACGCCTGACGCTGCTGCTCACTGGCCTCGCCGGAATGCAGCAGCGACAGCCATTGCGCCGCTGCGACCACCGTTTCATGACTCGGCTCCGACCCGCTGATCACGGCGCACCGCCATACAACGCGACATAGCAATGCACCATGACCTGAGCGATGTACTGCTTGATCATGCTTTTTGATACGCCGAGATGTTCGGCAATTTCGGCGTGGCTCCAGCCATCCAGACGATTGAGCAGAAACGCCCGGCGCGGTTTCTCCGCCAGACCTTCGAGCAGACGCGCGATGGATTCGAGCAATTCGATGATCTGATGGAAATCTTCCGGGCTGATCGCCGCCGCGTCTTCGCTTTCATGCGCGAGCACCGCCAGATACGCCCGCTCCAGCTTGCGCCGGCGCTCGCCATCGATCAGCAGACGAATTGCCGTGGTCGTCAGGAAGGCCCGTGGCTCCTGCAAACGCTCGGGCTCGGCGAGAGTCAGCACGCGGATAAAGGTGTCCTGCGCCAGATCCGCCGCCCGTTGCGAACAACCAAGCTTTTTGCGCAACCAGTTCTGCAACCAGCCGTGATGGTCGCTGTAAAGCAACGACAGCAATTGATTGCGCGGGGATTGGGCGGAAGGAAAATCAGCGGGCACAGCGGCATCCTGGAGGGGGGCAACCTACATGAATGCGAATATATTTCATTTGGTAACCAGTGTCACTACGCACGAAAAACGCTAGCGCACTTGCATGGGGTACGAGGGGTCAGGGCGTCATTCCGCTTTCTGATACTGCGCATCAGTGACCTGTTCCATCCAGTCCACCACCTTGCCATCGAGCACTTCGGCGATCGCTATATGGGTCATCGCGGTATGCGCCGCAGCGCCGTGCCAATGCTTGGCGCCGGGAGCGATCCACACGGTATCGCCAGGGCGAATCTGCCGAACCGGCTGACCCCACTCCTGCACAAAACCGGCGCCGGCGGTGACGATCAACGTCTGCCCCAACGGATGGGTGTGCCACGCCGTGCGCGCGCCCGGCTCGAAGGTCACCGTGGCGCCGCTGACGCGGGCGGCATCGCTGCCCTTGAATGGCGCGTCGACACGCACCGTACCGGTGAACCAGTCTGCCGGGCCCTTGGCCGAGGGCTGAGAACCGTTGGCGGTGACGATTACACGTGGGACCTGCGCAGTTGCAATTGAATTCATCACAAGACTCCAAAGTTGTACGAGAGCTCCTACAGGGAACTTGCGTCACTTTACCGAGCCAGACTCTTCAGATAATCGACTAGAATTCGAAAAAACTTATGCAGGACACTCATCAATGCTTCGAGAAAACGCCAGTGACCTGCTCGCCTTCCTCGCCGTGGCCCGCGAGCGCAGTTTCACCAAAGCCGCGGCCAGACTCGGCGTCTCGCAATCGGCGCTCAGCCATACCATCCGCGCCCTCGAAGCGCGCCTGGGCCTGCGCCTGCTGACCCGCACCACGCGCAGCGTCTCCCCGACCGAGGCCGGCGAACATCTGCTGCAGACCATCGGTCCGCGCTTCGAAGAGATCGAACTGGAACTGGCCGCCCTGAGTAACCTGCGCGAAACCCCGGCAGGCCGGATCCGTATCAGCGCCACCGACCATTCGCTGAACTGGTTGCTGCGTCCGGTGCTCAAGGAATTTCTGCCCAAGTACCCGGACATCTCCGTCGAGGTGTGCTGCGACTATGGCTTCGTCGACATCGCCGGGCAAGGCTTTGACGCCGGTGTGCGCCTGGGCGAAGACGTGGCACAAGGCATGATCGCCACCCGCATCGGCCCCGACATGCGCATGGCGGTGGTCGGTTCGCCGACCTACTTCACCCAGCGTGAAAAGCCGCAAACACCGCGTGACCTCACCGCCCACGCCTGCAACAATCTGCGCCTGCCCACCAACGGCGGGCTGTACCCCTGGGAGTTCGAGAAGGACGGCGAAAGCCTCAAGGTGCGTGTCTCCGGGCAAGTCACCCTCAACGGCGTCTACCCGCTGCTCGACGCCGCACTCGATGGCTTCGGTCTGAGCTACATCCCGGAAAACATTGTTGCGCCGTATCTGGCCGACGGCAGCCTGTTGCAAGTGCTGAAAGACTGGTGCCCGACCTTCGCCGGTCATCACCTGTACTACCCGAGCCGGCGTCAGGCGGCGCCGGCGTTTGCGTTATTGGTGGAAGCGTTGCGGTATCGCGGCTGAGTTCACCACAGCGCTTTGGTGTAGGTGATGAGGATCCGTGTTTCATCGGCATCGCGGCTGAACGACGAGCGATAAGTCGCATTGCGCAAACGCAAGGCAACGTCCTTGAACGTGCCGCTCTGGATCACGTACTTGACCTCGGTATTGCGTTCCCATTCCTGGCCGGTCTTGCCGGCCACTTGCGCATGATCGGCATCGATGTAGCGGCTCATGAAAGTCAGACCGGGAATGCCCAAGCGCTCGAAATCGAAGTCATAACGCACTTGCCACGAGCGCTCCTTCGCTTCGGCGAAATCGCCGATCTGCGCATAGTTGACCAGGTAAGCATCGCTGCCTTCGACATAGGGAAACGCGCTGTCGCCGAGCATCGCCTGATAGCCGACGCTGACCTTGTGCCCGCCCGCGGCGTAACCGATCAGGCCGTTGAGCGACTGATTGCGGATCTTCCCGGCCTTGGCCGCGCCCTGGCTCTCGCTGGAGAAAAACCGCAGGTCGCTGCTCACCGTGCCGCCGGCCATGGGCCGCGTATCGGTGAAGCCGACGAAGTGTTGATCGTAGACATCGCTCAACGACGCGTAGTGATAACTGACCTTGAGGTTGTCGTTCACCTGCCGATCCACGCCGACCAGATTCAGGTGCGCGCCCTGGGCATTGGTGACGAAGCGGTTGTTCTTGTTGTTCAGCGCAATCGGCTCGTAGCTGGTGTCATTGCGCCCCTTGACCCGATCCAGTTGCCCCGCCGTCAGCACCACACCCGGCAGATCCTGCGAGATCACCATCGCCCCCCGAAACGACTGCGGCAGGATCATCCCGTCCTGCGGGCGCAGTGTCGGCAGGACCGGGATCAACGACCCGGCCTTCAGCTCGGTTTTGGCGATTTTGACCTTGGCCGTCACTCCCAATTTGCCGTACTCACTGGCTGCGCGCCCATCACTGCGCACCGGCAACAAACCGCTGCCGGCGCGATCGGGACTGGAATCCAGACGCACACCAACCATGCCCAGCAGGTCGACCCCAAACCCCACCAACCCCGGCGTATACCCGGACTCGAACTTGAGCATCAGGCCCTGTGCCCACTCCTCGCGTTTTGATTGCAGGGTTGACGGCCCGTCGCGGAAATCCCGATTGAAGTAGACATTGCGGGTTTCGAACGACGCATGAGAGTCGGCGAAAAAATCCGCGTGAGCTCCGTTGCTGAAACTTGCCAGCAGCAATGCGCCGGCCAGGGTCGACAATCCATTGCGCATCCCCGAATGAATGAATGCAGTCACGGCGACACCTATGAAGTTGTTCGTAGAAGACTCAGGCAAACCCGTATCCCCCTGTGGGAGCGGGCTTGCTCGCGAAAGCGCTGTATCAGGCAATGAAGGTGCTGGATGCGCTGACGCCTTCGCGAGCAAACCCGCTCCCACAGGGCAGATTTGTGGGTCAGAAAGACCGGGCGAGCATCGCGATCAGCCGCTCACCAAACAGCGTCAGTGCCACGCCCAGCAGCACCACCACTGCGCCGGCGATCTTGATCGATGCCGCCGGACGCACCACTGCGCCCAGCCAGCCGAAGTGATCGATCGCCACCGACGACAGCAACTGCCCGGCGATGACCAGCACCAGCAGATTCGCCAGACCGATACGCGGCGCCAGCCACACGGTGCAGAAAATCGCCCCGGCACCGAGCACGCCACCGACCAGACGCCAGCCGGGTTGCGCCGGGATCACACTCAAGGCATCGCCAAGACCACCGCGCATCCATGCCAGTGCACCCAGCACCAGCATGCCGCTGAGAAACGAGTAGAACGCCGCCGCCAGCGTGTTGCCGGTCATGGCCCCGGCCAACTGACTGTTAACCGCCGCTTGCACGGCAATCGCCACACCGGCCAGCAAGGCCAGAGCAAAGGAAATCAGGATCATGACCGTGCACCTCTCAGTGGGCATGCAGCGGGGCGAAGTGCTCCGCGAAAGCATCAGGGCTGTAACCGGCGGCATTGAACAGGTAGCTGCGCGACTCTTCCGTGGCCCGGTTCAGTTGTTCGCGATCCACGCCCAGCACCACACCCGCCTGTTTGCGAATGCGCCCGGCGATGATCACGGTGTCGATATCGCCACGTTCGGCGGCATGCACCACCGTACCCAGCGCGTTGTTCGACGGGTAGACGCTGAGGTTGTCAGTGCGGATCAACACAATGTCGGCCTGCTTGCCCGGAGTGATGCTGCCAATGCGCGTCTCGAGTCCGGCACACGCCGCGCCATCAAGGGTGGCGGCTTTGAGCAGTTGCGCGGCGCTGACCAGTTCCGGCGCTGGTTGACCATGGAAACGCGCACTGTGCGCAGCCGCCCGTTGCAGGTAAAACGCCACACGCATTTCACCGAACATGTCGCCGCCGTAAGAGCTTTCGTTGTCGACGCTCAGGCCCGGGCGCAGGCCGTGATCGACAGCTTTCTGCCAGGCGAACACGCCGTCTTCGAGCCCGTAGTGCGCGTCGGAGCGCGGGCAGACGTTCACCTTGACCCCGGCGTGGCGCAGGATCGACCAACCGTGATCCGGCAGGCAGGTGCAGTGGTTGAAAATATTGTCCGGGCCCAGCAGGCCCTCTTCGTGCAGCGCATCCAGCTCCGCCGCCATACCGGCGCCGAAGAATTCGGTGACGATATTCAGGCCCAGTTCGCGGGCGACTGCCCATTGTTCGCGGTCGAGTTGCGCCATCATCGCCAGGGTCACCAGCGAGTCGGGCGAACCGGCGTACTTGTCTTTGATACGGCGCAGATCGCCCGGCCACTGCGTGGACTCCCACTCCCCGGACAACGGCGCGCCCGGGGCATGCACCGCGCGGATGCCAGCGTCGTGCAAGGCATCGATAGCCGCATCCGAATGCGCGCCGCTGCGGGCGTTGTGTGAGTTATCGATGATGGTGGTGATGCCGGCGTTGATCGCACCCAGCGCGGTCAGCAGGTTGCCGACGTACATGTCTTGCGGACGGTAGTATTTGGCAAAGGAAAAATGCGTGGCGTTGCAGTAGTCTTCAAGCGTCGGCGAGTTCGGGTTGATCCGGCGCAACTGACCTTCCCACGCGTGGCGATGGGTATCGACCATGCCGGGAATCACGATCATGCCTTTGGCATCGATGACTTCAGCGTCGGGAGCATTGAGGCCTACGCCGACCTCGACGATTTCCGTGCCACGAATCAGCACATCGCCTTCGATGAAATTGCCCAGGCGTTCGTCCTGGGTGACCAGGGTTCCGCCCTTGATCAGCAGCAAGCGGTGAGCATCGGGCAACGGTTTGAGCGCGGAAGTCAAAACATCGAAATGAGCATTGAAAGACATGGTGGGCTCCAGGGTGACGGTCGGCGCATTGGCCTGTAGTCGCATTGTCTGACCCGGAAGCTTTATTTAGAATGCCAAAACATCTACAAACATTGTGAAGCTGGGCATACATAATGCGCGACCAAGAGTTTGGCCATCTCAGGGCATTTTTTGCCGTCGCCCGCGAGCGCAATTTCTCCCGCGCCGCCCAAGCGCTGGGGGTTTCAGCGTCGGCACTGAGCCAGACCATCAAGGGTCTGGAAGAGCGTCTGGGGGTACGCCTCCTCAATCGCACCACGCGCAGCGTGTCTACCACCGAGGCCGGGAGTAAATTGTTCGAACGCCTGGGCGAGATCTTTGCCGATCTGGACGCAGCGCTGGAACAACTCAACGACTACCGCGACACACCGGTCGGCACCCTGCGCATCTGCGCGCCGCAGGTAGCGATGCTGCACTTCATCCAACCGATCCTGCCGGCATTTCAAGCGACCTACCCGGACATCAAACTCGAACTGACCACCGACGACAGCACCGCCGACATCGTTGCCCAAGGCTACGACGCGGCGATTCGTCTGGGTGAGTTCATCGAACAAGACATGGTCGCGCTCAAACTCAGCGAACCGCTGACGCAGATCGCCATCGCCTCGCCCGACTACCTGCAAGGCAAACGTCGCCCGCACGAGCCGGCCGACTTGCTGGATCACCGCTGCGTAAACTGGCGGCGTTCCGGGGAATCCGGGCTGTACAAGTGGCGGTTTTTCCGCGATGGCATGCCGTTCGAATTGAGCGTGAAAGGTTCTCTGGTGGTCAGTGACTGCGCCGTTGCCATGCAATCGGCGCTGGATGGGCTGGGTATCACGGTGTGGATCCGTGAGTGGATCAAGGACGAACTCGACAGCGGTGCACTGGTGGCGCTGCTGGAAGAGTGGTCGACACCCTTCCCCGCGTTCTACCTGTATTACCCGAGCAATCGCCAGATGTCGTCAGCGTTGCAAGCCTTTATCGGCGCCCTGCGCAAGGCGCACTAGGCGACGCTTGCCCCGCTCAGGTTCGGGCGTTCTTCACGACCGCCATAGAACATGGCCTTGGCGCCAATCGTCAGCAACGACAGCAGCGCAAACAGCAACCCGCACCAGATCGTGCCCGGCAGGCCCCAGGTGTCGATAAACACCCCACCGATCCACGAACCGAGGGCGATCCCGGCATTGGCCGCCGATACATACAGGCTGGTGGCGAACGAATGCGCCTCGGGCGCGGCGCTGGTCAGCCACATCTGGGTGATGATCATGCCGCTGGTGTGAATTGCGCCCCACAGCAGCACGATAAGCAGCATCGAGCTTAGCGACGCGCTGCCAAACAGCGCCAGAATCAGGTAGGCGATGCTCAACAGAATCGGAAACAGCAACGCAGTCGCCACCAGATGCGTGGCCAGTGCGCGCCCGGCCAACAGGTTGCCCAGCACCCCGCCGACACCGAAGATCACCAACAGGAAACTGATGGTTTCACCGTCCAGGCCGGTCTGGTTTTTCAGGTATTCGGCGGCGTAGCTGTACACCGCGAATTTGGTGGTGAACACCAGCACCGTGGCGATGATCGCCAGCCACACCGGCGGCTTTTTCAGGATCGACAGCTGACTTGCGAAGCTCTCCGGCGCAGCGGTCTGCCGAGGCAACTTGAGCAGCAATCCGAGCCCGGCGAGCAACGTCGCGACGGCGCAGAACAGAATCGACGCCTCATACGAAAACCGCCCGGCGACCCATGCGGTAATCGGCACACCGAACACCAGTCCGAGGGTGGTACCGATGAAGGCGACCGTGGTCGCGTGGGTCGCACGCTCCCTGGGGTACAGCGAAATCGCCGCAGCAAACGCCGCCGAGAAAAACACTGGGTGCAACATCGCCGGGACAATGCGCAGCGCCATCAACGTCGAATAGTTCGGCGCATAGGCCGACAGCACGCTGCTCACGGAAAAACACAGCAACGCACCGACCAGCACTTTCTTGCGGTCGAACCGCGAGAACACCAGCACCAGAAACGGCCCGGACAGCGCGACGATGAACGCGAACAGGCTCATCAGCAAACCGGCCTGGGCGACACTGACGCCGAAGCGCTCGACGATCAGCGGCAGTATGCCGACCACGCCGAGTTCCAGGGTGTACAGCCCGAACAGGCCCAGAATGATGAAGGGCATGACGGACATGGGATGGGGGGAACGGTTCATAAACACTCATCACATCAGGAAAGAAAATCTACCGAACAACACAAAACCCTGTGGGAGCGGGCTTGCCCGCGAATGCGGTGGGTCAGCGACAGTGTTGCCGACTGACCCTCCCTCTTCGCGGGCAAGCCCGCTCCCACAGTTGAGATGTGTCGCACTCAGGCCTTATTGAAATCGACCACAACCTTGCCGAACGCCCCGCGATTGAGATGGGCGAACGCTTCGGTCACCTGATCGAAGGCATAGGTCGCATCGATCACCGGTTTGATCCCGTGGTGATCGATCATCCGCACCATGTCCTCCAGCGCCCGACGCGGGCCGACGGCCACCGCAACGATTGAGGCGCGGCTGCCGAGCAGCGGCATGATCGGCGTGCGCAACTCGTCAGAATCGAGCAGGCCGATGATCGACACCCGACCTCCAGGCACCACTGCCTGCAGAGAGCGCCCGAGGTTGTCGCCGCCGGCCATCTCCAGAATGTGATCGGCGCCGCGCCCGTCGGTCAGTTCCAGCACAGCGGTGTGCCAGTCCGGGGTGGTGCTGCGGTTGATGCCATGAGTGGCGCCCAGAGCGATGGCTTGGGCGATCTTGTCGTCGCTGCTGCTGGTGACGATGACGTTGGCGCCACTGGCCGCCGCCAGTTGCACGGCAAACAGCGAAACCCCGCCAGTGCCTTGCACCACCACGGTTTGCCCGGCGTGCAGATGCCCCAGTTCGATCAACGCCATCCACGCGGTCAGTGCGGCGATCGGCAGTGTGCTGGCCTCGACTGCACTGAGGTTTTTCGGCGCGCGCACGCACCAGTCGGCCGGCGTGGCAACGTACTGCGCCAACATGCCGGGAATCGGCCCACCCTGGGTCGGCATCTCGGCCCATGTTTTCGGATTGCCGTCGATCCAGTTGCTAATGTAGGTGGAGATGACTTTGTCGCCACTCTGAAAGCGCGTGACGCCCTCGCCGACCGCGACCACGGTACCGGCCATGTCCGAGGCTGGCGTGAAGGGGAATTTCAACGCTGCGGTCATGCCGTTTTCCGCGACTTGGGTATCACGGTAATTAAGCGAAACCGCATCGATCTTGACCAGGATTTCTCCGGCTTTCGGGGTTGGTCGCGGGGCCTGGACCTGGCTGAGGTTGGCGAGGCCAAACGCGGAAATTTCCCAGCGCTGCATAATGTCGGACATGGCGATAATCTCGGTAGAGGACTGTGGCGCCGATGATAGAAGCCATGCCCCTGGCTGATTAAGTGGGTCGCCACTCCGTTATATACGGACGTTTTGTTCCGCAATGACTAAGGTAAATTGAACCCCACCGGTGAAATCGAGAATCGTGATGGACAGCCTTAATGCGTTGAATGTGTTTGTGTCGGTGGCGGAAACTCGCAGCTTTGTCGCCAGTGGGCGCCTGCTTGGCGTGTCGGCTTCGGCAATTGGCAAAAGCATCGTGCGCCTGGAAGAACGCTTTGGCGTGCGCCTGTTCAATCGCAGCACGCGCAGCATCACGCTGACCGAGGACGGCACGCGGTTTCTCGAACGCAGTTTGCGCATCCTTGCCGAGATCGAAGCAGCGGAAATGGAGTTTTCCCAGACCAACGCCGACCCGCGCGGGCGTCTGAAGATCAGTTTGCCGCTGGTGGGCGAGCCGTTTTTACCGGTGCTGGCACGGTTCAAGAAAACCTACCCGACGGTGGATCTCGACCTGACGTTCGATGACCGCCGGGTCGATGTGATCGAGGAAGGCTACGACGCGGTGTTGCGGGCCGGAGATGTCCCGGATTCCAGCCTGACCTCGCGCCTGATCGGCAGCTACCGGATGATTCTGGTGGGGGCGCCGCCCTACTTTCAGGCCCATGGCGTACCGCAGCAAGCCACCGATCTGCTCAGTCATTCGTGTATTCAGTTTCGCTTTCCCAACACCGGCAAGCTGCAGGTCTGGCCGTTGCGCGAAGCCGGCCAGGAAGTCGATCTGCAGGTGCCGACCTCGATGGTCTGCAACAACCTCGAAGCGCGGATCTGCTTTGCCCTGCAAGGCCTGGGCATCGCCTATCTACCGGACTTCTGCGTCAGCGAGGCCTTGGCCGATGGGCGCTTGCAACGGATTTTGCCCGACTGCGCAGAGACCGGCGTCTACCGGATCATGTGGCCCTCGGGCAAGCATCCACAGCTGAAACTGCGGGTGTTCATCGACTTCCTCAAGGAGCATCTGTTTCCGCAGCAGACGCCGGCTTAGCCAATCAACGCTATCAACTGATACCGCTGCGCATCGGTCAACATCGGCCCGAACCCGGCGCCGGCGTTGTCGGCCATATAGCGCGGATTGCCGGTGCCGGGGATCACGCAAGTCACCGCCGGATGCGAAAGCAGATATTTCAGCGCCAGTTGCGGCCAACTGTTGACCTGCACATCCGATACCCAGCCCGGCAGCGGCTTGCCCTTGAGCCGTGTCAGCAAGCCGCCGCCACCGAACGGCCGATTACAGATCACCGCCACCCCGCGCTCGCGGCACAACGGCAGAATGCGTTTCTCCACACCACGGTCATCGAGGGCGTAGTTGATTTGCAGGAAATCCAGTTGTTCGGCGCCGAGCACTGCCTCGACTTCTTCATAGGCCGACGGCGTGTAATGGGTGATGCCGATGTAGCGAATGCGTCCCTGCGCTTTCCATTCGCGCAGGGTCGGCAGATGGCTTTGCCAGTCCAGCAGGTTGTGAATCTGCATCAGGTCGATGCGTTCGGTGCGCAACAGGCTGAAGGATTGCTCCATCTGCGCGATGCCCTCCTTGCGCCCGCGCGTCCACACCTTGGTCGCCAGAAATGCCGGCGAGCGTGGTTCGTGGATCGACAACAGCTCGCCAGTGGTTTGCTCGGCGCGGCCATACATCGGCGAGCTGTCGATCAGCGTGCCGCCCTTTTTGAACAGTTCATCGAGCACCGCCGGCAGTTGTTTATAGGCGGGGTCGCCGGGCGCAACATCGAAGCCGCGGTACGTGCCCAGGCCCACCATTGGCAACAGCTCGGAGCTTGAAGGGATGGCGCGGGTCTGCATGGTCTGGTCTCCTGCCGTGCTGGGCGAAGTGGCCGGCGGCGGCGTGGCGGTGTCCAACGCCCGGTCAAAGGTGAAGACCGCCGAAACCCCGGCAGCCAGTGTGAGCAACCGGCGACGGGAGCAACCCTCAGTGTGGCTCATGCTGGTTCCCCTGCTGCGTGAAGCTGTTGCACGTTGTGTGCGACGCCTGCCCGTCCACTGCGCTGGACTACACTGCGACAGCGAACACCCGCGCCCGGTTAAAGTTAGTCGAATGTCCAGAAAACTGATGTCACTCGTCGCCTTGCTCATCGCCCTCTACCTGCTGCTGTGCGGGGCGCTGTTCGTATTTCAGCGCTCGCTGATCTATTTCCCCCAGCCGGACAGTGCCGTGACTACGGCAGATTCGCGGTTGAAACTGACGATGCCGGATGCCGATGTGTGGGTAGCCACGCGCGCGCACGTCGGGCCGAAGGCACTGATCTACTTTGGCGGCAATGCCGAGGACGTGTCACGCAATCTGCCGTCGTTCAGCGAGGCCTTTCCCGACTACGCGCTGTTTTTGCTGAACTATCGGGGTTTCGGTGGCAGCAGCGGCTCGCCCTCGGAGGAAGCGATCGCCGAAGATGCGTTGGCACTGTTCGATCAGGTGTACGCCAGCCATCCGCAGATTGCCGTGATCGGCCGCAGCCTGGGTTCGGGGGTGGCGGTGCGCCTAGCGAGTCAGCGCCCGGCGAAACAACTGATTCTGGTGACGCCGTACAACAGCCTTGAAGACATCGCCGTCCGCCAATATCCATGGATGCCGGTGAAGTGGCTGCTGAAGGATCGCTTCGAGTCGGGCCGCTATGCCGCGCACATTCGCGTGCCGACGTTGCTGTTGGCGGCCAGTGATGACGAGGTGATACCACGGGACAGCACGCAGCGACTGCTACAGAGTTTCCCCAAAGGCGTGGCGACGCTGCGGGTGGTACCGGATGCGGGGCACAACTCGATTTCCGAGCGGACGCAGTATCTGCAGTGGATGAAGGATGTGCTTGATCGCTGATAGCCGGTTATTGCGTTGTTTGGACAGGTCCTTCGCGAGCAAGTCCGCTCCTACAGTGGTTAAGCATCAACCGGACAAAATGTGGCAGCGGGCTTGCTCGCGAAGAGGCCAGTGGAGACGACATCGATTATTTGGGTCGGCGCACTGCCCGCACCCGCCCACTTCCGCCGCCACCGCAATAAAACCGCTCACCGCCATCCGCCTCCAGCCCCGACACGCCAATCCCGGCGGGCATTTTCAGGCTTTCCAGCACCTCGCCATTCTCTGGATCAACCCGGCGCAACTCACTTTCATCACCCTCCCACGTGCCATGCCACAAAGCCCCGTCAACCCAGGTCACCCCGGTGACAAAACGGTCTGATGTCAGGGTGCGCAGGATCTCGCCAGTGTCCGGGTCAACCTGATAGATCTTGCGCTCACGGTATTGGCCGATCCACAGCGAGCCCTCGGCCCAGGCCATCCCCGAATCGCTACCCGCGCCCGGTGCGGGAATCGTGTTGAGAATGTGCCCGGTCGCAGGGTCGATTTTCTGGATGCGGCTGTCGGCGATCTGGAACAGATGCCTGCCGTCGAACGCGGTACCGGCGTCGGCGCCGATCTTGATCGTGCGCACGGTTTCGCCGCTGGCCGGATCCAGCGCATTGAGCTGGCCGTCGCTGGCGAACCACACTTGCTGGCCGTCGAAGGTCACGCCGTGGACACGTTCGACGCCGTCGAACGGGCCGTATTCACGAAGGATTTCTGCGTTTGCCTGTTTCATGCTGCCTTCCTCGCTGGTGGATGAGTCCAGCCTAGCCATTGCCCAGCGACACAGGGAGTAACAAGATCGTCGCGAAACCCGGCACCGGCGGCATCGTCCAGCGCCGTGCACGGCCAACGCCGAACGCCTGCACCCGATCCGTCTCAGCCAGACTTTCCAACGCTCTCTGCACCTGCCGCTGGCTGCAACACAAAGCCAACGCCAGCGCCGAACTCGACCAGGCTTCACCATCGGCAAGCAAGGCCAGCAGCGCAGCGTGTTTGTCCTCGACGGGCAAGGTGAGCAACGCCACATCGGCGGCGACCAAAGCATAACCGCGCGCTGTCGCGACGATCCGCGCCAGTGGCTGCAAAGCCGAACGCAAGCGACCGATCTCCACTCGCAGGCGTGCGCGATGGGATTCGTCGCTCAGCTTCAAGCGAAATGCCTGGGCGATCAGCGCCGCTCTCGACACGTCCGCCGGCCACGCCTGAGCCAGCATCCGCAGCAGACTGAACAGCACCGGCCGCGTCGCCAACGCAACCGTCATCCCCGCGCCGCGCACGCTGTAGCGACAGGCATCGACCACCAGCGTCGGCGAGGCAAACAAAGCCTCAACCTGCGCAAGCGTCACGGCCTGCGACTGACCGCCCATGCTCAGTCGCGCGGCGGGTGCTTCAAGCATCTGCTCGGCGTGTTCGACTTCCGCCGTCAGTGCCGGAATCGCGGCCTGCTGCGCCGCCACAGCGGCTCGAGCCAACGCCGCACCTGCAGCGTGGGCCTGCACCTGACGCAACGCGATGCCCGCTGTCAGCAATTCATGAACAGCCCGCAGCGCTGGCGGCAACGGCGCGGGATCAAGCTCGGCGAGCAACCTCTGCGCCGCATCGAGCTGGCCGATCAGCAGCAGGCGGCGAATCTGCAAATACCGCGCGTGCGCCGCATTCAGCTGATCGCCATGATCGAGCAAAACCTGCCGCGCCACCTCAAGCGCGTTCTCCGGCCAGCTCAGATCGCGCGCCGCCAACGCCACTTCGGCCTCGGCCACTATGCAGCGCGCCCGGGACAACGGCTCGTTGGCGCCGAACGCCTTGACCGCCCGCTGCAGCAACACCTTGGCCCGGGACAAATCACCGAGTTGGGCCATGGCGATGCCGCGCAGTGCCAGCGCGGGCGGGTCTTCGCGCAGGGCGACGAACTTCAGTGCGGCCAGCGGATCACCCGCCACGAGCGCCCGGCCAGCGGCAGTGATCAACGAATCCATGACAGATCAGGCACGGTGAGATTCCCGGAGTTGGATATCCCGGTTTAGTCCAGTTCGCGGGTAGGCACCAGTGCGGTGTGATGCGAGAGATTACAGCGCAGAGGAAACAAGCGCGCCCTTCGACAAGAAAGGGCGCTGGAGGCTGGTATGGAACGGCTGGGGGTCAGACCGGAGAAATCGTCGCAAGCATTCCGATCAGAATGGTCAAAGTCAGAAACCCACCCAGGAAAATCGCCATCTTGTTCATGCTGCTCTCCTCAATACTGAGCTGGCGGTGCACCGGGCGCTTCGGGATGAAGGACTGCCGCGAGTGACCGAACTGCCGGGCTATTCTGAGCGCCTGACTGAACCGGTTACAGAGGCAGATCCAACAGAAAAATACGGATCAGATACCCATCTGATCCGCTCCGGCCATGGTCTGGTATTCAGATCGACGCACAACGGTTCGTGATCCGCCGCTTTGAACTAGAGTGAGTGCCGTCGCGCGAAGAACAACAATCCCAGGAGTGGTCAATGTCCGAACTGAACCTGCACCCCAACGCCGCCGAATCCCTGAAGCACTGGCACGAGATGATCCGCACCGGCAACCTCAAGGCCTTGCCCGAACTGCTCGATCCGGACGCGGTATTCCGCTCGCCGATGGCCCACTCGCCCTACCCCGGCGCGCCAGTGGTGACGATGATCCTCAACACTGTGTTCAACGTCTTTGAAGACTTCAAATACCACCGCGAACTGGCGACTGCCGATGGTTTGAATGTGGTGCTGGAGTTCAGCGCCAAAGTAGGGTCGAAAGAGCTCAAGGGCATCGACATGATTCGCTTTGATGAGAGCGGGAAGATTGTCGAGTTCGAGGTGATGGTGCGGCCGTTGAGCGGGTTGCAGGCGTTGGGGGAAGAGATGGGGCGGCGGCTTGGCGCGTATTTGGCAAACGCGAAATCTGTGTAGGAGCTGCCGAAGGGGGTTTGTGGCACAAAAAAGCCCACTGACCGTTATCGGCTCAGTGGGCTTTTGCGTATCTGGCGTCTAGTTACAGAGCCATGTCACGTGCAGCATTTTCCTTCGGTGCGTCAGCTTTTTCAGCTGCAGGTGCAGCTGGAGCAGCCGCCTGACCGATTACCGGAGGCGTTGGCAGTTCGAGGATCTTGGCGGTGTATGCCCACTCTTGTGCCACTTTGGCCGGATCGCTGTTCAGCTGGGTGCCGTAGCTTGGCACGATCTGGTGCAGCTTGGCTTGCCACTCAGGGGTGGCGACTTTGTCTTTGAAGACTTTCTGCAGCACGCTCAGCATGATCGGTGCAGCGGTCGACGCGCCTGGCGATGCGCCCAGCAGGCCGGCGATGGAGCCGTCTTGTGCAGCAACGATTTCGGTGCCCAGTTTCAGCACGCCGCCAGCGGCTTCATCACGCTTGATGATTTGCACGCGTTGGCCGGCTTGCCACAGGCGCCAATCTTCGGCTTTGGCGTTCGGGAAGTATTCCTTCAGCGCGTTCATGCGGTCTTCATCCGACAGCATCAGTTGACCGGCCAGGTACTCGACCAGCGGGTATTCCTTGATGCCGACCTTGGTCATAGGCCAGATGTTGTGGGTGGTGGTGCTGGTCAGCAGGTCCAGGTACGAGCCTTCTTTGAGGAACTTGGTGCTGAAGGTCGCGAATGGGCCAAACAGGATGACGCGCTTGCCGTCCAGGACACGGGTGTCCAGGTGCGGAACCGACATCGGCGGTGCGCCAACCGAAGCTTTACCGTAGGCCTTGGCCAGGTGCTGCTCGGCGATGGCCGGGTTGTCGGTTACCAGGAACGAACCACCCACCGGGAAGCCAGCGTATTCCTTGGCTTCAGGAATGCCCGACTTCTGCAGCAGGTGCAGAGCGCCGCCGCCAGCGCCGATGAACACGAACTTGGCGTCGGTTTCGGTCTTGGTGCCGTCTTTCAGGTTTTTGTAGCTGACGCGCCAGGTGCCGTCGGCGTTCTTGGTGATGTCTTCGACTTCACTGGACAGCTTCAGGTCGAAGTTAGGCTTGGTCTGCAGGTAACCGGCGAACTGGCGGGTGATTTCGCCGAAGTTCATGTCGGTACCCAGCGGGCTCCAGGTGGCCGCGATTTTCTGGTTCGGGTCACGCCCTTCCATCATCAGCGGGACCCACTTCTTGATCACAGCCGGGTCTTCGGAGTACTGCATACCGGCGAACAGCGGGCTCGCTTGCAGGGCTTCGTAGCGCTTTTTCAGGAACTTGATGTTGTCATCGCCCCACACGAAGCTCATGTGCGGAGTGGTGTTGATGAACGAGCGAGGGTTCTTCAGAACGCCTTGCTGAACCTGCCAGGCCCAGAACTGACGCGACACCTGGAACGCTTCGTTGATCTCGACGGCTTTCGGGATCGTAACGTTGCCCTTGTCGTCTTCCGGGGTGTAGTTCAGCTCAGCCAGGGCGGAGTGACCAGTACCGGCGTTGTTCCAGCCGTTGGAGCTTTCCAGGGCGACGCCGTCCAGGCGCTCGACCATTTCCATCGACCAGCTTGGCTCCAGCTCATTGATCCACACACCCAGGGTGGTGCTCATGATGCCGCCGCCGATCAGCAGTACATCTACTTTCTTCGCTTCTGCGGCATTGGCGGAAGACATCCCCATCGCCAAAGCCAGCCCCAGCAAGGCCGTGTTCACTTTCTTAAACATCTGTTGCACCTATGATAAAACGCCTTCCGCCCGCCGCTGTTGTACGTGTGGGAGCCTTTTTCGCGACACTCAGGCCAGGGTCGCGAGCACCTTCACACTGCAATTTTGACGGGTGGGCACACAAGGCCGACGGACTGCATCGACCTCAGTTAATGTCCCTTCTGAACTGACTTCTTATCATTATTGGCTTCAGCTACTTGAGCGACAGGGATTCCGTCAGCCCACCCCAAGGGCAGGCAGACTGAATTAGGTCAAACCAAGTTGGCGCGAAGAATATCACGTCAGGGCAAACCCGCGCGTCTGTTCCCGACTTGAGAGTCTTTTTCCGCTCTGGGCTTTATCGGCCGGCCTGGGCGGAACATGACCCTGCGGCCGCTCTGGCTGAAGTCTTTCAGCGATTCGCGCAGGGCTGGCAGGCAAATCGGGTCTACAGTTAATAGCAGGTGCCTTGCTCACCAGGCGCTCACTGAGTCCTGTGCTTCGATGGAACTCCCTCCTTTCGCACACCTCTCACGCTATGTAGTACTTCCCTTTTGCTTCGCGCTTGTGGAGGAACACCGTCATGCGCAAGTTATTGCTCGTTTCGTCGTTAATCTTATGCCTGCCATTCGGCTCGGCCATGGCCCGTGTGGATGCCAAGGACGTCGCTACCTCGGCCGGGGTATCCGCTTCGCTTTATTCAACCTTCAAGGACCACAAGATGGTCATCCCCGCCCGTGACGACCTGACGGCATTTGTCGCCAGCGACGGAGCGATCCGAGGGGTCTATCTGGAGTCTGTATTGCAACAGGTGCGACAGGACAATCCCGGCATCAACGCCAGTGATGAAGAGCTGGCCAACGCGATACTGGCGCATTACGAAGGCCTGAATCAGTAACAGGCCCGTATAGCACCGCCGATGGATGGGAACTGAGCGACCATGGGCAAACTGGCCGAACGGCCTCTATGATGGAGGCCATGACGACTCCTTTGCCCATTCGCTCGCCCTGCCCACCCGGCGCCTGCATTTGCGGGCGCGATCCCTTGCTGGAAACGCCCGGCGCGGATATGCGCATCTTGCAGCTGACCCGGCAGGAAGAAAAGCGCCTGCTCGAACGTCTGGAAAACCTGCAGAGTCTGGCCGATCTCGAACGCCTGCAGCGCAAGATGTTCGAGCAGTTGGGCATTCGCGTGGACGTCGCACCGGGCTTCAATGAGGTGCGCACCATGCGCGGCATTGCAATCGTCATCGACGAACTGCCCGGCCTGTGCCGCAAAACCCGGCAAGCAATCCCGGCGGCGATCCGCCGAGGTCTGGAAAATCGACCGGAAATTGCTTTCGAACTACTCAACGCTCACGACCTGCTGCGCGACGCCTGATTACTTTTTCAGGCCCAGCCGTTTGCGCATGTCTGCGGTGATGCTCTGGCGGGTTTTCTTCAGGTCTGCCCACGGCTCGTCACCGACCTCCGCCAGGCGCTGGTGGACGTTGCTCACGTTCCACTGATCGGCCCCCTTCAGCTCGGCCACCTCTTCGCGATAAATCGGCACCGATACCGGCAAGCCTTCACGGGTGCGCGCGGCGTAAGCGCAGATCGTCGTCGCGCCAAGACCGTTACGCAGATAGTCGATGAAGATCCGTCCAACCCGATTCTTCGGCCCCGAAACCGCAGAAAACCGTTCCGGCAACAGCTTGGCCATATGGCTGACGATCGCGTGGCTGAAGTCCTTGACCTCATCCCACCCAAGTTTGCGCGTCAACGGCACCACTAGGTGAATGCCTTTGCCGCCGCTGGTCTTGAGGAACGCCTTGAGTCCCAGTTCATCGAGTACGGTCAGGGTCAGTGCCGTGGCTTCCACCATGCTTTTCCATGGCAATGCCGGGTCGGGGTCGAGATCGAGGACAAACCGGTCAGGCTTGTCCAGATCGACCGTGGTGGCGTTCCAGGTGTGCAACTCGACCGTGCTCATCTGCACCGCGCCGATCAACGCTTCGGCGTTGTTGATCAGCATCACCGGCTGACCAGTGACATCCTTGTCCAGCGTGGTGATGCCGGGAATCGCCAGATGCTCGGCGTTTTTCTGGAAGAACAGCTCGCCGGCGATGCCGTCCGGCGCCCGTACCAGCGCGACCGGGCGATCCTTGAGCTGCGGCATAATCCACTCGGCGACGCTGGCGTAATACTCGGCCAGTTGCATCTTGGTGGTGCCACTGACCGCATCGATCACCCGATCCGGGTGAGTGATACGCACCTTGCCGCTGGCCAGCCCCAGCTGTGATGGCGCCGGTTCGGCTTTCCTTGACTCAGCCGTTTTGTTTGATTCGCTAGCTTTCTTTGACGCGGCAGCTTTTTTCGCAGGGGTGGCTTTCGCTGAAGTTTTCACGGATTTCGCTCGCTCCTCGGTAATTGCCTTGGCCGGTTTGTCATTGCGCAGACCATGGAACACGGCGTGGCGTACCGAGCCGTCCTTGGTCATTTCAGCGAACGCCACTTCTGCCAACAGATTCGGTTTGAGCCAATGCACGCCTTTGGCTTCGAAGCCGCTCGGCGGATTGACCACCGCCGCCTTCTTCACCTGCAACGGTTTGAGCTGGGCGAGGATGCTTTTCAGCGTGGTTTCGTTGAACCCGGTGCCGACCTTACCGGCATAGCGCAACTCGCCGCTGTCGCGATCATGCAGGCCCAGCAGCAACGCGCCGAACGCACTGCGCGAACCTTTCGGATCGGTATAGCCGACGACCACGAATTCCTGCCGATGCTTGCACTTGAGCTTGATCCAGTCACTGCTGCGCCGCGACACGTAAGGCGAGCCGAGGCGTTTGCCGATCAACCCTTCCATCTGCATCTGGCAGGCGCTGTTGAGCAGTGCGTCCGCCGTTTCGTCGAAGGCTTCGGAGAAGCGCAGCAACGGCTGCTCATGCCCGCCGAGCACCGTGGACAACGCCGCGCGGCGCTCCTCGACCGGCACTTCGCGCAGGTCGACACCGTTGAGGTACGGCATGTCGAACAGGTAGTACATGATGCTGGCGCTGCGCCCGGCTTCGAAGGCGTTTTGCAGCGCCTGAAAGTCCGGTACACCGCGTTCGTTGGTGACCACCACTTCGCCGTCCAGCCATGCGGATTCAAGGCCCAGCTCAGCGAGGGCTTGCGCCTGTTGTGGCAGTTTGTGCGTCCAGTCGTGACCGTTGCGGGTGAACAGTTGCACCTGATCGTGATCGATGCGCGCCATGATCCGATAGCCATCGAACTTGATCTCGTAGCTCCACTGCCCTTCGGGTGCGCTGTCGACCAGGGTCGCCAGTTCCGGCTTGAGTTGCGCCGGCAGTTTGGCCTTGCGTGCTCCGGTGAGTGTTCCGGACGCCGCTTTGCGAGGTTTGGCCGCAGACTTTTTCACAGGTTTGGCTTGCTCGGCGGCGAGCCTCGGTTTGCTGATCAGGGTACGTTCGCTGAGCACACTGTCCGGCTCTGCACTGAGCACGTCATAGTCGTCTTGCGGGCGGGCGGCGCTGTCCTGATGTTTGATCAGAAACCAGTTTTCCTTCTTGCCCGGCATGTGCGTGCGCACCAGATTCCAGATGCCGGAGAGCTTTTCGCCTTGCAGCTCGAACTTGAGTTTGCCCTTGGCGTAAGCCTTGGTCGGATCCTCCAGCGGAATCCACACGCCGCGATCCCAGACGATCACATCGCCCGCGCCATAATGCCCTTCGGGAATGCTGCCCTCGAACGTCGCGTAATCCAGCGGATGGTCTTCGACGTGCACCGCCAGGCGCTTGACCTTTGGATCGAGCGACGGCCCCTTCGGCACCGCCCAGCTCTTCAGCGCGCCATCGAGCTCCAGGCGAAAGTCGTAATGCAGGTGCGAAGCGTCGTGCTTCTGAATGCAGAACTGCAGCGCATGGTCGCTGGCCTTGCTGCGGCCACGGCGTTTGACGGCGGCGGGCTCAGACGTCGCCGAAAAATCGCGCATGCGGTTGTAGTCGTCGAGGTTCCTGGTCATGGCGCACCTGCCTTGTGTCAGCCAATGCGGGTCACAGTCAGCGCGACCACGGCGATCCGGTCCACTCGCTGGTAACCGGGGTTCAACAACTCTTCACCGAACACGTCCGGGTCCAGTTCGCGATAGGTCCAGGCGAATCGCGTCGAATCCAGGCGCGGCACCACCGTATCGAAAAACGGATCGCGGCCATCGACCATGGCCACGCCGGTGTAGAGCAGCAACGAACCACCGGGGGCCAGCCGATTGAGCGCCTGCTCGACGATACGCAGCGACAGTCCGGCGCCGAGCGAGCCACCGCCATGCCGATAGGCGCGCCCGGCCGGGTCGGCCATGTACGGCGGGTTGGCGACAATCAGGTCGAAGCTGCCTTCGGTGCCCTGCAACACATCGCTGGCCTGCACCTCGACATTGGCGACCTCGGCCAGTGCCGCGTTGATCGCGGTCAGGCGCAGCGCGGCGGGGTTGATGTCCACCGCCAGCACTTGCGCTTCACGCCGGGCGCGGGCAATCAGAATCGCCCCGACACCGGCACCGCAGCCGATGTCCACGGCACGCTGGATCGGCGCGAAACTCTGCTGCAGATGCGCGTGAATCAGTTGCGCAAAACGGTAGGTGTCGGGACCGAAAAATACCGAGTCGGCGGCGTCGGTGGGAAATCCCGAATGCACGAACAGCAAGTCATCCAGACTCGACCAGCGCACCCGGCTCTTCAAGCGGCCGTCGTAGACGTCAATCACTTGTGCATCCTGCAATTGCCGTTGTTCGTCGGCAGACAACAGCCCCGGCTCGAACGGGCGCGACCAGCCGAAGACGTCGCGCAGGGTGTCGGCGACCTGCCCTTCGTCACGCTGGTTGACGCGCTGATGAGTCAAGGGCGTCGGCGTGACGAAACGGTAGCCGTCAGCCTGCAAGCGCCGGCCGAGTTGCAGCAGTGTCAGGTCGTTGGCGGACAGTTGTTCTTCCTGATTCATGGAGATTTCCTTAGCGCAGACTGGATTTGAGTTCGATGAAGCGACGTGTCGCCAGCAGCCCCGCCGGGTGCGCGTGCCGGGCCGGTGACAACCATGGGATCAGCGTCGCCATTTGCGCGTGTCCGCCCTGACCTTGCAGCGCGGCCGTCAGGCGCTGCACATCGGGATCGTGTTCGGGCACGGCGGCGTCCGGGGTGGCGACCTGACGAGTGCGTCTTGGCGCCTGGGCTTTCTCGGACGGCGTCCAGTCGCCGGCAATCCAGTCGTGCAGCAGCTGCTTTTCATAGGGGCTGAACACGCCGAACATCGCCGCGCCGTCGCCATCGATCAACTGCCAGAAGCGGCTGGCCTGCGGATCTTGATTGCGCTTGATCCAGCCTTTGTCCTGCATCGCCTGAAGGAATCCGGGCAGTTGCTCGGGGGTGGCCAGCCACTGATTGACGGTTTTGCCTTCGAAGCGGCAGTAGTCGGAATGCATGTGCTGACCGAACGGACGTTTGCGCTCGAGCATCGCCAGCACTTCCTGTTCAAGGTTGAAACCTTCGATGATCGCGCGGCTGCCCTGTCCCAGGTCATTGAGTCGATAGCCCAAAGACACCCGGCGCAAGAATTCGCCACGATCAGCTTCCAGTGGCAGCAGGTCGAGCACCGACTGCACGGCTTTTTGCGCATGGCCGGTGCTGGCGTTGTCGATGGTCACGTGGAGGGTGAAGTAGTACGGATCGATGCCCAGCTCGCTGAGTTCATAGGCACTGATCAGCAAGTGCAGCGGCAATTGTTCGTAGCCGAGGTTGTAGCCGATCACCTCCGGCAGAAAGCTGTCGCCACAGGCACCGAGTGCCAGTTGCAGCGCGCCTTGCAGATAGCGTTCATCGGCAATCGCGCCGGCGTCCTGCAAGCCGTGTTCAGCGAGCAGTTTGCGATAGATCACCACATGATTCTGCGCAGGATTGCCGTCGCCGAGTTCTTCCAGATAGGTACACAGCAACCTGTCGAAACGCGGGTCGCGCCACTGCGGCAACAAACCGTACAACCACGCGCCATCCACCAGTTTGGTCGGCGCCACGGCTTGCAGAAAATACAGCGCATGGGCCTTGTTGCTGAAGAACTGACGCGGCCCGCCAGCCTGGCGCTGTTGCAGGTAGTCGGCGTATTGCCGGGCAATGTCGGTGCAATGTCCGGCGACCCAGTCCTGCCAGGCAGACGGATCCTGCGGTAGCGCTTCGGGTAACAGCGCGGCACGTTGCAACTGCTCGGCGAGAAAATCCTGCGCAAGATTTTCAGGCTGATCCTCGAGCAGCAGTGCCTCATAAATACGCCGCAATTCACCGTTGGCAGTGATGGGCTGGTGCTGCGCACTCGGCGCATGCAGAGGGGTCAGGGCAGTCATGTCAGTGTTCTCGCTCGGTTGGCCGGTCAGGGCGTTGTTTCACGCCTCTACAGCAGCAGAGCAACCGCTACGGAGAAAAATTCAATCGACATGAAAATCGCCCTGACGGACGGCCGGATCAGCGCCATTTCTCTTTCACTTGACCACTGTAGGAGCTGCCGAAGGCTGCGATCTTTTGATTTTGTCTTTTACGATCAAGATCAAAAGATCGAAGCCTTCGGCAGCTCCTACATTTACATCGTGTAATGGCTTGGCCGAGCGGGTTGTTTTTGGAGCGCTAGTGTTCAAGGACGATGTTTACGGAGGGCAATGGAATGCCTGAAGCTGCAAAAGCCTGCGGTTTACGTAAGGGACGTTATTCGGAGGTTGGGCGGGTTTATATGCTGACGGCGGTGGTTGAGGAGCGTCGACCGGTTTTTTCGGATTGGAGAGCGGGACGACTATTGGTAGGACAGATGCGGGCTGCCGATCAAGCGGGAATGGTTCATTCGCTAGCCTGGGTTGTGATGCCGGACCACCTCCATTGGCTGGTCGAATTAAAACAAGGCTCTCTGGCGCAATTAATGTGCCGCGTCAAATCGCGCAGTAGTCGCTCGGTCAATCTGCTGCAAGGCAATTCGGAGCCGCTGTGGCAACGCGGATATCACGACCGGGCCTTGCGTCGCGATGAAGACCTTAAAGCGGCCGCCCGCTACATTGTCATGAATCCATTGCGGGCAGGTCTTGTGCAGCGTTTGGGTGATTACCCGTTGTGGGATGCTGTCTGGCTCTGAAGGTCAAAAGATCGCAGCCTTCGGCAGCTCCTACATTGGAATTCGTCTCTGTAGGAGCTGCCGAAGGCTGCGATCTTTTGATTCTGCTTTAAACCGTCCCCTTGGCCTGCTGTTCCAGGTGCACCTGCAATTGCGGGTCGATCTGCAACGCGGCAGCCAGTTCATCCAGGTAGGTGCGTTCGGCGTCTTGCTGATCGTCCACCAGGATCACGCTGACCAGGTACATTTCGGCGGCCGTCGCTGGGTCGCCTTTGGCCGCCTGCGCGACTTCGTTCGCATCCAGCGGTTTGGCAACTTCAGCGTTAAACCATTGCTGCAATCCTGGATCATCGGTGTGTTTGCCAATCTCTTCATCGATCATTTGCCGTTCCCGTGCGTCGATCTCACCGTCAGCCTTGGCTGCCGCGATCAGCGCCCGCAGCACAGCATGCCCGTGTTCCTCGACTTCGGGCCCAGCCAGCAGATTTGCGGTTGGCGGAATCTGCTGTGGCGCCGCCGACGCCTGGCTGCGTTGCCAAGCCTGATACGCCTGGAACGCCATCATCCCCAGCGAGGCCAGTGCCGCATAATTGGTGCCGCCGGAACGACTTTGTGTACCGCCGCCACCGAGTGCCCCGCCCAGCGCGCCGCCCAATCCACCGCCACCGCCGCCAAGCAAGCCCCCCAGCAATCCACCCAAACCGCCCAGCCCACCGGACTGCGCGCCACTGGCGCCGGTACTCGCGCCGCCGCCCAACAGGCCTCCGAGCAAGCCGCCCAGTCCGCCCAGACCTGCGCCGGCCGAGGCGCCACTAGATTGTCCCGCCGAGGCCTGGCCTCGTAGCAGTTGTTCGAGCAAATCGCTGGTGTTCATGATCTCGTCCTCAGGCATTGGCAATAACTGCGTCAGGCAACGATAGACCGCCGACGCCGGCGCGCCAGCACCGTTTGGCTGACACCGGCTGCCGTCGGCGGATTTCGCCGAGGTATTTTTTGTGCGGCCAGCTAAGATTCAAAGGTGATGAACCTTATCCCGGCCTGACCGGTCGATAGCTGCAACCCGACCCGGTTTGCCGGCGCCCTTTGCCAAAGGGTGATAACCGGCTTGCTTCATTTATCTGGAGAACGCCCCTGTGATATCGACCGTACACATCGCCAGGCTCAAAGCATGGGGCGCCCATGGTTTTACCGCGACCGGCGTGGTCACTGCATTTCTGGCGACCCTCGCCCTGCTGGAGAACCAGCCGACCCATTGCCTGATGTGGCTGGGCGTGGCGTTGATCGTCGACGGCCTCGACGGGGCGCTCGCACGCAAGGTCAATGTGCAATCGGTGCTGCCGAGTTTCGATGGTTCGATCCTCGATTTGGTGATCGATTACCTGACCTACGTGTTCATCCCGGCGCTGTTTATCTACCGCTACATTCCCCTGCCCGACTACACCTTGCTGCTGAGCGTGTCGCTGATTCTGGTGTCGTCGCTGTTCTGTTTCTGCAACGTCAACATGAAGAGCAAGGACAACTATTTCGTCGGCTTCCCCGCCGCGTGGAACGTGGTTGCCCTGTGCCTGTACATCATCAATCCGGGGCCGTGGATCACCTTTTTGACCATCATCGGTCTGGCGCTGTTGACCGTCACCCGCATGAAATTCCTCCACCCCTTCCGCGTGCGACGGTTCATGCCGATCAACATCGCGGTCACGGCGATCTGGCTGCTGTGCAGCCTGTCGCTGGTGCTCAATCACCCGGTGATCAATCCGCTGGTGATGGGTTTGTGGCTGCTGGCGTCGGCGTACTTTCTGGGGATCTGCATCTGGCGTACGGCGCTGGAGTGGGTTGATGGGGCGCATTTGAAATAGCGCCATACCTGTCAAACACCATTCCCCTGTAGGAGTGAGCCTGCTCGCGATGGCGGTATGTCAGTCGGATATTTTTCTACTGACACAGCGCCATCGCGAGCAGGCTCACTCCTACAAAGGTTTCATTGATCTTTCAGCGTTTGGTGATGACCACCTCAAGGTACTCGCTCGGCACCACCAGCGATCGCTCTCCCACCCGGTTCGAGCGGTTGAGCAGGTCCGCCAGATCACTCTCCAGCGCCTGCCCGCTTTCCGGCGGCAGTGCCGCAAAGGCCTTGTGCACCGGCCCGTACCAGTGGCGGAAAATGTCGATGAAATGCGCCGCCGAGCGATAGCGGAAGTTGAACGTGCGCCGCGTGACCTGCAGCAGGAACTGGCGCTCATCGAAGTGGCTGTGCAACCACGCTTCGGTGCCCCAGTTCGACGGCGGCTGGGCCACGGCGGGCGGCGGCACGTGGCGGCCGAGGACTTTGAACATCTGGCCGACGAAGCCTTCCGGCGTCCAGTTCGCCAGGCCGATCCGCCCGCCCCGTCGGCAGACCCGCGCCAATTCCGCAGCCGCGGTGGCCTGATCCGGGGCGAACATCACGCCGAACGTCGAGAGCACCGCGTCGTAACTCTCGTCGGCGAACGGCAATGCTTCGGCATCGGCGACCTGAAAAATCACATCAAGATGCTCGGCCCGCGCCCGATCCTGTCCACGCTCCAGCAACGCCGCGACATAGTCGGTCGAAGTCACCTGACAACCGCGCCGCGCCGCCGCCAGAGTCGCATTGCCATTGCCGGCGGCGACATCCAGCACCTCCTCATCGCAGCGCAAGTCACAGGCCTCGGCGAGGTTTTCGCCGACGATCTGCAAGGTGGTGCCGATCACCGCATAATCGCCGCTGGCCCAGGCGACTTTCTGGCGCTCTTTCAGGCCCGTCAGATCAATGGGGGTACTCATCAATCGTGCTCCGCTGCAGGTTGGGGGGACTGGCCCACTCACTCCACTATCGCGCCGAGGGTCAACGGCGTCCCAGTCAATCGTCCGAAGAGCCGCTAAAACAGTGGCCGGGCCGATGAGTGGCGGGATTTTGTAAAGCCCTCGAAACACTGGCGGGATTGCCACGGGCGGGGCAATCGGCTCTCATGCCTTCCCGTCTTCCGCGAATGGATTCCCACAATGTCCCTGCGTCTCGTATGGCTCGTCGATCATCTGCAGCACAGCGACACTTACGCCGAGTGGATTCACCGCCAATTTGCCTACGAATACGCCGAGCAACCCTTGGCCGAATGGCAACGCGAGTTCTCCGCCGGCCAGAGCAATGGCGACTGGCCGTGCCTGATTGCGCTGGACGGTGAGCGCCTGCTCGGCGGTGCGGCGCTGGCCCGAGCGGATCTGGCCCTGCGCCCGGATCTCGGCCCGTGGCTGGCCTGCGTGTTTGTCAGCCCTGAAGCCCGGGGCCAGGGTCTGGCAGAGCGTCTGATCGAAGGCATCAGCCAGGCGGCGAAACAGCGTGGCTTCGCGCGTTTCTATCTGCATACGCAAAGCAAGCAGGACTACTACGCCAAACGTGGCTGGACCGTGCTGGAGCGCTTTCGGGCCTGGGACAACGATCAATGGCTGATGGTGCGCGACCTGTGAACGGGCGGCGACTGGCACTAAACGACGGAATGGAGCATCACAAATCCACGTGAGAGCGGGCTTGCTCGCGAAAGCGGTGTGTCAGCTAGCCGATTAGTTGACTGATACAACGCCTTCGCGAGCAAGCCCGCTCCCACAGGGGGATTGTGTGAGCCACAAACGCTGCATCTTGCTCCAGCCCGGCTAGACTGATTCATTACCCGGTCGAGGGGGAATGCAGGACGGAGTCAGCTGTGCCCTGCCCACTTCTGTGACCACTGCCCTGCGGCCCATGCCTCGACATCGTTTTGCCACCGGACGGTGATCCTGTATCAGGAGCACTCGTGATGGACGAATCAAGGCTCAATGCATTCATGGGCAAACTGGTCAACGACATGGGCGGCGCCGCAATGCTGGCGAACGTGATCGTTGGCGAAGAACTCGGGCTGTACCGGGCAATGGCCGACAGTCAGCCGATTACCCCGCAAGCCCTCGCCGAAAAAACCACCTGCAACCCGCGCCTGGTGCGCGAATGGCTCAGCGCCCACGCCGCGTCCGGCTATATGGAACACCACGATGGCCAGTTCCGTCTGCCGGAAGAGCAGGCGCTGGCCCTGGCTGTCGAAGACTCGCCGGTGTATGTCGCCGGCGGACTCGGTGTGGTGGCGTCGTTCTTCCACGACAAGGACAAACTGGTCAAAGCCATGCGCGGCAACGGCGCCCTGCCCTGGGGCGATCATCACCCCTGCATGTTCAGCGGCACCGAACGCTTCTTTCGCCCCGGCTACAAAGGTCACCTGATCGCGGAATGGCTGCCGGCGCTGGACGGCGTGGTCGCCAAACTCGAAAAAGGCGCCAAAGTCGCCGACATCGGCTGCGGCCACGGCGCCTCGACGGTGCTCATGGCGCAGGCGTTTCCCAACTCGCAATTCGTCGGCTTTGACTTCCACGCGCCGTCGATCACCGTCGCCACCCAGCGCGCCGAAGAAGGTGGCGTCAGCAGCCGGGCGAAATTCCTCCAGAGCACTGCCAAAAGTTACCCCGGCAGCGAC
The DNA here is from genome assembly GCF_037126175.1 of Pseudomonas sp. RSB 5.4. Classification (NCBI taxonomy): domain Bacteria; kingdom Pseudomonadati; phylum Pseudomonadota; class Gammaproteobacteria; order Pseudomonadales; family Pseudomonadaceae; genus Pseudomonas; species Pseudomonas sp. RSB 5.4. Next base: position 2,305,463 of record NZ_CP146986.1, read on the forward strand.
TACGACCTGATCTGCTACTTCGACTGCCTGCACGACATGGGCGACCCGGTCGGCGCTGCGCGGCATGCGTTTAAATCGTTGAAGGATGACGGCACGGTGCTGCTGGTCGAGCCGTTTGCCAACGATGCGCTGGACGACAACATCAACCCGGTTGGGCGACTGTTTTACGCGGCCTCGACCTTTATCTGCACGCCGAATTCGCTGTCGCAGGAAGTCGGGCTGGGGCTGGGTGCGCAGGCCGGAGAAATGCGCTTGCGCAAGGTGTTTGCCGAGGCCGGTTTCAAGCATTTCCGCCGGGCGACGCAGACGCCGTTCAATCTGATTCTGGAGGCGCGCAAATAGATCACCGCTATCACCTGTGGCGAGGGAGCTTGCTCCCGTCGGGTTGCGAAGCGACCGCAACAACAGGCCTGCTGCGCAGTCCAGCGGGAGCAAGCTCCCTCGCCACAAGGTTAATGCTAACCTGCGGGCATCGTCCTCCCCGGAGCGCTGACCATGCTCGACAGCCCGACCCGCGAACAACTCGACATCTTGCACCAGGCCATGGTCGATGGCGATTTCCTGGTGCTGACCGGCGCCGGTATCAGCACGCCGTCGGGCATCCCGGATTACCGCGACAGCGAAGGAGTGCGTCGTGGCCGGCAGCCGATGATGTATCAGGAATTTCTCGCCGCCCCGGAATCACGTCGTCGCTACTGGGCGCGGGCCATGCTTGGCTGGCCGCGGGTGCGTCAGGCGCGGCCCAATGCCGCGCATCAAGCACTGGCCGATTTGCAGCGCCGGGGACTGATCAGTGCCTTGATCACGCAGAACGTCGATACCCTGCACGATCAGGCCGGCAGTCAGGACGTGATCGAATTGCACGGCAGCCTGCACCGGGTGCTGTGCCTGGATTGCGGCCAGCGCAGCGCGCGTGACGACATTCAGCAGCGGATGGTCGAGCAGAATCCGTATCTGGCCGGGGTCGACGCGGTGCAGGCGCCGGACGGCGATACCCTGCTCGACCCGGCCTTCGAAGCACGCTTTCAGACTCCGCAGTGCCCGTATTGCGCCGGTGAACGGATGAAGCCGGACGTGGTGTTTTTCGGCGAGAACGTGGCGCAAGCGACAGCGGCGCGAGCCATGGCGGCGGCAGAGAATGCTGCGGGATTGCTGGTGGTGGGTTCGTCGCTGATGGCGTATTCGGCGTTTCGTCTGTGCCGGGTGATTGCTGATCGGGGCAAGCCGTTGCTGGCGATCAATCTGGGCAAGACCCGCGCCGATGATCTGCTGGATCTGAAGATCGAGGCGTCATGCGAGCAACTGCTGCCGCTGCTGGTGCAACGCTTGACTTCCTGAACCGATGATTACCCTGTGGGAGCGAGCCTGCTCGCGAAAGCGTCCTTTCAGCCAAGACTGTCCTCGACTGATACCCCGCCTTCGCGAGCAAGCCCGCTCCCACAGGATCAATGTTCGGCCTTGAGAATATCGAACAGTGCCTGCGCCGCCGCCGACAGTTCATTGCCCGGCTCAGTCAGCACGCCAATCGCCCGTTCTACCGAGTCATTCAAGGTCAGGCAACACGCACCCAGTTCCTGCATCTGCTCGGCACACAACGCCGGTACCGCACTGACTCCCAGCCCGCTGGCAACCATGCGCCCAACCGTTGCCAGTTGATGGCTTTCGAATTCCACCGGCAGTTTCAGGCCCCGGGCCTGCAAGTGTTCTTCGAGCATCACCCGTACCGTCGACGGCCGTTGCAGGGTGATGAACGGTTCCTGCAGCAAGGTCTGCCAGTCGATTTCGCCAAGCCCGGCCAGCGCTGAATCCTGTGGCACCACGGCGACAAAGCGGTCCATGTACAGCGGGGTAAACGTCAGCGAGGTGTTCTGCATCGGCTCGAATGCCACGCCCAACTCCACCTGCCGGTCGCGGACCATCTCCAGCACTTGCTCGTTGATCACGTCGTTGACCGTGACATTGACGTTCGGATAGCGCGCGCGGAACGTCTTGAGGATCGGCGGCAGCAGGTTGCCGGCAAACGATGGCATCGCCGCCAGCGTCACCCGTCCGCGTTGCAGGCTGAAGCGCTGGCGCATTTCGTCTTCGGCGTTGTCCCAGTCGGCGATCAGGCGCCGGGCCAACGGCAGCAGCGATTCGCCTTCGGCAGTCAGCGCCACGTTGCGCGTGTTGCGGCTGAACAGCCGCCCACCCAGCCCCTCTTCCAGCGCCTTGATGGTCAGGCTCAGTGCCGATTGCGACAGGTGCAGGCGCTCACAGGCCACAGCGAAGCTCAGGCTCTGGGCCACGGCGAGAAAGGCGCGGATCTGTTTGACGGTCATACTGGATAGCGCCCTTGCGCGATATTGCCGGATAAACGCCATAACCACTGTAGGAGCTGCCGCAGGCTGCGATCTTTTGATCTTGATCTTAAAAACAACATCAAAAGATCGCAGCCTGCGGCAGCTCCTACAGGGATAGCGTCAACTATTGAGCTTTATCAATCAATCAACCTTAAAAATCAACTTAACAAATATATCCCTCAGCGAGACACTCCAGTCATTCGGCTAGCCAGCCGCCCGACAAACAATAAAAGAGGTGCATATGGCAGGTTTTGACAAGCGCGTGAGTTCCTACGAGGAAGCTCTGGCGGGCCTGGAAGACGGCATGACCGTAATCGCCGGCGGCTTCGGCCTGTGCGGCATCCCGGAAAACCTGATCGCCGAGATCAAGCGCAAGGGCACCCGCGACCTCACCGTGGTTTCCAACAACTGCGGCGTCGATGGTTTCGGCCTCGGTGTGCTGCTGACCGACCGCCAGATCAGCAAGGTGATCGCCTCCTACGTCGGCGAAAACAAACTGTTCGAAGAGCAACTGCTCAAGGGCGAGATCGAAGTCATCCTGACCCCGCAAGGCACCCTCGCCGAGAAAATGCGCGCAGGCGGCGCCGGCATCCCGGCCTTCTTCACCGCCACCGGCGTCGGCACCCCGGTCGCCGAAGGCAAGGAAGTGCGCGAGTTCAACGGGCGCAAATACCTGATGGAAGAGTCCATCACCGGCGACTTCGCCATCGTCAAAGGCTGGAAAGCCGACCATTTCGGTAACGTCATCTACCGCCACACTGCGCAGAACTTCAACCCGCTGGCCGCCACCGCCGGCAAGATCACTGTGGTCGAAGTCGAAGAAATCGTCGAGCCCGGCGAGCTGGATCCGTCGCAGATCCACACCCCCGGCATCTACGTCGACCGGGTCATTTGCGGCACGTTCGAAAAGCGCATCGAACAGCGCACTATCCGCAAATAATTCAGGCTGACGGAGAATAAAAACATGGCACTTACCCGCGAACAAATGGCTCAGCGCGTCGCCCGCGAAATGCAGGACGGCTACTACGTCAACCTCGGCATCGGCATTCCGACCCTGGTCGCCAATTACATTCCCGAAGGCATGGAAGTCATGCTGCAATCGGAAAACGGCCTGCTCGGCATGGGGCCTTTTCCGACTGAAGACACCATCGATGCCGACATGATCAACGCCGGCAAACAGACCGTCACCGCGCGCATCGGTGCATCGATTTTCAACTCCGCCGAATCCTTCGCGATGATCCGCGGTGGGCATGTCGACCTGACCGTACTCGGTGCGTTCGAAGTCGACGTCGAAGGCAACATCGCTTCGTGGATGATTCCCGGCAAACTGGTCAAGGGCATGGGCGGCGCGATGGATCTGGTGGCTGGCGCCGACAACATCATCGTGATCATGACCCACGCTTCCAAGGACGGTGAGTCCAAACTGTTGGCCAAGTGCAGCCTGCCGCTGACCGGCGCCGGCTGCATCAAGCGCGTACTGACCGACCTCGCCTATCTGGAAATTGAAAATGGCGCTTTTGTCCTCAAGGAACGCGCACCTGGCGTCAGCGTCGAGGAAATCGTCGCCAAAACCGCTGGTAAACTGATCGTCCCGGATCACGTACCGGAAATGCAGTTCGCTGCCCAGTGAGGAATTCGAAAATGCAAGACGTCGTAATTGTTGCCGCCACCCGCACCGCGATCGGCAGTTTCCAGGGTTCTCTGGCCAGCGTGTCCGCGGTGGATCTGGGCGCTGCGGTGATTCGCCAGTTGCTCGAACAGACTGGTCTGGACGGTGCGCAGGTCGATGAAGTGATCATGGGCCAAGTACTGACTGCCGGCGCCGGCCAGAACCCGGCGCGTCAGGCGGCGATCAAGGCCGGCCTGCCCCACGCCGTGCCGGCCATGACCTTGAACAAGGTTTGCGGCTCGGGCCTGAAAGCCCTGCACCTGGGCGCGCAGGCGATCCGTTGCGGCGATGCCGAGGTGATCATCGCTGGCGGTCAGGAGAATATGAGCCTGTCCAACTACGTGATGCCGGGCGCACGCACCGGTCTGCGCATGGGGCATGCGCAAATCGTCGACACCATGATCAGCGATGGTCTGTGGGATGCGTTCAACGATTACCACATGGGCATCACTGCCGAAAATCTGGTCGATAAATATGAGATCAGCCGCGAGCAGCAGGACGCCTTCGCCGCCGCTTCGCAGCGCAAAGCGGCGGCTGCCATCGAGGCCGGGCGCTTTGTCGATGAGATCACGCCGATCCTGATCCCACAGCGCAAAGGTGACCCGGTAGCGTTCAAGGTCGACGAACAACCACGCGGCGACACCACCGCCGAATCGCTGGCGAAACTGCGTCCGGCGTTCAAGAAGGACGGCAGTGTCACCGCCGGCAACGCTTCGTCGCTGAACGACGGCGCCGCTGCGGTGATCCTGATGAGCGCCGAGAAAGCCAAGGCCCTGGGCCTGCCGGTGCTGGCAAAAATCGCCGCGTACGCCAACGCCGGCGTTGACCCGGCGATCATGGGCATCGGCCCGGTCTCGGCCACTCGCCGCTGCCTGGACAAGGCGGGCTGGAACATCGGCCAACTCGACCTGATCGAAGCCAACGAAGCTTTCGCTGCGCAATCGCTGGCAGTGGCCAAGGATCTGCAATGGGATCTGGACAAGGTCAACGTCAACGGCGGCGCCATCGCCCTCGGTCACCCGATCGGTGCGTCGGGTTGCCGGGTGCTGGTGACGCTGCTGCACGAAATGATCAAGCGTGATGCGAAGAAAGGTCTGGCGACCCTGTGCATCGGCGGCGGTCAGGGTGTGGCGCTGGCGCTGGAACGCGCTTAATCCAAGAGTTCACAGCTCGCGGTGGATCCACGACATCCGCTGCTCGCTGGCAACAAAAACCCGGTGCGACTTGCGTTGCACCGGGTGTTTTTTTGTCCTTTGAAATTTGCAGTGAATGTTCCTCCCTCTTCGCGAGCAAGCCCGCTCCCACAGGGGAATGCATTCCAGGGTGGGAGCGGGCTTGCTCGCGAAGGGGCCAGCTCAGGCTACAGATAAACCAGGGCTCACACCGCCATCTGCAAAATCAACCAGGCATTCGCCCCACTGATCACCGCAAACAAGCCCCACGCCAGCACCCTGGTCGGCAGTCTATTCACAAACGGCCCCATCAGCTGTTTGTCGCTGGTCATGCGAATCAGCGGGTACAGCGCAAATGGCAGTTGCAGGCTGAGCACCACCTGACTCAACACCAGCAACTTGCCCACCGCGTTATCCCCCATCAGCCACACGCCGATGAACGCCGGGATCAGTGCCAGTCCGCGAGTGATCAAACGCCGCTGCCAGCAGGGAATCCGCAGGTTCAGATAACCCTCCATGATCACCTGTCCGGCGATGGTCCCGGTGAACGTCGAGCTCTGTCCCGACGCCAGCAATGCGACGCCGAACAGCACACTGGCCAGCGCGCCACCGACCAGCGGGTCGAGCAGGTGGTAGGCGTCCTGAATGTCGACCACGTCGGAATGCCCTGACTGGTGAAACGCAGCCGCCGCCAGAATCAGAATCGCCGCGTTGACCAGCAACGCCAGCGCCAGTGAACCGATGGTGTCGATGCGTGCCAGGTTCACCGCGTCCTGCTTGCTCGCCAGGTCCTGGCCGATCATCCGCGTCTGCACGATCGAGGTGTGCAGGTAGAGGTTGTGCGGCATCACCGTGGCGCCGAGGATGCCGATCGCCAGATACAGCGGCGCGGCATCGCTGATCGCCGAAAGCGACGGTTTGAAGCCAGCGAACACGTCTGGCCAGTAGGGTTTGATCAGTACCAGTTCAACGAAGAAACACACGCCGATGGTCGCCACCAGCACCAGCATGATCGCCTCCAGCCGACGGAAGCCACGGTTCTGCAGGGCCAGTACCAGCAGCGTGTCGAAGGCTGTCAGGGCGATGCCGAAGGTCAGCGAACAGCCGAGCAACAAGTGGAATGCCAGGGCGCAACCGAGCACTTCGGCCAGATCGGTGGCGATGATCGAGATTTCCGCCAGCACCCATTGCAGGCGTGCGGCCGGCGTGCTGTAGCGCTCGCGGGACAGTTGCGCGAGATCGCGCCCGGTGGCAATCCCCAGGCGCGAACACAAGCACTGCACGACCATCCCCGCCAGACTCGCCAGCAGCACCACAAACAGCAAACTGTAACCAAAACGCGAACCGGCCTCGATGGCCGTCGCCCAGTTGCCCGGGTCCATGTAGCCGATCGACACCAGCAATCCGGGACCGGCAAAACGCAGCGCACGTTTGAAAAACGAGGCGCGGGGATCGACTTCCACACTGCCGGCCACTTCCGGCGGGCAGAACGGCGCAGTGGCAATTTTGGGTAAGCTGAATTTCACGCACACATCCAGAAACAAGTCGGAAAGTCGCAGCTTAGACGTTTCAGTTGAACCCTTGAAGAGCAAAAGATCGCAGCCTTCGGCAGCTCCTGGAGTGCAACGCATTCCAATGTAGGAGCTGCCGAAGGCTGCGATCTTTTGATCTTAACGACTCACACCCAGTAACTGCTGACGCAACTCGGGGTTACGGGTACGCGGATCCAGCCAGATATCGAAAAACGCCCGGGCAAACTGCGGATCATCGATTTCATGCTGCAACTGCTGACCGACAAAAAACCGTGCGCCCTGCCCTGGCAGATACACGCCTGTAATCCGTGTGCCAGCCTGCACATCGACGAACGATTGCTCCATTTGCCCTTGCCACGCGGCCAGTTGTGCCGGACTGACTCCCGAGCCGGCCAGCCGTTTGATTTCATCGACACTGGCCTGCACCAGATCGTCACGGGAGATCTTGCGCCGATAGATCAGCTCCAAGGCGAAGGGTTGTTCGGTCGACAACGGGCGTGCCGCGCTCCACAACCGAGCGTTGTAGACGTCGAAACCGAACACACTGAAATCCCCGGTGCCGATGATTTGCGCGCCGGGCACGGCGTCCTGCCAATTGGCCCAGGTCGGCGTGAGTAACAACGCCCACAAGCCGATGCCACAGCACCCACGCAGCAACTTCGATGGTTTGCTCATCGCGGTATCGACTCCGGTAAACCCTGATCTTCAGAGCATAGCGGATATCACCCGTAGGCTTTGTATACAAAAACTGTCGATCAATGCGCCAATCGGTTACCTTGGCCACTTCCTTCCCCGAGGCCTCCCGCGTGCTGATTCTCAAATTACTGCTGATCCCCGGATTTCTGCTGCTGATTTCCCTCGCCGGCAAGCGCTGGGGGCCGAGCGTGGCCGGTTGGCTGTCGGGGTTGCCGGTGGTGGTCGGGCCGATTCTGTTTTTCCTCGCCATCGAACAGGGGCCGCAGTTTGCTGCGCAATCAGCGATCGCAGCGCTGTCAGCGATGTTTGCCATGATCGCGTTCTGCATCACCTACGCGCAGGTGGCGCAGCGGGCGAACTGGCCGTGGGCGTTGACGGTTTCGCTGTCGGTGTGGGCGGGACTGGCGCTGGTGTTGTCGCTGATTCCGCCGTCGCTGCCGTTCTCGATCGCTGCGGCGGCGACTGCCCTGTTGGCGGCGCCGCACCTGTTTCCCGACGTGCAACCAGTGTTGAATGGCCCGGCGCCGAAGTCGGACAAACTGATCTGGCGCATGATTGCCGGCGCGGCGCTGACGCTGCTGGTGACGATGCTCGCGAGTACCGTGGGTGAGCGCTGGAGCGGCCTGCTCGCGGTGTTCCCGGTGCTCGGCAGTGTGATGGCGGTGTTCTCGCAGCAGACCCGCGGCCCGGCGTTTACCGCGGCATTGCTGCGGGCGACGGCGATCGGCATGTACTCGTTTTCGGCGTTTTGCCTGGTGTCGGCGCTGACCCTGCCAAGCCTGGGTCTCAGCGGATTCATCGCCGGTATCGCGGTGTCGGTGGCCATGCTCGGCGTCACTCGCAAGTTGCTGGCTCGACAGGTCCCGGCAAAGGCCAACCACCCCAAGGCTGACGCAAACGCCTGACAAACCGCGCTGGAATGCCAGGCATGCTCCGTGGGATCATCGCGGCCCTGGCGCGACCATCCCTCGGAGATTCACATGTCATTGCTCAGCAAGAAAGCCGTCGTCCTGTTGCTGGCGGCGGTCGCCGGTCTCGGCGCCCTCAACGCCCAGGCAGCCAAGCCCAAGGAAAAGGCCTCGACCAACAACGTGTCGATGCTCGACGGCAAGTTCACCTTCGTCCTGCCCAAAGGCTTCACCGCCGACCCGCTGCCGGCCGGGCCAACCGGTGCCAAGGGCACGATGTACACCAATCAGGCGACCAAGACTGTGGTCATCGCCGCCGAAAACCAGATCGCCGGTGGCGCCAGCGTCAAGGACAACGACAACGAATTTCTCGATGGCAGCCTGGCGAGTTTCATTGATGATCAACGCAAGGCTCTGCCGGATTTCAATAAGCTCAGTGAAAAAAGCCTGACCCAGAAAAGCAGCGGCCTCGGTGTGCGTCAGGTCGACAGCACCGCCACTCAGGGCGGCGGCCAGACACTCAACACCACCCTGCTCGCCGCCTCCGGCAAGCGCATGGCGCTGGTCCAGGTGATTTCCCGGGCCAACGACAAGAGCGGTCACGATGCACTGGTGAAAACCATCCTCAAGGACAAGTGATCGTCACGGATTGAGCTGCTGCAGCCAGGCATTCAAGTCGCGCAGCTCGGCCGCACTAATGCTGTGGCCGACGCCGGGATAGGCGTGAAACTCGGGTGTGTAGGCGAGTTTTTGCAGCAGCGCATTGGCCGCGGTGCCGTCGCGGTACGGCACCCGATCATCGGCGGTGCCGTGGCCGATGAAAATCTTCAGCGGCAACGGTTGTTGCTGCGCCTTGAGCTCGGTTTTCAATACCGGCAACAGCCGTCCGCTCAACGCCGCGATGCCACCGACCGCCACGGGCGGACGCAAGCCCACTTCGTAGGTCATCATCGCGCCCTGGCTGAAACCGATCAGGTACACCTTGTCCGGGCTGGCGTGATATTTCTGCGCTGCCTGCGCGACAAAATCCCGCAACTTCTGGCCGCTGGCCTTCAGATCATCGGTCTCGCCGTTGTAGGCACCTTCGCCTTTCTTGCGAAACCACTGGAAACGCCCTTCGCCCAACGCCAACGGCGCCTGCACCGACAAGTAGTTGTACTGCGCCGGCAGCTGAAACTTCATACCGATCAGATCGGCTTCGTTACTGCCGTAGCCGTGCAGAAAAATAACCAGTGGCCGAGTGTCAGCGTCCGGGTGAACCTGTTCGATGTACTTCAGTGGCAAGTCGCTTTGCAGCGTGGTTTGCGCATGGACGGCGCTGGACGCCAGGAGGGTTAACAGGGCAAACGCCTTCAACATAAAGCCTTCCTTCACAGAGTGTCGGGTTCGTCGGTGAGCCTAACACTCTCTGAAGATTGTGGTGCTGGCGAGACCGCTATCGCGAGCAGGCTCACTCCTACAGGGACAACGCATTCCAAATGCAGGAGTGAGCCTGCTCGCGATGAGGCAAGAAAATCCAAGGAAATCTGTCAGTCGTTGATCAGCTTGCCCACCCGAATCGGCTCGCGCCCCGCCACCTTGGCCTGCCAGATCCCCGGCTGGGTGTAACGCCCGCGATCAATCGCAAACAGCACGCCGCTGGTGCCGGCGCGCACGGTGGTGAGCCGGTCATTCAACGGATCCACCACCTCGAACAGCGCATCGCCCTTCTCGACCCATTCCCCGGCATTGCGCAGGAAGCTGACCACGCCATGGTGCGGCGCAAACAGGTATTCGGTGCCTTCGAACGGCATGCCTTCGCAGCATTCGCTCGGTGCCGCCGGCCATTCGCCGCTGATGAAGCCCTGCTCGGCGAGAAAGCCGAGAATCGCTTCGCAATTGGCCTGGGCCTGATCGACCCGCGTGTCGCCCATGCTGCCCAGTTCCAGGGTGGTGGCGAGGTTAGCCGGAGGAATCGCCGCGTTCGGGAACGCCCGCGCCAGGCGCAGCCACGGCGACGAGCATGATTCGTCGAACGAACTGCCACCGGAGTCTTCACACAACAGCGCAACGCCAGCCTTCAGTCGCGCCGCCAGCGATTGCCAGCGCGGCCAGTGTTGGGGCAGCGCGTAGATGTGAATCGCCGCTTCAAAATCGCAATGCAGATCAAGAGTGATGTCGGCGTCGCAGGCATGGCGCAGCAGCAAGCGGTGCAGTGCTTCCAGTTGCGAGGCCGGGGCTGGCAGCTCATCGAGCACCTGCCCCATGGTCTGGCGGATCAAGGCGATGTTGGCCTCGGCATCGCTGCCCAGTTGCTCGCCGATTCGCGCCGCCACCGGCGCACTGAGTTCAACAAACGAGCGGTTGAAATTCTTCCCGCTGCCCAGCTCGAAGCGGCCCATGTGGCTGCCCTGCAGGTGCTGGTCGAGGCCGATCGGATTGGCCACCGGCACCAGCTCGATCACGCCTTGCAGACGACCCTGCTGTTCCAGCTCGTTGAGGCGTTGTTTGAGTTCCCATGCGGTGCGCATGCCCGGCAGTTCGTCGGCGTGCAGACTGGCCTGGATGTACACCTTGCGAGTGCCCGCGCCGTAACGGAAGACGCTGAGGGAACGTTCGCTGCCCAAATGGCTCCAGGGCAGAACATGGTCGATGCGTTGCATGGGTAACTCCTGAAAATTGAATCGGCGAAAATCCCCTGTGGGAGCGGGCTTGCCCGCGAAGGCGGTGTATCAATCAATGATTATGTTGAATGTTATACCGCCTTCGCGAGCAAGCCCGCTCCCACAGGGGGTCTTTGTCTTCAGGGAAAGAGCACAAAAAAAGTGGCCACCGCATTCACGGGGCCACTTTTTTCTACAGCGTATTAATGACCGTACACATCAAAGTCGAAGTACTTGTCCTGGACTTTCTTGTACTCACCATTGGCGCGGATTTCGGTGATGGCCTTGTTGAATTTCTCGGCCAGTTCGGTATCGCCCTTGCGTACGGCAATCCCGGCACCGCCGCCGAAGTACTTGGCGTCTTCGTAGGTCGGGCCGACGAATTCGAAGCCTTTACCGGCGTCGGTCTTCAGGAAACCGTCGCTGAGGTTGACCGAGTCCGCCAGCATCGCGTCGAGACGGCCGGATTTCATGTCCAGGTTGGCTTCCTGTTGCGAGCCATAGCGCACCACTTCAAACCCGGCTTCCTTGGCCATGTCGGTGGCATAGCGGTCGTGGGTACTGGCGCGCAGCACGCCGACTTTCTTACCCTTGAGCTCGGTCAGCGGGTCTTTGACACCGGAGCCTTCCTTCATCACGAAGCGCGCCGGGGTGTGGTAGTACTTGATGGTGAAATCGACGTTTTTCTTGCGGTCGTCAGTGATGGTCATCGAGGACAGGATCGCGTCGATCTTCTTCACTTTGAGTGCCGGGATCAGGCCATCGAACTCCTGCTCGACCCACACGCATTTGACGTCCATCTGTTTGCACAGGGCATCGCCGATATCGACGTCGAACCCGGTGAGTTTGCCATCAGCGGTTTTCATCGAGAATGGCGGGTAAGCGGCTTCGATCCCCAGACGAATCGGTTTGGCGTCTTCGGCCACAGCGGTCAGGGACAACATCGACAGTGCCAGGGCACCGAACATCACTAGCTTTTTCATTTATTACTCCTGTGTGCGGAGGCTTTTATTGGCAGCTTTCGATTGAACGTTCAGTCATGGCTTTTTGAAAGCAAAAACCGAAGTGGCCGGCAGTCTATGGCGACGCGCACAGGGCAAATTGTGTTTAAGCGACAAATACTTACAGAAAATCGGCGCCACCGTTGACCGGGATCAACGGTGCGCCGACATGGTGCAAAGGCTGTAGGACAAACCCTCGAAAAGGGTACCTATTACTCATGTAGGAGCTGCCGAAGGCTGCGATCTTTTGCTCTTGTTCTTAAAAAAAGTCAAAAGATCGCAGCCTGCGGCAGCTCCTACAAAAGCATTCAGCATTCGCAGGCGATGGGGGTTTTGGCGGGTTGTTCGACGCTCAGCGAAAAGCCTTCATCCAGCCATCCGGTCACGCCGCCGATCATCTCCTTGACCGGGTAACCCAACGCCGCCAGTTTCACCGCTGCCTTATTGGCGCCGTTGCAGTGCGGGCCGGCGCAATAGACCACGAACAGCGTGTTCCTCGAATACTCCGCCAGACCTTCGCTCGTCAGCAAACGTGTCGGGATATTGATGGCGCCCGGCACATGACCGCGCTCGAACGCCAGCGGCCCGCGCACATCGACCAGCACAAAATCGACTTCGCCGGCCTCCTGGCTGCTGAAGACGTCGGAACAATCGGTCTCGAAGGTCAGGCGGTTGCTGAAATGCATCAGGGCAATCGCTGACGGTGCGGCAGGAATTTCGCGAACCAGGCTGGTCATGCTGTTAGCTCCTAAATCTGTTGGGGGTGTAAACAGACTTTATCGAGCCAGCGCCTGGCGCTACAGTGGCGGGCAAGACACTCACCGGGAATTTTCCGCCAAATGCCAAATTCACCTGGATTGGTCGCGATTCTGGCCTACGACGGCCTCTGTACATTCGAGTTTGGCATCGCCGTGGAGATTTTCGGCCTGGCCCGGCCTGAGTTCGATTTTGCGTGGTACGAGCATCGCATCGTCGCCGTCGACCAAGGGCCGATGCGCGCCATGGGCGGGATTCAGGTACTGGCCGACGGCGGCCTGGAACTACTGGCACAGGCGCGCACCATTATTATTCCCGGTTGGCGTGACCGTGATGCCGAGGTGCCGCCGGCCCTGATCGACGCCTTGCGACAGGCCCACACCCAAGGTGCGCGGCTGCTGTCGATCTGCTCCGGGGTTTTTGTGCTGGCCGCCAGTGGCTTGCTCGACGGCCGCGGCGCGACCACACACTGGCGCTACACCGATGAACTGGCGCGGCGCTTCCCGGCGATTGCGGTGGATCCGGATGTGCTCTACGTCGACTCCGGCCAGTTGATTACCTCGGCGGGCAGCGCCGCCGGGATCGATGCGTGCCTGCATCTAGTGACACGGGATTTCGGTACCCAGGTCGCCAACGCGGTGGCCCGGCGTCTGGTGATGTCGCCACAACGCACTGGCGGTCAGGCACAGTTCATCCCCACGCCGGTCAGCCCGACGCCACGAAACGACTTGTCGCGGGTGATGCAGTGGGCCCGCGAGCGCCTGCACCAACCGCTGGAAGTGCGCGATCTGGCCAGCGAAGCGGCCATGAGCGAGCGCACTTTTCTGCGGCGTTTCACCGAGGCCAGCGGGCAATCGCCCAAAGCGTGGCTGCAACACGAACGACTGGCCCGGGCGCGGGAGCTGCTGGAGAGCACCGTGCACAACACCGAACAGATCGCCCAGCGCTGTGGTTATCGTTCGGTGGAAAGTTTTCGCGTGGCGTTTCGCAGCGTGGTCGGAGTGCCGCCGTCGGTGTATCGGGAGCGGTTTGGGCGTGGGGTCACAGCCATTTCCTGAGGTGAATTTCCGGACGCCATCGCTGGCAATCCAGCTCCCACAGGTTTTGCGTCGTACACACCACCTTATTTCAACTCAGAAACCTGTGGGAGCCGGGCTTGCCCGCGATGAGGCCTGCACCGACAGCCTAAAAATCAAGGCTTACGCAACAAATAGGTATCCATGATCCACCCATGCTCGGCCCGCGCCGCTTTGCGCGTGCGCTCGATCTGCTTCGCCACATCCTTGAGCTTGCCACTGATCAGAATCTCATCCGGCGTGCCCAAGTACGCCCCCCAGTAAATCTCGGTCTGCTGATCCGCCACATAGTGGTAGGAATCTTCAGCGTCGAGCATCACCACCAGGCTGTCCGTGTCACTCACCTGCCCCGCCGCCAGACGCCGGCCCGTGGTAATTTCGATTGATCGGCCAATGCTGTTCAGCGGCACCTTATGCTGCGCCGCCAACGCCTGAACGCTGGTAATTCCAGGGATCACTTCAAACTCGAAAGCACAGCGGCCTGACGCCAGAATCGCCTGCAGAATACGAATCGTGCTGTCATACAGCGCCGGGTCGCCCCACACGAGGAAACCGCCGCATTCGTTGTCAGCCAATTCTTCATTGATCAGCCGTTCGAAAGTTTCTTGCTTGGCGCGGTTCAGGTCATCGACCGCACGGGTGTAGTCCACTTCGCCGCGCTCGCGCTCGGGGCTGTGGGCTTCGACGAAGCGATAAGCAGGATCGGTGATGTAGCGCGCACAGATGTCGCGCCGCAGATCGATCAGTTTGTCCTTGCTCTGGCCTTTATCCATCAGAAAGAACACGTCCACCTGATTCAGCGCCTTCACCGCCTGCATCGTGATGTAGTCGGGATTGCCGGCGCCAATGCCGATGACCAGCAGTCGTTTCATCAAAGTGCTCCCGCAAGATCGATACCCGGCAAGCGTAGCCGCCAGATGCCGTTGAAGCGCAGCTCAACCACTGACAGCGGTTCAACATCAACCGCGTTGAACGCGGCGCCCTGCATTACCTGCATCAAAGCAGCGCGCACCACGAACGGATGGGTGATGGCGACGATGTGCCCCGGCATTCCTTGCAGGCTGGTCAGCCACCGCGCCACACGTTCGCCCAATTGCATTACCGACTCACCACCATGAGGTGCCACCTGTGGATCACTGATCCACGCCTGCAAGGCGTCAGCCTCGTGCACTTGCAGATCCTTGATCGCTTGCCCGTGCCAGCGCCCCCAATCGCAATCACGCAGCGCTTCGTCCACTTGCGGCGCCGCACCGAACCACTCGGCCGTCTGCCGGGTGCGCAACTCCGGCCCGCACAACAAAAGGCTGACATTAGTGAATTGTGTCGCCAGCGCACCGAGCTTCAAAGGCTGATTTTCAACAGGTTCGTTCGTAGGAAAACGCGCCAATTTCTGTGCGACGGTTCGAGCATGACAAATCAAAGTCAAACGGGTGGATAGCACAGCACTGCACTCGATGAACATCAGGTAAATCGGCGGCAAGCAGCCGGTCTTGCGGCAATTGTGCCGTAAACCGGGCCGTTCAGGGGGCCTTGCAAGCTTGCCGTCCAACACGCTGAAAGAGAAAAAACGGCAATGTCTGACACACCAATGGGCAATGGACTACAAGAGCCGTCGTCATCCGTGTAGGCCTTGTGGCACAGGGGTCTGACGTTATTTAAACGCTGAATCGCTACCGTTAAAAATTCACTAGACATGTAACCTGAGTTACATAAATACTGTTTTAACGGATTATGAAACGAATTCAACACCCCCCTTCATCCAGCAGGAGCCCGGATGCCCCCTCTCAGAGACTTGATCACCGATCCCGGCCTGGAGCTGACGCCGTCTGAGCGCAAAGTGATTCGCGCCCTGCTCGACCAGTATCCACGCAACGGCCTGGGTCCGATGGCGCGTCTGGCCGAGCACGCCGGCGTCAGCGATCCGACCATCGTGCGGCTGGTGAAGAAGCTCGGATTCGGCGGTTACGCCGAGTTTCAGGACGCCCTGCTCAGCGACATGGATCACCGTCTGCGTTCGCCGCGCACCCTCTTGCAGCCGCGTTCGCACCTGAACAAGGACGATGCCTGGGGCCATTATCTGGCCGACAGCCAGCGTCTGCTGGTGGAAACCCAAGCCCTGACGCAACCCGAAGACGTGCGCATTCTGCTCGACTGGCTGCTCGACACCCGGCACCAGATCTACTGCTTCGGCGGGCGCTTCAGCAGCCTGATGGCCAACTATCTGCTCAACCACTTGCGGCTGCTTCGGCCCGGCTGTTTTGCCCTGGAAGACAACGCACAACTGCCCGACCGCCTGTTCGATCTGCAACGCCAGGACGTGGTGCTGCTGTTTGATTACCGGCGCTATCAGTCCCAGGCCCTGCGGGTGGCCTCGGCGGCGAAGAACAACAACGCGCGGGTGGTGCTGTTCACCGACATCTATGCCTCGCCGCTGCGTGAACTGGCTGACCTGATCATCAGCGCCCCGGTGGAATCGGCCTCACCGTTCGACACCATGGTGCCGGCGCTGGCCCAGGTCGAGGCGCTGATTGCCTGCCTGACCCTGCGCACCCCCGATCTGGCCGATCGCCTGGAAGGCATCGACGCCCTGCGCAACGACTTCAACACCCACCTGCTGGAGGATAAATAAGGATGTTCAGCCTTCCCCACCGCTCGCCGCGGGACTTGCCGTTTATCACCAACCACACCGCGTTGTTGCTGGTGGACATGCAGCGTGCCTGGCTCGAACCGCAGTACGACCCGCACCTGAACGGCCCGGAAGCCGAATATTTCCTGACCCGCGCGCACATGCAGGTGGTGCCCAACCAGCGCCGGCTGCTCAGCGCCTTTCGCGAAGCGCGGCAGAACGTGCTGCACACGATTATCGAGAGCCTGACCGCCGACGGTCGCGACCGCTCGCTGGATCACAAGCTGTCAGACATGCACCTGCCCAAGGGCAGCACCCAGGCGCGGATCATCGACGACCTGACGCCAGTGGAAAACGAGATCGTGTTGCCGAAAACCTCCTCCGGGGTGTTCAACTCGACCAACATCGATTACGTCCTGCGCAACCTCGAAACCCGCCACCTGATCATCGCCGGCATCGTCACTGACCAGTGCGTCGACATGGCCGTGCGCGATGCCGCCGACCGTGGCTATCTGGTGACGCTGGTCGAAGACGCCTGCGCCACCTACACCCCGGCGCGACATGACGCCTGCCTCAACGCGATCAAGGGTTACTGCTGGATCACCGACACACAAACCGTGCTCGGCCGCTTGCAGGAGATGCAGCCATGAGCGAGCGCCTGACACCGTTGCCGATGACCACCATCGTCACCACCGACCTGATCGGCATCACCCGTGGCCGCTCGTTTCCCACCGATCAACTGGAGCATTATCACGCCGCCGGTTGCGGCTGGGTGCCGGCCAACAGTGCACTGACGCCCCAGGACATCATCGCCTCGACCAACCCATGGGGCGCCTATGGTGATTTGCGGTTGATCCCGGATCTGAACAGCCGCGTCACCGTCGGCAACGGCCCGGACGCCGCGGCACCAGCGCTGGACTTCATCCACGGCGACATTCGCGAGACTGATGGTCGCCCGTGGAGCGCCTGTCCGCGCACGTTGTTGCGCGATGAAATCGAGCGCTATCGCGACAACCTCGGCTTGCAGGTCAACGCCGCGTTCGAACACGAATTCAACCTGCATGCCGGTTTTGCCGAGCATCTGGCGTTTTCCCTTGAAGCCCAGCGTCAGGGCGCCGAATTCGGCGGCTGGCTGCTCAGCGCCCTGCGCGCCGGCGGTGTCGAGCCAGAGATGTTCCTGCCCGAATACGGCAAGCACCAATACGAAATCACCTGCCGGCCGACGCTCGGTGTGGCGGCGGCGGATCGTGCGGTCAACGTGCGCGAGATCACTCGCGAAATCGCCCGGCAAATGGGCGTCGACGTCAGTTTCGCGCCGAAAACCAAGGCCGATGCGGTGTGCAACGGTGTGCACCTGCACGTCAGCCTGCTCGACCTGCAAGGTCTGCCGCTGCTTTACGACGCCGGCACCAGCAACGGTCTGTCGACCCTCGGCCAGCATTGGGCCGCGGGGATCCTGCATTACCTGCCAGCGCTGTGTGCGTTCACCGCGCCGACGCCGGTTTCGTATGAGCGCCTGCAGCCGCATCACTGGAGCGCGTCCTATGCGTGTCTGGGGCAGCAGAACCGTGAAGCGGCGTTGCGCATTTGTCCGACCGTGAGCCTGGGCTGCAAATCCGTGGCGGCGCAGTACAACCTGGAATTCCGCGCCATGGACGCTACCGCCTCGCCGCATCTGGCGATGGCCGCGCTGCTGATTGCCGGACGCCTGGGCATCGAACAGCGCCTGGCGCTGAACGCGATCACCGACGACATTCCCGATTCACTCAACGACGAGCAACGCAAGGCCCGGGGCATCGTTGCCCTGCCCGCCTCGCTGGCGCAGGCGCTGGATTGCCTGCGTGACAGTGCCGCCTTCAATCAATGGCTGCCCAAGCCGTTGCTCGACACTTACCACGCCCTTAAAACCGAGGAACTGGCGCTGACGGAACAGCTCTCGCCCGCTGACCTGTGTGAGCACTATGCACGCCTGTACTGAATCCGCCGAGCAGGGGTTGTACACCCGCCCGGTCTACAACCTGAGCCGCGAAGATTCATCGTATCCGTTGATCCTGGTGTGTGAGCACGCCAGCCGCTACATCCCCGAGGCCCTGAGCAATCTGGGCCTGGACGATGCAGCCGCGCGCGAGCACATCGCCTGGGACATCGGCGCACTGCAACTGGCTGAAAAGCTCTCGGAGAGACTCGGCGCGACGCTGTTGAGCGCCAACTATTCACGGCTGCTGATCGACCTCAATCGGCCCCGGCATGCCCCCGACAGCATTCCGGCGCAGAGCGAGATTTATCAGGTGCCCGGCAACCGCGACCTGGACGAAGCCACTCGCGAGTACCGGCGCCAGAGCTTGTTCAAACCGTTTCACGCCCGGCTGCAGACCCTGATCGACCAACGCGTCGCACAAGGCCAAGCGGTACGGGTGGTAGGGATTCACAGTTTTACCCCGGTGTATTACGGCCAGCCGCGGCCGCTGGAAGTCGGCGTGCTGTTCGGTCAGGCCAAAACGTACGCCCAGCGGGTGATCGATGGCCTCGGCCAGCACCCGCTGAAAGTCGCGGGCAACCAGCCGTACCGGATTGATCCGCTGGGTGACATGACCGTGCCGGTGCATGGCGATGCCCGAGGACTGGAATCGGTGTTGATCGAGGTGCGCAACGACCTGCTGCGCACTCCGGAAGCGGTATCGCTGTGGGCCGAACGCCTGGCACCGCTGCTGTAAAGACTGCTGACGCTGTAAACGACGGACCGATATAACAACTAAAAACGTTCGATAGGCTGACAAGGAGTTGCGCTTCATGGAAATAGAACAGTTCGGCTACAAACAGGAGTTGAAACGTAGCCTGACACTGACCGACCTGGTGGTGTACGGGATGATCTTCATGATCCCCATCGCCCCGTTTGGCGTGTATGGCTACGTCAATGCCGAGGCGCCCGGGATGGTGCCGCTGGCTTATATCATCGGCATGGTCGCGATGCTGTTCACTGCACTGAGCTACGGCAGCATGGCCAAGGCGTTTCCGATCGCCGGTTCGGTATATTCCTACGCGCAACGCGGCCTCAATCAACACGTCGGGTTCATCGCCGGCTGGCTGATGCTGCTCGACTACCTGCTGATTCCGCCGCTGCTGTACGTCTACGCGGCAATGGCCCTCAACCATCTGTACCCGGACATTCCGAAGGTCGGTTTCATTCTGGCGTTCCTGGTCAGCGCGACATTCGTCAACCTGCGCGGCATCACCTTCACCGCACGGATGAACATCATTTTCCTGCTGGCGCAGCTGGTGGTGCTGGGGATCTTCCTGTTCTACGCCTGGAATGCCCTGCACAACGGCGGCGGCAACGGCGAGCTGACCCTGGCGCCGCTGTATCACCCGGAAACATTCAACTTCGCTCTGCTGATGCAGGCCGTGTCGATTGCCGTACTGTCGTTCCTCGGCTTCGATGCAATCTCGACCCTCGCCGAAGAAATCAAGGGTGACCCGGGCAAAAGCGTCGGCCGCGCAGCGCTGATCACCCTGGTGGTGATGGGCGTGATTTTCGTCGCGCAAACCTGGATCGCCACCGATCTGGCCGCCGGCATGGGCTTCAAATCCGCCGACACCGCGTTCTATGAAATCGCCGAAATCGCGGCCGGCAGCTGGCTGGCAACCCTGACCGGTGTTGCAACCGCGCTGGCCTGGGGCGTTGCGGTGGCGATCACCTCGCAAGCCGCGGTGTCGCGCCTGCTGTTCGGCATGGCCCGCGATGGCAAGTTGCCGAAAGTGCTGGCCAAGGTGCACCCGAAGCACAACACCCCGTACCTGAGCATTTATCTGGTGGCGGTGCTGTCGCTGGTGATCTGCTACCTGTTCATCAACTCGGTGGACACCCTGACCTCGCTGGTCAACTTTGGAGCCCTCAGCGGTTTCATGCTGCTGCACCTGACAGTGATCAACTACTACTGGCGTCGGCAGAAGTCCGGTCAGGTGGTGCGCCATCTGATCTGCCCGGTGATCGGTTTCATCATCGTCGCCGCCATCATGTACAACATGGGCGTCGATGCGCAGAAACTCGGCCTGATCTGGATCGCTCTGGGTCTGGTGTACCTGTTCTTCCTGAACAAACTCGGCGCCAGCACCGCGCTGCCTGACCCGAGCAATGGCTGACAAGAAAAAGAGCGGCGTCTGACAACAAATCAGGCGACCGCCGCTTTAAAGCGTGGCAATCGACAGTGATAGTCAGGTTCGGTGGGGATCACCGGACCCTTTGATACAGGAGTGCATCCATGCTGGTCTTACGCCCAGTCGAGCCAACCGACCTGCCGCAATTGCAGCAACTGGCCCGCGACAGTCTGGTCGGCGTTACGTCGCTGCCGGACGACAGCGAACGCCTGCGCGAAAAAATCGCCGGTTCCTGCGCCTCGTTCGACAGCGATATTCAGGCGCAAGGCCCGGAGAACTACTTCTTCGTACTGGAAGACCTCGACACTCGGCGGCTGGTCGGTTGCTCGGAGATCCTTGCCACTGCCGGTTTCAACGAACCGTTCTACAGCCTGCGCAACCGCCACTTCACCAGTGCCTCGCGGGAGCTGAACATCGAGCACGGGGTGCCGGCGCTGTCGCTGTGTCACGACCTCAACGACCACACCCTGCTGCGCGGTTTTCACATCGACAACGCGCTGGTGCGCAGCGCTTTTTCCGAATTGCTGTCGCGGGCGCGGCTGCTGTTCATCGCCGCTCACGCGCAACGTTTCGCCGATGCGGTGATCACCGAAATCGTCGGCTACAGCGACGAGAACGGTCATTCGCCGTTCTGGGATGCACTGGGCAAGCACTTCTTCGACCTGCCCTACGTCGAGGCCGAGCGCCTGTGCGGTCTGCAAAGTCGCACGTTTCTCGCCGAACTGATGCCGCAGTACCCGATTTATGTGCCGATGCTGCCCCTGGCGGCGCAGGAATGCATCGGCCGGATTCACCCGGATGGCCAGGAAGCGTTCGACATCCTCGAACGTGAAGGCTTTGAAACCAACAGCTACATCGATCTGTTTGATGCGGGTCCAACCCTGTATGCGCGCACCGCGAACATCCGTTCGATCGCCCACAGCCAGACCGCCACCGTGCGCCAGCAAGCGCCGATCGACGCGCGTGGCCGTTATCTGTTGAGCAACGACGCACTGCACGGCTTCCGGGCCATCGTCGCCGAACTGGATTACCAGCCTGAGCAACCGCTGTCGCTGACGCCGGATCTGTGTGTGGCACTGAAGGTCACCGATGGCAGCACGATCAGGCTGATAGCCCTGTGAACCGCCCCCGGCTGCACACCCAACGACAGTGCCCGAACAGGCGCGTACAAGGAGTTACCGCATGATCGTCCGTCCGGTCAAAGTCAGCGACCTGCCAGCGCTGATGACCCTGGTGCAACAGGCCGGCCCGGGGTTCACCACCCTGCCGGCCAATGAGGATCGCCTCGCCCACCGGGTGCGCTGGGCCCAGCGCGCGTTCGCCGAACAGGTAGAACGCGCCGATGCCGATTATCTATTCGTGCTCGAAGACGACGACCTGCGTGTGGTCGGCGTCAGCGCCCTGACCGGCGCAGTCGGCCTGCGCGAGCCGTGGTACAACTACCGGGTCGGCCTGACCGTGAGTTCGGCACCGGATCTGGGCATTTCGAGGCAGATCCCTACACTGTTCCTCAACAATGAGCTGACGGGCCAGTCGGAACTGTGTTCGCTGTTCCTGCACCCTGAACACCGCCAAGGCAGCAACGGTCGATTGCTGTCGTTGGGGCGCCTGCTGTTCGTCGCCGAATTCCCGCAGCTGTTTGGCGAGAAGATGATCGCCGAACTGCGCGGCAGTGCCGATGAGCTCGGTTGCTCGCCGTTCTGGGACAGCCTCGGCCGGCACTTTTTCAAGATGGATTTCAGCCACGCCGACCACTTGTCGGGCCTGGGCAACAAGTCGTTCATCGCCGAACTGATGCCGCGCCAGCCGTTGTACACCTGCATGCTCACCGAGCAGGCGCAAGCGGTCATCGGCCAACCGCACCCGAACACCGAACCGGCGCTGAAGATCCTGCGCGCAGAAGGCTTCACGCATAAGGGCTACATCGACATCTTCGACGGCGGCCCGGTGATCGAGGCGCCGATCGGCAACATTCGCACCGTGCGCGACAGCCTGGCGCTGACCCTGAGCCTCGGCACGCCGGACGAACAGGCCCCCTTGTGGCTGATCCATAACCGTCGCCTGGAGAACTGCCGCATCACCGTGGCCCCCGGTCGTCTGGTCGGCAATACCCTGGTGGTCGACCGCATCACCGCCAAGCGCCTGCAACTGCAACCGGGCAATTCGGTGCGCGCCGCGTTGCTGCCCAGGCAACAGCAACAGGCGGTAGCGGCCTGAATTCCTCTCCTCCCTCGCAAATTCGTCATGAACCTTGACCCATTCGCGTGATAGCCTTTTCATTCTTCGGCGTTGACACCTTTGCTCAAGCCGTTCCATTCCTTTGTATTGGTGGAACTCGTATGACCAGGCTTTCCCATCAAGATTTGCGCCGTAACTTCCGTCAATTGCTGGCTTCGGACACCTGCTACCACACCGCCTCGGTGTTCGATCCGATGTCCGCGCGCATTGCCGCTGACCTGGGTTTTGAAGTGGGGATCCTCGGCGGCTCCGTGGCCTCGCTGCAAGTGCTGGGCGCCCCCGACTTTGCCCTGATCACCCTCAGCGAGTTCGCCGAACAGGCCACCCGCATCGGCCGCGTCGCCCAACTGCCGGTGATCGCCGACGCCGACCACGGCTACGGCAACGCCCTTAACGTGATGCGCACCATCGTCGAACTGGAACGCGCCGGCGTCGCCGCCCTGACCATCGAAGATACCCTGCTGCCGGCGCAATTCGGCCGCAAATCCACCGACCTGATCTCGGTCGCCGAAGGCGTCGGCAAGATCCGCGCGGCGCTGGAAGCCCGGGTCGATTCGGAAATGGCGATCATCGCCCGCACCAACGCCGGGATCCTGCCAAATCAGGAAATCATCAGCCGTACCAAGCAATACCAGGCTGCCGGTGCCGATGGCATCTGCATGGTCGGCGTGCAGGACTTCGATCAGCTTGAGCAAATTGCCGAGCACCTGAGCGTCCCGCTGATGCTGGTCACCTACGGCAACCCGGCGCTGCGCGACGACAAGCGCCTGGCTGAACTCGGCGTACGCGTGACCATCGACGGCCATGGCGCCTATTTCGCGGCGATCAAGGCAACGTACGACAGCCTGCGCGAACAGCGGCAGATCTTCACTCAGGCCTCCGACCTGAGCGCCACGGAACTCACGCACACCTACACCCAGCCAGAGGATTACATTCTCTGGGCGAAGGAATACATGAGCGTGAAGGAATGATTGCCCTCTGATCCGAAGAGCCTCGGTCAACTCTAAAGATGGCCGGTAGACGCAATGTCACCGGCCAGTTGCGAGGACAGGCGAATTAATCGCCGTCAACTTCTACCCAGCGATACACACCCACAAACAAACACCAACATTTAACAACAACTACCGAGTTGATATTAACTATCGCCTCCCTATAATCGCAACCCGTTAAACAGCAAAAAGTTTAACACCCGAATATCAAACTTAAATTTATATACCGAGCAATATTCCGCTCAACTCACGACAAGGATTCGTCATGAAAACCGTTACTGCCAATTGGCAAACAACGCCTCTGCTGCGCGCAGAAACCAAAGTCATCAACATGCCAACCAAGTCCGCCCACGCGGCCAACTGCCCGGGCTGGGACGGCCTGCGATTTAACGTCGGCAACCTTCACGAGATCAAGAAACTCCGTACGCTGCCCGCTCTGGCTTAACCCTCGGAGCTGTACCGCAGATGTCAGCGTTCAGGCAACTTCAGCGCTGACATCTGCTGACCAAAACAAAATAACAAACCCTGATTATTGCGCCTGATCAAATATTCGCAAACGTACATTTGACAGCACAAAAACAAAGCGACTTCCCATGATAAAAAACCTGCTCACCCCAGACTTGACGCCTGACCAGCTTATTACCTGCATCAAGACAATAAACATGGGGAATGAAGTAAAGCGTCTGGCCGACCAGTTATCCGAACCTGCAGCAGATACCGAGAATTTATCCCGTCACGCCGCGATCATGAAAGCGACGAACATCCACACTGGAACGTTGACGTTATATTGCAACAAAGATGGAAACATCAGCCTCAAGGCACCTGATAACGCACCCGCGCCTGAGCAGTTCTATTCCGTACCCGGAAACAGCGTTCTGTTCGCCATCAACGGGCAATCGTATTCCATTCAGCTTTATCGGCTGGACGGTGAATATCTGACTCGCGCAGAACAGGTGATCGTGGATGCCGAAAATCCGTTGTTCATCGACGGCAGCAAAACGCTGTACGACAGCAATCCCGAAGGAAACGGGCACCCGGCGTTTATCGGCAGCATCAATCTGCCCGATAGAACCGCAGACATCAGTGTGTTCGACCCTCGCTCATTGCGCAAAATCGGCTGGTTCCCTCATGACGACAGCGCCGCGCGCTTTCTGGTGAGTCTTGAATTGCTTGAAGCGGCACAGGACCCCGGAGCCTGCAAAGTGGCCCAGGAGTTGATTTATCACTATCACCCCGCTGTCGTCTGGAAGGCCTTTCAGATGATCAGCAGAACGGATCGACAGACCGCGCTGAATTGCGCCCCGCTGTTGAGAAACCTGCAAGACAGTCGCCTGAACCATTTACTCGACCAGTGTGAGGCGGCATGAAACTGCAGACATTTATTGAGCGTATGGCGACTTACGACCTGCAGACGGACAGTTCGAAGATCGTGGAAGATCTGCGTCAACTGGCGACTAACCGCACGTTGTTGAGCGAATACCTCTACACCACGATTCAACAGGACGGTTTCAGTACCAAAAACAGGCTTTACGGGGCCTATGCATTTGTCCTGCACTCCAACGATCTGTTTACCGTTCGCCTGGGTTTCTGGTCGCCGGTCACGTCACGGGATGAAAGGGAAACCTTTATCTACGACCTCAACCACAGCCATGACTTCGAACTCTATTGCGTGGGTTACAGCGGTGACGGCTACACCACCGTTTCGCGAAAGATTCTGGATCAGGCGCCGTTGCAGGCTGGCAGAAGGCCCGAGTTCGGCGAAGAACGAATCCTTAAACTTATTCCGGGTGAGGTGCTGCACATGCTTCCATTAAAGGAAGTACACAAACAGCTACCCCCTGAAACGATGTCCGCCTCGCTGAGTTTGCTTATTCATCCTCCGCAGGCAGCCAAAACCGAAGAAGCCTGGTGCTTCGACGACAATCTGGTGCCGACTTATCCCGGCATCGCCCGCCAGGAGACAGCGCTCTATGACAGCCTGCTGTCCCGGCTACAACGTGAGCAGACTTCACTGCTCACTCAATCAGAAAGGAAATCTGTATGAACAAGCAACTCGATAACTGGAACCACACCCCACTGCTGCACGCCGGCGCCAACGTCATCAACACACCGGTTGCAACCGCTGCGGCATCGCCATGTGCAGGCATCATTCCACGGTACAACGTGGGCAACATTCACGAAATCAAGCAGTTCTGGAACATGCCGCAATCCGCTTGATTCTTGCTGGCCCGGCGCACTATGAGGGTCAAGAAGTAGTGCGTCGGCCGGCCTGACGCCATCGCGAGCAGGCTCACTCCTACAGTGGATCTGTGTCGAACACCAATGCTGTGTTCACTGCAGATCCTCTGTGGGAGCGGGCTTGCTCGCGAAAGCGTCAGTTGCAGCACCAGTCAGCGCTTGGCCAGCTCCATGATCATCCGCGACAACAGATAAATCCGTGGCGCCACGCTCGCCACTTCGGCGTATTCCTCCGGCGTATGAATATTGCCGCCGACTATCCCGAAACCATCCAGCGTCGGCGTGCCCACGCCGGCTGACAGGCTGGCATCCGCCGCCCCACCACTGCCTTCCTCGGTCAACTTGCGGCCGATCTCGCCGTAAATCCCCTGGGCCATGGCCATCAAGCGATCCGACTCCGCCGTCTGCGGCATCGGTGGCAACCCGCGTTTGAGGCTGGTGGTCACTTCAGTTTCCGGGATCAGCTTGTCCTGCGACACCCGCGCCAGGTCTTTCTCGATCCGGTCGAATTCTTCCGGCACGGCTGCGCGCACGTCAGCCTTGG
Source organism: Pseudomonas sp. RSB 5.4 (assembly GCF_037126175.1). Classification (NCBI taxonomy): domain Bacteria; kingdom Pseudomonadati; phylum Pseudomonadota; class Gammaproteobacteria; order Pseudomonadales; family Pseudomonadaceae; genus Pseudomonas; species Pseudomonas sp. RSB 5.4. Next base: position 2,332,047 of record NZ_CP146986.1, read on the forward strand.
CGGTCGCATGATCCGGGATCACGTTGGTGCGTTCACCGGCCTGGAGCACAGTGAAGTTGATCGTGGTTTTCTTCGCCTCGTCGCCGAGTTTGCCCAACTGCAGAATCTGGTGCGCCGCTTCCATCGCCGCGTTACGCCCCAGTTCCGGTGCGACCCCGGCATGCGCCGCTTTGCCCTTGACCTCGACCAGCGCCGTCGCGCTGCCCTTGCGCCACACCACCAGACCATCGGCCGGCCGCCCCGGTTCGAGGTTGAGGGTTACGTCATGCGCCTTGGCGGTTTTCTTGATCAGGTCGGTGGCGACGTCCGAACCGGTTTCTTCGCTGGCATCGAGCAGGAAGGTGATTTGCGCGTAGTCCTTGAAGTCGAGATTCTTCAGAATCTTCAACGCGTAGATCCCGGCGACGATGCCGCCCTTGTCGTCCATCACCCCCGGCCCGTAGGCACGCCCGTCCTTGATGCGGAACGGCCGCTCGGCGGCGGAACCTTCCTTGAACACCGTGTCCATGTGCGCCATCAGGAGGATTTTCGCTTTGCCGGTGCCTTTGAAGGTGGCCAGCACGTGATTGGATTTTTCCGGGGCATTGGGCACCAGCTCGATGGTGGCGCCGAGTTTTTGCAACTCCTCGATGGCGATCTCGCTGACTTGCTTGAGCCCAGGCTCATAACCGGAACCGGAGTCGATGTTGACCAGCCGTTCCAGCAGTTTCAGGGCTTCGGGTTGATACTGTTCGGCGTCGGCCAGCACTTGTTTGTGCGGTTCGGCGAAGGCGCCGGCAGCACTGAAGGCGAGGGACAGGCCGAGGCTGGCGGCCAGCAGGGAGCGGGGGAATGCGAACGTCATGAATCGATCCTTGTTTCGCGTCGGGGGGACTCAAACCGTACCTGACATCGACGCAAGGCTCTATACCGGATGCGACATCTCTGCGGCCGACACCGAACACTTGTAGGCCTTCGCCTGCTCGCGACAGCGGAGTGTCAGCCGACATCAATGCCGCTGACAGAACGCCTTCGCGAGCAAGCCCGCTCCCACAGGGGACGGCGGTGATAGATCAGACCGAATCGAGCACTTCCTGCTTCGGCAGATCGTCACTGTTGCAGATCACCCGATTGCGCCCGGTCGCCTTGGCCTCGTACAGCGCCTGATCGGCCTCATTGAGCCAACGGGTCGCGTCGCCATGCGCCGGATCGTACGCCGCCAGACCAATGCTCAGACTGACCTTGAGCGCCGGGTTCTGCTCGTAACCCAGGGTGGCGAAACGCTCGCGCAAGGCTTCCATGGCCTGCGCGGCATTGAACAACGGCAGGTCGGGCAGGATCACGCAGAACTCGTCGCCGCCATAGCGCCCGGCGACATCCGCCGCACGCAGGTTCTGTTTGAGCATTTTGCTCAACTGGCGCAACACGATGTCACCTGCGACGTGGCCATAGGTGTCGTTGATCGCCTTGAAATGGTCGATGTCGATCAACGCAATCGCCGCGCCTTGCTTCTGTCGGCGGCAACGCTGAAATTCGACTTCCAGTTGATCCTTCCAGGCGCCGTGATTGAGCAGTCCGGTTAGGCTGTCAGTGCGACTCAAAGCCAGCAGCTCACGCTTGTGCAGGCCCAACGTGGAGGCCTGGCGAAAGCAGATCCAGCCCAGCGCCAACGGGTACAGCATCAGCAACGGCAGGCACGCATACAGCTGCAAGGGTGAGGTTTGCGGGATAAACGCCGGGGCGAAAACCACCAGGCCGACGCCGATCCCGAGGATCTGCGCCGCCAGGCCCGCCGCGAGAAAACGCAAACCGCCGATGGCGACATTATTCATCGCCATCATCGAAACGGTGGTGGCGCTGGGCAGCGGATTGAACTGCATGGCGGCGACCCAGAAGCCGCCCATAAAGGCGTCAACCAACAGATTGCGGTGTTCCGCATGGTAAGGAACGCTGGCACGACGGGCCCATTGAAACGCCAGGTGCGGCCAGAGCAGGCCATTGAACAGCATCAACGCCCAGACCCACAGCGGCGGGTCGAGCGGGTACATCGCCGCGCTCACGCACAACAGCCCCAGCACCAGCCCGAGGGTTCGCGATGTATAAAGCCTCCTGGCCAATGAAAGTCCCTTTCCCCCCTTGTTTCGCATAAGGGCCTCGAGCACTCAACGGAACCTGCGAACACCGTCAGACGGATGTGCTGGAAGTCTAACAGGCAGCCGTTAAATAGCCATCGCCGGCCAGCCCGCTCCCACAATGCAAATTTTTAGCTATACCTGAAAGGACGAAAACGGAAAAACGACTATAAGAAGGAGGCCCATGCAGACCTACCGAGTGTTGATCATCGGCAGCGGATTTGGCGGCCAATGTGCGGCGGTCAACTTGCTCAAGGCCGGGATCGACGATTTTCGCCTGCTGGAACGTCGGGATTTCTTCGGCGGTACCTGGTGCCAGAATACCTACCCCGGCGCGGCGGTGGATGTGCCGTCGCCGCTCTACTCGTTGTCGTTTGCACCATTTCCCTGGACGCAGATGTTCGCAGCCCAAGCCGAATTGCATCGCTACACCGAACACGTCATCGAGCGCTTCGGTCTGCGCGAACGCGTGGAGCTGCAAACCAACGTCGAACGCATCGAATGGGACGACGCCGAAAAGCGCTGGGCGGTGCACACCAGCCAAGGGATTTTCTACGCGCAGTTCGTGATCAACGCCTCCGGACCGTTGAGCCAACCGGTGATCCCACCCTTCCCTGGCCTGGATCGCTTTCAGGGCAAGACGTTTCATACAAACAATTGGGATCACAGCTACGACTACAAGGGTAAACGCGTGGCCATCGTCGGCAGCGGCGCCAGTGCCGCGCAGGTCATTCCGGCGATAGCCCTTGAGGTCGAGCAACTGCATGTGTTCCAGCGCACGCCACATTGGGTGCTGCCGCGCGCCGATCGCCGCTTCGGCCGTTTCCAGCGCTGGCTGCTGGGAGTGAAACCGGCCTACAAGCTGCTGCGCTGGCTGCTCTACTGGCAATTCGAGACCCGGGTCATCGCCTTCAAATACTCAAAACCGGCGATTCATTTGGTCCAGCGCCAGGCCCTGCGCTTTCTCAAGCAACAGGTGCCGAACCCGGTATTGCGCGCAAAACTCACCCCGGACTTCACCATCGGCTGCAAGCGCATCCTGCTTTCCAGCACCTATTATCCGGCGCTGACCCGGCCCAACGTCACACTGCACAGCCGCGAGCAAGGCATCGCCGCGCTCGACGAAACCGGCATCCTCACCCAGGACGGTCAACACATCGACGTCGACCTGATTGTCTGGTCCACCGGCTACGACGCCACCGACGGCGTGGTCTCCTATCCGGTGACCGGCAGGCACGGCGTGCAACTCAAGGATGTCTGGGCGCAGTACCCGCGCGCCTACCTGGGCACCAGCCTGCCGGACTTTCCCAATCTGTTTATCGTCACCGGGCCCAACACCGGCATCGGGCATACCTCCGCGCTGTTCATCATCGAAGCGCAGATGAACTACATCCTCGACTGCATTCACACCCTGCAATCAAAAGGCCTGCACAGCATCGAAGTGCGCCCCGAGGCAGAACGTACCTACACTGCAATGATCCACCGTGAGATGGAACGCACGGTATGGAAGTCCGGTGGCTGTCACAGTTGGTATCAGAGCAAGAGCGGTCATGTGATCGCGATATTTCCGGGCTTCAGTTTCAGCTACTACCGGTTGACCCGGGCGCTGAAACCGGCTGACCACATTCTGTCCTGAACACGTAAAAGGAAGACGTCGATGCTTGTGCTGTTTGTCGCTCTCGCGGTTTTCGTGGCCTGGAGCTGGTTGAGTTACCCGGCGGTCGGGCATTGGTTGTATGACCTGAGCACGGCGCTCGAGGCCAAGTTGTACAAGTTGCACAAAATCGAGGTGCCAATTGCCGAAATGACGGTATCGACCTGGCAAGGTGGCCCCTATGAAGCGGCCAGCGCGATCCTGATGCTGCACGGCTACAGCGCCGAGAAAAATCTGTGGCTGCGCTTCGCCAGGCACTTTGTCCGCCAGTACCGGGTGATCATCCCGGACCTCGCCGGCCACGGTGAAACCGGGTTCAAGGCCGGTGGCGGCTATGACATTCCGCTGCAGGCCAAGCGCATGATCCAGTTGCTCGACGTCTGCGGCGTGGAGAAGGTCCACGTGATCGGCAACTCGATGGGCGGCTACATCGCGGCGTGGCTGGCGGCGACCTACCCGGAGCGGATCGCCTCGGTGGCGCTGATCGACCCGGCCGGCGTCACGGCGCCGGAAGCCAGCGACATGGAGCGCCATCTGGCTCGTGGGCATAACCCGTTCCTGATCAATTCGAGGGAAGAGTTCCGGCAGTTTTATGCCATGACCATGGCCTCGCCACCGTGGGTGCCCGGGCTGGTACTGGACGCCATCGCCCAACGTTACGAACGCCAGCGTGACGAGCTGGAAGAGATCTTCCGCGACTTTCGCGCCAGCCCGCCGATGGAGCCGAAACTGGCCGAGATCAAATGCCCTGCGCTGCTGTTGTGGGGCCGCAAGGATCGCTTGATCGACGTCAGCAGCGTGCCGGTGTGGAGCAAGGGCATCGCCAATTTGCGGGTCGAAGTGTGGGACGGCGTCGGGCACATGCCGATGGTCGAACAGCCGGGGAATACTGCGCGGTTGTATCGGGAGTTTCTGGGCAATCAGCGATGACAGCCACCGCAGTCCTTGCGGCGAGGGCGCTTGCTCCCGCTGGGGCGCGAAGCGGCCCTGATCCAGCGAAAGCGACTTGCCTGCCTCGACACGGCACCAATCTCAGGTCTGCTGCGCAGCCCAGCGGGAGCAAGCTCCCTCGCCACAAAAAACCGTCCCGGCGACAAAGATTCGGAAGGTCGGAATGAACATTCTCTACGACGAACGCCTCGATGGCCCGCTACCGGAGGTGAACAAGGCTGAACTGCTGAAAACCCTGCAGCACGCCGTTCCGGACCTCGACATTCTCTGGCGCGAAGACGAACTCAAGCCGTACGAGTGCGACGGCCTCTCGGCCTACCGCACCACGCCAATGCTGGTGGCCCTGCCCCGGCGACTCGATCAGGTGCAGGCCCTGCTCAAGCTCTGTCATCAACACAACGTGCCGGTGGTTGCCCGTGGCGCCGGCACCGGGTTGTCGGGCGGCGCGCTGCCGCTGGAAAAAGGCCTGCTGCTGGTGATGGCGCGGTTCAACAACATCCTGCACATCGACCCGGCGGCCCGCACCGCACGGGTTCAACCCGGGGTGCGCAATCTGGCGATCTCCCAGGCAGCCGCGCCGTTCGGCCTGTATTACGCGCCGGACCCGTCTTCGCAGATTGCCTGCTCGATCGGCGGCAACGTCGCGGAAAACGCCGGTGGCGTGCATTGCCTCAAATACGGCCTGACCGTGCACAACCTGCTGAAAATCGAAGTGCTGACCATCGAAGGCGAACGCCTGACGCTGGGCAGCGACGCCCTCGATACGCCGGGTTTCGATTTGCTGGCGCTGTTCACCGGTTCCGAGGGATTGCTGGGGATCATCACCGAAGTGACGGTCAAACTGCTGCCCAGACCGCAGGTCGCCAAAGTGCTGCTGGCCAGTTTCGACTCGGTGGAAAAGGCTGGCCGCGCCGTGGCTGACATCATCGCCGCGGGGATCATTCCCGGTGGCCTGGAGATGATGGACAACCTCGCCATCCGCGCCGCCGAAGACTTCATCCACGCCGGTTACCCGGTCGATGCCGAAGCCATCCTGTTGTGCGAACTCGATGGCGTCGAAGCCGATGTCCACGACGATTGCCTGCGGGTTCGCGAGGTCATGACCCGGGCCGGTGCCAGCGAAGTGCGTCAGGCCCGCGATGAAGCCGAGCGCGTGCGCTTCTGGGCCGGGCGCAAAAACGCCTTTCCGGCGATCGGTCGCTTGTCGCCGGACTACTACTGTATGGACGGCACCATCCCGCGCCGCGAGTTGCCCGGCGTGCTGCAAGGCATCGCCCGCCTTGGCGCCGAATACGGCTTGCGCGTGGCTAACGTGTTTCATGCCGGCGACGGCAATATGCACCCGCTGATTCTGTTCGACGCCAACCAACCGGGCGAACTGCAACGCGCTGAAGCGCTGGGCGGGAAGATTCTCGAACTGTGCGTGCAGGTCGGCGGCAGCATCACCGGCGAACACGGGGTCGGCCGCGAGAAAATCAATCAGATGTGCGCGCAATTCAACAGCGCTGAACTGACGCTGTTCCACGCGGTAAAAGCCGCGTTCGACCCGCAAGGCCTGCTCAACCCCGGCAAAAACATCCCGACCCTGCATCGCTGCGCGGAATTCGGCGCGATGCACATTCATGCCGGGCACCTGCCATTCCCCGAACTGGAGCGCTTCTGATGGCTGATTTCGACGCCAGCGGCGCGCTGCTCGATCAGGTCAATGAGGCCCGGGCCAACGCCACGCCGCTGAAAATTCAGGGCGGCAACAGCAAAGCGTTTCTCGGCCGCGAAGTGGCCGGTGAAGTGCTCGACGTTCGCACGCATCGCGGCATCGTGCGCTATGAACCGACGGAGCTGGTGGTCAGCGTGCGCGCCGGTACGCCGTTACGCGAATTGCTGGCGGCGCTTGACGCGGCCGGGCAGATGTTGCCCTGTGAGCCGCCGGCCTTCGGCGACAGCGCCACGGTGGGCGGGATGATTGCCTGCGGTTTATCCGGGCCACGGCGGCCATGGTCAGGTTCGGTGCGCGATTTTGTTCTCGGCACTCGGGTCATCACCGGGCTCGGCCAACACCTGCGTTTCGGTGGCGAGGTGATGAAAAACGTCGCCGGCTACGATATCTCGCGCCTGTTGACCGGCAGTTTCGGCTGCCTTGGCGTGCTCACCGAAGTGTCGCTGAAAGTCCTGCCGAAACCGCGTCAATGCCTGAGCATCCGCCTCGACCTCGATTGCGCCCGGGCGCTGGCGCGGCTTGCCGAATGGGGCCAGCAACCGTTGCCGATCAGCGGTGCCTGCCATGACGGGCAAAGCCTGTATCTGCGCCTTGAGGGTGGCGAAGGCTCGGTAACCGCTGCGCATCAACGCCTCGGCGGCGAACCGCTGGACTCGGCTTTCTGGCGCGACTTGAACGAACAACGCCTGGGCTTTTTCGACGAAGGCCTGCCGCTGTGGCGCCTGTCGCTGCCGAACAATCTCGGGCCGCAGGACTTGCCCGGCCAGCAGTTGATCGACTGGGCCGGTGCGCAACGCTGGCTGAAATCCGATCACGAACACATCCAGATCCTCGCCCAGGAACTCGGCGGGCACGCCACCTGCTTCACTCATGGCGCCAGCGACACACCGTTCCAGCCGCTGCCGCGCACGCTGATGCGTTATCACCGGCAACTCAAGGCGCAACTCGACCCGCAAGGGCTGTTCAACCCCGGCCGGATGTACGCGGAGTTCTAGCCATGCAAACCACCCTCAGCGAACAGTCCCGACGCCTGCCGCGCGCCGCCGAGGCGGAAAAGATCCTCCGCACCTGCGTGCACTGCGGGTTCTGCAACGCGACCTGCCCAACCTATCAATTGCTCGGCGATGAACTCGACGGGCCGCGCGGACGCATCTATCTGATCAAGCAAGTGCTCGAAGGCGCCGCGGCCACCGCGCAGACTCAACTGCATCTGGATCGCTGCCTGTCCTGCCGCAATTGCGAAACCACCTGCCCTTCCGGCGTCGATTATCACAACCTGCTCGACATCGGCCGGGCAGTGGTCGACAAGACCGTGCCGCGCCCTGCCGCCCAACGTCTGTTGCGCGAGGGCTTGCGCGCACTGGCGCCGAATCCCGGCGTGTTCAAGGGCTTGCTGCGGGTCGGCACGACGTTCCGGCCTTTGCTGCCGCGCCTGTTCGAAAGCAAATTGCCGCAGCGCTCGTCAGCATCCGGCTCACGCCCTGCTCCGCGCCATGCGCGGCGGGTGTTGCTGCTTGAAGGTTGCGTGCAACCGGGCCTGTCGCCGAACACCAACGACGCGACAACGCGGGTGCTCGATCGACTGGGGATCAGCGTCACCCCGGTGGCCGAGACCGGTTGCTGTGGCGCACTGGACTATCACCTCGACGCCCAGGCCAAAGGCCTCGACCGCGCCCGGCAGAACATCGATGCCTGGTGGCCGCACCTGGAAAACGGCGCCGAAGCCATCGTGCAGACAGCCAGCGGTTGCGGCGCCTTCATCAAGGATTACGGGCATTTGCTGGCGCAGGATCCGCGCTACGCCGACAAGGCGCGGCAGATCAGCGAACGGACACTGGATCTGGTGCAGATGCTCGCGCAGGAACCTCTGGAGACAGTGTGCGCCGCCAGCCAACGCCGGATCGCCGTGCATTGCCCCTGCACTCTGCAACATGCGCTGAAACTCGGCGGCGCGGTGGAGGCACTGTTGACCCGGCTGGGCTTCAACCTCACGGCGGTGCCGGACGGGCATTTGTGCTGTGGTTCGGCCGGCACCTATTCGCTGACGCAACCGACCCTTGCCCGGCAACTGCGCGACAACCGCCTCAACGCCCTGGAGAGCGATCGCCCGGACCTGATCGTCACCTCCAACATCGGTTGCCAGAATCATCTGGCCGGCGCCGGGCGCACCCAGGTTTTGCACTGGATCGAACTGGTGGATCAGTCGTTGGCAGAATGAAGTTCGTAGGATTCTTCGTTTGCCGCCGTCGGCGAAGGCTGCGATCTTTTCCTCCATCCATTACGTGACCGTGGCAGGAATTTTTTTCATGACCGTGCAGCCTTTCGTCAGCCCCGACCTGATCCGCCAACGCTTCTCCAAAGCGATGTCCGACATGTACCGCGAAGAAGTGCCGCTGTACGGCGCGCTGATGGCACTGGTGGAACAGACCAATCGCGAAGTGCTCGCCGCTCAGCCGGACATCGCACGGCAGCTCGACAGCACCGGTGAAATCGAACGACTGGACATGGAACGCCACGGCGCCATCCGCGTCGGCACGGCTACAGAGCTGGCGACCCTCGCCCGCCTGTTCGCGGTGATGGGCATGCAACCGGTGGGTTATTACGACTTGACCCCAGCGGGTGTGCCGGTGCACTCCACGGCGTTTCGCGCGGTGCATGAGGCTGCGTTGCAGATCAGTCCGTTTAGGGTGTTCACCTCGTTGCTGCGCCTGGAACTGATCGAGGATCCCGAGCTGCGCGCGTTTGCCGAATCGGTGCTGAACCGGCGTTCGATCTTTACCCCTACGGCATTGCGTCTGATCGAGCAGGCTGAGTCAGCTGGCGGGCTGAATGAGGATGAAGCGGCGCAATTCGTCCTACAGGCACTGGAGACCTTTCGCTGGCATCACAGCGCAACCGTCACCGCCGCGCAGTACCAGACCCTCAGCGCCCAGCACCGTTTGATCGCCGATGTGGTGGCGTTCAAAGGCCCGCACATCAATCACCTGACCCCGCGCACCCTGGACATCGACATCGTCCAGGCGCAGATGCCGCTACATGGCATCACCCCGAAAGCAGTGATCGAAGGCCCGCCGCGCCGGCACTGCCCGATCCTTCTGCGCCAAACCAGTTTCAAGGCGCTCGACGAGCCGATTGCCTTCACCGACCAGAGTGACACCCACGGCAGCCACAGCGCGCGTTTCGGCGAGATTGAACAACGCGGTGCGGCGCTGACTCCCAAGGGGCGAGCGCTGTATGACCGTTTGCTGAATGCCGCCCGCGATGAACTCGGTGACTTCCCCAACGAAGGCAACGCCGCACGCTACAACGCGCTGATGACCCAGCACTTTGGCGAATTTCCTGACAGCGTCGACGGCATGCGTGAACAGGGACTGGCGTACTTTCGCTACTTCCCTACGGAAAAAGGCCTGGCAGCGGGTAGCCTCACGTCGGCATCACTGGAGGATTTGCTCCGCGATGGCCATGTGAAAGCTGAACCGTTGGTGTACGAAGATTTCCTGCCGGTGAGTGCCGCGGGGATTTTTCAGTCGAACCTTGGGGATGCCGCGCAGACGCACTATGGCGAACACTCTAACCGTCAGGCGTTTGAACAGGCCTTGGGCCGCGCAACCATTGATGAGCTGGGGTTGTACGCTGAGACGCAGCGACGTTCGATTGAGGAGTGTGTCCAGGTTTTGGGCGTGAAACTGTTCTGACTGTGGCGAGGGAGCTTGCTCCCGCTGGGCTGCGAAGCGGCCCTCGTTTTGGCAGCGCCGCGCACTCCAGCGGGAGCAAGCTCCCTCGCCACAGAATCAAAAGTTGCTTCTAGCGCAACCGCGACAACAGCGCGAACGCCGTCTCCTCCGAAGATGCTGGATTCTGCCCCGTCAGCAACAACCCGTCTTCACGGGTATAGCTCGACCAATCGGCGCCCTTGGAGAAAATCCCGCCCTTGGCCTTGAGCTCATCCTCCACCAGAAACGGCACCACGTCGGTCAGCCCTACCGCCTCCTCTTCGCTGTTGGTGAAACCGGTCACCTGCTTACCGTTGACCAGCGGCTGACCGTCCGCACCTTTGGCATGGCGCAGCACACCAGGCGCATGACACACCGCCGCAACTGGTTTGCCACTGTTGTAAAACGCTTCGATCAATGCAATCGAATGGCGGTCTTCAGCCAGATCCCACAGCGGGCCGTGGCCGCCGGGATAGAACACGGCATCGAAATCAGCAGCCTTCACCGTGTCCAGCTTGACCGTGGAGGACAGTGCCGACTGGGCGGCGGAATCCTTGCGAAAGCGCTCGGTCGCGGCGGTCTGCGCGTCCGGTTCGTCACTCTTCGGGTCCAGCGGTGGCTGGCCACCCTTGGGCGAGGCCAGCGTCAGTTGCGCGCCGGCATCCTTGAACACGTAATACGGCGCGGCGAATTCTTCCAGCCAGAAACCGGTTTTCTTGCCGGTATCACCCAATTGATCGTGGGACGTTAAAACCATCAGGATTTTCATGTCGTTCTCACTCGCTGTGGGGAAGGTGCGGACGCCGTTGGCGCGGTCGTGAGTGATTGACCGTCGCGCAGGGCGAATCGTTTCAAGCGCTCGACGCTGGCACTTGGCCTTACTGCGCAACTTCTTGCGCACTCGCTCGGCGAAAAAGACTGATCATCGCGCTGTAGGCCTTGACTGGCTTGGCTTACAGCCGAGTGCGCAACTTCTTGCGCAGTACTGCGCAAGAAGTTGCGCACTTTCCTCCTCGATACAGCAAAAAACATCGGTCATAACGCAGGCTGGAGCTGCTTCACCCCCGGCTGCCGGGACCTTCGATAAACCTGGCACGCTCCTTGATAACAGTCAGGCACCCACCGGGCGATTTCGCCTCCCGGGCACCCTAAATTTATCCGCAAGGAGAGCACCCCATGGCAACACCAGCGTACATGTCGGTTACCGGCGAAAAACAAGGCCTGATCACTGCCGGCGCCTTCACCGCCGACTCCGTTGGCAACACCTACCAGGAAGGCCACGAAGACCAGGTTATGGTTCAGGCTTTCAGCCACGACGTGATCATCCCGCGTGACCCACAGTCCGGTCAGCCAACCGGTCAGCGCGTTCACAAGCCAGTGATCATCACCAAGGTCTACGACAAGGCTTCGCCTCTGCTGCAAGCTGCTCTGACCTCCGGCGAGCGCATGAGCGAAATCGTTATCCAGTGGTACCGTACTTCTGCTCAAGGTACTCAAGAGCACTACTACACCACCAAACTGGAAGACGCGATCATCGTCGCCATCAACAACAAAATGCACAACTGCCAGGATCCAGGCAACTCGCACTTCACCCACCTGGAAGAAGTGCAGTTCACCTACCGCAAAATCACCTGGACCCACGAAGTATCCGGTACTTCGGGTTCCGATGACTGGCGTGCTCCAGTCGTTTAATTACGGCTGATCGTTACAAGCATCGACCAGCCCTGCTGGTCGATGTTGTTTACGCCCCTCCAGAATTTCGCGTGCGTTGAACCGCCTTGCGGTTGTCGACGAACGCCGCTGTACAGCACGAGGAACAAGGGATGTTCGCGCCGGCCAATGAAACCCACTTTGCCCTGACCATCGAAGGGCTCTCCGCCGATTTTCAGGTATTCACCCTGACCGGCCGGGAAGCCATCAGCCAGCCTTTTGTGTTCGAGGTGGAGCTGGTCAGTGAGCAGCCGTCGCTGGACCTCGAAACCCTGCTGCACAAGCCGGCCTTTCTGCAGTTGTCGCCCGATGGCAGCGGCATCCACGGCCAGATCTACCGCGCCGCGCAAGGTGACTCGGGCAAACGCCTGACCCGTTATTCGGTGACCCTGCGTCCGCAACTTTCGTACCTGGCGCATCGCGTCAACCAGCGGATCTTCCAGAACTTCACGGTGCCGAAAATCATCGGCATGGTTCTCGAAGAGCACGGCATCCAGAGCAACGCCTACGAATTCAAGACCGGTTCGATCTATCCCGAGCGCATCTACTGCGTGCAATACGATGAATCGGACCTGCATTTCATCCAGCGTCTGTGCGAGGAGGAAGGTATTCACTACCACTTCCAGCACAGCGCTACAGCGCACAAGCTCGTCTTCGGCGATGACCAGACGGTGTTCCCGAAACTCAAGCCTGTGGCCTACCAGCAAGACTCCGGCATGGTCGCCAGCAACCCGGTGATCAAGCGTTTCGACCTGCGCCTGGAAACCCGCACCACCCGCACCACGCGCCGCGATTACGACTTCGAAAAACCGCGCCTGACGCTGGAAAGCGAAAACCGCGGCGACGCCCTGCCCGATCTCGAAGACTACGACTACCCGGGCCGCTTCATCGACCGCGAGCGCGGCAAGCACCTGGCCAAACGCGCCCTCGAACGTCACCGCAGCGACTTCCAGCTCGCCGAAGGCAAGAGTGATCAGCCACTGCTGGTCAGCGGCCATTTCCTCGCCCTGACCGAGCACCCGAAGGCCAAGTGGAACGACCTGTGGCTGCTGACCGAAGTCCTGCACGAAGGCAAGCAGCCGCAAGTGCTGGAAGAGTCGGTGACCAGCGACACCACCGCGCTGAAAGACGATTTCCATCAGGGCTATCGCAACCGCTTTCAGGCGACCCCGTGGGACGTGCCGAACCGTCCACCGCTGCGCCACCCGAAACCGCGCATCCTCGGCAGCCAGAGCGCCGTGGTCACCGGCCCGAAAGGTGAAGAGATCCACTGCGACCAGTACGGTCGGGTCAAAGTGCAATTCCACTGGGACCGCGAAGGCCAGGCCGACGACAAAACCAGCTGCTGGCTGCGCGTCTCCAGTGCCTGGGCCGGCGCCCAGTACGGCGGCATCGCCATCCCGCGTATCGGCATGGAAGTACTGGTCACCTTCCTTGAAGGCGACCCCGATCAACCGCTGATCAGCGGCTGCCTGTACCACAAGGAAAACACCGTCCCGTATGAGCTGCCGGCGAACAAGACCCGCAGCACCTTCAAGACCCTGAGTTCGATGGGTGGCGGTGGCTACAACGAACTGCGCATCGAAGACAAGAAAGGTCAGGAGCAGATCTTCCTCCACGCCCAGCGCGACTGGGACGAGAACATCGAGCACGACCAGAAGATCCGCGTCGGCAACGAACGCCACGACACCGTCGAGCAAAACAGCTACACAGAATTCAAGGCCGAAGAACACCACACCGTCTACGAAGACCGCAAAGTCGAAGCCCGCGCCAACGACCACCTGACCGTGGGCGTCAACCAGCACATCAAGATCGGCACCGGCCAGTTCATCGACGCCGGCCAGGAAATCCACCTGAGCAGCGGCATGAAAGTCGTGCTCGAAGCCGGGGCCGAGCTGACCCTGGTCGGCGGCGGCAGCTTCATCAAGATCGACGCCGGCGGCGTGACCATGAGCGGCCCGACGATCAACATCAACTCCGGCGGCAGCCCCGGCAGCGGCACCGGCGCCGCCCCGCTGATGCCCGGCATCCTCAAACAGGCCGACGCCGACAAGGCCGGCCAAGTCCTGACCCCGGCCCAGATCAACACCCTCAAACGCAACGCGCCGTTCTGCGAAGAATGCGAAAAATGCAAGGCAGGTGCCTGTGCCATCTGATCGACTGACACCCAAGGACTGGCTGGCACAACAGCCGCTGCAGACTGGCGAGCGCCTGTATCTGGTCATCAGTGCGGCGAGTGATGCCGACGCGCTGAAAACCCTGTACCTGACCGAACCCACCGCCCAGCTCCTGCCGATCTGGGGCGGCACGCCCTACTCCACCTGGCAACCGGTGATGCCCTACGTCACCGAACTCAAACCGAACTCGGCATTCCTGCCGTGGATCGCCGAAACCGACGCCCTCGACTGGGGCTGGCTGGCGGTCTCACGCGCCGAACCGAACGAGGTGTTCGAACACCTGCGCAGCCTGACCCAGGTGAAGATGCCGGACGGAACTGAGGTGTTTTTCCGGTTCTGGGATGGGCGGCATATCTACCCGATTCTGAAGGGGCTTGGGGAGAAGGCTGGGGAAGTAATGCCGATGTTTGAGCGGTATCTGATTAATGGGCAGACGCTGGAGGTTGGGACACGGGTGTTGCCGAAGGTGAAGGATTGGCCGTGGTGGGAGGTGCCGAAGGATTTGCTGGATGGCTTAGCCAAGGACAACCCGACGACACTGATCCGCAACCTTATGCAGTGGCTGGAAGAAGACCGCCCGGACATTTACAACGCTTGGCCTGAGAACAACCTGAAGCTGAAAGTCAGCCGTTTCGTGCGCCGCCCGGATGCGCCGAAAAACCTTAAAGAAGCACTGTTAAACCACCTGATTCTGGAGCAAGGCTGATGGATCGCGTTGCCTTTGTTGATAAACAACTCTCTACCTTCCCGGACAGTTTGAAGGACTACCGAGAACTGACTGAAAGCAAATATGCGGAATGGCTGGACAAGGGGCCTCAATTTCTCGATAGACCAGCATTTTTTGGGTTGAGCAGATCCATCAAGCTCGGGAGCGCGAACGCTACTGTCAGTGTGAAAGACGATGAGTTCGAATCCACGGTTGCACAGTGCCCCAAGGATGGCAGACTGCTGATCGAAAGTAAGTTTGTCTCCGTCAACGACATTCCCGTTGGCAATATAACGGTCGAGGTCACTCCCAAAGAAGGCGGCACAGCAACTTCTATCACTCTCGATGCTGATGGAAAAGGTGTTTACAAGGGCTTACCAGGAAAAAAATACTTCGTTCGGGTACAAAGCTCAGTAACAAAAAATCAGCTAAATCAGCTATTTAGCTCCTACGACGGGTTCACCGCACAGTTAAAAGACTGGCTCGACTTAGAATGGAGAAAATACAGACCACTTTGGCCGAAGGAAACACTTGCCTCCCCCTACCTCGCCCAGATGAAGGGAACGCTCATTGGAAGTTGGGAGGCGATCAAGGCAGCATTTGACGGCATTAAGCGAATCTTTGAGATCCTGAAGGATCCGAAACAATTCGAAAAGGAATTGGGAGAAAGCGCGAGCGATTTGTTGAGACTAGCGAAAGAAACACCAGCGATGATGGAAAAGCTGATGTTGCTAGCCAGCGACCAAGCGGCACTTTTTCTTATTCTGAAGGCGTCAGGAATCTGGCTACTACAACTCCCTCCCAGCGTAATATCCGGAAAAACCGCAGAACAAATATCTAGCGCCATCGTAACTATTTTAATAGATATTCTTCTGGCGATCGTTCTCACGTTCGCTGCAGAGGGCTCAGGTATTGCCTACCTCGGCGTGCGCTTGGTTAACTACGGTGCAAGAGTTATCGAAGCTGTCTCTGGGTTTGTAAAATCCATATTCAGTATTGTTAAAAAGTTCATGGAAGCGATCGAGCACTACAAAAAACTCGCTACAAGGGCGATCGCTGGGACTTTTGAAAAGGGCAAGGTCAAACTTGGCTGGGACCGACAAGACCATGCAAAAGTTGGCAGTTCAGAGCATGTTGATGACAAATCAAAACAGTCAACCAACCACGACGATAAAAACGTCGCCTGCACCAGGGAAACTTGTGTTAACGGCTGCCCAGTATCGATGGTTACAGGGGAGGAACTGCTAACGCTTACTGACGGCCAGTTAAATGGACTGTTTCCATTCGAATGGACCCGCCTATATCGTACTAGCGCAGCAGAAGTAGACTGTGGACTAGGCTACGGGTGGAGTCACGCTCTTGCGCAGCGAGTCCAAGTGAATGACGACGGGATTGTCTGGACAGATCATGAAAATCGCATCACCAACTTTCCGCTTCCTAGCGAACAACGGTCAGCAATAACCAATAGCCTAGCAAAAGCGGCTATCTTTATTGGTGATGATCCATCTGAACTCATTCTGACCCAGGCAGGCGAGCGCCCGCTGTTCTATCACTTCAGGTACAACAGCGAAGGCGCAACACTTATTGCAATTACTGACCGGTATCGTAATCGGCTTCATATTACTCGCGATATTCATGGACGAATCAAACGTGTAGATAACGGTGCGGGACGAGCATTATTAATTCGCTATGATCGCAAGCATATTGTATCTGTCGATTATCAGCAGTTCATCCCTGCAGACAACCTGGAAGATGCTTGGGCCACCATTCAAACACTTGTCACTTATCGATACGACGAGCACAGTCGCCTCGTGGAAGCGAAAAACGCCGCGGGTGAAAGTGAGCTTTATTCCTATAACCACCAAAACGTAATTCTCGAAAGGCAACTAGCTGGTGGTGCGAGCTTCTTCTGGGAATGGGAGAACGAAGGAAAATCCTCTCGATGCATCCATCATTGGGCAAACTTTACACAGATGGATGCCCGCTATACTTGGGACGATAATGGAAGCGTCACTGTTACTAACGCTGATGGCAGTGAGGAAATCTACACTCATGACGATCACGCCAGACTCATCAGCAAAGTCGAACCGGGTGGAGCGGAACACAGCAACATCTACGACGAAAAGGGCCGTCTTGTTGCCGAAAAGAATCCATTAGGCGCAATCACGGAATACCAGTACAACGACGCGGGTCGATTGGAAGCAGTAATTCCGCCAGAGGACACACCTACACTTTACGACTACAAATTCGGCTTTGTGTCCGAAGTTCGTCGTGGCGATGCGATCTGGAAATATATACGAAACAAACAAGGTGATATCACTCAACAAATTGATCCCGACGGTAATTCAACGTATTACTCTTACGATGATCAAGGTCGTCTTTTAGAGATTCTAAACCAGGATGGCAGCCGCCATAGGTTAGGTTGGAACAACCTCGGCGAATTGCTTGAAGAGCAGTTACCGGATGGTGGGAAACGTAAATACCGTTACGATGCACTTGGGCGGCAAATCACTCGCCAAGATGAAACGGGCGCCATTACTCAATACCAATGGGATGCCGTTGACCGTCTGATTCAGGTGATCCTACCCGGTGGCGCCAGCCGTGCCTTCACCTATAACCCGTATGGTCGCGTCACCGCCGAGCGAGACGAACTTGGGCGCATTACCCAGTACGAATATGCTGACAACCTGCATCTTGTCAGTCGTCGCATCAATCCGGACGGCAGCCAACTGCGCTACCGCTACGACAATGCGGGACTGCTGCTTACCGAAATAGAGAACGAGCGCGGCGAGCAATATCACCTCGACTACTACGCCAACGGCCTGATCCAACAGGAAACCGGCTTCGACGGTCGTCGCACTGCCTACGAGTACGACCTCAACAGCCAGTTGGTCAAGAAAACCGAATTCGGCGATGACGGCAGCGAACTCGTTACCGAATACCAGCGCGATGCTTCTGGCCGCCTGTTGGTAAAAATCCTCGCCGATGGCGAAGAGATTCACTACAGCTACGACGGACTGGGTCGTCTGGTAAATGTCGACGACGGCAATTGGCCACTCGCCTACGAATACGATGTGCAAGATCGCCTGATCACTGAACACCAAGGCTGGGGCACCACACGTTACGAATATGACAGCGTCGGCCAACTGAACCACTGCCGCCTGCCCGATGGCAGCAAACTTGACTACCGTCACCTGCCCGGCGGACGTCTGAGCAGCATCGACCTCAATGGCTCTCGCCTGACCGCTCACCAGTTCAGCGCCGGACGCGAACAGCAACGCCAACAAGGTCTGCTGCTCAGCCAATACCAGTACGATGAGCAGGGTCGCTTGCAAGCCCACACAGTCGGCCAGCGAGACAAGAACCTGTTTCAGCGTCGATACAACTACGACGCCAACGGCAATCTCGCCGGTATCGATGACAGCCGCAAAGGCAAGCGCAGCTACCACTACGACCCGCTCGACCGACTCATCAGCGTGCGCGGCGCCACACCGGAAAGCTTCGCCCATGATCCGGCCGGTAACCTGCTGGGTCAAAACAACGAAGGCACAGCGAACCTGGCCAACGTCAAAGGCAACCGCCTGCTGATGCAGGGCGACCGCCATTACGACTACGATGCCTACGGCAACCTGATCCGCGAACGCCGTGGTGCCGGCCAGAAACTCGTCACCGAATACCGCTACGACTGCCAGCACCGCCTCATCGGCGTCAGCCTGCCGGGCGGCAGTACCGCATCCTACAAATACGACGCCTTTGGTCGCCGTATCGAAAAAACCGTCGACGGCCACACTACCGAGTTTCTGTGGCAAGGCGAACGATTGATCGCTGAAAGCGCGGAAAACCGCTACCGCAGCTACATTTACGAACCTGGCAGCTTCCGCCCTCTGGCAATGCTCGACGGCGAAGGTCCACGCAAAGCTACGCCGTTCTACTATCAGCTTGATCACCTCGGCACGCCGCAAGAACTCACAGATTACAGCGGCGAGATCATGTGGTCGGCGAAGTACCGCGCCTACGGTAATCTCGCCGCGCTGGACGTCAGCGAGATTGATAATCCGCTGCGCTTCCAAGGTCAGTACTTCGATGCCGAGACGGGGTTACATTACAACCGGCACCGCTACTACAATCCGGGTACTGGGCGTTTTTTGACGCCGGATCCGATCAAGCTCGCGGGTGGGTTGAACAACTATCAGTACGTGCCTAATCCTACGGGTTGGGTGGATCCGCTTGGTCTGAGTACTTGTCCAGGCGGCGAGAATTGTACGCCTGGAGTGGGGGCTGACGATGCTGCAACAAAACCACAAGTAAATGAGGGCGATCAAAAAGCACCTGAGACAGGAGGCGCAGCTCGAGCTGCTCAATACTCTGCAAATTGGCCTAAAGCAAATTTAAATAATGCTGTGGAAAAATTCGCCGGCAACAATCCTATAATCAGCACCACTGATAAGGGTAAGAAAATATACAAAAACCCTCAAAACGGAGTAGAAGTAGTAGAAGACATGAATGGAAACTATTTTAGAGTTTACGACCCCTCACTTCCCGGAAAACGTAAATATCTGAACCTTGACGGAATTGTACCTAGCAACAAAACGCTTCCGAACGGAAAGCAAACAGGCAGATCGCAAAGCGAATACAACGAAGTTACGCACTTTAACAAGGAACCATAGAAGTGAAAACAATTTCAGTGCCAGTAACCGTGGAAGCAATGAATCGATTAGACTTTGATGAATGTTTACCGGGAGATCTGGAAGAAATTTTTCTTTCCGAAGATGAATTCTCAACCCTTGTAAAGACCGGAGCAATTGAAAAAATCAACTCAACACTAGGAATACTTATAGACGAGTACGAAGACGAAAAAATACAAGGAATCTCAGAATTACAAACATCTCTCAACATATTTCAAGAAGCATTAAAAACCACCAACACTGAAATAATAAACAAAATCTTAAAGCTTAATGAATCAGCAATAAAACATAATACTGGATTGTTTTTTTACTTCTGAGTTTTTCCCAGAAATATATAAACTGATAAAAACTACAAATCCATATTTAATACTCAACTCAAAGAATATCGAAAAAAACCACTCTTTATTCGATAAAAATGGCAACTCAATATAACTGAATGACATAAACACATAAACACTTTCAATTTATAAAAAATAATGGATTTCTATTTCTGGTGAAATCACTCACCAAGAAACTGAGCATACCTATACTGCTTCAGCTTGCCACTTTTTGATCAAAAGGGATTGAACGCCCTCCCTTTGGCCTTCTTTTCAGAAAATAAATCCGCCCCCTTTTTCATTGAAAAATTTCGATGACTGGGAAAAGCTTCAATGAAGACCACTTTTGAAACTGCTTTAGACCTTCACGAAATATCTGATTTCTTTAAAGGAAATGGACAATATTTTGCTCGAGGCTCCGACTGGGGAAAACATCTTTTTATTAGCAACTGGTAGGAAATGTGCGGCGTTTTAAAAAATCAGAAAGAGCCGCACAAAATTTACTCACATCGATATTTGAAGATTACGCAAAATATTTTAAGGAAGATTATTCAGATGCCGAAGGATTATTCTCCAATATAAGCGCCTACTACACACTTAAAAATAAAATAGCCTTTTTATCGAGAAATAGTTACGACTTAATCGAAAGTCTTGACGAGAGAAGCAAGAAAAATATAGGAAAACTATTTCGTCTGCTTAGGCAACAGTACGATTTAAAAAACAAAGATCTGCCAAAGTACACATTTGATGAGAAAATCAAACGATTAAAGCTCAAGGGATGCACTCTTAATCTTGAACAGCTTTGAAAAAACATGCAGATCACGACTTCGGCACAGCTGATGATGGCCATTAAAGAATTCAAAGTCTAAAAACTCTGCTACTCCCATAAAAATATCGCATTAAAATTAGCGACCACCCGACACGATAGAAAAACGAATAAAGGGCACAGATTTTTTGTGTAGGCAGCCCAAAAAAGCAATCAAAATAAATCTGTTCCCTTCCACTTTGAAAAATAATCCGAATTTATTGGCCAAATCGGTTCTAGGGTCGAAAAATGACAACCCAGAAATGTATCCCACGAAGTGTATGGTTTGGGCTCGACGGAACAGGCTACAACAACATTGCGCAAGAGCTAGAATCCGAAAACCCTTCACTAAGAAAATGGATTTCAGTATACGCCATTTACAAAAACCCCTTTACCAATGATCCATATAACCATTATGACTTCATCCATCAATCAAAAAATTTCCGATATGCAACAGTGATATTTACAATCTCAACCGAAACACTTGAAACAAGTGACGGCGTGGACGACCGAGACATCAATATCTTAAAAATAGAAACCATGAACTCTGAAGCGGAAATCAACGCCTTTCTTGAAAAGCTTAACGTCGATCCAGAACTTTTCATTACTCCATGGCGGTGTGAATATCCTCTCTAGTTGCTGAACTGCAATGAGGGAAGGGGCGGATTGTTTTCGTTGAAGGAAATAAATCTGCCCCCTTTTCAGCCCCATTTTCACGCAAACAAATACATAAAAATCACTAAAAACAAAAAATTAATTAGGTCTAAGAATAGCTTTATAAACAAAACTCAACCCAAAACACCATAAAACAAATGATGGCAACCAAATCGATTCAAAAAAAACTTGATCAATTTTTTATCGAGAGAGCAAAATGAATTTTTCAATTGACATTACAGAATCCTTTGGCGCTATCGACTTCGATAATGCAGGCGGACTTATCTCGTATATAAACATACCTCCAAACGAAAATATTCAAGAAAAATTCCAACTAGAACTATTTAATTTTGTCCTTAACTTAATAGAAAAATCGGCAGTTTCTTCAATAAAAAACCAGAACCCAAGCTTTCTAGAAAAGATGGACGAGGACGGTTTCCTGGTCATTAAGCAAGCCATCATTACATTTGAAAAAATAAAAGGTCACGAAAAATTAATACGCTTATTAAACCAGGACAGTGGCTACTTGACGCACGAATCTTACGGCCCAAAATTAGAGAACAAAGATAAAATATACGATATCGGCGGAAGATCATTCTCAACTCCTGAATTATTAATCAACCTTGCCATCATCTCCCCAAAAAAAGTAACCCTCGACTTCACTGCTTCAAACCACACTTATATACCCACATATGACGAACTTCAGAAATCAGTAGGGATATTAAACTCACAGGCAAATCGCGTTCAACCTGAAATTCAGGGTATTTTCGATATTAGCTTTAGCAATTTGTATACCATATGCGATTTTGATGCAGGCTATCGATTGCACTCAATATGAAATAGTGACGAATCGGGAAAAAGAAAAATTGTTCAGAATTCCTTGCAGAGATTTTCAATCAAAGAAGCACTCTAGAAAATTGGCCAACATAAAAGAGTTGCAGTGCACACAACAAAAACCTCTACCGCTCGATAGAGCTTTCAAAACAATGAAACAAAATACTTTCCGAAATATGAACAATGAAACTAGAACCCTGCCTCGACATATTACCTTCACTATTACTTCCTATTGAGACAAAAGGGGACAGTTTTATTATTTATGACGACCCAAAAGACATTGAAAAAAAATCTGGCCCCTTGTGCCTCTTTTACCTTCGATGACACTAGGACCTGAAAGGTCCCCGGCACCAAAGAACACTACCCCTTCAAGGAAAAAAAATGAAAACCTGGAATGAACTTGATGGCAACACCTTATTCAATAGAGTATTCACCAAACCTATTAAAATTAGCACGATAAAGTTATTCCAAATAACAATCGACAACAACAGACCTAACATAACCTTCGAATTCGATATCCCAGAAATCCCCGACTCCGCACCTGAAAAATGGATAAAGATGGGATTCAACACTTGCCGCATTGGCTTGAGCTGCAACGGAGTCAAGGAATTACTCTTAAAAAACATACCTACTCGAGAGAGCCTCACTATCAAAATAGAGAAGATTGACGAGTACTTTTTAATCCGTGCAGAAAATGAAAACTCTCTATTGGAGTTCAAAACAAAATACCCATTACTTTGCGGCCCTTCGGTTTACATGAGCACCCATGAATAAACATCAAATCACACTCGCCAATAACTGGATCGCCACCTTCGAAAACAACGGTGAATTCCGCATGGGAGCCGAAGGCTGGAGCTTGCTCCTGCAAGGACCTGACGGCAGAAATATCAATTACTTCGCGGACAAGATCATTTTGGTCAACGATGACGACGGCACCCAGGCTAATTCGTGCATTCGTCTATCCAGCGACGGTGTCTACGGTTATTTGAGCACAGCCGTTGACAGCTGCTGGGTGATCGATTTCTCGCGGTGCATGATCGCCCCGCACCGAGTGAGCATCCATCACTACCATGACGCCTATGACGAAAGCGTGGCAGCTTACGAACAACCCGCCTTCAAGCGTGTGAGGCAATACATCAGTGTGGTTGGAAGGCACATCTATCTGACCTTCCCGCTGACCAAAGATGAAGACTTCCCCAAGGTATGGGAAGAGTATCTATCCATACGCAAACGCCAACTGGATGAGCTCTATTTCAGAAACTGATCAGTGGGCGCCAATATCATCGTAGCTATTTGTGCGCCCTACCCGATCAACTCGTCCATCACCTCATACTTAACCACCACCCGATTCCGACACAATCTCACCCTCTCCACCAATTCCCCCACCTGCCCCTTCTCCCGCACTTCCCGCCAGATCTCATTCTCCCGATACACCCGCTCTCCCTCCCGTACAAACCGGTGCCCTTCCTGAAACACGTGATACCGATACTCCCGCACTCGATCGCACAACAACTCCCCCTCCAGCTGCGTGTCCCCCACGTTCAACTTGAACTGAAAACTCCGATCCGTCGGGTTGTGCAATACCAGGTCAACGTAGTTGTAGAAAATCGCCGCGCCGGAACCGAATGGCAGTACTCGCCCCTCGTCCGGGAATGGGTCGAAGCTGTGGTTGGAGCGTTCAACGACTATCAGCGGTGAGTGGATCGCCATCCAGTGGATCAGGTTACTCAGTTGGCAGATTCCGCCGCCGATACCGCGTCGCGCTTCGCCGAAGGAGAGTTCCATGCCTTCGACGTAGCCGCGTTTGCGGGTTGGGCGGCCGACGAGGCGGCAGAAGGAGAAGTGTTCGCCGGGGGCGATGATGAGGCCGTCGATGGCGGCGACGGCGAGTTTCAGGTTGATGACTTTGTTGTGTTGCAGGGCGAGGTCGGAGTCGCCGAGTTTGCGGATGAGTCTCGAGGTGTGTTTGAGGTAGCGGAATGGCAGGCGATCAGCGCCGGCAACCAGGCGTGCGTAGCGTTTGCTGGAGCAGTGCCAGGCGATCTGGCGGAACAGTCTTTTTTGCCACACGCGCAGCCAATACAGGGCCGGGTGGTAGAGGGAAAGTGGTTTCATCCGTGAGGCGACGGCAGGTGCCGCTTCTTCCTTGAAGCATCTGAGGGGCGCGCAGTTTAGCCTGTGGGACGGCTTGCGTCGTGCGCGAGATGTCATGCCTCGAAACACCTCGCCTCACCTCCTGAACGGCAAATTAAGCTTCAACTAAGCTTGCGTCGCTAGCATCCCGGCCCGAGAGACACCTGTCGCCGATCAACCGCGGATGAGCTTCCCGAAATGAGCCAGTTTGATTTACCAGCCGTTACGCAGCCGAATTTCAGTCTTGTATTGGTAAATTACAAAACCCCGGACATCACCCGGATGTGCCTGGAGTTGTTGCGTCAGCATGTTCAGGCGCAGCGCATTCCGGTTTGGGTGGTGGACAATGATTCGGCGGATGCCAGTCTGGATTATTTGCGTTCGCTGGACTGGATCAACCTGATCGAACGTCCCTCCCCCGGCAAAGAAGCGGGACATATTGCGCATGGCAAGGCGCTGGATCTGGCGCTGGAAAAAGTTGAAACCGACTATCTGTTTCTGCTGCACACCGACACCTTTGTCTACGACAAGGAAGTCTTTGCAATGATGCTGCGTGAGTGCATAAAGTCTGCGGACGTCGCCGCAGTCGGGTGTGTCGAACAAATCAATCGTGGGATTGTGAGAGACACCTGGCGGTTAACTTCGCGATTTTGCAAACACTATATTCGCCGGGCGAAAACTGCGTTGGGTTTGCGCAGTAAAGAGCCGAAACCTTATCGGGAAACTCACCTGAAGAGTTTCTGCACTTTGTGGAACGCCAAGTTGATGAAGTCTCGCGGACTGCACTTTTGCATGGATGACCGGGTGCCCGGTTATACCCTGCAGGATCGAATGACAGCGTTGGGCTACGGCATCAAGCTGTTGGCGCCGCGCAAGATTTTCCGCTATCTGGATCACATCCAGGCAGGAACCGTCTCAGCTGCTGGAACCTACGGCAAAAACCACCGCCGCACCAAGATGTATGAAGCCACGCTCAAACGCTTTGAGGGGCAGGCATCGGCATAATCGCGAACAGAAAAAAGGGCGACTTGAAAGTCGCCCTTTTTTTATCTGAAATTGTATACATCCGCTCCGAAGAGGTGTTCGCCCAGTGTAATGGCCTGGCAATCCATGCACCGGTAAAGAGCCCTGACACTGGGCGAACGGGAAGGATTTTAATAGAAGTTGGCGGATATGTCGTCATACATAAAGGTAAATTTTATGTACGAAAAAGTTAATAGATATTTATCGACGAAATCCTTTCACGAAACTTTCAAAGCACGGCTCAACTCCTTTCAGATGATTGTTCTCATACAATAATCTGTACAAGAACAACCATCTTGTAGAGTTAATACTCAGCTTTCATGCTGACTGGTCACTTTTAATACATCGGTATAAGTGACAACTACGCTCTGCCCGACTTTCAGATCTTTCAGCTTGGCTTGAATTTCAGGCTTTTTAACGTCGAGGATTTTCGACTGGCCCGCCGGATTTTCCAGGGTCACCTGATTTTGCTTCAAATCAATTTTGGTGATTTTCAGTTGCACCTGAATCTGCCGGTAGGCCTCGCCGCCCGGGTTTTCAGTGCCGGGAGCGTTGCGCAGCTCGCCGCTACGCTCGACCGTGCCAGGCAGACCTTTATCCACATCGGTATCGAGGTAGGCCGCCACGGAACGCTGCACTTCGACTTTGACCAGGTCACCGACCTTGAGGTTGGCGAGGTTTTTCGCCTTGTCACTTAGCTGAACGTGAACCTGACGACCTTCGGCGCCTTCCAGCACGACCTGGTGGTTGGCCGCATCGACGGCCAGCACTTTGGTCGTGACTTGATCGGCTTCGACAGTGGCAGACAGCGGAATATCGGCCGCCATTGCGCCGAAGCTGGTGGCGGACAGAACGGTTGCGAGGGTGATGGCCTTGGCCAGAGCATGGAGCTTCATAAGCGGTACTTTCCCTGTAATGAATGGCAGCAACCGGCGCCAACGCGTGTTTGGCGCCGAATGTGCCACTGAGCATAGACGCTGTTCAGGGCTTGGCTTTGGTTTCTGACGCGGCGGTCTCCTGCGCGGTGGATTCGCCACTGGCGGTGCCCTTGCCGCTGTCCTCGCGCTGTTTGGGGTCGGTCGGGCGCAGGGCGTCGTTGTCGCGCTCGGTTTCTCCCAGTGGCCGGGGTTCGTCGGGGTGTTCGCTGGGGGATACGGGTTTCATGGCGGGTCTCCTCAGGCTTCAGGGTCATCCAGTTCATTAGTGACGTTCACGGCAGGCGAATCCTTATGCAGGTCATCGGCCTTGGCGCGCAGGATCTGCCACTGCTCCAGATCGATCGCGCCCTGGGCGAGCAGGTCGTCGGCGATGTGTTGCAGGTCGAGGTAGTGAGCGTCGGGGGATTGCTGCCAGTAGGTCTGATCGTCGAACAGGCGTTGCCACGTGGTGAGGTCGGGGGGTTGCAGGTCGTCGCTCATGGGGGGAGTCCTCGCCGGGGCCTCGAAATGGGCCGGGATTGATCGGTAGAGGATGGTAGACGGGGCGGAGTTCCGGGCAATTGCTCTGTGGGTGACTGTACCGGGGACTTCGCGAGCAAGCCCGCTCCCACAGGGGTTTGTGTACGAAATTCAGTACCCGGTCATCTCCAGATAGCCGCGCCCGCCATGGCTGCCGTTGATCCGCACCGGCCCTTCCCAGTAAGGGATGCGCAGGTTCATCCAGGCATTGGGATTGAGTGCGTCGAGGCGGATGTCGAGGTGTTTGTCTGGAATGCTGATCGACCAGCGCACCGGCATCTGGCGTCCGGCGACTTTGGCGGTGTTCTGGGCGGTCAGTTTGATCTGCTCGCCGTGCAGGGTTTCGGTCTGCCCGTCGGCGCTGATCCAGGTGCCGGTCAGATACGGCGCGCCGTCGGTTTGCCGGGTGCGAAACAGCATCAGCGATTCACCGCTGTCCAGGTGCAGGGAAAACCAGTCCCAGCCGGTCTGATTGGCTGCCAGCGGCTGACTGCTCCACTCCCGATCCAGCCACGCCGGGCCGCTGACGGTGTAGGTCCGGCCGTCGATTTGCAGGGTGCCGCTGGCCTGAAAAAACGGCTGACTGTAGTAGTACGAGGCCTGGCCCTGTTCGGATTTGCGGCTGAAACCGTTGTCACCTTGCAACACCAGCGGACGACTGGAGGTGAGGTGCAGTTGATAGCTGAAGGCTTTGTCGCTGGCACTGAGCTGCAGATCCGTCAACGGATCCTGCGCCTGACTGGCGAAGCGCCAATCATCGATCCACGCCTCGAACGGCGCGACGTTCACCCCGGCCTGCCCCACTCCGCCTCGGGCATAGCGCTCGGCGGCATGATGCGCGGTGGCTGAAGTCACTGCGGCGTGCCCGAGCCAGATCGTCTGGTTGGCCCAGCCCGATTGTTGCGCCACCGGTTTCAAGGCGCTGCGAAACAACGTCCATTGCACGCCGAAATCGTGGCCCTGCTGATCCTTGAGATTGGCGGTAACGTACCACCATTCGATGCGAAAACCTTCGTGCGCGCCGTGATCCGCCGGGAAGCTGAATACCCGCCCCGGCACCACCGGTGTGAACTGCGCGGCCTGATCGCCGAGCCCGGCAAAACCCTTCTGCGCAGGCACAGGCTGATCGCAACCGCCCAATAGCAACAGCGCGAACAGCAGCGCAACCAGGTTAATCCTCATGGGCAAACGTCCTCAACAGATCCGCCGGTTGCGTGCGATACAACGAATACAGCGGCCACGCCGAGGCCAACAACGTCGCCAGCAACGCCAGCCCGAGCAACTGCAGCAGTTGCAGCGGAAAGATCCGCAACGGCAAGCGCCAGCCGAACGCCTGCACGTTGATCACCGCATCCAGACACCACGCCAGCGCGATCCCCAACGGCAACGCCAGCACCAGCGTCAGCACCGCCAGCAGCCAGGTCTGGCCGAGGTTAAGCAGCATCAACTGACGGCGCGTCACACCCAGCGCCCACAGCGGCGCCAGTTGCCCGAGGCGGCTCTGGCTCTGGGTCAGCAGGCTGATGAACAGCGCCACACCGGCCACCGCCAGGGTCAGGCTGTTCAGCGCGGCGGTGGCGGCGAAAGTGCGCTCGAATACTTGCACCGACCAACCCTTGAGCCGCGCCTGATCGACGATGCGGCTGTCATCGAGTTGAAAGCGCGTTTGCAGTGCGCGCAAAAACGGCGGGATGTCGGGCGGCGCGATGCGCAAGTTGAAACGGTTCGGCGTCAGTGACGGCCACAGCCGCAGCAGATGATTACTGTTGACCAGCAGGTGGCCCTTGGGATTGCCGTAGTCGGCGTAGATCCCGACGATCCGCGGGGACCACGCCCCGCCCGGCGTCGGCAGGCTCAGGTGATCACCCGCGCGCACCTTCAGGCGTCGTGCCAATTGTTCGCTGAGCATCACCGCATCGTCCGTCGCCAGGTGCGCCCACGGATCGCCGGCAATCGCCTCGAGCAACGGCCAGTGTTGGCGATAATAGGGATGATCGATCACCCCGAAGACATCCGCCGGCCACCCCTGCAGGGTCACCGCCACTTGCCAGTTGGGCAGCACCGCGCTGACGCTCGGCTGTTGTTTGAGCCAGGCGTACATTTCGCGGGACTGCGCCGGATTGACCGGGTTGAGGTACAGCTCGGCACTGAGACGTTGTTCGAGCCAGTCGTCGAAGGTCTGGCGAAAACCGGCGGTCATGCTGCCAGCACCGATGTTCGCCGACAGCGCCAGCAGCAACGCCATCAGCGCCAGACTGAGTGCCGGCAGTTGCTGGCGGCAGTCGGCGAGAAACCACTGGCCGAGTACCGAGCGACTGCGCCCGAGCAAGGGATTGAGCACCGCGCTGAGCACCACCGGCAACGCCAGCGCGGCGCCGAGCAGCAACCCGGCCATCAACACAAACCCGCTACCGAGACTGTCACCGAACAGCAATGCCAACAGCGCGATCAGGCCCAGCAGCGCCGCCAGCCAACCCTGACGGCGCAACCAGCGCGCATGTTGCTGATGCCAGGCCTGCGGATCCGCCACCGCCAACAGCGGCAAGCGTGCCGCACGCAGCAGACTGTTGGCACCGGCCAGCAACGCGCCGAACAGGCTCAAACCAATACCGCTGAACCACCACCACGGGCTCAGGCGCAACTGCCCCGCCACTTCTGCGCCGTACAGACCGCGCAGACTGGCGGCGACATCCGGCAGCAGCACGCTCGCCAGCCAGTAACCGCTGATGACCCCGAACACCCCGCCAACCAACGCCAGCACACCGAGTTCGACGATCAGACAGCCGATCAACATCCGCGCACTAACCCCGCAGGCGCGCAACGTGCGCAGCAGACCACGACGCTGTTCCAGCGCCAGACCGATGGCCGCGTGCACGATAAACAGCCCGACCAGAAACGAGAGAAAGCCCAAGGCATCGAGGTTGAGGTGAAAACTCTCGGTCAGGCGCGAAAGATTGTTTTCCTCGGCGCTGCTTTTAAGCTGCAACCGACCATTGAACGCCGGCGGTAGCTCGGCATGAAAATCCTTGGGCAGTAACAGCCGCGACAGTTGCCCGGGCTGTTCGAGCAGGGTTTGCGCGACACCGATGTCCACCAGCAACACGCCCGGCGCCATGTCCTTTTGTGTGTGCAGCGGCGGCAGGGTCTGGCCGCTGGCGGTTTGCGGCGTGGCGCCTTCGGTCAGGCCCAAGGCGTGCAGGGTTTCCGGGGAAATCCAGGTGCTGCCCGGCGGTGAGAAGAACTCGACGATGCGCTCGATCGGCATCGCCTGCCCTGCCACCGCAGCGTCCGTCGGCAGCGACACCGGTTCGATGCCCATCAGTTGCAGCCGCTGCTCCTGGTGATCCTTGAGCATCAGCCGGCCTTGCAACTGCGGCGAGACTGGCCAGCCCGCGCGGCGTAGATCAATGAACCACTGCTGGGTAAACGTCGCCCCACTGGGCGCAACAAGACTGGCCTGCGGTTCGCCACCAATCATCTGACTGGCCCGCGCGTAACTGTCGCGGGCCTGACTGTTCAGCGCTTCGACCCCGGTCAACAGACTTGTAGCCAGCCACAACCCGGTCAGCACACTGAAAAACTGCACCGGGTGCCGCCGCCAATGACTGAGCAGCGCGCGCAGGGTTTGCCAGAAAACGTTCACGTCAGATGGCCGTTGGACAACACCACGCGCCGCGCCAGGCGTGCCGCCACACGCGGGCTGTGCGTGACCATCAGCAGCGTGGTCGGCGTGTCATCAAGCAGCTCCAGCAATAGACGCAGCACTTCATCACTGGTGGCTTCGTCGAGGCTGCCGGTGGGTTCGTCGGCGAGCAGCAATTTTGGCCGTGACGCCAAGGCCCGGGCCAGCGCAACCCGCTGCTGCTGGCCGCCCGACAACTGCTCGGGATAACGCGTGAGCAAATCGCCCAGGCCCAGACGCTGCACCAGATGCGCCTGCCAGCGCGGCTCATGCCGCCCGGCCAGACGCGCCTGAAACGCCAGATTGTCCTCGACCCGCAGACTGCCGATCAGGTTGAACTGCTGGAACACCAGACCGATTTCAGTGCGGCGCCAGTCGGCCAGTTGCGCCTCGTTCATCTGCTCCAGCCGATGCTCGCCGCTGTGGATGCTGCCGCGATCGACCTTGTCGAGGCCGGCGATCAGGTGCAGCAAGGTGCTTTTGCCGCTGCCGGATTCGCCCATCAGCGCCAGACTGCTGCCGGGTTCTAGCGTCAGGTCGACGCCTTGCAGCACCGGGAGCGGGCCTTGGGGGGTGAGGTAACTTTTGAAGACGCCTTGAACCTGAAGCATGCCGCCATCCGTTGGGTCAGTGTGGGGCAAGGATAGCGGATAGCGGCCTGATTGGATCAGAGGTGTTCGTACTGGCCTCATCGCTGGCAAGCCAGCTCCCACAGGGATTGAGGTTGCTCACAAATACTGGAATCACCATCAAACACTGTGGGAAGTATCTTCAGGTCAGTGGTGTTTGAACTGGCCCCATCGCTTGCAGGCAAGCTCCTACAGGGGTTGAGGTTGTCGACAAATACCGGCTTCACCCTGAAACACTGTGGGAGCTGACTTGCCAGCGATGAGGCCAGTAAAACCGGCACAAATCTCAGTCCCCGGTTGCCACACTGGTCGCCGCCTCCCCCGGCGTGACAATCGTCTTCAGATCAATGTGTTTCCACTCAGGCTTGGCCCCCAACCGCGCATTGAAGCGATAGTTGAAGGTGAAATCGTCCGCGGTCGGCAGCGTCAGCGGTTTGCCATACACCGCTTCGATACCCGCCAGGTCGTAACCCATCAACTGCAGCAGCGTCGGGAAGATGTTGTAGTGGCTGGAGCGATCCTTGTTCTGCGCCAATGCCTGCGTCCAGTCCGGGCCGTGCACCTGATCGCCCTGAATCACCACCAGCGGCACCAGCCCTTCTTCCTCGACCGGATCGCCGCCGCAGTGGGTGTTGAGCCCGGGATTGCCGCGCTCATGCAGGTCCTGGCCGTGATCGGAGGTGTAGATCAGCAGTGCATTGTGCAAATTGGCCTGGGCAAAGACCCGGGCGAAAAACTCGCCGACGTTCCACAGCACGGTGTTTTTGTAGGCGTTGCGGTACAGCACCCAGTCATCCGGCTGGCCGTTGAAACCGTCGCGTTTACCGGTGTCGGCCACTTCGGTGAACTGCCCACGCGGCAAGGTCGGACGATACGCCATGAAGGCGTCGGGGTATTTGTCGTGCACCGGGAAATGCGCGCCGACCTTGTTGATCACCACCAACTCCGGCTGATCATCGTTGAGCAGTTCGATCAGTTTCGCGGCGGCGGCCATGTCGCGGTCACGCACGCTGGTCTGGTCAAACTGGACGAATTCGTCGATGTCCTTTTTTTCGGTGTCGGTCATCAGATTCTGCAAATTGCCGCCGGTGCGCTGGGCGTCGATGTACACCGTGCGCAACCCGGCCTTCTTCGCGTACTGCCAGATCGACGGCAGGGTGCTGTTGATCCGCGTGTAATCGGCGCGAGTGCCGCCGTAGCGCAGGGTGACATTGGTGTCGGCGCTGCAATTGGCAATCGACGCGGCGTAGCCGTAATTGAAGATGTCGACACCCGGATGCGCCTGCTTGAGGTTGCTGTGCACGCCGAACGGGGCATTGATGTCCAGATAATTGCCGGAGATGCTTTCGTCGATGATCAACACGATGTCGTGATTGACCGCCACTGTGTTGCGCGCCAACGTCACCGGCTCACGCGGGCCGACCGTGTTGTGCAGCGCTTCATAGGCGAACAGGTTCAGATAGGCCAGCGGCGTGTACATGATCGGCAAACCGCGCGCGCCCTCGCCCGCCCGCAGGAACAACACCACGCTCAACAGCAACACGCCACACAACGGCGCCACCACGCGTAATCCGTTGGGTACCGCCAGCGAGTGCCGCGGCTTGAGACCGATACCGAACAGCAAGAGCAGCCCGCTGAGCGCGCCATGAATGATCGCATCGCGGTACTGGTAGGCGGCTTCCTGGATGAAACCGCCAGAGTACACCAGCGACACAAAGCTGCTGTAGCTCAGGTAATCCGCGGTGACCCGGGTATAGACATCAAAAAATACCGCTGAGACAAACAGTGTTATTGCGAACAAGTGGCGAATGAGAGCCTGACGAATATAAGCCGTTAGATATAACGCTAAAGTAAGCGCCAAAAACATCGCGCCAAAAATAAGTACAGCAAAACCGACACCGATAGCATTTAACCGCTCAATGTAATATTCGGAATAAAGCAGCAAATAAACAATCAAAAGTAATTCTTTGGCATATCTGAACATGGCGATACCGCTCGTGCAAAACGGCAGAGAGTCAAAGGTTTGTCGGTCAGAACCTGACACTAGCACCCAGCCATCAAAGCGCAAGAATTGACTGTTTTCTTTAGAAAGCGTCAAAAAACCGGTGACTCAAATCTGACACACGCAAAACGCTAGAAGCCTTTAAATTAAAGACTTACAACCGTTTATCGCTTATTTTAAATCTGAACAAATCTGCAGAAAAACAACAAATCCAATCGCAGCAATGACTTGATGGCCAATCGCCAAAAAGCGCTCAAGTGTTATACAGGTGCAACATGTCATTTTGCTGACACGCTTTCCAAACCCTGCGCTATACCCCTTTTACAGTCTTCTTCCGAACTTCTTTTTTTCGCTCTATCGAGGGTGCGCAGATGGACGTGAGCGTATTTGGCACAGGCTACGTCGGATTAATTCAAGCCGCCGCACTTGCAGATGTAGGGCATCGGGTTTTGTGTGTTGATATTGACCCCAATAAAATTAAGCAACTGCAACAAGCCGTGCCGCCTATTAGTGAGCCTGGACTCTCCACCACCCTTGAAGAAAACATCAAGGCCGGGCGTCTGCTGTTCAGCACCCAGGCCAGCGACGCGGTAGAACATGCCGAACTGATTTTCATCGCCGTGGGCACGCCGGCCGATGAAGACGGTTCCGCCGACCTGACCCATGTGCTGAACGTGGCCCGGCAGATCGCCTCGCACATGGAGGCTGATCGCACCCTGATCATCAAGTCCACGGTGCCGGTCGGCACGGCGGACCAGGTTGCCGCCAAGGCCAACGAAGAGCTGCAACGTCGTGGCCGCAGCAGCCTGAAGGTACGGGTGGTGTCCAACCCCGAATTCCTCAAGGAAGGCAGCGCCCTCGCCGATTGCATGCGTCCGGACCGGATCATCGTCGGCACCCGCGATGACGCCGCCCGCGAGCAGATGAGCGAACTGTACGCGCCGTTCTGCCGCAACCACGAAAAACTGATGTTCATGGACAACCGCAGCGCCGAGCTCACCAAGTACGCGGCCAACGCAATGCTCGCCACGCGTATCAGCTTCATGAACGAACTGGCCAACCTCACCGAACTGCTGGGCGCCGACATCGAAGCCGTGCGCAAAGGCATCGGCTCCGACCCGCGCATCGGCTACCACTTCATCTACCCCGGTTGCGGCTTCGGCGGTTCGTGCTTCCCCAAGGATCTGCGTGCCCTGTTGCACACCGCCGAACACAACGGCATGCCGCTGAAACTGCTGCGCAGCGTCACCGACGTCAATGACAGTCAGCGGCACATTCTGTTCAGCAAACTCAAGGCGCAGTTTCCGCAGGGTCTGGCCGGCAAGTCGATCGCGATCTGGGGCCTGGCGTTCAAACCCAATACCGATGACATGCGCGAAGCCCCCAGCCGCTACCTGATGGACGCGTTGTGGGCCGAAGGCGCCAGCGTGCAGGCCTACGATCCGGAAGCCATGTCTGAATGCCGGCGCCTCTACGGCTATCGCAACGACCTGCATCTGTGCGCCACTCGCGACGACACCCTGGAAGATGCCGATGCGCTGGTGATCTGCACCGAATGGAAAAATTTTCGCGTGGTGGATTTCGAGCTGCTGGCGAGCAAGCTGCGTTCGAAGGTGATCGTTGACGGTCGCAATCTCTACAACCCGGAACACGTAGCGGCGGCCGGCCTGCATTACAGCGGTATCGGCCTGCGCCACATTACGCCGGAAGGATTGCGCCCATGAAAATCCTGGTCACCGGCGCAGCCGGCTCCATTGGCGCCCATTGCGTGTTGCGGCTGATGCGCGACGGGCATGCGGTGGTCGGCCTGGATAACTTCAACGGCTACTACGACCCGCAGCTGAAACACGATCGGGTGCAATGGATACGTAATCAGGTCGGGCATTTCCCGATCGCGCGGATTGATCTGGCCGATGCCGCGGCGATTGAAGCGCTGTTTGTCCGCGAGCAACCGCAAGTGGTGATCCACCTCGCGGCGCAGGCCGGCGTACGTTACTCGCTGGAAAACCCAAAGGCCTACCTCGACAGCAACCTCAGCGGTTTCCTGAATATTCTCGAAGGCTGCCGGCACCATCCGGTGGAGCACCTGATCTACGCCTCGTCGAGCTCAGTCTACGGCGCCAACCAGCACACACCTTATTCGGTGCATGACGGTGTGAATCACCCACTGTCGCTGTACGCCGCGACCAAAAAAGCCAACGAGCTGATGGCTCACAGCTACAGCCACCTGTTCGGCATCCCGAGCACCGGGCTGCGCTTTTTCACCGTGTACGGGCCATGGGGTCGGCCAGACATGTCGCCGATTCAGTTCGCCCGGGCGATCACCGATGGCACCCCGCTGAAACTGTTCAACTACGGCGAGCACCAGCGCGATTTCACCTACATCGACGACATCGTCGAAAGCATCGCCCGGCTCACCGACCATCCGCCGCACAACCACCCGGAGTGGGATCGCGAACACCCCGATGCCGGCAGCAGCATGGCGCCGTGGTGCCTGTTCAACATCGGCGGCCACCACCCGGTGGAACTGAAAACCTACCTGGCGTTGATGGAAAAACACCTCGGCCAGAAAGCCATTGTCGAGCTCTTGCCCCTGCAACCGGGCGATGTGCTCAACACCTGTGCCGAAACCGATGATCTGGCCCAGGCCACCGGGTTCCAGCCCCGGATCGAGCTGGATGAAGGCCTGGGGCGTTTCATCGCCTGGTTTCGCGACTACTACCCCACTGCCTGTCGCCCACGCGCCGCTCGCGGCTGAACTTCAGCGGAGGTTCTCATGACTGGACATGAACAAGGTGTACCGATCAATCAGATGCGTCGTGACAAGCGCATGGATCCCGAACACCGAATGCGCCTGGATACCGCCATCCACATGCAGGGTCGTGGCTGGTTGACCGGTCGCGACGGTGGCCGGCCATGGACGCTGTCACGCACCAACCGGGTGCTGGCCTGCTTCGGTGCGCTGATGATCCTGGTGGTGTTTTCGCCGCTGCTGCTGGGCCTGGCACTGACTATCAAATTCACCAGCCCGGGACCGGTGATGTTCGTGCAAAAACGCACCGGCTATCGCGGCCGCACGTTCGGCATGTACAAGTTCCGCACCATGGTCTGCAACGCCGAAGAACTGAAGGAATCGCTGCGCCACCTCAACAAGCACGGGGTCGACGCCATCGATTTCAAGATCGACAAGGACCCGCGCATCACCGGGATCGGCGGTTTCCTGCGGCGCACCAGCCTCGACGAACTGCCCAATCTGTTCAATGTGGTGAGCGGTGACATGCGCCTGGTCGGCCCGCGTCCGACCTCGTTCAACGCCTACCGCTACAAGGACCGCCACCTCGCGCGCCTGAGCATCTACCCCGGCATGACCGGCCTCTGGCAGATCTCCGGGCGCAGCAACATCGACTTCGACCAGCGCGTTGAGTTGGACCTCAGCTACATCGCCGAGCAAAGCCTTTTGCTTGATCTGAAGATCCTGTTGAAAACCCCCTTCAAAGTATTCAGCGGCCACGGAGCAAGCTAATGGACGGTTCAACCAACAAAAGCCTGAGCATTGCCAATCCCAGCGAATCGAACCTGATTTCGACCGTGCTGGATCTGGATCTGCGGATCCTGTTCCTGACCGCCGCCAACCCTGGTGCCGGCACCACCACCAGTGCGCTGGCGCTGGCCAGCCAACTGGCGCAGATGAGCAGCGGCCAGGTGCTGCTGGTCGACGCCAGCCAGTCGGCGAGCAACCTTACCCAACAGTTGAACCTGAGCAAGGAGCGCGGCCTGCGCGATCTGCTCTTCAACCCGGACAACCCGCCGCTGTTGCAGGACTGCGTGGTGCAGGTGTCGAGCCTGCCGTTCCATGTCCTGCCCAACGGTCGGCCGATCCGCACGCTGGAGCACCTGACTGCCGAGCGCCTGAGCCCGTTGCTCGATCAACTGGGCAGCCAGTACCGCTTTGTGGTGATCGATGGTGACGCGGTGTACTCCGCCGCCGACACGTTGGTACTCGCCACTCAGGTCGATGGCGTGGTGTTCGTGGTACGCGCCGAGGACACGCGCTGGGAAGTCGCTCAGGCCGCCGTGCAACGCCTGACCCAGGCCGGGGCAAAAGTGGTTGGCAGCGTCTTCAACCGGCGCAAGTACTACATGCCCAAGTGGCTTTACAAAAACCTGTAAGCAAACGCGAAGGATGACGCCATGAACGCCAAGATACTTGTTCTGCTGATGCTGCCGCTTGCAGGCTGCTCCAGCAATTCCGAGACCCAGACCATGCCGGTGAATATTCTCACCGCCACCCCGGCCAACGCCCAGGCCACCGATATGCCGAAGATCGAACAGACGTTGCGCCCGCAAGATGTGCTGGACGTGATCTTCCACATCAGCACCAGCGGTTCGGACGCCTACCGCGTGCAATCGGGTGACCAGATCGGCCTGAACTTCACCGCGGCCAGCCAGCTCAACGGCAACCAGTTGGTGCTGCCTGACGGCACCATCAACCTGCCGGGCGCCAACACCTCGGTGAAAATCGCCGGGCTGACCGGCGACGAAGCGCGCGAAGAAATCCAGCGTGCCTACCAGCGCAAACAACTGTTCCAGCCCAACCGCAATCAGCTGACGGTGCAGGTCATCAGTCCGCTGACCAATGAGCAGAACCTCAAAAGTGCCCTCAACCATCCCGCCACCGGTATGAGCCGTGAGATCACCGTGGGCAACGACGGTTACGCGAGTTTTCCGGAAATCGGCGCGGTGCCACTGCAAGGCATGACCATCAACCAGCTGGAAACCTTCCTCAACCAGAAGTACGCACAACTGCCAGGTCGGATGAGCGTCGATGTGATGCTCAAATCCACCGCCGGCAACGAGATCTATGTGCTGGGTGAAGTCGGCCAGCCGGGTTCCTATCCGATTCGTCGCCCGGTCTCGGTACTTGAAGCATTGACCCTGGCCCGTGGCACCAACATCAAGGCGCGCCTCGACTCGGTGGTGATCATGCGCCGCAACGGCAACCAGGTGCAGGCCGTGCATTACGACGTCGAGAAAGCCCTGTCCGGCGACGCTTCGCAAATCGCCTATCTGCAACCGGACGACATGCTCTACGTGCCCAAAACCAAACTGGCCAGTGCCGGCGAGCTCGCGCGGCAATTGGCGGACGTGGTGCTGTTCCAGGGCGTGGGCATGAGTTTCAGCTATCGCCTCGACAACAAGAACGACAACAGCAGCAACTAACCGACTCTCAGGTGACCGATCATGAATCCAAAGGAAAACTACCTGCATGAGTTCTTCAGGATCTTCTTCGCCAACAAGCAACTGGTGAAACGGGTCTTCCTGATCTTTGCAGTCATCGCGTTGGTACTGCCGCTGGTGCTCAAACAGAGCTTCGATATCACCGCCCAGGTGATCGTGCAGTCGAAAAAACTCTCCCAGGGTGACGCCACCACCTCACTGACGGTCGATAACGCCACCTTCATTCCGCCGTCGCTGGCGGACATGGAAACCGAGAGCAATATCCTGCGCTCGCCCGCGTTGATCCGGCAGACCATCAGTGAGTTGCGTGACAAGGGCGAATACAGCCCACCGGTCGGCATGTTCGCCAAACTGGTCGGCGATCCGTTCCGCCGTTATGTCACCTCACCCCTGCGCCAATACGTGATCAACCCGCTGCGCAACATGCTCGGGCTGGAGACCGATCCGGTGCGCGACACCGTGCTCGACGGCCTCACTCAACAGGCCCTCGACAGCCTGAAGATCGAGACCCTGCCCGGCTCCAACGTGATCTCGATCGTCTACAGCTTCCCCGATCCGCATCAAGGCACGACGTTTGTCGCCACCTTGCTGCAGAACTATCTGGTGAGCCGTCAGGCGCTGCAATCGATCGACCTGCCGCAATCCTTCTACGAAACCAAGAAGCACCTGTATCAGGTGCGTCTCGATGGACTGGAGGGCAATCGCCAGGCGCTGCTGGAAAGCGTCGGCTCGTCCGATCCGAAGGAAGAAATCACCTTTCGCCTGAACGCGATCAACACCGAAGAACAAGCGCTGAACCTGTACCAGGATCGCCTGTTGCAGAGCCAGCGCTGGCTTGAATACCTGAAAACCGCATTGGCCGCCGCCAGCACCAACAAACTCAACGACTACACCTTCCCCTACACCTTCACCACCACCGTCGACAACGTGGCGTTCGAGGATCGGGAAGTCAAACAGTTGGGCGAGCAACTGACCACTCAGGTCAGCCGCTACATGAATGACCTCGCGGTGTTTCAGCCCGGCAGCGAGCCGATGCTGCTGACCCGCGAGCAGATCGCCCGCACCCGTCAGCAGTTCCTCAAAGTGGTGAGCAACCGCATCCAGGAACGCACCAACGACCTGGCCGTGGTGCAACAGGTGATCGACCAGAAAACCGCGCGCATCGCCGACTTCAAGAACCGCATCCACACCTTGCAGCAGACCCAGAGCAAGCTGCGGCAGATGGACACTGAAATCGACGCACTGCACACGGCGTTCTCGACCTACGCGCAACGCTTTGCCGAAAGCAGCACCGCCGGTTCACTCAACGACGACCTGTCGAACGCCAAGGTGCTGAGCCCGCCGTTCGAACCGACCGAGCCGGCGTTTCCCAAACCGCTGCTGATCATCCCGTTCGGGCTGTTCACCGGTCTGCTGCTGGCGATTGCTCTGGTGTATGTGCGTGAGTTCTTCGATCACCGTTTCAAACATCCGGCGCAAATCACCCACGAACTGGGTCTGCCGGTGTTGCTGGTGATCAACGACGAAAACGTTCTGCCACGCAATCCGCACAAGAACTGGACCGTGCCAAGCTTCGTGCACTGGGTGCGCAATTGAACACGCCGTCCACCCCGAATGCCGCGCTGCCGATCATTCATTTGCTCAGCAGCGGCGGCTTCTATGGGGCCGAGCGCATGTTGCTCGATCACTGCCTGGCGACACCGGGGCAGCACCAGGTGCTGTGTCTCGATGCACCACCCGCACTGATCGCGCGCTTTCGCGAGGCCGGGGTGGACTGTCGTGGCTGCTCCGGGCTGGGCGAGTTGATGCGCCATCTAAGTGCCCGGCGCAGCGAGCAACCGCTGATCAACACCCACAACTTCAAAGGGCTGTTGTTCGGTTGGGTCGCAGCGACGCTGTTGCGTCTGCCACTGGTCATCACCCAACACGGCTTCACCCCGCGCAGCCG
This sequence comes from Pseudomonas sp. RSB 5.4, assembly GCF_037126175.1. NCBI lineage: Bacteria > Pseudomonadati > Pseudomonadota > Gammaproteobacteria > Pseudomonadales > Pseudomonadaceae > Pseudomonas > Pseudomonas sp. RSB 5.4. The sequence continues at coordinate 2,372,193 of NZ_CP146986.1, forward strand.
CAAGCAGAAGTTCTACACCTGGCTGAGTCTGCAGTTGTGCCGCACCGCTTCGGTGGACCGGGTGGTGTGCGTGGCCGAGAGCATCGCCGTGCTGCATCGTCAGGCCAGCGTGCAGGCGGAAAAACTGCAAGTGATCCCCAACGGTTTACCGGCCGCCGCCGCGCTGGTCAGCACCGTTGACCGCCAGCGCTGGCTCGCCGGCTACGTCGGGCGTTTGAGCAGCGAGAAAGGCCCGGATCTGTTTCTCGATGCAATGATTCCGCTGTGTCACCAGCACCCGCAACTGGACGCGGTGATGCTCGGCGACGGCCCGGAACGTGAGGCGCTACAGGCGCGGATCGACGCCGCCGGATTGACCCAACGGATTCGCCTGCCCGGTTACCAGACCGCCATGCAACCGTGGTGGCAGCAACTGGATGCGCTGGTGATCAGCTCGCGCACCGAAGGCACACCGATGATTCTGCTGGAAGCGATGCAGGCCGGCGTGCCGGTGGTGGCTTTCGCAGTCGGAGGCATTCCCGATGTGCTCGAACACCGCAATAACGGCCTGCTGGCGGCACCCGCCGACAGCTCTGCCCTCGCCCGCCAGCTCGACAACCTGCTGAGCGAGCCGAAGCTGGCCCGGCATTTGTGCGACAACGCAAAGCGTACGCAACAGGATCGCTACGACCTCAAGGCTTTGGCCGAACGCTGGTCGCAGCTGTACATCCGCACGGCACGGGAGGCACGCGCATGATTTTCCCGCTCTCGATCGTCACGCTGCTCGGTCTGGTGTGCATCGGTCTGCTCGCCAGCCCTTATCCGTTTCTGGCACCGGGCGCCGTCATTGCTCTGGTGGGTTTCTCGGTGTTGTACCGCAAGCCGACCTGGGGCCTGCTGGGCATCGCCGCGCTGGTGCCGTTCGAAGGTTTCTTCAAGGACAGCTCGCTGTCCGGGAGCAAACTGATCGGTGCCTCACTGGCGGTGATCCTGATGCTGCAACTGGCCATGCATCAGATTCCCTCCGAGCGTCTGCGCAGCAATATCTGGCGGTTTCTGCTGTGGTTTCTGGTCCTGTATTTCCTCAGCCTGCTCAATACCGATGACATGGGTATGTCGCTGGGGCATCTGCGTGAGCTGAGCGTCGGCCTGATCCTGTTTGTCATCACCCTGCTGATCGGTCGCGAACTGAACCTCGACCTGTTTTCCAGACTGGTGACCCTGAGCGTCAGCGCCACCTGCGCCATGGCGATGTTTTCGACCAAATTCCAGGATCAGGGCCGCGCCGCCGGGCTGCTCGAAGACCCCAACGCCTTCGCCCTGCTGATCGCCTTCGCCATTCCGCTGGCCCTGCTGCTGGTGATTCGCGGCCAAAACCTGTTGCACCGCTTGTTCTGGGGCGCTTGCTGCGTGCTGCTGCTCGGTGGCATGACCAAGACCGAGTCGCGCTCCGGGCTGGTGGTGGTGGCCTTGAGTCTGTTGATCGGCTGCTGGCACTACCGCGCGCAACTCACGCGGATTCGTCCACGGCACCTGGGTTTCGCCATGCTCGGCGCAGCGATCGTGATTCCGCTGGCGATCTACGCGATGCCCGCCGGTTACATCGCGCGCATTCAGTCCCTGAGCGTGTTGAGCGCCGGCGCCAAGGGCCACGACGACGAATCCCTCGGCCGACGTGCCTCGTACATCGTGGTCGGCGGGCAGATGATCCGCGAGAATCCGCTGCTCGGCTCCGGCCCCGGCACCTTCCCGCTGCACTACGCAACCACCGGCTATGCCAAGGCGTTTTCCGCCAACCGCAAGATCGGCGACCTGTACCGCCGCGCCCACAACACCTACCTGGAAATCTTCAGTGAACTGGGGATTCCCGCCGGCCTGTTGTTCGTCGGCATGCTCGGCCTGGGCCTGTACAACCTGATCCGCGCCCGCGCCGCGTGGATGCTGCGGCGCGATTGGCAGCAGGCGGACCTGATGACCCACCTCGGTGTGAGTTTCCTGTCGTTGACCCTGTTCCTGATGTTCCTCAGCGCACCGAACCAGAAGTACGTGTGGATCATGCTCGCGCTGACCAGCGTGCTGCGCCTCAAGGCCGAGCAAGCGCCACTGACCGAGGCCAGAACATGAGCCGCATCAGCATCATCATCCCGATGTACAACGAGGCCCGGCACATCGGCCGCACACTGCTGGCGGCGCAGAAAGCCGCGCACGCAGCCAATGTCGAGTGCGAGCTGATCGTGGTCGACAACGGCTCGAGCGATGACGGCCCGCACATCGCCCGCCAGTTCGGTGCGCAGGTGCTGGTGCTGCCTGGGCTGCTGATCGGTGCGCTGCGTAATCGCGGTGTCCTGCTGGCAAGCGGCGAGTGGCTGGCGTTCATTGATGCCGACGTTGAAATGCCCGAAGACTGGCTCAGGCCACTGTTCGAACTGGAGGAAAGTGGTCAGGCCGATGTGTTTGGTCTGGATCTGCATACTCCCGCCGCTGCGCCGTGGTACGCGACGGCCTGGCAACGGCGCACGCTGCGCACTTCCGGGCAGGCGTCGCACACAGTGGACTGGCTGCCCAGCTCCAACTTGCTGATGCGTCGGCGCTGGTTCGAGAAGGTCGGCGGCTTCGACGAACACCTGCGCACCGGCGAGGACAAGGAATTCACCCTGCGCCTGAACGAGCAAGGCGCGCGCCTGTTGTCGGTGAACAACAACGTGGCCCTGCACTGGGGCTACGAGATGAACTGGCGTGAGTGGATGGGCAAGGAAATGTGGCGTCAGGGCAGTCATCTGCAACTGCTGCGCACCCACGGCTTCAGCCTGCGTCTGCTGCGCTTTCCGCTGCTGTCGCTGATGGCATGGCTGCTGGACTTGCTGGCGATTTCCGCGCTGCTCAACGGCTTTCCGCATCACGCAGCGGTCATGGTGATGCTGACCCTGATTCCAGCGCTGGTGCTGAGCATTCGCCAGAGTTCACGCCATCACGACATTGGCCTGACCCTGCAACTGTGGGGCCTGCACTGGGTGCGTCTGCACCTGGCCGGGGCGGCGCTCATTCTCAGTGTGTGTCATTGGAACGCCAGGAGGCCTGCCCGTGGCTGAATTCATTTTCTGGCTGTGCCTGCTGCTGCCGGTGTACGCCTACCTCGGCTACCCGCTGCTGCTGACCGTGCTGGCGCCGCTGTTCCCGGCCTGGCGCCACAGCCCGGCGCCGCCGCTGAACGTCAGCATCGTGATCGCCGCGCACAATGAGGCGCGGCACATCGAGCACAAGTTGCGCACGCTGCTGGCGCAGGACTATCAGCCGGCCTCGTTGCAGATCATTCTCGCCAGCGATGGCTCGACCGACGACACCGTGGCCTGCGCACACAAAGTGATCGATTCGCGCATCACCGTGCTCGATCTGCCGCGCCTGGGTAAAGCGGCGACGCTGAATGCCGGCGTGGCCCTGGCCACTGGCGATATTCTGGTGTTCACCGATGCCGACAACCAGTGGTCGCGGGAAACCCTCGGCTACCTGCTCGCGCCACTCAGTGACCCGAATGTCGGCGCCTGCGCCGGGCACATGGTGATTCCGGTGACGGGCGGTGGCCTGAGCGTCGGCGACAGTCTGTACCGCCACTACGAAGGCTGGCTGCGCCGGGTGGAGAACCGCACCGGCTGCATGGTCTCGGCCGACGGCGCCCTGCTCGCCCTGCGCCGCGAGCTGTTCCAGAGCGTGCCGGCGGAGGTCAATGACGACTTCTTTCTCAGCACCTGTGCACCGGTGGCATTCAAGCGCATTGTGTACGTGCCCGAGGCGCAAGTGATCGACCACGGTGTCGACGAAGCGGACAAACAATTCCGCCGCCGTCAACGCGTCACCGTCGGTGGCCTGCAAAGCCTCGCCCAGCGCAGTGAGCTGCTCAACCCACTCAAACATGGCCTGTATTCGATTGCGCTGATCAGCCACAAGCTGATCCGGCGTCTGGCACCGATCCTCCTGCTGCCGTTGCTGCTGAGCAACTTCTGGCTGTGGGACGACCACGGTTTCTATCGACTGGCCCTGATCGCCCAACTGTTCGGCTACGCCGTGGCGATTGCCGGACTGCTGGATTCACAACACCGGTTACCCAAACCGTTCCGCCTTGCGGCATTCCTGCTGGTGACACTGGCAGGCATGAGCATCGGCCTGTGGCAATTCCTGCGCGGCCACCGTTACGCCCAGTGGAACCCTGAACAAAACCGTTGAGAGGACCGAAGCCATGGCGATCAAACAATTGATAAAACGTACCAGCGGCTGGCTTTACCTCAACTCGCCCGTAGGACGAAACCAGTTGCACGGTGCCGGGGTGATCCTGATGTTGCACCGGGTGCTGGACAACGACCGCGCCGCCGACCTGCCGCACCGCAATGAACTGTGCGTCGGCCCCAAGGCGTTCGATCACCTGCTGGTGTGGCTGCGTCGGCATTTCGATTGTGTACCGCTTATGGATATCCTGACGCCCGGCTCAGCGCGCGACGAGCGCCCACGGGTGGCGTTGACCTTCGACGACGGCTGGCGCGACAACGCAGTCAACGCCTTCCCGCTGCTGCAGAAGCACCAGGTGCCGGCGAGCATTTTCCTCTCCACCGATTTCATCGGCAGCCGTCAGCGCTTCTGGTGGGAAAGCCTCGGCGAAACCCTGTGGGGCAGCCATGGCGAAAAGACCCGCCTGCACTTGATCGAATGCCTGCACGCGATTCATCACCCGGTGCCGGTGCTGGTCGACGACATTGACGTCGATCGCCGCAGCCTGTCGCTGCTGCATTACCTGCAAAGCCTGAAGAGCCTCGAACCGCAGATGCTCGAACGCCTGACTGACGAATGTCCGCCGGAATCGTTGCCGCAAGCGCTGGACTGGCATCAGGTACGCGCGCTGGAGGCCTCGGGACTGGTGCGCTTCGGCCCGCACGGCGCCAGCCATAAAATCCTCACCGAACTGGACGATGTGCGCCTGAGCGAAGAAATCAGCCGCAGCCGTGAAGCCTTGAACAACGGCTGCAACCGGCCGCTGCCGGTGTACTGCTACCCCAACGGTAACAACGACGAACGGGTGCGCAAGCAGATTGCCGCGCACGACTATCCGTTCGCCCTCGGCACCGGCACCGGCATCTATCGCGGCGAAGGCGATCCGCTGAACCTGCCGCGTTTCGGTGTCAGCCAGCGCACCGCGCGTAATCCTGAGCTGCTGTCGTGGCGCATCTTTCGTGGCAACCGGCCATGAGCCGCAGCCACTATCTCAGGCATCTGGCACTGAGCATGGGCACCAAACTGGCGATGATCGCCCTGCGTCTGCTGCGCAACGTGTTGCTGGCGCGGATCCTCGGGCCGAGTGAACGGGGGCTGTTTGCGCTGCTCAGCACCTTGCCCGACCTGATCAGCGCCGCCACCAGTGGCGGGTTGAATTCAGCCGTCGGCTATCAGGCCGCCAAGCAACGGCCGATGGGCCTGCTGCTGAGTCAGGTGCTGGTGTTCGGTTGCTTGCTCGCCGGTCTGCTGACCTTGCTGGTGGTGGCGCTGGTGCGTGAGTTCGGCAGTGAGCTGGATGTGACTGTGCAGCTCGGTCTGCTGGCCTGGCTGTTGCTGCTGGCGGTGCCGCTGACCGTGCTGAAAAGCGGCCTGCTGACCCTGCACAACGCCTCCGGCGGCGTGGTCGCGTTCAACGCCTTGCGCCTGACCGAATCGCTGGCGCCATTGCTGCTGTTTCTCGCGCTGTTCTGGATGTGGAAAAGCGCGGCGCTGGAAGCCGCGCTGATCAGTTGGCTGGCCGGGATCAGCCTGGTGGTGCTGGCCGGTTGGGTCTGGCTCAAACGCGCGCAACCGCTGCAGTTGCAATGGGATCGCGCCAGCCAGAACGAACTGCTGCGCTACAGCGCGCGCAGCCATCCGGATCTGCTGTTCCAGCAAGTGATTCTGCGCTCGGATTACCTGTTCATCGGCGCCCTGCTCGGCAGCACCGCGCTGGGTCATTACGCGATGGCCAGCGCCGCCGCCGAACTGCTGCTGATTGTCCCGGAAGCGGTGACCACGCCGCTGATGAAGCGCCTGCTGCAACAGGACGAAGGCATGGACAAGGTCACCCCGCTGGCCCTGCGCCTGACCGCCACGGTGATGCTCGCTGCGTGCCTGAGCATGGCAGTGATCGGCAACTGGCTGATCGTCACCCTGTTCGGTATCGCCTACCAACCGGCGTATCCGGCGCTGCTCGCCTTGCTGCCGGGGCTGCTCGGCCTGTGCTACGCGAGCATCCTGCGTCTGGACCTGCTGGGGAAAAACCGCCCCGGCACGGTATCGCTGCTGATGGGCCTCGGGGCCCTGCTCAATCTGGCGCTGAACCTGGTGTTGATTCCGGCCTACGGGATCGTCGGCGCGGCGGCGGCTTCGTCAATTGCCTATCTCGCCGTCACCGTGGCGATGCTGGTGTTGTACTGCCGTTTGAGCGGCGTGGCGTTCTGGCAAACCCTGATCATCCTGCCCAGCGACATCACGCCGATGTGGCAAATGCTGCAACGGAAGGCCGCATGAAAGGCCTGGTCCTGCTGCTCGGTCTCGGCCTGTCGCTGGACGCCTTTGCCGCGTCGATGCGCTGGGGCGAGATCCGCGACGGCAGCCTGTACCTGCAAACCGATCGCCCGGACACCGTGACCGTGCGCTGGACACCCGCGTGGCAGGCCGACGCCAACGAAGAGCATCTGTACCTGCTCGACGGCCAGGGCAAATTGCAGGGCGAGCGCTTGATCAAGGCCAGCGAAACCCGCGGCACCCAGAGCTGGGCGTTGCTGCCGGGTGCCGCCAGCTATCGCCTGGAAATTCCCGGCTACAGCTTCCGCAATTACCGGGTCGAGCACGACGACCGCACCGTCGCGCTGTTCGAGCCGGCCAAGGTGCATTTCAGCGCCCAGACGCAGAATGGCGACGAGTTGTATTTCAAGGTCGCGCCGGGGGAACACGCGGTGCTCGCCGGCAAATTTCATGGCGGGGTCAACGCGCTGCAGGTACAACGGGTTGGCGATGACCGGCCACTGACGCTGGCGCTCAAACCCTATCGCGCCTATTGGCAGTTCGATCAACTGGCGCTGCCGGTCAGCGCGCGCGAACAGGTTTGGCGCCTGCGCCTGCAAGGCAGCGGCAAAGCGGCGTTCTGGCTCGACGGCACGGCCAATCGGTTTGCGCAGACTCCGCAGCAACTCAAACCCGTGCGCGAGGAGACCGGCCAGATCCACTTGGCCCTGCACGACAAAATCCTCGGGCGCACCCCGGATCTGGGCATCGCCCTGCCCTACGTGATGCCGCCCGCCGCCAGCCATGCCGCGCTGGATGCGCTGAAACCGACCGCCGCCAGTTACTACAGTTTTGTCGATGTCACGGCGAAGAATCCGCACTTCGAAGACGCGTTTCGTCTGGCTTATCAGGAGCGCTTCGGCATCCGTCAGGACATCACCCTGCTCGCCGGCAGCCAGCGTCAGGCCGATCTGCGCGCCGATGTGCAAAGCAATGGCGGGCTCGACGCCTGGCTCGCCGGCACCCGAGCGCTCGGCGGCAAAGGCACGCACTACATCGGTTTTGCCGACGAGCCGAACCTCAACTATTCGAGCTTCGAGCAATACCGGGCGATTTTCACCAGCATGGCCAGACAGGTGCGCAGCGATCCGGCGAATGCCAAGGCCGGCGTGCGCATCGCCATGCCGGCCAGTTCACGGCTGGTCAACGGGCCGTTCGCCGACAACGCGGCAGACAAGCGCGGCATCGACTGGGCGCGGCGCTTGCTCAGTGAATCCGCCGAGCAGATCGACGCGCTGGCGTGGCACGAATGGATGATCCGCGACCTGCTCGCCACCCGGGTCTACCGCGACAGCGTGCGTCGCGCCGCCGAACTGGTCGGCCTCGACGCCCATGGCCAGCCGCGCAAGGCCTTGTTGCTGGACCAGACCAATCTGTCCAGCGGTTCCAGCCTCAGCCCCTACGATCAGGAAACCCACTACGCCTCGCTGTGGTGGGCCTCGGTGGTGATCAACGCCTCGCAGGACGGCTTGCTGACGATGCTCAACTGGTTTCAGGCCGCCGACGAGCCGCAATATCCCAAGGGCATGATCCGGGTCTTGGGCGCTGAGCGTTTCGAGCTGAAACCGGTGGGGCTGGCCCAGCAATTCATCGCGCAACACTGGCTGCACAAGGTGCTGTGGCTGGAGAACGATGGCTTTGAAGTCGATGTGCTGGCGATGGCCGGCGACGACCAGCGGGGCCTGCTCGGCGTTAACAAAGGCACGCGGCTGCAGCGTATCGACCTGAGCGGCGCCAGGTGCCCGCTGAACAATGGTGCGTTGCGTTACTTCGGCGCGGACAACCGCAGCCGCGACGCACCATTCGCCTGCCGCGACGGACGCGTCAGCTTCGAATTGCCAGGGGAAACCCTGTTCGCCCTGAGCTGGAGCGCGTCATGAACCCAAACCCGATCAGTCACGAGAAAAGCCAGGCGAACATAAACTCTGTGGTGAGGGGATTTAGCGAAACGTCGCACCGCCCCGATGGGCTGCGAAGCGGCCCGGGTTTTTCAAGCTTAAAAGCGACGACTGCTGCGCAGCCGATCGGGGATAAATCCCCTCGCCACAGGAATCCCCTCACCACAGGATTCCCTCACCACAAGGGTTCGCCGCGCCAAAGAGTTCAGGAGTACAGAACATGGGTACCGTCAGCAAACTCAGCGAACACATCAAACAAAAAGGTCTGCGCGCCACCCTCGGCAAGGCGTGGAAGCACTACGTGTTTTTCCATCAGGAACTGCTGTGGATGGAGCGCGATCTGGTCAGTCCGGTGCCACCGCACAGCCTCAAACCGTATCCGCCACTGCGGGTGGTAAAAATCACCGCCGACAACGCCAGCGCCTTCGCCCGTTACTTCGGCGACCGCGTCGGGACCATGGCCGAGCTGGCCAACGAAGGGCACACCGGGCACATGCACCTGGACGATCAGGGCGATGCCGTGGCGTTCATCTGGGGCAGCGCGCGGGACTACTTCGACCGGCATTACTACGGCTGCCTGTTCCCGGTGAAACCCGGCGAGTTCTTCGAATTCGGCGGCGAGCTGACCCGTGCCTACTGGGGCACCGAACTGTCGGTAGACCTGCAACTGGAACTGTGGAAAGCCATGGCGGCCCAGGGCTGCGACAAGGTGGTGGACGTCTGCGAGTTCCACAACATCCCGGCGCTGAAACTGCACCTGCGCATGGGGTACACCGAGCAAGGCCGGATCATGAATGTCTATACCCTGTTCGGTCGCTGGCGCTTCTACCGCGAAACCCGCTACAGCGGTTCGCGACTGGATGCGCTGCGCAAACCGTCCCGTCCACCTGTCACAGCCACGGCGGTCTGAGCCTATGCCGGCGCGATTCGAATGGCGCACTTCGCTGTGCGCCGCCGACTTCCCGGCAGCAGCCTATGAAGCGCTGCGCCTGCAAGTGACGGACCACACGCCGTTCAACCACCTGGGCTGGTTGTGCGCGGCCGAGCAGGCACTCGACGAGAGTGAGCGCCTGCACATCCTGCTCGGTTGGGAAGCGGAAGAATTGCGTCTGTGCCTGCCGCTGGTCGCGGGCCGCGAGCGTTTCGCCGGGGTGCCGTTCCGCGTGCTGCATCACTTGGGGCATCCGCTGGCGGACCGGCTGGCGCTGTTGTCATTACTCAACGGCGAGGACATGCGCGAAGCCTTGCGCCTGATCCATCGACAGCTGCCGCACGCGCTGCTGCAACTCAACGAATTGTCCGAGCCTGCGGATGAAGAAAGCGTGCTCACCGAATGGATGGCCCACAGTTCTACAGGCGAACGGCGTCTCAGTTGCCGGGTGCCGGTGCATCTGATCAGCGACGCCGATCATCAGGAAGTCTCCGGTGACCCGCGCTACAAGCTGCGGCGGGCGCGCAAACGGATTGCCGCGTGTGGCGCCCAAGTGCGGCGCATCACTCCCGACGCGCTGAGCATGGGTCCGCTGTTGCAGGCGATCAGCGAAGTCGAAGCGGTGAGCTGGAAAGGCGACGAAGGCGTGGGGATTTTTGCCAGTGAGCGCAGTCGGCAATGGATCGAACGCGCCTTCACCGCCCTCGCCGGCCAGGGATTGGTGCGAGTGGTGACGCTGGAACTCAACGGACGTTGCATCAGCTATCGCCTGGGCCTGCTCGAACAGGACCGACTCTACGATTACAACCTCGCGTTCCTGCCGCAATACGCCGATCTGGGCAGCGGCCGGGTGCTGCTGGAGGAGTGGATTCGCTGGGGGCTGGACGAGCATTGGCGCTGGATCGATGCCTCGCGGGTCAGTCTGGAAAACTCCAGCCACCAACTGCACGAACGCATGACCGGACAACTGGAACACTGGCGCTGGAGTTTCTACTCCTGGCGCCCCAGCGGGATGTTGCTGGGGCTGGGGTTGCGGCTCTGGCATCGATTGAAACCGACGGTGCAGCAATGGCGAGCGCGGCGTGCAGCCAAACCGGCATCGCCCACCCCACCTGTCGTCATCACCACGGAGGGCGATCATGCCTCGCCAAGTCATAGTCAACGCTGACGATTTCGGTTTGAGCCCGAACGAAAACGCGACGATCTTCGCGGCGTTTCAGGCCGGGGTCATCAGCTCGGCCACGGCCATGGCCAACATGCCGGCCTTCGAAGCAGCCTGCGCGATGGCCCGGCATCCGACGCTGCAAGGTCGGGTCGGGTTGCACTTCAACCTGACTTACGGCCGGCCGTTAAGCACTTCGATCCTGCGCAGTCGTACCTTCTGCGATGGCCACGGCGTGTTCGATCTGAGCCTGCCGCGCCACAGTCTGTGGCTGAGTCGCGAAGATCGCGATGCGGTGCGTGAGGAGTTGCACGCGCAGTGGCAGCGCTGTGTCGAACATGGCGTGCGGCCGAGCCACATCGACTCGCATCAGCACGTGCACAACATCTGGCCGATCGGCGAAATCGTCGCCAGGTTTGCCGCCCGGCAAGGCGTGCCGGTTCGCCTGGCACGCAACCTGGGGCAGAACCTCAGTCTGCCGAAACGCGTGTTCAAAGGTTTGCTCAACTGGCGTTTACAAAGTCTCGCCGGAGCCACGGCGGACTACGTGTGTACCCCGGTGGATCTGCGCAACGACCCCGCGCCGACCGACGGCGTGCTGGAAATCGTTGCCCACCCGAATCAGCTCGGGAGCGATTTCGGTGATGCCTATCTCAACCCCGGAGAATCCCTGACCCGCGTGCTAGAGCAGCGGCTGCCGGGCGTTCCACGGGTTTCCTATGCCGATCTGAACAAGGATTTTCTACGCGGTGCCGCGGCACTCGATCGACCTACATAACTTGCAATACTTTCGAAGATGGCGCTTCGAAACGGCATTGCAGGTGTGATCTATACCCACAAAAGCAACATCCACTACACCGGGCCTCGGCCACGGAGGGCAACATGAGTGTTATCGAAAAACTGCGCGAACGCATTCGTCAAAAAGGCCTCGGCCGCGTCTTCGCCACGCTGTGGAAACGCCACGTGTTCTTCCACTGGGAGCTGCTGTGGATGGAGCGCGACCTGGTCTCCCCGGTCCCGCCGCACAAGCTGCGCCCGTACGAAGGTTTGCGCAAAGTCGATATCACGCCGCACAACACCGGGGCCTTCGCCAAGCACTTCGGCGACCGGGTCGAGACCATGGCCGAACTCGCCGCCGAGGGTCATACCGGGCACATGTACCTTGATGCCGACGGTCACGCGGTGGCGTTCATCTGGGGCAGTATTCGCGACTACCACGATCGCCACTATTACGGCTGCTGGTTCCCGGTCAAACCCGGTGAGTTCTTCGAATTCGGCGGCGAAATGGCCCGGCCGTATTTCGGCACCAGCCTGTCGGTGGACGTACAAGTCGCCCTCTGGGAAGCCATGGCCGCCCAGGGCTGCCACACCGTCGTGGACACCTGCGAAACCCGCAACATCCCGGCGATGAAACTGCACCTCCGCATGGGCTACCACGAACAGGGGCGCATCACCCACGTCTACGGCCTGTTCGGCCGCTGGCGCTTCTACCGCGAAACCCGCTATGACGGCTCACGCCTGGAACCACTGCGCAAACCGGAACGGCCGGTGGTGAGTGCGCCGGCGCAGGCGTGAGCCGACCTTGGAATCTGCGGCGGCAGTGAGGCCGCGTTCGCGAGCAGGCTCGCTCCCACAGGGATCTCGTGTACGACACCGATCAACTGTAGGAGTGAGCCTGCTCGCGATGGGGCCAGACGGGGCAACGAACTCTCAGGTCTTGCTGGCGACCAAGGTGAAGCACAGCGGCATCTGCGCTGGCTGATTCAGGTATTGGTCATACACTTCTTCGCGGTTCGAATGCGCATACTCCTTGAAGTGCGCGATGTTCAGCCCGGCCGCGATGGCACCGCTGAAGATGGCGCCGAGGGTGTGCACGAACCAATAGGACTTGGCAGCCTGCTGCTCGACCTTGCCCACGTAGACAATCGGCTCTTCCTGCACGAATGGCTCGGCGCGGAAGTAGGAGCTGGCGAGGCGGTAAGGGTCTTCAGCGTCGGGGTCGACCATTTCCAGAAACGGATGTGTTTCGTAGATCACCAGTTTGCCGCCCGGTTTGAGAGTCAGCGCGACATGGCGGAAGAACTCGCCGATGTCAGGCATCCAGTTCAGCACGCCGATGGTGATCAGCGCCACGTCGAAGCGGCTGTGCAGCGCGGCCGGCAGGTGATGGATATCGCTTTCGATGAATTCGCCGTTGTGTGGCGAGCGCTGATTCAGCTCGCGGGCCTGTTCGAGAAACGCCTCCGATTGATCAACGCCGACCACACTGCGCGCACCGAGGGCAAACAGCGACAGGCTTTCGCGGCCGTTGTTGCAACCGAGTTGAATCACCTCTTTACCGTCGACGCCGACCTGCTCCAGCAAGCCGCGCAAGGTATCGTCGAGGCAAGAGAAATCAGCCTGGGACACGTCGTTCAACAGCGCTTGCCATTCGGCCGACTCACGGTGATGACGAGCAGAATCGTTCCACGCCTGTCGATTGCTGTCGATGGCGGTTTTATTGTTGGGCACTTCCATGGCGCACTCCGGTACTGCTCGTGATTGAGCGGTGCCGAGTCTAGAACAGCTCGGCAATTCGGGTTGTTGCGAACTTGTAAGCCAACCCACAGTGCCATTGTGGGAGCGGGCTTGCTCGCGAAGGCGGTGTATCCGTCAGCATGGATATCGACTGACACGACCTCTTCGCGAGCAAGCCCGCTCCCACACTTTTGGCGTGGTCACATTTGGTTGAGGCGTTCACGCAGGAATTCGACCAGCGCCTGCACCGGGCGCGAAGCCTGGCGATGTTGCGGATACACCGCCGACAAGGTCAACGGTTCAGTGCGGTAATCGTCGAGGACCGGCACCAGTCGCCCATCCTTCAGCGCCGCGCCAACGATGAACGTCGGCAGATAGGTAATCCCCATCCCCTGCACCGCTGCATCGCGCAGCAACTCGCCATTGTTCACCCGCATGCGCCCGGTGACATTGACCAGCAGCGGCTTGCCCTGCCCCGCATTGAAGCGCCACTGCACCGAACGACCGTGGCCGTACGGCAGGCAGTCGTGGCTGTGCAGGTCTTCGGGATTGAGCGGCGTACCGCGTTCGGCCAGATACGCCGGGCTGGCGCAGTACACCCGTTCGATGGACGCAATGCGCCGCGCAATCAACGTCGAGTCTTCCAGCACGCCGATGCGCAGCGCTAGGTCGTAGCCTTCGCCGAGCAGGTCCACCGGGCGATCGCTCAAATCCACCTCCACGGTGACCTCGCGATAGCGCTGCAGGAACAGCGGCAGCAGGCATCCCAGATGCGCCACGGCAAACGACAGCGGTGCACTGACGCGAATCGTACCGCGCGGCTCGGCGGTCTGCCCGGCGATGCCCTGCTCGACCTGTTCCACTTCGCCCAGCAGGCGCAGCGCCGATTCATAGTAGCTCTGGCCCAGTGGCGTGACATCGAGGCGTCGGGTGGAACGGTTCAACAAGCGCACACCGAGGCGCTCTTCGAGCTGCATCAAACGGCGGCTGACGAATTGCTTGGACAGGCCCAACTGATCGGCGGCGGCGGTGAAGCTGCCGGAGTCCATGACCTGGCAAAAAATACGCATGTCTTCGAACGGGTTCATTGTCACTCTCTGGTAGACAGTCAAACGCTTTATAGCCGCTTTTTCACTTTTCGACAGCTCATTAATCTGTGTTCACGGTTTGAGAACAGCCCGACACAACACCAAAAACTTTCGAAAAAGGAATTGAGCATGAACATCAAAAAGACCCTGACCGCATCCCTTCTCGCCCTCTCCGTCGGCAATGCTCTCGCGGCTGGCAGCCCGGGTGTCGAACACACCACCCAGGCCTTCCTCGAAGCCCTCGCCGCCGGCGGTGGCAAACCGCTGGAACAGCTGAGCCCGAAAAATGCCCGTGCGGTGCTGACTGGCGCTCAGGCGTCGGTGAAAGTCGACCTGTCCGGGGTTGAAGTCAGCGACAAGGCGATCACCGTCGATGGCCAGACGATCCACCTCAAAGTGGTGCGTCCAGCCAAGGTCAAAGGCGAGTTGCCGGTGTTCATGTTCTTCCACGGCGGCGGTTGGGTGTTGGGCGATTACCCGACGCACCAACGCTTGATTCGCGATCTGGTGGTCGGTTCTGGAGCGGTCGCGGTGTACGTCGATTACACGCCGTCGCCGGAAGCGCAGTACCCGACAGCGATCAACCAGGCCTACGCGGCGACCCAATGGGTGGCTGAGCATGGCAAGGACATTGGCGTCGACGGCAAGCGTCTGGCGGTGGCCGGCAACAGCGTCGGCGGCAACATGGCGGCGGTCGTGGCGCTGATGGCCAAAGAAAAGCAGAGCCCGGCCCTGCGCTTCCAGTTGCTGATGTGGCCGGTGACCAATGCGCAATTCGACGACGCGTCGTACCAGCAATTTGCCGAGGGCCATTTCCTCACTAAAGGCATGATGCAGTGGTTTTGGGACAACTACACCACCAACCCGGCCGAGCGTGCGCAGATCCACGCCTCGCCGCTCAACGCCAGCAGCGAACAGCTCAAGGGCCTGCCCGCCGCGCTGGTGCAGACCGCCGAATTCGACGTGTTGCGGGATGAAGGCGAAGGCTACGCGCGGCATCTGGATGCGGCCGGCGTGGCGGTGACCTCGGTGCGTTACAACGGGATGATTCATGACTTTGGCTTGCTCAATCCGCTGAGTCAGATTCCGGAAGTGAAAGCGGCCGTGCGGCAGGCGGCGGCGGAGTTGAAGACGCATCTGAACTGAGGCCCCCTCCCTCGCCACACCTGACGGTGTGGCGAGTTTTTTGCCTGCAGGAACCCTTGTGGTGAGGGGATTCATCCCCGATGGGTTGCGAAGCGACCCCGCCGCTAACCAGAAAGGCAGGGGACTGCTGCGCAGTCCATCGGGGATGAATCCCCTCACCACAAAAGCCTCTTCAACACCAACGTTCATGCAGTTCCGGAGATCGCCATGTCCATCCTCCTCACCCACCCACTGTCCTGGAGCGCCGCCCTGCTGCTCCTCGACGCGTTGCTCTGGCACCTCGCCCCGTTCCAGCATCGCGCACCGAGAGTCGGCATTCGCCTGGCGCTGTTCCTTGGTTTCAGCGCACTGATCATCAACGCCGAGATCAGCCCGTTGCAGGCGCCGCTGTTCGCCGATGACCGGGTGATGCAATTGGGCGCGACGGCGCTGGGAATTGTCTGGTGGCTGTACGCCGCGCGTGTATTGACCGAAGTGATCGGTCTGGCGCTGATGCGGCGCATCGGCCACAGCGGTCGGCTGTTGCAGGACGTGATCGGCGCGCTGGTGTTTCTGGCAGCGATCGTCGCGGCCGCCGGTTACGTGCTGGAATTGCCGGTCAAAGGTTTGCTGGCGACCTCCGGGGTGGTGGCGATCGTCGTCGGTCTGGCGCTGCAAAGCACCTTGAGCGACGTGTTTTCGGGGATCGTGCTCAACACCACCAAACCGTATCAGGTCGACGACTTCGTGGTGATCGACGGTGTCGAGGGCAAGGTGCTCGACATCGACTGGCGCGCCACACACCTGCTGACCAGCACCGGCACGCTGGCGGTAGTGCCGAACTCGGTGGCGGCCAAGGCGAAGATCGTCAATCTCAGTCGTCCGAGCAACCTGCACGGCGTCTCGATCAGCCTCAAGGTGCCGAATCACATTCGCCCACGACGGGTACTCGACGCCCTCGACCGCACCCTGCAGGGCAGCAGCAGCCTGCTGCTCAATCCGCCGCCCAAAGCCGTGTTGAAAGAGGCTGGCGAGGAAATGTCGGAGTACGTCGCCAGCGGTTTCATCAGTGAACTGAGCAACAAAGGCGAAGTGCGCAATCAATTGTTCGACCTCGCCCACCGGCATCTCGAAGCCGCAGGTATTTCCCGGCATCCGGATGGCGTGATCGAACCCTCGACCCGCGCCCGCGCGTTGCTCGATGAAGTGAAAGTCTTTCGCTCGCTGAGCCATGAAGAACGTGATCGCCTCGCCGAATCGATGGTCGCGCAGCAATACGCGGCCGGTCAGGTGGTGCTGGATCTGAATGAAGTCCCCGACAGTCTGTTTGTCATCGCCACCGGCGTGGTCAGTGCGACCGTGCCCGATGGCAGCGGCCAGACCGAGGCCGGGCGCATGGGGCCGAGCGAGGTCATGGGCGAACAGAGCATCCTCGCCGATACGCCGTCGCAAGCCACGTTCACCGCGCTGACCTCGAGCATCATCTACCGCCTCGACAAAACCCTGGCGCGCCAATGCATGGAGCAGCGCAGCGAAGTCGGCCAGGCGCTGAACAAATTGCAGGCCGTGCGACAGCAGAGCAGTCGGCTGGCGTTGATGGCCAAGCCGGTGGCGGTGCGCAAGGGTGGTTTTTTGGGTTGGCTGCAAAAGCGCTGATGCGAGAGCAAGATCAAGAGCCCCCCTCACCCCAACCCTCTCCCCCAAGGGGGCGAGGGGGAAAGGGAGCCGATCTCCGTGTACTTCATTGCCGGAGATCGGCTCGGTATTGCAGGTCGGCGTATCCCGAACAAACCCCTCGGTCAGTCCCCTCTCCCCCAAACGAGGGGGAAAGGGAGCTGATCTCCGTGTACTTCAATTTCGGAGATCGGCTCGGTATTGCAGGTCGGCGTATCGCGAACAAGCCCCTCGGTCAGTCCCCTCTCCCTCTGGGAGAGGGCTAGGGTGAGGGGCTTCAGGCATCACTTGGCAGTGAACTTGGTGTAGCTGTTGATCAGGTTGCGGTAGTTCGGCAGGCGCTCGGACAGCAGATGCGCCAGGCCTTCCATGTCGTTGCGCCAGTCACCCTGCAGCTCGCAAGCCACCGAGAACCAGTTCAGCAGGTGGGCACCGGCCGCCGACATCCGCGCCCACGCCGCTTGTTGCACGGTGGTGTTGAAGGTGCCGGAAGAATCGGTGACCACGAACACTTCATAACCTTCGGCAATGGCTGACAAGGTCGGGAACGCCACGCACACGTCGGTCACCACACCGGCGATGATCAGTTGCTTGCGGCCGGTAGCCTTGATCGCTTTGACGAAGTCTTCGTTGTCCCAGGCATTGATCTGGCCCGGGCGCTGAATGAACGGCGCGTCCGGGAACTGCTCGCGCAGCTCAGGCACGATCGGGCCGTTCGGACCGGCGTCAAAACTGGTGGTGAGGATGGTCGGCAGCTTGAAGAACTTGGCGATGTCGCCCAGTGCCAGCACGTTGTTCTTGAACTCGTTGGGGGTGAAGTCCTGCACCAGCGAGATCAGACCGGTCTGGTGATCGACCAGCAGCACGACCGCATCATCTTTGTTCAGACGCTTGTAGGGAACGCTCATGGGAAACTCCTTGGATGGATGTTGCAAGAAGCGCCGTGCCGGTTGGCCGGCGCTTTTTTGTAGGGATCAGAAAGCGAAACAGGAACAGCCGAACGCGCCCCAGAAACCGGCGAAGTCGCTGACCGGTGCGTTCGACAGTCGAGCCTTTTCATGGCTGTGCGAGTGCACCGCGCAGGCACCGACGCACTGGTGCACTTGCGCCTGCAACGGCGAGTTCGGGCGCCAGTGGCCCGGCACCTTGACCACCGGCGACCAGTCCGGCAGCACGGGGATCGAGCGTGGGCCGAGGTCTTCGAAATCGCCGGCGGCGTAGACGATCTTGCCGCCGACCACGGTCAGCACCGACTCGATCCACTTGATTGCTTCTTCCTCGACATGGAAAAAGTCCGCGCTCAGTGCCGCCAGATCCGCCAGTTGCCCGACCTTGATCTGGCCCTTGTTGCCCTGCTCGGACGAGAACCAGGCGCTGCCGTGGGTGAACAGTTCCAGCGCGGTGCTGCGTGGCAGACCTTCTTCGTACAAGGCCAGACCACCGACGGTGCGACCGCTGACCATCCAGTACAGCGAGGTCCACGGGTTGTAGCTGGAAACCCGCGTGGCATCGGTGCCGGCGCCGACCGGTACGCCTTCGGCGAGCATGCGTTTGATCGGCGGCGTGGCTTCGGCGGCTTTCGCGCCGTAGCGGTCGACGAAGTATTCGCCCTGGAACGCCATGCGATCCTGAATCGCGATGCCGCCGCCCAGCGCCCTCACCCGCTCGATGTTCTGCGGGGTGATGGTTTCGGCGTGGTCGAAGAACCACGGCAGACCATTGAATGGAATGTCGCGATTGACCTTCTCGAACACGTCGAGCATGCGGCTGATCGATTCGTTGTAAGTGGCGTGCAAGCGGAACGGCCAGCGCTGCTCGACCAGATGGCGCACCACCGGTTCCAGCTCCTGCTCCATGGTCTGCGGCAGGTCCGGGCGCGGTTCGAGGAAGTCTTCGAAGTCGGCGGCGGAGAACACCAGCATCTCGCCGGCACCGTTGTGTCGCAGGTAATCGTCGCCCTGGTGCAACTTGACGCTGCCGGTCCAGTTCTGGAAATCGCTGAGCTCTTCTTTCGGTTTCTGGGTGAACAGGTTGTAGGCGATGCGCACGGTCAACTGGTCATCCTTGGCCAGTTGTTCGATCACCTGATAGTCATCCGGATAGTTCTGGAAACCACCGCCGGCATCGATCGCGCTGGTCAGGCCGAGGCGATTGAGTTCGCGCATGAACTGCCGGGTCGAGTTGACCTGATATTCCAGCGGCAGCTTCGGCCCCTTGGCCAGCGTCGAGTACAGAATCATCGCGTTGGGTTTTGCCACCAGCATGCCGGTCGGGTTGCCGTTGGCATCGCGGACGATCTCGCCACCCGGCGGGTTCGGCGTGTCACGGGTGTAACCGGCGACGCGCAGTGCGGCACGGTTGAGCAGCGCGCGGTCGTACAGGTGCAGAACGAACACCGGGGTGTCCGGTGCCGCCTGGTTGAGTTCTTCGAGGGTCGGCATGCGTTTTTCGGCGAACTGGAATTCGTTCCAGCCACCCACCACGCGCACCCATTGCGGGGTCGGCGTGCGGTCGGCCTGCTCCTTGAGCATGCGCAGCGCATCGGCCAGCGACGGCACGCCTTCCCAACGCAGCTCGAGGTTGTAGTTCAGGCCGCCACGGATCAGGTGCAGGTGCGAGTCGTTGAGACCGGGGATCACGCAGCGACCGTGCAGGTCAATCACTTGCGTGGCCGAACCACGCAGGGCCATGGCCTGGGTGTCGTTACCGACGACGACAAAGCGGCCGTCCTTGATCGCCACCGCACTGGCCAGCGGCTTGCTGCGGTCTACGGTATGAAATTGGCCATTGAACAGAATCAGATCGGCGTTCATCGCAGTTCCTTTCGAGAGAAATGAATGGGGTTCAGCGTGACGGCTGTTTCGCGGGCTCGACGTGAGCATGGGCCTGACCGGCTTCCAGCCACGGCGCGAACAACCGGGTCACGCGGGGCATGAACACGTACACCACCGACAGGACGATGGTCAGGGTGATCAGGAACGTCGCGACCACGTAGTTGGAAAGCAGCGGATGCAGCTTGAGCAGCGGCCCCCAGATCAGCGGCACCAGCAGCGTGTGCGGCAGAATCACCAGCAGGGTGATCACTGCTTGTTTCCAGCGCGGCGGCGGCTTGGCGGCATCGGCCAGTGGTGCGAACCAGAATTCGTTGACCGGCGCGACTTCGGTCTGGTCGCCATCGGCGAGCATCGGCGCCGCTTCATCCACCAGCGCCTGACGCTGCGGCGACTCCAGCCACAGCTGCATGGCCTCGGTGGAGCAAAAGCGCAGCACGCAGGTGTACGTGTCGAGGCCTTTGAGCTTGCCGCGCACCACATCGACCCCGAGGTGGCCGTCGCGCTGCCCGGCGACCCTGACGATGTTGCGCAACCACGCCTCGTAAGGCTGTTCAAACCCGGCCTTGACCCGATGCTTGACGATCAGGGTCACGGTTTCACCGACCCCCGGTGCTTTTGGACTCAGGGCTTCAGGCATAACGCAGCACTCCGGGCAGACGGACATTGAGCGCCAGGCGTCCCGGCCCGGCGATAAACACAGTGGCGAACAGGATCAACAGCAACCAGCCGAATTGCCCCTCGGCCACACTCCATTGCGGATGCACGACCAGCAGCGCCACCAGCAGAACAAAAAGAATAGGCAAGCAGGCCAATCGCGCCAGCACTCCGGCGACGATCAGTAGCGGGCAGAGCACTTCGGCGAAAATCGCCAGGCTGAGCGTGAGGTGCGCGCCAAGGTGGAAAGGGTCTTCGATCTGCTGCAATTGCGCGTTGAAGTTCAACAGCTTGGGCAAGCCGTGGACCCACAGCAGAAACAATCCGCCGCTGACCCGCAGAAACAGCAAACCGGCGTCTCGCGCCCGTTCATCCCTTTGCAAAGCGTTCATGACCCCACCCTTTATTTCTTATCGGGGTGAATCATGCTCGGTGTGGGCGGTGGGAAATTGAATGGATGTGCTCTCTTTCAGGCCATCCGGACTTCTGTAGGAGTGAGCCTGCTCGCGATGCGGTGTGTCAGGCGCCAACAATGGTGACTGTGGAGGTATCTTCGCGAGCAGGCTCACTCCTACAGGGGTTTTGCGGTGTGTTCAAGCAAGCGGGATATCCAGCGGCGCCGCCATGAACTGGCTGATCCGCGAGCGCAGCCAGCGCTCGGCCGGGTCGTTGTCGTGCACCCCGCTCCAGGCCATCGACAGCTGCGCGGCATCGATCGGAAACGGTGGATCTTCAGCGCGCAGGTTGCAGCCTTCGACCAGCGCACAAGCGGCGTAGTCCGGCACGGTGGCAATCATTTCAGTGCCGGCGAGCAACGCGCGCAAACCGCTGAACTGCGGCACGCCGAGCACCACGCGCCGCCGCCGGCCGAGCTTGGCCAGATCCAGATCGATGTTACCGCTCAGGTCGCCGGAGAACGACACCATCGCGTGCGGGCGCTCGCAGTATTCGTCCAGTGTCAGCGGCCCGGGACGGTCGTCGCCGCGCAAAACCTTGCAGGGAATGTCGCGCAGTTTCTTGCGCTTGGCGTTGGCCGGCAGATCGGTGGTGTAACTGACCCCGACCGAGATTTCCCCGGACGCCAGCAGCGCCGGCATCAACAGATAGTTGGCACGGCGCACCACCACGACAATCCCTGGTGCTTCTTGCTGGAGCTGTCGCAGCAGTGGCGGAAACAGACCGAACTCGGCGTCGTCCGACAGGCCGATGCGGAACACATCGCAACTGCTCGCCGGGTCGAACTCCTTGGCCCGGCTGACCGCGCCGGAGATCACGTCCATCGCCGGTTGCAGTTCCTGCAGAATCGCCAGCGCGCGGGCGGTCGGCTCCATGCTGCGACCGTTGCGCAGCAGCAACGGATCATCGAACAGGTCGCGCAAACGTCCCAGCGCCGCGCTCACTGCCGGCTGACCCATGAACAGTTTTTCGGCGACGCGGGTCAGGTTCTTTTCGAACATCAGCGCTTCGAAAATCACCAGCAGGTTCATGTCGACGCGACGCAGATCGTTACGGTTCATGGGCGGCAATTCCTTCTATGACCAGTCGCAAGTGCTGAGCACTTTACCCGATCAACGGCGGTTTGCATCCGGGTCAGGCCTGCGAATTAACAACGATTAACTCGTCAGCCTGCCTCTCCCGTCTTAACAATGCAGGCCTCTGCGCAGCGTTGTTTTTGCCCCCACGACACGGACTTTGGCCATGGCTCTTTTACAGCAATCAGTCGCCCTCGCCCCTGCCAGCGAACCCCGCAAGCCGCTCATCGGCGGCCTCAGCCCGCAACGGGAGCGGCAGGTCAAACAACTGATCCTCGAACGCCTCGGAGAAAGCCTGGAAGTGGCCGAGCTGGCACGCGCCTGCTCGCTGTCGCGCAGCCATTTCTCCCGGGCGTTCAAGGCCAGCACCGGCCAGGCACCCCAGGACTGGATCCGCGAACAGCGCATCGCCCGCGCCAAGCTGTTGATCCGCCACACGGGCCTGAGCCTGACGCAGATCAGCCTGGAATGCGGCTTCTGCGATCAGGCACATTTCTGTCACATGTTTACTCGCAGCGAAGGGATCAATCCGTTCGCCTGGCGCTGTCAGGTCATGCGTGAAAACCAGGACACCCGGACCCGGCCCATGACCTTTTGAGCGTTGCGCAGGAGCCCGGCGTTGCACTGATGGCCAAACCTGAGGAATATGCTGCGATACCTTGCACCCGACGATCTGCGTCCTCACGCAGCGTTCATTTGCCAGGATCGCCGCATCACCGCAGGAGTGTGCTGTTGAGTCTTTCCCCGAATCAGGCCATCGGCTTCGGCCCCTATCGGATCTACACCGGGCAGCGGCTGGTCATGGAAGGTGACCAGCCGCTGCGCCTGGGTCGGCGCGCCATGGACATTCTGCTGATGCTGCTGGCGCATGCCGGTGAAGTGGTGAGCAAGCAGCAACTGCTCGCTGGCGTGTGGCCGGACAGTGTCGTCGAAGACATCAATCTGCGAGTACACATGGCCGCCCTGCGCAAGGCGCTGGGCGATGGTCAGGCCGGCCAGCGCTACATCGTCACCGTGGCCCAGCGCGGCTACAGTTTCGTTGCCCCGCTGACGGTGCAAGTCAGCGGACAACGGCTGCTGGAGGCAGCACCCGGACGCCATAATTTGCCGTTGCGCCATACCCGGATGATCGGCCGCCAGCCGCTGGTGGACAATCTGATGCAGCAACTGCCGCGACAGCGTTGCATCACCCTGGTCGGCCCCGGCGGAATCGGCAAGACCACCGTCGCCCTGCGCGTCGCCGAGCAGTTGCTCGGACGCTATCGTGACGGCATCCGCCTGCTGGATCTGGCACCGCTCAACGACCCGACGCTGATCGCCTCGCAACTGGCAACCCTGCTTGATCTGGCAGTGCACGACGGCGATCCGCTGGCAGGGGTGATCAATCATTTGCGCGAGCGGCAGATGCTGCTGGTGATCGACAATTGCGAGCACCTGATCGATGCCGTGGCGCTGCTCGTCGAGAGCCTGCTGAGCGGCGCGCCGCAGGTGCACATTCTGGCCACCAGCCGTGAAAGCCTGCGCGCTGAAGGCGAGTTCGTGCAGCGTCTGGAATCCCTCGATTGCCCGCCAGCGATGGCCGTTCTCGATCGCCAGCAGGCGATGGGTTTTGCTGCCCTGCAACTGTTCGTCGAACGGGCCATGGGCGCCCATGAACACTTTGAACTGAGCGACGCCGACGTACCGCTGGCCATGGAAATCTGTCGGCGCCTGGACGGTATTCCGCTGGCCCTGGAGCTGGCGGCAGCGCAGGTCGAGAGCCTGGGCCTGAGCGGCTTGCTGGAGCAATGGCAGGGCCATCTGCACCCGCTGGCGGCGGGCAACCACCCGCGCCATGCGCGGCACCAGACATTGCACGCCACACTGGACTGGAGCTTCAACCTGCTCAGCCCCTGCGAGCAGACTTGCCTGCGCCGCCTCGGGGTCTTTCGCGGCAGCTTCAGCCTGGCATCGGCCGCGGCG
The DNA here is from genome assembly GCF_037126175.1 of Pseudomonas sp. RSB 5.4. Lineage (NCBI taxonomy): Bacteria > Pseudomonadati > Pseudomonadota > Gammaproteobacteria > Pseudomonadales > Pseudomonadaceae > Pseudomonas > Pseudomonas sp. RSB 5.4. The sequence goes on from NZ_CP146986.1 coordinate 2,396,119, forward strand.
GTGATCGTCGGTCAGCACATCGATCCGACGCAGGTACTCGCGTCGGTCACGCAACTGGTGGGTAAATCGCTGCTGAATGTGGATGTTGGCGATGAAGAAGTGTTTTATCGCCTGCTCGACACGACCCGCCATTACGCCCTGGAAAAACTCGAATACAGCGGCGAGCACGAAACCCTGCGCGAACGCCACGCCGAACGCTGTCTGGCATTGATGGAGCAGGCGCAGACCGAATGGGAAAGCACTCCGAGCACGCAGTGGATCGAGCGCTATGCCCGAAGCCTGGAAGACCTGCGCGCCGCGCTGGACTGGAGTTTGCACGGCAACGGCTCGCGACATCTCGGCATCCGTTTGACAGCGACGTCGGCCGCGTTGTGGCAGGAGCTGTCCTTGCTCAAGGAATATGGCGACCATGTGCGCCAGGCACTGACCTTGCTCGGCGGTGCCGAGCAACCCTGCCCACGTCTGGAGATTGCCCTGCAACTGGCACTCGGCAGCGCCTGCTACCACACCTGGGGCGGTTCGCCGGAGACTGTCGACGCCTTCACTCAAGCCAACGCATTGGCGCAACAGCAAAACGATGTCGCCGGACAGTTGCGTGCCATCTCCGGGCACCTGGCGGTCAATCTCAGTTGCGGGCATTACCAGGCGGCATTGCTGCAAAGCGAACAGTTTGATCGTCTCGGCGGCCACGACGAGCCACTGCTGTCGTTGAGCATTCACCGCTTGCGCGTCCTCGCCCTGCACTTCGCCGGCGACCAGCCGCAAGCGCGGGTCAGTGCCGAGCAAGTGATCCAGCGCATGGCCCACAGTGGCTATCGCAACCGCTTCACTCACGGTTTCGGCGTGCAGTACGACCAGAGCGTGGCTTCGCTGACCATTCTTGCCCGGGTGCTGTGGCTGCAGGGGTTTCCCGAACAGGCTTGGCGCACCGCTCGGCAGGCGCTGGACATCGCGGTGCAGATCAATCACGGCACTTCGATCTGCTACACCCTGGCGCTGGCCAGCTGTCTGATCGCGCATTACAACGGCGACGACAAGAACGCTCGCGCGCTGTTGCAACTGCTGTTGGAGCAGGCGCAGAAGCACTCGGTGCTGCTGTTCTATCGCTGGGGCCGGCACTATGCGCAGGTGATCGATAAGCATCTGGCCCAGCCCGACGCTTCGGCGGATAACGGGTTGATCAAGGAGCTGATGGTCACGCTCGATGTTCGCCATATCGATGACGCGTTGCTGGAGCGGGCGCACAGCGGTGCGGCAGGCTGGAGCACCGCAGAAGTGTTGCGGGCCGAGGCTGAGCGGTTATTGGCGGATGAGGCGGGTTGTGCGCAGGGACGCCTCAGCGAGCAGGCAGAACAACTCCTGCAAAACGCTCTCGCCATCGCCCGCTCCCAGGGCGCATTGGCCTGGGAGCTACGCAGCGCCACCTCATTGGCACAACTGTGGCAGCGTCAATCACGCCATCGCGAGGCACTGGATCTGCTGACCCCGATCTACCAGCGCTTCACCGAAGGCTATGCCACCCCGGACCTGCGCAAAGTGCGCTCACTGCTCGACGCGTTGCGTGGCCAGTTGTCCGCCCGCGCTTGATCGATTTCGTCCGCTGTACAGGACATGACGCTGCAGGTTATCCATCCGTTCAGCGCTGGTTTCCAGCTGTTCGCGGACATAACAGCGAAGGGTGTTGAGCATCCGATACCGCGTCGAATCTCCACCGCGCTCCATCGTCAGCCATGACTTGGCGGCCAGGCGTTCAATCACCGCCCGCAGATGCGCACCGTCAATGACCCGCAGCGCAGCGTCCGCGGTGAAGGCCATGTTGAACACCGACAGGCGCTGCAATACCCGTCGTTCACAGGGACGCAGATCCTGATAACTCCAGTCCAGCGCGGCGCTCATGGATTGATGCCGGGGCATCGCGGTGCGTCGGCCATGACTGAGCAGGCGCAGACCGTTGTCCAGTTGCGCTAGCAGCCCCACCAGCGCCAGCGCATCGATTTGCGCAGCCGCCAGTTCGATGGCCAGCGGCAAACCGTCCAGGCGCCGACAGATCGCGCCCACGGTGTGCAGATCCTGCTCGCGCAGGCGGAAATCGTGCTGACGGGCACGCGCACGGCTGACCAGCAATTGCACCGCCGAATAGCCCATGAGTTCGTCGACACTGGCCGGTGCCGACGCCTTGGGGAAGGTCAATGGCGCAATCGGTTGCAGGGTCTCGAGATGGGCTTGCAGCGGTTCGCGACTGGTGACCAGTAGCGCCAGCCGCGGCGCCGCCAACAGCAATCGTTCCACCAGCGCCCGGCATGATTCGCGACGCCGCTCGCCGTTATCCAGGATCAGCAAGGCATGCCGCGACGCTAACGTATCGAACGAGGTATCCAGAGTGTGCAGCAGACAGTCGAGCAACGACGGCGCATCACCGGCAATGGACAGGTCGATGTACCAGACACCGTCGCGATAATGCTGCAACAGCAACTCGGCCACCCGCAACGCCACCGTGGATTTGCCGATGCCCGCCGGGCCCGTCAACGTCATCAGCCGGCACAGCGGCATTTGTCGCACCAGGCTGCCGACCAGCGAATCGCGGCCGATGACCGGGGTCAAGCGTGCGGGCAGGTTATGTTGCGGCGCCTGTAGGGTTTCGAATACCACTTGCGCGACACTGTCGCCGTGCACCGGGGCGATAAAGCTGTAACCACACTGCGGCACATTGACGATGTAGCGCTGGCCGTTTTCACCATCGCCCAGCGCCCGGCGCAACGCAGCGATGTGCACCCGCAGGTTGATCTCTTCGACCACACTGTCCGGCCACACCCAGGCGATCAACTGCTCCTTGCGCACCACTCGACCAGCGTGCTCGACCAGCACCTGCAAAATATCGAGAGCGCGCCCGCCCATGCGCAACTGTCGATCCCCTTCGAGGATCAACCGTTGGCGCAGATGAAAGGCGTATGGCCCGAAATGCAGGACCGATGCAGCGGGTAAGTCGTTGTGGCTGTTCATGCCGTTTTCCGGCGCCAGTGCTCGCGGGCAGCATGCCCTCGGCGTCCAGTGCCTCTCCCTCCCAAGCGTTGCCGTTTATCTTGGCAGGCGCCGGTAACGGCACAACCTCCGTACGGGGCGCAACACGGACATCCGGATGCACCGGACGGACACAACCGCTCTAGCTGAACTGTTCGCGGTATTGCGCCGGGGTCAGACCAAGCTTTTCAGTGAACAGAAAACGCATGTGCCGCACACTGCCGAAACCACTTTTATAGGCGACGGTCTTCAACGGCAGCTCGGTGGTCTCCAGAAGATTACGCGCGCAATCGATCCGGGCGTTTTGCAGAAATTCCATCGGCGTCATGCTCACATCCCGCGCGAACAGCCGCGCAAAGTGCCGGGTACTCATGTTCGCCAGACCCGCCATGCGCTCGACCGTGAAGGCTTCTTCGAGGTGTTCCAGTACATGGTTCTGCACCCGCGTGATCGCGGTTTCCTGGGGGGATACTGCCGCCATCAACGGACTGAACTGTGCTTGTCCGCCCTGTCGTTTCATCACCACCAGCAGAACCTTGGCCACGTCCTGAGCGACTTTTTTCCCATGATCCCGGGCAACCACGGCCAGCGCCAGATCGATACCGGCGGTCACGCCTCCCGAGGTAATCAGATTGCGGTCTTCCGTGTAGATCCGGTCGGTCTCCACCTGCGCCTCGGGGAAGGCCTTGATCAGTCGTTCGGTGTAGTTCCAGTGCGTGGTCACGCGATAACCGTCGAGCAGACCGGCATGCCCGAGCACAAAGGCCCCGGTGCAGATCGAACCGTAGCAACCAGCCTGCCTCACCGCGCGCCGCAGCCAGGCGAGCAGCGCCGGGTGTCTTTCGTTATAGGCACCCGGCCCACCCGGTACCAGCAACAGGTCGAAGGCCGGGGTCGGGTCGTCGATATGGCGGTCGGTCTGCACCTGCACGCCATTGGACGCCCGCAGCATCCCGCGCTCGGTGCCCAGGGTAATCAGTTGATAGTGATCTTCGGGCTTCAAGTAGCGATTGGCGACCGAAAACACCTCCATGGGACCGGCCATGTCGAGCAGAAGAAAGTCGGGAAACAGCACCATTGCCACGGTTTTCATGGGTGAACATCACTGAAATCAAGGAAAAGGAAGCAAGCCTCGCATTATGGCCAAGTGCGTAGAGAGCGGCGAAAAGAATGCGTGATCGACTGCGCAAAACTGTCAACCTGAGAGGGACAGTATTTCAATTTCCATCTACTTATTGCATCCATCGTTTAACAGTAACCTTCTCCTCACTCGGACGAATCAACGTCCCGCAAGGAGAATCCATCATGCTGACCCTTCGCAAAGCTTCCGACCGTGGCCTCGCCAATCATGGCTGGCTGAAGTCCTTCCACACCTTTTCCTTTGCCAGTTACCGCGATCCACGCGAACAGGGTTTTTCCGACCTGCTGGTGATCAACGACGACCGCGTGGCGGCCGGCAAGGGTTTCGGCCAGCACCCACACCGCGACATGGAGATCTTTTCCTACGTGCTTGAAGGTGCGCTGGAGCACAAGGACACCCTGGGCACCGGTTCGGTGATCCGCCCTGGTGATGTGCAACTGATGAGCGCCGGCAGTGGCGTGGCCCACAGCGAGTTCAACCATTCGGCCACCCGGCCTGTGCACTTTCTGCAGATCTGGATCGTGCCGGAAGTGGCCGGTGCCAAGCCGCGCTACCAGCAAGAGCACTTCAGTGCGCAGAAAAAACGTGGCCGCCTGCAACTGATCATCTCGCCGGACGGCGCTGATGGCTCGCTGAAAGTACGTCAGGACGCACGGGTCTACGCCGGCCTGCTCGACGGCCAGGAAAGCGCAACGCTGAAACTGCCGGCCAACCGTTATGCCTACGTGCATGTGGCGCGTGGCAGCGTGGAACTCAACGGCGTGCAGTTGCAGGAAGGCGACGGTGTGCGGGTTCGTGAAGAACAGGCCCTGACCTTGAGCAACGGCGTGGATGCCGAAGTGCTGGTGTTTGATCTGCGGCCGCAGGAGTTGCCGCAAATGCCATGAGGCACGGGTTTAACGCCTGCAAAAACGGCCTTCATTTGAAGGCCGTTTTTTATTGCGGTGGCAGTGGCGTTGGCAACTCCGGCGATTTGGGTGTGTGGGCATCCTTGCCCGCCTGGACCGCCGCGAAGGTGGTTTGTATAGCTACGTACATGTTGGCTTGATTGGCGTAATAGGCCCCAACGACGATGGCGACTATTCCAAGTAACTGGACAGCCGTTGCTGCCCAGACGTTGGCCTTGACGGTGGCGCCCTGCCTTGCTGCGTCCTGCGCGCCGTCGGCAATTCTGCGCATCTCTTGCGTAATCAAGTCGTAGCGTTTGTCGCGCTCAACCTGAACAGATAGAAACCCGTCAATTTTCATTGATACCGCGTCCAGTCGAGCATCCATTCGTGTCTCGATGGTCTCGATCCTGGCATTGAATTCTTCTCGACTGATGGCGCCCATGACTTGCGTACTCTGACCGTTACCCGTTATGTCACTGCTTTGAAAGTGACTGAGTTCCCTGGCTTCCAATTCGACACCTTTATCGGGCTACCGATACCGTCCGTGGTATGTCACTCCAGTGCAAGCGTGCGGCCTCGCACCAGCCTTTGGGTACGATAGCCCCCGGTCCTTCGGCCTACAAGCCAGCGGATTCTGCGTCCGGCGTAGGCCATTTCGTCAGACCTTGTGAGTTCGCCGAGAAAACGCGCCTTACTCGTTTTCCGACGCAAACACCTCGACGATCTGCTCGATCACTGCCCTCACCCGCGCGGTATGACGCAGGTCCGCATGGGTCACCAGCCACACTTCGTACGGCTGCGGCCGGGTACGCTGCGGCCAGAGCCTGACCAGACTGTCGCGTTCGCCCATGTACAGCGGGATTTCTCCTACACCAATGCCCGCCGCAATCGAGCGACGCATCAACAGGCTGGAACCGAGGCTGGCGACGATTCGTCCGCGGCTGATCGGCTCCCCCACCAGGTTCAGGTCCCGGTTGCTCTGCAGATACGGTTGATAAACCACCAGATCATGCCCGGCGAAAGCATTGCCGGGTTCAGGTTCTCCGTGGGCCTCAACGTAAGCTTTTGAGGCGAACAATCCCGTTGGCCAGCGCGCGATGCGCCGGGCGATCAGGTCCGGATTGTCGGGCCGGGTGTTGCGTACGGCGATATCCGCCTCGCGCTTGGCCAGACTGAGGATCTGCGTGGAGGCGTCCAACTGCACGCGTACGTCCGGATGCAGTTCATGCAGGCGGGCGATGGCCGGGATCAGGAAGTCGATGGCCAGCGAATCGGTGGTGCTGACCCGCACCGTGCCGGTCAGACGATCATCCAGCCCCTGGATCTGCCGCTCCAGCTCCAGCGCCGAATGCTCCATTTTCTCCACGGACCTGAGCGCCGCTTCACCGACAGCGGTCAGCGCATAGCCGTCAGACGTGCGCAGGAACAACGTCGCGCTGAGGGACTTTTCCAGTGCGGTAATCCGCCGTCCTACGGTAGCTTGATCCACACCCAACACCCGCGCTGCGCCGCGCAGTGTCGACTCGCGACAGACCGCGAGAAATACCCGTGCGTCATCCCAATTCATCTGATCCCCCGTTGATGCAGATTTGCATCACTGTGCCGCCAAAACGCTGCGCTAAAGCAGCAACAATAGCCGATATCCTCACCCCTGTTCTCAAGCTTGAAATGCTTTTGCAGGGAATCATTGGCGCCCCTTTGAACTCCCACCTACAGACCACCTACGCAACAGGACCGGATATGACATTGCCCAGCGAAATGACCCGTATCGAAATCACCCAACCCGGTGGCCCCGAAGTCTTGCAGGCCAAACACGTGCCCCTGCCCGTCGCCGCAGCCGGTGAAGTGCTGATTCGCGTGCATGCCGCCGGGATCAACCGCCCCGACGCCCTGCAACGGGCCGGCAAATACCCAATGAAGCCCGGAATGAATCCGATTCCCGGCCTGGAAGTGGCCGGCGAAGTCGTGGCGCTGGGCGCCGGCGTCAGCGAGTTTGCCGTGGGCGACAAGGTTTGCGCGCTGACCAACGGTAGCGGTTACGCCGAGTACTGCACTGTCCCGGCCGGACAAACCCTGCCGATCCCCGATGGTCTGGATTGGGTGCAGGCAGCCGCCATCCCGGAAACCTTCTTTACCGTGTGGGCCAACCTGTTCGGCCTCGGTAACGCTCAGCGCGGTCAGCGGGTGCTGATCCACGGCGGCACCAGCGGCATCGGCACTACCGCGCTGATGCTCTGCCGCGAATTCGGCATCGAAGCCTTTGCCACGGCCGGCAGCGCGGATAAATGCGCGGCCATCAGCGAACTGGGTGGCCAGCCGATCAATTATCGCGAGCAGGACTTCGCCGCGGTCATCGCCGAAAAGACTGCAGGTCAAGGGGTAAACGCGGTTCTCGATATCATGGGTGCTTCGTACCTCAACGGTAATGTCAGCGCATTGGCAATGGATGGCCGGCTGGTAATGCTCGGCTTTCTCGGCGGCGGACGGGCCAACGACGTCGACCTGCTGGCGATCATGGCCAAACGCGCGGTGATCACGGGTTCGTTGCTGCGTGCGCGTACCTCGGAGGAAAAGGCCGCAATTGCCGAGCAACTGCGCGAACACGTGTGGCCGGTGCTGGCCGCCGGGCGCTGCCTGCCGATCATCGACAAGGTCTACTCGCTGAACGATGCGGCCCAGGCGCATGCACGCATGGAAGGTGGCGATCACATTGGCAAAATTGTGCTGCGGGTGGACTGAGCCGCAGCATTTTGTAATCGTTGCAAGCACACGGCGGTCGAAAAAGTCACGCGCAGGCGGAGGCTTCTGGTAAAAAGCCTTCTTTGTCTGCGTTGTGGTGAACCGTTTAATGTTCCTGTCCTTCATGACTCGTTTGCGTCGTCGCCGTCTGGCGTTCGCCTGCATGGCTGCGCTGATCATTGGCGTGCCGACGAGTTGTGCGGTGCTCGAACACACCGAGCGCAAACTGCTGTTTCGCATCGAACCGGGCACGGCCGGCTGGTATCACGGCTTGCCGGGCAGCGTGCAGGAACTCGACTTGCAGCCCAAGAGCTTCAAGGCCGGGCAGAATATTCATGCCTGGTGGTGGCCGGCAGAAAAAACCAATGCCCCGGCAATCCTCTATCTGCATGGCGTGCGCTGGAACCTCACCGGGCAGTTGTTCCGTATCGAACAACTGCGCGCGGCCGGCTACTCGGTACTGGCCATCGACTACCGTGGTTTCGGCCAGAGCAAGGGTGATCTGCCTTCAGAAAGCAGCGTGTACGAAGATGCTCGTGTGGCGTGGGAACGTTTCAAACTGCTGCAGCCCGACCCGAGCAAGCGCCTGATCTACGGTCACTCCCTGGGCGGTGCGGTGGCGATTGATCTGGCCGCCGAACTCGGCCAGGACGCGGCTCGGGACCATACCCCGCTGCCGGTCAAAGGCCTGGTGATCGAGTCGACTTTCACCTCTCTCGCCGATGTGGCGGCGGCGGTGGCCAACACTTCGCTGCCGGTACGCTGGCTGCTGTCGCAGAAATTCGACTCCATCGACAAGATCGCCGAGATTCACATGCCACTGCTGGTGGTGCACGGCATGGCCGACGCGTTTGTGCCGCCGCGCTTCAGCGAGCAACTGTTCAACGCCGCCCAACAACCAAAGCGACTGCTCTTGGTGCCGGGAGCCACCCACAACAACAGCATGGCGCTGGGCGGACAGAATTATCGCAAGGCAATTGATGCGCTGATGCAGTTCAAACCCGCGCCCCACGTCGCAGGACCCGCGCTGGCACGCAGCGCACAGGACTCCTAGCGATAGCCGCGAGCCTGCAGATCAAACAGCTTGGCATAGTGTCCATCGGCGGCGATCAGGCTGTCGTGATCGCCCTGCTCCAGTATCCGTCCGCCCTCCAGCACCATGATCTGATCGGCGTTGCGCACGCTGGAAAAGCGATGGGAGATCAGCAGGGTCATGCGCCCTTCGGTGTGCTGGCTGAAATGCTCGAACACTGCCGCTTCCGCCGCCGGATCCAGCGCCGAGGTCGGTTCGTCGAGGATCAGGATGTCGGCATCGCGGCGCATATAGGCCCGGGACAAGGCAATCTTCTGCCATTGCCCACCCGACAACTCCTGACCGCCGGCAAACCAGCGGCCCAACTGCGTGGCGTAGCCGCGGTCGAGCCCTTCGATGAACGGCGCGGCCATTCCCTCGGCGGCCGCTGACTTCCAGCGTTGTTCTTCATTGAACGCCGAGGTATCCCCCACGCCGATGTTTTCACCCACAGTGAACTGGTAGCGAATGTAATCCTGAAAAATCACGCCGATACGCCGACGCAAGGTGATCTCTTCCCAATCCTGCAAATCGCTGCCATCGAGCAGAATGCGCCCCTGATCCGGCCGATACAGGCGGGTCAGCAATTTGATCAGCGTGGTCTTGCCTGAGCCGTTCTCCCCTACCAGCGCCACGCTCTTGCCCGGCACCAAGTGCAGGTCGATACCTTCCAGCGCTGCACGGGTTGCTCCGGGATAACGGAAACCGACGTTTTCAAAGCGCAGGCCATCGCCCGGTTGCGCGCCGACAGTGAGGTGACCGGAATCGGCCAGCACCGGTTCGGCCAGGTATTCGTACAGATTCGACAAGTACAGACCGTCCTCGTACAAGCCGCTGATCGCACTCAGGCTGCTGCTGACCGCACTCTGGCCCTGCTTGAACAGCACCAGGTACATGGTCATCTGGCCGAGACTGATATTGCCGTGCACGGCATCGATCACCACCCAGGCGTAAGCCAGATAGAACGCCCCGGTGCCGAGCAATCCAAGACCGAAGCCCCAACCATCGCGACGCAACGTCAGGCGCCGATCCTCAGCGTAGAGCTTGGCGAAGGTGTCCCGATAACGCTGCAACAGCAACGGCGCGAAGCCGAACAGCTTGACCTCTTTGATATAGGCCTCATGGGACAGCAAGGTTTCGATGTAATTTTGCTGCCGACTCTCCGGGGCCCGGCGGGTGAACAAGCGGAAAGCGTCGCCGGAAAAATGCGCCTCGGCAAAGAACACCGGCAACGCGCCGATCACCAGTAAGACCAGCGCCCACGGCGAAAAATGCACCAGCAGCACACCGAAGCTGATCAACATGATCAGGTTCTGGATCAGCCCCAGCGACTTCATCACCAACGCCAGCGGCCGGGTCGAAGCTTCGCGGCGCACGCGGACCAGTTTGTCGTAGAACTCGGAATTCTCGAACTGCACCAGCGACAGGGTCTGCGCCTTCTCCAGAATCAGCGTGTTGACCTTCTGCCCCAACTGCACCCGCAGCAACGACTGTTGCACCGAGAGCGCCCGTTGCGTGCCGGACAACAGCGCCAATACCCCCGCCTCCATCAACACATAACGCAACACCGGCCACAGTGGCGCATCGCCCTGCTGCGCGTGCAACTGCATCGCCGTCACGACCGCATCGACAATGCGCTGGCCCAGCCACGCAGCCAGCGCCGGCAGAACGCCGGCAATCAGGGTCGCCAGCACCAACCCCAGAAACAACCCGCGTGATGTCGCCCAGACCAGCAACAGGGCGCGCCGGGCCTGATCGAACAGGGCGTTGAAGCGGGAAATCAAAGGCATGGCAGATCAAGCTCGACAGGTCGTACAGGGTGTCATGGTACTCCGCAGGTTTTATCCGTGCTGAAGCGCGGCGTTTTCAGAAGAAAAACATCTGGAAAAACTCTGGCCGTTGCGGCGTCCAATGCTTTGCTATGGTTTAACCGCCTTTCGCGGAACCTGGCGAACATCGCCTCTCTCCGCACCTACTGCCAGGAACGCCATCATGCGAATCAATCCCTACCTGATCTTCAACGGCAACTGCCGCGAGGCCTTCACCTTTTACGAACAAGCCTTGCAGGGCAAACTCGAAGCAATGATGACCTTCGGCGAAACACCCGCCGCCGAACACGTACCGAAAGAGCACCACCATCTGGTCATCCATACCTGCCTGAAGGTGGGCGACCAGATGATCATGGCCTCCGACACCACGCCTGACCGGCCAACCGGGGGCATGAGCGGTTGCTCGATTTCACTCAACGTCGACAGCATTGCTGAAGCCGAGCGGGTGTTTAATGCGCTGGCCAAGGACGCTCGCGTCGACATGCCGCTGGAAACCACATTCTGGGCCGCCCGTTTCGGCATGCTGGTCGATCGCTTTGGCGTGTCATGGATGGTTAATTGCGAGAGCGACCAGTGACGCTGACATTTCAGCAGACATGAAAAAGCCCAACCTCTTCAGGTCGGGCTTTTTGGTTTATCGCTGGGCCAGCTCATGCCGCACGCATTGTTCGTAATAGGTCTGCTTGACCGCCGCCGGCTTGAGTTTCGACGTGCTGTTGTAGGTCTGCTCGGTAATCCCCATCGCCGTCATGCGCATCCACGGTTGCTGGAACTTGCGCACCTGCAACTGCTTGCGCGCGCCATACAACGAGATCCCCGACAGCTTCGACTGCTGCGCTCCGGCAGCGATGTCCGAGCCCCAGGTACAGGCAAACCGATGACTCTTGCTCAACTCCCTCGCGTCAATGGCTGAAGCGAAGGCAGCCAGGGAAAGCGTTGCAACGGTTATGACAATCGTCCGCATATAGCCAACCTAACCTTTTGAAAAAAGGCGAGTTTGCCGGGGAAGCCCAAGCCTGTGGGCCAGCAAATTGCCGCTTTTCCGAGATTGACCTGTGCCTGCGCCGTGATCAGCGGATACTGCGGACCTCAACCCGCAGACACTCGGCGCCCTCCTCCGAACATTCGATATTCACCAGCAAGAAGCGCTCGATCACCGCGATGTTGCTGTGCAGATGCTCGGTCATCCTTGGGGTGGTGAATGATCCGCCACCGGCCAGCGCCATCGGCAGCAGCAACTGGTCGGCGAGGTGTTCCGCCACCGCAGCGTCACTGCGCAACCAGTCTGCCGCCTGATTGATTGCGCTATCAGCGACCTTCTCCGCCCGTAACAACACCTGGCCAAAGGCACTGAAGACTTCGGTGACCTGCTCGAACACGTACTCCAGCAACAACACATTACCGGGGCCACGCGCCGGATCGAGCGTGATCGACTGCAAGGTTTCCGATGACCAGTTCAGGCGTTTGGCCACCCGATTCAGTTCTCGCTCGGCGACAGTCGGTGCGAGACCGGCCGTCAGCGCCATTGCTTGATGCGACAGCAACGCCCCGCGCTCACACAGATCAAGTCGCGTCAGTTGCGACGGCTGCACCGTGACGTCGATCTCACCACCACCGGCCGGGACGAAGCCGTAACGCAACAGATCCAGCTCAATGCCGGCCCCCATGCGTCGCATCAGCGGCAACCAACTGCGCGTGAGGAAATCGGCAGGCGGCGCCAATGGATTATGCGTACCGCCGCTGATCCGTACGCGACTTGTGCCCGGCGCCTGCAACAACGCCGGCAGCAATGTCTGCAACACCAACATGCAACTACCGGCCGTGCCGATCGAAAACCGGTAATCACCCGAACGAATCGTTCCCGGCTCAAAATACAGCGCCTGCGAGCCCAGCTCCGCTCCCGCGATCCGTGCGCCGCAGACTTCGGCGGCCGCCATCACCGCCGTCAAATGCTGGCGTAACAATCCCGGCCGACTGCGGCGGGCACGAATCTGTTTAATGCGAAACGCCTGGCCCGTCACCATCGACAGGCTCAGCGCGCTGCGCAACACCTGACCGCCGCCAATCGCGCCGTCCAGTTCAATCACTTGCGGTTCCATTTCAATCCTTACGCATACAACCCGACGATGTCCCTGAGGTAGTCATCCAGTTGTCGCGAGTCTTCCTGAGTTCTGAGTAGTGTGGGCACGTCGCGTTCGAGTTCGGCCGTGATGAACCTGTGCAGCGCCGCACGACGCGGGCCGTAGGCGCGCTCGTCGGCATTGCGTTTAAGTGCCAGCAGTTCGTCGACTTCAGCGAGCAGTGCGCGGTCGTCGACCGTGGTCAGCAGGTCGGCGAAGGTCATCGGTGGACGCCCACGCCCCTGATCGATCCAGCGCACCGCCAGCAACGGCCGCAGCACGTAGAAGTACTTCTTGAACCGCACGCTGTCGCCTTGCAGGTACTGGCGAAAGTTGTTTTTCGCCATCGACAGATAGTGGTTGCGGGCTGCCGGCGGGCTGTAGAACGCTTCGGCCAGCTCCCGCAGTTGCGCAACCTGCGCGCTTTCGCTGCGGTATACCAATGGCGAGTCGAGCCACTCCAGCAGCGTCGGGTTGGACTTGCGCAACAACCCGAGGGTCTTGCGCAGTTCCCAGCCGCTGACATCCAGCTCATCGTCCAATGGCCGCTCGATCACATCGCGCGGCGTGTCGACCTGAACGAACCACTGCGGTTTTTCCACATACACAAACCGTACGTCGTAGTCACTATCGGTCGAGGCAAAGCCCCAGGCCCGACTGCCGGACTCACAGGCGTATAACACCGTGACGTTGCGCTCACGCTCTATACGCGCCAACTCTTCCAGTACCCGCGCACGCATCGTGTCGCAAAGCGGGTGGCGTTCTTCGAATTCCATGCTTGCTGCTCCTTTTATCCTTTGACGCACACCACTTGCCGCAGGGTGTGCAGCACTTCCACCAGCTCGCGCTGGGCGTGCATGACTTTGTCGATGTCCTTGTAGGCCATCGGAATTTCGTCGATCACCGCTTCGTCCTTGCGGCACTCCACATGCGCCGTGGCGCGGATCTGATCCTCGACGGTGAAGGTGTTCCTGGCCTTGGTGCGGCTCATGGTCCGGCCGGCGCCGTGGCTGCAGGAGTTGAACGACTCTTCGTTGCCCAGGCCGCGCACAATGAAACTCTTGGCGCCCATCGAGCCCGGAATGATCCCTAGCTCACCTTTCTTCGCCGACACCGCGCCTTTGCGAGTGACCAATACTTCTTCGCCGAAATGCCGCTCTTTCTGCACGTAGTTGTGGTGGCAGTTGACCGCTTCCAGCGCCACCTCGAACGGCTTGCGAATGATCTGGCGCGTGGCCTGAATCACCGCACGCATCATCAGTTCGCGGTTCTGTCTGGCGAAGTCCTGCGCCCAACTCACCGCTTCCACGTAATCATCGAAATGCTGGCTGCCTTCTTCGAAGTACGCCAGGTCGCGATCCGGCAGGTTGGCGATGTGTTGCCGCATATCCGCCTGAGCCATCTGAATGAACAGGTTGCCAATGGCGTTACCGACACCGCGAGAGCCACTGTGCAACATGAACCAGACCCGGTTGGCTTCATCCAGGCACACTTCAATGAAGTGGTTACCGCTGCCGAGCGTGCCCAGATGGCCACGGTTGTTGGTGTTGGCCAGTTTCGGGTACTTGTCGGTGATCAGTTTGAAACGTGGCTGAAGCCCCGCCCAGGCCTGATCGGCTTGCTGCGGAATCTCGTCCCATGCGCCCTTGTCGCGCCGCGAACGGTTCGAACTGCGGCCATGGGGCACCGCTTGCTCGATGGCGCTGCGCAGACCTTGCAGGTTGTCCGGCAGGTCGGCAGCGGTCAGCGACGTGCGTGCGGCGATCATGCCGCAACCGATGTCCACGCCGACGGCCGCCGGGATGATCGCAGCCACCGTCGGAATCACGCTGCCAATGGTCGAGCCCTTGCCCAGATGCACATCCGGCATTACCGCCAGATGCTTGAAGATGAACGGCATCTTTGCGGTGTTCATCAGTTGCTCGCGGGCCTCGGTTTCTACCGGGACGCCTTCGGTCCAGAGTTTGATCGGCTTGCCGTTGGCGACTTCGAGCAGTTGGTAAGTGTGTTCTTTCATTTCTCTATTCTTTATTCGTTGGCCGATGATTCGGCGTTGTTCCGTCATGTGCAGCGACAAAAAAACAGACACTGTGGCTCTGCCAGTCGAGGCCCCCGTTGCCGGGGCGGGATTCGAACCCGCGTTCCGATGGAGTACCTGTTGCATTCGCTGCCTTCTTTTTCAATTAAGGTGGCACGACAAAAGTTGATGACTGTTGCGCGTTGCCGCGCACCGGGGTTAACCGGCCTCAGATGTACAGCCATCAGGCATTCGTGCCGTCACACACGCTGACAAGGGTTTGATGAGACGTCTTGGATGTAGTCCCACCGGCATTCAGCGCCTGTGACAAATCAATTCATTGCATATTCTCGATTGCTTCGACCCAGTGCTGCGCGCCGTAACGGCCGCTGGTGAACTGCTCGACCACATCGAACACTGCATCGCTGAAACCGCCGACATTCAGAATGTCATCGCGGTCCGCCGCCTGCGTTGCATAACCCGGCTGGATATCGATGCACACCAGCCGCGCCTGCGGGTTGATCTGCTTGATGCGCTCCCACTGGCGCATGGTCTCACTGGCACCCTGGCGCCGCGTGTCGATCCAGGACTCGTTGTCCGATACCAGAATCAGCGTATCGACCCTGGCCTTGCTGTCCGCCAGTTTCTTCAGCGGCGCCGAGCAATTGGTGCCGCCGCCAAAGGCCGCGGCCAGTTTCTCCGCGTTGCTGATCACGCTGTCCCGTGGGTTGAGCTGGATATCCACCACCTTCACTTCGAACGGCATCACCCGCGCCGCCGGCTGTTTGCGCAACACCGCTGCCGCGACCAATGCCGCCACATCGATGCAACGCACTGCGGTGGTTGCACCCTGACGATAACCGGTCGCCGGGCTGCCCATCGAACCCGAGACGTCCGGGCAAACCACCACCGCGCCTTCCAGCTTCGGCACGTTGGCCAGCGACAACTCAAGTGCGTCCTGCAATGCCTCGCGGATCTGCAGCGGTACGTTATCGCCAACCATCCGATAAGCCGCCAGCAACTGGTATGGATAAACCCGCGCCTTTGCCACTTCTTGCGGATCTGCAAGTCGCGCTGCCACGTAATCGACGCAACCCGGAACCTCGAACGCGCCATGCCGCGCCAGGGTGTTGAGGTTGATGCGCAACCCCTGCCAGCCCATGTTGCAGGCCTGCGCCGCCCATTGCTCTTTGCTCAGAATTTCGTTGCCGAGCAGTTGAAACGGTACCGCGGGGACTTCGCGACTCGCACCGCTGCGAAATGCCAGCAAATCACGGGTCAACTCGGGCAATGCCTGCACATCCACCGGTTTGCCGATCAGCCAGGCGAAGAACGCTTCGCGCCAGGCCTCAGCCGGCTTTGGGTGAACCATCTTCACCACGTCCGCCAGCGATGGCTGGTTGCCAATCGACGCTTGTAGCAGTTGACGCTCGGTCGCGCCGTTCAGCCAGTTCTGCACCAGACGTTTGGGTTGCGAACCGAGGGATTTGCGTCCGGTGGCGCCACTGCGCAGGATCTGCACGTAGTTGCGCAACATCTTGCCGCTGTCGATCACTTGTTCAAACACCTCAGGTACCAACGTCGAACGGTTCGCCGTTAACGCCGCGAGCAGCAACGCCGGCATGTCTTTCATGTGGCCCTTTTGGCGAGCGTAGACAGCAGCCTTCGCCACGAAACGGCTGTCGAGTTCAGCCACCAGCTTCAACACTTGATCCAGCTGACTTTCAGCGCTGGCGTAAAACGTCTGGTTCAGGCAACCGGTGACTGCCAGTTGAGCCAGTTGATGCTTCGGGGTGTAGGCATATGCCGAGGCACCCGAAGCATTCAAAGTGTCGCAGGCTGGCAGTTGCTTCGATTGCGTGTTGAAGAGTTTGAAGTTGGCCATCGTGGCGTCTCGCTTTGTTGTCCTGTTCGTTGCGATAGGTATTGCAGCGGCTGTGCCAGTTTTTGAAAGCCGTAAAATTTATTTTTTATGTAATTGATTTATAAAGACTTTTTAATTTTTATGGTTTTCTTTTAGCTGAACCAAAGACAAACCCAGCATGAAAAATCTATCATTTGATATCGTCATTTATCTTTTGAGATAGTCATGCCAAACAAACGCACCGTCGCCATCGGTTTTATCGGCGCCACCCTGGACCGCGTTGGCAAGGGCGCCAATCGCTGGAGCCATTGGCGGCCGAGCGTGGGCCTGTGCCAACAACCGGATGTGCTGATCCATCGCCTGGAATTGATTCACGGCATCGACGCGCGCGACATCAGCCTCGCTGAACGGGTTCGCGCCGATATCCAGCAGGTCTCGCCGGAAACCGAAGTCCACCTGCGCCCCATGGCACTGCGCAATCCGTGGGATTTCGAAGAGGTCTACGGCGCCCTGCATGACTTCACAACGGCCTACAGCTTCGATACCGAACATGAGGACTATCTGGTTCACATCACCACCGGCACCCACGTCGCGCAGATTTGCTGGTTCCTGCTGACCGAAGCACGCTATCTGCCGGCGCGCCTGATCCAGACCTCCCCCGCCCGACGCAAAAGCGAAGATGAACAAGCCACCGGCACCCACGCCCTGATCGACCTCGACCTGTCGCGCTATGACCGCATCGCCTCGCGTTTCGCCAACAAACGCCTCGAAGGCCTGGAGTTCTTGAAGTCCGGCATCGCCACCCGTAACACGGCGTTCAACCGCTCCATCGAACAGATAGAGCGCGTCGCGGTGCGCTCCAAGGCGCCCATGCTGCTGATCGGCCCGACCGGCGCCGGCAAATCGTTTCTCGCCCGACGCATCTACGAACTCAAGCGCAGTCGCCATCAAATGCAGGGCCGGTTTGTTGAGGTGAACTGCGCCACCCTGCGTGGCGACGGCGCGATGTCGGCATTGTTTGGTCACGTCAAAGGCGCTTTCACCGGCGCACAGAACGCCCGCGACGGCCTGCTACGGGCAGCGGACGGCGGCATGTTGTTTCTCGATGAAATCGGTGAGCTGGGCGCGGACGAACAGGCGATGCTGCTCAAGGCTATCGAAGAAAAGCGCTTCTTTCCGCTTGGCTCCGACAAGGAAGTCGACAGCGACTTCCTGATCATCGCCGGCACCCATCGCGACCTGCGCAGCCGCGTCGCCGAAGGCCTGTTCCGCGAAGATCTGTACGCGCGGATCAACCTCTGGACATTTGATTTGCCCGGCCTGGCCGGGCGCCGCGAAGACATCGAGCCCAACATCGATTTCGAACTGGAACGCCACGCCCGCGATCACGGCCAGCTAGTGCGCTTCAACCTCGAAGCACGGCGTCGCTACCTCGCCTTCGCCAGCTCTCGGGAAGCGGCATGGCTGGGCAACTTTCGCGAACTGTCAGCGTCGATTACCCGGATGGCCACACTGGCTGACAGCGGACGAATTGATGAGGCGCAAGTGCAGGAAGAAATCGATCGACTGCGTTATGCGTGGGGGCTGACGCAAGCGGACGGGATGTCGGATGAACTACCGGGAGACGCCGAAAGCATGGACCTGTTCGATCGGCTGCAATTGAAGGCGGTACTTGACGTATGCCGGCAGGCAGACAGCCTGTCGGATGCCGGGCGCAGATTGTTTGGGGTATCGCGCCAGGCCAAGGCGCAGCCGAATGATGCAGATCGCTTGAGAAAATACCTGAGCCGGTTCGGGATTGAATGGGCCGACTTGCAAGCCGCAAAATCATAGTCCCCGCCGACTCTACCGCTCGTCCAACAGCAAGCACCTTGGGCCTGTTCATGCCTCCAATGGTTTACCCCCATCGCGCGGAAGACTCAACAATGAACAAGTCGATTGTCACCATGACGCTTGCCAGCCTGCTGTTGACTGGCTCGCTCTTCTCACAGGCCGCGGAGAAATCAGGAACGGTAGAAGCACCCGCCGTCTCACCCGGAGCCAATCAGGCGAACAGCTCCGAGTCCAATGACGAAAAAGCCAATAAAAAGGGCGAAGAAGCGTCAGGTTCAAACTCTGGTGCCGAACCCAAAGAAACCCAGAAAGATGCCGCCACCTCGAGTGACTCGGAGGATATTCAGCAAGATTCGAAACCTTAAAACTTGGGCGACTGCCGCCGCCTCATTTGACTCATCTAAACGCGGATCACAATTGTCGACGCAAGCATGTCGCCCAAGCGTTTGCGCGAGCCAAAGAAGATGAAAATCCAGTCGAGGATATTCAGAAACGGCGTTGTGATGTTGCGGATGAACGATTGATACAGATTGCAGTTCAAGTAGCTACGCTCATCAATCACCGACATCCCCAGCAGCTTCTTACCCAGGCTTTGCCCGTTGGGCATTGCGTCGGAAAACAGGTAATACAACACACCCGTTCCAAGAGCCAATACAGCCACCACATTTGGCGGCAAACCAATAAACTCCGCCAGCCGCCCTACGAAGAGGATCAAAAAGTAGGTGATCAATGTATCGATGATCTGCCCGCCCCAGCGACGGCCCAGCCCTGCGAGATTTTTGGGCTTTTGATATTCACTGCTGGTATTGCTGATTTCCATGCGCCTTCGCTCGATCAGAATTTAGATAACCGGGTATCGGCATCCGATCGCCAATATTTAATGGCGCTTCAGGGGAGTGCGGTCAATCAAACCCACAAGATTGCTCCGAATGAATAGGCTCACTGAAGGTAAAGAAGTAGAACGATATTTTCTCGTCCTCTACGTCTTTTAATTCATATCTGATCCTGTCGAGCCCACGATCGATTCGGGTAACGACGAGCTCCATGAATTGAGTCAGCCCGCCGCCAAAGCCACTTAGATCAAGCGCACTGACATCCTGAAAATTTATAGTGATAGCGCTTTCTGCTGCGTCATCGAGCGACGACATCGTCAAGGCCAGGTTGTACTTGAAGTCTTGAATTTCGATATTCAGCGAAACGACCGCATTGTGCTGAATCAAAAGCGAGTTCAAGCGAGATAACTTATCCATTTTCTTAGAAACCAATGACGGAAAAGATGTGGCCTGCACTTCATTCGTGTATCTGAGCGAGCATCTTCAGCCCTGGCAGGCAGAGTATCAACCCGACATCAGATTGGCTGCGCAGTCGGATCCCGCTTGTCTATCAAGTGATCCAAACTTTTCATCCGGCGACCTTTTTTGCGCGGGTTTTGCGCAGGCACAAAAAAGCCGATCTGGATGATCGGCTTAGATGAAGTCCCGAAAAACTCCCTACGCATGAAAAAGCCCAACTGGCTAGAGTTGGACTAAGTCATTGAATTATATGGTCGGGACGGAGTGATTCGAACACTCGACCCCTAGCACCCCATGCTAGTGCGCTACCGGACTGCGCTACGCCCCGACTGGTTTGAAACCTGCCCTTCATCTCGAAGAGCGCTCAAGAATATAGCGCAAGCTTTTGAAAACTGGAAGTATTCAAACGCAGCTTTTTATTTCTTGAGAACCACCAGTACATCTTCAAGCTCAGCGATCATCTGGCGGATCATTTGCTTGTATTGGGTGGTGTCGTCTTTGGCTTCATCGCCGGACAAACGCAGACGCGCACCGCCGATGGTGAAACCCTGATCGTAAAGGAGCGCGCGGATCTGCCGGATCATCAGCACATCCTGGCGCTGATAATACCGGCGGTTTCCGCGGCGTTTGACGGGGTTGAGTTGAGGAAACTCCTGCTCCCAGTAGCGCAGCACGTGTGGCTTTACTGCACACAGCTCGCTGACTTCACCAATGGTGAAGTAGCGTTTGCCCGGGATGACGGGTAGTTCGTCGTTATGACTTGGTTCCAGCATAAGCCTCAACTCGGGCCTTCAACTTCTGCCCTGGACGAAAGGTGACCACACGGCGAGCCGTGATCGGGATTTCTTCCCCCGTTTTCGGGTTGCGGCCAGGCCGCTGGCGCTTGTCCCGAAGGTCGAAATTGCCGAAACCGGACAATTTGACCTGCTCGTTGTCTTCAAGAGCGTGCCTGATTTCCTCGAAAAACAGTTCAACCAATTCCTTGGCTTCCCGCTTGTTCAGGCCCAGCTCTTCATACAGACGTTCCGCCATCTCAGCTTTCGTCAAAGCCCCCATACGTCACTTCCTTAACGTGGCGTTCAACCTTTGTTCGAGCGAGGTGAGGATATTTTGCGTCGTCGAATTCACCTCATCGTCATTAAGAGTGCGCGATGGATGCTGCCAGGTCAAGCCAACTGCAAGGCTTTTTCTATCAGGATCAATACCTTTACCCTGATACACGTCAAACAGCCTGAGATCCGTGAGCCATTCGCCTGCATTTTCACGAATTACGTCCAATACAGCCGAGGCCGCGACGTCTTTGTGCGCGATCAGCGCAAGGTCACGACGCACTTCAGGAAAACGCGACAACTCGTGGAATTGCGGCATTTTTCCGGAAGCGACTTCAGCCAGAACCAGCTCGAAGACGAAGACCGGACGATCCAGACCCAGGGCCTTGGACAGCTCAGGGTGAATTGCACCGATAAAGCCGACTTCACGCCCGTCACGTTCGATGCGCGCGGTTTGCCCCGGGTGCAGCGCCGGGTGTTTGCCCGGAGCGAAAGTGAAGGTATCCAGAGCACCGGCAAAGCCCAGCACCGCTTCAACATCTGCTTTTACGTCGAAGAAATCGACGGTGTCGCGACCTTGCGCCCAGCCTTCCGGCAGACGGCTGCCGCAAACCACGCCCGACAGCATCGGCTCTTGCTTCAGACCTTCCAACTGACCGACGAAGCGCAGACCGCTTTCGAACAAACGCACGCGATCCTGCTGGCGGTTCAGGTTGTGCTGCAACGCCTTGACCAGACCCGGCCACAGCGAAGAACGCATGGCAGCCATGTCATTGGAAATCGGGTTTGCCAGCAACAGCGGCTCGACGCCCGGATTGAACAGTTCGAACTGTTTCGGATCGATGAAGCTGTAAGTGATCGCTTCCTGATAACCACGAGCTACCAGCAGACGACGCAGCTCAGGCAATTCGCTGCGCGCTTCAGCCTTGGCCTGTGGCGCCAGACGCGCTTGCGGGTAACGAACCGGCAGACGGTTGTAGCCATACAGGCGAGCCAGCTCTTCGATCAGATCGACTTCCAGGCTGATGTCGAAGCGATGGCTTGGCACTTCTACGCGCCACTGCCCTGCTCCGTCAGCGGAAATATTCAGACCCAAGGCGCTGAGCAGACGCTCGACCTGAGCCGAATCCATTTCCATCCCCAGCATCTGGGTGATGCGCTGCGCACGCAGGGTGATCGGCGCGATCGACGGCAGGTGCTGCTCGCTGACGGTCTCTATGATCGGGCCGGCTTCGCCGCCAGTGATTTCCAGCAGCAGGCCGGTGGCGCGCTCCATGGCTTCACGGGCCAGTTGCCAGTCCACGCCGCGCTCGTAACGATGCGAAGCGTCGGTGTGCAGGCCGTAGGAACGAGCCTTGCCTGCCACAGCGATCTGGTCAAAGAAGGCACTTTCCAGGAAAACATCGCGAGTGGTTGCGGACACACCGCTGTGCTCGCCACCCATTACGCCAGCGATTGCCAGAGCACGGGTATGGTCGGCGATTACCAGCGTATCACTACGCAGGCTGACTTCCTGACCGTCGAGCAGCACCAGCTTCTCACCCTCTTCCGCCATGCGTACGCGGATGCCGCCATTGATTTCGGCGAGATCAAAAGCGTGCAGCGGCTGACCCAGCTCGAGCATCACGTAGTTGGTGATGTCGACGGCAGCGTCGATGCTGCGCACATCGGCGCGGCGCAGACGCTCAACCATCCACAACGGGGTTGGTTTGGACAGGTCGACATTGCGGATGACGCGGCCCAGGTAACGCGGGCAAGCGGCAGGCGTCAGCACTTCTACCGAACGCACTTCGTCGTGCGCAGCCGGGATGGTCATGACCACCGGGCGAGCGACCGGCGTGTCGTACAGCGCGCCGACTTCACGGGCCAGACCGGCCAGCGACAGGCAGTCGCCACGGTTCGGGGTCAGGTCAACCTCGATGCTGGCGTCTTCCAGATCCAGATACACACGGAAATCTTCGCCCACCGGCGCATCAGCCGGCAGCTCCATCAGACCGTCATTGCCTTCACCGACCTGCAGCTCGGCTTGCGAGCACAACATGCCGTTGGACTCGACGCCGCGCAGCTTGGCCTTCTTGATCTTGAAGTCGCCCGGCAGTTCGGCACCGATCATGGCGAACGGAATCTTCAGGCCCGGACGCACGTTTGGCGCACCGCACACGACCTGGAAGGTTTCCGCGCCATTGCTGACCTGGCACACACGCAACTTGTCGGCGTCAGGGTGCTGCTCGGTGCTCAGCACCTCGCCCACGACCACGCCGCTGAATACACCGGCGGCCGGGGTCACGCTATCGACCTCCAGACCCGCCATCGACAGACGAGCAACCAGCTCGTCGCGACTTACCTGCGGGCTAACCCAGCCACGCAGCCATTGTTCACTGAATTTCATCCTGCTCTCCTAAGAATTCGTTACGACTAGCGAAATTGCGCGAGGAACCGCAAGTCGTTGTCGAAGAACAGACGCAAGTCGTTCACGCCGTAACGGAGCATCGCCAGACGCTCGACGCCCATGCCGAAGGCAAAACCGGAGAACTCTTCCGGATCGATGCCGGACATGCGCAGCACGTTCGGGTGGACCATGCCGCAGCCCATGACTTCCAGCCAGCCGGTCTGTTTGCAGACGCGGCAGCCTTTACCGCTGCACATCACGCATTCCATGTCGACTTCAGCGGATGGCTCGGTGAACGGGAAGTACGAAGGACGGAAACGTACGGCCAGCTCTTTTTCGAAGAACACCCGCAGGAACTCTTCGATGGTGCCTTTGAGATCGGCGAAATTGATGTCGCGATCGACCAGCAGGCCTTCGACCTGGTGGAACATCGGCGAGTGGGTGATATCGGAGTCACTGCGGTACACACGGCCTGGGCAGACAATGCGGATCGGTGGCTGCTTGGACTCCATGGTGCGGACTTGTACCGGCGAGGTATGGGTGCGCAGCAACATGTTCGCATTGAAATAGAAGGTGTCATGCATCGACCGGGCCGGGTGGTGGCCTGGGATGTTGAGCGCTTCAAAGTTGTGATAGTCGTCTTCGACCTCAGGGCCTTCGGCGATGCCGTAGCCGATGCGGGTGAAGAACTGCTCGACTCGTTCCAGAGTCCGGGTCACCGGATGCAGACCACCGGAGGTCTGACCACGGCCCGGTAACGTCACGTCAATGGATTCGGCAGACAGTTTGGCAGCCAGTTCGGCTTCTTCAAACAGAGCCATGCGCGCATTGAGAACGCCTGTGACACGTTCCTTGGCAACGTTGATCAGGGCGCCGACTTGCGGACGCTCTTCTGCCGGCAAATTCCCCAGGGTCTTCATCACCTGAGTCAATTCACCTTTTTTGCCAAGGTATTGAACCCGGATTTGCTCCAGGGCATTGATATCTTCAGCGCTTTGCACAGCCTCTAGTGCTTGAGAGACCAGCGCATCCAGGTTTTCCATGTACAGACTCCAGATACAAAATAGGGGAAGAGCTTGAAGGCTCTTCCCCTATTTATGACGTTTAACACCTGGCCCCACAGAGGTGAGGCCGGGTGACTGTCGGGGGTACTTAAGCCAAGGTGGCTTTAGCTTTCTCGACAATCGCAGCAAACGCCGCTTTTTCGTTCACTGCCAGATCAGCCAGAACCTTACGGTCGATCTCGATGGACGCTTTTTTCAGGCCAGCAATGAAACGGCTGTAGGACAGACCGTTAACACGAGCACCAGCGTTGATACGAGCGATCCACAGAGCGCGGAACTGACGTTTTTTCTGACGACGGTCACGGTAGGCGTATTGGCCTGCCTTGATTACCGCTTGCTTGGCAACACGGAATACGCGGGAGCGTGCGCCGTAGTAGCCTTTAGCAAGTTTCAGAATTTTTTTGTGACGCTTACGGGCAATGACGCCACGCTTTACACGAGCCATGAGTTACTTCCTCTATTCTTGACTAAAATTAACGAAGGCGCAGCATGCGCTCGACTTTTGCCACGTCAGACGGATGCAGCAAGCTGCTACCGCGCAGTTGACGCTTACGCTTGGTCGACATTTTGGTCAGGATGTGGCTCTTGAAAGCGTGCTTGTGCTTGATACCGTTAGCAGTTTTCAGAAACCGCTTAGCAGCACCACTTTTGGTTTTCATTTTTGGCATGTTCGGATACTCCGCATTCAGTTGATAAACATAATCAGAAGGCCTGCCGTGCCCTGTTGATTACTTCTTCTTTTTCGGGGCGATGACCATGATCAGCTGGCGTCCTTCCATCTTAGGATGCTGTTCGACCGAACCGTACTCGAGCAGGTCAGCTTCAACCCGCTTGAGGAGTTCCATCCCCAGCTCCTGGTGGGCCATCTCACGGCCGCGGAATCGCAAGGATACCTTGGCCCTGTCCCCGTCACTCAGGAAACGTACCAGGTTGCGCAGTTTTACCTGGTAATCCCCTTCCTCCGTCCCTGGACGAAACTTGATTTCTTTTACCTGAATCTGCTTCTGGTTTTTCTTCGCTGCTGCAATCTGCTTCTTCTTTTCGAAGATCGATTTGCCGTAGTCCATCACCCGGCAAACCGGTGGGACTGCGTCAGCAGAGATTTCTACCAGATCAAGCTTTGCTTCTTCAGCAATACGAAGCGCTTCATCAATCGAGACGATGCCAATCTGCTCGCCATCAGCGCCAATTAACCGAACCTCGCGTGCCGAGATATTCTCGTTGATCGGGGCTTTCGGTGCAGCTCGTTTATCTTGTCTCATTTCACGCTTAATAATAATTACTCCGAATCTGGGCGACCACGCCGGGAAACCGCTTGCGCGAGAAACTCAGCGAACTGGGCGACGGGCATCGAGCCCAGGTCAGCACCTTCACGAGTACGCACAGCGACAGTCTGCATCTCGACTTCCTTATCTCCGATAACCAAAAGATAGGGAACCTTGAGCAAAGTATGCTCGCGGATTTTAAAGCCGATCTTTTCATTTCTCAAGTCGGACTTGGCACGAAATCCGCTTTCGTTGAGAGTTTTTTCCACTTCAGCAACAAAATCTGCCTGTTTATCAGTGATATTCATGATCACTGCCTGGGTTGGCGCGAGCCACGCAGGGAATGCACCTTCATAGTGCTCGATCAGAATCCCGACGAAACGCTCGAACGAACCGAGGATCGCCCGGTGCAACATCACTGGGTGCTTGCGACTGTTGTCTTCGGAGACGTATTCGGCGCCAAGACGGACAGGCAGGTTGAAATCGAGCTGCAAAGTACCACATTGCCACACACGACCGAGGCAATCTTTCAGCGAGAATTCGATCTTCGGCCCGTAGAACGCGCCTTCACCCGGCTGCAGATCGTACGGCAGGCCAGCACTATCAAGGGCAGCAGCCAGTGCCGCTTCGGCGCGATCCCACAACTCGTCGGAACCCACGCGCTTTTCCGGACGAGTGGACAGCTTCATCTCGACGTCGGTGAAGCCGAAGTCGCGGTAAACGTCCATGGTCAGCTTGATGAACGCTGCGGATTCGGCCTGCATCTGCTCTTCGGTGCAGAAAATATGGGCGTCATCCTGAGTGAACGCACGCACACGCATGATGCCGTGCAGCGCACCCGACGGCTCGTTACGATGGCAGGCACCGAACTCGGCCAGACGCATCGGCAACTCGCGGTAGCTCTTCAGGCCCTGGTTGAACACCTGCACGTGGCATGGGCAGTTCATCGGCTTGATGGCGTAGTCGCGGCTTTCCGACTCGGTGGTGAACATGTTGTCGGCGTAGTTGGCCCAGTGCCCGGATTTCTCCCACAGGCTGCGATCAACCACTTGCGGCGTCTTGATCTCAAGGTAGCCGTTGTCACGCTGCACCTTGCGCATGTACTGCTCGAGCACTTGATACAGGGTCCAGCCGTTCGGGTGCCAGAACACCATGCCCGGCGCTTCTTCCTGGGTGTGGAACAGGCCCAGGCGCTTGCCGATCTTGCGGTGATCGCGCTTTTCCGCTTCTTCGATGCGCTGGATGTAAGCCGCCAGCTGCTTCTTGTCCGCCCAGGCAGTACCGTAAACGCGCTGCAATTGCTCGTTCTTGGCATCACCGCGCCAGTAGGCACCGGACAACTTGGTCAGCTTGAAGGATTTCAGGAAACGAGTGTTCGGCACGTGCGGACCGCGGCACATGTCGACGTATTCTTCGTGGTAATACAGGCCCATGGCCTGCTCGTTCGGCATGTCTTCGACCAGCCGCAGCTTGTAGTCTTCACCACGGGCCTTGAACACTTCGATCACTTCGGCACGCGGAGTGACTTTCTTGATGACGTCGTAATCTTTGTCGATCAGCTGATGCATACGCTGTTCGATGGCGGCCATGTCGTCCGGAGTGAAAGGACGCTCGAAGGCTATGTCGTAATAGAAGCCTTCGTCGATGACCGGACCGATGACCATTTTGGCCGTCGGGTACAGCTGCTTGACCGCGTGGCCAACCAGGTGCGCGCAAGAGTGGCGAATGATCTCCAGCCCCTCTTCATCCTTTGGCGTGATGATTTGCAGCGTCGCGTCGCTGTCGATGATGTCACAGGCGTCGACCAGCTTGCCGTTGACCTTGCCGGCCACGGTGGCCTTGGCCAGACCGGCACCAATGGATGCGGCGACCTCGGCTACGGAAACCGGGTGATCGAATGAACGTTGACTGCCGTCGGGAAGAGTAATAGTTGGCATGGCGCCTCCTCTCCTAGTGGTGACCCCCACCAAAGGTCACGTGGGTTGGGATGAGCCAGTACAAGATCCGATCCAGGCCATTCAATGACGAACGCCTGCCTTACAGCGGCAGGAGCCTTGCGGCCAACCGGAAAACCGAACCAGAGTGACTGGGATTCAAATCAGAATATTCGCACGCTGACCGCTGCCGGGGCTGAAGGCCGTCCGGAGCCTGAGAACGCTTGAGCCCGGCATGCTAGCACAGATGAGCGGTCATCGACGTCATCGAATTGAGGTGTTGCTGATTTGCGCATTTTTGCGGCGCGAAGTGAACTTGGGATATACGCTTTGCCTCAAATAAGCTGAGAATCGTCGCCGATATCAACCCAAGGAGTTTCCGACATGCGCCTTATCCGACTTTTTGCTTTCGCGGCCCCGCTGGCCCTGCTGCTGCCGCTGAGTGCCAACGCGGCTTGGCCTGCCGGCGTCAAAGCCCAGTACATGAACGACTGCACCGCCGCAGCCAGCAAGAGCGTCAATCCGGCCGAAGCCAATAAGCACTGTGCTTGCGGTGCCGACGTTCTGGAAAAGAAATTCACCACGCAAGAGATCGCACAGCTGATGGACAAGAACACCCCGCCGAGTGGTGAACTGGGTCAGCGCGCATTGAAAGAAATCTCGGTTTGCCGCGTGCAGAAATAAGCGCTGACGAATGTTTTTTCGGGCGTCCAGCAGGCTGAAAACCGCCAAAAAGACCCCGAAATCGATAATTTACGCAGGTTTTATAGCTTTTTTTACACCCTCTTCACTCGGCTGAAAGCCACTGAAACCGGGGCTTGCAGACATTTCAGAGGTTGAAATCAATGCAATATGAAAGCAAACAGCACGTCCGGGGGGCTACCAAAGCGAACATTTCGACTATGATACTCCGGTGTGCCCAGTTGGCCTGAGCAGCACAGTACTACTGAAAATATATGTTTCTTGGAGATACACCATGTCTAATCGCCAAACCGGCACCGTTAAATGGTTCAACGATGAAAAAGGCTTCGGCTTCATCACTCCTCAAGGTGGCGGTGACGACCTGTTCGTACACTTCAAAGCTATCGAATCCGACGGTTTCAAAAGCCTGAAAGAAGGCCAGACCGTCTCTTTCGTGGCTGAGAAAGGCCAAAAGGGTATGCAAGCTGCACAAGTTCGCCCAGAGTAATTTCCCGGCGCACTAAAAAAACCCCGTCCATGTGACGGGGTTTTTTATGCCTGCAACAAAAGCGGTCAGCGATCAGCCGCAGTTGACGCGGGTGACTACCAGGTTGTTGTCGGTATTCAGATTCAAGCGATCGGAACGATACTCCAGAGTAATCATGTCCGTTGGCTTGAGGAATCGAGCGTTTTGCGCGCCAGCCTTGGCACGAGCCTGATCGAGCAATTCCGGCGAAGCCTTTTTCCCGATGGCAAATTCCGCTGCCTTTGCTTCACAGCGGCTATGACCGGCATCGGTCGCCACAGGATCCTTTGCCGACTCGCTGGAGGTTGTGCTGCAACCGGCCAACATGGCAACGGCCATAAGTGCACCCAGAGACGCGAACTTCAAAGGCATGAAGCCTCCTTTTTTCAAATGGTTAAGCTGAGATCGTGCGACCGCCAATCTGGCGTTTGGTTTCACAACAAGTGCTGCCACCCTGCCCCACAATCCGGAAAAACGCCGAGTCTGCCTGAAGTGCGGGCACCGCATCCTCACGCAATCGTCACCGAATATTAACGAAGCTCAATAGACGTCGATGTAATCGAGCGGCGGATTTGGCCAGTTTTCCTTGAGGGCGTTGAAAATCTGCATTACCCAGACCTCATCACTGGCCGCAACATTGCCGACGTACCCCGAACCCTTGGCCCAGGTTTCCAGACGAAACAGCAGGCCATCGATGTCCTGCCCGCCCGTCACACCAGAAGAAATATAGGCAATCCCCCCCTTGGTCACGCGCAACTGCGTGTGCACATCATCGCTGGCCGACGCCAGCAACTGGCGCACAGCGTCGAGTGTGAGGCCGTCGGGGGTGTTCAAATCGATCTGCACAGCACATTCCTTGGATCAGCCGGAAAAGACCAAGTGTCGCATAGCGTCACGCTCATGCCTAAGTCGCAGTGCCAAACGCCCGACAAAGTGGTTAACTCAGGCACAGACATTCCCGACTTTTCGAGCACATTCATGAGCACTGTAAGCATCAACGCCGACATCAAGGTTCTTTGGCCAAAGGGGCACAGTTCATATAGCCCTGGCAGTTCGGAGGAGCTGGCGTTGATCAGCATCGATCTGCTGGTCAAGACCATGGGAACACAAGGTGCGCAGACGTTTATCGCCCAGATTTTCGAACGCTATCAGCACGAGCACAAGGGCGCGCAGGACACCGAGAGGGAGTAACGACCCGCAGGCTGGCACCTGCGGGTCACAGCCTTACTTCAAGCGTTTCAGACGCTCGGTCAGCAGATCAAAAAAGCCCTGGGCATCGCCGTTCTCGACCCAGAATGCATTCTTCGGTTGTTTCAGGCCATCGTACCAGTCGACGACAGTCTGGCCAAAGGTGATCCCTTCACGGCTGTCGATGGCCACGTTCACCGAGCGACCGGTGAACAGCTCAGGCTTGAGCAGGTAAGCGATGACGGTCGCGTCATGCACCGGGCCACCCGGAATACCGTAGTGCTCCATGTCACCCTTGATGTACTCGTTGAGGATGTCGCCAACAATCTTGCTCGCGTGGTTGTTCAACGCAGCAATCTGCTTCAGACGTGCGTCGCTGGTGAGGATCTTGTGGGTCACGTCCAGCGGCAGGTAGGTCAGCTTCACGCCACTCTTGAGCACCACTTCCGCCGCTTGCGGGTCGGCGAACAGGTTGAATTCGGCCACCGGGGTGATGTTGCCGCCATTGAATTGCGCGCCCCCCATGATCACCACTTCCTTGATGCCATTAACGATCTCAGGCTCCTGGATCAGCGCCAGCGCAAGGTTGGTCTGCGGGCCGAGCATGGCGATGGTGATGCTGTGCGGCTTGGCTTTTTTCAGAGTGTCGATCAGGTAGTTGACCGCATTACCTTCGGCCAGGCCCTTTTTCGGCTCATGCACGGCGACACCCGACAGGCCTTCCTTGCCATGGATGTTCTCGGCGTAGATCGGCGTACGCATCAGTGGCTTCGGCGCACCGGCATAGACCGGAACATCTTCGCGCCCTGCCCACTCGCGAGCCAGGCGCGCGTTACGCGAAGTCTTGTCGAGGCGCACGTTGCCGGCCACGGTGGTCAGTGCGCGAATGTTCAGTTCATCCGGCGATGCCAGGGCGAACAGCAAGGCGACCACGTCGTCGGCACCCGGATCGGTGTCGATGATCAGGTCGATCTTTTCAGCAGCCTGAGCGCCGGTGGCGGTAATAAAAGACAAAAGCAGCAGACTCCGAAGCAATTGGTGGAGTTTTTGAGCATAGCGGTGCATGGCGCATTCCTTGTGCTGATGAAAATGAAAGGGTCGAAAACCCGATTAGAACGTTACCCCGGCCACCAGCACGATGTTGCAGTACGGCTGACATTCGCCTGTACGAACAATCGCCCGTGCCTGTCGGCTGAGAACCTTGAATTGCTCATGAGTCAGCAGATCGCGCCGACCGAGAGCGCCCTCTTCTTGCAACTCGTCCAGCACGGCCAGTGCAGTCGGCTGCTTGTCGAGGATTTCGTTGGCCAGCACATGGCGCTCCACCTGCATCTCACTGAGCACGACTTTCAGCGTGCCGATGAAATCCGGAACACCGTGGGTCAGCGCCAGATCGATCAGCTCGACACCTGGCGGTACCGGCAGTCCGGCATCACCGATGACTACCATGTCGCCATGGCCCAGGGAGGCGATCAGCCGCGACAACGCGACGTTGAGCAGTGGAGTCTTTTTCATGCGGGTTTGAACGCCTGTACGTCGGACATCGTTGGAATGGAAGGTTGTGCGCCGGCCCGGGTCACAGACAATGCTGCCGCGATCTGTCCGTAACGGATTGCCTCGGCCTCGGATTTGCCACTGGCGAGCGCCGCGGCAAAACCGCCGACGAAGGTATCGCCCGCAGCGGTGGTATCGACGGCCTTCACTTTCGGCGCCGGGAAATGCTCGAACCCTTTGCCATTGGCAAACAGTGAACCTTGCGCACCGAGGGTAATGATGACCTTGCCCGCGCCCATTGCGATCAACTGACTGGCAGCGCTCTCTGCGCTCTGCAGCGAATCGACCGGCAACCCGCTCAACGCAGCAGCTTCACTTTCGTTGGGGATCAGGTAGTCAATGGCGGCAAACCAGTCTGCCGGCAGCGGACGACTGGCCGGCGCCGGATTGAGGATCACGGTCTTGCCCAGCGCACGTGCGCGCTTGAGCGCATGACCCACCGTCGCATCCGGGATCTCCAGCTGACAGATAACCACGTCGGCCGCCTGCAGCACCGCATCAAAGCGGTCAATCACGGCCGGGGTCATTGCACCGTTGGCGCCGGCGACGATCACGATGGCATTCTGACTGTTGTCATCCACCACGATCAGCGCCACACCACTGGAATCCTCAACCGTGCTCACCGCGTGACAATCGATCTGCTCGGCCAGCAACGCGTCGCGCAATTGCACGCCGTAGTCATCGTTGCCAACACAGCCGACCATCGCCACTTTTGCACCCAGACGCGCAGCAGCGACTGCCTGATTGGCGCCCTTGCCGCCGGACACGGTGGCAAAGGAATGACCGATCAGCGTCTCCCCACCCTTGGGCAGCCGTGGCGCCCGGGTGACCAGGTCCATGTTCAGGCTGCCTATTACCACTACATTTGCTGGCATACATCACTACTCGTCAATTCGGTTTCAGCGGTACTCGGTGAACACGCCAGACAACGGCGCAGTCGATTCGCGCAAGACAATACTCGGGGTCACGATCCGTTGATCGGTGACCAGGCTCGGGGTAGCAATCCTTCGCAGCAGCACTTCGGCAGCCATTTCGCCCAACTGCAGGATCGACTGGCCGACGGTGGTCAGCGCCGGGTACACATAGCGGCTCATCTGGATATCGTCGAAACCGATCACCGACAGTTCGCTTGGCACGCGCACATTGCGCTCCGCCGCCGCACGCAGCACACCGATACCGATCATGTCGTTACCGGCGAAGATCGCGCTCGGCGGATTGCTTTGGAGCAGGACCGCCGCTGCGTTGTAGCCGCCGGTACTGGTGAAATCGCTTTCCAGTATGCGCTCGGGGCGCACTGTGATCCCCGCCTCCTTCAGCGCCCGACAAAAACCGGCCTGACGCATTTGCGCCACGCTGGTACTCGACGGACCACCGATGGTGGCGATGTCACGATGCCCCAACTCCAGCAGGTGACGGGTCGCCAGATAGGCGCCATATTCATGATCAATGCGCACCAGATCCGCATCCACGCCTTCAAGCCCCCGGTCGACGATGACCATCGGCGTTTTCACGCCCGCCAGCCCTTGTGCCAGACCGGTATCGCCACCCGCGGAGGCGACGATCAGACCGTCGATGCGCTTTTCCAGCAGCACACGCAAATAGCTGCGCTGTTTTTCCGGGTTGTCATCAGAGTTGCAGAGGATCACGCAGTAGCCGTTACGCTCGCAGTAATCCTCGATACCCCGCGCCAACTCGGCAAAATACGGGTTGAGGCTGTTGGGCACCAATAAGCCAATGGTCGCAGTAGTCTTGGCCTTCAGCGAGCGCGCCACCGCACTCGGCACGTAATCGAGGGTTTTGATGGCCGCCTCGACCTTCAGCCGCACTTCCTGACTGACCGGGCGGGTCTTGTTCACCACGTGAGAAACCGTGGTGTAGGAAATCCCCGCGAGCGCCGCCACATCCTTGATCGTTGCCATTTCTTAGCCTCGTCGACTGGCGCGCTGGCTGCGATAGGTATCGAGCACCACCGCAATGACAATCACCGCGCCGGTGATGATGCGCTTGGTTGGCTCGGTGGCACCGATCTGCGCCAGACCGGCGGCCAGTACCGAAATGATCAACACGCCAAAGAAGGTGCTGATCACCGACCCACGGCCACCCATCAGACTGGTGCCACCGATCACCACGGCGGCGATCACTTGCAGCTCAAGGCCAGAACCAGCATTCGGGTCGGCCGCTTCCAGACGGGAAATCTGGAACAGCGCGGCGATACCGGCGAGCAGGCCCATCAGGCTGAACACCAGAATCTTGTACGGCTTGGGATTGATCCCGGCCAGGCGCACCGCTTCTTCGTTGGTGCCGATACCGATCAGGTAACGACCGAACACGGTACGGGTCAGTACAGCTTGCGCAATGAAGATCACCAGCAAGGCAATGATGAACGACGGCGAAATGCCGAACGCGATCGGGTTCGACAGCCAGGCAAACGAATCACCGATGTAGGCGGTGCGCGAACCGGTCATCTGATACGCCAGGCCACGGGCCATTTCCAGCACACCGAGCGAAACGATGAACGACGGAATGCGCCACGCCACGGTGATCGAACCGGTCACCGTACCTGCCAGTGCCGCCACCGCCATCCCGAGCAATGCGGCTGGCAACACGCCCCAGCCCCAACCGAGAATCGCCACGCTGACCGTCGAGGCGGCAAGCGCCAGCACTGAACCGACCGACAGATCGATGCCACCGATGATCAGTACAAAGGTCATGCCCACCGCCAGCACCATCAGATCGGGGATCTGGTTGGCCAGCGTGCTGAAAGTGTCATAGGACAGAAAGTGGCTGCTCATCATCGAGAACAGCGCCACCATCGCCAACAAGGCCCCGGCCAGGCCCAGATAGGTGCCCAGACCGTAGAAATTGCCACTACGTTTGCCGGCAGAAGATGCAGTTTTCATGGGAGATCCCTAGGCGCCGCTTCATTGAGCAACGCATCACGTTTTTGGTAGCCGGCGAACGCGGCGGCAAGCAAATCATCCTGGGTCCAGCTGTCGCGCTCGAAGGTGTCGATCAAACGCCCTGCCGACAGCACACCGATCCGGTCGCAGATCAGCATCAGCTCGCGCAGGTCACTGGAAACCACCACCAGCGCCTTGCCCTGACGCGTCAACTCGCCCAGCAAGGCATAGATATCGAACTTGGCACCGACGTCGATACCGCGAGTCGGCTCATCGAACAACAGCACCGAGCAATCGCGCTCCAGCCAACGACCGATCACCACTTTCTGCTGGTTGCCGCCGGACAGTTCCGACACCAATTGTGTCGGGCTCGAACTGCGGATGCGCATGGCGTCGATCTGACGCTGCGCCAGGGAAATTTCGTCGCTGGCATTGACGATCCCTGCCCTGGAAATCTCCGGCATGTTGCCCAGAGCGATGTTGGCGCTGATCGATTGACTGAGCAGCAGGCCTTCGCCCTTTCGGTCTTCGGTGATCAAGGCAATGCCATGCTTCACCGCATCAACCGGCGAACGCACATTGACTACCTGCGCCGGCGAACCCAGCGCAATCGTGCCGCTGTCGGCCAGATCGGCGCCAAAGATCAGTCGCAGCAATTCGGTGCGCCCTGCCCCGATCAGCCCGGAAATCCCGAAGATCTCGCCAGCACGCACTTCGAAGGAAACATCACGCACCTTGTCGGAGCGGGTCAGGCCCTTGACCGTCAGTGCCGGGGCGCCGATCTTGCGCGGGCCCATGTCCATGTGTTCGCCCAGTTCGCGGCCGACCATCAAGGTGACCAGTTGCTCACTGTTGTAGTTGGCCATCGGCTCGACGCAGACCAGATTGCCATCACGCAGCACGGCAATGCGCTGCGCGACGCGCGCCAGCTCCTCGAGACGGTGGGAGATATAGATGATGGAGACGCCACGCGCCTGCAAACGAGTGATCTGCTCGAAGAGCATTTCCACCTCGCGGGCAGTGAGCATCGCGGTCGGCTCATCGAGGATCAACACATGGCAATCGCCGATCAGGTTGCGTGCGATCTCGACCATCTGCTGGTGCCCGATTCCCAGCTCACCGACCAGAGTGTCCGGGTCAATGGCATCGAGGCCGACCTGCGCCATGGCTTCGATCGCGGCTTTGCGCAATTGCTTGCGACTGATCCAGCCGCCGTTGCTGGGCAGATTGTCGAGAAACAGGTTTTCCGCCACCGACAGGGTCGGCAACAGATTGAGTTCTTGCATGACCATGCGCACGCCAAGCTCTTCGGCCTGGGTGCGGCTGCCCGGGCGGTAGTCCTTGCCCTGGAATTGCATCTGACCGGTGGTGGGCGTAACCAGACCACCAATGATCTTCGACAGCGTGCTTTTACCGGCACCATTCTCACCGGTCAGCGCCAGCACTTCACCGCGCATCAGCGTCAAGTCGATGCCCGTGAGCACCGGTTGCGCATAGGTCTTACCGATACCGCTGACCGAGAGGACAGCGTTCGGGGCGGAAACTGACATAAAAAACTCTCCATGCGCTCGCCCGGACGGACGAGCGCCGTTGTGTCGCCGGAA
Organism: Pseudomonas sp. RSB 5.4; assembly: GCF_037126175.1. Lineage (NCBI taxonomy): Bacteria > Pseudomonadati > Pseudomonadota > Gammaproteobacteria > Pseudomonadales > Pseudomonadaceae > Pseudomonas > Pseudomonas sp. RSB 5.4. The sequence goes on from NZ_CP146986.1 coordinate 2,432,088, forward strand.
GACTTACTGGGTGACCAGCTCGACTGGCGTTTCGATCACGCCATTGACGCCGCTGTCGACTTTTTCGCCCTTGAGGATTTTCAGCGCGGTCTCGATACCGAACACGGCCTGTTTGGCAGCGAACTGATCGGCCGTCGCCAGCACACGACCATCCTTGAGCATCGGCTTGATCGCATTGATGTTGTCGTAACCGACCACTTGGACCTTGCCCGCCTTGCCGGCAGCGCGCACAGCGGAAACAGCGCCAACGGCCATGCTGTCGTTACCCGCCAGCAGCGCCTTCACATCCGGGTATTCGCTGAGAATCGACGCGGCAACCTTGTTGCCCTTGTCGATCTCCCAGTCGCCGGATTGCAGCGACACCACTTTGATCTGCGCCGCCTCCATCGCATCCTTGAAGCCTGCGGTGCGTTGCTGGGCGTTGGTGGTGGTGGATACGCCTTCGATGATGCCGACTTCGTCACCGGCCTTCAGTTGCTTGGCCAGGTATTCGCCGACCAGACGTGCACCTTTACGATTATCCGGGCCTACGAAAGGCACGCTGATGTTTTTGCTTTTGACGATCTGCGGATCGAGCTGGTTGTCGATGTTGATCACGGTGATGCCGGCATCCACGGCTTTCTTGATCACCGGCACCATGGCTTTGGAATCGGACGGTGCGATGACCAGCGCGTTGACCTTGGCCAGAATCATCTGCTCGACGATGCGGGTCTGGCCGGCGGTATCGGTCTCGTCCTTGATGCCGTTGGAGATCAGGTCGAAGTCGGCGGAGTGTTCTTTCTGGTAGGCCTTGGCGCCATCTTCCATGGTCAGGAAGAATTCGTTGGCAAGGGATTTCATGACCAGTGCGACTTTGGGTTTTTCCGGGGACTCGGCGAAGGCCGAAGAGACAGGTAGTGCGGCGGCTGCGGCAGCCAGCATAGCGACAGCAAGAAGACGTCCAGCGAATGGCAGCTTCATGGGTTCACTCCGATCTTATGATTATTGTGAGCAACGCTCGCGCTGGCGTAAGCTTCAGCGCTCTCTTCCGGATAATAGTGCACCGGGGAAGCCGCGCAAACGTTTGCGTAGATCGAACTATGCGAATCCCGCCGACATTTGTCAACAATCAGAAATCGTCGTTGTATTGCGGGGCGCAATCGTCTGATTTCGCCCCTTACCGCTCAGGCGGTGGTGCTGACCAGATTGCCGCTGGTGGAATCCTTGGTCATTTCCTTGACCAGCGCCGCCGCCACTTGCATCAGCTCCCCGCTGGTTTGCGCGATCTGCCCCTGAACGGACATCACCGCCTGTGACTTGGCCTCGGGCGTCGGATAGCTCGCCGCCTGAGCCGCAGCCAACTGCTGTTGCTGCTCCTGCAGTTGCTTCTGCAGTTCCTGCATGCGCTTGAGCAACATTTTTACGGTGACGCTCAGACTGTCGCCGCTGTCGGCACTACTCGCCTTATCGGCTTCCTGTGCCGGACCACCAGTGCGGACTTGATTGCTCGGTTCTTTTTCAACGCCAAGCGCCTCGTCGGCCGCATCTGCTTCCGCCTGGTTCATTGCATTGATTGTCGCTGCGGTTTTACCGCCAATGGTGACTGAGCCGGGATTTGAAAAACCGATCGTCAGTGACATGTGAACTCCCTAAATAAACGTTTCCTTCCACAGCCATCGGCCTGCTGACGGGTTTCTTTAGCAGAAAACCTGAACCGGCAAGCCGTTGCGGTCGCCAGGAGGTGTAGTCCCTTTCGGTGAACCGAACACGAAAGCTTCCTTTGTTCGGAAACCCGGCCATGTCATTCGCCGCATCATTGGCTAATCCATAAAATCTTGATGTAAATCATGAAGTTAAACATTTTTCTAAAGCAAAGTAGCGCTGGTACAGATCCTGCTCCCTAGCCTGCACCCCGGGCATTCAGATCGGCTCGGGGCGCATCTAGATGAACCTGCATCAGCACCGTCTCACTACTAGAGAGAAAAATAATGAAATCTGCTTTCAACACCTTGGTTCCGGGCGCTTTGGCCCTCCTCCTGCTCCTGCCAACTGCCCTTCAGGCAAAAGAAGTCGAAACCCAGACCAAACTCGCCAACGTCGTGGTGCTTGCCACGGGCGGCACCATTGCCGGTGCCGGCGCCAGCGCAGCCAACAGCGCCACCTATCAGGCGGCCAAGGTCGGCATTGAACAACTGATCGCCGGTATCCCTGAACTGAACAAACTGGCGAACGTGCGTGGCGAACAGGTCATGCAGATCGCCTCGGAAAGCATCACCAACGACAACCTGCTGCAACTCGGGCGTCGCGTGTCCGAACTGGCCGACAGCAAAGACGTCGATGGCATCGTCATCACCCACGGCACCGATACCCTGGAAGAAACCGCCTACTTCCTGAACCTGGTGGAAAAAACCGACAAGCCGATCATCGTGGTCGGCTCGATGCGTCCCGGCACCGCCATGTCGGCGGACGGCATGCTCAACCTGTACAACGCCGTCGCCGTCGCCAGCAGCAAAGATGCGCGCGGCAAAGGCGTGCTGGTGACCATGAACGATGAGATCCAGTCCGGTCGCGACGTGAGCAAGATGATCAACATCAAGACCGAGGCGTTCAAAAGCCCTTGGGGTCCGCTGGGCATGGTGGTCGAAGGCAAATCCTACTGGTTCCGCTTGCCAGCCAAGCGCCACACCATGGATTCGGAATTCGACATCAAAAACATCAAGAGCCTGCCTGACGTAGAAATCGCCTACTCCTACGGCAATGTCGACGACACCGCCTACAAGGCTCTGGCCCAGGCCGGCGCCAAAGCCATCATCCACGCCGGTACCGGCAATGGCTCGGTGTCCTCCCGCGTTGTGCCATCCCTGCAAGCCCTGCGTAAAGATGGCGTGCAGATCATCCGTTCTTCCCACGTCAACGCCGGCGGTTTCGTCCTGCGCAACGCCGAACAGCCTGACGACAAGTACGACTGGGTGGTCGCTCACGACCTGAACCCGCAAAAAGCCCGCATCCTGGCCATGGTCGCCCTGACCAAAACCAACGACAGCAAAGAGCTGCAACGGATGTTCTGGGAATACTGATTGGCCTTCGCCTGACCCTGTCCGGGTCGGGCAACCTGCTTACCACTCGCCCGCACGGCGGGTGGTGCTGCCGCCTACGCTGAGCGCGAATTTTTCGTACAAAATAATCGACCCGACCTACACCAAAATCGGAAAAGCGCTGTCAGAGGATTTTCTTGAATTTTAAGCAGTTGCGAAAATGCTTACAGTTAAATACTGTATGCACGTACAGCTTAATAAGGATAACCTCGTGGCCACCTCTCCTGATGCTCCTGACGCTTACGAACGCATGGGCATGCGCGTTCAGAAAATCATCAATTCCCCTACCGCACAAAAAGCCAAAGCCGCACTGATCTTCCGTCTGCCGGACGAGCCTGTGGATGCATGGGAGCAACTGCTCGAGGAAATCGACGAGAACGACAACGTCACACTCGCCTATCGCGACGATGGCGGCGTGCAGATTTTTTGGGTTGTGCCGAAGGAAGATTGATTCAATGAGTGTCCGCTGTTTTGCTTTGCTGTTGCTGTTCATCGCTTTTGGCGCCCAGGCTGGCGCACCCCGCACCTTTACCGAGGCCAAGAAGGTCGCCTGGAAACTCTATGCACCGCAGTCCACCGAGTTTTACTGCGGGTGCAAGTACACCGGCAACAAGGTGGACTTGAAGGCTTGCGGCTACGTACCACGTAAAAACGCCAAGCGCGCTTCGCGCATTGAATGGGAGCACATTGTCCCGGCGTGGGAGTTCGGTCACCAGCGCCAATGCTGGCAGTCGGGCGGACGCAAGAACTGCACCCGCTATGACCCGAGCTATCAGAAAGCCGAAGCCGATCTGCACAACCTGGTGCCGAGTATTGGTGAGGTCAACGGTGATCGCAGCAACTTCAGTTATGGCTGGCTGCCGGTGCAATCCGGACAGTACGGATCGTGCCTGACCCAGGTCGACTTCAAGGCCAAGAAGGTCATGCCTCGCCCGTCGATTCGCGGCATGATCGCTCGCACCTATTTCTACATGAGCAAGCAATACGGCTTGCGCCTGTCGAAACAGGATCGCCAGCTGTATGAAGCGTGGGACAAGACCTACCCGGTGCAGGATTGGGAGCGCCAGCGCAACCAGAGCGTGGCGTGCGTGATGGGGCGCGGCAATGAATTCGTCGGCCCGGTAAATCTGAAAGCCTGCGGCTGATCCTTCAGCCCAAAAGAAAAGGCCTCGAACGTGGTGTTCGAGGCCTTTTTTGCTTTTAGCTGCCAGCTTTGTTGTAGCGCCAGTAGCCCATCAGATTGAGTGACTCGCGCGGGATACCGCATTCCTTGATCAGGTATTTACGCAGGCGCATGACGGCAGCGCTTTCTCCGGCAATCCAGCCATAGAATCCTGCAGGGGCGGTGTTGGCGATCTCCCAAAGAATGTTTTCGTCGATATCGACCTCGGCCAGTTCAGCGACCTGCCCGAGTGATTGGCCCTCTGTTGGCCGGACCCCGTGCATCACCGCTTCCACCATCAGCGCTCCAGCCACTGTTGCTGGCGCCTGATCGCGAACCAGCCACTGCACTGTCAGCCCGGGCCAATCCGGCACCGAGAGCATGTCTTGCGCACTGTCCACCTCGAAGAACGCCTGAGTCCGGGGCGGCTCGTACATGGCGGCCAGCTCTTCGAGAATCCCCATCGCAGCCGGCAATGCCGTGGCATCAGCCACCAGCAAAACCTCCTTGAGCACCTGCGGCGGTTTCCATTCGAATCCTCCGGCGTCCTGTGCCGAAAACTCGCTGTCGGGAGCAAGAATCTGCAAAGACGCTCCCGGCTGCGCATGCAGCGCCCAGCGCGAAGCGGGGCCGGTCTCGCCATGCAGGACAAAATCGATGTCGACCTCACCCTGTTCGGCGCGCAAATGACGAATGGTGTAAGTGCGCATTGCTGGTCGACGACTCGCGAGCATCGAGCGAAATCGGGCGTACCAGCCCTCTTCCAGCGCAAGATTCGCGGGTGTTCCATCTTCAGCGGGGAAAAACAGTTTGATCCGCTGATCAGGCGCCCAGGTGGCCATACCACTGATTGAGGGGTCGGTCAGCGTGATCCGCATCAGGTGCGGACTCAAGAGGGTCTTGCGATGCAGAACTGCATTGAAGAGTGTGTAGGGAGCGGCGGAGGCCATGCGGAGCTCCTTCGAGAAATCGTGATTGACTCGTATAAGACGAGTCACCTGCGATGTCCTTTAGGCCGCTCCGCTGAATCTGCTGCTTACGGCGCGAGCGGATGCTCCACGATGACCGACTCGACATTCTGCTTCTTGGCTTTCACCAATGCTGCATCCACTTCTACCTTGCGAGCTTGCGCTTCGGCCTGGGAGTTGAACGGACCAATCAGAATCCGCGTCTTGCCGCTGCTGTCCTTGATCACGGTCGGCACGAAAGCATGCTCGATCAACCAGCCACTCAGATCGCTGACAGCCTGGGGCGTTTCGCCGCGTACTTCGAGGTCCCACTGCGGAGCAGATGCCGTAGCAGGCGCGGCCGCGACTGTCGTTTTCGGCTTCTGCACATCTACACTCTTGCCTTCACCACACCCTGCCAATGCCAGTGCCGCGACCATCCAGACCAATTTGCGCACAACGCTTTCCTCGAAAATCACAAAGCGCCGATCTTAACATTCATAAATACTTCGCGAGGCCCGCAAAATGGGCACAAAACAACGAGATTGATGATTGCAGCCTCTGTATAGTTACGCCCTGGGAATTAATGCCACATCTGCGCGTCAGAAAGAGGCACCCAAACCGTGAGACTTCGCACTAATCTATACGTACCACCGACCTCTGCACTGTCTGAATCAGGTGCCCTACAAAGCAATCAAGGAGAAGACCATGCTGATACTCACCCGCAAAGTCGGTGAAAGCATAAACATTGGTGATGACATCACCATCACCATCCTCGGCGTAAGCGGTCAGCAAGTCCGTATCGGCATCAACGCCCCGAAAAACGTTGCCGTGCACCGTGAAGAGATCTATCAGCGCATTCAGGCTGGCCTGACCGCCCCGGACAAGCCACAAACGCCTTGAGCCACCCCGCAGTCAGTAGCCAGTTCGTTTGCCTCTGCGTAATGACTGGCTAAAAATTCACGCGCCGTATTGCCATCCGCTCCCCAGTCCACTCACTGGGCACGGCGCCTGATACATGCCCTTCCTCTCCGCTTCATTCGCTCCCTTCCCTCTCCCCAGCAGCGCGATACTACCTGCGACTGCCAAGCTTGGCTGTCAGACATTTCCGAGAGAACACAGAGAATTGCTCCCTGCTAGCCGAACGTCACGCCGCGTGCCATGCCGGTGGCTGCAATCACCATCAATACCAACAGCAGCGCCTCGATGTGACTGAACCGTGCATACAGCTTTGCACGCCCGGTATCGAACGCCTTGCCCCGTGCCAACGCGACCCGCCACTTGATCAGCGTGATCATCGGCGCCAGCTCAATCAGCAGAATCAATACGAACAACGCCATCTTCAAATGAAACAACGGCTGATGCAGATAGTAGTCAGTGCCCTTTTCAAATCCGCCGAAGGCGCGCATCCCCCCGGTCACCAGCAGAACCAGCGCGGCAATCCCCCACAGATTATCGGCGAGCAAAACACGCCTGGCCTCGCCGACACCCGCCGCCATGCGACTGAACGCCGTACCACGAGTCAATACCGCCCAGAAGCCCAAGGCAAAAGCCAATAGATGAATTGCGGCAAGAAACCAGTGAGCCAGCATCGACGAACTCCTTTGAGAAAGCCCTGGAAAGGCCAGTCAGTAGTAGTCGAAAAATCGAGGTTTCGCCCATGCGCGATCGTGGATCGCGGGAGACTTCGCGCGAAAGCTGGGGGGAACAGAGGCAGGGAATGCCAAATCGCAGGCAAAAAAAACCCCAAGCAGCTGATGGAAGCTTGGGATTTAAAAATGCATAAACCGTGGTGGTGAACGCGGGGCAGATGTTACTGAAGTTCACGAACAGCAACAACATTTTTTTGATAACCGGTCGGTTAAAAATACCGGTAAGCCCTTCAATATCCACACTTTTTCGACGGATCCAAAAAGAGACAGAAAATCATATGCACAGGTCGTGTTATTTCGAAACACGCTAAGCGTTCAAGGTAACGGAAGATGAGAAGTGATCGAGGCCGCTTGAGCAGGCTTGGGCAAATCGCAGACAACAAAAAAGGGCCCACCTTTCGGTGAGCCCTTCTAGACCGCCCAGCAGAGCGGATTTTGTTTGGTAGGCGCGATTGGACTCGAACCAACGACCCCCACCATGTCAAGGTGGTGCTCTAACCAACTGAGCTACGTGCCTGCTGTGAGGCGGCATTCTACGGAATTCCGGAGGGGTGTCAACACCTTTTTTTCACCTAACCCTATGAATATGCAAAATATTTAATTTCGGGCCGGTAGATAAGATTTTTCCGGTGGCTGGCGGAGGTTTTTCAACTCGGGTAGCATCGACCCACTCGTAAAATATATTAAACAGAGGCTGCAGGATGGCGAACACCCCTTACCCAGAGTCTTATTACGCTGCGTCGGCCAATGCCGTACCGCCACGTCCGGCCTTGCAGGATGATGTGGAGACGGATGTCTGTGTGATCGGCGCCGGGTACACCGGGCTGTCCTCGGCGTTGTTTCTGCTGGAGAACGGTTTTCGCGTGACGGTACTGGAAGCGGCCAAGGTCGGGTTCGGTGCGTCGGGGCGTAATGGCGGGCAGATCGTCAACAGTTATAGCCGCGACATCGACGTCATCGAGCGCACTGTCGGCCCCAAGCAGGCGCAACTGCTCGGACAGATGGCCTTCGAAGGCGGCCGGATCATTCGTGAGCGCGTCGCCAAGTACAACATCCAGTGCGACCTGAAGGACGGCGGCGTGTTCGCCGCGCTCACGGCCAAGCAGATGGGCCACCTGGAATCGCAGAAGCGCCTGTGGGAGCGCTTCGGCCACACGCAACTGGAACTGCTCGACCAACGTCGCATTCGCGAAGTGGTGGCGTGCGATCAATACGTCGGCGGCATGCTCGACATGAGCGGCGGCCACATTCATCCGCTGAACCTGGCCCTCGGCGAAGCCGCTGCGGTCGAGTCATTCGGCGGCACGATCTATGAGCAATCGCCAGCCGTGCGTATCGAGCGCGGTGCCAACCCGGTGGTGCACACGCCGCAAGGCAAGGTCAGGGCCAAATTCATCATCGTCGCCGGCAACGCCTACCTCGGCAATCTGGTGCCGGAACTGGCGGCGAAATCCATGCCGTGCGGCACCCAGGTGATCACCACCGAACCGCTGGGCGATGAATTGGCGAAAACCCTGCTGCCGCAGGACTACTGCGTCGAAGATTGCAATTACCTGCTCGACTACTACCGCCTGACGGGCGACAAGCGCCTGATCTTCGGCGGTGGTGTGGTTTATGGCGCGCGGGATCCGGCGAACATCGAAGCGATCATTCGCCCGAAAATGCTCAAGGCATTCCCGCAACTCAAGGACGTGAAGATCGATTACGCCTGGACCGGCAATTTCCTGCTGACCCTGTCGCGTCTGCCGCAGGTTGGGCGACTGGGCGACAACATCTACTACTCGCAAGGCTGCAGCGGCCATGGTGTGACGTACACGCATCTGGCCGGCAAGGTGCTGGCCGAGGCGTTGCGCGGACAGGCCGAGCGTTTTGATGCGTTTGCCGATCTGCCGCATTACCCGTTCCCGGGCGGGCAGTTGCTGCGTACGCCATTTGCGGCGCTGGGTGCATGGTATTACGGCTTGCGTGACAAGCTGGGTTTCTGACCAGTTTCTTGACTGGCAAACAACTGTGGCGAGGGAGCTTGCTCCCGCCGGGTCGCGCAGCGGCCCCTCTTTTATCTAGAAAGAAGGCCTGCTGCGCAGTCCAGCGGGAGCAAGCTCCCTCGCCACAAATATTTGCAGAATTCAGATCAAAGTTGGTCTCGGGTAATTCCACTACGAATCCGCAAGATATCCGCCAGCACCGCCAAAGCGATCTCCGCGGGTGTCTTGCTGCCCAGGTTAAGGCCGATCGGCGCATGAATCCGCGCCAGTTCCACCTCCCCTAGCCCCCCAATCCTGCGCAAGCGCTCGAAGCGTTTCTGCGAAGTCTGCTGCGACCCCATCACGCCGATGTAAAACGCCTCGGTGCGCACCGCTTCCATCATCGCCAGATCGTCGATGCGCGGATCATGGGTCAGCGCCACCACCGCGGTATCGCGATGACAACCGCCGTCAGCGATGAACACCGACGGCAGTTGCCGACGAATCTCCACGCCATTCAGTACCACGCCTTCGAGTACTTCATCACGCGGATCGCAGAGAATCACCTCAAAGCCGAGACCCACCGCGAACTCGGCACAGGCCTGCGCCACGCTGGAGTAACCCGCCAGCAACAAGCGCTGAGCGGCACCGATGCGAATCCGCACCCGGTCGATCTCGCGCTCGATGCGTGCGCCCTGCTCGCGATCCGCGAACAGACTGCGCGCACCGCTGGCCAGATCGACTTCGCGAATCAAACGGCGCTGACCGAGCAACGCTGATTCAAGCTCACGCAGATGCGCCTGCACCTCGCAGTCGGCGTCAAATTTCTCTACCAGTACATCGAGAATGCCGCCACAGGGCAGGCTGACTCGCGAGCGCGGATCATCGCCTTCACCGTAACGCACCACGTTGACCGCATCGAGAAACGCGCCCTCAGCCACGCGCTCGAGAAAATCTTCCTCGACGCAGCCACCGGACAGCGACCCGATCCACTGGCCGGTCTCGTTCACCGCCAGCAGCGAACCCGGAGCACGCGGCGCCGAGCCGTAGGTGGTCAGCACCGTGCAGAGCCAGATGCGCTGCCCCGCCACCGACCACTCCAGTGCCCGCCGCACAACCTGTAGATCGAGATGCTGCATGTCAGTGCGCCTTGTGCTCGACGGCCGGAGCGTCAGCCTGCAGTTTCTGCACGTCGCTCACTGCCAGCTCTGCCGACTGGCCGCCCCAGCCTTGACGCAGATAGTTCAGCAGATCAGTCAGCTGTTCAGCACTGAGCTTGTCGGCGAAACCCGGCATTGGCTGCATGTGTTCGAACCCGGCGAATTTCTGCTCACCGATGCCGTCCTCGATCACCCGCACCAGATTGCGCGGATCTTCCAGACGCAGCGTGGTGTTGCCACGCATGGCCACGGCGATGTGCGGTTTGCCTTCGCCACCGGCAGCATGACAACCGGCGCAGACGTTCAAATATTCCTGACGGCCGCGTTGCGCACTCGGGCCGAGTTTGTCCGGCGACACTTCAGCCAGCTCTTTGGCTACTGGTGGTTTGTCGCCGAGCAGGAACGTCGCCATCGCCGCCAGATCCTGATCGTTCAGGCCCTGGGTGCTGTTGTGGAACACCGGGAACATTTCGTTGAACATCGTGCCCTGGGCGCTCATGCCGTGCTTGAGGAACGCGCTCAGATCCTGCTGATTCCAGCCGCGCGCCGCCAGATCGGTGGCGAGCAGGCTCGGTGCCAGATACCCGTTGAGGATGCCGCCGGTCAGGCGTTTGTCCAGTTGCATCGCGCCCGGCAGGCCACGTGGCGTGTGGCATTCGCCGCAGTGACCAAGCACCTCGACCATGTATTGACCGCGCTTCCAGGCCTCGCTTTTGCCTTCGGCAGATTCCAGCTTCAACGCTTTACCGTACAGCATGTTCCAGCCGATCAGGCCCGGACGCACGTTGAACGGAAAGCTCAGGCTGGTGACCGGCGCAGCGCGCTCGATCGGCTCGATGGTTTTCAGGTAGGCATGAATCGCATCCGAATCTTCTCGAGGCACCAGGTGGTACGAGGTGTAAGGCATCGCCGGATACAGATTCGCGCCGTCGCGACGCTTGCCTTCGGTCAGCGCAGCGAAGAATTCGTCATCGCTGTACAGGCCGATACCGTGCTCTTTGCTCGGAGTGATGTTGGTGCCGTAGATCGTGCCGAACGGCGAGACGATCGGCAGCCCGCCGGCAAACGGCGCGCCGCCCGGTGCGGTGTGGCACGCCATGCAGTCGGCAGCGCGAGCAAGGTATTCGCCGCGCTTGACCTGATCATCAGCGTGAGCAAACAACAGCGGCGCAGCCAGCCCCACCGCCAGGGTCAGGCGGGTCAATAGATGCTTCATGCTCAACCCTCCTTGACCAGGCCGAGATCGGTCAGCACGTTGCGCGTGGCGTTGTAGTAACGCACGTACCCGGTGCAACGGCAGATGTGGTGGCCGAGGCTGTCCTCGATGACTTTTTCCAGTTGGCTTTTGACGATCGGCTGGCGCTGCAGCTTCTCTACCAGCACCGTCGCGGCGTTGACGAAGCCCGGCGCGCAGTAGCTGCACTGGAAGGCGAATTCGTCGACGAAGCGCTGCTGGATCGGGTTCAGCTCGGTAACCTGACCGCTTTCATCACGCTTGGCGTGACTTTCGATGGTGCGGACTTTCTTGCCTTCGAAGTAATGCGCGCCAGTGATGCAGGTGCGCACTTCTTCGCTGGTGCCGTCCGGGTTGTCGACGATCACCACGCAGGCGTGGCAGATGCCCTGGCCGCAGCCCAGGCGCGAACCGGTGAGGTTCTTGTATTCGTGCAGATAGTCGATCATCGGCAGGTCATCAGGGATGTCCACCGGGCCGACGGATTGACCATTGAGGGTCAGTTGAAGCGGACGGTTAGCCATTGAGGGCCTCCTTGATGCGCGCAGCAGTGATTGGCAGATCGCGAACACGTTTACCGATGGCGTGCGCCACGGCGTTACCGATGGCACCGACCACCGGGATCATCACCACTTCGGCGATGCCTTTGGACGGATCGCTTGGCGACAGCGGCGGCAGAATCTCCGCAGTCTGCTTCCACACCGCCACGTGACGGGCCATCGGCAGGCGATAACGGTTGAAGTTCCAGTCACCCTCCCCCGGTCCGCCTTCGTACAGCGGCATCTCTTCCATCAGCGCGTGACCAATGCCCATGGCGATCCCGCCTTCGAGCTGGCCCTTGACCAGCTCTTCGACCAGCACCCGACCGCACTCGACCCACGAGTGGTGGTTGAGCACTTCGACTTCCGCCGAGCCTTTGTTGACCTTGAGCTCTACCAGCGTCGCCACCGGGCTGTAGTAAGTCACCGCGGCGTTGTTCAACTGGACCACCGGGTAGTTGATGTTCTGACGATCCAGCAGGTGGAAACCCGCTGTGCTCATCAGCGCTTTCTTCGCCTTCGGCGCGCCATCACCGTACTTCACCGCCAGACCGTCGAGCGGCAGACGCTCGCGCACGCCGTCGATGCTGTATTCGGCCTCGGCCCAGCTCCAGCGGTTGAATGCGTGAACGGTGGCACCGGTCACCAGACCACGCTCGTGAGCATGCTTGGCCAGCTCTTCGAAGCTCAATGGCTGCATACCGTTGGCAGTGAGTTTGCCGTCGACCCAATGCGCATCTTCACGACGCACGACATAAGGGTTGGCTTGACCGCCGTAAGGCCCTTGGCGCCAGATCTCCATGGCCGCCGGCCACAAACCGTTGTTGAACAGCACGCGCGCCGCTTCACGGGTGGCGTGGCTGAAGTAGTAAGCCGAGTTGGTCGCGGACGACGCTGAGGCCAACTTGCCGACCCAGCGCGGGTTGCGCAGCAGGTTGTCCTGCTCGGCCTGGCTCATGATGTAAGGGTTGCCGCTGGTGATCAGCTGCATTTCCTTCCATTCGGTTTCGCCGGTCTTGACGTCGTGTGCCGGGCTACCAAGGAAGTCGGCAACAACCAGCGCTTGCGAAGTGGACATGCCGGTGCCGATTTCGATACCGATGTGACGCAGGGTGATGCGCCCCTCGGCGGTGAACTCGATACTGGCCATCGGCGCTTCGGAGCCGGTGCCGAAGTCTTTCTGGCAAATCGCGAAACCCACGCCGTACCAGTTGTCCGGGTCGGCGGCTTCGCGCTGTTTCTTGATCGCGTCGCGGTTTTTCCAGACTTCGTGCACCGAGGCCTTGTCGAGAATCTCGTGCAGACGCAGAGCACCGGCCGGAATCGCGCCCTGGGTGTTTTTCATGCCCGAACGCAGGGCGTTCTTGCGACGCAGATCAATCGCGTCGACACCGAGGCGATTGGCGATTTCGTCGACCATCATTTCGGTCGAGGCCATGCTTTGCAGGGTGCCGTAACCGCGCATCGAACCCGCTTCAACACCGCGCGAGTGGTAAGCGGTGACCTGCAGATCGTTCTGCGGCATGTAGTAGATCGACTGGGCTGCCGTGGCACCCACTGCCGCTACTGAAGGGCTGTAGTTGATACGACCGCCACCGTCGACGCTCATCTCGGCACGGAAAATCTTGAAGCTGTAGTCGTTCTTGTCCACCGCCAGTTGGTAGCGGATGTCGAACGGGTGGCGCTTGATGCCGCTCTGGAACTGCTCGTAGCGGTCATTGGCCAGACGGATCGGCACACCGGCGCCATACAGCGCAGCGAGGGCCGCGTAGTAGACGAAGATGTTGTGGTCTTTGGAACCGTAGCCCACGGTGTAGCCCGGGTGCATGTTCAGGTTCGCCAGGCCGAAGCGCGATGGCGCGATCATTTTCGCGGTTTCGGTCGCGGCTTCCAGCGGGCACTGAGTGGCGACCACGAAGTGCAGGGTCTTGGTTTTCGGTTCGTACCAGCCGTTGCCGTTGTCCGGCTCCATGGCGGCCGGTTCGATCGACGGGGTTTTGTAGCGCTCGTCGAACACCAGCCAGTTGTCCGGCGGCGTGTCGATCTGCTGCTTCATGCGATCGGCGTAGAACAGGCCGCGCTCGGTCAGGTTGCCGTGCAGGTTCGGCTGGGAATTCCATACCGGGCGACGGTTCTTCAGCATCGGGAACAGGATCGAGTCCTTGAGGCTGGCGAACTCGTCTTCGTCGGCCGAGGTTGGGCCGCCCACACGCACGTAGCGGAAGCTGCCATAGGGGTCGCCTTCGTAGTACGGCACTTGTGCACCGTAACGAATCGCCTTGTCATTGAATTTGAGTTTGTTCTTGGCTTGGCGGAAACGCTCGAAATCGTTCCAGATCAGGATCGCCACCGGGTGACCGATGAACATCGGCACTTTGCCTTCCGGCAGCAATGGGTCCGGCGCGTGCTCTTCCGGGAAGACGATGCCGTCCTTGTCCAGATCGGCGGCGGTGACGATGCGGTCAGGTTGCAAGTCGGCACCAAGCCACGACAGGTCGTAGCCGGCGTAGATACGGTCAGCCTTGATGGTTTTCAGCAGCATGGCGTGGCCTTGCTGTTCAGGCCAGCCCGGCATGTCCTTGGAGCGAATGTCGCGGGCAAACACTTTGCTGCCGCAGACCTTGGACAAGGCGTCGTTACGTTGGCGTGCCTTGCCGTTGTGGCCGAGCCACTTTTCGGACGGCACGGTTACGCTGTTTTCCATCAAGGCAGCCAGCGCCTGACTGCTGAGCGGCGTGAGCGTGACGCTCACACCCGCCACCAGCCCGCCCTGGAGGAACGAGCGCCGGGATATATCACGGTTGGACATGGATCATCCTCTGGGCGGTTATGTGTCCGCCCTTCTGGTTATCTACTGGGAATCTCGAGTCTTGCAGAAGCCCTTCTTGGCGAAACAAAGGGCGTGTTGACAGTGCAAAGCTGACCGAAAGGTTAACTTTAAAGGTTTCTGAGCGTCCGGCAAACAACCAGTTACAAAAATTTGACTAAAGAATCAAAAAATCAATGCGACGTGGCACCGCAGCAGATCGCCGGGCAAACCGGCAACCCACTGTGGGCGCGGGCTTGCTCGCGAAGGTGTGGTGTCAGGCAACCCATTTTTAACTGACATACCGCTTTCGCGAGCAAGCCCGCTCCCACAAGGGAATTTGTATTGGAGTCAGGGTGTGGGCAGGAGGAAAAGGAGGGAAATAGCAAATTTCAGACACAAAAAACCCCGGTCTTTCGACCAGGGTCTTTGCTATCGATTCCGAAACAACCAACGGTTGCTTTCGGTGCTTCAAGGCGTTCAGTGGTCCTTGAAACAGATATGGCGCAGCGGACGGGACTCGAACCCGCGACCCCCGGCGTGACAGGCCGGTATTCTAACCGACTGAACTACCGCTGCGTATCGCTTTGAGCTTGCGCTCAAGTAACTCGTTTTGACTGAAAGCTTCGGTGCTTTTCAATCGCGAACCAGACAATGCCTGACTCGTAAAATATGGCGCAGCGGACGGGACTCGAACCCGCGACCCCCGGCGTGACAGGCCGGTATTCTAACCGACTGAACTACCGCTGCGCGTCGGTGGAGGCACTTTCAGCCTACCTCTTGCTTGCGCAAGTTTCTCGGGGAGTGGTGGGTGATGACGGGATCGAACCGCCGACATTCTGCTTGTAAGGCAGACGCTCTCCCAGCTGAGCTAATCACCCGTTTGCATCTCCGAGGCCGCGAAATTTACGCAGGTAGCGAACCTAAGTCAATAGCAGGATTGAAGTTTTTCTGAAAAAGACAAAATTGCTTCCTACCTGCGAGACCGCCTTCGCGAGCAAGCTCGCTCCCACAGGGAAATGCATTCCTCATGTGGGAGCGAGCTTGCTCGCGAAGACGGCAGCCCATTTGACGCAAATTCAGGAGAAGAACGCGATCTACTCGGTGTAAATCATCTTCTTGGTCATGCCACCATCAACGACGAATTCCTGCCCGGTGACAAACCCGGCATTGCGCGACAACAGCCACGCCACCATCGCCGCCACATCCTCGACCGTCCCTACCCTGCCCGCCGGATGCTGCGCATGATCGGCATCGGCCAGCGGCTCGGCGCGTCGTGCGGATGGATCCCGTGCATCGATCCAGCCCGGGCTGACCGCATTGACGCGAATCTCCGGCCCGAGGCTGATCGCCAACGCATGCGTCAGCGCCAACAAGCCGCCCTTGCTCGCCGCATACGCCTCGGAATCAGCCTCCGACTGCCGCGCCCGGGTCGAGGCCAGATTGACGATCGAGCCGTTATGCGCGCGCAGATACGGCGCACAATGTTTGGCCAGCAACATCGGCCCACTGAGATTCACCGCCAGCACCCGGTTCCAGTAAGCCAGATCAAGACTTTCCAGCGTGATGTTGTGCGGATCAGCCACCGCCGCGTTGCACACCAACGCATCGAGACGACCAAACTGCCCAAGCACTTCGGCGACACCCAGCGCGACCTGGCTCTCATCCGCCACGTCCATGGCGATGAACCAGGCGTTCTCGCCCAGCACCTTCGCCACTTTCGAACCGCGCACACGATCCAGATCGGTCAGCACCACTTGCCAGCCTTCGCTGATCAGCCAGGCAGCAATGCCCAGACCGATGCCACGCGCGGCACCGGTGACCAGCGCCACGCGACCATGGGTGCCCGCCTTCGGAGTAGACAATTCGATCACAACGCCGCCAGACCGCGGGACAGGTCGGCCTGCAGGTCCGCCACGTCTTCCAGACCGACCGCGATGCGGATCAGGCTGTCACGAATCCCTGCAGCTTCCCGCTCCTGTGGCGCCAGACGGCCATGGGAGGTGGTGCTCGGATGGGTGATGGTGGTTTTGCTGTCACCGAGGTTGGCGGTGATCGAGATCAAGCGGGTGGCGTCGATAAAGCGCCACGCGCCCTCTTTGCCGCCCTTGACCTCGAAACTCACCACCGCACCGAAGCCCTTCTGTTGACGCTGGGCCAGTTCATGCTGCGGATGGCTCTTGAGACCGGCGTAATGAACCTTCTCGATACCGTCCTGCTGCTCCAGCCATTCGGCCAGTTGCTGGGCGTTGGCGCAGTGCGCCTTCATCCGCAGATTCAGGGTTTCCAAGCCCTTGAGGAAGATCCAGGCGTTGAACGGGCTCAGTGTCGGCCCGGCGGTCCGCAGGAAGCCGACAACTTCTTTCATCTGCTCGCTGCGACCAGCCACCACACCGCCCATGCAACGGCCCTGACCGTCGATGAACTTGGTCGCCGAGTGCACGACGATGTCCGCGCCGAGTTTCAGCGGCTGCTGCAAGGCAGGCGTGCAGAAGCAGTTGTCGACCACCAGCATCGCGCCTTTGGCGTGAGCGATTTCCGCCAGCGCGGTGATGTCGACCAGCTCGGCCAGCGGGTTGGACGGCGACTCGACGAACAGCAGCTTGGTGTTCGGCTTGATCGCCGCATCCCAACCCGACAGGTCGGCCAGCGGCACGTAGTCGACTTGCACACCGAAACGCTTGAAGTACTTCTCGAACAGGCTGATGGTCGAACCGAACACGCTGCGCGACACCAGGACGTGATCACCGGCGCTGCACAGGCTCATCACAACAGCCATGATCGCGGCCATGCCCGTGGCGGTGGCGACCGCTTGTTCGGCGCCTTCCAGCGCGGCGATACGCTCTTCGAACGCGCGCACGGTCGGGTTGGTGTAGCGCGAGTAAACGTTGCCCGGCACTTCCCCGGCAAACCGCGCAGCCGCGTCGGCAGCGGTACGGAACACGTAGCTGGAAGTGAAGAACATCGGATCACCGTGTTCGCCTTCCGGCGTCCGGTGCTGACCGGCACGTACGGCCAGGGTATCGAACGCTACGCCTTCGAGGTCGCTGTCCAGCCGACCGGCATCCCATTCCTGACTCATGCTGTCACTCCTTGCCCTGTTCTGAATAAATGAAAGTCTTTTTGCCAGATACAAAACCGGCCCCTCAGGGCCGGTAGAAACTCAGTTGTTGTACAGATCGATGATCGCACTGACCGCCTGGGTCTTGACCTTGGAGGCATCGTTGCGTGCCTGCTCGATCTTGTCCAGGTAAGCCTCGTCGACGTCGCCGGTGACGTACTTGCCGTCGAACACTGCGCAATCGAAGTTTTCGATCTTGATCTTGCCGCCACCGACCGCTTCGATCAAGTCAGGCAGGTCCTGATAGATCAGCCAGTCAGCGCCGATCAGATCCGCCACGTCCTGAGTCGAACGATTGTGCGCGATCAGTTCGTGAGCGCTCGGCATGTCGATGCCGTAAACGTTCGGGAAGCGTACCGCAGGAGCCGCCGAACAGAAGTAGACGTTTTTCGCGCCGGCTTCGCGAGCCATCTGGATGATCTGCTTGCAGGTGGTGCCGCGTACGATCGAGTCATCGACCAGCATCACGTTCTTACCGCGGAATTCCAGCTCGATCGCGTTGAGCTTCTGGCGAACCGACTTCTTGCGCGCCGCCTGGCCCGGCATGATGAAGGTACGACCGATGTAACGGTTCTTGACGAAGCCTTCGCGGAATTTCACGCCCAGGTGGTTCGCCAACTCCAGCGCGGCGGTGCGGCTGGTGTCCGGGATCGGGATGACCACGTCGATGTCGTGCTCTGGACGCTCGCGCAGGATCTTCTCGGCGAGTTTCTCGCCCATGCGCAGACGCGCCTTGTACACCGACACACCGTCGATGATCGAATCCGGACGCGCCAGGTAGACGTGCTCGAAGATGCACGGGGTCAGGGACGGGTTGGTCGCGCACTGACGAGTGTGCAGCTTGCCATCTTCAGTGATGTAGACCGCTTCGCCCGGGGCCAGGTCGCGGATCAGGGTGAAACCGAGCACGTCCAGCGAAACGCTTTCGGAAGCGATCATGTACTCGACGCCTTCGTCGGTGTGACGCTGGCCGAACACGATCGGACGAATGCCGTGCGGGTCGCGGAAACCGACGATGCCGTAACCGGTGATCATCGCCACCACCGCGTAACCGCCGACGCAACGGTTGTGCACGTCGGTCACAGCGGCAAATACATCTTCTTCGGTCGGCTGCAGCTTGCCGCGCTGGGCCAGCTCGTGAGCGAACACGTTCAACAATACTTCCGAGTCGGAACTGGTATTGACGTGACGCAGGTCGGATTCGTAGATTTCCTTGGCCAACTGTTCAACATTGGTCAGGTTGCCGTTGTGCGCCAGAGTGATGCCGTAAGGCGAGTTGACGTAAAACGGCTGCGCTTCGGCCGAGGTCGAGCTGCCGGCAGTCGGGTAACGGACGTGGCCGATACCCATGTGGCCGACCAGGCGCTGCATGTGACGTTGCTGAAACACGTCACGCACCAGGCCATTGTCCTTGCGCAGGAATAACCGGCCATCATGGCTGGTCACGATACCGGCAGCGTCCTGGCCGCGGTGCTGGAGCACGGTTAGCGCGTCATACAGCGCCTGATTGACGTTCGACTTACCGACGATACCGACGATGCCACACATGCGACGCAACCCCTACTTAATGGATCTGAACTGAACAACACTCACTGAGGCGTTTTGGCCGACGGCAAGAGTTGCTCCTTGAACGGAATATCAGCGGGTACGCTGATTCCGCTGGCAAGCCACTGACTGCTCCACCCGAGAATCAGGTTTTTGGACCAATCGGCGACCAATAGAAACTTTGGCACGAGCTGTGACTCTTTCCACCACCCGTCCTGCTGTACCGGCCCCAGGCTCAACAGCCCGACTGCCACGACCACCAGCAACACGCCACGCGCCGCGCCGAAGGCCATGCCCAGGAATCGATCGGTGCCGGACAACCCGGTCACGCGCACCAACTCGCCGATAAGATAATTGATCATTGCGCCCACGATCAGTGTGGCGACAAACATGATGGCACAGCCCGCGATCACGCGAGCCGATGGGGTTTCGATGTATCCGGCGAGGCACTCGGACAGTGAGCCACCGAACATCCAGGCAACGGCTCCTGCGATGATCCAGGTCACCAGCGATAATGCTTCCTTGACGAAGCCGCGGCTCAAACTGATCAAAGCGGAGATGGCGATGATTGCAACAATCGCCCAGTCAACCATGGTAAATGGCACAGTGCAGCCTACAGACGGATAAGGCGGCGCATTTTAGCAGAGCGCACCGCTGTCGGTAAGCTGCGATTGTCAGTGCATTTCAATCCGGACGATAGTTTTTAGCCACGCTCAGGCTGGAAGCGCACGACAAAACCCTTGAGGTTCTGCTGACGGCCCAACAGATCACGCAGACGATCGGCTTCGGCGCGCTCGATCAGCGGGCCGACGAACACCCGATTCTTGCCATCGGCGGAACGGATGTAGGCGTTGTAGCCTTGGCTGCGCAGGGTTTTCTGCAGGCTTTCGGCGCTGGCGCGACTCGACAGACTGGCCAGTTGCACCGACCAGCTGACCGACAGACCGTTGGCGTCGACGCGGCTTTGTGTGGTGTCAGGCTTGGCCGGAGCGGCAGCAATCGGCTGGGCCGGCGCCGGAGCAGGCTTGGCGACTGGCGCAGGCGCAACCGGTTTGGCTACCGGAGCCGGTGCCGGCGCTGGGGCCGCGGCAATCGGCATCGACGGCGCCGATTGCTCCGCCACTTCGTCATCACTCGGGACCGGTTCCTGCGGCAGTGCTTGCGGCTCGGGCACGGCTACCGGCTCAAGCTGCACTTGCGGCACGGCAGGCGCTTGCGGCGCAGCCGGCGCATCGACCGTGACCTGGCGCTGCTCGTCCTGACGGGAAAACAGCATCGGCAGGAAAATCACCGCCAGCGCCACCAGCACCAGGGCACCAACCATGCGCTGCTTGTACGCTTTATCCAGCAAAGCCATTTGCCGCTTCCTCCGTGGAGCGCCGGGCCAGCCATTCAAGGGCCTCGGCGACACAATAAAATGATCCGAACAACAGAATCTCGTCGTCGCTGGTTGCGATCTCGCACTGCCCTTCCAGCGCAGCCGCGACACTGTCATAGGACGTGACAGAGGCGCCAAGGTTCTGCAACGCCGCGTGTAATTCACTGACCGGACGCGCACGCGGCGAATCCAGCGGCGCTACCGCCCAGTGCTCGACACTAGCATTCAATTCGCCGACAACACCATCCAGATCCTTGTCCGCCAACAGGCCGAACACCGCCAGACGTTTGCCCACCGGCGGCCGACTGGCCAGACGTCGCGCCAGATACTCCGCCGCGTGCGGGTTATGCCCCACGTCCAGCAGCAGGTTCAGGCGCTTGCCGTTGAACTCGAACGAGCGGCGATCCAGCCGGCCGACCACGCGAGTGGCCTGCAAGGCCGCAACAATTTGCGACGCATTCCAAGGCAAACCGAGCAGCAGATACGCCTGCAATGCCAGCGCGGCGTTTTCCATCGGCAGATCGAGCAGCGGCAAATCATGCAGTTCGACCACCTGACCCTGTGCATCAGTGCCGCGCCATTGCCAGTTGTGATCGGTGATTCCCAGATCGAAGTCGCGCCCGCGCAGAGAGAACGGGCACGCCAGCTCGCGAACCTTGTCGAGCAGAGGTTGCGGAGGATTCAGGTCGCCGCACAGCGCAGGTTTGCCTTGGCGGAATATCCCGGCCTTCTCGAAAGCCACGGACTCGCGGGTATTACCCAGGTACTCGGCATGATCGACACCAATGCTGGTGACCAGCGCGATATCGGCATCCACTACATTGACCGTGTCCAGACGTCCGCCCAGACCGACTTCCAGCACCACAGCGTCAAGTTTTGCCTGCTGAAACAGCCAGAACGCCGCCAGGGTGCCCATTTCGAAGTAAGTCAGGGAAGTGTCGCCACGCCCGGCCTCGACCGCGGCGAAAGCTTCGCACAGCTGCGCGTCAGTGGCTTCAACGCCATTGAGCTGCACCCGCTCGTTGTAACGCAGCAGGTGCGGAGAATTGTAGACACCCACGCTCAGGCCCTGCGCCCGCAGCAACGAAGCCACGAAAGCGCAGGTCGAACCCTTGCCGTTGGTGCCGGTGACCGTAATCACCCGAGGCGCCGGCTGGCCCAGCCCCATGCGGGACGCTACCTGTTGCGAACGCTCCAGCCCCATGTCGATGGCCGATGGATGCAACTGCTCAAGGTAGGCGAGCCACTCGCCAAGGGTACGCTCGGTCATACGTTGGCAGGCACCGGTGGAACGACGATTGGCTCGACAGGAGCGGCGACGTAGGTCGGAGTCGGCTGGCCGGTCAGTTGTGCCAGCAGATTGCCCAGACGTGGACGCAGTTCACGACGATCGATGATCAGATCGATCGCGCCATGCTCCAGCAGGAATTCGCTGCGCTGGAAGCCTTCTGGCAGCTTTTCACGCACGGTCTGCTCGATCACACGCGGACCGGCGAAGCCGATCAGGGCTTTCGGCTCACCGACGATCACATCGCCGAGCATTGCCAGACTGGCGGAAACGCCGCCGTAGACCGGGTCGGTCAGCACCGAGATGAATGGAATGCCTTCTTCACGCAGACGTGCCAGGACGGCCGAAGTCTTGGCCATCTGCATCAGCGAGATCAGCGCTTCCTGCATGCGCGCACCACCGGAGGCGGCGAAGCAGATCATCGGGCAACGGTTTTCCAGGGCGTAGTTGGCGGCGCGCACGAAGCGCTCACCGACGATGGCGCCCATGGAACCGCCCATGAAGCTGAATTCGAACGCCGACACCACCACCGGCATACCCAACAGGGTGCCGCTGACGGAGATCAGCGCGTCTTTTTCGCCGGTCTGCTTTTGGGCTGCGACCAGACGGTCCTTGTACTTCTTGCCGTCGCGGAATTTCAGACGGTCAACCGGCTCCAGGTCTGCACCCAGCTCGTTGCGGCCTTCGGCATCCAGGAAGATGTCGATGCGCGCCCGTGCGCCGATGCGCATGTGGTGGTTGCACTTGGGGCAAACGTCCAGGGTCTTTTCCAGCTCAGGGCGATACAGCACAGCCTCGCAGGACGGGCATTTGTGCCACAGACCTTCAGGCACCGAGCTCTTCTTGACCTCCGAACGCATGATCGAAGGGATCAGTTTGTCTACCAACCAGTTGCTCATGCTTTTTTTCTCCAGTACCGGCGGCCCGAACACTCTGGTTCGCAGCCCCGCGTATGCCCTTCAGCTAAATTCATGTGTGTGGCGATGATCGATGGAACGCCGCGGTCAGCGCGAAACATGACCTGCGTGCAACTCCAGAAACCCTCAGCCTCGCCTGCTTTGTGCAAGTGCATTGATGGACGGCGGCAGACTGCCAGCCGTCACATCGAAGTAGACGCTCCCTGCGAGCTTCTACGTACGGCATTGATGAACGCGCGGATCTTCGCATGATCCTTGATGCCTTTGCTCGCTTCTACCCCACCGCTGACGTCAACCGCGTAAGGTTTGACCCGGGCCACGGCGTCGGCGACGTTTTCCGGCGTGAGGCCACCGGCCAGGATCAGCGGCTTGCTCAACGCTTGCGGAATCAATGACCAGTCGAATGCCTCGCCGGTTCCGCCGGGCACGCCTTCGACATAAGTATCGAGCAGCACGCCACTGGCGCTCGGATAAGCATCGACGGCAGCCGCGATGTCGTCGCCGGCCTTGACCCGCAGCGCCTTGATGTAGGGACGATGCCAGCCTTCACAGTCGGCAGCGACTTCGTCGCCATGGAACTGCAACAGATCCAGCGGCACGGCATCGAGGATTTCCCCCAACTCGCAGCGGCTGGCATTGACGAACAGGCCAACGGTGGTCACGAACGGCGGCAACGCCTGAATGATCGCCCTTGCCTGCTGCACGCTTACCGCCCGCGGGCTCTTGGCGTAAAACACGAAACCGATCGCATCGGCTCCCGCCTCGACCGCTGCCAACGCATCTTCTATGCGGGTAATCCCGCAAATCTTGCTGCGAACGGCTGACATGTCGATAAAAACCTCAAGGCAAAAACCGGGAAAGTCCCGGATGGTAACAAAAGCGTTCGGGGGCGTCAGCCGTCAAGACCCGAGAAACCCGTAAGGAAATGTGGCCCGATGAAACGCTCGGGCAACGGGAACTCGTCGTGGTACTCGACTTGCACCAGATACAGACCGAACGGATGCGCCGTCACGCCACCGGAACGGCGCTCGCGACTCTCCAGGACTTCCTTCATCCATTCGACCGGACGCTCGCCGGCACCGATGGTCATCAGCACACCGGCAATGTTGCGCACCATGTGGTGCAAGAAGGCGTTGGCGCGAATATCGAGAACGATCATCTTGCCGTGGCGAGTCACGCGCAGGTGGTGCATTTTCTTGATCGGCGATTTCGCTTGGCACTGCCCGGCACGGAACGCACTGAAATCATGAGTACCGATCAGATACTGCGCGGCCTCGGCCATACGCTCGACGTCGAGCGGGCGATGGTTCCAGGTGATCTCTTCGTTGAGATGGGCCGGACGAATCTGATCGTTGTAGATCACATAGCGATAACGCCGCGCGATGGCTTTGAACCGCGCATGAAAATGCGCCGGCATCACCCGCGCCCAGCTGACGCTGATGTCGTGGGGCAGATTGATATTGGCGCCCATCACCCAGGCTTTCAGCGAACGATCGACTTGCGTATCGAAATGCACCACTTGTCCGCAGGCATGCACGCCCGCGTCGGTACGCCCGGCGCACTGCAGCGAAACCGGCGAGTTGGCGACTTTCGACAAGGCTTTTTCGAGTTCTTCCTGCACCGTGGCCACGCCGGTCAACTGGCGCTGCCAGCCGCTGTAGCGCGAGCCTTTGTACTCGACGCCCAGTGCCACACGGTAAAAGCCTTCGGGTGCCATTTCGGCGAGCGGGTTATCTATGTTTGCCAAGGTGGGACAGCCTGCTGATGTGCAAAGGCGGGCATTATAAGGCTGTGGACCGGGGATGCCAGTCAGTTCTGTGTTGACGGATCCGGCCTCTTCGCGAGCAAGCCCGCTCCCACAGGAGGAATGTATTCCAAATGTGGGAGCGGGCTTGCTCGCGAAGGCGGTCGATCAGGCACCACAGAAATCCAACCCAAACAAAAACGGCAGCCTCGATGGGCTGCCGTTCCGTTTACTGCTGATGCCGAATCACGCCAGGTGCGAAAGCATTTCCTTGGCTTCGCCACGCTGCTTTTCGTCACCCTCGGTCAACACTTCGTTGAGGATGTCGCGTGCGCCGTCGCTGTCGCCCATATCGATGTAGGCCTGGGCCAGATCGAGTTTGGTCGCGGCTTCGTCGGTGCCGGCGAGGAAGTCGAAATCGTCCTCGCCCAGATCATCGCCCATGGCCGCATCGGCTTCGGTGAAGGTCGGCTCGGCGATGCTCTGCGACAGGCGATCCAGCTCGGCATTGACGTCATCCAGCTCTGCCGCGAAGGCATCCGGTTCGGCCGGGTTCGTATCCATTTCATCAGCCAGCGACAGATCGAAATCCGCCGGCAGCTCCAGATCGTCCTGTGGCACTTCGTTGGCGACCACAGGCTCGGCCGGCGACAGATCTTTCACGCCTTCGTCCAGATCCAGCAGGAAATCATCATCCGCCAGATCCGCCGCCGGAGCTGGCGCAGGCTCGGCACCCAGATCCAGATCGAGGTCGAAGTCCGACAGGTCGTCGAGGTTCTCTTTGATCTCGGTCTGCTGTTGCAGCACCGATTCAAAGCTCAGATCGTCGTCGGCCGGGAACTCGTCCAGCTCCACCGGAGCTTCAGGCTCAACAACAGGTGCAGGCTCAACCGGAGTGATGTTGTCGAGATCGTCCAGGCTCAGGTCGAACGCGCTATCCAGGTCGTCCGCCGCAGGCTCAGGTGCAGGCGCCTCTGGCTCGTCGAGCAGCAGCTCCTTGACGTATTGCGCGTCCAGCTCGGCGGCGGCCGCTGCCGCAGCCAGACCCGCGACAGCGACGACCGCCATGGCCGGGAAGCGTTTTTTCAGCTCTTCGACCTTGGCGAAGTTATCACCGTTGGCCACCAACTGACGCTCCTGACCCACGAACGCATCGCGATCACCCTGCTGACCGTAGACTTCCATCAGCTTCAGACGCAGATCACTGCGTTGCGGCTCGAGGCTGACGCCCTCTTCCAGCAACGCTGCGGCCTGATTCAGGCGACCGGCATTGATGTGCGACTGAGCCTTGTCCAGCACGTCATCGGAACGCTCGGCGGACGGTGCGACCAATGGCGCGGCAATCGGCTCGGCCATCACCACCGGCGCCACGACCGCAGCAGGCGCTGGCGCAGGTGCCGGGGTGTTGAGCTTGACGCTGGCGGCAGGGGTTTCCAGACCTTCGAAGCTGCTTTCCGGCAGATCCTGCTCGGCGGAGAACTCTTGCTCTTCCGCCAGAGCGCGGGCCATGCGCAGGTGTTTCTCGGCTTCCTGCTGGGCTTTGCGGCGACGAGCCAGCAGCAACAGCAGAAGCAGCAGCACCACCGCACCGCCACCGATCAGACCCAGCAGGATCGGATTGGTCAGCAGTTCGTTGAAGGTTTTATCCTCATCGACAACCGGCTTCGGCGCGACCGCCGGCGTTTCGGCAGGCGTATCGACCGGTGGCGCGATCGCCGACTCTGGCGTTGGCGCCGCTTCTGCCGGGGTGGCTGGCGGGGTGGTGGCCAGTTCGGCGGTGATCGCCGGTACGGCAGCGGTGGCGGCTGGCGCGGCGCCCGGGCCTTCGGCCTGCATCTTCGCCAGTTGATTGTTCTTCAGCTCGATCAGGCGCTGCAGCTTGTCCAGCTGGCTTTGCAGATCGGCCATGCGGCTTTTCAGTTCCTCGTTGTCACGACGGGTCGTGTCGAGGCTTTCCTGGGTGACCGCCAGTTTGTTGCTCAAGGCCTTGGCATCGCCGGCCGGGCCTTTGCCACGACCCTTGGCGTTTTCAGCAGAGACCAGACTCAGGTTGTCCTTGGCATTCTGGCCGGTACCGGCATTGCTGCGGCCACGCTTGGTGGCATCGAGCTGCTGCTGACCGGTGCCAGGCTTGGCCACATAACGACGGCCCTGACGCCAGGCATCGTTCTGCGCGGCAACTTCGGCAATCGCCTTGGACTGCGGCAGCGCGGTGCTTTCCACCGAGTCCGGCAGACGCAGCACCTGACCGGTTTTCAGCCGGTTGATGTTGCCGTCGATGAACGCATCCGGGTTCAGCGCCTGAATCGCCAGCATGGTCTGCTGCACCGAACCGCCGGTACGCGCCTTCGCGGCGATTTCCCACAGGGTGTCGCGCGGCGTGGTGGTGTATTGCGTCGGGTGCGTGGCACCAGTGGTCGGCGCAGTGATGGTCTGCGACGGCGCCGGTTGCGCGGCGGCGTCAGCGGTCTGCGGCGAGAACTTCGACGGATCCAACAGCACGCTGTAATCGCGCAGCAGACGGCCGTTCGGCCACATCACCTGGACGAGGAATTTCACCATCGGTTCCGACAGCGGCTTGCTCGAAGTCACGCGCAGCACGCTCTTGCCGCTGGCGTTGAGCACCGGGGTGAACGTCAGGTCGTTGAGAAAGGCCTGGCGATCAACGCCGGCCTTGGCGAAATCTTCTGGCGAGGCCAGGCTTGGCACCACTTCGGCAGCAGTGAGATCCTTGACGTCGAGCAGCTCGATCTCGGCCACCAGCGGCTGGTTCAGGGTCGACTTCAGGGTCAGCTCCCCGAGCCCGAGGGCATGCGCCATACCGGAGGACAGCGCCGAGGCGGCCGCTATTGCTAACACCAGTTTGCGAACTTGAACCATAGCCTCATCCTTTGTTTGAACGTTCCTCGGCCAGCGAGAAGATGTTGATTGCCGCTGCCGTAAGGCATTGCGCGCGACGACGACAGACTGCCGCGCGCGATCATTTCTTTGATGCCCCGGAAAGTCCCGGAGGGTGACACGTTATCAAGTGCTCCGGGCAAGCATAGCGCTCACCTAGAATCAGTCGACAAATTGTTGCCAAGTATCTTTTACAGCAGGTCTTTTATCAACAATTCAGCGACCTGCACAGCATTCAGGGCTGCCCCTTTGCGTACGTTATCTGACGTCAGCCACAGATTAAGTTCCGCCGGGTCATCGACGCCGCTGCGCACCCGACCGACATAGACCACATCCTGCCCCACCGCGTCACCCACCGCGGTCGGATAATCGCCGGCTTCAACCAGCTCGATGCCGGGCGCGTCCTCAAGCGCAGCGTTGACCTTTGCCAGGTCGACCCCGCTCGCTGACTGCAAGGTCACGCTATAGCTATCGCCAAAAAACACCGGGGCTTGAACGCAAGTTGCGGAAATCTTTAATAAAGGCTGCTTCAGCACCTGACGCAACTCGCGCACCAGACGTTTTTCCAGCAGCGTGTGGCCTTGAGCGTCGGGGGTGCCGACCTGGGCCAGCAGGTTGAAGGCCATCTGCCGATCGAAAAAAGTCGGCTCCAGCGGACGCATGTTCAGCAACTCGGCGGTCTGTCGCGCCAGCTCGGTCACGGCTTCGCGACCCTGGGCGGACACGGCCAGATTGGCGGTGACATTAACGTATTGCAGCTCGATCAAATCGAGCAGCGGCGCCAGCACCACGGCCAGCGCAGTGGCCGAAGGACTTGGGCTGCTGACCTGGAACGGCGCTTTCAGACCGGCGACCACCTCAGCGTTGGCTTCCGGCACCACTTGCGGCGCCTGCTCGGCCGGCAACGCACCGGACAGGTCGATCAGCGAGCAACCGGCCGCGTGGGCACGCGCCGCGTAACTCAGGGAAACGGCAGCGCCAGCGGCGAAGAACACCAGTTTGACCTTGCTGAAATCGAACTCGTCGACTTCGCGCACGCGCACGTTCTTGTTGCGAAACAGCACCGAACTGCCGGCGGATTCGCTGCTCGCCAGCAAGTGCAGGTTGCCGACCGGGAAGTCGCGTTCTTCGAGAATCTGAACGAGGGTTTCGCCGACAGTACCGGTTGCGCCGACGACGGCAATATCAAGGGTCTGGGTCATGGTTCTACCTCTGGCGAAACGGGGGGAGCGGCACTTTACCGGGTGACTGGCATGCAGGCAATTTCTGTCGGAATCTGCAGTGTCTGCACCGGCCCCTTCGCGAGCAAGCTCGCTCCCACAGGGGAACGCAGTTCTAATGTGGGAGCGGGCTTGCTCGCGAAGGCGCCAGACCTGACACCGGGAACCCTCAGACATAAAAAAACCCGCACCTCTCACAAGGCGCGGGTTCTTTCACGACTTCAAGCGATCAACGCTCAAGCAGGATCCGCAGCATGCGGCGCAGCGGTTCGGCCGCGCCCCACAGCAGTTGGTCACCGACGGTGAAGGCTCCGACGAATTGCGACCCCATGTTCAGCTTGCGCAGACGACCCACCGGTACATTCAGGGTGCCGGTGACCTTGGTCGGGCTCAGCTCCTGCATGCTGATGTCGCGGTTGTTCGGCACCAGTTTGACCCAAGGGTTGTGCTGGCTGATCAGCCCTTCGATGTCGGCGATCGGCACGTCTTTGTTCAGCTTGATGGTCAGCGCCTGGCTGTGGCAACGCATGGCGCCGATGCGCACGCAGATGCCGTCGACCGGGATCGGGCTCTTGAAGCGGCCGAGGATCTTATTGGTCTCGGCCTGGGCCTTCCACTCTTCGCGGCTCTGGCCGTTCGGCAGTTCCTTGTCGATCCACGGAATCAGGCTGCCGGCCAGCGGTACGCCGAAGTTTTCGGTCGGGTACGCGTCGCTGCGCATGGCTTCGGCCACGCGACGGTCGATGTCGAGGATCGCGCTGGCCGGGTCGGCCAGTTGATCGGCGACAGCGGCGTGAGTCGCACCCATCTGCTTGATCAGTTCACGCATGTTCTGCGCGCCGGCACCGGAGGCTGCCTGATAAGTCATGGCGCTCATCCACTCGACCAGACCGGCCTCGAACAGACCGCCCAGGCCCATCAGCATCAGGCTGACGGTGCAGTTGCCACCGATGTAGTTCTTGGTGCCCGCGTCCAGTTGCTGGTCGATGACCTTGCGGTTGACCGGGTCGAGAATGATCACCGCGTCATCGTTCATGCGCAGGCTGGACGCCGCGTCGATCCAGTAACCCTGCCAGCCGGCTTCGCGCAGCTTGGGGAATACTTCGCTGGTGTAGTCGCCGCCCTGGCAGGTCAGGATCACGTCGAGGGTTTTCAGCTCTTCAATGCTGTAAGCGTCCTTGAGCGGAGCAATGTCCTTGCCCACGGACGGGCCTTGGCCACCGACATTGGAAGTGGTGAAAAACACCGGCTCGATAAGATCGAAATCCTGCTCTTCCAGCATCCGCTGCATGAGCACGGAACCGACCATGCCGCGCCAACCGATCAGACCTACACGTTTCATCGCAACTACACCTTCTTGAAAAGTGGGCCGCTGCTTTGTATTGAATTTCGCAGCGGGCCCGAGAGATTACAGATTCCGCAGCGCGGCGACTACTGCGTCACCCATTTCCTGCGTTCCGACTTTGGTACAACCGGCCGAATAGATGTCGCCGGTGCGCAAGCCTTGATCCAGCACCACGCTGACGGCTTTCTCGATGGCATCGGCCGCGTCGTGCAGATTGAAGCTGTAACGCAGCATCATCGACACCGACAAAATCGTTGCCAACGGGTTGGCAATGCCTTTGCCGGCGATGTCCGGCGCCGAACCGTGGCAAGGCTCGTACATGCCCTTGTTGTTCGAATCCAGCGAGGCCGAGGGCAGCATGCCGATCGAACCGGTAAGCATCGAGGCTTCGTCGGAGAGGATGTCGCCAAACATGTTGTCGGTGACGATCACGTCGAACTGCTTCGGTGCGCGTACCAGTTGCATGGCGGCGTTGTCGACGTACATGTGGCTCAGTTCGACGTCCGGGTAATCCTTGGCGACCTGCTCGACCACTTCACGCCACAGTTGGCTGGACGCCAGTACGTTGGCCTTGTCCACCGAGCACAGTTTCTTGCCACGAACCATGGCCATGTCGAAACCGACACGGGCGATGCGGCGGATTTCGCTTTCGCTGTACGGCAAGGTGTCGTAGGACTGACGCTCGCCGTTTTCCAGGGTACGGGTGCCGCGTGGCGCGCCGAAGTAGATGCCGCCGGTCAGCTCACGCACGATCAGGATGTCCAGACCGGCAACGATTTCCGGCTTCAGGCTCGAAGCATCAGCCAGTTGCGGGTAGAGGATCGCCGGACGCAGGTTGCCGAACAGGCCCAGTTGCGCACGGATTTTCAGCAGACCACGCTCAGGGCGGATGTCACGCTCGATGGTGTCCCATTTCGGGCCGCCCACTGCGCCCAGCAGCACGGCGTCGGCAGCACGGGCACGCTCGAGGGTTTCGTCGGCCAACGGCACGCCGTGCTTGTCGATGGCCGCGCCACCGATCACGTCATGGCTCAGCTCGAAGCCCAGGTTGTACTTGTCGTTGGCCAGCTCCAGCACCTTGACCGCTTCGGCCATGATTTCCGGACCAATACCGTCACCTGGGAGAATCAGAATCTGCTTGCTCATGCTTTCCTCGTGTCTTCAATCGGTGCGCCCCTCAGGGCGCGCCCGGAAAAATTCTTAGCGCTCAGCCATCAATACGATTACATCTGTACTGAACGAGCCGTCGGCATCAATCTCAAAATATTCGCGCACTTCGTTGCCCATCGACTGCTGCAACTGGCGGATCGCCGCGCGCATCACCTCGGGCGTGCGCATGCGCTCGACCCAACTGCTGTATTCCAGACGCAGGCGCTGACGCGTGGTGCTGCGAGTGTGCAGCCCGGCCTCGCTGACCTGACGCAACCACTCACCGGCGGAATAATCGCGCACGTGGCTGGTGTCGCGCAGCACTTCGACGCTTTGCAGGTAAGTGTCGAACAACGGGCTGCCCGGTGACAACACGTCGATGAACGCTGCCACGCCACCCGGCTTCAGCACCCGCCGCACTTCACGCAGGGCCACCCCGAGGTCGCTCCAATGGTGCGCCGAATAACGGCTGAACACGTAATCGAATTCGCCATCGGCAAACGGCAGGCGCTCGGCGGCGCCGTTGACCGTGGAGATATTGGCAAAACCGCGATCAACGGCTGCGGCGGCGACCACGTCGAGCATTTGCTGCGACAGGTCGTAGGCCACCACTTCTTTTACCAGCGGCGCCACATGAAAACTCACATGACCGGCACCGCACCCCAGATCCAGCACCCGAGCCTCGCCCTGCCCTGCCAGTTCAGCCTGTAGCAGCTTGAATTCAGTGCCCTGAGCGTGAACGGCGCTGCTCAGGTAGGCGGCGGCCTGTTCACCGAATTGCTTTTGTACAACCTGACTGTGCTGGGCGGTGCTGGTCATAGTCATTTCCTTCTGGGTTTTAGTCTTGTATTGCCTGGACTACCGCCTTCGCGAGCAAGCTCGCTCCCACACTTGAAATGCATTCCCCTGTGGGAGCGAGCTTGCTCGCGAAGAGGCCAGCCTGAACCGCATCAATTCAAAACTTGCTTATGCGTCGCGAAACAACCACGGCTGGCTCACACGATGCTTGGCTTCAAACGCCGCAATCGCATCGCCGTCCTGCAAGGTCAGGCCGATATCGTCCAGACCATTGAGCAGGCAATGCTTGCGGAACGCGTCGATCTCGAAGCTCAACACCTTGCCATCCGGACGGGTCACGGTCTGCGCCTGCAGATCGATCTGCAACTGGTAGCCCGGATTAGCCTCGACCTGCTTGAACAATTCATCGACTTCAGCGTCGCTCAGGATGATCGGCAGCAAGCCGTTCTTGAAGCTGTTGTTGAAGAAGATGTCGGCATAGCTCGGCGCGATGATGCTGCGGAAACCGTATTCTTCCAGCGCCCACGGGGCGTGTTCACGGCTGGAGCCGCACCCGAAGTTTTCGCGGGCGAGCAACACGCTGGCGCCTTGATAGCGCTCGGCGTTGAGCACGAAGTCCTTGTTCAGCGGGCGCTTGGAGTTGTCCTGATACGGCTGGCCGACATCCAGGTAACGCCACTCGTCGAACAGATTCGGGCCGAAACCGGTGCGCTTGATCGACTTCAAGAACTGCTTGGGAATGATCTGGTCAGTGTCGACGTTGGCACGATCCAGAGGCGCGACAAGACCAGTGTGCTGGGTAAAAGCTTTCATGCTGCGCTCCTTTTAGATCAATTCACGAACGTCGATGAAACGACCGTTCACCGCCGCCGCAGCGGCCATGGCCGGGCTCACGAGGTGGGTACGGCCACCGGCACCCTGACGGCCTTCGAAGTTACGGTTGGAGGTCGAGGCGCAATGCTCGCCGGACTCCAAACGGTCCGGGTTCATCGCCAGGCACATCGAGCAACCCGGCTCACGCCATTCGAAACCGGCTTCGAGGAAAATCTTGTCCAAACCTTCGGCTTCCGCCTGCGCCTTCACCAGACCCGAGCCCGGTACGACGATTGCCTGCTTGATCGTCGAAGCGACTTTGCGACCCTTGGCGATCACGGCCGCAGCGCGCAGGTCTTCGATACGCGAGTTGGTGCAGGAACCGATGAACACGCGATCCAGCTGAATGTCGGTGATCGCCTGATTGGCAGTCAAACCCATGTATTTCAAGGCGCGCACGATCGAATCGCGCTTGACCAGATCCATCTCTTTCGCCGGGTCCGGCACGTTCTGATCAACGGCCAGGACCATTTCCGGGGAAGTGCCCCAGCTGACTTGCGGCTTGATCTGCGCAGCGTCGAGCTCAACCACGGTGTCGAACTTGGCGTCGGCGTCGGAGACCAGGTCTTTCCAGGCTTCAACCGCCTGATCCCACTGCGCGCCTTTCGGTGCGAACGGACGGCCCTTGACGTACTCGACAGTCTTTTCGTCCGCAGCCACCAGACCCACACGGGCGCCGGCTTCGATGGACATATTGCAAATGGTCATGCGGCCTTCGACGGACAGATCGCGAATCGCGCTGCCGGCGAACTCGATGGCATGGCCGTTACCGCCGGCGGTGCCGATCTTGCCGATTACCGCGAGAACGATGTCCTTGGCGGTCACGCCGAATGGCAACTGACCTTCGACGCGCACCAGCATGTTCTTCATTTTCTTCGCGACCAGGCACTGGGTGGCGAGCACGTGCTCGACCTCGGAAGTGCCGATCCCGTGCGCCAAGGCACCGAAAGCGCCGTGGGTCGAGGTGTGCGAGTCGCCGCAGACCACGGTCATGCCCGGCAAGGTTGCGCCCTGCTCCGGGCTGATCACGTGGACGATGCCCTGACGGATGTCGTTCATCTTGAACTCGACAATGCCGTACTCATCACAGTTGTCATCGAGGGTCTGAACCTGCAAACGCGAGACCTGGTCGGCAATCGCTTCGATGCCGCCCTTGCGCTCTGGCGTGGTCGGTACGTTGTGGTCCGGGGTCGCGATGTTGGCATCGATGCGCCAAGGCTTGCGCCCGGCCAGACGCAGGCCTTCGAAGGCTTGCGGCGAGGTCACTTCGTGGATGATGTGACGATCGATGTAGATCAGCGCCGAGCCATCGTCGCGCTGTTTGACCAAATGCGAATCCCAGAGCTTGTCGTAGAGCGTTTTGCCGGCCATCAGACGGTTCCTCATCAGCTTGTTTCTATGCCTTGGGCTTATCAATAACCCTTTGGCTTGTGAGGCCGATCCTATGGCGTTACATTAAATAACTCAAATTCATATTTTTTATGCTTTGGATAACCAACTGGAATACGAACCATGGATCTGGCCAACCTCAATGCTTTTATCGCCATCGCCGAGACCGGCAGCTTCTCCGGCGCCGGGGAACGCCTGCATCTGACGCAACCGGCGATCAGCAAACGCATCGCCGGACTGGAGCAACAATTGAAGGTGCGGTTGTTCGATCGACTGGGTCGTGAAGTCGGTCTGACCGAGGCCGGCCGCGCCCTGCTGCCCCGGGCGTACCAGATTCTCAACGTGCTGGACGACACCCGCCGCGCCCTGACCAACCTGACCGGCGAAGTCAGCGGCCGGCTGACCCTGGCCACCAGTCACCACATCGGCCTGCACCGTTTGCCGCCGCTATTAAGGGAATTCACCCGCCGCTACCCACAAGTTGCGCTGGATATTCAGTTTCTCGATTCGGAAGTGGCCTACGAGGAAATTCTCCATGGCCGCGCTGAACTGGCAGTCATTACCCTGGCGCCAGAGCCGCACACGCTGGTCAAAGCCACGCCGGTGTGGGACGACCCGCTGGATTTTGTGGTGGCGCCGGAGCATTCGCTGATCAGCAACGGCGCGGTGAGTCTGGCGGATATTGCCGGTCATCCGGCGGTTTTTCCCGGAGGCAACACCTTTACTCATCATATTGTCCAACGTTTGTTCGAAGCCCAAGGGCTGACGCCGAACATCGCCATGAGCACCAACTACCTGGAAACCATCAAGATGATGGTCTCCATCGGTCTGGCCTGGAGTGTTCTGCCACGCACCATGCTTGATGAACAGGTCGCGCGCATACCTTTGCCGGGCATACAGCTCAGTCGCCAGCTAGGCTATATCGTGCACACCGAACGGACGCTGTCGAATGCAGCAAGGGCCTTCATGGCTTTGCTGGATGCGCAAATCGATCTGCCAGGGACTCCGGGCTAACTTGTGCTACTCCTACAGAGCCGCTGTCCCTGTGCCTAACGCCACCATCAGCTCAAGGCCCGTTAACAATGCCCAAATCTGTTGACCGAATTCCGCCGATGCCGCGTATTCAGGCCATTGATCCGCGACGTTCCGAGCAGAGCTGGGAGAGTGCGCCGCAATTGCTCGCCGCGCTCAACGGCGCCCGGCTCGGTGCCTGGTATTGGGACATCGAGCGCGGGCAGATCAGTTGGTCACGGGGCACCCAGGCGCTGTTCGGCTTCGATCCACGGCAACCGCTGCCGCAGGATCTGGAATACCTCGACCTGTTGCCGCCCGAAGATCGTGCGAAAACCGTCAGGGCATTCCACGCGGTGATCGCCGGAGCACCGCTGGAACAGGCGATGCACCACCGTATCCGCTGGCCCGACGGCAGTCTGCACTGGCTGGAAATCAGCGGCAGTCTGCTACCGGACAAACAGGGGCGTCCTCGAATGATCGGGGTGATTCGCGAAATCACCCACCAGCGCCAACGCGAGCAGGCCCTGAGCAGCTCGGAGAAACGTTTCGCTACACTCTTTCACCTGTGCCCGAACATGGTGCTGCTGACGCGCCAGGAAGACGGTCTGATCACCGAGGCCAACCAATATTTCGAAAGCCTGTTCGGCTGGCCGGTACAGAGCGCCATTGGCCGCACCACCCTGGAGCTGGGCTTGTGGGTGCACCCGGAGCAACGCGCAGAACTGGTGAAAAGGACCAAGGCCAAGGGCGAACTGATCAGCATGGAAGTGCAGTTCCGTGCCAGCAACGGGCAGATTCATGACGGCATCCTCAGCGCGCAGAAGGTCGAACTCGAAGGCCAGCCGTATCTGCTCAGCACCTTTCTCGACACCACCGAACGCAAAGCCGCCGAGCACGCCTTGAAAGACAGCCAGGAACGCCTCGATCTGGCGCTGGACTCGGCGCAGCTCGGCACTTGGGACTGGCACATCCCCAGCGGCATGCTCTATGGCTCGGCACGGGCCGCGCAACTGCACGGGCTGGAGCCGATCCCGTTTCACGAGTCGTTCGAAGAGTTCTTTGAAGG
Organism: Pseudomonas sp. RSB 5.4; assembly: GCF_037126175.1. Taxonomy (NCBI): domain Bacteria; kingdom Pseudomonadati; phylum Pseudomonadota; class Gammaproteobacteria; order Pseudomonadales; family Pseudomonadaceae; genus Pseudomonas; species Pseudomonas sp. RSB 5.4. The sequence continues at coordinate 2,468,371 of NZ_CP146986.1, forward strand.
CGTGCCCGGCGAAGAACGCGACAGCATGCGCGACGCCTACCGCAGCCTGCGCGAAGGCCCGGCGGGCAATTATCAACTGACCTACCGCGTGCAATTGCCGGATGGCAGCTCACGCTATCTGGAAAGCCGCGCCCGCCTCTATCGCGACGAGAACGGCGCGCCGCTGCGCATGGCCGGGACCTTGCTGGACATCACCGATCAGGTCGAGCGCGAGCAACGTCTGGTGGCCTCGGAAGAGAAATTCGCCACGCTGTTCCAGGTCAGCCCCGATCCGATCTGCGTCACGCGGCAGGACAGCGGCGAGTTCATCGAAATCAATAACAGCTTCACCCAGACCTTCGGCTGGAGCGCCGCCGACGTGATCGGGCGCACCGCCGAAGACATCGGCCTGTGGGACGCCTCGGCGAAAAGCCTGCAACGCATCGAGCGGGTGATCCGCGAACAGGGCCTGAGCAATGTCGCGATCATCGTCCAGCACAAGGACGGCCAGTCACTGACCTGCGTGATTTCCAGCCGACAGATCAGCGTTGGCAATCAGCCGTGCATCGTCACCACTTTGCGCGACATCACCCAGCAGCAGCGCTCCGAAGCCGCACTCAAGGCCAGCGAAGAGAAATTCGCCAAAGCGTTTCACTCCAGCCCCGATGCGATCACCATCACCGAGCGCGACACCGGGCGTTATCTTGAGGTCAACGACGGTTTCTGCCGCCTCACCGGCTATCGCGCGGAAGAAGTGGTGGGCAAAACCGTGTACCAGATCGGCATCTGGGCCGAAGAGAAGCAACGCTCGGCGCTGTTTGCCGAATTGCAGATCAAGGGCCGCGTGCATCATCAGGAAATGCTCGGGCGCAACAAGCGCGGTGAACTGCTGACCGTGGAAGTGTCGATCGAACCGATCACCCTCAACGAAACCGCATGCCTGCTGCTGACCGCCCGGGACGTCAGCCTGCTGAAAAACGCCGAAGCGCAGATCCGTCACCTGGCCTATCACGACCCGCTGACCAACCTGCCCAACCGCGCCCTGCTGATGGATCGCCTGAGCCAGCAGATCGCCCTGCTCAAGCGCCACAATCTGCGCGGCGCGCTGCTGTTCCTCGATCTTGACCACTTCAAGCACATCAACGACTCGCTCGGCCACCCGGTCGGCGACACGGTGCTGAAAATCGTCACTGCGCGGCTTGAAGCCAGCGTGCGCATGGAAGACACGGTTGCACGTCTCGGCGGCGATGAATTCGTGGTGCTGCTCAGCGGTCTGGAAGGCACGCGCAACGAGGTCAGTGCACAAGTGCGGGAACTGGCCGACACCATTCGCGAACTGCTGTCGGAGCCGATGTTCCTCGACGGCCAGCGCCTGCAAGTGACGCCGAGTATCGGCGTGGCACTGATTCCCGATCACGGCTCGACCCCGACCGATCTGCTCAAGCGCGCAGACATCGCCCTGTACCGGGCCAAGGACTCCGGGCGCAACACCACGCAGATGTACCACAACACCATGCAGAAGGCGGCCAGCGAACGGCTGCGCATGGAGACCGATCTGCGTCTGGCGTTGTCCCGTGGCGAATTCAACGTGCACTACCAGCCGCAGGTCGATGCGCGGGACAACCGCATCATCGGCGCCGAAGCCCTGGTGCGCTGGAATCACCCGGAACTCGGCGCGCAATCGCCCACCGAGTTCATCAAGGTGCTGGAAGACAGCGGTCTGATTCTTGAAGTCGGCACCTGGATCCTCGACGAGGCCTGCGAAGCGTTCAAACAGCTGATTGCCTTGAAACTGGTTGACCCGTTCAACTTCAGCCTGTGCGTGAACATCAGCCCACGACAATTCCGCCAGAACGACTTCGTCGAACGCATCGAACACAGCATGAGCAGCCACGGCCTGCCCTGCTCGCTGCTGAAACTGGAGATCACCGAAGGCATCGTCATCCAGAACCTGGAAGACACCATCAGCAAAATGCGCCGCCTGAAAAAACTCGGCGTGAGCTTCGCCATGGACGATTTCGGCACCGGCTATTCATCGCTGACCTACCTCAAACGCTTGCCGGTGGACACCCTGAAAATCGACCAGTCATTCATCCGCGACGCGACCACCGACCCCAACGACGCCGAGATCATCCGCGCCATCGTCGCCATGGCCCGCAGCCTGGAACTGGAGGTGATTGCCGAAGGTGTCGAGACGCCGGAGCAACTGGCGTTCCTGCAGGGGCTGGGTTGCCATTTGTATCAAGGCTATCTGCACAGTCGGCCGGTGGCGTTGGAGGCGTTGAAAAAGATGCTCGAATGACGAGCACAAAAAAAGGGCGCCGGTGGCGCCCTTCTTTTTTGCTCGGCCTTATTGCAGAGCCGGCTTCTGCGCTCCGCTGATCGGGATGCGCTTGGCTTTCGCTTCTTCCGGGATCACCCGCAACAGGTCGATGCTCAGCAGACCGTTGCTCAGATCGGCGGCCTTGATCTCGATGTGATCGGCCAGGCGGAAGGACAGTTTGAAAGCACGCTGGGCAATGCCTTGATGCAGGAAGGTCACGCCTTCGTTGGCATCACGCTTGCCGCCACTGATGGTCAGCACACCCTTCTCGACTTGCAGCTCCAGGTCTTCTTCCTGGAAACCGGCTGCCGCTACGACGATGCGGTATTGATCATCACCGTGTTTTTCCACGTTGTAGGGTGGGTAGGTGCTGCCTGGCTCGTTGCGCAGCGCGGTTTCGAACAGATCGTTGAAACGGTCGAAACCAACCGAGGAACGGAACAGTGGTGCCAGGGAAAATGCAGTACTCATGGTTCAAATCTCCTGAAAACAATCAGCAAGGTTTTTTGACTCCGCGACCCGAATTCGGCATCGCGTAACCCTTAGATAGGGACCGCCAAAATGATTTCAAGAGATTATTTGAAGATTTTTTTCAGGCCGCTTCGGCGACGGACAAACCGAGCAAACGCGAGACTTGATCCGGCTCTGTCTCACGACGCAGCACAGTAAACAGTTCGGTCGCTTCGGGATAATTGCGCGTCAGCATCGCCAGCCATTGCTTCAAGCGACCCGGCGATTGGCGTGCAGTCATCTGCGCCTTGGCTTGCAGCCAGAAGTCCTGAATCAGCGGCAGTAGCTCGGCCCAGCTCATCTCGACCACTTCTTCACCGGCGCGCGCGGCAGCGATCTGCCGGGCCAGATCCGGGCGCGACACCAGACCGCGACCGAGCATGATGTCTTCGACACCACTGATCTCGCGGCAGCGGCGCCAGTCCTCGACGCTCCAGATATCACCGTTGGCGAACACCGGCACCTTGACCACGTCCTGCACCCGCGGAATCCACTCCCAATGCGCCGGCGGCTTGTAGCCATCGACCTTGGTCCGGGCGTGAACCACGATGTGCTCAGCGCCGCCCTCGGCCAGCGCAGTGGCGCAGACCAGCGAACCGTCCGGGCTGTCGAAGCCCAGGCGCATCTTCGCGGTGACCGGGATATGTGCCGGCACAGCGCGACGCACGTGTTCGACGATGCTGTTGAGCAGTTCCGGCTCCTTGAGCAGCACTGCCCCGCCCCGGGATTTGTTGACGGTCTTGGCCGGGCAGCCGAAGTTCAGGTCGATGACTTCCGAGCCGAGCTCGCAGGCCAGCGCCGCGTTTTCCGCCAGGCACACCGGATCGGAACCCAACAATTGCACGCGCAGCGGCACGCCGGAACGGGTACGGGCGCCGTTGAGCAGCTCCGGGCCGAACTTGTGGAAGTAGGCCGGGGTAAGCAACTGATCGTTGATCCGAATGAATTCGGTCACGCACCAGTCGATGCCGCCAACGCGGGTCAGCACGTCGCGCAGGATGTCGTCGACCAGCCCCTCCATGGGCGCCAGGGCAATTTGCATGGGGAAAACACTACTCAGGAAGAAAAAACGTGCGGCAGTTTACTGGATATCGCGCAAATCCGCAGAACAACACTCTTTCCTGTGGGAGCGAGCTTGCTCGCGAAAGCGGTGTATCGGTTGATGCAACCGTCACTGGCCCACCGCTTTCGCGAGCAAGCTCGCTCCCACATTAGAGCTGCACTGTTTCTGGATTTTGGATCGCCGGGCCATAACCCTCGATGAACTCCGCCGGCATGCGCTTGGGCTTGCCGGTAGACAGTTCGATGCAGACGAACGTGGTTTGGGCGCGCAGTAACGTGGCGTTGTCGCTGGGGCGGATCAACTGGAAGTGGCGGGTCATTTTCAGGCGCTGATCCCAATCGACGATCCAGGTCGCCAGTTGCAGCTCGTCGCCTTCGTAAGCGGCTGCCAGATAATCGATTTCATGACGCACCACGGCCATCGCCCGATCCAGGCGCCGGTACTCGACCAGATCCAGCCCCAGACGCTGCGAGTGGCGCCAGGCGCAACGTTCGAGCCAGGTCACGTACACCGCGTTGTTCGCGTGGCCCAGCCCGTCGATGTCCTCGGCGCCTACTTGCAGATCAATGGTGAACGGCGTTGCCCGATCCCAGCCCATGCCCCACTCCCGGTCAGATTATTCAACCGGGGCAGTGTAACGGATGTCAGGCCGATTGCCGCGCCTGAAGGCTGCGCCCCGCCAACAGTGATAACACCCCATCAACCACCCGAGGGTCGGCCAGCACCCGCTGGTGGCCGCCGCTTTCCAGACGCAGCAGGCGGCTGTCGAACCAGGACTCGTGGATCAATTGAGATTCCTTGACCGAGACGAAGGTGTCGTCCTCGGCATGCACGATCAGGCCCGGCATATCCAGTTGATAGTGCGCGACATCGAGGGTCGCGGCACGCATGCCGACGTCCTGCTCGACCTGGCGGATGAACGCCGAGCGCGCCCGCGGTGGCATGCCGACATAGCGGGCAAAACCGCGCAGCACGCCGAGAATCCGGGCGGGAGCTGCGATGCTGACGAGGGTTTCGGTGCGCAGGCCCAGTTGCACGGCAAGCATGGCGCTGGCGCCGCCCATCGAGTGGCCGATGACGGCTTGAAGAGGTGGCAGTTCAGCGGCAGCCTCAAGCATGGCGCGGGCGAACAGCACGACATTGGCCTCGCGCCCCGGTGAGCGGCCGTGGGCCGGGCCGTCCAGCGCGACAACGGTGTAACCGGCCTCGACCAGCGCCGTGATCAACGCCGCAAACTGCGTGGGTCGCCCTTCCCAGCCGTGCATCAACAGCACCGCCGGTCCCTGGCCCCAGCGCAGCGCCGACAGGCCGAAACGCAGCGTGATGCGTTCGGCGCTCGCCAGCAGCGGCAGCTCCCAATCGCGCAGCGGCAGCGAACGTGGCGTCATGAACGCCTGACGCATTTTGCTTGCTACCCGTTGCGGTGCAATCCAGCCCAAGGTGCCATTAACGCCACGAACCCACTTCAACGTGTTCATCGCTCTCTCCTCAGGCGTGTTGCCTTCAGGTCAACGCACCGCCGACTTGGCAGCGCGCAGCAATCGATCGGATAAATCGCCCGGGCCCAGCGCGCGTGCCAACGCCAGACCACCCACCATCAACGCCACATCGGCCAGTGCTTTGTCGGTGTCCTCGGGGCTGGACGCCAACTGCGCAATCATCAGTTCCAGGTGTTCGTTCAGCGCGATGCGAAACGACTCCGGCAAACGTCCCAGCTCGCCGATCGAAGCCGGAATCGGACACGCGGCGTCGCTGGAATCCCGATGCTTGCGCGACAGGTAGAACGCAGCGACCAAGGCGCGACGCTCTTCACCGGTCAGCTCGGAGTCCATGTCGGCAATCAGGTCGCGTCGACGTCCCAGCAATTGCTTGAACGCCTCGAGCATCATGGCGTCCTTGCTTTCGAAGTGCGCGTAGAAACCTCCGACGGTCAGGCCGGCGGCGCCCATCACTTCGCCCACGCTGGGATCTGCCGGGCCGCGCTGGATCAGTGCGGCGCTGGCAGCCTTGAGGATGCGTTCGCGGGTTTGAGCTTTTTTATCGTTCATCGTTGCCTCCGAATATTACGACTAGAATATTATTCGCATAATAATATTCTGCAAGTCGAGGATATGACCGCTGGTCTGAAGCACAGTGTAAGGAAAAAGGAGATTTGGCCAAATGCCAGACAAACAAAAGGGCCATTCAATAATTGAATGACCCTTATAAATCCCGCAGAGCGGGTAATCGTGGCGTCCCCTAGGGGACTCGAACCCCTGTTACCGCCGTGAAAGGGCGGTGTCCTAGGCCACTAGACGAAGGGGACACAAACCCTTCTATACAGCTGATCAGTGCTGAGATCTGATCTGATTCAAGGCCGGTGTGGCCAGACCTTGAACTGTAAATTGGTGGAGCTAAGCGGGATCGAACCGCTGACCTCCTGCATGCCATGCAGGCGCTCTCCCAGCTGAGCTATAGCCCCGGATTTTTCGCCTCGCGGCGGAGTGACATCTTGCAACATCACTTCTGTAAAACTGGCGTCCCCTAGGGGACTCGAACCCCTGTTACCGCCGTGAAAGGGCGGTGTCCTAGGCCACTAGACGAAGGGGACGCAAACCCTTCTATACAACTGATCAACGCTGAGTGTTGATCGCTTCGGAGCCGGTGTGGCCAGGCTTCGAAGTGTAAATTGGTGGAGCTAGACGGGATCGAACCGTCGACCTCTTGCATGCCATGCAAGCGCTCTCCCAGCTGAGCTATAGCCCCTCATCGTTGATGTCATCGCTGAGGACGGGGCGAATCTTAAGGGCGTATCGAAAGCCTGTCAAACTTATTTTTGAAAAATTTCAAAGTTTTTTGTCGGCATAACAATCACTTACCGCCCTCCCCCCGAAAATCCGGGGGAAAAACGCCGAAGGCCGGAATCAAACGATCCCGGCCTTCGGTGGTTACTGCAGAGTCAGACGTGCTCAGGCAATCGCGCCCAGCAGCTTTTCCCACTCTTTGTTTTCTTTCTTCGACACACCGCCCAGCAGGTCGATCGCCTGGCGCAGACGGAAACGGGTCAGGTCCGGGCCGAGGATTTCCATTGCATCGAGCACCGACACCGAACTGGCCTGCCCGGTGATCGCGGCAAACATCAGCGGCATCGCGTCACGCAATTTCAGCTCGAGGGATTCGACCACTGCCTGAATCGTTGCGGTGATGTTGTCCTTCTCCCACTGCCGCAGGCTTTCCAGCTTCCACAGGATCAGTTGCATCAGCTGACGCACCTGGTCACCCGAGAGCTTTTTCGACTCGAACAGCTTGGCATCCGGGTTCACGCCACCGGCAAAGAAGAAGCCGCCCAGCGGTGCAACCTGGCTGAAGGTTTCCACGCGACCCTGCACCAGCGGTGCGATCTTCATCATGTATTCGGAGTTGAACGCCCACTTCTGCACGCGTGCGGCGAACTCTTCCACCGGCAGGTCACGCAGCCACTGACCGTTGAGCCACGACAGTTTCTCGATGTCGAAGATCGGCCCGCCGAGCGACACGCGCTTGAGGTCGAAATTGTCGACCATTTCCTGCAGCGAGAACTTCTCGCGCTCGTCCGGCATCGACCAGCCCATGCGACCGAGGTAGTTGAGCATCGCTTCCGGCATGAAGCCCATGCGCTCGTAGAACGTCACCGAGGTCGGGTTCTTGCGCTTGGACAGCTTGCTCTTGTCCGGGTTACGCAGCAGCGGCATGTAGCACAGCTCCGGTTGTTCCCAGCCGAAGTATTCGTACAGCAGAATCAATTTCGGCGCCGACGGCAGCCATTCTTCACCGCGCAGCACGTGGGTGATACCCATCAGGTGGTCGTCGACCACGTTGGCGAGGAAGTACGTCGGCAGGCCGTCGGTCTTCATCAGCACTTGCATGTCCATGCGATCCCACGGGATCTCGACATCACCGCGCAACATGTCCGGCACCACGCAGACGCCTTCGGTCGGCACTTTCATGCGGATCACGTGCGGTTCGCCAGCCGCCAGACGGACCGCGACTTCTTCCTTCGACAGCAGCAGCGCGCGGCCGTCGTAACGCGGGGTTTCGCCGCGCGCCATTTGCTCGGCACGCATCTGGTCCAGTTCTTCAGCGGTGCAGAAGCACGGGAACGCATGGCCCATGTCGACCAGTTGCTGGCAATACTTCTGATAAATATCGCCACGCTCACTCTGCCGGTACGGACCGTGCGGGCCGCCGACGTCCGGGCCTTCGCTCCAGTCGATACCCAGCCAGCGCAGGGCGTCGAAGATCTGCTGTTCGGACTCGCGGGTCGAACGCAACTGGTCGGTGTCTTCGATGCGCAGGATGAACTCACCGCCATGCTGCTTGGCAAAGCAGTAGTTGAACAATGCGATGTAAGCGGTACCTACGTGGGGGTCCCCGGTAGGCGATGGCGCGATGCGAGTGCGGACGGTGGTCATGGCATGTCTCGAAAAGAATGAAAAGCAAAGAACAATCAAGCCGCGAATGGTAACAGGCGACACCCGCCCCGCTCCAGCGGACAGGGCATTTAAGCCAAGTTTGCGTCTGTAACGCCCATAGACCGTGGTGACGGGCCGAATATCAGCCATTGGCATTTACCGTTTATCGGCTGTATGCCAGATTCAGCCGCAGAGAACTTTCCTTACAATTCCTCGACTACAGTTTGCCTCATGCCTGCCCAACTCAAGCGTCGCCTGTTTATTTTCCTGCTGCTGGTTCTGTTGATTGCCGGGGGCTTCTTCGCCCATTGGTTTTTCAAGGGCCGGTTTTACGAAAGCACTGATAACGCCTATGTCCAGGGCGAGATCACCCGCGTTTCCAGCCAATTGAGCGCACGCATCGACGAAGTGCTGGTGCAGGACAACCAGCATGTGGAAAAGGGCCAGTTGCTGGTGCGCCTTGAACCCGCTGATTTCCGCCTGGCCGTCGATCGCGCCAATGCCGCCCTCGCCACTCGCGAAGCTGAGCGTTTGCAGGCACAGAGCAAATTGACTCAGCAGGCCAGTCTGATCGCCTCCAGTGACGCACAAGTCGCCGCATCGCAGGCCACGCTGGGCCGCTCGCAGGTCGACTTGTCGCGCGCCGAAACCCTGCGCAAACCCGGTTACGTTTCCGAGGAGCGGGTGACCACCCTTTCCGCTGACGCCCATATCGCCCGCTCGCAAGTGGCCAAGGCCCAGGCCGATGCACAGAGCCAGCGCCAGCAGGTCAACGCACTCACCGCCGAGATCAAACGCCTCGACGCGCAGATCGCCAACGCCCGCGCCGATCTGGCGCAAGCCGAACTCAACCTGACCCGCAGCGAAATCCACGCGCCGATCAGCGGCCTGGTCGGCCAGCGTGCCGCACGCAATGGCCAAGTGGTGCAGGCTGGCGCGTATCTGCTGTCGATCGTCCCCGATGAAGACATCTGGGTGCAGGCCAACTTCAAGGAAACTCAGATCGGCCGCATGCTCCCCGGACAAAAAGCCGAGCTGACCTTCGACGCCTACAGCGATACGCCGATCGAAGCACGGGTCGACAGCCTGTTCGCCGCCTCCGGTGCGCAGTTCAGCCTGCTGCCGCCGGACAACGCCACCGGCAACTTCACCAAAGTCGTGCAGCGGATTCCGGTGAAACTGACGTTCAAGGCCGACAACCCGCTGCACGGCAAAATCCGCCCGGGCATGTCGGTCACCGCCACCGTGAATATCAAAGACGCCCCAGACAATGGCCGGTGATTCGCTGATCCGCCCGGTCGGCGAACCGACCCGGCGGGACTGGATCGCGGTGATGAGCGTGATGCTCGGCGCCTTCATGGCAGTGCTCGACATTCAGATCACCAACTCTTCGCTCAAGGACATTCAGGGCGCGCTGTCGGCGACGCTGGAAGAAGGCTCGTGGATTTCTACCTCGTACCTGGTCGCGGAAATCATCATGATCCCGCTGACCGCGTGGCTGGTGCAGCTGCTCTCGGCGCGACGGCTGGCGGTGTGGGTGTCGCTGGGTTTTCTAATTTCATCCTTGCTATGTTCGATGGCCTGGAGCCTGGAGAGCATGATCGTCTTCCGCGCCATGCAGGGTTTCACCGGCGGCGCGCTGATTCCGCTGGCGTTCACCCTGACCCTGATCAAACTCCCCGAACACCACCGCGCCAAAGGCATGGCGATGTTCGCCATGACCGCGACCTTCGCCCCGTCCATCGGCCCGACACTGGGCGGCTGGCTCACGGAAAACTGGGGCTGGGAGTACATTTTCTACATCAACATCCCGCCGGGGCTGATCATGATCGCCGGGCTGATGTACGGGCTGGAAAAGAAGGAAGCGCACTGGGAACTGCTGAAAAGCACCGACTACACCGGGATTCTCACGCTGGGTGTCGGCCTCGGTTGTCTGCAGGTATTTCTCGAAGAAGGCCACCGCAAGGACTGGCTCGAATCAAATCTGATCGTGACCTTGGGCAGCATTGCCCTGCTGAGCCTGATCACCTTCGTCATCGTGCAGATTTCCAAACCCAATCCGCTGATCAACCTCGGCATTCTGCGCAATCGCAACTTCGGCCTGTCGAGCATTTCCAGCCTCGGCATGGGCGTCGGCTTGTATGGCTCGATTTATCTGCTGCCGCTGTACCTGGCGCAGATCCAGAACTACAACGCCCTGCAGATCGGCGAAGTGATCATGTGGATGGGCGTGCCGCAGCTGTTCCTGATTCCGCTGGTGCCGAAGCTGATGAAGTTCGTGTCGCCGAAGTGGCTGTGCACCCTTGGCTTTGGCTTGTTCGGGCTGGCGAGTTTTTCTTCGGGGGTGCTCAACCCGGATTTCGCCGGGCCGCAGTTCAATCAGATCCAGATCATCCGGGCGCTGGGTCAGCCGCTGATCATGGTCACCATTTCGCTGATCGCCACGGCGTACATCCTGCCGCAGGACGCGGGGTCGGCGTCGAGCCTGTTCAACATCCTGCGCAACCTTGGCGGCGCGATCGGCATCGCCCTGCTCGCCACGCTATTGGATGCGCGGACCAAGACCTACTTCGATTATCTGCGTGAGTCGATTGTGCCGACCAACCCGCAAGTGGCCGAACGCATGGCCTCAATGACCGACCGGTTTGGCAGCGACACCGCGGCGCTGGGCAAGATGAGCGAGATCGTGCATCAGCAGGCGCTGATCATGGCCTATAACGATGCGTTTCACTTTGTCGGGATTGCGCTGGGGATCAGCATGCTGGCGATTTTGTTGACCAAAAAATTGCCGGCGGGGTTGAAGGCTGGGGAAGCTCACTGATTTTCGTGGTGTCTGGACCGGCCTCTTCGCGAGCAAGCCCGCTCCCACAAGTTTCTTTGGTGATCACACATTTTGTGTACACCATCAATCCCTGTGGGAGCTGGCTTGCCAGCGATGGGGCCAAGTCAGCTATCACAGGCTTCTTTGGTGATCACACATTTTGTGTACACCCTCAATCCCTGTGGGAGCGGGCTTGCTCGCGAAGAGGCCTGGTCAGACGATGAAGATCAAACCGCCAACAGCCGCTCGCGAAGTTTGGCAATCTCATCGCGCATCTGCGCCGCCGCTTCAAATTCCAGATCCCGCGCCAGCTGATACATCTTCTCTTCCAGCGCCCGAATGCGCTTGGTGATTTCGCTCGGCGAGCGCAGTTCGGCTTCGTACTTGGCGCTTTCTTCGGCAGCCTTGGCCATGCCCTTGCGCTTCTTGCTGCGCGAGCCGGGCACGGTGGCGCCTTCCATGATGTCGGCGACGTCCTTGAACACACCCTTCGGGGTGATTCCGTTTTCCAGGTTGAAGGCGATCTGCTTATCGCGACGACGCTCGGTCTCGCCAATCGCTCGCTCCATCGAGCCAGTGATGCGATCGGCGTAGAGAATCGCCCGGCCATTGAGGTTCCGCGCCGCCCGGCCGATGGTCTGGATCAGCGAGCGCTCGGAACGCAGGAAGCCTTCCTTATCCGCGTCGAGAATCGCCACCAGCGACACTTCCGGCATGTCCAGACCTTCACGCAGCAGGTTGATCCCCACCAACACATCGAAGGTGCCCAGACGCAGGTCGCGAATGATCTCGACCCGCTCGACCGTGTCGATGTCCGAGTGCAGATAACGCACGCGCACACCGTGGTCGGCGAGGTAATCGGTGAGGTCTTCGGCCATGCGCTTGGTCAGCGTGGTGACCAGCACCCGCTCTTCGACCGCCACGCGTTTGGTGATTTCCGAGAGCAGGTCATCAACCTGAGTCAGCGCCGGACGCACTTCAACCTGCGGGTCGACCAGACCGGTCGGACGCACCACTTGCTCGACCACGCGCCCGGCATGCTCGGCCTCGTAATTGCCCGGGGTCGCCGAGACGAAAATCGTCTGCGGGCTCACCCCTTCCCACTCGTCAAAACGCATCGGCCGGTTGTCCAGTGCCGAAGGCAAGCGGAAGCCGTATTCGACCAGGGTTTCCTTACGCGAACGGTCACCCTTATACATCGCGCCGACTTGCGGCACGCTGACGTGGGATTCGTCGATCACCAGCAAGGCGTCGGCCGGCAGATAGTCATACAGCGTCGGCGGCGCGGCACCGGCCGGGCGCCCGGACAGGTAGCGCGAGTAGTTTTCGATGCCGTTGCAGTAACCCAGTTCGAGGATCATTTCCAGGTCGAAACGGGTGCGCTGTTCGAGGCGCTGGGCCTCGACCAGTTTGTTGTTGCTGCGCAGGTATTCGAGGCGCTCCTGCAACTCGACTTTGATGTGCTCGATGGCGTCGAGCAGGGTCTCGCGCGGCGTCACGTAGTGACTCTTCGGGTAGAAGGTGAAGCGCGGCATCTTGCGGATGACTTCGCCGGTCAGCGGGTCGAACGCGGAAATGCTCTCGACCTCGTCATCGAACAGCTCGATGCGGATCGCTTCCAGATCGGATTCCGCCGGATAGATGTCGATCACATCGCCGCGCACCCGGAACGTCGCCCGGGCAAAATCCATGTCGTTGCGGGTGTATTGCAGGTCGGCCAGACGCCGCAGCAAGGCGCGCTGATCGAGTTTGTCGCCGCGATCGACGTGCAGCACCATCTTCAAATAGGTTTCCGGGCTACCCAGACCGTAAATGCACGACACCGTGGTGACGATGATCGCGTCCTTGCGCTCGAGCAACGCTTTGGTCGCGGACAGACGCATCTGCTCGATGTGGTCGTTGATCGACGCGTCCTTCTCGATGAAGGTGTCGGACGACGGCACATAGGCTTCTGGCTGGTAGTAGTCGTAGTAGGAAACGAAATACTCGACCGCGTTGTTCGGGAAGAACGCCTTGAACTCGCCATACAGCTGCGCGGCGAGGGTCTTGTTCGGCGCCAGCACCAGCGTCGGGCGCTGTACCTGCGAGATGACATTGGCGATGCTGAAGGTCTTGCCCGAGCCGGTCACACCGAGCAGCGTCTGGTGCGCCAGCCCGGCCTCGATGCCCTCCACCAATTGGCGGATGGCTTCAGGCTGATCGCCGGCGGGCTCGAAGCGGGTGACTAGCTGGAATTCGGACATACACACCTCTGGGATCGCGGCTCGCGCAGAAAACAGCCGAGCCACGGGGATGACCGCAAACGACCGTTGTCGCCCAAGGAAAAACGAAGATTGTGCTCAATGTGGAGCCGATTGCCTCGCCTTTCAAGGCAAACGTCCTACATCCGGTAAAGTCTCTGACAGAGTCAATCGACTAACGGTCAAGAAATAATCGGAAAAACTTGCCTGAAAAGCTGAATCGCCTGTCGCCATTGCTCAGTGATGGCCTCTATACTAGCTCCCCGTTTGTGCACCGCTCTAGTGCATTCGGCTGGAGCGCGACACGTCCCTCCACTCTCCATTCAGAGCCGCCGTAATAATGAGCCTGTTCTCCGCTGTCGAAATGGCACCCCGCGATCCAATCCTGGGCCTCAACGAAGCATTCAACGCCGATACCCGGACCACCAAGGTCAACCTGGGTGTAGGTGTTTACTGCAACGAAGAGGGGCGAATTCCCCTGCTGCGCGCGGTGATCGAAGCCGAAACCATTCGCGCTGCTCAGCACGCCTCCCGTGGCTACCTGCCGATCGACGGCATCGCCGCCTACGACCAGGCGGTGCAAAAGCTGCTGTTCGGTAACGACTCGCCGCTGATCGCTGCCGGTCGCATCGTCACCACTCAGGCTGTCGGCGGTACTGGCGCACTGAAAATCGGTGCCGACTTCCTCAAGCAACTGCTGCCGAACGCCGTCGTGGCCATCAGCGACCCGAGCTGGGAAAACCACCGCGCGCTGTTCGAAACCGCTGGCTTCCCGGTGCAGAACTACCGTTACTACGACGCCGCCACCCACGACGTGAACCGTGCCGGCATGCTCGAAGACCTCAACGCCCTGCCGAACGGCTCGATCATCGTGCTGCACGCCTGCTGCCACAACCCGACCGGCGTCGACCTGAGCCCGGCTGACTGGAAAAACGTTCTGGAAGCGGTCAAGGCCAAAGGTCACGTGCCGTTCCTCGACATGGCGTACCAGGGTTTCGGCGATGGCATCGACGAAGACGCGGCGGCTGTGCGCCTGTTCGCCGAATCGGGCCTGACTTTCTTCGTCTCGAGTTCGTTCTCCAAGTCGTTCTCGCTGTACGGCGAGCGCGTTGGCGCCCTGTCGATCGTCAGCGAATCGAAAGAAGAAAGCGCGCGCGTGCTGTCGCAGGTCAAGCGTGTGATCCGCACCAACTACTCGAACCCGCCGACCCACGGTGCAAGCATCGTCGCCGCTGTGTTGAACAGCCCGGAACTGCGCGCCCAGTGGGAAGCGGAACTGGCAGAAATGCGCCTGCGCATTCGCGGCATGCGCGAGCAGATGGTTGCCCTGCTGGCCGAGAAAGCCCCGCAGCGTGACTTCAGCTTCGTCGGCCGTCAGCGCGGCATGTTCTCCTACTCCGGCCTGACCACCGAACAGGTGCACCGCCTGCGCAGCGAGTTCGGCATCTACGCCCTGGACACCGGCCGCATCTGCGTCGCGGCGCTGAACCAGAGCAACATCAAAGCGGTAACGGATGCGATCGTTCAGGTCATCTGATTTCGCCTGGCAATGAAAAACGGGAAGCCTTGGGGCTTCCCGTTTTTTATTTGTCCGAAGGAATGCAACATTCCCTCTAAACTGCACACAAATCTGAATGGGAGCGGGCTTGCTCGCGAAAGCGGTGTATCAGCCAAAGATCATGGCGACTGATCCGACGCTTTCGCGAGCAAGCCCGCTCCCACAGATTTCGTATACATCCAGGAATTCTGTGAGAACCCAAATGAAAAATGACAACCTGCGCGCCGACCGAGACGATCTGGATGATTTCATCCCTCGCACCACGGCCAAGCGCGACAAGAGCCTGGTGCTGCAAGTCGCAGCGGGCGTGTTCCTTGGTGGCCTGGCCTTGTGGCTGGTGCAACTGGCCGCCACCGCGGCTTATGCCAAGCTGATGCTCGGCACCATCACTTTCGGCGGTTAAGCCAGTTCCGTCGCACGCTGACTGGCTGCGTCGTCATAGGCGACGTACAGCGATTCGGCGATCTGACTTTTGATTGCCTTGGTGCTTTCCAGGGCGAGCACGAAACCTTCGGCCTTGCCGCCGGCGCGGTTCAACTCTTCAGCGGTGCTGGCCTGGGTAATCGCGTCGAAGAGTTTCTCGGCGTGCGGGCCAACCCCTTTGGGCAGGCTGATTTGCGCGATGCTCATACGAACACCTCGCGCGAAAGAGAAATCAGAACGGTTTGAGTCATGGCGCGTACCTTTTGGCGAATGGCCGGCAGCGCGTGTGACCACTTCCGGGCAGCCATGGTAGACCTGTGAGGCGGTTCTGGTAACCGCCAATCGCTGACAAAACACCGTCCGTCCTGCTCAAACCGGAAATTTTAACTCTGATGCTTGACTTCTCTTTTTGAATCAGTAACATACGCACCAATTCCGCAATAGCTCAGTTGGTAGAGCAAATGACTGTTAATCATTGGGTCCCTGGTTCGAGTCCAGGTTGTGGAGCCAAATAGCAAAGCCCCTGAATCGAAAGATTCAGGGGCTTTTTTGTGGACGATGGAAAATCTGCTGCGAAACGAAAAGGGCCGATCTGTCTCACAACAGATCGGCCCTTTTCATGCATTCAGCGATCAGACGTGTTCGCTGCTCTTCACTTGGGGCTTCGGCGTACCGTGACCGTGGTCATGATCGGCATCGACCTCGATCACCGGCACTTCCTTGCCATCGCAATCGTGCAGCTTGCCGTCGCTGAAGTAATCGCCTTCACGCAGCGCCGCCAGGTCGCGATAACGCAGGGTGCGTTCTTCCGCTGCGGCGAAAACCGACTGCTGATCCGAGTTGCCGGCAGTGAAGTGGTTGAAGGTCAGGTTGAGCACGATCGCCATGATCGCCGACGAGCTGATGCCCGAGTGGAAAATGGTTGCGAACCAGCTCGGGAAATGATCGTAGAAGTTCGGTGCGGCAATCGGGATCATGCCGAAGCCGATCGAGGTTGCGACGATGATCAGGTTGACGTTGTTGCGGTAATCGACCTTCGACAGCGTGCGAATCCCGCTCGCCGCCACCGTCCCGAACAGCACGATACCGGCGCCGCCCAGCACTGACGTCGGCACCGCAGCGATCACCCGCCCCATGAACGGCAGCAGGCCGAGAATCACCAGGAAAACACCGCCGGTGGCCACGACATAACGGCTCTTGATTCCGGTCACCGCCACCAGCCCGACGTTCTGCGCGAAGGCGCTCTGGGTGAACGAACCGAAGATCGGCGCAAACATGCTCGACAGCATGTCCGCGCGCAGACCGTTGCCCAAGCGCTTGGAGTCGACTTTGGTGCCGATGATCTCACCGACCGCCAGAATGTCCGCCGAGGTTTCCACCAGGGTCACCATGACCACGATGCACATCGACAGGATCGCGGCGAAGTGGAAAGTCGGCATGCCGAAGTGAAACGGCGTCGGAAAGCCGAACATCGGCCCCTGGGCGACACCGGAGAAATCCGCCATGCCGAGGAACACCGCGAGAATCGTGCCGATCACCATGGCCAACAGGATCGACAGCCGCGAGATGGTCGAGCTGCCGACCTTGCTCAACAGCAACACCAGCACCAGCGTCACCGCCGCCAGACCGATGTTCTGCATGCTGCCGAAGTCCGGCGCATGGCTATTGCCACCCATGGCCCAACGTGCGGCCACCGGCATCAGTGTCAGGCCGATGGTGGTGATCACGATACCGGTGACCAGCGGTGGGAAAAACTTGGTGATTCGCGAGAACACCGGAGTAATCAGCAAGCCGATCAACGACGCGGCAATCACCGCGCCCAGCACCGACTGGAAGCCGCCCTCCCCGCCACTGCTGACGATCGCGACCATGGTCGCCACACCGGAGAACGACACGCCCTGCACCAGCGGCAACTGACAGCCAAAAAACGGTAGACCCAGGGTTTGCAGCAGTGTCGCCAGCCCCCCCGCAAACAATGAAGCAGCAATCAACAAACCAATGTCCGCCGGCGACAGCCCGGCCGCCTGGCCGATGATCAGCGGCACCGCAACGATACCGCCGTACATGGTCAGAACATGTTGCAGGCCGTAAGCCATATTCGCGCCGCCCCCGAGATTTTCGTCCTCGGGCCGTTGGTGTGAAACATGGGGCGTTTTCATGTGGGGGGTTCCCTGGTTTTTGTTATGCGCACACTGTATTCAATACTCGTGACAAATGTCCATAGAGTTGTATACAACTTATCGGTCACATAATGGATAGGTAGCCACCCAAGCTTCTATCTCGCCACCCCCATCTCCCACAAATCCGGCAACACATCCCCTCCTGCCCCCGGTTTTTATCGCACTAGGCTGAAGTATTCATGGCGACCGACGGTGCACTGGCGCTCTTTTTTATACATATAAAGTATGCATAATGAAGTCATTCGAAATTCAGTACGACAAAAGCAAGAACGCAGCCAACAAACTCAAGCACAGGGGCGTCAGCCTTGCCGAGACCGAGCCGGTCTTTCATGACGAACGCGCGCTGACGGTCGAGGACAACGACCATGACGAACAGCGCTGGATCACCCTCGGTCTTGATGGCAAAGGACGTTTGCTGGTGGTTGCGTACAGTTATCGCGAAGCCAACGTCGTACGAATCATTTCTGCACGTGTCGCCACACCGAGCGAGCGTTGCGCTTATTTTCAGGAGGCTTGAACGATGAAAGACGAATACGACTTCTCGCAGGGCAAACGCGGAGCCTTGGCGCCCACCAAGGGCAAAACCCGCATCACCATCATGCTCGATGACGCGGTCATCGAAGCCGCCCGCAGCGTGGCGGAAAACGAAGGGTTCGGTTATCAGACCGTGATCAACAACACCCTGCGCCATGCCCTGCTGGAGGCTGGCAGCAAAAAGCAGGAAGCCGAGCCGCCCCACTCCGGGCAATTCAAGAAAGGCATCACCGCCGCCGACCTCAAGAGTCTGGAAAAAAAGCTGTCGGCGGCGGTCGGGGAAATCCGCCGGGTACTGGAACCGGAGGCCAAGCCCTGAGATCAGGCCGGTACGAGCATCCGCGCCAGCGACTGGCGCACATGCGGCTGGTCAGGCACGCGCAGGCCGAATTCCTGCTCCAGCACTTCAAGCAGTTCAGCGACATCCGCCACCTCGCGTCGCTCGCTGGCGGCGCCCATATGATGAATCGCGAAACTGCCGTTGTTCAGGGTCCGGCGCCAGCCATCGCCGGTGCGCGCAACCATCAACCGCTGAGCAAACGGTGATTCGGGATGAGTCGATACGTACCAGTTGCCGAGGGTGTAATCGATGTCTTCCTGGCGTTGCAGATCAAACAGGTACATCGCGCGCCATTCGCCGGCGACATTGGCCCGCAGCATGTAGCCATCGGCCTGTTTCTCGATGCGATAGGACTCGTGCGGCGTCGCCTGTTCAGCCTCGGTATCGAGCAGCAGCGGCGCGGTCGGCACCATACCGCCAAAGCCGACGTCGGTGATGTAGCGCTCGCCATCGATGATTACCAGGCTCAAGCGATGGGTACGCGCCGTCCACGTGCCTTCGGGTTGCGCCAGCACCACACGCCCGGAGATGCCACGGGCGTCGAAGCCCAGCTCCAGCAATAACGCCAGAAACAGATTGTTCAGCTCGTAGCAGTAACCGCCACGGCCACCGTGGAGAACCTTTTGTTCGACCGACGCCAGATCGATCAGTACCGGTGCGCCGGTGATCGTCGACAGATTCTCGAAGGGAAAGACGCCGGTATGGCGCAACTGCAACTGCCGCAGGGTTTCCAGCGTCGGTGCCGGTGGGGCATCGAAGCCCAGGTGTTGCAGGTACAACGTCGGATTCGCCAGACGTGGCTCGCTCATTGCTCAGTCCTTTTGCATGTGGCCGCGGATCGCTGCGCCGCTGGCCGACATGTATACGGGATTGGGCGCCGATTCCGACAATTGATTTCGCCAATCAACGTTACCGACGTTTGCGCGAACCGATGCGAATCCAGGTCGGCGCATGGTCGCTGGCGTGCGGTTCGTTGCGCACCCAGGCGTCTACACCGGCCTCGTGCAGATACGGGCTGAGTGCCGGGTTGAGCAGCAGATGATCGATGCGCAGGCCAGAGTTGGTTTGCCAATGCTGACGAAAGTAATCCCAGAACGTGTAGAGGCGATCGTCGGGATACAGATGGCGCAACGAGTCGGTCCAGCCCTGATCAAGCAGCCGTTGATAACACTCGCGGCTTTCGGGTTGCAGCAGCGCGTCCTTGAGCCACGAGCGGGTGTTGTAGATGTCCATGTCGGTGGGCACCACGTTGTAATCGCCAGCGAGCACCACCGGATGATCGCTGCTTTGCAGATCCTTGGCGTAGCGGATCAAGCGCTCGAACCAGGCCAGTTTGTAGTCGAACTTCGGCCCCGGCTGCGGGTTGCCGTTGGGCAGGTACAGGCAGCCGACCAATACCCCGTGCACCGCCGCTTCCAGATAACGACTGTGCTTGTCCTCGGGATCGCCCGGCAGGCCGCGGCGGCTCTCCAGCGGTTGCGCATCACGGGCGAGGATCGCCACCCCGTTCCATGACGCCTGACCGTGCCAGATCGCGCCATAACCGGCGGCTTCAAGTTCAGCTACAGGAAATGCACTGTCGACTGACTTGAGTTCCTGCAGGCACGCGATGTCCGGTTGTTCGCGCCTGAGCCACTCCAGCAGGTTCGGCAAGCGTGCGCGCAGGCCGTTGACGTTGAACGTGGCGATCCGCAGGTTTTTCATCGTCCAGACTCCGGCGACAAGGTGTGAAAATTGTGACTCTGTAGCGGCGACGGTGGTTGCATCGGATCAACCGGCTGCGGCGTAATAGGCGCTCGCCACTGCCCCAAACTGCCGAGACCTGTTCCCATGCTCACCACGCTGCAAGGCCCGCGCATCCTCCTGCGCCCGCTTCAGTACATCGACGTCGACGCCCTGCTCCACGCCGCCGCTGACGGCGAACTGTGGAACCTCACCGTCACCGTGGTGCCTTCGGCGAGCACCATCGACAGCTACCTGAAGAAGGCCCTGGACGGCCGCGACGCCGGCACGGTCATGCCGTTTGTGATTGTGTTGAAGGATAGCGGCGAAGTCATCGGCTCGACCCGGTTCTGGAAGATCGACCCGCTCAATCGCAAGCTGGAAATCGGCAGCAGCTGGATTTCCGCGCGCTGGCAGAAATCCTTCGTCAACACCGAAGCCAAATACCTGATGTTGCGCCACGCCTTCGAGGTGCTCGACTGCGTGCGGGTGCAGTTCACCGCCGACGAGAACAACCAGAAGTCGCGCAACGCGATTCTGCGCCTCGGAGCGCAACAGGAAGGCATCGTGCGCCACGAGCGGATCATGCCGGACGGGCGCAAGCGCAACTCGGTGCGCTTCAGCATCATCGATGACGAGTGGCCGCAGGTGCGGCAGGCGCTGGAGCAGAAACTGGCGGACGACCGACACTGAAGCTCAACAACCGCTCGTCAGCCAATCGGCACCAACGGGCAAAAGTGTCAGACCAAAGTCAGGTAACCGACCCCTTTTGGAGACGTACCATGACTACACGCACACTCACCTCGTTGTTGCTCGCCGGCCTGCTCGCCGCCACCTCGGCTGCCAGCTTCGCGGCGAACGACAGTTCTGGCACATCGAGTACCAACCCCGACGTCAACAAAAGCACGCCTAAGCCGCCGGACAATACCCCGGGTGCACCTGCCGGCAGTAACGGCGCTGGTAGCCCTGGTTCTGGCAATGGCACTGGCACCAACGGCGGCGCCATGGGTTCGGGCTCCGGCGCTGGCGGTGGCACAGGCGCGGCCGGGGGCGGAACCGGCGGCGCGGGCGGTGGCTCGGGCAGCTGAACGAACCGCCGTTACGGCTGGTAATAGGACCTGTGTGTGAGGGGGCTTGCTCCCTCACCCCTGTTGAAGCGTCAAAACCTCAGCGGTCCGAGCGCATCAATTCGGCAAAACCGGTATCAAGCGACAACACCGCAGCGCGGTTGCGTCCGGCATTTTTCGCCTGATACAACGCCGCGTCAGCACGCTGGATAAACATCTCCAGGCTGTCATTGCCGCTGGGAATAAACGAGTAGCAGCCCAGACTTACCGTCAGATACCCGGTCGGCGAGCCGCTGTGGGTGATGCGTTTGTCCATCACGCTGCGACGGATCTGCCCGGCAATCGCCAGCGCGCCGTTGATGTCGGTGTCCGGCAACAGCACCGCAAACTCCTCACCACCGTAACGCACCGCCAGGTCAGACTTGCGCTGGGTACAATTTTTCAGCACCTGCGCCACCTGCGTCAGGCAATGATCGCCCGCCACATGACCGTAGGCATCGTTGTAGCGCTTGAAGAAATCGATATCGAGCATGATCAGACCGACCGGACTCGACTGGCGTGCGCCGCGGGCAAATTCGATCTCCAGCGAACGCTCGAACAGCCGCCGGTTTGCCAGCCCTGTCAGGCTGTCGTGGGTAGCGATCTGCTCCAGTGCGCGCTGCGCCTTGCGCAGGTTTTTCTCGATACGCTCGCCGTCGCGCACCTGATGAATGAACACCCAGCCGAACAGGCCGACGCCAAGAATCACCAGCGCCACAATCACGCTGGACTGAAAGGCCCGCTCATACCAACCCTTGAGAATCGTATCGCGCGATGACGCCGCCGCGACCACCAGCGGATACGACGCCAATTGCCGGTAGCCGTACAGACGCACCACGCCATCGACCACCGACTTGATCATCGCGGTACCGGCCGGGGCTTCGGGCAGCAGCTTCTGGTAAATCCTGCCTTTGGCCAGCGACGAACCGATCAGGCCTTCGTCGAACGGCCGCCGCGCCAGCAACGTGCCGTCCTTGAGGCCGAGAAACATGATGCCGTTGTCATCGAGGCTGAAGCTTTTGAAGAACCGGTCGAAGTACGCCATCTTGATCCCGGCCATCAGCACGCCCTGGAAATTGCCGGCGCGGTCGTTGATGCGTTTCGAGATCGGGATGATCCACTCGCCATTCTCACGGCTGCGAATCGCCGGGCCGATGTGCGCCACGGAGGAAACGTTCTGCTGGTGAAACTTGAAGTACTCGCGGTCGGCCACACCATTGCCACGGGGCAGATCCGTAAATGACGTGATCACCCACTGACCGTCGCGATCGAACAGGAACATGCCGTGCAACTGTTCCAGTTGTTGCACCCGACGCGCGAAGGTTTTTTGCAGACGTGGTCGTTGCGCGGCGCCGTAACCATCGTCCTCGACCCAATCGACCAGGCTGGTGAGCACCAGATCGGCGGCCAGAAACGTGTCTTCGGCCTGCTGCGCCATGGCCCGGGTCAGGTTGGAAGAAGCGGTCTGCGCGTTCGCGAGATCCTGGCGTCGTGTCTGCTCAAGTTGCAGATACAGCAATCCGGACAGGCACAGGCACACTGCAACGATGAACAGCGCTGCCGCCTTGCGCAGCGGCAGGCGTTTAAGCGTGCCGGGAGTCTGATGCGGATCGTGAATGGGGATTGGCAAAAACGTGTCCTGGGCAGGTACGACAGGGGCCGCAGCCCGAAACCCTTACTTTTCGTGAGCGTAGCCCACCGGGGTGCGCACAGCAAACCCGCCGCGCCAACACATGCCCGCCCAGTTGTATCGGCGCGCAAGAGATTTGGATGAACGCTGTGCGTCGATTTATTTTCAGTTGTGGATTTGCGCGTGATCACCCTGGCGCATCTGCGCCGGGCAATCGCGTGGGGCACCGATTACGCCTATCGGGGTTTGTTGATTGCGCGCAGCAGGTCCGCAACTGGCAGGTTCATGGTGTTTGAGTAGTAGGGTTTGTAGCCGTACGCGGTGACGACGACTTTGCAGGGTATTTGTTGTTTGTTGGCGAGGAGGTGATTCAGTTCTGTCACTGAAAGATTTCTCTCAGAACTTCGGTTGCTGGAAGTTTCAACTATGAACGCACTGGTGAGATAGGGATATCCCGCCTTGCCATCCTCGCGTATTTCCGACGTCACCAAACCAACTGCAGAAAACCGGATGGCTTTGCCAACCGAGAAATCCTGATCATCCTCCAAGGCACATTTCAGCATGCCTGAAGCCATCCCAACCCTTTCTCCTCTATCAAACAGGTCCAGAACATCCACATCCGACTGATAGCGAATGTCGTATAGAAGTGACTTTTGCCTTTCAACAGATACAAAACTCAAGTTCGCTGGAGGCTTTACATGGTCTTTTGCGCAACCAGAGCAAATAGCTAGAAAAAAGCAAAAGAGTAACCTGTGCATCACGAAAACTCCTTCATTATTGAGTCCAGCAATAAATCGCTTGCCGACTTGCTCCCAGCTACAGGCGCAATAAAAAGCCCTAATGCGTCTGCATGATTGGTATCTACGTTGGCGTTCAAAGAAGGGCCACAGGAGATAAGCCACTTTTCGCCAAAATCGGCTACCCCATCCGATGGGTCTCTGTTTGTCGGGGTCGCCTTAATGTTGATCCATTCGGCGGCAACAGGATCAGGGCGCTCGCGATAAATATCTGAACCTAACCAAACCAATGTCCCTTCACCCACGGGATCAAGGGTGATTAGCATCTGAATTCTGTAGCCCCAATCCGACATTATTTTTGTCAGGTGCGCGCCATTCCAACCGCCGAGGCTATGACCAACGATATAAACGGGGCAGCTTTTATACGGAATAAGGCTCAGAACATTCCGTTGGATATCCTGCTTCCCCCTGACATCGTTATATCCCAGCCATTCTCAGCGATATTTACCTTCGTTGTTTAGCGTTTCATTGCGCTTATCAAAGTTCCTCCGTGCGGCGAGGATGTTTTCATAAGGCCCCGAAAAATAATAACTTTCCTTATCCCCGGCACCGCCGACGAAAACAACAATCGCTTTGGTACTCTCCACCGGCACCTGCTTGTCACTGACATCCTTCTTATCCGTCAGCGCATGTTCCTTGTGCAGCTTGTAATTGTTGCCTTTCGCGCACGTTACTGTTTCAGCGGTCATGCCTCACTCCTCCAAAAACAGCTTGATGGTTTCAGGCAGGTGCGAGCTGACTTCGTGGGTGAACCCGTTAGCGTCAGACACCCCGTGTTCCAGACGCCCGTCTGCACGCTGGATCACGTAGGGATGATTGGGCCAATCCGTCGAAATTCACATTCGGCGAGCCACTGGCAATCGGATTGGTGCCATGTCCCGGGAGTGGGCAGGCGGTTGGGTCGGTGACGCGGGCGGCGGGTTTTCCGCTCATGAACAGCTCCTTGCAGTGTTGCGGGTCATCCTTTGGGGGGGCGCAAGCATGCGTGAATTTTCCGGGTGCTTCAAACCTTCAGGCGAAAAAAAGGCGCCTGCTTGGGCGCCCTTTCCTGTTCGTGAAACCGCTCACATCAACGCGATGGCGGTACCCGAATATCCCCCGCCCGGCACTGGGTCTTCACGCCCTTGCCGCACGCGCCGAACTGCAGATCCTTGCCCATGCACACCCGTACTTCCGAGAGTTCCGGACCGCTGCAGATCACCGCGATGCCATCCGCCGGGATCCCCGGGTTGGCCTTGCGGAACAGGTCGGCGATTTCCTGGGCTTCGAAGTAGTACGAGGAACTGAACGGTTGCAGCTCTTGCGGGATTTTCACCGCGCCGACCGCTTTGTCCGCTTCGTCCAGATAACCCATCGCGCCCAGACCGCTGCAGGTGCCGTGCTTGGACCATTCGTGGTCAAGCAGTTTCTTGGTCGGGAACAGCGTCAGGCCTTTGGTCGTTTCCGCCGCCGACAACGTGGTCAGCGGTGGGCAGGACTCCGGCCAGCCGCCATTGGCGTATTGCGGCCACAGACCATGCAGCACGAAACCGTAGCCCTTGCCGGAACACTGCACGTCGTCCTTGTGAGTGAGGCAAAAGGTCGGCGACCAGGACAGCGTCAGCAGGTAGTAATCGAACTGCCCCGCCACCGCTTCCGTTTGCACCTTGCTGGCGTTCGACTGACGCGCCGAACTGAGGCCGATGCTACCGGCCGTCAGCGCAATCACTGCCAAAATTGTAAACAGCTTTTTCATCTACCCGCTCCTTGGGACGCCTGCGTCCGTGGTTTTCGATCCTGACCAGACTTGGCCAGCGCTGATTTCGACATGCTTGTGTTGCAAGCGCATGACGCAAGGCAACGCCGTACGCCGTTGAAAGGTCTACGATTAACAGGCAGACATCAAACCAAGGGATCCGAAATGAGTAAAGCAGACGAACTCGCCGCCAAACTCAAGCAAACACGGCACACCCATGCGGATGCCGAGCTGGAGATCGATTGCTGGCCGGCGCAGGTCTACGATCTGTACCACCGCATCGAGGGCTGGCTGCAGCCAGTTACCGAAGTCGGCCTGAAAATTCGCCGCAATCCGACCCACGTTTGCGAAAGCTCACCCGACGGCGAGAGCCACGATTACGCGATCGACCAACTGGTGATCGAAGCCAATCAACAAACCCTGACATTTGATCCCATCGCGCGGTTTACCGAGGACGGCGCCGGCCGCGTGCAGATCACCCTGCCCGAGCGCAACACCTATCTGCTGCGCACCGTCGATGAACATCACGAAAGCCATTGGTGGTTGCAAACGGTGGAAACCGGTCAGGAACTGGATGCGATTGCCCTGACGGAGAACAACCTGTTGCAGGTGGTGCAGGAAGGTCTGGCCCTCTGACCGCGAGCTAACCATAGGGATCAGCGCCGGGAACGTGTTTAACTTCTCACTCCGATCCCTTTGAAGCCCGACAGACATGCCCATCAATAAAAAACTGCTCTTGCTCGGTTCATTGCTCGCGCTGAATTTCAGCGCTCAGGCCGCCGAGCAACCTTCGCACCTCGACACCATCCAGCAACAAGGCCAACTGCGCGTCTGCACCACTGGCGACTACAAGCCCTACACCTTCAAACGCAGCGACGGCGACTTCGAGGGTATCGACATCGCCATGGCGCGCTCGCTGGCCGACAGCCTCGGGGTGAAAGTCGAGTGGGTGCAAACCACCTGGAAAACCCTGATGCCGGACATGCAGGCCGGCAAGTGCGACATCGGCATGGGCGGGATTTCGGTGACGCTGGAGCGGCAGAAGAAAGCCTACTTCAGCAACACCCTCGACAGCGACGGCAAGATCCCGCTGGTGCGTTGTGTCGATCAGTCCAAATACCAGACCGTCGAGCAGATCAACCAGCCCAACGTACGGCTGGTTGAACCGGCGGGCGGCACCAACGAAGCCTTCGTCCACGCCTTCCTGCCCAAGGCGCAACTGGCCCTGCACGACAACGTGACGATCTTCCAGCAACTGCTCGATAACAAGGCCGACGTGATGATCACCGACGCCTCGGAAGCGCTGTATCAGCAGAAACTCAAACCGGGTTTGTGCGCGGTGAATCCGCACCAGTACATGCAGTACGGCGAAAAAGCCTATCTGCTGCCGCGCGATGACATCAGCTGGAAACTGTACGTTGACCAGTGGCTGCACCTGAGCAAAGTCACTGGCAGTTATCAGAAGGTCATTGGTGAGTGGCTGGCGCTGCCGCAGTAATCTTCCAGGCACAAACATTTGTGGCGAGGGAGCTTGCTCCCGCTGGGCTGCGCAGCAGACCTTCTTTTGGGGGCGCTGCGCGCCCCAGCGGGAGCAAGCTCCCTCGCCACAGGTTCAGCCTCGATTTTGATCAATCGTCGTGCAACATCCCGGAGCTGTACTGGTTCAAGCTGCTACCAATACTGTTACCGCCGAATTTGAGGGTCGTTGCATTTGTGCGACCCTCCGGCGATTGGCAATCCGAGGAGAAACAACTGGTGGTGGTCAGCCCACCGGAGCCCGAACAGGCACTCAATACCGAGACAGCTGCAGCGATCAACAGCACTTTGACGACATTGGTGCGCATGGTACGGCTCCCCTTGGGATGATCTTGTGCAAGCATCGTAGGCCTTCGCCGCACCCGGCAAGATGAAACTTTGCCGATCGACAGCGCGGGTTCAGCTTCGCCTCAAATCGGCTGCCATGCCTCCACCGGAATCTGCGCCATCGCCTCAAACGCCGGTTTGGCGAACCAGAAACCCTGCATCAGATAAATCCCGCAATCGGCGAGAAAATCGCGCTCCTCGGGGTGCTCGATGCCCTCGGCAATCACCTCGACGCCCAACTCGGCACACATGCCCACCACGCCACGCACAATCGCCTGGCGTACGCGGTCGCGATGGATATCGCGAATCAGCGCCATGTCCAGTTTGATCAGGTCCGGCTGAAAGTCCGCCAGCAGATTCAGCCCGGAATACCCCGCACCGAAGTCATCAATGGCGGTCTTGAAGCCGAACTCGCGGTATTCGCGCAAGATGTTCATCAAGTGTTTGTTGCTTTCGACGTGCTCGCCTTCGACCGCTTCGAAGATCAGCCGATCAAGCGGGAACGCATGTGCGCGGGCCGCCTCCAGCGTGCTGCGAATGCACATGTCCGGTCGATACACCGCGTTGGGCAGGAAATTGATCGAGAGAAACCCGGTGAGCCCCAACTGCGCAGCCGTGGAGATCGC